>NZ_JBTXJG010000001.1:1037500-2170281 GCF_054957755.1 Altererythrobacter chaiwopuensis
AGCAACGCGGCAAAATCCGGCACCCGGTCAAGCATCGGCGCGGTCTCGGCCAGCCCGTCGCCTTGGGCAGCGGCAAGCAGCGCGCGCGTGCTTGACCAGGGCCAATCCTGAGTCCGCTCGACAAGCCTGGCGCGAAATCGATTGAGTGCGACATAGCGCAGCGCCGCAAGCAAGTGCAGCTCGTCCATCGCTTCCTTCGTAGGAGTTGGTGGCGGTGGAGGAGCCTTGGTAGTTCGTCACTGCGACGATCGAGCCGCGCGGATCGGCGTGCGCTCAAGCAGCGAAGCGATAGCGCAGACAAGAACGCGGATAGCGTGGCGTAATTGGGGCTACACCCCGTCCAGCTTATCCCTCGCGAACCTTCGCCAGGAATTCGTGCACCTGCGCGCGCAAGGTAGAGGCCTGTTGCTCGAGGTCGGTCGCGGAAGAAAGCACCTGCGTTGCGGCGGCACCAGTCGACAGCGAGAGCTCGCGCACCTCATCGACATGGCTTGAGACGGCATCCGTGGCGCGGGCGGCCATATCGATGCTGCGTGCAAGATCCTGCCCAGCAACCGATTGCTGGTCCACTGCCGATGCGATCGAAACAGCGGTCGCCTCGAGCTGTTCGACCTGGCTGGCGATTGAGCGCAAGGCAGTTACGCTGGCCCCGGTTGTATCCTGCATCGCCCGGATTTGTTCGGCAACCTGCTCGGTCGCGCGGCTGGTTTGCATCGCCAACTCCTTGACCTCCGACGCGACGACGGCAAAGCCGCGCCCCGCCTCGCCGCCGCGCGCCGCCTCGATCGAGGCGTTGAGCGCCAGCAGGTTGGTGCGCTGGGCAATGGTTTGGATCAGTTCGACGATCTGGCCCACCTGATCAGCCGATAGCGACAGGGCAGAGATAGTGGCATCGGCTTCGCTGGCCGAGGCGCTGGCCTCACGGGCGAGCTCTGCCGAAGATGCCGCCTGGCGGCTGATCTCGCCGATGGACATGGCAAATTCATCGCTTGCGGCCGCCGCGGCCGTTGCGCCGGAATTGGCTTCGTCCATCGATTTGGAGACAAGTGTGGTCTGGCGGCTGGCTTCCTCGGCTGATTTGGCCATAACGGATGCGGTGCTTTGGAGCTGGCTGGAAGCTGCGGCAACACCGCCGACCACGTCACCAACAGTACGTTCGAACTGATTAGCGAATTCGCTCAGCACCTGCGTTTTTTCGTTTCTGATCCGCTCCTGCTCTTCAAGCTCGGCTTTGGCGCGCTCTCCACGTTCCTTGGCCCACTGTTCCAGCTTGACATTGGCACGTTTGAATAGTGCCAGCGCGCGCAGCATTTCGCCGATCTCGTCCTTGCGCTCGATCCCTTCGATCTCGAAGTGACGGTCACCCTTGGCCAGTTTGGTCATGCCGCCGGTCACTTCAGCCACCTTCATGGCGAAATCCTGTGTGAGATAACGCAAGCCGGCCAACATTACGGCGGCTGCGAGCGCGATGACCACGGCGATTACAATAATCAGGTTGAAGAAATAATCGATCACTGACTGTTCGATGCGATCCGCGACAAGCTGAAGATCGGAACCGAAGTTATCCGCTTGTGCGAAAAGCGCATCACCCTGGGCTGAAAGTTCATAGGCAAGCGCAACCGATTTGGTGCTGCGGCCTTCGCGGGCCAGGTTGGCGCGCATTTCGTCGAATTTGGCGTCATAGGCGGCCAGGCTGGTGCCTAGTTCTTCAAGCTGATCGCCGAGTTCCGGCACCCGCTGATCAACCACTGCTCCAATTTGTTCGAGCTGCTTGCCTGCATCAGCGTAGCTCTGCTGCTGGCGTTCAAGCGCGGATTCTTCTCCACCGAAGATATAACGCACCGCGTTGTAGCGAAATTCACCAGTGGTGCCGTGCAGCTCTGCAGAAACCTGGACCGCTCCCTGCACCTCCGCCTGAATCGAATCCCGTTCGTAAAGCTGGCTGAGGCCAACCCCCAGCACCAATGATATGACAATGGCCACGCCCAGAAAAGTGCCGAATAACATACGGATCTTGCTCGCCAGCGGAAGATCATGAAACCACACTTTGAGGCGAAAGCGCGAAACCGGACGGGCAAAGCCGCCTTCCACGATATCCGAAGCCACTTCGGCGCGGAGCTGTTTGGCAACGTCTTCAATAGCACTCATGCGACACCTTTGGAGATTTGTAGACCGGGCCCGTTTGCAGCCGCGGCAGAAGGGATGTGATCGTCAATCAAGTTGGCGGGCATGGCCTTGTAGTAAAGCCAGCCCTGGATCTGGTCGCAGCCGGCCAAGCGAACCATATCGGCCTGTTCCTGCGTTTCGACGCCTTCGGCTGTTACGCCCATCTTGAGCGCGCGGGCCACGGTAATGCTGGACAGCATCATAGCCCGCGAGCCTTCATCCTTGCCGGCGTTAACCACCAGCGAGCGATCAAGCTTGAGCTTTTCGAAGCGGAACTGGCGCAGGAAGCCGATCGACGCATAGCCGGTGCCGAAATCGTCAAGCGAGATGTTCACCCCGAAGCCGCGGATAACATCAAGATTGCGTTCGGCCACAACAGGGTCGAGAACGAGGCAGGTTTCAGTGATTTCGAGCTCAAGCCGTTCCGCCGGAAAGCCGGTTTCCTCGAGGATATGACCGAGCTGAATCGGGAATTCCGAGTTGCGCAATTGTGCTGCAGAGATATTGACCGACAGCATAATGCCATCCCAGCGCAGCGCATCGGTGCAGGCTTTGCGTAACACCCACAGCCCGATTTCGTTGATGAAGCCCGATTCTTCGGCCACCGGAATGAAGATATGCGGCCCCACCTGTTGGCCATCCGGACGGTTCCAGCGAATCAGCGCTTCGATCGCCACGATCGCGCGCGTTTCAGCATCGACCAGCGGCTGATAGTGCAGCACGAATTCCTCGTTGGCGAGGGCGCGGCGCAGGTCCTCGTCGAGCTCGCGTTGGGCTTCGCGATTGCGGTCGAGGGCTGTCGTGAACCATGTGCAGCGCATCTTTCCGGCGCGCTTCGAGGCATACATGGAGACATCCGCACGGCGCAGCAGTTCCGATGAGCCGAGCCCGTCCTTGCCAGTCGAACGTGCCAGCCCGATGCTTGCCCCGACTGTGATTGAACGATCCTCGATAGCAAGCGGCTTGGCCAGCCGGGTCAGGATCTTGCGGCAGATCCCCTCCAGAATATTGCCAGCGACAGGGCCGAACATGGTAATCGCGAATTCATCACCCCCGAGGCGATAGCAACGCGCTTCAGTGGCGCAGGTTTCGCGGATGATCTCGGCGCATTTGCGGATCAACTGGTCGCCGACAAAGTGGCCGTAATGGTCATTGACCTGCTTGAAGCCGTCAAGATCAATCAGTGCCATGGCGATTTCTTCACCAGCGACACGATGTTCGTCGATATCGCGGTGCAGCGCACGCCGATTGGGCAGACGGCTGAGCGTATCAGTCTCGCTGTGCTCGTGTGGCAGGCGGGCCTGCGCACGCGAAACGTGGGCGAGGTACAGGACCGACGCCGCATAAAGTGCAGCGCCGCCAGCCGCGATCAACGCGAGCGGAGCAAGCGCGAGCGAACCACTGGCTTGGAGCGCAACCAATGCTGTGCCCAGCAAGACAGAGAGCGGCACAAGTGGCGCTGCCATCAGGGGCACTTTCGCGCTCAGCATTTGGTTCACTTTCAGCTTCAACACGTCCCCCATGTCGCAATTTTCGCGCCGTAGAATTCCGGATTAGCCGCCATTCGCTAAGGAAGCGTAAACCATGAATTTACCTTGATAAGCGCACCATTCCGCTGCTTTCGCGATCATCCGGCAAGCGCGATGGAGGGCGCAGCATTTGCCACATGTGGCGTATAGATGCTGGCAACTCCGCGAGCAGGAACAAACGCATCGGTTTGCCCGACAACCGTTTCGCCCGCGCCCAGCATCAGAAAGCCATCGTCGGCCACTGATTGTCGCAGGCGTGCAAATGCCTGGCGGCGGGTATCGGGATCGAAATAGAGCAGCACATTGCGGCACAGTACAAGGTCGAATGGCTGGCGGCTGGGCGACGGATCGAGCACATTGTGACGCTCGAACCGAACGATTGCTCGCGTATCTGCGTGCATTTGCCAGCCTGACGCGGTCTCGTCGAAATGGGCCAGCATCTGCTGCACGCTGAGCCCGCGCTGCACTTCAAACTGGCTGTAGTGCCCACAGCGTGCGGCCCGGATAGCCGTACCGGAAATATCAGTGCCCAGTATATCGATTGACCAGCCATCCCAGGAACGCGCCTGTTCCGCGAACTGAATTGCCAGCGAATGCACTTCCTGGCCGGTGGAACAGCCGGCGCACCAGATCTGCAAGCGCCGCCGGTGGGCGCGCCGTTCAGCCAGCTGAGGCAGGATCTCTGTTGGCAGCTGGTCGAATGTCGGTTTGTCGCGAAAGAAATAGGTCTCATTGTTGAGCAGAGCCTCGACCACTTCATTGACAAGGCCCGGATCGGCAGGCCCAGCCAACAGGCAAGCCAGTTGGTCAACATTGGAAATGCCGCGTTCGCGGAACACGCGCGAAAGTGCGGTTGCCACGCGCCAACGGCGGTGTTCGGTAAGCTGTTGCCCGGTATGCTCGGATAAGAGATCGGCAATTAGCTCGAGCGATGGACTGCTCACTTCCATGCCACCGCCCCCGCGAACTCTAGGATTTCCCTGGCGAGCGCTTCGGGCGGGTGGCATGCATGCACCGCGCCCTGTTTCACGGCGGCGCCAGGCATGCCCCAGACGGCGGAGCTTTCCTGGTCCTGTGCCAAAACGGTGCCGCCTGCTGCGGCGAGCCTGGCCGCGCCTTCGGCACCGTCGCGGCCCATCCCGGACAGGATCACAGCAAGGGCATGGCCGTCAAAGGTTTCGGCCACGCTGGTGAGCATCGGATCGACCGAGGGCAGGCAGCCGCTTCGTGATGGCACGTTGGATACCCGGGCGACGAGGCGGCTACGCGCACGTTCCACCATCATGTGCCCATGGCCGGTTGCAATCGCGATTTCGCCGCGCGCAATCTCCACTCCGTCTTCGGCGATCACTGTGCGCCGCGCCGCGACCACTTCCACTTGCCTGGCAAACACGGAAATGAAACTGGCGGGCAAATGCTGAGTGACCAGAATCGGCAGGTCAAAGCTGAGCGGCAGGCTGCGCAGGATTGTGTTGAGGCCCTGGATCGCGCCGGTCGATCCGCCGATCGCCAGCACCTCGGGCTGTTTCGCATTGCTCCTGGAGATTGCAGTTGCAGCGCCGTGATCGATTGTGCCTTCGCGCGGTTGGCCGGGCACATCGTCCGCTTCGACCCCGCCCAAGGCATGGATCTTGGCCAGTAAAGCGCGGCGATAGGATTCGTCAAATTGGCCGGGCCGCGGCTTGGGCATGGTATCGGCAGCGCCCATCGACAGCGCCGTCAGAGTGTGTTCGGCCCCATCTTCGGTGAGCGACGACACTACCAGCACTTGCGCGCCCGATGCGATTTCCAGAATTCGCGGCAGCGCCTCGAGCCCGCCCATTCCGGGCATTTCGAGATCGAGCAGGATCACATCGACCGGCCGGTCACGCAGGATCGCGATTGCGCGTTCGGCGTTGCTGGCAGTGGTGGTAAGCTCCAGCTTCGGGTCGTTACCGATCATGCGCGAAAAGACCGTGCGCACCGTAAGCGAATCGTCGACGATCATTACCCGCACCCGCCCTTGAGCGGCACCCGGCGACGAGTTAATCTGGAAAGCGCGAGGCCCCATCGAACCGGTCCTCAGTTAAAGCCGACCAACTGCAGTTTGATCTGGAGCGTTTCGTGGTCGAACGGTTTCATCACATATTCGTCGGCGCCGGCGCTGATCGCTTCGCGGATGTGGGCGACGTCGTTTTCGGTGGTGCAGAACACCACTTTGGGACGCTCGCCCCCAGGGCGCTGGCGCAGCTTGGTGATGAACTCAATCCCGCTCATTACTGGCATGTTCCAGTCGAGCAAGACCGCGTCAGGCATGAATTCCTCGCAGCGCTCAAGACCTTGCTGGCCGTCTTCAGCCTCACTCACAGTAAACCCCAAGGTCTCCAGGATATGCCTGGAAACCTTGCGGATAACCCGCGAATCATCAACGATTAGACACGTTTTCATGCGATCCTCTGTTTTCTGTTTTTTTCCTGATAGAACGAACGCGTAACCATTAGCTTAAACCGCTAGGCCCGGTTTCTCGCGGCCCTTCGATCAGCGATGCGACGTCGATCAGCAGCACAGCGCCGCGATCGGTTTCAACCATGCCGCAGGCAACGTGGTTCCATTTTTTACCGAAGCCGCCGGCGATCTCGCCCGCTGCGCTGCGAGCTGTGGCGACATCGTCAATCATGTCGAGCTTGAGGGCGTAGGAATGACCTTCAACCCGAACAACTGCGCCGCGCTGGTCAGTAGGGAATGCGTCGGCATCCTCGCCGATCGCAGTGCGGCAATCGATCACTGTCAAGGCCTGGCTGCGCATTGCAGCGAGGCCGAGCACGAATTCGGGCGCGCGCGGAACGGGTGTGATCTCAGAGATGTCGATAACCGATTGCACATCATTCGCGCGAAACGCGCAGCGCCGACCGGCTATCTCTGCCAAGACGAGCAGCTCGCTCATGCCGCTCCTCCCCTGCCTGCAGCGCGCAGCGCCCTGAGCACGGCTTCACGATCATAGCGATAGATCGAATTCTTCATCTCATCCGGCGAAGCCTGGCTGTCGGGCAAACTGCGCAGGCGGATGGTTTCCCTTGCGCCATCGGGCGTATCGTCCCGGTCAAGCAGAATCGCGACGTCGGCGCTGGCGGGGTCATCCGCCTGTTGATAGCCGGCAGCCCTGATCAGCGGAGCGAGAATGGTCTGCGCCCAGGCACTGTCGGGAAGGGAGCAGGTCAGGCCAGCCACACTTTGCGGCACCGCGCCATGGCGCGCGAACAGCGCATGTCCATCCAGCAACACGACCGGCTCGCCATCCACCAGCGTTACAGCCTCGACCAGCGGATCATCTTCGACCGGCGCAAGTTTGTCCTTGAGCGTTACCGCATCTTCGATTGCCGCCACCGCATAAAGCAGCTCACTGCTGCCGTCGGACAGCCGCAGCAAGCGGATGTGCGTGTCAGTTTGCTGGCCTGCTTCGAGCCCGATCAGAGGCAGGATTTCGCCATCGACAACGGCACGCGGGGTGGCAGTCGATTGGTCTAGCGCAGCGACGGTAATTGTTTCAATGCGCTGCACCAGTTCCAGCCGCACCGCCCGGCGCGCACCACCAAAAGTGCGAAACAGCATGGCCTGATCGGCCCGTTGAATGGCATTGTCTGCCTGATCCTGCTCAGGGAATCTTGCCGCTCGCTCGCTCGCGTCCGCAATCAGATTGTGTTCATCGGCGATGTTGGGAATGTCCAGCAGCAGGATCGGGCGACCATTATCGAGCAGTGTCGATCCGGCAAATGTCCGGCTGCGCATCACCGACGGGGCCAGCGGTTTCACAACCAGGTCGCCATGGTTGAGGATCGCGTCGACTTCCAGCGCGAACAGATTGCCGCGGGCCAGTTTGAGAATCACGATCACGCCGCCGCCGAGATCGTCATTCCGGCCAAGTTCGAGCACGTCGGCGAGGGTAAGGCATGGGATGCGATCACCGCGGAATGTGATCATCGCCGCCTTGCCCAGCTGCGCCCGGTCGAGCTCTGCTGAATCGCCGTGCAGGATTTCCTCGACAAAGCCTTGCGGGAGGGCGAATTGTTGCCCGGCGGCTTCCACGGTGAGCCCGGCTATGATGCTGAGCGTAAGCGGGATGCGGAGAGTGAAAGTGGCGCCTGCGCCCGGCGAGCTTGACACTTCGATCAATCCACCGACCTTTTCGAGATTGGCGCGCACGACATCAAGCCCGACCCCACGCCCGGAGACGGCACTAACCTGTTCAGCGGTCGAAAGTCCCGGTGCGAATACCAGCTGCAGGATTTCGCTATGCGACATCGCTTTCAGCTCATCATCAGTGATCAGGCCGGTTGCCACTGCCTTGGCGCCGATACGATCCTGGTTCAGCCCCTTGCCGTCATCCGAAACAATGATTGAAATGGTATTGCCGGATTGGCGCGCGGAGATCGACAGCAAGCCGATCTCGCGCTTGCCCGCCTTGATCCGCTGCGCCGGAGTTTCGAACCCATGGTCGATCGCATTGCGGATGATGTGCGTCATCGGATCGCGGATCATCTCGATCATTTCACGATCGAGTTCGACATCGCCCCCATCAATGTCGATCATCACCTGCTTGCCCAGCTCTTTCGACAGATCTCGCACCATCCGCGGGAAGGCGCCGAACAGATGGTCGATCCGCTGCATGCGCATCCGGGTCACGGCGTCGCGCACGTCGGCCAGGATCGAGGTGAGGCGTTCGAAGGGCCCGTCAATGGTTGGCTGCGTGCCCGCTTCGCGCAGGCGATGGGCCAAATCATTGCGTGCCAGCACCATGTCGGAAACGCCGCTCATCACCCGGTCGAGCAAGTCTACCGGAAGGCGAATTGATCGCGGAGTGGATGAAGCGGCTGTCCCGCCAGCCGGTGCGGCGGGATCGGCTGCTTCGACGATTGCGGCGATTTCGTTCGAGGTGGTGATATCATCGCCCATCTGATCGTCTAGCGCAGCGATCAGATCTTCGTCGCCACCGGCGGGAAAATCCTCGCCGGTGTCAAGCGCGTCGATCATTTGCGAAATACGATCTATGATGGCAAGCACCGCGGTAACAAGCGCGGCGTCGGGTTCGCGGCGGCCATTGCGCACATCGGCCAGCGCGTCTTCGGCGGCATGGCTTAGTTGTTCCAGCCGCGGCAGGTCGAAGAAGCCGCAATTGCCCTTGACTGTGTGAACGAAACGAAAAATCGTGTCGAGCCGCGCGCGATCACGAGGATCGGCTTCCCAGGCGATGACTTCGCCTTCGCTCGCTTCAAGCAATTCGCGGGTTTCCTCAATGAAATCCGCTAGCAGGTCGTCCATTATTCCAGCCCCCGGTTCCGGCGCGTCAGCCGAACTCTATGGGCGAAGATGGTTAACGAAGTGTCACCTGGCCGATTTCAGCGGCGCATTGCGCGCCAGACCACCAGGACAGCTACGGTACCGCCCACCAGATTGGCGGCCAGTTCGGCTGCATAAATCGCGCTTGAACCGTAAAATTCGCGTGCGAGCCAGCCCAGCGGCAACATCACCAGGAACACGCGGACCGAAGACTGCATCAATGCGGAATTGGCCTTGTCGAGCGCGTTGAGCGCACCATTGGCCACGATCAGCAAACCGAACCCGGCGTAACCCCAGGCCGCGATCCGCAGGTAGCTCGCGAATTCATCAATGATTGCCGGGTCTTCGGTAAAGAAATCGGCGAACCAGCGCCCGCCCCATGAAAGCATGGCCGCGGTGATCAAACCGTATCCTACGCAGAACAGGCCCGCGAGCCACATCGCTTCGCGCGCCCGGGCATATTGTCTTGCCCCCCAGTTCTGGCCGATGATTGCGCCGATCGCGCCCGACAGGCCCAGCAAAGGCACCACGGCGAAGCTTTGCACGCGCCCCGCCGCCCCGAAACCTGCCACCGCCGCAGCGCTTTCCGATGCAATCAGTGCGGTCAGGACCGACAGGCCGATAGGATTGATCGCGTTGGAAAATGCCGCTGGTCCGGCCACGCCAAGGATCGCGGTGGTGGACTCCCCGATGCGGCACTGGCCAAGCAATTTGAAGCTGATGGGAATGGCAGCCTGCCTGATCAGCCATATGCCCATCGCTATGCCGAACCCCCAGCCTATCAGCGTGGCATAGGCAGCACCGACCATGCCCAGGCCTTCATAGCCGAAGGCGCCGGTTATCAGGATCGGATCGAGTACCCAATTGGCGGCGGCATAGGTGATCGAAACATAGGAGGTCTTGCGCGCTTCGCCCTGGCCGCGCAGCACGCCGTTGATTCCCATGATCGCCATCATCAGCGGAAAGCCGAGCGCGAAGGGCTGCATGTAACTGCGTATCAACGGCAATTGTTCGCTTGATGCCGCCATCAGGCTGAACAGCGGGTCGAGCAACAAATAAAGCAAACTGCCGATCAGCACGCCGAAGGCGACCGACAGCACAATGCCAAAATTGGCGCGGCGTGCGGCACGGTCGCTGTCACCTTCGCCCAGCGCGCGCGAGATCACCGAATTGATCCCCACCATCATGCCCACGCCCAGGCTGGCGACGGCAACGCTGATCGGGAAAATGAAGGAAATGGCGGCAAGTGCCTCGCTGCCCAGCTGGCCAATGAAATAGGCATCGACGAGGCCGATCGACATCACTGCCGCGACGCCGACGATCATGGGCAGGGTCTGCGTCACGAGATGCCCGCGGATCGATCCGCGCGTCAATTTGGCATTCCCGCTCATCAACAGCGTGCGTAGCGGGGGGCGGCGGGCTGGCAAAGTGAAATGTGGCGATTGATCGGCCACGGCTTGTGCGGCTTGCGGGGCCATGCGATAGGCGCGGGCCAGCCTATCGCGCCAAGGGAGACTTCGCGCAGATGTCGCGCATGACCGTCAATGACCGTCCGCTCGAGTTTGAAATGGATCCGCAAACCCCGCTGCTGTGGGCGCTGCGCGATGCGGCCAATCTTACCGGTACCAAATATGGCTGCGGCAATGGCGATTGCGGGGCCTGCATGGTGCTGATCGACGGGGCAGCGCTCAGATCCTGCCTGGTCACAATTGGTGAGGCCGAAGGGCGCTTCATCACCACGATCGAAGGGCTTTCGCGAGATCGCTCGCATCCGGTGCAACAGGCACTGGTGGCAGAGCAGGCGATCCAGTGCGGTTTCTGTACACCGGGCATTGCGATCGCGGCGGCAGCTTTGCTGCGCAGCAACCCCAATCCCAGCGAGGCAGAAATCAAGGCAGCGATTCCGAACCTGTGCCGCTGCGGGGTCTATCCGCGGCTGGTCCGCGCGATACAGCGCGCAGGCCGGGTCGCAAGGCGGCTGGAGACGATCAGCGCTGCACCTGCGCCCGGCATCCGTGCCGAGGATGCCGCGCGCGAGGTGCCCGCTATTCGGTCGCTCGCCCCGCGCGAGGCGGAATGAGCATCGCTTTAAATTAAAGCTTCAGCCGTACTCCCAGCCTTGCGCTGAACGCATCGCCCGGCTGGATATTGTTGTCGCCGTGGGCGCTGGCGAAATAGTGCTCGTCGAAGAGGTTGTCGATATTGAACTGGAAGGCGAGCCGTTCACTCACCGTGTAATAGGCCGCAGCGTCGACACGCACATAGTTGGGCAGTGTCACGGCGTTGCTAAAGCTGGCGAACTGCTCGTCCTGGTAGATCACGCCGAGGCCCAAACCCAACTGCTTGGAAATGTCATAGCGTGTCCAGGCGCTGATCTGGTGTTCGGGCAACTGTTGCAGGCGGCGGCCAGCCGGGCCTTCATTGCTTGTGCTGGTGATTTTGCCGCCGAGATAAGTATAGCCAATATTGGCTTGCCAGCCGGGCATGATCTCGCCGACCAGATTGAGCTCAACCCCTTGGGTCCGGCTTTCTCCGACAAGGGTAGTGATCGAAGGGTCAAGCGGATCGGGACCTTTGACGTTGGTCCGTTCGAGCTGGAACAGAGCTGCGGTAAGGAACAGCTTGTCACTCGGCGCCCATTTTAGGCCCAATTCGTAATTGGTGAATTTCTCGGGCTCGAATGCGGTATCGCCAGGCGTCAGCAAGAAGAACTGATCGCCCGCTTGCGGCAGGAAGCTCGTGGCATAGCTCGCATAAAGCGACAATTGCTCAATCGGCTTAACGATCAGGCCCAGACGCGGGCTGACCTTTTCGTCCACGCGATCGCCGCGCACTCCGGTGAGCTGCTCGACCGTCTTGAGGTCGAACCGGTCCCAGCGCAGCCCCGCAATCAGCTGGATATGCTCGCCGATGTCGATCTGGTCCTGGAGATAGGCCGAGAGCACTTCGAGCTGACTGTCGCGATCACGCACGGGGGCGCCGAGCGTGATGTCCGGAAAGGTGAAGATATCGGACAGCGGGGCGGTGAAGCGGTTGGTCGTGCCACCTGCGCCATCAGCAAAGAACGCGTTGGCGCGGCCATTGTTTGAATCCTGCCAACTGGCCTCGACCCCGGTCAGGACCTTGTGGTCGATACCGCTGGTGGTGATTTCCCACACCAGGTTTGCCTGCGCGATCCAGTTCTGGCGTGTCTGCGTATCGCGATAGCCCGAAAACTGCACATCGGCTCCGCCATTGCGCAGGCCATCGGGCAGGATATTGCTGTAGGCCTTGTCATAATCGGCAAACTGCAGGGTGGCATTGCCCGAGAGATTGCCCGAGAACTCGTGATCGATCCGCGCGCGGGCAATGTGCACTTGCGAACTGGTATCGTTGAAGTCCGGGGCGCCGAACAAGGTGTCGCGGAAGCCGCGCAGCGGCCCATCGCCATCGGACGGATTGCCGCGATCGACCAGGCGCTGGTCTTCGTCATAGGAATAGGTTGCCGTCAGGCGGGTCGCTTCGCCAAGATCGAGGGTCGCTGTCGGTGAAATGCCGATGAAGTGACCGTCATAAAAATCGCGATTGCTGTTGAATTCCTCATAGGCGGTGTTGAAGCGCACGGCTGCCACATCCGACAGTGTGGCGTTGACGTCGCCCGTCAGCGCGAAAGCACCAAAACTATCGGCTGAAGCGTCGAATTCCGCTGCAAAGCCATTGATCCGCGCAGTCTTGCTGACACGATTGATCACGCCGCCGCCGCCGCCCCTGCCAAAGATCAGCGCATTGGCTCCCTTGAGCACCTCGATCCGCTCGACGTTGTAAAGCGAACGATAATATTGCGCGTCATCGCGCAGCCCATCGAGATAGAAATCGGCGGTTGTTTCCTGGCCGCGAATAAAGATTTCGTCGCGGTGGCCTTCGCCGGTTTCGAGGCTGATCCCCGGCACATAACGCAGCGCTTCGCCCAATTGGCGCACCGACTGGTCCTCAAGCTGGTCGCGTGTGATGAAGGTAATCGTCTGCGGCACATCGATGACCGGGGTGGGGGTCTTGGTGCCCGATGAACCGTCCTCCTCGGCATAGCCTTCGCGCTCACCTGTCACGATAATCCCCTCGGGCAGGTATTGGCGTGCCTGTTCTTCCGCGCTCGCTGCCGTGGCGCTTTCCGCAGCCGACGCCGCCATTGGCGCAATCAGCGTTGCCCCTGCGAGCCAGAATGCCTTGCCAAATTTGCTCATGTAAATCGTCCAATCTTTCGAGTCGTGATCCGTGAGCGAGTCGCTATTGAGAATTATTCGCAAATGCAAGAGTGAGAGTGGACTTGCCCGGGAAAAACTGCCTCGCTAGGTCGCCAACGCGGCCAAAGCCGCTGTGCAAGCAGTATTCCTGCAGGAGATCGAAGGCATGAAGGCAACCATCTGGCACAACCCCAATTGCGGAACCTCGCGCAAGACGCTGGCGATCCTCGAAGAAGCCGGCATCGACCTGACAGTGGTCGAATATCTCAAGGATCCACCCTCGCGCGAAAAGCTGGCGCAGCTCTATGCCGACGCTGGTATAGCCCCGCACCAGGGACTGCGCGTGCGCGGCACCGACGCCGAAGAGCGCGGCCTGCGCAATGCCGATGCTGACACCGTACTCGATGCGATGGCTGAAGATCCGATCCTGATCGAGCGCCCGCTGGTGGAGACTGAGAAAGGCGTGCGGCTGTGCCGTCCTCAGGATGTCGTGCGCGAAATCCTTTGACGCGATTTCAGGCGAGGTCGCGCGTCAAGACTTCATCCGGGGTGAGCCAGCGCCAGCCGAGCACATAGACCATCGCGCACAGGCCGCAGATGACGGAGAAGCCGATTGCCGGGTGATGGCCGTATAGCCACACTCCGACCGCTGGTGCCAAGATATAGGCGGCCCCGTTCACCGAAGCGACGGTGCCGCCTACCTGGCCCTGTTCGCGCCTGCTGACGGCGAGCGAAGCCCCGGCGGTAAATCCTGGACGGAACAGGCCGAAACCAAGCGATGCGATGGCAAAACCCAGCGAGATCGAGTGAAGATCGTGTGATACGGCGAAGGTCACTGTTCCCAGCGCTGCCAGCGCCATACCCCACATGATCGAAGCGCGCGGACCAAGCTTGAGCATCGGGATCAGACCCCACTGCGCCAGCAAGGTTGAAATCGCACCCGCCATCAACACCATTCCGATCGGCCCTGTTCCTGCCATCGGATCGGCGCGCAGCCCCATCCGGTCGAGTATGAAGAAGCCGATGATCCCCAGAGTGGCGGCCTGGGCATGGCCGCCCAGAAGGCCTGCAACAAGCCACGGGCGCACGCGCGGATCGTTCCATCTCAGGCGGGGAATATCTTCTTCCTCCGCTCTTTGCTCCGAAACTGCGCCGGCCGGCGTATCGTCGCTGTCATCATCGCCTGAAAGCGAGGAATTGGCGCCGGCGCTAAAGGGGGCGGTTACCACCCTTCCGCGCGCGGCATAGCTGGGTGCGTCATTGGGCAGGCGCAGCCGCAGCGCCACCAGCACAACCGCAGCGATCAGCGCAAAGGCGATAAACGGGCCGACCAATCCGCTTTTGGGAAAGATCAGCATCGGTGCCAGGGCGGGGCCTATCACCGTGCCCAGCCCGAAGCTGGAGGCGATCAGCGCCAGCGCCTGTGTCCGCTCGGAACGGGGCGTGCGACTGGCAACATAGGCCTGCACCGCGGGCGGCGCGGCCGATCCGAATCCGCCGTAGAGGCTGCGTGCCAGGGCGAACAGTATCAGCGTCCACACAGCCGGAATCAGTCCGATAAGGCCGAACCACAGCACGATCCCGCACAATCCCATCGAGGCGATGAATCCCACCAGCCCCACTGCCATCATCGACTTGCGCCCGCGCCGGTCTGACCGGCGGGCCCAGATCGGTGCACAGATGACCCACAACAGGGCAGACCAGGTGTAGGCCAGGCTGATCCAGAAGTCCGCCACGCCCAGCTCGGTGCCGATGGACGGCATTACCGATTGCATCGCCGTGTTCCCGGCCGCTGTCACCAGCATGACCGAGAAAAGCAGCACCATCCGCTCGCGTGAGATATGCGGCACCGTCTTGCCTGGTGCGAGCGGGGGCGGGGGGGGCGGTTCCATGTCAGCCATGACAAATCCACCGCTAGGCGAGCCAGCTCAAGCTTGCAATGTACCGCAGCATCTGCGAACTCGCGCAACTGGCGTTTCGAAAGGGGTCTGCGGAAGTCTAATGAACTCCAAGGGAGTTGCTATCGAATTGCGGCGGCGCTTGCGTGACCGGCTTGCAACCCAAACCGGCCAATTGGCGGTTTTCTTGCGCGGTTTTCTCGAGCACCCGCGGATGGTCGGCTCGATCATCCCGTCCTCGCGCTTTACCGTGCGCAAGATGCTGGAACCGGTCGACTGGCGCAATTGCCGCCTGTTTGTGGAGTATGGCCCCGGTATCGGTACTTTCTGCCGCCCGGTGCTTGACCGTCTGAGCGGGGATGCCACGCTGATCGTGATCGATACCAACCCGCTTTATATCGACTATCTGAAACGCACGATCCGCGACAAACGCTTCCACGCGGTGTTGGGATCGGCGGTTGATGTCGAGCAGATCATCCGCGATCACGGCTTCGAACATGCCGATTACATCCTGTCAGGACTGCCGTTCTCGACCCTGCCGGCCGGTGTAGCCCCGGCGATTGGGGCAGCGACCTTCCGCGCGCTGCGCCCCGGCGGCGGTTTCCTGGTCTATCAGTTCACTGCGGCATGCCTTGACTATATGCGCCCACATTATGCGCGGATCGACCAGGGCTTCGAATGGCTCAACATCCTGCCATGCAAGATGTTCTGGGGCTGGAAGGCAGACGTGGTAGGCGAGGCAGGCGCCGAATAGGCCCTAGTCGAAAGTCTCGCTCAGTTCTTCCGGCCGCTCGCCCGCCAGTTGGCGGTGGACCCCGGCAAGAACGGCGAGGAAGATCACCACGAAACCCGCATTGACCAGACTGGTAACGATGCCATTGCCGATCAGCTCCACTTCTCCGCCTATGGCCGCGAACACAACGCCCAGCACCAGCGTCGCCAGCAGGATCACCACCGTGATGGCGATCAGCAGCAGGAAATAGAACAGGAACAGGCGCAAGCTATTGCCCTTGGTCAGACGCCACGAACGCGCCAGCGCCTGGACCGGATTGAGGATTCCATCGACCGCGATTGCGGGCATGATCAGCGAGAACTTGACCATCAGGTAGAAAACCAGCGGTATCGCCAGCAATACGGCCAGCACCATGATGGCGGCGACGCCAGTGGCGAAGCCAAGTCCAACGGGCAGCATGATTGCGACGGCAGCAACAAGCACGACAAGGATATTGGCGGCAAAATAAGAGGGGAAGGACACCGCCCCGCGCTTGAGCGCATCGCCCAGCGTGGGTCGGGCGCGATCAGTCAGCAGCACCAGCAGGGCGAGCGTACCTATGCCCTGACTGACGAAGATGATCAGCATGACCCACCAGTAATCGATGTAGGTTTGCTGCATCACCGCCAGCATGGCTTGCATATCTTCCGGGTTGGCGACCGGAGGGTTCATCGCCTGCGGCATCAGCAGAGTGGTGGCGAGATAAGGCAGGAAGAAGAACACGCCAGCTACAACCACGATCATGTCGCGGTTCTTGCCGATCAATCCGGTGGCCGTGTTCCAGGCGGCACCCATGTCGAACTTCATCTCACCCTCCCCGAATTCGCTCGCAAGCTGATTGCCCCTTGATAAGCGCAGCGAATGCTCCCACGCAATTGGCGATGGAGCTCAAAGCCACAGATACGATTGAATGGCGGCGCGAAGCCGGACAAGTGCCCTATCGCGAAGCACTGGCCGAGATGGAGCGCCGCAATGCCGCGATTGCGGCGGGTGACGAGCGCGAGTTTGTATGGATGCTCGAACATCCGCCGGTTTACACCGCGGGAACCAGCGCGGCGGCAGACGAACTGCTCGATCCGCGCTTCGAAGTGGTCGAGGCGGGGCGCGGCGGGCGCTACACCTATCACGGGCCGGGCCAGCGAGTTGGTTATGTGCTTCTTGATCTCACCAAGCGCGGCAAGGATGTGCGCTGTTTCGTGCACGGACTCGAGCAATGGGTGATCGCCACGCTGGCGCGCTTCGGGGTTGAAAGCTGGGCGGTGGACGGCCGCGTGGGTATCTGGACTACGGATATTGACGGACGCGAAGCCAAGATCGGTGCCATTGGCGTACGCGTACGCCGCTGGGTGACAATGCACGGCTTTTCGGTCAATCTCGAGCCTGACCTTGCCCACTTCACAGGAATCGTGCCGTGCGGGATAGAGGAATATGGCGTCACCAGCCTGAAGCGGCTGGGGCTCGACATTTCGCCGCAACAATGGGACGAGGCGCTGATTGCCGCAGCGCCCGGCTTTCTTGAACATCTGGCAAAGGTGAGTGGAAAGAATTCATGCGAAGCTTGAACCTTGCAATCCTTCCGGCATTGCTGGCGGCGGCGGCCTGCGGCGGGCAAGCGCCCGAACGCGGCGAGGATGCGCGCGAAGCCGAAGGTGAAGTGCTGGGCGGCACGATCAGCGACGAGATGCTGCCGCTCGACCAGCTGCAATCGCAGTCGCCAGTGCTGCGGCAAAAGCCAGTCGGTGAGGGGGATGATGCGGCGGCAGCAGAGGGTGACGAAGCTACCGACGAAGCCGATGGCGGGGCTCCGCCGGACGCACCGGCAGAGCCCGACGATACGCTGCAATAGCGCTCAGGCTGCGGCCTGTTCCTCGGCCAGGGTCGGATAATCGGTGTAGCCCTGCGGAATCGGGAAATACCAGCTCTTGGGTACATCCTTGTTGGGGTTCCAATGCGCACCCACCCGAATGCGCTCGGCAAGGTCGGGGTTCGAGATATAGGGCCGCCCAAAGCTCACCGCATCGCATTTGCCGCTTTCGATGTCGGCCACGGCCTGCTCGGCGGTGTAATCGCTGTTGAGGATCAGCGGGCCCGAATAGATCTCGCGGATCAGCGGGCTCTGTTTGGGCACCTCGGTTGCGCCAAAGGTGCCATCGGGGCCCGGCTCGCGCAGTTCGACAAATGCCAGGCCCAGCTCTTGGCAGACCTTTGCTGCCGCACCGAAGGTGGCGGGCGGATTGCTGTCATCGCAGCCCTGAGTCTCGCCATTGGGTGAAAGACGTATGCCGACGCGGTCTGCGCCCCACACATCAATCAGCGCTTCGAGCACTTTGCGCATGAAGCGGGTGCGATTTTCGGGTGAACCGCCATACTCGTCGGTGCGCAGGTTGGTCTTGTCGCGCAGGAACTGGTCGATGAGATAGCCGTTCGCGCCGTGCAATTGCACCCCGTCAAAGCCCGCCTTCTTGGCGTTCTCCGCGGCGCGGCGGTAATCGCCGATGGTGCGCTTGATATCTTCATGCGTCATCGCGCGCGCTTCGGCATAGGGCTGCTTGCCCGTCGGAGTATGCGCTTCGCCGGGCGCGGTGGTGGCGCTGGCCGAAAACGGCGGTTCACCATCTAGGAACACGGGGTGGACGATCCGCCCCATGTGCCACAGCTGCATCACGATCAGCCCGCCTTCTTCATGAACAGCCTTGGTCGAGGCTTTCCACGCTTCGGCTTGCTCGTCGCTCCATATGCCCGGCGCAGAGGGCCAGCCGAGACCCTCGCGGCTGATCCCGGTCGCTTCGGTCAGGATCATCCCCGCCCCGGCGCGCTGGCGGTAATAGGTCGCCATCAGTTCGTTGGGGGTGAACATCGGTTCGGCGGCGCGTCCACGCGTGAGCGGGGCCATGAAAATGCGGTTCTTTGCTTCAAGTGCGCCCATGGTGAGCGGCTGGAACAGAGTGTCGTGCAAGGTGATTGTCCTTTCCATGCGAACTATTCGGCTTCGCACTTGGGGAATTCGCAGCTAGTGCGCAACCCGTGGAAAAAGTGGGGGCAATGGAAAAAGAGCGGGGCATGCAAGCAGAACTTGCCCAGCCACGCGGCTGGTTGCTGCTGCTTGCCCTGCTAGCGGGCAATGTTGCGCTTGCACTCGGCCCGTGGCTGGTGCGGCTGGCCGATACCGGGCCGGTATCCGCCGGGTTCTGGCGCCTGTTTCTGGCGCTGCCCTTTCTGGTGCTGCTGGCGCGGGTGAGCGGGCAGGCGCTGACCGGCATCCCTCGCCGGACGTTGATATTCGTCGCTCTGGGCTCGCTGGCGTTCGGGCTCGACCTTGCCACCTGGCATGTCGGGATCGAGCTGACCCGGCTCGGCAATGCGACATTGTTCGGCAATGCGGGCAGCATCGTGCTGCTGTTCTGGGGCTTCATCATCGCGCGCTGCCTGCCGCGCGGGCTCGAATGGGTTGCGATTGTCTGCGCGCTGGCGGGTGCAGGCATATTGATGGGGCGCAGCGCCGAGATTTCCACCAGCACGCTGATCGGCGATTTGTTCTGCCTCACTGCAGGATTGCTCTACGCGGTCTATCTGATCAATCTGCAAGGCGCGCGGCAGACCATCGGCGGGTGGAGCCTGCTGGTGTGGGTGAGCATATTTGCCTGCCCGATGCTGCTCGCCATAGCGCTGGTGAAAGGCGAGCCGGTATGGCCGACCGACTGGACGCCGATCCTGATCCTGTTCGTCTCCAGCCAGCTGGTGGGGCAGGGGCTGCTGGTGTTTTCCATGCGCCATTTCCCGCCGCTGGTGATCGGGCTGGCGCTGCTGACCCAGCCGGCGGTGGCGGCGCTGGTGGGCTACAGCGTGTTCGGCGAAATGCTGACGCCGCTCGACATCATGGGCATGGTGCTTCTCGGAAGTGCGCTGGTGATTGCGCGGGGTAGCAAGGCCAATCCCGCCAATCTGGTGGCTGATGAATAGCGGGAATTCAGCCCGGCGGATCAGCCCGCCATTGCCCTGCTGAAACTGACAAAGCGTGCCTCCACATCTTCCAGATCGGGGCCGGTCAGTTGTTGGCGGACTTGCTGGATCAGACGCTCGCCTTCCTGATGCAGCGCGGCCTTGCGGGTTTCATTACTGATTGGTGCGGCGCAGTTCCTCAGCGTATCGAACATCACCAGCGCGGCGGGCGGGCTGGTGGCGGCAGCGCTGCGGAAATTGCCGAAACCACGTTTGACATAATGATTGAAATCATCGGGAAGGGGCACCACCAGATCTTTTAACACAGCGTGGTCTTCGTCCCCGATGTCCTTGTTCAAATCGCGCGTTCCCAGCAATGCTGTTCCCGCGCCGAGCCAATGCAGCGCGGTGATCGCGGTAAATGGATCGTTGATTCCCGGGGAAAGCGCCCTCAGGCCGATCTCCACCAGTTCGTCGATCAGGAATTGCAGGTCCTGATCCGGTGTGCGGGTTGCGCCAAGGGTGAATTTATCGCGCAGATCCTCAGCCAGGTCATCGGTCAGATCGACATCGCACAATTCGGCAATGGTCATGCCCGGATGCACAAAATCGCCAGTGCGCACGCTGAGCGAGACGCGCCCTTCCGATTTCCTGGCCAGGCGCGCCAAAGAATCGAAGGCAATCAGTTGAACATAGCCTGCGCGGTCCGCCAGAACCGGAATGCCCTTGGGTGATTTGGTGATTGGCAGACCCTTGTCCTGTTCCGGATAGGTTTCTTCGATCCCTTTCAGCAGCCGCTTGCCAATCCCTTCCAGCACAGTGTTAATCCGGATGCTGGCAGGGATGTGATTGAGGAAAAACACCAGCACGCCGATCGATACAGCCATCAGACCCATCCCGACCAACAGTGAGAGTTGGGGAACGAAGCCGGGTAAACTGGTTGCGGCAGCGTCTGCAGCGGTAGCGGCGATTTCATCCTCGCTGCGGACTGCGCGCAATACCACCAGCGCATAGACGAAGGTGCCGATAAAGGTCGCCAGACTGAACTGGTTGCCCTTGTCTTCCATGAAATTGGTTAGCAAGCGCGGGCCATAGGCGCCGCTGGCATAAGCGACCGCAGCGATAGTGATCGAGAATACCGTGGAGGCGACCCCGATCATGGATCCGGCAATCACGGTGAGCATATTGCTCGCACCTTGCGGCCGGGCAGGGATGATCCAATCCACACCATTGAGGAATTCGGCAAACCCGTTGCGGTCGACCCAGACCAGCCCCAGCGCCAGCAGCGCCGCGATTACGGAAAACAGCGCCGGATAGAACCAGTAGTTCGAATTGAGCTCGGCCCACAGCCGGCGCGGATATTCGGTCATGGCGTCCTAACGCTGGAGATGGGCAGAAGGTTCAAGCGCGCCCCAGATCGCCCTTGCCAACGGTGCTGCCCGCCATTTCCAGCATCTTGTCGAGGCTCTTCTTGGCGGCGAGGCGCAGCCCTTCCTCGATCTCGATACGCGGCTCGAGGTCGCGCAGTGCGACATAGAGCTTCTCCATCGTGTTGAGCGCCATATAGGGGCAGATGTTGCAGCTGCAGTTGCCGTCAGCCCCCGGCGCGCCGATAAAATGCTTTTCCGGCAGCGCCTTTTCCATCTGGTGGATGATGTGCGGCTCGGTTGCGACGATCAGCGTGTCACCCGGGAAAGTCTTGGCAAAATTCAGGATGCCGCTGGTCGAGCCGACATAATCGGCGTGGTCGATGATCGAGGGCGGGCATTCGGGGTGCGCGGCCACCGGGGCGCCCGGATATTGCTCTTTCAGTTTCATCAGCTCGGTTTCGCTGAAGGCCTCGTGCACGATGCACACGCCCGGCCACAGCAGCATTTCGCGGTTGAACTTGCGGCTGAGATAGCCGCCCAGGTGCCGATCAGGCCCGAAGATGATCTTCTGATCCTTGGGGATCTGCTGCAGGATCGTTTCGGCGGACGAGCTGGTGACGATCACGTCGCTGAGCGCCTTCACCTCGGTCGAGCAATTGATATAGGTCAGCGCGATGTGATCGGGATGCGCCTCGCGGAAAGCCTTGAATTTTTCGGGCGGGCAACTGTCTTCAAGGCTGCAGCCGGCATCCATGTCGGGCAGGATCACGATCTTTTCAGGGCTCAGGATCTTGGCCGTTTCGGCCATGAACTTGACCCCGCAGAAGGCGATCACATCGGCATCGGTTTCAGCTGCCTTTTTGCTCAACTCCAGAGAATCGCCCACGAAGTCGGCGATGTCCTGGATATCGGCAGTCTGGTAATAATGCGCCAGGATCACCGCGTTGCGCTCTTTGCGCAGCCGGTCAATCTCGGCCAGCAGATCCTTGCCGGTGGGGACTTTGGTCAGGACGCTCATCAATCAATCCAGTCAGTTGCCTCTGGCATTCATATAGGACGCCAGCGGCGATTTGCGAGCGCGTTTCGGCCGCTACATCGCGAAGCCGGGCGGCAGATAGGCCGCCATCGGCCGTTCGGCGCCGGGCGAACCGGCGAGCAGGAGTTCGGTCAACGAAACGCCCAGCGAGGTATAGGCGATGAAACTACCCAGAATCTGCGCACCCAGGATCAAACCCGCACCCCACAGCCACGCCGGGTGCACCTTACCGCTGCGGCGCCAATCGGCGATCATCCCGATCATCGGGAAGATCAGTGTCGCCGCGATGGTGATCCGCCATGCATAGGGCATCATCAGCGGCAGCGGGAGCAAGCGACCGAGGCCGGGCCCGGTAAGGATCGCCATGGCACCGAACATCAGCCGCCGGTGCCAGCCCGAATATCGCCGTGCTCTGAGCGACGCGAAGGCGAGGCCGCCGAACGCCAGCAACTGCAACGAATTGCTGACCAGGAATTCGTTCTGGTCGAAAAAGAACGGCCCGCCGGTGCGGCGCATGGAAACGAACATGATGGTGAAGCCCAGCACCACCATCAGCGGAATATAGAAGTAGGCGACCTGACCGAGCCGCTTGTGGAGCGCGATGTTGCCTCCCGCGATCAAGGTATTCTGCGCAAGAAATAGCCCGATCCAGCCCATGAAGGCCACCCCGTGCAGGTGATATTGCCAGGGCGCATCAAAGCTTGACCGGCCCATGGCCAGATTGAGCGAAAACCCTGCCACTATGACCAGCGACATGACCCATGCCATGATCAGGAAGAATCGTTGCTCTCTTCCCGCTGCGGAATTGCCTGTTACCGTTGCCATCGCCTCTCCCCTCAGAAAGCGACCCATCCGAACCATCACTTAAATACAATTTGCCGTCCGTCGCCGTCAATCGACCCGCCAGATCTCCCCGTCGCGCCCAGCCAGCCCCCGTTTCTCGAGGTCAAGCAGGTGCGCCAGCACGCTCATCTGCGCGGCCTTGACCAGTCGCTCGTCGAGCCCTTTGTACATTTCAGGAATGAATTCGGGGATTGGTCGCGCTCGCTCGCCCAGCAGGCGCAGGATCTGGTTCTCGCGCTGGCGGCGATGCCCCATCATCCCGCGTACCAATTGGCGGGGCTTCTCGATCGGTTCGCCATGGGCAGAGTAATAGATCCGATCATCGCGCGATTGCAGCCTTTCCAGGCTTTTCATGTAATCGCCCATGTCGCCATCGGGCGGGATCACCACGCTGGTTGACCAGCCCATCACGTGATCTCCCGTGAACAATGCGCCTGATTCCTCAAGCGCGAAGCACAGGTGGTTGGAGGTGTGGCCGGGGGTATGAAGCGCGCGCAGGGTCCAACCTTCGCCCGCCATCGCTTCGCCATCTAGCAGCACCCGGTCAGGATCATAGGTCGTGTCAAAAGCCTCGTCCGAACGCGGCCCCCATTCCTTCAAGACAGTGCTGTCGATCACCAAAGGTGCGCAGCCAACCACCGGCGCGCCGGTGCGCTGAGCCAGAGGTGCGGCAGCCGGTGAATGGTCACGGTGCGTATGCGTGCACATGATCGCAATCACCCGCTTATCACCGATTGCATCGATAACAGCGCCAAGATGCGCGTCATCCGCCGGGCCAGGGTCGATCACCGCCACGTCGCCGGCATTGCCGACGATATATGTCTGCGTGCCGGTGTAGGTATAGGGTGACGGATTGGGGGCGAGCACACGCCGCACCAACGGTTCACATTGCTCGGCCACGCCGGTTGGCCAGGGCTTGGGTGGAAATGCCATGGCTTGCATATGGCAATTGAGCGTGCACATGTCACGCCAACGAATTTGAGGAGAGTTGCATGAGTGAATTCATCCTGGTGCTGGACGAAGGAACCACATCGACCCGTGCGATGCTGTTCGGCCGGGACGGGAAGCTGCATGGCCAGTCGCAGCAGGAACTCGAGCAGCGCTACCCGAAATCGGGTTGGGTTGAACATGATGCCGCCGAGATTTGGGACAAGACGCTGGCCTGCGCGCGAGAGGTTGCCAGCAAAGCTGGCGGGGCAGAACGGATCGCCTGTATCGGTATCACCAACCAGCGCGAAACGGTTGTCGCCTGGGACAAGCATAGCGGAGAGCCGCTGACGCGGGCGATCGTGTGGCAGGACCGGCGCACGGCGGAATTTTGCGAAACCCTGCGTGCCGCCGGAAATGAAGCCGAAGTCCAGCGGCGCACCGGGCTGCTGCTCGATCCCTATTTTTCCGGTACCAAGATGCGCTGGATGCTCGAGAATGCCCCTGCCGTGCGCGGCGCGGCGGAACAAGGCAGGCTCGCCTTCGGTACGGTCGAGAGCTGGCTGGTATGGAAGCTCACCGGCGGAGAACATCTGACCGATGCCAGCAATGCCAGCCGCACATTGTTGATGGCGCTGGACGGGGCAGGTTTTGACGAGGGCCTTTGTGACCTTTTCGGCGTGCCCCTTCGCGCTTTGCCGCAAGTGGTCGACAATGCGGGCGAATTTGGCATTGCTCAAGCCGAATGGCTAGGTCGCAAGATTCCCATCACCGGGCTCGCGGGTGACCAGCAGGCGGCCACGATCGGCCAGGCATGCCTGGCCTTTGGCGAAACCAAGGCGACCTTTGGCACCGGTGCTTTCGTCCTCACCAACAAAGGCAAAGACATTCCCGTGTCGAGCCATCGCCTGCTGGGCACAGTGCTCTACCAGCTTGGCGGCGAGCGGACCTATGCGCTCGAAGGTTCGGTATTCGTGGCCGGCAGCCTCGTGAAGTGGCTGCGTGATTCCCTTGGCATCGTTGATGTGGCTGGGCAGACCGAAGCGCTGGCGCGTTCAATTCCCGACAGCGGAGGCGTCACCATCGTACCCGCACTCACCGGGTTGGGCGCGCCGCATTGGCGGGCCGAGGCACGCGGGGTGATCACCGGGCTCAGCTTTGCCAGCGGCAAGGCGCAGCTGGCACGCGCCGCGCTGGAGGCGATGGCGCACCAGACGTATGATTTGGCTGAAGCTTTTGCTGCCGATGGTGCGCCTTGGGGCACCTTGCGGATCGATGGCGGAATGAGCGCCAATAACTGGATGGCGCAGGATCTTGCCAATATGCTCGATCTCACCGTCGAGCGGCCTGATTTCGTGGAAACGACCGCGCTTGGCGCGGCGATGCTGGCTACAGCAGGGGCAGGGATATATCCGGATTTTCCAGCTGCAGCGGCGGCAATGCGTGGCCATTCGAGCAGCTTTACACCCGATATGGCTGATGCGGTCAGGTCAGAGCGGCTGGCGCGCTGGCACGAGGCGCTGGCAGCGGCCTGAACCTCGCAACTGCTTCAGTAAAGCGGATCAGCGCTGGCCAAGCGCGCGGCCCAGCCGCTCGTGCATGTTGTGCACCATCGGCCGCGCGGCAAAATGCTCGCTCCAGGCTTCATCGAGCCGGGAGATGCGGCGATGCAAATGGATCGTATCTTGGATCAGGGCGCGGGTCGCCGGCTCGAGCAATTCCATATCTTCGGGGCACGAATCCCGATCCTCGGGCAACCGCCCGTGGCGCCGCAACTGCATTTCGTTGAGCTCGCCGGAGAAAAACGCCCGCTGGTTGAGCAGCCAGGCGAGCACATGCATCATCCGTGTCGTCGCCTTCAAGCCCTCGCTCGACAGTACCAGGCGCAGCTCGTCGCTGCCGCCTGCGGCCTGATCCCCCATGCGCAGGGCGAACACAGCGCGTACTTCATCGGCCAGGAGCAAGGCTTCGCTGTAAAGCGATTCAATGATCGGGCGTGAAAGGCTGCTGGTTCGAAACATGTTCGCATCGCTAAAACGCTTGCGCGGCAAAGGTCCAGAGCGGCAACCATATTGTCCGCTACTTCTCCACCTACTGTCCCAAAGCGGAACGGATCGTAAGCCCGTATTAACCAAGAAATCATTGAAAATAAATTATAATATTCAAGGAGGCGGTTTGCCGCAGCAGGTCTGGCTAAACGTCGTTAACGACAATTTTCGACCAGCGGCTGCCGCGCCCTGACCGGCGCAATCACGCGATAATGTCAGGCAACAAGTTGTCCTCGATCAGGGAGATCTGGTCCTTGAGCTTCAGCTTGCGCTTTTTGAGGCGCGCTATCTGCAGCTGGTCCTGCGAACCTGCCTCGGTCAACGCAGCAATGGCTGCATCGAGATCGCGATGCTCCGTGCGCAGCAGTTCCAGCCGCTTGCGAAGCTCTTGTTCGGACACTCGATTGCCTCCTGAAACCGGCGGCTTGCTGCGCGCCGGATGTTTCGAGCCGAATAGTGGCTCAGCCAGTCTTTTCAAGTTAAGCATTATATGGTTTGATGACAATTCGTGGCTCGTCCGCGTTCGGACGAGTCGCCCCTGCGGTCCCAACGTAAAGGAGAACCTTGATGGAATCGTCTCACGTCCAAGCGCTGCAATCCAAACATGCCGGTCTTGAAGCGCGGTTGCGCGATGAAATGAACCGACCCGCGCCTGACAATGCGACGATCCAACAACTCAAGAAGCGCAAGCTGAGGATCAAGGAAGCGCTCGCCGAAGCCTGATTTTCGGAAGTCTGCCCCCGGCGGCGCTGCAACGCGTGCATGCGCGTTGATGCGGCGTTCCGTATTGCGTTGAAGCTGCTATAGGCTCGGGCATGTCTGCCACTGCATCTGCTCGTTTGATCCTCACCCGCCTGCACGAGGTGATGGCTTCGCGCTTGCATGCGCAGGGCAAGCTTGACCAGGTGGTCGATATCATCGGGCAGAGCCTCGATAGCGAAGTATGCTCGATCTATCTCCTGCGCGAGGGCATGCTCGAACTGTTTGCTACGCGCGGGCTCAATGCCAGTGCAGTCCACGTTACCCGCATGGCGATTGGCGAAGGGCTCACCGGCACAATTGCCGCCAATATCGAAACGCTCAACCTGGCTGAGGCCAAGGCGCATCCTGACTTCCTGTATCGCCCGGAAACAGGGGAGGACAAGTTCCACAGTTTTGCCGGCGTACCGATCGTCTATCGCGAACGGGCGGTGGGTGTGTTGTGTGTGCAGCATGTCGATCCGCGCCGTTATGAGGATGTAGAGATCGAGGCACTGCAGACCACCGCCATGGTCCTGTCCGAACTGATTGCCAATGCCGAGCTGGTCGACGAAGAAACACGCGGTCTTTCCGACGCACAAACGGGGATGCAGACCATCACCGGGCTTGCATTGGTAAAGGGGCTGGCCCTCGGCCAGGCGGTCTATCACCAGCCGCGCGTCACGATAGACCAGGTTATGGCCGATGACATCGAGGCCGAACGCCAGCGGGTTTACCGCGCCTTTGACAAGATGCGCGAACAGATCGACAATATGGCGAACCAGGCCGAATTCGGCATCGGTGGCGAGCACGAGGAGGTCCTCCAGACCTACAAGATGTTCGCCTATGACGAAGGGTGGAGCCGCCGCATTAACGAGGCGATCGATAGCGGCCTGACTGCCGAGGCCGCAATCGAGCGGGTCCAGCAGCGCACCCGCATGCGCATGCGGGAAATTGATGATCCGTTGCTGGCAGACCGCATGCATGACCTTGAGGATCTGGCGAACCGCCTGCTGCGGATCGTTTCGGGCCAGCTTGGCACCGCAGCGCAGCAAGGCTTGCCGCGCGATTCGATTCTGATTGCGCGCAACCTCGGGCCGGCCGAATTGCTCGAATATGATCGGCGGCGGCTCAAGGGCGTTGTCCTTGAGGAGGGGTCGCTCACAGCGCATGTGGTAATCGTTGCCCGCGCAATGGGCCTTCCGGTGCTTGGCCGCGCGCGCGGGATCCGCGGGATCGTGCGCAGTGGCGATGAAATCCTGCTTGATGCCGATACCGCGAAAGCCCATGTCCGCCCTTCTCCGCAGATATCCGATGCCTTCGCTGTACGTTTTGCCAAGTCGCGCAAGAAACAGGCGGCCTACGCCAAATTACGCGACGTGGAGCCCTTCACCCGCTGCGGCACACGCATTCAGGTGATGATAAATGCCGGCCTGCGTGACGATATCTCGGCGCTGGCGATGACCGGGGCGGATGGAGTCGGTCTGTTCCGTACCGAGTTTCAATTTCTGGTTTCGGCCACCTTGCCGCAGCGCGAGCGGCAGACCAGGCTTTATCGCGATGTGCTTGATGCCGCCGGTGACAAGCCGGTGATTTTCCGCACGGTCGACATTGGCGGTGACAAGGCGGTGCCCTATCTGCAATCCGAGCAGGCCGAGCATGATGAAAACCCGGCGATGGGCTGGCGCGCCTTGCGCCTGGCGCTCGAGCGCGAAGGCTTGCTCAAGGTCCAGGCGCGTTCGCTGCTGGAGGCGGCCGCCGGGCGCGAGCTCTATGTGATGTTCCCAATGGTGTCGGAACCGTGGGAGTTTGACGCTGCGAAGCAGGTTTTTGACAGCCAGCTCAACTATCTGCGCAGGCAGAAGAAGTTGATCCCTGATGCGATCCGTTATGGCGCGATGCTGGAGGTGCCCGCGCTGGCCGAAGTGCTTGATCTGATGTTGCCCAAAATCAACTTCCTTTCAGTGGGCACCAACGACCTTACCCAGTTCCTGTTCGCCGCCGATCGCGCCAATCCCAAGCTGGCTGAGCGTTACGACTGGATCAGCCATTCGATCCTGCGGTTCCTGCGCAGGGTTTCCAACCAGATGGTGGGCTCGGATGTTGACCTGGGCGTGTGCGGCGAAATGGGCGGCCGACGGCTCGAGGCGCTGGCATTGATGGGTATCGGCTTTCGCCGCCTTTCGATCACGCCAGCTGCGGTTGGCCCGATCAAGGAATTGATTCGCAAGGTTGATCTGGAGGAGATAACCGAATCAATGAGCGGCTGGCTCGCTGATCCACAAGTCAATTTGCGGCAGGAAGTGCAAAACTGGGCCGAAGCGCGCGGGATCGAGACCGATTGATGAATTTCACCGGTTTGGCGTTGATTTACCGGTCTGCTGGCCATCTCGTCCCGATCCGATCTCGTCCCGACGCCAGCTCGCTTGACAGGAAGGCCGTTCTTGCGGCTTCTTGCAGCAAATAAAAAAGGTCGCGGATATCATGGTTGAGGAAGAAACTGGCGAAACGGGCGAAGAACTGCCCCTTGAAGGGGTGGGCCAGAGGTTGCGCCGCGCGCGAGAAGAGCAAGGCCTTACGCTTGAGCAAGTGGCGCAAAGGACACGTATCTCATTGCGCTATCTGGACATGATGGAGCAGGGCCAATTCTCTGAACTTCCCGCCCGCACATATGCCTTCGGTTTTACCCGAACCTACGCCCGAGAGGTCGGGCTTGATGACCAGAAGTTGATCAATGCCCTGCGCAGCGAATTTGCCGAAGGCGGCGATCGCCGCTCTGCCTATACACCTGCATTCGAACCTGGTGATCCGGCCAAGGTGCCGCCGGCCGGAGTTATCTGGGCGGCAGCGATTGCAGCGTTGGTGTTGGCGGTGGGAAGTTATGCATTTTACGCAAGCCATTCTGCGCCGGGCGCTGATCCGGCTCCGCTAGTGGCCGAGAAGCAACCCGGCCCCACTGCCGCAGCGGTTGCTGCGGGTGCAAGCAATACCGAGCGGGCCGGTTCCCCGGTTCTTCCGCCCGACCAGGTTGTATTCACTGCACTCGAAGAGGGTGTGTGGGTAAGCTTCTATGAAGCTGGCGGGCGCCGGCTGGAACAGAAGCTGATGAGCGAGGGAGAGCGGTTTGTCGTCCCCAGCGAAGCGCGCGACCCCCGTATCTGGACCGGGCGGCCTGATGCGTTTGCGATCACCGTCGGCGGGCAGCGGGTTCCCAAACTGTCAGAGGAGGAAGTGGTAATCCGCGATGTTGCCATCACGGCCGAAGCGCTTCGCACTCGCGGTCAACCCGGCGAAGCCAGCCCCGCCGCGATGATTGAAGCCAACTCTGCGCCTGCGATGGTTATCGGCTGAGGATTACCCACCATTTTGGCATCTGCGCCGCTCGACTTGAGGGGCGGGATTGAGGCAGGATTCCTTTAAGGTTCAGGCGCAATGCGCTAAAGGCTGCCGCGAGCGCGCGCAGCCGCGCGTAATTTGATCGAGGAGTTTTCGCAGTGAAATTGCCTTCCCTCACACCGATTGCAGCGGCGGCGCTTGCCCTGTCTGTTGTTGCGACCTCGCCAGTGCCCGCGGTTGCGCAGGATGAGGTTTCTGCAGCTCGCGTGCGCAAGATCGAGGCCGAGATTCGCGCGCTCCAGCGCAAGGTATTTCCCGGCGGAGATGCTCGCTTTTTCGAGCCCGAGATCAGCACGGCCCAGCCGCAAGGCACCGCTGCCATCGACACGCCGTCAACGACTGCTGTAACCGATATCCTCGCCCGGCTCGATGCGATCGAGGCGCAGCTTCAGCAGTTAACTGCTGCGGGAGAGGAAAACCGCAACGCTGTTGCCCTGATGGAAGAGCGGGTGGCTGCACTTGAAGCAGGGAAAGCTGCTTTTTCTGCCCCTGCGGTGTTACCCGTGAGCGAGCCAGCGCCGAGCGAGCCAGAGGCACCTGCTACTCAAAGTAACCTTTCCGCGATGACTGGCGGAGCCTCAACCGGTAGCGCCGAGCTTCCGCCAGCCGCTGCTGCGAAAGGGCCCAGCGCAGATCGGCTCGCGGGTGTGCAGGCGATCACCAAACCGCAGACCGACGATGCCGGCGACGATGAATATACCTATGGCTTCCGCCTGTGGGATGCCGGTTTCTATCCCGAAGCGCAGCAGCAGCTTTCGCTTTTTGTCGAGAAATATCCGGAGCATTGGCGCGCCACCTATGGCCGCAACCTGCTTGGCCGCGCTTATCTTGACGATGGCAAGGCACGCGAAGCAGCCCCGTGGTTCCTGCGCAATTACCAGGTCGAAAAGCAGGCCGCACGCGCTGGCGACAGCCTGCTTTACCTTGCCGAAACGATGATCTCGCTTGGAGACACCAATCGCGCATGTATTGCATTGGCGGAATTTGGCGAGACTTATCCGGCGCTTGCGGCTGGCCGCCTCAAGGACCAGTATGAGGCGAACCGCCAGAAAGTGACCTGTAATTGATACGGCGCTCACACCTCAACTGATCGCCCGGTTCCGGACGGAGCTTGACCGCCTGGGAGCAGGTTCGGCGCGGCTTGGCGTGGCGGTGTCAGGCGGGCCGGACAGCCTGGCGCTGTTGCTGATCGCGCAGGCAGCCTGTCCGGGGCGGATCGAAGCGGCCACCGTCAATCACGGACTTCGGCCGGAAAGCGCTGCGGAAGCTGAAATGGTGGCTGGCCTGTGCGGGCGGCTCGCCGTTCCGCACGCCACGCTCAATGTGGAGGTCGCCGCTGGAAATCTTCAGCAGCAGGCGCGGCTTGCGCGGTATCGGGCGCTGGGCGATTGGGCCGAAACTCGCGGGCTTGCCGCTTTGCTGACTGCTCATCACGCAGATGACCAGACGGAAACCTTGCTGATGCGGCTCAATCGCGCAAGCGGGCTGAGCGGGCTGGCAGGGGTGCGCGAACGCGGTACTAACCCGGCAGGCGCAGGGCCGGTACTGCGGCCCTTGCTTGGCTGGCGCAAGGCAGCGCTTGAGGCAATCGTGCGAGCAGCAGGTATCGAACCGGCGCGCGACCCCTCCAACGAGGATGAGCGGTTTGACCGGGCGCTAATCCGCAAGGCGCTGGAAGATGCGGACTGGCTTGATCCCGTTGCGATTGCGCAAAGCGCAGCCTGGCTAGGCCAGGCCGAGGCGGCTCTGGCTCATTTTGCAGCGCGAGAATGGGACACCTGCGTTCTTCTGCGTGATGGCGTCTTGCGCTATGCGCCCGGCCAAGAAACCCCGCGCGAGATCAGGCTGCGGGTGTTGGCGCGCGCAATTGCCACACTTGGCAGCACTCCGCGCCTGTCGCAGGTTGCCGAGCTGCTGGACGCGCTTGAACAAGGCGAGGGCGGCAATCTTGGCGGGGTGCTGGCACGGGTGGAACAGGGCGCATGGGTGCTGCGCCCGGAACCGCCGCGCCGCTGAGCGCGGTTAGCCGTGCGCGCCGAACTCGTTCGCGATTGCCGCAGATAGCCGCAGGCACAGCGCATAGGACCGCTCGATCCGGTCAATATAATCGCGTGCGATCGCGGTATAGCCTTCATCGTTGGTATCCGGATAATCGCTCGGCTCGTCCACGGCGAAGTCGGTTATCTGCGGAAAGTGCGTGGGATAGGCGCGCCGCAATTGCGCCAATGCGTCATCGATCCGCAGCGTGAATACCATTTCCAGCACATCGTCGCGGCTAATGTCATTGGCGCGGCTGAAAGCCGGGATAGAAACAGCGCGCAGAAACATGTGCTGCAGCAAAGTCAGCCGAATGGCCTGTGCCGCACCGATCAGGCGGCGGGTATGTTCGCGATCTTCAAGCGGGTTTTCGTCAGGTATCAGCGCCAGCAGCCGGTGTAGTTTGAGCGCATCGACCCGCAGGCGCGAGGCCAGACGACGAAACACGCCCGCGCGGTCATCCTTGGTGAGATATTCGGCCAACGCTTCGCAAGCGTCGGACAAATGGCTTTCCGTGCCGCGATAGGGGCGGCTTGCCCAATAGGCGCTGTTGAACAATTCGCCGTGCGCCGCCACCGTCTTGATGCTGGCCAGCGCATTGGAACTGCGCACGAGACGGATCAACTGCCGCCCGCGTTCGCTTTCGGTGAGAAGCTGCGCAAGCTCTTCATATGTTCCGTCGGCCGCGCTGCCGATCCCGGCGATCACATTCACCGGATAGCCAAGTTGTTGCAGGACCGCGTTGTGCGGGATCGCGCGGATCTGGCGCAAGCTCATTTCGCGATCGGCGGAAAGATCGCCCTGGCGGCGCGAAACGCGGCTGCCAGTGGAATTGAGCAAGCCCAGGCCGAAGGCGGTGAGCGCGCGCGAATAGGTCTGGCTTTCCAGATGTTCGCGCTGATGGCTGCGGATCGCGCGGTAAAAATCCAGGCTCAGATCGGTGCGGCGATAGAACGGATCGACCGGCGCATCGGCGCTGGTTTCGGCGGGGCGCAGCTCGGCAATGCGGGTGAGCGTGGCGCGCGCCAGTTCGGGCGTGGCGAAGAACAGATAGCCATCGCCGCCCTGAAAGCTGACCTCGGGCTCGAGCCGGATCCCGGCGCGCTGGAAACGGCGTTTGGCCCAAGGGCTGAGCGGCCAGGTCAAACGGTCTGCAAAGCTGTCTGGGTGGGCCCCGCGACCCATGCTTTCGCCATGTGTGTTGAAGATGAGTGCGGCGACATCGGTCAGGCCGCTTGCCGCCATGGCCTCGCACAGCCGACCCTGGAGCCGCTCGATCGCAAGGCTTGCGGGGATTTGCCCGACAAAACGCCCGGCATCGGAAAAGCCCGTCTGGATTGCCAGCCGTCCGCGTTTTCGCACATACTGCTGGTAGCTTTCTTCGGCACACAGCGCGTCGAGAAAACGCCCGCCATGCTCAAGCGCACTCTCGGTTTCGAACAAGGGCGATACATCGACCTTGTCCTCGATCCCGAACAGTTTGGCAAAATATAGCGCCGCAAGGATGGTTGAAGGCTGCTCGCATTCGGCAATCAGCATTCGGATCGGCGTGTCTGCATCAACATGCGCCAGAATCTGCGCCATCGCCAGGAATTGGCGGATTGCGGTCGAACTTTCGATCGCCAGCGCGGCAAAGTTACTGCGCAGCGGCTTAACTTCAGCCAGGATATCGCGCAGTGCCGCAACCGCCCCCTGGCTGGCCAGGTCCAGCGTATTGTCCGGGTCAATCCGGCGGCGGATGGCATTGTGGAGCTGACTCGAATTTACGCGGAAATGGATCCAGCCCATGCCCAGCCCGTCGGCGCGCATCGCAGCAGCCAGTGTCTTGAGCTGTACTGCACGCGCCGTCTCGGCCTCGCGTGCGTCCGCTTCCAGCGCTTCGATCAACGGCGTCAGGCTGAGCAGCTTGTGCGGATCGTCGCTAGTCAGCCGGTTGGCGGCGGCAGACAGCGTTTCGGGCTGGCTGAGGTCTGCCGCAAAATCTGTCATGCGTGCTTGCGCATGGGCAAGGGCAGGCCGCAGCGTGCCTAGCAACCGATGCTGCGGGTCGATCGCCTCAAGCGAGGCGGTGTAGCGCTCCAGCCGCTCGGCCTTTTCGGACAGCCTGAAGCCGATGGAATCGAACCACTTGATGTCGGTCCGGCCATCCATGTCATAGCCGACCCAGCTAGCGAAGCGGAACGGCAGCGGCGCCAGATCATGCCATTGCTGGGGCCATTTGGCGGCGGCATGTTCCAGCGCCTCGCGAACAATTATGTCGCGCGCGTCCTGCGCGTGGGAAATCGCGCGCATCGCCCGGCCATGTTCGTAGCCAAGCGTGATTGCAGGCCGCACGGCGCCGGTTACGCACACGCGGGCGTCGATCTCGGCGCTGCTGCTGGCGGCCTCTGCCACCGCTTCAGACTGCTGCGGTGTGAGCAGGAAAGTAGGGTGGGCAGTGAACACGGCATTGAGCTGCGGCCGTTCCCAGCGAGCGCGGAAGGTATCGAAATCGGACTCTGTAAATGCATCTGCCAGCGCCTGACTGTTCTGGTCCGGCGCGACCGGCGCAACCAGTCGGCGCAGGCGCGCAGCGCGGCTCTGCATGCTTTCGCACTCAAGCTCTGCCACCAGCGCCTCGATCGCATCAAGATCAAGTTCTCCGCTTTCCAGCTGGCGCGACAGGTCAAGGCCCAGTTGGAATACAGGATTGAATAACGGGGTTTCCCGCGTCCGGTTGTGGAGCTGGCCAAGCCGCTCGATCAGGCCTGGAATACCGTTCATGAACCCAGTTTCATTGCCTCGCGGGCCATCGCCTCGATTTTCGCCTTGTCAGGCGCACCCCTGGGCGAAACCCAGCTTCCGCCTACGCAAAGCACGAAATCATGTGCCAGCCATTCAGCGGCATTGTCAGGTCCGATGCCTCCGGTGGGGCAGAAGCGCACCTGGCCAAACGGTGCCGCGAGCGCCTTTAGCGCGGGCAGGCCGCCTGCGGCCATGGCGGGAAAGAACTTGAAATGCCTGAGGCCCAGATCAAGCCCGCGCATGATGTCGCTGGCATTGGCTGTGCCGGGCAGGAACGGCACTTGCGCAGCAATCGCTGCACGGCTGAGCGGCTCGGTCAGGCCGGGCGAGACAATGAATTCGGCCCCTGCATTGAGCGCATCTTCAAGCTCTTCAGGGTTGGTTACTGTGCCCGCGCCGACAACCGCACCGGGCACTTGCTTCATCGCCGTAATCGCAGGCAGGGCGGCTGGCGTGCGCAACGTCACTTCGAGCGCGCGCAATCCCCCTGCAACCAGCGCTTCGGCCAGCGGTACGGCATGCTCGACTTCGTCGATCACAATCACCGGCACAACCGGCGCCAGGCGCATGACGCTTTCTATATCCATCATCAAAAATGTTCTCTGGCAAATGCAGCGGCCGCGCCGAACAGGCCGGGCTGCGGATGAGTAATAAGCTTGACCGGAATGCGCGACATCAACCCGGCAAAGCGGCCCTTGGCGCGGAAGCGTTCCGCAAAGCCTGAACTGGGAAGATGGTCGCGCAAGCGATATCCCAGTCCGCCCGCGATCACGACCCCGCCGAAGCCGCCCTGCGCCAGTGCGATATCGCCCGCGACGCTGCCCAATGACAGGCAGAACCGGTCCACCGCCGCAGCCGCGAGCGAATCCTGGTCACTCATCCCGCGGGTCCAGATGGTGACATCGTCTTCATCGCGTGTCTTGCGGTTCTCCATCGCGGCGAGTGTCTGGTAAATGTCCACGATTGCGGGGCCGGCGACCACCCGCTCCACTGAAACACGGTTATGCCGCTTGCGCAGACGCGCCAGCACCGCGTCTTCGATCTGGTCGAGCGGGGCAAAATCGATGTGCCCGCCTTCGGTGGCTGTCACGCGATATTCGCTGCCCGAACGCCAAAGATGGGCAACGCCCAGCCCTGTGCCCGGGCCGAGCACGCTGATCGTGCCTTCGCTGGCAAGTGGTTCGTCTGGGCCGGCAAGGTGCAGGAACTGGTCATCCGGTGCGCGCGCCACTGCATGGGCAACCGCTTCGAAATCATTGACGATGGTGAACTGCTTCACGCCCAGCTTCTGCGGCACCATTGCCGGGCGGATAATCCAGGGATTGTTGGTGAAACGGATCACTTCCTGATTGACGGGACCGGCAATCGCCATGCTGACGCGGGGCGGGATCGAGCCGCCCTTGCGGGACCGGTAATCCTCCCATGCGGTCTGGAAGCTGGCGTGATCTTCGGTGTGCAGCGTTTCCGGCTCGTCGAGCGTGATCGTGCCGTCCTGCGCGACAGTGGCGATGGCGAACCGCGCGTGGGTGCCGCCAATATCGACGCTGACCAGCTCGGTCACAACCCTGCCGCAGCGAGCATGGCGCTGCCTCCCTGCTCGGCGCCATCGGCTCCCATGCGGAACATGGCGAACAGCTCGCGGCCCACACCCATCGCCTGGCGCGGATCGGGGGCCGCGACGCGCGCATCGAGTGCGGCACTGGTTGAGAGTTCTCCGGTGACCGCGCAAACCTTCACCACATCGCCGTCGCGCAATTTTGCCAGCGGGCCGCCGCCCAAAGCTTCCGGCGTTACATGGATTGCCGCCGGAACCTTGCCCGAAGCGCCCGACATCCGGCCATCGGTGACCAGCGCCACGCGGTAGCCGCGATCCTGCAGCACGCCCAGCGGCGGAGTGAGCTTGTGCAGTTCGGGCATGCCATTGGCGCGCGGCCCCTGGAAACGCACAACAACCACAACATCCTTGTCGAGTTCGCCCGCCTTGAAGGCAGCAGCGACCGATGGCTGGTCTTCGAACACGCGGCACGGGGCCTCGACCGTATAGCGTTCGGGGTCCACGGCGGAGCTTTTGAAGCACCCACGCCCCAGATTGCCCTGCACAAGCCGCATCCCGCCATCGGGATGAAACGGGGCGCTTGCGGGGCGCAGCATGGTGTCATCGCCGCTTGCGCCGATTTCGCGCCAGACAAGCGCTTCGCCGTCGAGCCCCGGTTCCTTTGCGTAATCCGACAAATCGCCTTCCCACACAGTCAGAATATCGCGGTGCGCCAGCCCTTCGCTCAGCAGTTCGCCGATGACATAGCCCATGCCGCCTGCGTCTTGGAAATGGTTCACGTCGCCTGCGCCATTGGGATAGACCCGCGCCACCAGCGGCACCGCGCTGGAAAGCTCGCTCAAATCGTCCCAGTCGAACTGCACGCCTGCCGCGCGCGCCATGGCGGGGATATGAATCGCGTGGTTGGTCGACCCGCCGGTCGCGAGCAGGCCGATCGCGGCATTGATGATCGCCTTTTCGTCGACGCATTTCGCCATGGTGCGTTCGCGCGTGCCCGCCAGTGCTGCCAGGCGATGCACCGCCGCGCGGTCGAGCGCCTGGCGCAGCTTGGTGCCCGGCTGGATAAAGGCAGCGCCGGGGATATGCAGCCCCATCATCTCCATCATCATCTGGTTCGAATTGGCGGTGCCATAGAAGGTGCAGGTGCCGGGGGAATGATAGCTGCCCATCTCGCTGGCGAGCAGTTCGTCGCGCCCGACCTTGCCCTCGGCATAGAGCTGGCGCACGCGCTGCTTTTCCTTGTTGGCGACGCCGCTGGGCATCGGCCCGGATGGCACGAACACCGCCGGCAGATGGCCGAAGCGCAGCGCGCCGATCATCAAACCCGGCACGATCTTGTCGCAAATACCAAGGCAAGCCACACCGTCATACATCGCATGGCTCAGCGCCACCCCGGTCGACAGCGCAATCACATCACGGCTGAAAAGAGACAGCTCCATCCCGTCTTCGCCCTGCGTCACCCCGTCGCACATGGCGGGAGTTCCGCCGGCAACCTGCGCCGTTGCGCCCACTTCGCGGGCGTAAATTTTCATCCGTTCAGGATAACGGCCATAGGGCTGATGCGCGCTCAGCATATCATTATAGGCGGTGACGATACCGATATTTGGCGCGCCGCCCGCCTTCATCGTGGCCTGGTCATCCAGTGCCCCGGCATAGGCATGGGCAAGGTTTGAGCAAGAAACCTGGCTGCGGTCTGGGGCGCGGTCAGCCTCGCGTTCCATCAGGTCAAGATAGGCCTGCCGGCTGCCGCGCGATTTTTCGATCACCCGCTCGGTCACCCGCGCGATGGTGGGGTTGAGATCACTCATGCCAGCTTACTCCGTCACGTTCGGCCAGCGCGATCGCGGCGCTCGGCCCCCAGCTTCCGGCAGTATATGTCTTCGGGGTCAGGCCATCGGCCTGCCATCCGGCGCGGATTGCGTCGATCCACTGCCATTGGGCTTCCACTTCGTCACGCCGCACGAACAGCGTCTGGTCGCCTTCGATCAGGTCGAGCAGCAGGCGTTCATAGGCGATGCGGCGCACCGCACCGGAAAAAGCATCGGGCATGGCAATATTGAGCGGCACCTGGCGCAACCGGATCCCTTCACGGTCAAGCCCGGGCACCTTGGTCATCAGCGAAAGCGTGATGTTCTCTTCCGGCTGAATCCCGATCACCAGCCGGTTCGGCTGCATGGTTGCGCCTTTTCCGGCGAAGATCGAATGCGGCACGCAGCGGAACTGGACCACGATCTCCGTCACGCGTTCGGGCAGCCGTTTGCCGGTACGGAGGTAGAAGGGCACGCCCTTCCAGCGCCAATTGTCGACATGGGACTTGATAGCAACAAAGGTCTCGGTGTTCGATTCCTTGCCCAGTTCGTCATCATAGCCGGGCACGGCCTTACCGTTGATCGCCCCGGCGCGGTACTGGCCCGTCACCGTCTCGCCCGATTCGACCTGGCGCAGCGCGCGCAGTACCTTGACCTTCTCGTCGCGCACGGCGGTGGCATCGAAGCTGCCGGGCGGCTCCATCGCCACCAATGCCAGCAGCTGCAGCATGTGGTTCTGCACCATATCGCGCAGCGCGCCGGCATCGTCGTAGAAGCCGATACGGCCTTCAAGCCCGACGGTTTCAGCCACAGTGATCTGGACATGGTCGATATGCGCCGCGTTCCAGATCGGTTCGAACATCAGATTGGCAAAGCGCAGTGCCAGAAGGTTCTGCACGGTTTCCTTGCCCAGATAATGGTCGATCCGGAATATCCGCTCCTCGGGGAATGCCGAAGCCACAGCATCGTTGATTTCGCGGCTGGTGGCCAGATCGGTGCCAAGCGGCTTTTCCAGGCACATGCGCACGTTTGCGCCATCTAGCCCGGCATGTTGCAGGCCCTTGATAGTGGGTTCGAACAAGCTCGGCGCGGTCGACAGAAATATCGCGAGCCCCTGCCCTGGTTGGCCAACCTTCTCCGCCAGCGCGTTGAAGCCATCAAGCGTAGTGGCATCGAGCGGCTGATAGCTCAGGCGGTTGAGGAAATCGGCCATCCCGCCGCGCCGGTCTGCGGGCAGGTATTTCTCCAATGCCGCGCGCGCGAAGTTGCGATATTCATGGTTCGTCAGCTCCGAGCGCGCCGTCGCCACGATCTTCAGCTCGGGATCGATCAGCTCGTCAGCGTGGAGCGCGCAGAGCGAGGGCAGCAACATGCGCTGCGCCAGATCGCCTGTCGCGCCGAACAGCAACAACCGGTCGGCAGTGAAGCCGCCACTGTGCATCGAAGGCATGTTCATCTGCTCGCTTCTCCCGCGCATCGTATCACAGACATCTAGCGTGTCGGCCAAATGTGGGCCATAGCATCGCATAGCTATTCACGCGCCGAAAATTCGCTCGTTCAAGGGTGGGGGTGGAAGCAAGGGATGAGGACGATGGATGCCCAGCGCAAGCCCGTGCGGGTTACCAGTTTCGATGTTGCCGAAAAGGCCGGTGTGAGCCAGTCAACGGTGTCGCGCGCACTGTCCGGTTCGGCGGTGATCACCGAGGGAACGCGAACGCGCGTGCTCGAGGCGGCACGTGAGCTGGGCTATTTCGTGGATGAACGCGCCGCCCGGCTGCGGCGCGGGCATACCGGCACTCTGGCCGCCGTTGTGATCTGCAAGCCGGGTTATAGCGCGAAAGACGTCAATCCGTTCTCCTATGCGCTGCTGGGCGGGATATGCACGGCGGCGTCCGCGCGCGGGCTGGAAGTGCTGGTGTCGCTTCAGGCAGAGGAGGACCAGCTTTTCGGCCATTATGTCGAACGCGGCCAGGCCGAAGGACTGATCGTGATCGGCACCACGGCCAACCGGGCAGCGTGGGAATTTTTCCGCAAGATCGGCGAAGCCAGCCAGCCTGTGGCCTATTGGGGATCTCCGATGGGTGATCTCGATTGGGTCAGCTCTGACAATCATGCTGGTGCGAGGCTGGCGGCAGAGCATTTGGCCGGGCAGGGCTGCAAAGGGCTGGTTTGCATCGGTTCGCATGGTTCGGTGCAGCGCCAGTTTGCCGAACGGACAGACAGTTTCATGGCGCGCGCGACCGAATTGGGCGTGAAGGTTGATCTTATCGCGATCGAACAGGGCAAGGATCGGCGCGAGCAAGGCCGACTTGCGGCGCAGGCCTTGATCAAGCGCGGCGAACCCTTCGACGGCGTGTTTGCGGTATGCGACGCAATCGCCTTTGGCGTGCTCGAGGCCTTCCATGCAGCAGGGGTAAGGATTCCCGGTGACGTAAAACTTGTGGGCTTTGACGGGCTTCCAGCGGGGGAGCTCAGCAACCCGCCGCTGACCACGATAGAGCCCGACCTTGATCTTGCCGGAAGGCTGCTGGTCGAAGCGGTCAGCGGTGAGGGCGTAAGGCACCCTAGCGTGCAGCGGGTGCCAGTGCGCCTGTTGGTGCGCGCCAGCAGCTGATTGCAGGCGTTGGATTACCCCCCGTGTGGATCATGCGCATCGGCGTGTTCCGCCGCGACATTGACAATATCGCCTGAGCTCAGCGTTACGGGCACATTGCGCCGATAGACCGCGCCGTCGATCTCTGGCTCATCGGCCTGCAAATCTGCCTGTCACTGCGGCGAAATGCGATCTGATTATTCTGGCTGCGAGAAGCTGGTTGCGGCCGGCCCAGCCCGGACAGCAGCATAATCGGCCTCTGAACGCTGCATCTTGATCGTGCCGTCAGCGATCATTTGCCGCGCCTTGGCCTGATCGGCTTCGGCCTTGGCGAGCTTTTTGCGGGCGTTGGTAATCTGGCTGGTACTTCTGGCGATCAGTTTCTCGCCATCGCGAACTTCCTTATTTCCGGATGTCCAGTCATCGCCATATTGCGCGATCTCGCCGCCGCGTTCGGTGATCCGGTCACCCGCGCTCATTTGTGAAGTGTCCGGTCCGGCGCAGGCGGCAAGGCCCAAAGTGAGGAGGACGAACGCTGAAAACCCGGTAAATTTATTCATCTCATTTTCCTTTGTTTCCGATCAGATCAAAATCTGTCGGTTGCCATTCAATCAACAAAGGGAAAATACCGATGAATATTGTAATAGCCTAAGCTTCGTTTCTATATGGGAATAATCTCTTTTATTACAACCATTGCTTACGTCAGCAAAGGAGGCGGGCAGGTTTTATTAAAATACTATTGTATTATTTTGGAGAAATCACCCCGAACAGGTCATGCGCGTCGGCATCTTCGATCTGCGTGTCGACAATATCGCCCGAACGCAGCGTTTCAGGCACATTGCGTAGATAGACCGCGCCGTCGATTTCGGGAGCATCGGCCTGCGAGCGCCCGGTTGCACCGATATCGCCGTCCTCGTCGGGCTCGCCGACCTCGTCGATGATGACGGGGAGCGTGAGGCCCACTTTCGATGCAAGCTTGGCCGCGCTGATCCGTTCGCTCACTTCCATGATCCGGGCGTAGCGTTCTTCCTTGACCGCTTCGGGCACCGGATCGGGCAGGGCATTGGCCGCCGCGCCGGCCACCGGCTCGAACCGGAAGGCGCCGACCCGGTCAAGCTGCGCCTCTTCCAGCCAGTCTAGCAGATAGCGGAAATCATCCTCGGTTTCGCCGGGAAAGCCGACCACGAAGCTGCTGCGGATGGCAATATCGGGGCAGATTTCACGCCAGCTTTTCAGCCGTTCGAGCACCTTGGCCTCGTTCGCCGGGCGCTTCATCAGCTTGAGCACCTTAGGCGCAGCGTGCTGGAAGGGAATGTCGAGATAGGGCGTCAACAGCCCCTCGGCCATCAGCGGAACCACCGCATCGACATGCGGATAGGGATAGACATAGTGCAGCCGCACCCATGGCGGGGCGCCGTCTGCCGTGCGCAACTGCCCCAGTTCGCGCGCCAGATCGGTCATGTGCGCGCGGACCGGGTGGCCCTTCCACTCCCGCTCCTCGTGGCGGATATCGACACCATAAGCGCTGGTATCCTGGCTGATGACGAGCAGTTCCCTGGTTCCCGCCGCGACCAGCTTTTCCGCCTCGCGCAGCACCGCATCGACGCGGCGGCTGGCAAGCTTGCCGCGCAGTTGCGGGATGATGCAGAATGCGCAGGAATGATTGCAACCCTCTGAAATCTTGAGATAGCTGTAGTGGCGGGGGGTGAGCTTGATACCCGCCTCGTCAGGCTGCGGAATCAAATCCACAAACGGCCCCTGGCTGGGCGGAGCATGGGTGTGCACCGCTTCAACCACCTGCTCGTATTGATGCGCGCCGGTGATCGCGAGCACCTGCGGATGGGCGGCGCGGATCGCATCGGCCTCCTCGCCCATGCAGCCGGTCACGATCACGCGGCCGTTTTCGGCAATCGCTTCCCCGATCGCCGCCAGGCTTTCTTCCTTGGCACTGTCGAGGAAGCCGCATGTGTTGACCAGAACCACATCCGCTCCGGCATAGTCGGGCGACATGGCATAGCCATCGGCGCGCAGCCGGGTAAGGATGCGTTCGGAATCGACCAGCGCCTTGGGGCAGCCGAGGGAAACCATGCCGACCTTCTTCTGGTCGGGGAGACGGGTTGTGGTGGTGTCCATAAGTGGCGGCGCCCCTACACCAGCGCGGCAAAATACGCTACTGTTTCGCGCGGGTCGATTGGAGGGGAGGGCAATTCGATGGATATGTTTGCAGTAAACTGGCTGGGCGTAGTGCTGGCGGCGTTGGCCGGTTTTGTAGTGGGCGGCATCTGGTACGGCCCGGTCATGGGCAAGAAATGGATGGGCGCGGTCGGCCTGACCGAAGAAGATGTGAAATCGGTCAACATGGGTATGGTGTATGGCGGCGCTTTCGCGTTTTCATTGCTGGCGAGCTGGGTGCTGGCGCATACGTTCCAGAGTTATGCCGAACTGGGCGCTGAATTCTCGGTTGGGGTCAAGGTGCTCACAGCGTTTGGCGTGGCTCTGGGCTTTATCGTCCCGGCGATCGGCACCAATTACCTGTTCTCGCAGAAGTCGAAGGCGTTATTCTTTATCGATGCGGGATATTGGTTGCTGTTCTACATCGCCATGGGGCTGGTGCACGCCTACTTGCCTTAATGCCTTGGGCATGTGCGTGAAGATCAGTGACCGTCACCTCTGCCGCCGCCGTTCTCGGTTGGAACGATCTCGACGATAATATCGCCTGCCTGCAGGTTCTTGCACTCATCTTCCCAGAAACCGAACGTTTGGCCGTCACGATAGACGCGCAGGCCGCGTCCGCCGCCCGGCAATTGGTCGATTGAACTGCCGCATTCCTCTTGCGTGATCATGCGCTCGACCAGCTGCACCCGGCCACTGACGGAGGCGAGGTCTGCCAAGTAATCAGCGATGTGGGCGCCGCGCGCGCTTCCTGCCAGCAAAAGGCCGGTGAAGCGGACCGGATTGATAACGGTGTTTGCGCCCGCCTGGCGCGCGAGCGCTTCATTGTCATCCGCGCGCACTACTACGCTGATCGGTACGTCGCCCGCCAGCGCGCGCACGGTCAGCACGATCAGGATCGAAGTGTCATCGCGCCCTGCCGATACCAGCACGCGCTGGGCCTTCCTGATCCGCACTGCCTCCAGCGTCGAATCGCGCGTCGCGTCGGCTGCCATCACATTGCAGCCCAGCTTTTCGGCTTCCACCAATCGTTCTTCGCTGGGGTCGACCACCACGATATGGCTTGGGTTGATCCCGCGCTCGATCAGCTCGTGCACGCTTTCGGAGCCGGAAATACCGAACCCCAGGACAACGATGTGATCGGCGAGGTTTTCCTGGATACGCTCCATGCGCCACTTCTCCCAGCTGCGCTTGATGATGAAATTATAGGCCGTGCCCACAAAAATGAAAAACACGGCAAAACGGATCGGAGTTACGATGATCGCCTCCACCATCCGCGCGCGGTCGGTCACCGGGGCAATGTCGCCAAATCCCGTGGTGGTGATCGAGATCATGGTGAAATAGACGATATCCGAAAAGCTGACTTCACCATCGACACTGTCGACCAGTCCTCCCCGGTCTAACCAGTGGATTATCACCACGAAGAACACCAGGGCGAGGGCCAAGCCGATGCGAATGAAGAAATCGCCCCAAACGGGCACCTTTACGGCGCGCCTGAGCGGCTTGAATTGCGGCCCGCGATAGTGGCGCGTGTCCTTGGCAATAACGACCCGGTCGAGCTGTTTTTCCGTCACGCTGTCGACTCTATCGCCCGTTGAACCGCTGCGCCAGCGGTTCCAGCGAAGCGCGGTGAGTGAGATCGAGCTGCAGAGGGGTGACCGAGACATAGCCTGCGGCGACGGCTTCAAGGTCAGTGCCATGATCGGGGGTATGTTCGATCGCGTCGAGCCCGAACCAGTAATAACGCTGGCCGCGCGGATCGCGGCCTTCGACCACCGACGCGCGGGCATAATCGTGGAAACCCTGGCGCGCCACGCGTATTCCCATGACTTCTTCTGGTGCGAGGCAGGGGAAATTGACGCTCACCAGCGTGCGCGGCTGGAACGGTGTACCAAGCAGCGGCTGGATCACCTTCGGCCCCCATTCCCGTGCTGCAGCAAAGCGGTCACCCCACGCCGGGCGATCCTGTTTCATTACCTGGCTCATGGCGATTGACCGCACGCCGGCCAGCGCCCCTTCCATGGCTGCCGACACCGTTCCCGAATAGGTGATGTCGTCACCCAGATTGGCACCTGCATTGATACCCGACAGGATCAGGTCAGGTTCGCCCTGCATCACCTGCTTGAGCCCGATCGAAACCGCATCGGTAGGCGTTCCGGTAACGGAAAAGCGCCGCTCGGCATGCTTGCGCAGGCGCACCGGCATCGCCAGCGTCAGCGAATGGCCCGCGCCGGTCTGGTTGTCGGACGGGGCACAGACCCACACGTCATCAGACAGCGCATGGGCAATCTCTTCCAGCGCCGCAATGCCAGGGGCGTGGATGCCGTCATCATTGGTGACCAGAATACGCATCAGGACCCCGGCTCCAACTTGGTTGCGCCGCCCATATAGGGGTGCAGCACTTCGGGCACATTCACGCTGCCATCGGCCTGCTGGTAGTTCTCGATCACTGCCACGAGCGTGCGCCCGACCGCCAGGCCTGATCCGTTGAGCGTATGGACGAAGGCGGTCTTTTTGTCACCGTCAGGGCGATAGCGCGTGTTCATTCGTCGTGCCTGGAAATCCCCCGTGTTGGAGCAGGAGCTGATCTCGCGATACGCGCCTTGCCCCGGCAGCCACACTTCGAGATCATAGGTCTTGCGCGCGCCAAAGCCCATGTCGCCCGTGCAAAGCAGCATCTTGCGATAGGGCAGTTCAAGTGCGCGCAGGATCGCTTCGGCGGCTTCGGTCATGCGTTCGTGTTCTGCCTCGCTATCTTCGGGGCGCGTGATGCTGACCAGTTCGCATTTCTCGAACTGGTGCTGGCGGATGAAGCCGCGTGTGTCCTTGCCCGCTGCGCCAGCCTCGCTGCGGAAGCATAGCGTCAGCGCGGTGAGCCGGATGGGAAGCACCGCATCGTCAAGGATCTGGCCCATAACCGAACTGGTGAGGCTGACTTCGGACGTGGGGATGAGCCAGCGGTCGTCGGTTGTCCGAAATGAATCATCTGCAAACTTCGGGAGCTTGTCCGTGCCATACATGGCCTCATCACGCACCAGCACCGGCGGATTGCATTCGGTATAGCCATGCTCGCGGGTCTGAACGTCGAGCATGAATTGGCCCAGCGCGCGGTGGAGGCGCGCCATGTCGCCGCGCAGGAAGGTGAAACGGGCGCCGCTGATGCTGGCGCCGGTCTCGAAGTCCATGCCCAGCGCGGGCGCTATATCGGCGTGTTCCCTGGGCTCGAATTCGAACTCCCGCTTGGTGCCCCAGCTCGCAACCTCGACATTGTCGTTCTCGTCCGCGCCCACAGGCACATCGTCGGCGGGCAGATTGGGAATAATTGCGAGCAAGTCATCAAGCTGTTGGTCGGCCGCGCGCGCGGTTTCCTCGAGCGCTGGCAGGACTTCCTTAAGTTCGGACACTTCGGCCTTGAGCGTTTCGGCCGTTTCCTTGTCACCCTTGGCCATGGCCTGGCCGATCAGCTTCGAGGCTTCGTTGCGGCGGCCGAGTGCTTCCTGCAGGCGCGTGGTGGCGGCGCGGCGCACCTCGTCAGCCTCAAGCAGTTGGGCGGCCACAGGCTGCGCGCCGCGCTTAGCCAGCGCGGCATCGAACGCCTCGGGGTTCTCACGGATAAAACGGATATCGTGCATGGGCAGCGCCTATGCCCTTTGCGCCGCGCAAATGCCAGATGGGAATGGACGAAAATTCCCGCCTCTCAGCGCATCAGCCAGCGATCGCCCGGAAAGCCGCAGCCATGCGTGCCTTGTTCGGCTTAAAGCTTTGTCATGCAAGCCGCCAGGCAAGCGTGGCCCTATCTTTCCGCATCCTTCAGGTAGGCAATCAGATCCGCACGCTCCTGATCGTTTCTGACTCCCGCAAAGGCCATCCGGTTGCCAGGCACAACCCGGCGGGGATTTTCAAGAAACTCATACAGCTTCTCCGGCGTCCAGGTGATTTCGCTTTCAGCCATCGCTGGCGAATAGTTGAAACCGTCCACGGTGCCCGCCTTGCGGCCTATGATACCGGCCAGCGATGGCCCCATGCGGTTTACGCCGGGGTCCGTGACATGGCATGTGCGGCATTGCATGAAAGCCCTCTCGCCAGCAGCTGCATCTCCGGTGAAGTCTGCCAGCACGGTGGCGCCAACCGCTGAAATGTCGTCTGCTTCCGGGGTTGCGGGGGCTGATTGTGCTGCCACCTGCTGGCTAGCTGGGGCAGTATCTTCGCTTGCGACGGAGGTGCTTTCGCTGCCGCCGCAAGCCGCAAGGAAAAGAGAGACGGCAATGGCGCCAATGCGGATCACTGATTGTTGCACGATGCTCTCTTTCTTTGCTGGTTTGGCAAAACGACACGGGGCTTAGAAGAACAAAGGGGCAAGGTCCATATGGCAGGCTCACTGGCCACGACGTTTTCAAACCAGCCTGATTCAACCTTCCTCTACTTCCAGTACCGCGGCCATTGGTGTGGTACGCGGCAAGCTCTGGAATGCCTGCTGCTCGAGTGGTGGCACTGAACCGCGAGCCAGGGTGCGAAGCATACCGAAAATGGCACCCATTGCAGCGATCCCGCCGATAACCACAAATAGCCCCTCAGGGCCCAGCAATCCCATGCCCGTAGAACCGATTATCGGCCCGGCCATGGCACCAGCCGAGTAGGCCAGCACCAAACCGCTACTTGCACCAACGCGTTCATCCTCGCCGAGATGGTCGTTCGAGTGCGCAACGCACAAGGGATAGAGAGCAAAGGCAAACCCGCCGAACAGGCTACCCAGCGCAATGGTGCCGACTGGAGGCAGCGGGAAAAAGGCGAGCGCAGCGCTGATTGCAGCGACGACCAGGAAGCAGGCGATTATTACGCGCCGTCTGTCAAACCGATCCGACAACATGCCCAGCGGATACTGCATTGCTACACCTCCAGCGATCACACTGGAGGTGAATAGCGCCACTTGCGACAGTTCCATCCCGATACGCTGCACGTAGACCGCCCCCATCGCGTAGAACGCGCCCAGCATTGCGCCCGTTGCCAGGGTTCCGAAGATTCCGAGGGGCGAGGCGTCATAGAGACGCCGCAGCGAAAATGGCACGAAATGCTCAAGCTGGGGTTGCTCCATGCGGGTCAGCAGCACCGGCAGCAATGCGATCGAAAGGAGTACCGCAGAGATCATGAAGGGCAGGTCGGGTGCGTTCTCGCCAAGGTTGAGCAGAAACTGTCCTGCCGCTTGACCGAGATACAGAGCGATCATGTAGGACGCGAGGATCGCGCTGCGGTTTGTTGGAGTTGCCTGCCGGTTCAGCCAGCTTTCGAGGCAAACAAACACTCCGGCCATGGTAAACCCATCGACAAATCGGAGGACAATCCAGATCGAGATGTGATCGATGATCGCATATGTCAGGCTGCTCGCCGAATAGACGGTAACAAAGGCAGCAAAGGCACGAATATGGCCGATCCTTGCGATCAGGCTTTCCACTCGCAGCGATCCCAAAGTGAGGCCGGAAAAATAGCTGGTCGCCGCCAGGCCGATCAGCAACGCTGCCACACCTGCCTGTTCCAGTCGAACGGCGATCAAGGTCGACAGAAAGCCACTGCCAATCATCAAGATGAAGATCGCTATCAGTAGAGCACGGACAGAGATGGCAGAAGCGAACATGCGCCATGCCTAGCAGCAATGCAGTGAGCATCAAACTCGGGACGGCTGGTTCGACAATTCCTGCTTCGCTGTCTAATTGGGGTGGCATGGACAAGATCGAATTCGCCGACTTCCTGAAGGTGGACATACGTTGCGGCACGGTGACGAGGGCCGAACCATTTCCAGAGGCGCGCAAACCTGCGATCAAGCTTTGGGTCGATTTCGGCCCTGGGATTGGTGAAAAGAAGAGCTCGGCCCAGATCACCGATCTCTACACGCCTGAAGGCCTGGTGGGCCGCAAAGTCATGGCAGTGGTGAATTTCCCGCCGCGCCAGATCGGCCCGCTCATGTCCGAAGTGCTGGTGCTGGGCTTTCCCGATGAACATGGCCGGATCGTTCTTGCCGACCCTGGCGAGGCAACACCAGACGGCGCGCGGCTGGCCTAACTGGCCAGCGAACCGAGCGCTTCCTTGAGCGGACCCAGCCAGGGTTCATAGGGTTTCCATGCGCCTTGCCCGGCGCGGTTGAGGGGCTGGCGCACCTGCTCGGAACTGGCGGTGCGCACTGCACGGTCGGTCTTGTGGAACTCGAGGCACGCCTGTTCGAACGGCAGGCCGAGAAATTCGAGCATGCGGCGGGTCTGCCCTTCCAGATCGTCCAGCACATCCTCATGCTGGACGCGCAATATCTTGCCAGGCAGCACGCGGTCCCAATGTTCCATCAGTTCGACATAGTCGGCGTAATAGCGACCTATTTCGTGCAGGCCGTAGGTAAATTCCTGCCCCTCGGCGAAAAGCTGCTTGAAGCCCGAAAAACAGCAGTCGAGCGGCGCGCGGCGCGCATCGATGATCCTGGCATTGGGCAGGATCAGGTGGATCAGCCCGATGTGGCGGAAATTGTTGGGCATCTTGTCGATGAAGAACGGCGCGCCCTGGCGGTGAATGCCGGTCTCTTCGACAAATTGCGCGCCAAATTGTTCGAGCTGCTCGGCTGTCAGATCATGCAGAATTTCGGGATAGCGAGATTGGCCGGTTTGCTTGCCTCGCAAACGGTGTGCCAGCGCAAGGATATTGGGCAGTTCCAGCGTGCCGTCGATTTGCGAATGGCTGGCGAGAATCTGTTCCAGCAGGGTAGAGCCTGCGCGCGGCAGGCCGAGGATGAAGATCGGATCGGGCGCTGTATGCCCCCTATCGCGGTGTTTTGCGAACAGTTCGGGCGTGCAGACCTCGCGCTGGCTGGCCAGCTCGCGGCTCATCGTCTCCGCGCTATAGCGGCTTTGTGCCCGTTTCAGAGCATTGCCTGCGTCATAGAAACGGAAGCTCTGTTCATATTCGCCGCGGTCTTCCAGCGCCTTGCCCAGTGCAAAGGACAGATGAACCCGGTCCATGAAGGCAAGATCGGGGCGAGCAGCTTGCCGGCGCATCGCATCGATCTCATCAGCGTCAAACCGATATGTCTTGAGATTGGCGAGCGCATAATAGGCATCGCCATGATCGGGCTTGGCCGCGATCGCCGCGTGATAGCTGGCCACCGCATCTTCGGCCTGGCCCACGGTCTTGAGCGCGTGCCCCCGGCTGGTGAGGGTGGCCGGATCGCCGGGCAATTTCTCAAGCACCGCTTCGAACAGGGCGAAGGCGCGATCATAGGCGCCGGTCTGCATGCTCTCGATTGCCAGCCTTGACTGGAACACAGGATTATCCGGATCGCGTGCGTGCAGCGCCTCGGCCTCGGTACAGGCCTTGTCGAACTTTTGCCGGCGGCGAAGAGCATCGATATAGTCCAGCCGCAGCTGGATATTGTCAGGCTCGAACGCGACCGCGCTCTCCAGCAGGAATTCGGCATCGTCGAGTATTCCCAGCTCGATCCCGATCCGCGCCAGCAACCGCATACCTTCGACATTGCGCGGGTTCTGGCGCAGGAAGTGGCGGCAGATCTCCTCTGCCCGCAGCAGGCGCCCCTCATGCAGATGATTGGTAACGGCGACTAGCTCGCGCGGAAGCGAGCCGAGCCGTTCGAACTGTGCCGCAGCGCTGGCCGCTTCGGCGCGCCTGCCGAGCTTTCCCAGCAGGTTCGCCTGTTCGCGCCAGCTGGCCGCCAGCGCCGGGTTGAAACGGGTTGCCCGCACAAAGGCGTTTAGCGCGGCCGGTTCGTCCTGGCGGGCAAGCGCCAGATGCCCTTCTTCCTGCCACGCGCGGCCATACTCCGGCATCGCCTGGTGAAGTTCGCGAAGGTATCCGGCAGCCTTATCGTGCTGATTGAGGTACCGGCAGGCAACCGCCGCCATATACAGCGCTTCGGGATGCGCAGCATCACCGTCCAGAACCGCTTGAGCGTGAGCGAGCCCGCGTTCGAACTCGCCGGCTTGCAGAGCGGATTGTGCGGCTTTGAGTTGATCGTCGCGTTCGGCCATTGCCTATCCCTACAAAGCAAAACGGTGGAGGTGAACCGCCAAGGCTCACCCCCACCGCTTCAAGCGCGTTTACGCAGAGTTCAATAGTCGAACGACACGCGCATGCCCACGGTGAGCGGACGGTTGGTGGTGATGCGTGCCCGGTCGAACACGAAGTTACCGGAAATCTCGGCCCGTGTGTCGAACAGGTTCTCGCCAAACACTTCGAATTTCCACTGATCGGCGGCGATACCGGCGGAAAGATCGAATACAGTGTAGCTATCGAGTTCGAGCTTGTTGATCTCGATGATGTCGGTGAACTTCGAAGCGGAATAGGAAAGTTGCGGCTGGATATAGGCGCCCAGCGTGCTGCTGAGATCCCATTCATAACGCACCCGCATATTGCCCTGGAACGATGGGGCAAATGCCAGATCCGAACCTTCAACCACATCGTCGGTTGGGGTCAGCACCTCGGTGATCTTGGTGTCGAGCACCGAGAATGCGCCCGCCACTGTCAGGCCCGGCGCGGCATAGGGGGCAAAGGTGAAGTCGGCTTCGACACCAAGGATTTCAGCATTCGCCGCATTGTCGGAAAAGAACAGATTGGTGATGCTGGGATCGAAGATGGTCGTCTGCAACCGGCTGATATCGACGAAAAACGCGCTGCCGTTGAAGCGCAATTGGCCATCGGCCATTTCCGTCTTCCAGCCCAGTTCGTAATTCTTCACCTCATCGGTGTCGAGTTCGAACGGCACCGTAAATCCAGATGCATTGGTTGCCCCGCCCGGGCGGTTTAGCAGGCCAGGGCGGAAACCCTCTGAATAGGTGGCGTAGAACAGAATATCTTCGCTGGGAGTGAGTGTGACGGTGCCCTTGTAAATCACACCGTCGGTCTTGGCCTTGTCGGGCGCGCGCACGGCGTTGAACACCTGCTGGGCTTGCGTCGCCGAAAGGCCAGCGGCCTGGATGTCGGCCAATGTATCGTCAAGCGTGAAGGTCTGGCGCAATGCCGGATCGCACGACCCTATAAAGGTGAATTCGCCATCGCCATCATACAGATCCGAGATATTGGTCCCGAACGCGTTCTGATCGGTAGCGCTGAAGCTGTTGCAGAACGAACCGTTGGCGCTGCCCTCAAGATCGACCTTGATGTCATAATAGCGTGCACCAAAGGTCACCGTCAGCAGGTCAGGCACAATGTCCAGGCTCGCTTCACCAAACAGGCCGAGCTGCTTGTCCGTGCGGCGAATGTCGTTGCGGAAAATGACATCGGCCGGGAACGGCCCCGGATCGGTGTTGAAACCGGGGAAGGGGAAGTTCGGCTTGAACGGACCGAACGGATCGGCAAGCACATTGCCTGGATATGCAAAGTCATTGCGCTCCTTGAGCGTAAGATCGCTGTAGAAGCCGCCGGCTGTCACGCGCCAGCGGTTTTCCACCGGCGTGCTGAAGCGCAGTTCCTGGGTGAACACGGTGGTCTTGCTGTCCGAGGACACATAGAGATTGGGGGCCTGGCATGTGCCGCTGGGATCGGCCGCGCCGGGATAGGTCACAGCGCCATCGCAAATGTAATAGGGCAGATACTGCCCGGCGAAGAGATAGTCGGAATAATCGACCCGCTGCTGCGTATCACGGTCGGTATAGGCACCGGTATAGACAACATCGAGCATGGCCAGGCGACCTTCGACGGTCCAGCTCGTGTTCGAGAAATCATCTTCCAGGCGGTCGTCTTCGAAACGCTGGATTTCAAGATCGCCGAGCCCGTCAAGTTCTGGATCGGCGAAAAATACGCCGTCGCTTTCCACGCTCTGGCGCGTGTGCGCGAGAGTGACGGTCCAGTCCGGCGTTACTTCCCATAGCGCGGTGGCGCGGAAGCCCGAATATTGCGTATCGTTGAAGTCATCTTCAACCAGGCTACTATTGTCCGCGTCGATGAAATTGACTGCCGAAAGGTCTGATCCGGCCTGAAAGCCCGCCCGGCCAGCGCTGACCGGCACACCATTGGCACGCACGGTGCCGGCGCTGCGGAAACGCGCGCTTTCGCTGGCGTTGCGCGTGCCTGCGACATTGTCGATGTAGCCGCCCTGGTCATCCAGATAGACGACCCCGCGCAGGGCCAGCGTGTCGCTGACCGGCACATTGACCATGGCTTCCGCCTTGTAGCTGGCTTCCCCGCCCTTGGTGAACGAGACTCCTGCGGTGGCGCTTGCATCGAAGCCCGAAAGGCTGGGCTTGTTGGTGATCAGGCGCACAACACCTGCCTGCGAACTCGCCCCGAACAGCGTGCCTTGCGGCCCGGACAACACCTCGATCCGCGCCATGTCGGCGGCGTAGACATCGAGATTGCGGCCTGGCTGTGCAAGCGGCTGCTCGTCGAGATAGAGAGCGACATTGGGCGCAAGCCCGGCCACGCCGGCGGTGGTCAGATTGGGCGTGGTTGATGCCAGGCCGCGGATATAGATCGTGCTCTGGCCAGGGCCGCTGCCACCGGCCGTAACGGTGGGAAGCTGATCGAGATAGTCTTCGAATGTATTGATATTGAGCTGTTGAAGCTCTTCCTCGCCGATTGCCTGCACGGAAACCGGCACATCCTGCAGGTCTTCGCTGCGCTTCTGCGCAGTCACGACAATCGTCGGCACCCCTCCAGTGCGCTTCGGCTTGGCACCAGCAGGGCCCTGATCCTGGGCCGCAACCGGTGAAGCCATGGCGATGGCAATGGCGCTGATTGATGCGCCGGTGACGAACTGTTTCATTCTTTTGTCCTCTCAAGGCAAACTGTGCGGTCTTGATGGGCGCAGCGTGCGGAACTCACGCCGCCAATATTCACATGAGAATTTTGTGAATTTGAATCGATAGCGATCCAATGGATGCGCGAGTTAACAATCCAATGGAGGGATAACCACAGCTTGAGGAGACAAAGTTTCAGAAAGAGTTGGGATGTTGTAAAATAACCACAACATGAAGTATATATTGATTTTCTCTATGTAGTTTTAATGTAAAAACCACTATATATAGAAAGAGACGTTTTTTGATTGATCAGTCGAAAGAAAACGATAAAATACATTCATGTATACTCAAATATCAAAAAGTTGTTATTTGATTTTAGCAAGTTTTCCGCGGAATCAATCGGGTGTTCTTATTTTGCCGGTTGCCAGTCCTGACAAGCTTCGGCTGTAGTTGGCACGCCATGGTGTTTGCGTATCAGGTCGAAAATGATCGCCTTGACGATCGCAATCGCCATCAGGGCCAGCACAAATGAAAATGGCAACGCGCCGATTATCATCGTGATTCTGATTGCCTCAATGCCGCCCAGCACCAGCATACTGCCCACCATAAATGCCAGTGCTGCGCCCCAGAACATGATGTGATGACGCCTTTGGCCCTCGTCTTCACCGGCACCGTTGATCGTGTTGACGATCAGGATCGCACTATCCGCTGAAGTCACAAGATAAGTCATCAGCAAAACCACCACGATGATCGAGACGGCAAAGGCCATCGCCGGATCGAGCAGTACTGCCAATGTTGCATAGAGCTGGTCCGAGATACCCGTGCCCAAGATTGCACCTTGCGCCGCGCCGCTCAGCTCCAGGTCAATCGCCGTTCCGCCAACAATCGCCATCCAGGCAAAGCACATCAGCGAAGGGATGAGTATCACTCCAAGTACATACTCCCTGACCGTGCGGCCGCGCGAAACCCGGGCAATGAACATTCCTACAAAGGGTGCAAAGGCGATCCACCAGGCCCAATAGAACACCGTCCAGTCAAGCTGCCACTGCTGCAATTGTTCACCGATTGCAGAGCCATCGCTGGTGAAGATGGTCAGCGCCGTAGCTGGCAATGTTCGTAGATAGTCGAACAATCCGGTCACCAGCAGTTCCATGCCAAACAAACCTGAACCAACAAACAGGAACAGTGCCAGAAGAAGGAACGAAAGGCCCATGTTGAGGTTCGACAACCATTTGATGCCGCGGCCAACCCCGGACAACGCACTCAGGGTAGAGGCACCGACGAGCACCAACAGCGCAAGCACTATCGCGGTTACGCTGGCCCGTCCGTCTTCATTTAGCAGCCACTCGCCCATGCCTACCCGGTAGAGCCCCGCTACAAATTGTTCGACCCCAAGCCCCATGGTCACGGCCACACCCAGAATAGTCGCGACGACCGCCACGACATCGACGACATGTCCAGCCAGGCCTGACATCCGCTGCCCGAACAGAGGAACCAGGGCAGATCGGATGGTCAGAGGCAGATTGCGCCGATAGGCCACATATCCGATTGCAAGCCCGACCAGCGCATAAGTTGCCCAGGCGGCAAATCCCCAATGCAGGAATGTGTAGACATAGGCAGGCCGCACTGCTTCGGCCGAGCGTGCATCGATCGCGCCACGAATAATCTCTGGACTATTGGCAAAATGGGACATCGGCTCGCCAACCGAATAGGTCAGCATGCCGATCCCGATGCCGGCGCCGAACAGCATGGCAAACCACGAAAAGCGCGAGAATTCGGGTTTCTCTCCGGGAGTTCCGATCCGCAAGCTGCCCGATTGCGGCAGGATCGCCAAAACCAGCGCCAGAACCATCAGCAGCGCGACGAGGTAGACATACCAGCTGCGGAAGCTCGAAATGATGTTGGCATTGGCGGCGGTCAGGGCTTCGCTCGCGCTGACAGGGAAAAAGATCGCCCACATGATGAGCAGGGACACGATGATCTTTCCGGGTATCGTCACCTCACGGCTGAAACCGTCGTAAAATCCCCGATTATGGGTCTCGATCGGCAGTTCAATGATGGGTGGTTCAATCGGACGATCCTGGTTTTCCGCCATGTGCTGATCTGATGTTCCTGCTAGCTGAATGGCAAATGCCTAATCGGCTCTGGAAGCAAGCCAATCAGCGTTTACCAATGAAAGATGGGGAACCAGCATAGAAGCCGTTCGGTACAATGCAAACCGGGTGCAGATTCAGAAGCAACGGCCAATGGCATCAAATTGATGGAAAGCCTTCATTTTGGCAGCTGAGCCATTCGGCACCTGGCCGAGATGGCGGCCATGCGCTCCCGGCAGTCTGCTGTCTTAGAGAAGAGCGAGCAATGGAGCTGACCGAGGCACAGGTTCCCCTCGCCGAGGTGGGGGCAACTGCCCAGCTAAGGATCTGAAAAAAATGGTGGGCGCGGCAAGGATTGAACTTGCGACCCCACCCGTGTGAAGGGTGTGCTCTACCACTGAGCTACGCGCCCGTCCGCCTGGACAGGCGCGCGCCATTGCCATGCAGCGCGCCGATTGGCAAGCGCTCTGTTGCCGCTGTGCGGGCGTTAGCGCGCGATCAGCCGCCCTAGCGTGGCGAGCCAGCCATTGATCCCGGTTTCAGGAGCTGCGCGCACTTCGCGCGGGCATTCAAGGCAATAGGCCTGAAGACCTTGGACCTTTGTCAGTCGGTCAAGGTCGGTGGCGATCTGTGCGAATGTGGCGCTGCGCTGCCGCGCCATCAGGCCGAACAGATCGGCCTGGCCGCCGCTATCCTCGGCATTGTCGACCAGTAGTTGGCGGATCAGTGAATCATAGCTCGAAGGCGGCGTGCCCAACCGCTTGGCGTGCCATTTGCCCTTGTCGAGCTTGGCTTGTTTGGCCGCCCATTCGAGAGCGTCATCGAGCCCGCCGAACTGGTCGACCAGGCCCAGCTGGCGCGCGCTGCCGCCATCCCACACCCGGCCTTGCGCGATCCGGTCGACTTCCTGGGTCGAGATTCCGCGTCCGTCCGAAACATGGCGCAGGAAATCCGCATAGCTGTCTTCGACCGAGGCTTGCAGGATCGCGTCGACTTCAGGGGTGAAGCCGGCGATGAGATCGGGCTGGCCCGAAAGCGGCGTGGTGCGCACGCCATCGGCATTGATGCCAAAGCGTGCTGCCGTGTCCTCGAAGGTAGGGATAACCGCGAAGACACCAATCGAGCCGGTAATGGTTTCGGGCTGGGCGAAGATGCGGTCGCCAGTGGTGGCAATCGAATAGCCCGCGCTGGCCGCGACATTGCCCATCGATACGGCGATCGGGATGCCCTTGGCCTTGTGGCGCAGGATTGCGCGCCTGATTTGCTCCGACGCGGTAACAGAGCCGCCGGGCGTATCGATCCGCACCACCAGCGCGGCGAGATCAGCATTCAGCGCATCGTCGAGCAGATCGGCGATCCGGTCGCCGCCTGCGGTGCCGGGGCCAGCCTCGCCGTCAACCACTTCGCCGGCCACGGTAATGATGCCAATTGCCTTGCCGCTGCGATCACTCCCGATGTCGGCCAGATAGGGCTTGAGCTCGGTTGAGGCGAAAGCGCCGGGCGCATCGCTCCAGCTGTCTTCCCCTGCCAATTCCGCTACGCGGGCGCCCCACTGGGTGCGGTCGCCCAGCTTGTCGACCAGCCCGGCGTTAAGCGCCGCCTGGGCCAGGTCGCCCCTTGCGGACTGGACCCAGGCCACCGGATCGCCGGTCACAAGGTCAAGCTGGGCGGCAGCGCGCGCTTTCTTGACATTGGCTTGCCACTCTTCCCACAGCGCGCCGTAAAGCGCGGCTATGTTTTCGCGCGCCGGTTCGGAGAAGTTGCTGCGCGTATAGGGCTCGGTCGCGGCCTTGAAAGTGCCCACGCGATAGACCCGGGCGTTGACGCCATATTCCTTGAGCAAATCACCATAGAACAGATAGGATCCGCCCGGGCCGGCCACGATGGCTCCGCCAATGGGATCGACCCATACCTCGCTGGCGTGTGCGGCCAGATGCAAACCGTCGTCGGCATAGGCGAAGGAATAGGTCAGCACCGGCTTGCCGGCATCACGCACCCGCGCCATCGCCTCGCCCACTTCCTGCAGGTGGACCTGGCCGCCGCCAAGAAAGCGCGACAGATCGATGGCGACCGCCTTGATCCGATCGTCACCAGCCGCAGCGTCAAGTGCACTGACCAGCTCGCCTACCTCGTATTCGGCCACCGGCGCTTGCTGTGACAACAGCGCCTGTAGCGGGTCGAACGTGGCACGTTCTTCCACCACATAACCGTCAAGCTCGATCAGCAACGCGCCATCGCGCACCGTGCCGGGGCTGGGCCGCGCTGAAAGCACTGCAAACAGCAGCGCAAAGAACAGCAGCATGAACAGCAGGACCAGGCCGTCCTTGATCCCGACCAGCAACCGCCAAACCTTGCCTGCAAAGCTCATAATTCGTGCATTCCCTTGCTTCTGCCCGCCAAGTTAGGCGCGATTGCGCAAACTTCCACTCAATTCGCGCCAGGGAATGGTTGAGCGAACGAAATGTCTCGTCGAACAACTTCCGGAGTGGAAAAGGTGGAAAGGCACTGGACGGTTGGTTAAATCCAACTTAGAGACCGATGCCATGCAAGACCTGCTCCACGAAATTGAAGCATTTTGCCTTCGCCATGAATTGTCCGAGACCCGCTTTGGCGAGTTGGCGCTCAATGACAAGCCGTTCGTGTCACAGCTCAAGGCGGGGCGTGATCTGCGCAGCAGCACCGCAGTCCGGTTGCGTGAATTCATGGCCGAATATGAACAGAACCAGGCCGCGAGCTGCAGGAATTCCAGCCGCTATCCTGCGGGTAGGCTGGCCTTTCCGCATCGCGACCTGCTCGGCATCGCCCAGCTTGAGCGGCACGAAATCCTTTATGTGCTCGATCAGGCCGAACCCTGGATCGAACTCAACCGCCGCAGTTCGAAGCATGATGATCTGCTTTCCGGCCTTACCATCATCAACGCCTTCTTCGAGAATTCGACCCGTACGCTGCTGAGCTTCGAGATAGCGGGCAAGCGGTTGGGGGCAGACGTGGTCAACATGCATGCCGCGCAGTCCAGCGTGAAGAAGGGCGAAACGCTGATCGACACCGCCATCACGCTCAATGCCATGCGCGCCGATGCGATCGTGATCCGCCATGGATCGAGCGGGGCCACGCAGCTGATCGCGAGCAAGGTCGATTGCCCGGTCCTCAATGCAGGCGACGGGCAGCATGAACATCCTACGCAGGCGTTGCTCGATGCGCTTGCGCTGCGGCGCGCCTTGCGGGCGAGGGGCGAGAAGGCAGAGGATTTCACCGGCCTGACGGTCACAATCTGCGGCGATATATTGCACAGCCGCGTCGCGCGCTCGAACCTGCTGTGCCTGCAGGCGCTGGGTGCCTCAGTGCGGCTGTGCGCGCCCCCGGCGCTGATGCCTGCGGGCGTCGAGGCGTTGGGGGCAGAGCCGTTCCATGATTTCGATGCCGCGCTGGTCGGCAGTGACGTGGTGATGATGCTGCGCCTCCAGACCGAACGGATGCAGGGCCAGTTCATTCCCTCCGCGCGCGAATACCATCACCTCTACGGCCTCACCAAAGAGCGTCTGTCACGCGCCGCGCCCGATGCGCTGGTGATGCATCCCGGGCCGATGAACCGCGGGGTGGAGATCGACAGCGATGTAGCCGACATGCTCGATCGCTCGATCATCACCCGCCAGGTGGAAATGGGCGTGGCGGTGCGCATGGCCTGCCTCGACATACTCACCCGGCGCGCGCGGCAGGTGGAGGGCTGGGCATGAAGCAGCAGGCCCCCCTCACGATCCGGAACGGCCGCCTGGTCACGCCCGCGGGCGTTAGCCAAGGCGCCATTCGCCTGGTCGAAGGGCAGATCGCGGCGGTTGGTGAAGTCGCGGCGCAGGAAGGCGACGTGGTGATCGACGCGAAGGGCCAACTGGTCACGCCCGGCCTGGTCGATCTGGGCGTGTTCGCGGTCGACAAGCCGGCCTTCCATTTTGGCGGGATCACGCGTGCAGCGTTGATGCCTGACCAGTCTCCCACGCTCGACCTGCCCAGCCGGGTCAGCTACATCGCCAAGAGCGGCAAGCCCGATCTGTGGGTGCATCCTCTGGCGGCGGCGACGCGGGCGCTGGAGGGACGCGAGCTGGCCGAAATCGGCCTGATGAAGGAGGCGGGTGCGCGCGGGGTTGCAACCGGGCGGCGCTGGATCGCCGATAGCGGCGTGATGCTGCGGCTGCTGCAATATGCCGCCATGCTCGATCTGGTGGTGGTGAGCCATGCCGAGGATGCCGGTTTGGTTGGTGATGCGGCCGCAACTGCCGGTGAAATGGCGACACGGCTCGGTTTGCCGAGCGCGCCATCCGGGGCTGAGGCGCTGGCGGTGGCGCGCGATATCGCGCTGGCCGAGATGAGCGGGGCGCGGCTGCATTTCCGCCAGATCACGACTGCCGCCGCGCTTGAACTGGTGCGTGCGGCCAAGGCTCGCGGCGTACCTGTGACTGCGGGTGTCACCCCGGCGCATTTCATGCTTTCGGATCTCGCGACCGGCGATTTCCGTACCTTCGCCCGGCTTTCACCCCCGCTCCGCAGCGAGGCCGATCGGCAGGCGGTGATCGCAGCGATTGGCGATGGCACGATCGACGTTATCGCCTCTGGCCACGATCCGCGCGGGCCGGAAGACAAGCGGCTGCCCTTTGCCGATGCCGAACCGGGCATGGCCGGGGCCGAGACGCTGCTGGCTATGGTGCTCACGCTGGTGCGCGACGGGGTGATCGACATGAGCCGCGCATTTGCGCTGATGGCGGGTAACCCGGCCGCGCTGCTCGGTGTCGAGGCGGGCCTGCTGGTGCAGGGATATGAAGGCGATGTTGCGCTGGTCGATCCCGACAAGCCATGGATCGTCGACAGCGGCAAGATGGCCGCGAGCGCGGGCAATACGCCGTTCGACGGTCAGCCCGCGCAGGGACGAGCCACCGCGCTGTGGAAGGGCGGGGTGCGCGTGGGCGACTGAGAGCGCTTTCCATCGCCCGCCAAATTGCGCTATGCTCATAACCAAGGTCGCGTCCTTTTGGGGGAGGGGATATGGCGACCCAAGTAGAAGCGGCCTATGCCAACGCCAGCGCTGTCCAGGCAAGCTCGCTGATATCGTTCGTTGATCGCTGGATTTACGTTTTCATGGCCGCAATGTTGATTGCGGTCGTACTTGTAGGCTTTGTGCCTGATTCCTTGGCAAAGATCGCTGCAGTAGAAGCCGGCCAACGACCACCTTTCCCGCTTGCCTTGCATGCTCACGCTGTCCTGATGGGCAGTTGGATGCTTCTGCTTCTGGCTCAGACTACCTTGATGGCTACGGGGCGCAGGCAATGGCATATGCAGCTTGGCGTGGCGGGTATGGTGCTCGCGCCGGCGCTGGTCATCGCCGGGGTCGTGCTGGTGCCAACCAATATCCGCTCGTTCCTGGCATTTACCGCTGACGCGCCAGCCGAGGTGCAGCTGCAAGTGCAGGGTTTCCTTGATTTCATGACGGACATAGCCTTGTTGCAGCTCAGGGCTGGAGTATGCTTCCTGCTGCTGGTGTATCTGGCCTTGAGGGCACGCAAGCGGGACTCAGGGTTACACAAGCGGTTGATAATACTGGCAACGATCGTGCCCATGCCCGCCGCTCTCGATCGCATGCCGTTTCTTTACCACTCCTTGCCGGAATCGCCGCTCACGGCTGACATCTGGCCGCTGTTCTGCATCGCGCCGATGTTCCTGTGGGATCTCTACCGCCAGCGTTCGATCCACAAAGCCTACTGGATTTACGCCGCCGTGATGATTCCGACCGGTATTGCGCTCAATCTTCTGTGGGGGTCACAGTGGTGGCACTCGGTCGCCCCGCAATATCTCTACGGTTGACAAGAAAAGCCCCCGAAACCTTGCGGTGCCGGGGGCGATCTTGCTGAAGTGTCGGGAGGAGATCCGTCAGCGAGAAGAAGCAACGCGGATGCCGCGATCCACGGCGCCGGGCAGCGGGCGGCTTTCGGCATAGGCAATACAGCCCTTGCCACCGGCCTTGACCGTACCGCACATCGCGCTGGCGCTGCGCGCACCGAATCCGGCGGCGGCAACGCGGAAGTAGGTCTTGCCCATCACCACCGCTTCGGTGATCACAACGTCGCGGCCAGACAATTCGGGATAGCGCTTCTGATAAATGGTCCAGGCGCGATCGGCATGCTCGCGGCTTGAGAAACTGCCGAGCTGGACAAGGTGCGTGCCTTTGCCGCTGTCAGCCGTGGCGGCCATGCGGCGCTGTGACGAACTGGGTGCAAGGGGCGACTTCGCAGCAGGCTTGCTGGTTTCAGCCGACTTATAGTTCGCCGGAAGCGGTTGCACGACCGGCCCCTTGGCCGCGTGCGCGCGGGTGGCAACGGCGGCGGGTTCGGACGGAGCAAAGCTCTGATTCTGGGCGAATGCCACCGCTACGCTTTGCGCCGGGGCGGGTTCGCGCTGCGGTGCAGGGCCGGGCTCGGGTGAGGGCTGAACGGCCGGTTCGATGGAAGCGAGTTCGCCCCCGGCACTTGTACCAACAACCGGCGTTTCGACACTGGAAGCAGCATCAGCCACCATCGCGCCGTGGCTAGGGAAATTGGCCAGAGCCAGTTGCGCCGGCTGCCCGCCATCATAGGTCGGTTCGACCTGGAGCAGCCCGGCAACGCGGGACTGGAATTGTTCAGGCGCGGCAGTTTGCGCCCACTCGGCGATCCGGTCGGAAACCATATCGGCGGGCACATCTTCGGCCACCATGATGCGCGCGGCGCGCCAATTACCCTGAAGGGCATAGGCATAGGCGAGGTTCTGGCGCACCTTCGGGGTGGACTGGCCGGCTCGCAGCGCGTCTGAAAGCACCGCAACGCCGCGATTTGGGTTGCCCGCCAGCGCAAGCGCCAGGCCCATATCAGCCGGATCGATATCGGCTTCCGCCCGGTCGAGCGCGGCGACAGCTTCGTGGCTGTTGCCCAGCGCGATCTGTGCCAGGGCATAGCTCAACGCGGTGCGGGGATTGTTGTCGCCCAGTTCGATCGCGTCGGAGAAGCTGGTGGCGGCGGCCTGGAATCGACCGGCTTCAAGATAGGCGGCGCCAAGCAGGGCGCGCATCTGTGCATTGCGCGGATCGGCCAGAACGGCACTTTCTGCATGTGCCACAGCCTTGCTGGCATGGCCCTTTTCCAGTGCGACCTGTGCCTTGGCCATCGAAGCCTGTGCAGGCGGAGCAGTCGAAGTGGCGCAGCCTGACAGCGCGATGCTGACGAGTGCAGTGCTGAGCGCAAGTGCGATCTTGGGCTTGTTGGTAGCGGTGTGGCTCATTGGGTTATCCCCTCAGTCAACGCATTTCCGGTCACTTGCGCGTCATTTTTGCGGCAAGCGCATCCAGGTCTTCGAATTCTGCAAGCAGGCTATCGAGCGCATCGGTTACGATTTGCTGCGCGCTTTCACCTTTGATCGTGGCGGCGAGGCGAAGCTTCAGGTGGCGCTCTGCATCAAGCCGCAATGTAAACGCCGCGCGCTTGCCGCGTTTCAGTGCCGAACCGCGCCTTGCAGCCGGCCTGGCTTTCTTCGTCGCGAGTGTGACCATCGGCGCTTCGTCATTTGAAGCGACATTGATCGGCACGACATTGGTGCCGTCATCCTGCCCCATATCGTTCCAGCCCAGATCTTCCAGATTGGCAGCCTCGCCGGCTGGAATTGGCCCAAGCTGCGGGCGCATCGCGGGCTTGGCGCCACCTTTGCGGGCCAGCAGCGCTGGATTGAGGGAAGCAAAGCTGGCTTCGGTCATCTTGCGCGCTCCTTATTGAGCGACGCGGCGGCCAAAGCCGCCAGCTGGACGGTTCACACCTGGCATTTGTGATTGCGACCCCGGGGCCGCAAAGACGGTGCGGCGGAAATTCTTTTCGAGCCGGTCGGAGATGTATTTCCACAGCGCGGTCACTTCAGCTGCGCTGCGGCCTTCGGGATCGACTTCCATCACCGTGCGGCCATCGATCATCGAGGCGGCAAAGTCGGTGCGATGGTGAAGCGTGATCGGGGCTACGGTGCCATGCTGTGACAGCGCAACGGCAGCTTCCGAGGTGATCTTTGCCTTGGGCGTGGCTGCGTTGACCACGAACACCAGTGGCTTGCCGGCCCGTTCACACAGGTCAACCGTCGCACCCACGGCGCGCAGATCGTGCGGGCTGGGGCGGGTCGGCACAACAATCAGCTCAGCCACTGAAATGACTGACTGGATCGCCATGGTGATTGCCGGCGGCGTATCGATTACTGCCAGCTTGAAGCCCTGCTGGCGCAGTACCTGCAGGTCGTTGGCAAGGCGAGCGACGGTGGTCTGGGCGAAAGCAGGGTATTCTGCTTCGCGCTCGTTCCACCAATCGGCAAGCGAGCCTTGCGGATCGATATCGATCAACACGACAGGTCCGGCGCCAGCACGCTGGGCCTGGACTGCCAGATGTCCGGACAGGGTCGTCTTGCCCGATCCGCCTTTCTGCGATGCCAATGCTAGTACACGCAACGCTGGTCCCCCTATAAGGCCAAATTCACCCGCAAGCGGGCACTTCCGTTCCACCGGGATCGCAGGATACCCCTAATTTTGGGTTAACGTCGGCGCTCAAATCCGCTTTGCGGTTAAGATCGGAGCATCAAGAAAAGCAACAGAGCCTTGCCTCCTTCTTGTGACGGGCTAGCTGTGATACGGGGCTCTATCGGGATGCTTCGCAGGGGGAACGGGTGGGCGATCTGGACAGTCTGGAAAATGGGCAGGCGGCGGCACCGCTGCAACCTGCCACTTCGAACGAGCGGATCGCCAGCCTGGATTTCATCCGCGGCATCGCCGTGATGGGAATCCTGGCGGCGAATATCGTGGCTTTCGGCCAGCCTTTCGGCGCCTATATGTATCCGGCGGGCTTCCTCACCGAACATGGCGTCACTTCGGACTGGCTGTGGGCGGCGCAATTTGTGCTTGTCGATGGCAAGATGCGGGGGCTGTTCACGCTGCTGTTCGGGGCCGGGATGATGCTGTTCATGGAGCGGGCCTGGGCGCGCGGCGCCACGCGCTGGCTGCAGGCGCGGCGATTGTTCTGGCTGGGCGTCTTCGGCCTGGTCCACTTTTTCTTCATCTGGCGCGGGGACATACTGTTTTACTACGCGGCAATCGGCCTGGCGGTGCTGCTAATGGTCGGCTGGCGGGCGCAAACCCAGCTCAAGGTCGGAATATGGGGCTATCTCGCCGGCGCTTTCATGTACGCGGTGATGATGGCGCCGCTGCCGCTGGTGGCGGACACGGACCTGGGCGAGCAGGCAAACTTCAGCGAGATGCGCGCGGAGCTGGAGGTTGCCAAGCAGGAGGCACTGTCCGATGACGTGATTGAAACAGAAATCGTGCAATCGGGCGATTACGCGGGATATGTCGTGCATCGGTTCAAGGAGCATGGCTCTGAGCCGTTGGCCAATATCACGCTGTTCTTCATGGAAACCTTGCCGCTGATGCTGATTGGCATGGCGCTTTACCGCATGGGTCTGTTCAGCGGCGAGTTCGATCCCGGGAAGCAGCGCCGCTGGGGCTGGGCAGGGGTTATCGTGGGCGGCGCGCTTCACCTGATCATTGCGCTGTGGGCCATGGCAGGCGGTTTGACCTATTACGGGACCCTTGCGGCCTTCGTCGGGATCAGTCCGGTGCCGCGGCTGGTGATGGTGTTGGGATTGGCCGCGCTGCTATCGCTCTATGCGCCGCGTGCGACCGGCTGGTTGGGGCAGCGGATTTCGGCTGCGGGCCGGGCGGCCTTCAGCAATTACCTGGGCACGTCGATCGTGATGCTGTTCGTCTTTCACGGCTGGGCGCTGGGCCTGTTCGGCAGGCTCGATCGCCCGCAGCTCTACCTGGTGGTGGCGGTGACCTGGGTGTTGATGCTGTTGTGGTCGAAGCCATGGCTGGACCGGTTCCGTTATGGCCCGCTCGAATGGCTGTGGCGTTGCCTGACCTATGGCAGGATTTTTGCCATGCGGCGCTGACAGCCCTTGCTATTGCGAATAATTCGCATAAATTGGTGTTTGCGAATCGCTCGCAGGAGAACACAGCTGATGTATGTCTGCATCTGCAATGCCATCAGGGAAGCAGAGCTGCGCCGCGTCGCGCAGCACGTGGTCGGCGATGCCGAAGCGGCCTATGCGGCGCTGGGAAAACAGCCCAATTGCCGCCAGTGCCTGGTCGAAGCCGAAGACATCCTGCTTGAAGAGCGCGCATGCGGTCTGCGATCCGTCGCGGCCTGAGCCTGAATTTCTCACAAGGCGCGGAATACCGGCGGCTGGCGGACTGCATGGCTTGCCAATCCTGCCTGCGCCCCGCATAATTGTGCCCGACCCGCTTCAGCTATAGGAGATGCGCCGTGAAGGGCGATGCCACAGTCATAAAGTTCCTCAACAAGGCACTGACAAACGAGCTGACCGCGATCAACCAGTATTGGCTGCACTACCGCGTGCTGCATGATTGGGGTGTGACCCGCCTGGCCGAATATGAGCGGCACGAATCGATTGACGAGATGAAGCATGCCGATCAGCTTGCCGAGCGGATCCTGTTTCTGGGCGCTCTGCCCAATTTCCAGGCGATCCACAAACTCAAGGTGGGCGAGACGGTGGAGGAGATCCTCAAGGCCGATCTCGCTGTCGAGCTGGAAGCGATCCCGCTGCTCAAGGATGCGATCGCGCATTGCGAGAAGGTGCGTGACTATGTCAGCCGCGACTTGTTTGCGGGCATCCTCCAAAGTGAAGAGGAGCATGTCGATTTCCTTGAAACCCAGTTCGACATGATCGAACGCATGGGCCTGGAAAACTATGTTCAGCTGCAGAGCAAGCCAGCTGAAGGTTAAACCCCGCTTAAACCGCGCGGTGTTCTGGCAGCGGCGAGCCCCGGCGGCAGCTACTTCGTTGAGTTATCAGTTTGACTCTGCAACGAATCAGGCCCAGCTACGGCTTTGGGTGCGTGCAAATGCAAAACGGGGTCGTACACCATCCAGCTTTCGGGTCGCAGTCACCTGAAACGAATGGGGTACAAAATGAAATTTCTGAAATCAATCGGATTTGGGGCCGTGGCTGCTACGGCAATGGCTCTCGCAACGCCTGCCGCAGCCCAGCTGCAGGAATGGGAAGACTACACGCCGCAAAAGGAAGTGATCGAACTGACATATGTCAAGGTCGACGAAGGGCAGCTCAACACCTATCTTGAAGGTTTGAGGCAAACCTGGGTCAGGGCCAATGAAGCGGCCAAGTCGATCGGCCAGGTTTCGTCCTACGGCATCTATGTGGTGCCCTATGGCAGCAACGAAGTGAACCTGGTGCTGCGGATAACTTATCCCAGCATGGCTTCGCTCGATGCCGATAAGGCGGAATATGACAAGTTCATGGATGCGTGGGGCAAAGCGAACCAGGCATCCAGTAACAAGACCGTGCTCGAGCTTTACAACAAGATCCGCGAGATCAAGGGCACTTATGTGCTGCGCGAATTGAAGATGAAATAAGCGGAGCGGTCTTTGAGGTCGGAATTTTGGGGCGGGGCGCCGTGCGCTTCGCCCCTTATTCTTGCCCTTGATCAGCCGCGCCGGTCGTGGGCTCGCATTCTTGAGCGGCTTCGGCCTCTGCCCGCGCATCGTGGCCGCGCGCCGCGACCAGCGTTTCGAGCACGAAATGCACCAGTGCGGTGATCAGCAGAGCCATGGTCATGATCCAGGACACTGCAGTCAGCGTTCCGATCTGCGGCTTGATGAAAGCACTGATGAACAGCAGCGCTATCACCACGCAGATAATCAGCGCTGCCGAGGTCGAGAATACCACTGCACGCTGGGCCAGCTGGCGGCGTCGCTCGAGCCAGGCGAGTTCGCGCGTGGCGCGCGGGTTCCGTTTTCCCTTTGTGCGAGCCTCAAGCCGCTCGATCCGTTCCGCCACCCAGATCAGTCGGCTCATCATCACGTTCATGATCGCGCCGATACCTGCGAGCAGGAAGGCTGGGGCGAGGCTGAGGCGCACGATTTCCTGCACGCGCACAGTGCTGGATGTGCGTTCGAGCAGTTCCACGGCAAGGTTAACGTTACTGGCGAGAAAATCGAACAACATCACCCATTACCCGCTGAAATTTCCGCCACCGCCCTTGTTGGCATTGAAAGGGTTCTTGGGGCTTCGCAGCAGCAACCGCACCGGCACAGCATCAAAGCCCAGCTTTGCGCGGATCGAATTCACCAGATAGCGTTCATAGCTTGTGGGAAGGGATTCCAGCCGCGTGCCGAAAATAACGAACCGCGGCGGCCGGGTGCCGGCCTGGGTGATATAGCGCAGCTTGATCCGGCGGCCACCGGGCGCGGGCGGCGGATTGGCCTCCAGCGCATCGTCAAACCAGCGGTTGAGCGCTGCGGTCGGCACGCGTTTGCTCCAGCTGTCGCGGATTTCAAAGGCTGCGCGCAGCATATCGTCCAGGCCCTTGCCGGTCTTGGCGGATACGGCGAACAGCGGCAGGCCGCGCACCTGCGCCAATCCGTCGTCAAGTGCACCGCGAATGCCGTTGAACAGCTTTGAGGCGTCTTCGTGCCCAGTCTGACCAGCAACATCCCACTTGTTGATCGCCACCATCAGCGCGCGCCCTTCTTGCAACACCATGTCGGCGATCTTGAGGTCCTGATGCTCCAGCCCCTGCGTCGCATCGAGCAGCAGTACCACCACTTCGGCAAAATCGACCGCGCGGCGGGCATCGGCGACGCTGAGCTTCTCCAGCTTTTCGACGACATTGCGCTTCTTGCGCATACCGGCAGTGTCGATCAGGCGGACGTCGCGCGTCTCGCCGCTCTTCGGATCGGTCCATTGCCAGTCAACCGCAATCGAATCGCGGGTAATCCCGGCTTCCGGGCCGGTCAGCAACCGCTCTTGACCCAGCAGGCGATTGATCAGCGTGGACTTGCCCGCATTGGGCCTGCCGACGATGGCTAGTTTGAGCGGACCAAGCGGTGCATCCTCATCTTCGCTAGCAGCAAACTCCGCTTCCGCCTCGGCAGCGTCTGCCTTCTCGCCGATAATCGGCCACAGCGCGCCAAACAGGTCCGCCACCCCTTCGCCGTGCTCGGCGGAAAGCGCAACCGGTTCGCCCAGGCCAAGCGAATAGCTTTCATATACGCCTGCTTCGCCCGCCCTGCCTTCGGCCTTGTTGGCCACCAGCACCACGGGAATATCCTGTTCGCGCAGCCAACGTGCGATTTCCTCGTCAAGCGGTGTGATGCCAGCGCGCGCATCGATCACGAACAGCGCCGCATCCGCGCCTTCCAGGCTTACCTCCGTCTGCGCGCGCATGCGGCCGGGCAGCGTGTCCGCATCCTCGTCTTCCCAACCCGCCGTATCGACCACGGTGAATGCCATGCCGGCCACTTCGGCATTGCCCATACGGCGGTCGCGCGTCACCCCCGGCTGGTCATCGACCAGCGCAAGCTTCTTGCCCACCAGCCGGTTGAACAGCGTGGACTTGCCGACATTTGGGCGGCCGATAATGATGACCTGTGGTTTCATGTGCGCCTGCAAGTGGCCCTTAACCTGCCACTTGGCAAGCCAAGTGCAAGATCAGCCCTTTTTTGCGACCGGCGGGCTCTCGCCCAGGTCTTCGTACCAGGCTTCGACCGGACCATTGAGCCTGATCGTCAGCGGGTTGCCCTTGCGGTCCATCGTCTTGCCGGCCTGAACGCGCACCCAGCCCTCGGAAATGCAATATTCCTCGATGTCGGTCCGCACCCGGTCCTTGAAGCAAATGCCGATGCCGCGCTGCAGCTTGTCGGCATCAAAATATTCGCTGCGCGGGTTGACCGACAGGCGGTTGGGCGGGGTGTCTTGTGCGGGTTTCTCAGTCATGCGCGGCCCTTAGTCGCGTCGAGACGACCAAACAAGCGGCTTCCGCTTGCCCTTTCGCGCCTGCACGACTAATGGCGCTCCCCTACACGCGTTGCGGGCTGTTTCTGCGCGCGCGGCTTCGTTCGGGCTAGCGGGCGTGGCGGAATTGGTAGACGCGCTGGTTTTAGGTACCAGTATCGCAAGATGTGGGGGTTCGAGTCCCTTCGCCCGCACCAGTTCGCCCGGACGTAGCTATGTTATAGCGAAATTGTTGAAAAGGCTTCAGTTTAAATCCCATGAAGATCAAGGAAACCACCAACAACGGGCTCAAGCGCGCCTACCAGCTCACCATCGTGGCGGGCGATATCGCCGCCAAGATCGATGCCGAGATCAAGAAGATCGCGCCGCAAGTGAAAATGCCGGGCTTTCGCCCAGGCAAGGTCCCGGCGAATCTCGTCAGGAAGATGCATGGGGAACAGCTGCACGCGCAGACTGTGAACGATGTGATCCGCGAATCGGTTGACAAGCTGATGAAAGACAAGGCGCTGCGGCCTGCCATGCAGCCCAGAATCGAGCTTGGCGAAGGTTACGAAGAAGGCAAGGATGCGGAAATCCTGGTCGAGCTTGAAGTGCTGCCCACTGTCGAGGCACCTTCGCTCGATGGCCTGAAGCTTGAGCGCCTGATCGTGCCAGTGGCCGATGAAGCGGTGGACGAAGCGCTGCAGGGCATTGCCGGGCAGAACAAGAGCTACAAGGATGCCGCCAAGAACAAGAAAGCGGCTGAAGGCGACCAGCTTATCATCGATTTCGTCGGCAAGCTGAACGGCGAGGAATTCGAAGGCGGCAAGGCTGAGGACGCAGCACTGGTGATCGGTTCGGGCCAGTTCATTCCCGGCTTCGAAGATCAACTGGTGGGTGTGAAAACGGGCGATACCAGAACCATCAAGGTCACCTTCCCTGACGATTACCCGGCGGAAAACCTCAAGGGCCAGGAAGCCGAATTCGATATTACTGTGAAACAGGTGAAGGTCGAAACCGAAACCAAGGTGGATCAAGATTTCGCCACTTCACTGGGCCTCGACAGCCTCGACAAGCTCAAGGAACTGGTCCGCGGCCAGCTGGAACAGCAAACCGCCGGGCTCACCCGTACGCAAATGAAACGTCAGCTGCTTGACGCGCTGGCCGCAGGCCATGACTTCGAAGTGCCTCAGGGCATGGTCAACGCCGAATTCGAACAGATTTGGGCGCAGCTGCAGCAGGAAGCCTCGCGCGAGGAAAATCCGCAGGATGCGCTCAAGGAAATCCAGAACGAACGCGATGAATATCGCTCGATTGCCGAACGCCGCGTGCGTTTGGGCCTGTTGCTGAGTGAAATCGGCCAGGCCAATGGCGTCGAAGTGACGGCGCAGGAAATGAGCATGCTGATCCAGCAGGCGGCGCAGCAGTACCGCCCCGAAGATCGCGATCGTTTCGTGCAATATGTCCAGCAGGAGCCGATGGCTGCTGCTCAATTGCGCGCGCCGCTCTATGAAGACAAGGTGGTCGATTTCCTGTTCGACAAGGCCGAGATCACCGAGCGTGAAGTGACGCAGGAAGAACTGGAAGCGGCCATCGAAGCCGAGGAAACTGCCGAACCGAAGCCAGCTGCGAAGAAGAAGGTTGCAGCCAAGAAGAAGGCCCCGGCCAAGAAAGCCGACGACAAGGCGCCAGCTGAAAAGAAAGCGCCAGCCAAAAAGGCTGCGGAAGCAAAGCCTGCCGCCAAGAAGGCTCCGGCCAAGGCGGCAGCTGACAAGAAGGCGGCTGACAAGACGCCCGCTGCCAAGACGGCCCCGGCTAAGAAGCCTGCCGCTGAAAAGGCTGCACCCAAGAAAGCGGCGCCCAAGAAGGCTCCTGCCAAAAAGGCCGCCAAGAAGTAATCAGCTGCGCGGCTGGCGGGGGATCACTCTGCCGGTTGCCAAGGTCTGAATGAGGGCGCGGGCAGCGGTGCTGTTCGCGCCCTTTCATATGCCGCACCGGCTTTCAGCACGGCATGATCCTGCCACTTGCCGGCAAAGATGCTGAGCCCCACAGGCAGGCGCTCAACCGCCCCCATCGGCACGGTCAGATGCGGATAGCCCGCGATCGCAGGAAGCGATCCCGCACCGATACCGCCACCGTAATTGTCGCCATTGACGAGATCGGTCGACCACGCCGGGCCGGTGGTCGGCGCGATCAGGAACTGCACATCGTGCTCGGCCATCAGGCGGTCGATCCCGTTTTCGCGGGTTGCCTTGAGGATTGCCTCAAGCGCTTCCCGATAGGCTACTTCATCCGTCGTTTCGAGCGCTTGTTCAAACAGGTCCTGCCCGAACCAGCGCATTTCCGCTTCGGCATTGGCCCTGTTGAAGGTGACCAGATCGGCGAGTGTGTCTGGCATAGCCGGATCGGTAAGAGTGCCGAGATAGGCGTTCATATCGCGCTGCAATTCGTAAAGCAGCACCGTGAGCGAGCGCTCCCAGAATCCCTCGGGCCAATCATACTCGATCGGGACCAGCTCTGCGCCAGCACGTTCCAGATCCGCTTTCGCCTGCTCGAACAGTGCCGTGACGCCCGGATGCGAACCGACCTGGCTGGTCATCACACCTATCCGCACGCCTTCAAGCGAATAGTCAGCCAGCCCGGCGGTAAAATCGGTGGCATGTCGATCCGCTTCGGCCGTTGCCGGATCGGCCGGATCGCTGCCTGCCATCGCGCCGAGCAGTTGCGCCGCAGCCTCGACGCTGCGCGCCATCGGCCCGGCAGTGTCCTGAGTCGCGCTGATCGGCACCACATGAGTGCGGCTGACCATGCCAACCGTGGGCTTGAATCCGACGATGCCGTTGACGCTGGCCGGGCAGGTAATCGAGCCATTGGTTTCGGTGCCGATCGCCGTCCAGGCAAAGCCCGCCGCCACCGCGGCCCCGCTTCCTGAAGAGGAGCCGCAGGTATTTCGGTCTGTCGCATGCGGATTGCGGGTGAGGCCGCCAATCGCGCTCCACCCGCTGGTCGAATTGTTGCTGCGGATATTGGCCCATTCGGAAAGGTTGGTCTTGCCCAGTATCACGCCACCCGCTGTGCGCAGGCGGGCGATCAGTGGCGCGTCGCGGCCGGTTGCATTGTCCCTGAGCGCCAGCGAACCGGCGGTGGTGGGCCATTCGCGCGTTTCGATATTGTCCTTGACCAGCACCGTTCGCCCGGCGAGCGGCAGCCCCGCCTGCTTGGCCTTGAATGCTTCGCCCATCGCATCGGGATTCATGGCAATGACCGCATTGATGGCCGGGCCCGTGTCATCCACAGCCTCGATCCGCTTGAGATAGAGTTCCGCACCCGCGGCGCCGTCAAATTCCCCGGTGAATTCGAGTTCGACTGTCTGCGGGTCGTTGCTGGAGTGGGCAGGCGCGGCGAATGCGATGGCAGCGGCAGCCGCAAATTGTGCGTATTTCTTCATACCGCCTACACTGCCACGCGCGGCCAAACTTGCAAGTTCCACATGCATTTTGGCGAGCAAGGGTTAATGCCCTTGAACATATGCGCTGCGCATCCGAAATAGGCGCTCAACCAAATGCACAAGGAATGTTCCATGATCGATCTGTTCGGCACCGGCGGTTACGCCAGCCAAGACCAATTCACCCGTGACCCGGTAACCGGGGCGCTGGTGCCGGTGGTTGTCGAGCAGACCAGCCGCGGCGAACGCAGCTTCGACATCTTCAGCCGGTTGCTGCGCGAGCGCATCGTGTTTGTCACCGGTCAGGTCGAAGACAATATGGCATCGCTGATAGTGGCGCAGTTGCTGTTTCTCGAAAGCGAGAATCCATCCAAGCCGATCAGCATGTATATCAACTCGCCCGGCGGAGTGGTGACGGCCGGCATGGCAATCCATGACACCATGCAATACATCAAGCCGCGCGTGTCGACCGTGTGCATCGGCCAGGCCGCCAGCATGGGCAGCTTCCTGCTTGCAGCGGGCGAGCCGGGCATGCGAATCGCGCTGCCCAATGCGCGGATCATGGTGCACCAGCCATCGGGCGGTGCGCGCGGCATGGCGTCCGATATCGAGATCCAGGCCAAGGAAATCCTGCGCATCAAGGCGCGCATGAACGATCTTTACGTCAATTACACTGGCCGGAGCCTCGAAGATATCGAGAAGGCGATGGATCGCGACACCTTCCTTGAAGCAGACGAAGCGCTGAAATTCGGGATCGTCGATAAAGTGTTCGAAACCCGCCCGGAAGGCGATTCCGATAGCGATGCAGAGGGTTCGGGCGGCGCGCCCGAGTAAGGATATCCGGTATTTTTTGCCCCTTCACGGGACATCAAGGGCCAGAAAGCCACTTATTTGCGCGGATTTGTCAGGCCACCCGGTGAAATGTGCGCGCTATAGGTTGATTCACGATTATGCGGCTATAGAGTCGCCGAATCCCCTCGGTTTCGGGGTTCAGGAAGCTTAGGAAATGACCAAATTGAGCGGAACTGATAGTAAGAGTACCCTGTATTGCAGCTTCTGCGGCAAGTCGCAGCATGAAGTGCGCAAGCTGATTGCGGGCCCCACCGTGTTCATCTGCGATGAATGCGTCGAGCTGTGCAATGACATCATCCGCGAGGAAACCAAGGCAGGTGTCGCTGGCCGCAAGGAAGGCGATGTTCCCACCCCTTCAGAGATTTTCGGCACGCTCAACGATTATGTTATCGGGCAGGACCGCGCCAAGCGCGTGCTTTCGGTGGCGGTGCACAATCACTACAAACGGCTCAAGCACAGCGGCAAGGGCAATGATGTAGAGCTGGCCAAATCGAACATCCTGCTGGTCGGCCCGACCGGATCGGGCAAGACGCTGCTGGCACAGACGCTGGCGCGCACCTTCGATGTGCCTTTCACCATGGCCGATGCCACCACGCTGACCGAAGCTGGCTATGTTGGCGAGGACGTGGAGAACATCATTCTCAAGCTGCTCCAGGCATCGGATTACAACGTCGAAAAGGCGCAGCAAGGGATCGTCTATATCGACGAGATCGACAAGATCACCCGCAAGGCCGAAAACCCTTCGATCACGCGCGACGTTTCGGGCGAGGGCGTGCAGCAGGCGCTGCTCAAGCTGATGGAAGGCACCACCGCCTCTGTGCCGCCGCAGGGCGGGCGCAAGCATCCGCAGCAAGAATTCCTGCAGGTCGACACCACCAATATCCTGTTTATCTGCGGCGGGGCGTTTGCCGGGCTCGACAAGATCATCGCCGACCGCTTGCAGAAGCGCTCTATCGGGTTCGGCGCGCACGTCGCCGATCCTGACAAGCGCCGCGTGGGCGAGCTGCTGGAAAAGAGCGAGCCGGAAGATCTGCTCAAGTTCGGCCTGATTCCCGAATTCGTCGGCCGTCTGCCGGTTATCGCCACGCTGCATGATCTTGATGTCGATGCGCTGGTCACCATCCTGCAAGAGCCGAAGAACGCGCTGGTCAAGCAGTATCACAAGCTGTTCGAGCTTGAGGATGTCGAGCTGACTTTCACCGCCGAAGCGCTGCAGGCAATTGCCGAGAAAGCCATCCTGCGCAAGACCGGTGCGCGCGGCCTGCGCTCGATCGTGGAGGGCATATTGCTCGACACCATGTTTGACTTGCCCGACATGGAGAACGTCAGCGAGATTGTGATCGACAAGGACGTGGTCGAGGGCCGCAAGGATCCGATCCACGTTGTCAACGGCGATGCCAAGAAAGGCGGAAAGGAAGCGGCGGCCTAGGTCACCGACTTGGGTGCCTGACCCCAAGGCACCTGTTGCCCCGGCTTCAAACGAATAGCCGCGCCAATATCGGGCAATCCGGCGATCCGCCACCTTCGCAGCTTTGCGACAGCGCCTTGAGCGAGGCTTCCATCCGTTTGAGGTCGGACAGGCGCGAGCGCACCGATGCTAGATGTGCCTCGGTCAAATCCTTGACCTCCTGACAGGTGCGATCATTCGAGCCTGCAAGATCGAGCAGCGAGCGTATGTCGTCGAGCGAGAAACCCAGTTCGCGGCAGCGACGGATAAAGCTCAATCGCTGCCTGTCCTGGGGGTCATAGATGCGCCTGCCACTGTTGCTGCGCTGTTGCCGGGGTATCAATCCAATCCGTTCATAATAGCGGATCGTTTCGATATGCACGCCGCTCTCACGCGAAACTGATCCGATAGTATGTTGAATTTCCGTCATAAGACTGCCTCGATTTATCGCTTGATCCTGTAGCTACTACAGCATGTATATGCCCTGCAGGCGCTGCAAGACAGGAGAATCGGATTGCCAGCACAAACCGGATTGCACCGTGCCCGATCTTGCGTGGCGGTGACATTGCTCATGGTGCTGGTGCCCACGCAGGCCGATGCGGCGCCGGCCACGTTCAATACTGCCCTTCCGGTGAGCGAGGGCCATGTCGTGGTGCGCCAGCAGATTATCGTGGCAGAGGCCGATCGGGGCAGCGACCGGTTGGAAGAGCGCACCATCGAAACCGTGGGGGGATATGGTTTAACCCCCGATCTGGCGCTGTTTGTGGCAGTGCCGTGGGCCGATCGGGAGTTGCACGCTGCTTTCGCAGACAAAAGGTCAGTCGCGGGTTTTGGCGATGTGCGCGCCTTTGCCCGCTATACCCTGATTCAACGTGACCGAAATGGCCAGACCTTGCGCCTGGCTCCGTTTGTGGGAGTGGAACTGCCGACGGGCAAGGATTCGGCCGCTGACGAATTCGGGCAATTGCCGCCCGGTTTGCAGCCGGGCTCAGGTTCGCTCGATCTGGTGGGCGGGGTGGTCGGATCGATTGCTTCGATCGACTGGAACCTCGACGCGCAACTGGCCTGGCAGGAAAACCGCGAAGCCGGATTGCAGGCGCAGGGTGATGTATTTCGCGCCGATCTTTCAGTGCAGAGAAGGCTGCTGCCGGCCGCGATCAATGCCGGAACGCGCGGGTTCCTGTTTGGTGGGGTGGAGCTAAACTATCTTGATCAGCGCCGCAGCCGCGTGGCGGGCGCTCCGATACCCGGGACCGCTGGCGAGCGGCTCTTTATATCCCCTGTGCTGCAATATTCGCAGCGCCGCTGGATGGCCGAGGCGGCCTTGCAAATTCCCGTAACCCAAAGCCTCGATCAATCGAACTTCAGTCAGGACTTCGTGCTGCGGTTTGGTGTGCGAGCCAATATCTGAAGGAGATCGCCGACATGAGACCGAAATTCGCTCTGCCGATTGTAGTGCTTGCCCTGGCGCTGCCCGCTGCCCCCGCATTGGCGCAGGAAGCGCAATATGTCCTGCGGATCGATGGCATCACCTGCCCGTTTTGCGTCGCAACATCGGAAAAAGCGCTGAAAAAAAACAAGGGTGTAAGCGCGGTGTCTGCCAATCTTGACGAGGGCACAATCACGCTATGCGCCGATGAGAGCAAGGCGGACATTTCCGATGCCACTCTTGCCAAACTGTTCAAGGGCAAGGGCTTTACCTATCGCGGCAAGGCGAAGCGCGGATCCTGCCCGGCGTGACCGTGCTGCATTCGACCATCACCTGCCCGCAATGCGGCCATACCCGCGGCGAGACCATGCCGACCGATGCCTGCCGCTTCTTCTATGAATGCGAGGGCTGCCACGCCCGGCTCAAGCCACTGGCGGGTGATTGCTGCGTGTTCTGCTCTTTTGGCGACGTGCCGTGCCCGCCGATCCAGGCCGAAAAGGGCTGCAGTGATGCCCGCGCCTGATGCGATGCCCACGCCGCGCAGATGGGGCTGGCTGGTATTGCTGACCAGCACCACCACGCTGATATGCTGCGTCATCCCCATCGTTCTGGTTTTCCTGGGCCTGGGCGGGGCGGTGGCGTCGCTCTATGGCAATTTTCCATTCCTCACCTTCCTTGGCCTGCACAAGGAATGGACCTTTGCGATCACTGCGCTGATCATGCTGGCGGCGGCCTGGGCACTATTCAGGCCGGGGCGCACCTGCCCCGCCGATCCCGAACTGGCGCATGCCTGCAACACTGCCGATCGCTGGAACCGGCGGCTTTTAACAATTGCCTTTGCAATCTGGCTGATCAGCCTGTTTGCGGCTTATGCCCTGTTGCCGCTGGCGCAATGGCTGGGCTATCTCTGAATCGCTTCCAATCGCGCTTTCAACAGCAGCCGGGCATGGCGCATTCGCGTGAATTCTCGATCTGCACGGTCACGTGACCGATGCCGAAATTGCACGCAAGACCGTGTGCGACATCGTTGAGAAAGTCATCGCCCGGATGGCCGCCGGGCATCACCAGATGCACGGTCAGCGCGGTCTCCGTTGTGCTCATTGGCCAGATGTGGAGATCGTGGATCGTTTCGACGCCGTCCTGACTGGCGAGGTGCAGGCGCACTGCGGTCTCGTCGATATTCTCAGGCACAGCATGCAGGCCCAGCTTGATGCTGTCTCTCGCCAGGCCCCAGGTGCCCCAGCCAATTACCGCCACGATCACCAGGCTGGTGACGGGGTCGATCCACATTTCACCGGTAAAGAGGATCGCCAGGCCCGCCAGCACTACGCCCAGCGATACCAGCGCGTCAGCGGCCATATGCAGGAAGGCACCGCGAATGTTGAGGTCGCTCTTACGGCCGCGCATGAACATCAGCGCGGTGGCAGTGTTGATCGCGATTCCGATCCCGGCCACCACCACCAAGGTCATGCCTTCCACCGGGGCCGGGTCGACCAGCCGGTTGATCGTTTCGAACAGGATCGCGCCGATTGCCAGAGCCAGCAGCATGGCATTGGCGAGCGCGGCCATGATGGTCGAGCTCTTGAAGCCATAGGTATAGCGCGGGGAAGCTGGCTTTTTCGCGGCCACGCTCGCGCCCCAGGCCAGCATCAGCGCCAGAACGTCAGACAGGTTGTGGCCCGCATCGGCCACCAGCGCCATCGATCCTGACAGGATGCCATAGGTCGCTTCGATGATGACAAATGCCGTGTTGAGCACCACGCCCACCGCAAATGCCCGCCCGAAATCGGGCGGAGCATGGCCGTGGCCATGCGCGTTGGCGTGATCATGCTGGTGTCCCGGCCCCATCGCGGTCACTCATAGACGCAGGCGTCGAGCCCGTCACGCCGCACTGCACCCATACGGGCAGCGATCGTATTGCCGTAACGGCGGGTAAAGCCCGAAGGGGCGATCACCGCGCGCTTCTTCGGCTGGGGCAGGACGGCCGCCATGCGCGCGGCCTCGTCGCGGGTCAGGCGGGCAGCGGAATGCCCGAAATAGCGCTGCGCCCCGGCTTCGGCACCGTAAGTGCCAATGCCCGTTTCGGCGACGTTGAGATAGACCTCCATGATCCGCCGCTTGCCCCACACCTGCTCGATCAGGAAGGCAAACCAGGCCTCAAGTCCCTTGCGGAAATAGCCGCCACCTTGCCACAGGAACACGTTCTTGGCGGTTTGTTGGGTGATGGTGGAGCCGCCGCGGATACGCCCGCCCTGCAAATTGCGGGCAGCGGCCGTGGCAATTGCTTCGGCATCGAAACCGTTATGGCTGCAGAATTTTCCGTCCTCGCCAGCGATCACCGCGCTCACCAGATTGCGGTCGATGTTTGAAAGCGACTCCCAATCCTTGCTCAGCCCGTTTTCCCACACCTTGTCGTCGAGCAGCATGGTCGCGGTGATCGGCACCGGCACCCATTTGTAAAGCAGCACCAGCGCCAGGCTGATCCCGATGAACCACACGATAGTCTTGGCCAGCCAGCGCGCGAGCGTGCGGCCGGGCGCGCGCCGAAGGTTGGCGAAGCCATCGCGGACAGCGGGGAAGAAAGCGAAACGCATAGAGCCCTGCCGATTAATGCGCCTGCACGACTTGCGCAATCGGTGATGCGCGCTTGCACGGCCAGTGCGAAGCTGCTTGGATTGGGCAAGTGGGGATCACAGGAGGGATTCGATGATTTCGATGCGCAAATTGATGCTGGCCGCAAGTGTGGGTGCAATGCTGGCGGCAAGCCCGGCCCTGGCGAATACAGACGAGGTCGCGGCTGCGGTCGACGCTGATTACGAGGCCTATCTTGACGAGCTGTTCGTGCATTTTCACATGAACCCGGAGCTCTCCTTCCTTGAGACGAACACCTCTGCGCGCATGGCGGCGGAGCTGCGCGCGGCGGGGCTGGAAGTGACCGAGGGCGTGGGCGGCACCGGCGTTGTCGGCATGCTCAGGAACGGCGAGGGGCCGCGGATCCTGCTGCGCGCCGATATGGACGGGCTGCCGGTGGTGGAGAAATCGGGCCTCGAATATGCCTCGACCGCAACCCAGGTGGGCCAGGACGGGCAGGAATATCCGGTCATGCACGCCTGCGGGCACGATGTGCACATCACCTCGATGGTGGGAACCGCGCGCCGCCTGATGGCGATGAAGGACCAGTGGAGCGGCACGCTGATGTTCGTGGTCCAGCCGGCCGAAGAGCGCGTTGGCGGGGCGCGTGCGATGATCGCGGACGGGCTCTATCAGCGGTTCGGCAAGCCGGATTATGCGCTTGCCTTCCATGTCGCCTCCGTGCTGCCCACCGGAATGGTCACGGCATCCGAAGGCATCCAGTATTCGAGTGCGGATTCGGTCGACATCATGGTGCCGGGGATCGGCGCACATGGCGCCAGCCCGCATTCGGGGCGTGATCCGGTCTATATCGGCGCGCAGATCGTGAATGCGCTGCAATCGATCGTGAGCCGCGAAACCATGCCGCTCGATCCGGTGGTGATCACCGTGGGGGCGTTCCATGCGGGCACCAAGCACAACATCATCTCCGACCGGGCTGACCTGCAGCTGACGGTGCGCGCCAATGACGAGAAGGTGCGCGCCAAAACGCTGGCGGCGATCGAGCGCATCGCGGTCAATGTCGGGCGTGCGCACGGCCTGCCCGAGGATATGCTGCCGCAAGTCAAGGTGACTGAAGGCACGCCGGTGACCTATAATGATCCGGCGCTGGCACGGCGGCTCAACGCGGTGATGAAGGAAACCTTCGGCGAGGCGGCGGTGCCGCCCTTTGCGCAGCAGAACATGGGCGCTGAAGATTTTGCCTTCTTCGTGACACAGGAGCTGGGCGTGCCGGGTTATTACTTCGCGGTTGGCGGAACCCCGCAATCCGCGTTTGATGCGGCGGCCAATGGCGGCCCGCCGGTGCCCAGCCATCACTCGCCGCTGTTCAAGATCGCGCCGAAGGAATCGGTTACCATCGGCACCCGTGCGATGATCGCGGCAGTGCTGGATCTGGCCGGGGCGGAGTAGTGCAGATCAGATCCTCCCCGTTGCAGGGCAATGGGGAGGGGGACCGCTCGTGAAACGAGTGGTGGAGGGGCTAATTCAGCCTTTCCCTGCAAACTGCCAGAATAGCTTCAGCGCTAGATGTCGGGGATGAAAGTATTTCGTTCGCCGAGATACGAACAGTTTTTATTCCGCGGCTTTGGATTGCTTCATCACGCGCTGCGTCCTTGCAGGGCATCGCGCCCATATCATGAACAATACCGTCTACTTCGATAGCAAGCTTCGCGGCCGCGCAATAGAAGTCCACTACATATGGGCCAATGGGATGTTGTCTGCGAAATTTCAGGTCAGACTGCCTTAGCTCGCGCCACATCAGGACTTCAGGCAAAGTCATGTTGCGCCGCAACGCCTTGGCTTGGCGGACTTTTCGCTTTGTCGTCTGTCGAGCCACAGCCCCTCCGTCAGCAACTGCGTTGCTGCCACCTCCCCATGAGCAAGCTCACGGGGAGGATCGCTCGATCACGCAACTCCCGGCAGCAGCCTTTCGCCCGCGATGCGCTGCATCGCCTTTTGCAGCTTCTCGAACGCGCGCACTTCGATCTGGCGGATGCGTTCGCGGCTGACATCGTAAACCTGCGACAGTTCTTCGAGCGTCTGCGGGTTTTCGGTCAGGCGGCGTTCGGTCAGGATATGCTTCTCACGCTCGTTGAGCGCATCCATCGCGTCGGCCAGCATTTCATGGCGCATCTGCGCCTCTTCGGCATCGGCCACCGTCTCGTCCTGCAGCGGACGGTCATCGGTAAGCCAGTCCTGCCATTCGCCCGAGCCTTCCTCGCCGCCGCGCATCGGCACGTTGAGCGAACCATCACCGCCCATCATCATCCGGCGGTTCATATTGATCACTTCCTGCTCAGGCACGCCCAGATCGGTGGCGATCTTGGTCACGTCTTCCGGAGAAAGATCGGTATCCTCGTAAGCTTCGAGCTGTTTCTTCATCCGGCGCAGGTTGAAAAACAGCTTCTTCTGAGCGGCGGTGGTGCCCATTTTGACAAGCGACCAGCTGCGCAGGATGAATTCCTGGATACTCGCCTTGATCCACCACATGGCATAAGTGGCCAGGCGGAAGCCGCGATCGGGCTCGAATTTCTTCACGCCCTGCATCAGCCCTACATTGCCTTCGGAAATGAGATCGCTGACCGGCAGGCCATAGCCGCGATAGCCCATCGCGATCTTGGCAACGAGCCGCAAATGGCTGGTCACCAGCTGGGCAGCCGCCTCGGGATCGTCATGTTCGGCATAGCGCTTGGCCAGCATGTATTCCTGCTCGGCCGTAAGCACGGGAAACTTCTTGATCTCGGCGAGATAGCGGTTGAGGCTTTGCTCACCGCTGAGCGCCGGGACCGACGGGGTAGTCTTGTTGCTCACTTCTTCCCTAACCTTTCTTGCGTCAACCCGTCGTTACCGGACCCCTGATGGGCATCCGCTGGTGCGGGCTACTCAGTTACATATAAACGCTTTTGCAGCGATTTGCAGTGCGTTTCATCGATTTCAACGAGCGGTTCGGCCGATTAGTTCCTGCATATCGGCGGGCAATTCCGACCGGAATTCGAGCCATTCGCCGCTCACCGGATGCTCGAATCCCAGCACTGCCGCATGCAGTGCCTGCCGTTCAAAGCCCAATTCCTTGAGAACAGGCCGTAAATCGTTTGGAGTGCGTCCATATAACGGGTCTCCTAATAGCGCATGACCGATTGACGCGCAGTGAACGCGCACCTGGTGGGTTCGCCCGGTTTCAAGCCGGCATTCGATCAGCGCGGCGGAATGCAGCTTTCTGATGGTTTTATAGTGCGTCACCGCGTGTTTGCCGCGCGAGGAATTCTTGTCGAGCACGGTCATTTTCTTGCGGTTTGCATCCGATCTGCCGATTCGGGTGGCAATCGTGCCTTCGGGCGGGCTGGGATGGCCCGCGCAGACCGCCAGATAGCGCCGCTCGATCGAATGGTCCTTGAACTGGCGCGCCAGCCCTTCATGCGCCTTGTCGTTTTTGGCCACGACCAGCAGGCCCGATGTGTCCTTGTCGATGCGGTGGACGATGCCGGCGCGCGCCACCCCGCCGATACCCGAGAGCTGCCCCTGACAGTGATGGAGCAAGGCATTGACCAGCGTGCGGTCCGGGTTACCTGCTGCCGGATGGACCACCATGCCCGCAGGCTTGTCGATCACGATCAGGTGCTCATCCTCGTAAACGATATTGAGCGGGATATCCTGCGGCTGTGCCTCTGCTGCCACAGCGGGCGGGACATGGATCGCGAACCGTGCGCCAGCGGCCACCTTGATCTTGGCGCTGGTGGCGGGCTGGCCCTCCACTTCGACCTGGCCTGCGGCAATCAGCGCCTGGATGCGCGCGCGCGAAAGCTCGGTTGCCTCGGCCAGCGCCTTGTCGAGGCGATCGGAGGTCGTGATAGTGCCGGTGATGATGGCGTGTCCGTCCACTATGCTCGCTCAGCCCCGTTCGTTCGTCATCCCCGCAAAGGCGGGGGTCCAGATAAATTGCGCGCGATCCATGGATTCCCGCTTTCGCGGGAATGACGAAAAAGGCAAGGTAAGACCATGGTTTCGACAAGCTCAGGGCGAACGGTTAAAGGGACCGAACGATGCTGATTGTCGCAAAATCAATTATTTCGCTGCTCATCGATGAAGCCCGCGCCGCCCATCCGCGCGAATGCTGCGGTATCCTGCTGGGCGCAGGCAGCCGGATAAGCGAAGCCAGACCCACTGCCAATGTCCACTCTTCGCCCGAGACCCATTTCGAGATCGACCCGCAGGCGCTGATCGATGCCCACCGCAGCGCGCGCGGCGGCGGCCCGCAAGTGATCGGATATTACCATTCGCATCCCTCCGGTCCGCCTGAGCCATCCGCCACTGACCGCGCAATGGCAGCGGGCGATGGATTGGTCTGGGCGATCATCGGGCATGACAGCGTGATGTTCTGGCAGGATGCGTCCGATGGGTTTCTCGCGCTTTCCTACCAGGTCGTTCGGGCATAGTTTGCCCCAATGCAGCGGGTTCAAGCGCAATCTTTGGCAGCTTTTCGGGGCAATCGGTCGATCCGTGACTGGCGAGCCGGGTTTTTTATCCTTAGGACTGTGTTCCAAGTGTTCCATCCTGCAGGAATTGAAGCCGTTCCATGAATTCCACATCCGCTACAGAACTCGCCGCGCTGATGTGCTCGCGCCTGTGCCATGACATGCTTTCGCCCGTCGGTGCGCTTTCGAACGGGCTTGAGCTGCTGGCCGACGAAAAGGATCCGCAGATGCGGGCGCGCTGCATCGAATTGCTCGAACAGAGCGCGCGGATCAGCACCGGCAAGCTCAAGTTCTTCCGCCTTGCATTTGGTGCGGCGGGCGGATTCGGCGATGCGGTGCCGGTTGAAGAGGCGCAGAGCGTGATTGACACGTTGGTGAGCGAAGCACGCGGGGTGACGGTCAACTGGGCGATCTCCGATACCAGCCTGCCCAAACCCGCGGTGAAGGTGATGCTCAACCTGGCGCAGATCGGGCTCGACGCCCTGATCCGCGGCGGCACGCTTGATATCGGGGCCGAACTGCATGACGGCAATTACGAGATCGTGGTGCGCGCAAGCGGTGACCGCATCGCCTTTGACGAAACCATCGGGCGCGCGCTGCAAGGCGATTTGGCGCCGGGCGAGCTTTCCAGCCGCACTGCCGCTGCTCATATGATCGCAACCCTGGCCGAAGAGATTGGCGGCGGGCTGCAATACAAGCGCAGCGAGGATGCGCTGGTGATGGGGGCGGTGTTGCCGCAGCCGCACGGGATGATTGGCTGAGATGGATAGCGAGCTGGTCCACCGCGAACAGCTGTCGCCCAATTTCAACGAGCGCAGCCTGCCGGTGAGCATGGTGGTGTTGCATTATACCGAGATGAAGCCGGTCGAGACCGCGCTGCAAAGGCTGTGCGATCCCACCGCCCAGGTCAGCGCACACTATCTCATCAGCGAGGAAGGGCAGGTGACCCGCCTGGTGCCGGAAGAGAAGCGCGCCTGGCATGCCGGCGCATCATATTGGCGCGGGCACAAGGATGTGAATTCGGCCAGCATCGGGATCGAGCTTGACCATCCGGGCCACGCCTTGGGCTATCGCGAATTTGCCGATGCCCAGATCGAGGCGCTGGTTCCGCTGCTGCACTGGATCGTGAAACATTACGATATCCCGCGCGCCAATGTTGTTGGCCATTCGGATGTCGCGCCCGCGCGCAAGACCGACCCGGGCGAGCTGTTCCCGTGGGACCGGTTGGCCGGATACGGCCTATGCCTGCCCAAGCCGGAAAAGCTCGAACTGGGCGATCCGTTCGACAATGACGGGGCGTTCTATCTCGCGCTCGAACGGTTCGGTTATGACATTACCGACGGGCACAAGGCGGTCGAGGCTTTTCAGCGCCGCTGGCGGCCTGGGAGGATCGACGGCCAGATCGACGGCCAGGTGCGGGCGATTCTGTTTCAATTGCTCTTGGATCGCGACCGCGGAGCGACTAGATAGGCCGTGCCAGGGGGCCGGGCAGCCGCGTCCTTCGACAAGCTCAGGATGAGCGGGAAGAAGGCCGAGGAAAGTCCGGGCTCCACGAAACAAGGGTGGCGGGTAACGCCCGCCCGGCGAGTGTCTTCGGGCGCGAAGCCGAGGGAAAGTGCCACAGAGAGTATACCGCCGATGGAGGGAAACCTCACAGGCAAGGGTGAAAGGGTGCGGCAAGAGCGCACCGGGGTTCTGGCAACAGCGCCCGCATGGCAAACCCCACCCGGAGCAAGGCCAAATAGGGGCCTCGCGCTGTAACGCAGCAGGGGCGTTTCGCCCCGAGAGGCCCGGGTTGGCTGCTTGAGCCATGGAGCGATCCATGGCCTAGACGAATGGCTGCCCCTGCGGGGCTGGTGTTCCCGAGATAATCGAGGGGCATACCGCCTGCAGGACAGAACCCGGCTTACAGGCCCCCTGGCATTTCTTTCCGCGAACGTTGTTATCTTTCGACAAACGAAGTTGCCAGGCACTGGCATTTCCTTGCCGGGACGGGCAATGTGCAGCTAAGAAACAGGGAGATAACTATGACCATTCGCTGGTTTGCCGCCGCACTGCTGGCCGGCAGCATCATGTCCACCCAGGCCCATGCAGAGACGCGGTTGTTGCGCGATCCGGCAGTGTCGGACAACGCCCTTGCCTTCGCCTATGCGGGCGATATCTGGATCGCCAATCGCGACGGCAGCAACCCGCGCCGGCTCACATCGCATCCGGCGGACGAGCGCGATCCGATCTTCTCGCCCGACGGCAGCATGATCGCCTTCACCGCCAATATCGATGGCAATGACGATGTGTTCGTGATCAGCGCGAATGGCGGCCCGCCCAAGCGGCTGACTTGGCATCCGGGCAATGACCTGGCGGTGGACTGGGCGCCCGGCGGCAAGGCGGTGGCGATGGTTTCTGCGCGCGAGCGCCGCGCGGGCCGCGCCGGCCAGCTTTACCACGTCGCGCTTGATGGCGGCCTGCCGAAGAAGATTTCCGAAGCGCGCGTTGCATCAGGCAGTTATGACGAAACCGGGCGGATCTTTGCCAATGTTCCCGGCTGGATGGCCTATAACGGGCTGGCTGGCGGCAGTTCTGGCTGGCGCGGCTATCGCGGCGGAAGCAGCCCTTCGATCCAGCTGATCGATTTCGCGGGCGGCACAGCCACCACCATTCCCGGCGATCGAACCACCGAATTCGATCCGGAATGGATGGATGGAAAGCTCTATTTCCTTTCCGATCGTGACGGCAAGGTGTTCAACATATTCCGCTTCGATCCGGCAGATGGCACGCTGGTGCGCGTTTCGAACGAAACGGTGTGGGATATTCGCCAGTTCGGCGCACATGGCGGCGAAATCGTCTATGAGGCGGGCGGCGAGCTCAAGCGGCTCGATCCGGCCAGCGGTGCGGTGACGCAGCTCAAGATCACGCTCAACGCCGATTTGCCGCAGCGCCAGCCCGGCTGGAAAGACGTTAGCGGCAATGTGACCAGCGTTGCTCTTTCACCTTCGGCCAAACGTGTCGCAGTGACTGCGCGTGGTGAGCTGTTCACTGTGCCGACCGACAAGGGATCGACCCGCAATATCTCGAACAGCGCAGCGGTGCGCGATTATACCGGCATCTGGTCGAATGACGGGCAGAAGCTGGCCTATATCACCGACAATGGCAGCGGGCAGGCGCTGGTGATCGAGGATCAGAGCGGCATCGAAGCGCCGCGCCGGATTGAGCTGGGCGGAGATTTCTATCAGCTGGTCGAATGGGGCGGGGATGGCAAGCACATCGTTTATGCTTCCAACAGGCTGACGCTTCACGCGCTTGACTTGGCCAGCGGCAATTCATGGCAGATCGCCACAAGCGACCGCCGCAACGGCGATTTCGATGCGGCGATCTCGCCCAAGGGCCGCTGGGTGGCCTATACCACTCGCGGGGCGGCGAATAATGCTTCGCTGGAGCTTTATGATCTGGCCGAGCGGCGCAGATATCCGGTGACCGGCGATTTCGCCGATATTTCCTCGCCCACCTTCTCGAAGGACGGCAAATTGCTGTTCTTCGCAGCCTCCACCAATGCCGGATCGCAATTCGCGGGTCTCGACATGACGACGCAGGAGCGGCCCTATCGCGCGGGCATCTATGCCGCCGTGCTGGAAGCAGACGGCAAGAACCCGCTGGGGCCGGTGCTCGCCAATGAGGAAGCTCCCGAAAAGGACGAGGGCAACGGCAAGGACAAGAAAGACAAGGGCGACAAGGGCGAGAAGGGCGAGAAGGGCGACAAGGGCGACAAGGGCGATGACAAGGCTGTCGCAGTAGCCCCCGCCGGGATCGCTGACCGCATTGTTGCACTGCCGGTTCGTGAAGCGGCCTATTCGGGCATCGCGACGGGTAAGGATGGTGCGCTCTATCTGGTTGAATCGGTGCAACCCGGCATCACCGCTGGCCCGGAAAGCGGGCAGGAAGATTCCACCCTGTTGCGCTTCGATTTCGAAGAACGGGAAACGAATAATCTGCTGAGCGGCGTGGTCGCGGTATCCACCGATGCGGCGGGCGAGAATCTGCTGATCCAGAAGCACGACGAGACTCTGCTCACCGCCAAAGCTGGCGAAAAGCTCGAGCCGGAGCCGGTCGATCTGTCCGGCTTGCGGATGCTGGTCGATCCCGCTGCTGAATGGAAGCAGATCTTCGGCGACGTGTGGCGCATGGAAAAGGCATATTTCTATGCCGAGAACATGCATGGGCTCGATTGGGACGCAGTGCGCGCCCGCTACGAACCGCTGTTGGCGCATGTCGGGCGGCGCGAGGATCTGAACGAGCTGCTGGTCGAGATGATTGCCGAAATGCAGGTCGGGCACAACCGTGTGGGCGGCGGCGATGTTTATGACAATTCCTCTGCCCGGCCGGGCCTGCTCGGCGCAGACCTTGCAATCGAGAACGGGCGATACCGGATCAAGCGGATCTTTGCCGGCGGGCGCTGGAACCCGTTCCAGGCGGCTCCGCTAGCCGCGCCGGGTGTCGATGTGAAGGAAGGGGACTATATCCTCGCGATCAATGGGCGCGAGCTTGGCCCGGATGACAATATTTATGCTGCCTTGTCCGGCTCTGCCGGTGGGCAGGTGGCGCTGACCGTTTCAGCGACACCTGGCGGCACCGGGCGAACTTCGGTGGTTGAACCGATCCGTGATGAGGGACAGCTGCGGTTGTGGGCCTGGATCGATGGCAATCGCGAGCGTGTCGAACAGGCAACCGGCGGCAAGGTGGCCTATGTCTACATGCCCAATACCGCCGATGCCGGTTACACCTTCTTCAACCGGATGTATTTCGCCCAGACCGACAAGCAGGCGCTGATCCTGGATGAGCGGGCAAATGGCGGCGGGCAGGCGGCGAATTACGTGATCGACGTTTTGAATCGCAAGTTTCTGTCAGGCTGGAAGGATCGCGAAGGGCTGACCTGGTCCACGCCGGGTGGCGGAATTTGGGGCCCTAAGGTGATGCTGATCGATCAGGACGCGGGTTCGGGCGGTGACTGGATGCCCTATGCCTTCCGGCAATCGGGCATCGGCACGCTGATCGGTACTCGCACCTGGGGCGGGCTGATCGGGATCAGCGCCAATCCTGACCTGATTGACGGCGGTTTCCTGACCGTGCCGTTCTTCCGGTTCTATGATCCGAACGGACGTTTCTCCATCGAGAACGAAGGCGTTGCACCGGATATCAGGGTTGAGCTTGACCAGATCGCGCTGGAGCAGGGGCGCGATACCCAGCTCGAGGCGGCGATTGCGGTGGTGTTGCAGCAGCTCGCAGAAAATCCCCCGGCGCAGCACCCTGCGCCCCCGGATCCGGTCGAACTGGGGCAGTGAGGCGGGCTGTGGCGCGGGGCCGCGTTATGCGGCCTGCGTTGCCCGCTCAAGTTCACGCGGCGATCGGCGGATAAAGCTCGTCCAGCGGGCGGCTGCGCCCATCAGCGCAGACCAAGCGCACATGGTAACGGCGCAGCCCGCGAGGGCCGGGCACGCCGCAGCTATGTGCAATAGTGCCGACTTCCTTGCGCATGTCCTCGACGAAATGCGCCACCCGCACGGCCTTGTCGGCTGGATCGAGTCCATGTTGCAGGCGCGGATCGTGCGTGGTGATGCCGGTGGGGCAGGTGTTCCTGTTGCAGCGCATCGCCTGAATGCAGCCGAGCGCAAACATGAAGCCGCGCGCTGAAACGATAAAGTCGGCCCCCGCGCATAGCGCCCAGGCGACTTCGCTGGGCGTCACCAGCTTGCCCGAGGCGACGATCCGGATCCGTTCCTGCAATCCGTGCTCGTTGCGCAGATCGACCAGCATAGGCAGCGCTTCACGCAGCGTTAGCCCGACATTGTCGATCAGCGGCATTGGCGCGGCGCCTGTTCCGCCATCGCCCCCGTCAACCGTTATGAAATCAGGCGCGCTATCGATTCCGCGCGCATTGATCGCCTCGAACAGTTCCTCGAGCCAGCCATAGGCGCCGATGACAGCCTTGAAGCCCACCGGCTTTCCGGTGACCTCGCGAATATGTCCGATCATGTCGAGCAGACCGTCCACGCTGTCGACTTCGGGATGGCGATTGGGAGAAATCGAATCTTCATATGGGCGAATCCCGCGAATCCCGGCGATCTCCTCGGTCACCTTGCTGGCAGGCAATATCCCACCTTTGCCCGGCTTGGCGCCTTGCGACAGCTTCAGCTCGATCATGCGCACCTGTTCGTGTGCTGCGACATCGCGCAGCATCTCGTCCGAGAGTCCACCATGCTCGTCGCGCACACCATATCTGGCGGTGCCGATCTGGAACACCACGTCGCAGCCGCCCTCGAGATGGTATGGCGAGAGCCCCCCTTCGCCGGTGTTCATCCAGCAGCCCGCCAGCTTTGCGCCCTTTGACAATGCGCGCACGGCGGGCTTCGACAGCGCGCCATAGCTCATGCCCGAGATATTGAAGACGGACGGTGCCTCGTACGGCTTTCGGCAGTTGGCACCGATCATCATGGGAGGGGCGGTGACCGCATCTTCATCCAGTGTCGGCCATGGGCAATTGATGAAGATTGGCGTTCCGACCGGCTCGAGATTGCGGGTCGAACCGAACGCTACAGTGTTCGATTCGCCATTCGCGGCGCGATAAACCCAGTCGCGCTGGGCACGGTTGAAGGGCATTTCCTCGCGGTCCATGGCAAAGAAATACTGGCGAAAAAATTCGCCAAGCCCGGAAAAAACATAGCGCAATCGACCGATCACCGGATAGTTTCGGCGCACCGCATCATGTGTCTGCAGCCGGTCGATGATGAACAGAACCACCAGACCCGCCGCGGCCAGCCCGATGGTGAACACGAATAGCGACGCCAACCAATCGAGCAGGTCAATCATGATTTATCTCCGAATGCGCTAACCAGTCTGCTTACGGGATTCGCGGGCGCACTCGAACAGGTTACTCCTAATCTAGGGAGGGGCTTTCGCTAGCCGCGGCCAATGCTTTCATATGTAAAGCCTGCAGCGCGCATATCTTCAGGTTTGTAGATATTCCGCAGATCCACGAGCAACGGCGTTTTGGCGAGCGATTTGACCCGTTCAAGGTCAAGCGCCCGGAAGGCGTCCCACTCGGTTACGATCACCACCGCATCGGCGCCTTCGATCGCGGCATAGGGGCTGTCGCACATGGAGACATCGGGCATTAGCGGGCGCGCCTGTTCCATGCCCTCTGGATCGTAGGCTGCAACGCTGACCCCGGCATCGGCCAGCGTCTGTGCGATCGCGATTGCGGGCGAATCGCGCATGTCGTCAGTGTTCGGCTTGAAGGTGAGGCCAAGCAGGGCAACCTTCTTGCCGCGCGCGGCATTGGCACCGCCCAGCGCGTCAATCACCTTGCGGCCCATCGCCCGCTTGCGGCTTTCATTGGCCTTGACCACCGCCTCGACGATGCGCACCGGGCTGTCATAGTCTTCAGCGGTCTTGAGCAGGGCGAGCGTGTCCTTGGGAAAGCACGAACCGCCATAACCCGGGCCAGCATTGAGAAACTTGGCGCCGATGCGCCCATCCATCCCGATTCCGCGGGCAACATCCTGCACATTGCCGCCGACCTTTTCGCACAGGTCGGCCATTTCATTGATGAAGGTGATCTTGGTCGCGAGGAACGCGTTGGCCGCATACTTGATCAGTTCGCTCGAACGCCGGTTCACGAACAGGATCGGCGATTCGTTGAGGAACAACGGGCGATAGACTTCACGCATCACATCGCGCCCGAAATCTTCCTCCGCGCCGATCACGATCCGGTCGGGCCGCTTGAAATCGCCGATTGCCGCGCCTTCGCGCAGGAATTCGGGATTGGAGACGACCGCGACCTTGTGGCTCGTCCCGCTGGCCCGGATGATGCGCTCCACTTCGTCGCCGGTGCCCACGGGCACGGTCGACTTGGTGACCACCACTGCGTCATTGGCAAGGCTGGCGCCCACTTCCTCGGCGACGGCATAAACGAAGGAAAGGTCGGCATGGCCATCGCCCCGGCGGCTCGGCGTGCCCACGGCGATGAAGATCGCGCTGGCGCCCTTGATCCCTTCGGCGAGATCGGTGGTGAAGCTGAGCCGTCCTGCCTTCACATTGCTTTCGACCAGCGCATCGAGCCCCGGCTCGTATATCGGCATCACGCCCTGATGCAGGCGATCGATCTTGCCCTGATCCTTGTCGATGCAAACGACGTCATGGCCGAAATCGGCGAAACATGCGCCTGAGACCAGGCCGACATAGCCCGATCCCACCATTGCGATCTTCATGAAGTGAGTTCCTTGTGCTTGATCTTTATGCAGCTTTCCTTTTCGACCGCCTGGATGGTGCGCCGCTGGCTGCCTTCGAGCACCAGCGCGGTCAGAATGCCGCTGCGAAACGCACCGGTGTCGATACCGATACGTTGGCGTTTGTATTCGACTTCGTCGAAGATGGTGTGTCCGTGGACTATCACCTTGGGCAATGGCCCCTTGTGGCGCAGGAAGCGTTCGCGAATCCACAAGAGGTCGCTGCGGCGCTGCTCGTCGAGCGGCAAGTGCGGATCGATGCCGGCGTGCACGAAGGCATAGTCGCCAGCCACAATCATGTTTTCGAATGCGGCCACGAAATCGCGATCCTTGCCAGGAACCAGGCCCTGCAGGCGCTCGAACAATTCTTCGAGCGACAACTGGCGATATTCCTTGCGCGGCAGGCCATAGCTCAGGATCGTCTCGCGCCCGCCGTGCTTGAGGAAATGGCGCAGAACTTCCGGATCGGCAAAGGATTCGAGAAACATCTCTTCGTGGTTGCCAGCCAGGATGCGCACTTCGCGGGCCTTTTGCCACTTGCGCGCGCGTTTGATTACGCCGGCGCTGTCAGGCCCGCGGTCAATCAGATCACCCAGCAGCACGATGCGGGTGGTGGCAGGCGGATTGGCCGAATCATCTTCTTCGATTGCGGTGATCAGCCTGTCGAACAGGTCGAGCCGCCCATGGATATCGCCGACCACATAATATCGTTCTCCACCCGGCACGCGCGGGTTCGATGCACGCTCCTGGCTGCGGCGGAAGAATTTGTCGAAGGGGGCTAGAATCATGGTCCAGTTGCAATCTTGTCGCGCTTCAGCGCCTTAGGCGAGGCGCGCGTGATCGGCAACCGAGTGGTGGGAAGAGGCACAGCATGCCCGCACTGGTGCATAAAATCCACACTTGCCCAGCTTCGGGGGAACTTGCGCAATTTGTCTTGTGCAATGCAGCAAAAACATGCACGATTATTGCGTTTCCGGATGAGATTGCCCGTTTGAAGAGGCAGCCGGCGGATACGCAGGTGGGACGAAGCAAAAACACAACACAAGGAAGTTGTCATGCTCACGTCCATTCGCGGCCTTACTGCTGCAAGCTTTGCTACCGGTCTTGCTCTTTCAGCAGCGCCGGCTCTGGCCGAAACCATCGATATCGAATCTTATGATCCGGTCGCGGCCAATTCCAATATTTCCTTCGAAATCGTTGACTCCGAGTCCGCTATCGATCTTGATCGCGCCTTGGCCGAGATCGATGTTGAAGCAGCCAGCAAGATCGGCGCGGAAAGCGACATCACACTGTCGGCTAACGTCGCCCTGGTGACCGATTACCGCTTCCGCGGTGTCTCGCTTTCTGGCGGTGATCCGGCGATCCAGGGTGGTTTCGATATTTCGCATTCGAGCGGGTTTTATGTTGGCACCTGGGGGTCGTCGATCGACGGCGGCAGCGCATTTGGCCAGCTGGAGCTCGATCTCTACGCCGGTTGGGGTGGTAACCTGGCCGAAGGCGTCTCTTTCGATATCGGCCTGCTTTACTACATGTACCCGACCGATGGTGATGCCCTGGTCGACGATTTTAACGTCAACTACTGGGAGCCTTATGCTTCGCTTGGTTTCTCGATCGGTCCGGCATCTGCCACGGTTGGCGTCGCCTATGCGTGGGACCAGTCATCGCTTGGCGATGAGGACAATCTGTATGTCTATACCGACCTTGAGGCAGGCCTGCCCGGCACTCCGCTGACGCTGGCCGCGCATCTCGGTTACACCGATGGCGTGCTGGCGCCCCCGCTGCTGGCTGGCGCGCTTGATGATACCGGGTTTGACTGGTCAATTGGCGCTTCGGCGGAAGTAGGCGCCTTCTCGATCGGCGTATCGTATATCGGTGTCGAAGGGCCAAGCATTGACGGCTTTACCGATGACACGGTGGTGGCAACGCTTTCGGCGAGCTTCTAATCGGTCAATTCCAGCGCGGCTTGGCTGTCGCGGCTGATTGCCAGAGAAGGGCGCAGGCGATTTACGCTTGTGCCCTTTCTCTTTCCTGGGGGCGCAATCAATCGAGCGCGAAGTTCACAGTGGTGACCACGCGCACCTTTTTATACGGTGTGTCGCTGACGCCCCAGCCGCCGCTGTCGCCGTCGCGCGCCTCAATTGAGAAATAACCCTGCGTGGCGTTCTTGATCTCGCCCACGCCCGCGCCGCTATCCTGCGCGAATTGTTCAGCAGATGCGCGCGCATCGCGGGTTGCCTCGGCCACCATCTCGGGCTTGATGTCGTTGAGCCTGGTAAAGCTGTAAGCCATGCTTGACCCTTCCTCCAGGAACACGCCCCGGTTGACCAGATCGAACTGCTGCGCCACCGCCTTTTGCGCGCGCTCGATATCATCGCTGCGCAGCGCCATGCGCTGGCGTACGGTAAACTGAGTGATGCCCTCATTAGTGTAGCTCGAGACATTGGCCCCGGTTGGCTGCAGGGCGTCTTGCGGGAAGCCTAGCTCGCTGAAGAAGTCCCTGATCGCTTGCGTATCGCTGCGCATCTTGGCCTGTGCCTGGGTGAGACTGGGGGAGGTTGCGGAATAGGATATCGTCCAGGTGGCAAGGTTTGCCACAACGTCGCGTTCGGCCAGCCCGCGCACGGTAACCGATCGGTCGGCTTCCTTGGCCCGGAGCAGCCCGTCACCCAGCAGATAGCCGCCGACGATGAGCCCCAGCGAGCCGATCAGCGCGGTGCCGAACCAGCGCAGTGTGACGGGATCGCCCAAGAATGCGCCAGCTTTTGTGTCGCTTGCGGGTTGCACGGCAGGCTCGTTCATCGCATCTTCCTTCCAAATCGATTGGCACGACAAGCCGTGCATTATCATCGATGAACTGATTTTGAATGAAAGGTGGCGAGCATGGTCAAATATCTTCACAGCATGATCCGGGTGACCGATCCCGATGCCACGGTGGCGTTTTTCAACCTGATCGGGCTGGAAGAGGTGCGCCGCTTTGATGTGGAGGCGGGGCGGTTCACGCTGATCTTCCTAGCCGCGCCGGGGCAGGAGGGTGTGGCCGAAGTCGAGCTGACCTATAACTGGCCGAACGAGGATGGCAGCAAAGCTGAACAATATGGCGGTGGCCGCAATTTCGGCCACCTCGCGTACCGTGTCGATAATATCTATGAAACCTGCCAGCGACTGATGGATGCAGGGCACACGATCCATCGCCCCCCGCGTGACGGGCACATGGCCTTCGTCAAATCACCCGACGGAATATCGGTCGAGCTGTTGCAGGAAGGCCACCTGCCGCCGCAGGAACCCTGGGCGAGCATGGAAAACACCGGAAGCTGGTAGTTGCAGGGGCGCCGCGCCTTGGATGCGTCCCTACGCGCCTTGGTGATCCCAGGGGGTCATCCCCGGGCTGGCTGGTTGCCCTGATCCGAGCAATCCTCTTCGGGATGGGTGGTGGTCATCCGCAGCACGATATAGCCGAGCACCGCCGAAATGGCGGATCCGCACAGGATGCCCAGCTTGGCCTCGTCGATCAGCAACTGGTTGCCGGGGAAGGCGAGGCCGCCGATGAAAAGCGACATAGTGAAGCCGATACCGCACAAGATCGAGATGCCATAAATTTCCGCCCAACTCGCCCGGTCGGGCTTCTGCGCGAAGCCGGATTTGACCGCCAGCCACACCGCCCCAAAGATACCCAGCTGCTTGCCCACGACAAGCCCGGCAGCAATGGCATAGGGCAGCGGATCAAACAGCGCCTCAACGCCCAGCCCCTGCAGTGCGACACCCGCATTGGCAAAGCCGAATACCGGCACGATCAGATAGGCGCTCCACGGGGCGAGGTTGTGCTCCAGCTTCTCAAGCATCGAATTGCCGTCTTTGCGCATCATCGGGATCGTAAGCGCTGCAACCACCCCGGCGATAGTGGCGTGGACACCGGTATTAAGCACGCAATACCACAGCACCAAAGCCAACAGGAGATAGGGCCACAGGACGCTCACGCGCGCTTTGCCAAGGCCAACCATCACGCCCACCACCACTACAGACGCGACCAGCCACATCACCTTGATTGTGGGTGTGTAGAACAGGGCGATGACGAGCACCGCCCCTATGTCATCCACGATCGCTACGGTCAGCAGGAACAGCCGCAGCGATGCCGGCACACGGTTGCCCAGCAGGCCCAGCACGCCCATCGCAAAGGCAATGTCTGTTGCAGCGGGGATTGCCCAGCCGCTGGTGTATTGTCCGCCGCCCGATACCAGCATGTAGACCAGAGCCGGGACAAACATCCCCGCTCCTGCGGCAACCACGGGCAGGCGGCGTTTCATCGGATCGGCCAATTGTCCGGCGATGACCTCGCGCTTGACTTCCAGCCCGACGACAAAGAAGAAAATCGCCATCAATCCATCATTGATCCACAGGTGTAGATCATCGAGCTTGGCAATCGGGGTCCAGCGAAGATCCCCGTAGAACAGCTCTCGATACTCTTCCGAAAATGGCGAATTGGCCGCCAGCATGGCTGCCGCAGCGACCAGAATTAGCAGCACGCCAGCCGATGCATCGCTGACGAACAGCGCGCGCACCGGGGCAAAAAAAGAACGAAGCGGGTTGTAGCTGGAATTCATGACAGGGTGGGCTCTCACGGATTTTCTTCGCCGTTGCAAGGGGAGAATGTTCGAGTTAGTCTGCTAACTCAAGCGAGGGGGTCGCCTTGCCATTACTGGAACTGTCTACGTGGCAACTGCTGGTATTGTTCCAGCATGAGCTGCTGTTATTTGCTGGAATATTCTTTCTTATCGGCGCGCTTGACGATGTTGCCGTGGATTTGTGCTGGCTGTGGCTGCGGTTGACGGGCCGCGCGCGCAGCGGCAAAATTGACAGTGCGCCGCTCGCAACTGCCGAGCTTGAGGGATTGGCGGCGGTCTTCATTCCGGCGTGGCAGGAAGCCAGCGTCATTGGTGACACGATCGCGCATGCATTGAACGCCTGGCCCCAGGCGGAACTGCGGCTTTATGTCGGATGCTACCGTAACGATCCGGCTACAATCGAGGCAGTGACGATGGCGGCTTCAGGCGATCCGCGGCTGCGGTTGGTTATTCATGACCGCGCCGGTCCAACCACCAAGGCCGATTGCCTGAACCGGCTTTATCGTGCGCTGCTGGAGGATGAAGTGCGCACTGGCCTGCGAGCGCGCATGGTGGTGTTTCACGATGCCGAGGATATGGTTGATCCAGCCGCGCTCAAGCTGCTCGACATGGCGGTTTCGCAGGCGGATTTCGTGCAATTGCCGGTGTTGGCGCTGCCGCAGGCAGGCAGCCGCTGGATCGGCAGCCATTATTGCGAGGAATTTGCCGAGGCGCATGGCAAGGCGCTGGTGGTGCGCGATGCGCTGGGCGCGGCTCTGCCGGCAGCGGGAGTAGGCTGTGCAGTTGCGCGAGACGCGCTGAAGCGGCTTGCGCGGGAGCGCGGCGGGGAAGGGCCGTTCGAGGCCGAATCTCTGACCGAAGATTACGAGCTGGGCCTGCGGATTGCAGAACTGGGCGGGCGCTGCCGCTTTATTCGTATGCGGCATCTCGATGGCGGGCTGATTGCCACGCGCGCCTATTTCCCCGCTCGGCTTGACCTGGTGGTTCGCCAGAAGACGCGCTGGATTCATGGCATCGCTTTTCAGGGGTGGGACCGGATGGGCTGGCATTCGGGCGCGGGCAAAGCGGGCCTTGCCGAACACTGGATGCGGATGCGCGATCGGCGCGGGCCGCTTACCGCGCTGGTGCTATTTGCCGGTTATCTGCTTTTGGCGCTTTCGGCGCTCGGCTGGGTGGTTGCGGCACTGGGCCATGGCGAAGCGGTTGCGCTATCGCCAGTGCTCAAACTGTTGCTGGCAGCCAATTTCGCTGCGTTCTTGTGGCGGGTGATCTTTCGCTTCGGTTTCTCCGCACGCGAATTCGGGGTTAAAGAAGGGCTGCGCGCCGTGCTGCGTATCCCGATCACCAATATCATCGCGATCATGGCCGGCCGCAGGGCCCTGGTGGCTTATGTCCGCTCGCTGGTGGGGCATGGCGTGGTATGGGACAAGACCCCGCATTTCGATCATCCCAGCCGCGCAGGAGACCCGGCGATGGCACGGGCACGGGCGCGCGGCCTGGCATGAGCATGCGTAGGAAGAATGCGGCGCGCACGCGGCGCGGACAGCCTCTGATCATGCTCGCGGTGGTTCTGTCGGTCTGGACTGGTGCCCGCATTGCCATGTGGGAAACACCATGGTCGACCATTGGAGGGTTGAGCGAGCTTGCCGCGCCGAAGCTGGCAGCCCGTGAAATTCCGCCGCCGCCCACCATCATTGCAGCGGAATTTCCGCAGCAAGCCGATGCAGGTTTAGTCGGGCAAGATGCATCGCCCAGGGCCGGTGACACGATACGCGGCCCGCGGGCAACGCCGCCGCTGCAATGGAGCCAACTTGCCGCACCGCCGCCCCAGGGCAGCGACAGGGTTGAAGCGGGCCACCAATCGCCGTGGTTGGCGGCGATGGCTCGTCTGCACTTGCCGAGCGAGTTCGAACCGCAACTGGAGCAGGTCGCCCGCCCCGGAGAGACCGCAACATTGGCGCGGAATCGCGACTATCCCCACACTGGCCGCTGGTCGCTCGATAGCTGGGCGCTGTGGCGTGAAGGATCGGGCAGTGCGCTGGTCTCGCAAGGCCGTGTGCCAACCTATGGCGCGAGCCAGGCAGGGGCGGTCTTGCGCTATAGCCTGGTTCCGGGAAGCAGCCGCGATCCGCAAGCATATGCCAGGGCCTATCGCGCATTGATCAGCGGCGGCGAGAGCGAGATTGCGACGGGGCTTTCTGCACGGCCGCTTGCACCAGTGCCGCTGCGTGTTCACGCAGAATTGCGGGTAACCGAATTCTCCCAAAGCACCGAACTGCGCCCGGCAGCCTTTGTCACCACCGAACTGCCGGTGATCCGCTTGCCCGCAGGCCTGCGGGCCGAGGCCTATCTTCAGGCCGGCTATGTGGCTGGAGAAGCAGCCACCCCCTTCGTCGACGGGCAAGCGCATGTGTTGCGTGGTGTTTACCGTTTTGACCTTGGTCAGCTGAGCCTTGGCGCGGCGGCCTGGGGCGGGGCACAGGAAGGCGCTGGGCGGCTCGATCTTGGCCCCAGCGTGCGGCTGGACATGACTATTGGCGAGGCCCTGGCGCGTATCTCGCTCGATTACCGCGGACGCATAGCCGGTGATGCAGAGCCGCCTTCGGGTATGGCGCTGACGGTTTCGACACGCTTTTAAGCCGATACCGGCCTTCAGCGGCTTTAATCCGTAACCCTGCTGGGCTACGCGGGTTTCATGGATGTTTACCTGCCCATTGCGAATCTTTCCGTGAACGGTCTGCTGATCGTCGCGCTGGGCGGGTTGACCGGCGTCCTGTCCGGCCTGTTCGGGGTGGGTGGGGGCTTTCTCACCACGCCACTGCTGATATTCTACGGGATCCCTCCAACGGTGGCCGCCGCTTCGGCTGCCACGCAGGTCACAGGCGCCAGCGTTTCCGGCGTGCTGGCACATAGCAGGCGCGGCGGTGTCGATTATCGCATGGGGGCGGTGACAGTTGGCGGCGGTATTTTCGGCGCGTTGATCGGTGCCTTGCTGTTCCGCTTTTTCCAGGCGATCGGACAGATCGATGTGATCATCAACGTGCTATACGTGATCTTGCTGGGTTCGATCGGCTCGCTTATGCTGCAAGAGGCGCTTGCGGTGCTCCGCCCAAGCGAGGGCAAGGCCCCGCAAGTACGCAAGCGCCGTCACCACCCACTGGTGGCAGCGCTGCCGATGCGCTGGCGGTTCTATCGTTCGGGGCTTTATATTTCGCCCCTCGCGCCGGCCATACTGGGCTTTCTGATTGGCATATTGACCATGTTGATGGGGGTGGGCGGCGGGTTCCTGCTGGTGCCCGCCATGCTCTATATCCTGGGAATGAGCGGCAATGTGGTGGTCGGCACTTCGCTGTTCCAGATCCTGTTCGTGACCATGGCGACCACCATGGTGCACGCGCTTACAACGCAGGCGGTCGACATTGTGCTCGCCGGATTGCTGCTATTGGGGTCGGTCCTCGGTGCGCAGTTCGGCACGCAGATTGCGCTCAAGGCGCGGCCCGAAATCCTGCGACTGGTGCTGGCCGTGATTGTGTTGGCGGTAGCACTGCGAATGTTGTTCGGGCTTGGTGTGCAGCCTGACGAGATTTACACTGTGGCGCCGCTATGAGGGCGCTGTTGTTGATCTTTGCTGCGCTGATGCTGATGGGACAGCGCGACGCGATCCTGGTGCCAGCGGTATCGCAGAGCGAGGTGCAGGTGCGCCAGGGTTTCACCGGTACAGAACTGCTGCTCTATGGCGCCATCCTTGATCCGCGCGGCGGACGTGCAGGTTCGGATTACGATATCGTGGTGGTGCTCAAGGGTCCGAGCGAGCCGATCCGGATCCGCGAAAAGGATCGCATCCTTGGCATGTGGATGAACGCGGAGAGTTCGGACTTCCGCTCTGCACCCGCGTTCTTCGCAGTCGCCGCTTCGCGCCCTGTCGACCAGATCGTTGATGAGCGCACGGCCGCGATCTACGAGCTTGGCACCCAGTTCATCCAGCTTTCGCCAACCGGGCAGATAGAGCCTGACAAGCAGGCTCGCTTTGCCGCCGGCTTGGTTGATTTGCGCCAGCGCAAGGGCCTGTATAAGGAAGATATGGGCGGCGTCACGATCAGTGAACAAGTCCTCTATCAGGCCCGGATCGGCTTGCCATCGAATGTCACGACTGGCCAATATACCGCTGAAACCTTTGCCATTCGCGATGGCCTGGTGATTGCCTCTGCGATTGCGGAAGTCGAGGTGCGCAAGGTCGGCTTCGAGCGCTTTGTCGAGCTTTTCTCGCAAGCCTATGCGCTGTGGTACGGGATGGCGGCAGTATTCCTTTCGGTCTCGATGGGCTGGATCGCGGGACGATTGTTTGCGTTCATATAACCTTGGCCGCAGTGCCATCGTTGACACGATTTTAACCTCGTCACGCTAGTCCACGCCCATTGTGAATCCACGCGATTTGGGGCCATTGCATGACCGATATGGGCAATCAGAATTTCGACCAGTTCAATCCGGCAGGCGGGCAGCAACCGCATGCCGCGCCGCCGCCCGCATCGCCGCCCGCATCGTCGCCTGCTGGGTCCGCCCAGAATGCTCCAGCAGAACCCAGCGACAACGCCCGCATGCCGATTGGCGTAGTGCTTGAAATTGCCGGTTCGGGCTCGCAGATCGCGCTCGATATCGAGCGGCTCAACGAATGCATGGATGACGAGGATCCGTCTATCGCGCTGGCCGGCCAGGTTGGTAGCCAGATCAAGATTCGCGTGGGTGACAGCTGGCTGCTCGCCAGCGTGCGCAACCAGCGCAAGGATCGCCGCGCCAATGGCGGGATTCTGGCCAATATCGATTTCCTGGGCGAGGGGGTTGAAGAAAGGCTGACCGGGCGCTTGCGCGGGTTCCGCCGCGGTGTGACGCGCTATCCGGTTCCCGGAGCGATGATTTACCCGGCCACCACTTCCGACCTCAAGCAGGTCTATGCCAGCGATGGCCGCGCCAATATCGAAATCGGCACGGTATTCCCCACCCGTGATATCCGCGCGGGGCTTTATATCGACGCCATGCTGGGCAAGCACTTCGCGCTGCTCGGATCGACCGGCACCGGTAAATCGACCAGTGCCGCGCTGATCCTGCACCGGATATGCCAGGCTGCCCCCGATGGTCACATCGTGATGATCGACCCGCACGGCGAATATTCGGCCGCGTTCCGCCAAACCGGGATGATCCTCGACGTTTCCAACCTGCAGATGCCCTATTGGCTGATGAACTTTGAGGAACACTGCGAAGTGTTGCTGACCAGCGGCGGCAACGAACGCCAGGTTGACGCCGATATTCTGGCCAAGTGTCTGCTGCATGCGCGGCAAAAGAACCGGCTTGCCGAACGTCTCGGCAAGATTACCGTCGATTCGCCTATCCCCTACCTGCTGTCGGATCTTTCGACCAAGCTGCAAGACGAAATGGGCAAGCTCGACAAGGCTACTTCTTCCGCGCCCTTCATGCGGATCAAGAGCAAGCTTGACGAGATCAAGGCTGACCCGCGCTACCAGTTCATGTTCTCCGGTATGCTGGTGGGTGACACCATGTCCGAATTCATCGGCAAGGTGTTCCGTATGCCGGGCAACGGCAAGCCGATTTCGATCATCGACGTGTCTGGCGTACCGTCTGACATCACCTCTACGGTGGTGGCTGTGCTCAGCCGCCTGGTGTTCGACTTCGCCATCTGGGGCCGCGATGATCGCACCCGCCCGATCCTGCTGGTGTGCGAAGAGGCGCACCGTTATGTGCCAAACGAGAAGAATGCCGATGGCTCTTCGGTCGGCCGCATTCTTTCGCGGATCGCCAAGGAGGGCCGTAAATACGGCATCTCGCTGGGACTGATTACACAGCGTCCGTCCGACCTTGCCGAAGGCGTGCTGTCGCAGTGCGGCACGATCATCTCGATGCGCCTCAACAATGATCGCGACCAGGCTTTCGTGCGCGCAGCCATGCCTGAAGGTGCGCGCGGCTTCCTCGACTCGATCCCGGCGCTGCGCAACCGCGAATGCATCGTCTGCGGCGAAGGTGTGGCTATCCCGATCCGCGTGGCCTTTGACAATCTCGAGGAAAACAAGCGGCCTGCCTCTGAAGACCCGAGCTTTGTCGATCTGTGGAACGAAAGCGGCGGCGAAGAAGAGACTGTCCAGCGCGTTGTTCAGCGCTGGCGTTCGCAGGGGTGATTTTCATTCCAGGCACCGTCATTGCGAGAAGGCTCGCAGAGCCGACGCGGCAATCCATCGTCGAACGCTGAGAGTGGTGCAAAGGCAGATGCTGGATTGCTTCGCCTTCGGCTCGCAATGACGATTTGGCTCACGTTCCGCGCGTATCCCCGTACAAATGGATATGCAGCCGGTCGCTCATGCGGAAGCCGTGCTCAAGGCATAGCTGGCTGAGCCATGCTTCGCGCGCGCGCAGTGTGGCGCTGTCGGTGCCTTCCGCCATCAGGAAGACATGGCCCGGGCGGAAGCGATAGCGGCGCTGCAATTCCAGCACCTCTGCCACATCCTCAGGCGCGGCGATCACAAACTTGAAAAAGGCTCTTGGATCGGCGGCGTAAGCGTCGAGCCGTTCGGGGATCAGCGCCAGCGCCGCGTCGTTGCCTGAATGCGAAAGCTTGGGGCTGACGTTGTATTGATCGACACGGATATCGAGCCGTACGGGCGCGGCAATCGTGCCATTGGTTTCGATTTCGACCGCAATATCGGGCAGATTTTCCAGCATTTGCGCCAGCGCCCCCGCCTGAAGCAAAGGTTCGCCGCCCGTGATGACAAGGCGCGACTGCCCCAGCGCGGCAATCCGCGCCGCGACATCGGTCACCTCCAGCGCCAACTGATTGGCCTTGCGCGCGTAGGTTTCGCCGCCGCGATGCGGGCGGTTATCGCCTTCGAAATGCCAGGTATAGGCCGTGTCGCACCAGGTACAGGCAAGGTTGCAGCGCGACAGGCGCACAAAGGCGACCGGCATGCCCGCGCTCGGCCCTTCGCCTTGCAGGCTGGCGAAAATCTCCGGTTCGCCGGGAGACTGGGTGGCGAGCGTCAGCATGAAATCCTCCCCGTAGCGGGGAGGGGGACCGCCCGAAGGGGGGTGGAGGGGCACATTGTGGGCGCGCGCCCCTCCACCATGCTGCGCATGGTCCCCCTCCCCAATTTGGGGAGGATCATCATCCCAGCCTTGCCAGCGCCGCGCGCAGCCGCTCGGCCTCGGCAGCATGGTGCGCGTGATCGGCGCGGGCCTTCTCGACCGCCTCAGACTTGGCCTTTTCGACGAATGCGGGGTTGCTTAGCCTGCCTTCGAGCGATTTGGCTTCCTTTTCGGACGCTTCGAGCGCCTTGGTCAGCCGTGCCTTTTCGGCATCGATATCGATAACGCCGCGCAAAGGCATCACGTAGAGTACGCCATCAACAGCAATCTGCGCCGAGCCGGAAATTCCCTCGACATCGACCGCTTCAGTGACCCTAGTCTGTCGGACCCTTGCAAGCTTTGCTAAGGTTTCTGCATGCTTCATCAGCGAGGATTCAGCCTGCTGGTCTTGGTCTGGTTGATAGATCGAGACATAGGCACCTGGTGGCACATTCAATTCGGCACGAGCGCCCCTGATGGTGCTGACCATCTTGATCAGCCATTCGATCTCCGCCTTCGCTTCTGCATCGACGCTGGCCTCCGGCTGCGGCCACTTCGCGAGGATCAACTCGTAAGGCCGCTGCCCCTGCGCGTGCCACAATTCCTCGGTGATGAAGGGCATGAAGGGGTGCAGCATCACCAGGATCTGGTCGAGCACCCATCCGGCCACAGCCCGGGTTTCGTCCCGATCGTCATTCCGGCGCAGGCCGGAATCCATTTCGCCCTCAGCGCTGTCCTCTCCATGGACCCCGGCCTTCGCCGGGGTGACGAGCGGCTTGATCAGTTCCAGATACCAGTCGCAGAAGGTGTCCCACGCGAAGTGGTAGATCGCGTTCGCGGCCGCATCGAAGCGCAGATCGGCCATCGCCTTGTCGATAGCGCCAAGCGTTTCGACTACCTCGCCCACGATCCACTTGTTCACCGCCAATGTCGCGGGCGGCGCGGCGATGCTGGTCGAGGCACCGATGCCGTTGGCCTGGCAGAAACGCGCCGCGTTCCAGAGCTTGGTGGCGAAATTGCGATACCCCTCGACCCGCTTTTCATCCATCTTGATGTCGCGGCCCTGGCTTTCCATCGCTGCCATGAAGAAGCGCAGCGCATCGGCGCCATAATTGTCGATCAGGCCCAAGGGATCGACCACGTTACCCTTCGATTTGGACATTTTCTGCCCGTCCGGCGCGCGCACCAGCCCGTGCAGATAGAGCCGCGGCCACGGGTTCTGCCCGGTCATCGCCTGCCCCATCATCATCATCCGCGCATCCCAGAAGAACAGGATGTCGAAGCCGGAGATGAGCAGGGAGTTGGGGTAGTGGCGGGACAATAAATCCTCCCCATTCTGGGGAGGATTGGGCCAGCCGAGCGTAGCGAAGGGCCACAGCGCCGATGAGAACCAGGTGTCGAGGACGTCGTCATCGCGGGTGAGGGTGACGCCTGCGCCTGCCTGCGCCTGTGCTTCTTCCTCACTCTCGGCGACGAAAACCGCCCCATCCGGCCCATACCACGCTGGGATCCGGTGCCCCCACCACAGCTGGCGCGAAACGCACCATGGCTGGATGTTCTCCATCCAGTTGAAGAAGGTCTTCTCCCAGCTTTTGGGTACGATCTCGATTTCGCCCGACTTCACGGCTTCGATCGGCTTTTTCGCCAGTTTCTCGGCGTTGACATACCACTGATCGGTCAGCCACGGCTCGATCACCACCCCGCCGCGATCGCCGAATGGCGTGGCAATCGTGCGCGGTTCGGCATCGTGTTCCACACCATCCTTGTCGACATAGGAGATCAGGAAGCCTTCGGCCTTGAGCCGCTCGACCACGGCCTTGCGCGCGTCAAAACGGTCGAGCGACAGCAATTCGCCGGGGATCAGCCCATCAGATGTCTGGCACACGCGCGCCTCGGCATCGAGCATGTTGAGCATGTCCGCGGGCGCAATTCCCGCGCGCTTGCCCACCTCGAAATCGTTGAAATCATGCCCCGGGGTGATCTTGACGCAGCCCGAACCCAGCTCGGGATCGGCGTGCTCGTCGGCCACCACGGGGATGCGGCGCCCGGTGATCGGCAGGACGACATGCTTGCCCACGACCGATTTGTAGCGCGCATCCTCGGGATGCACCGCCACCGCCATATCCGCCAGCATGGTTTCGGGCCGCGTGGTGGCAACCACGAGGTGATCCGCGCCGTCTGCCGTGGTCACGCCGCCCGCCAACGGGTACTTGAAGTGCCAGAAGTGCCCCTGCACATCATGCGTTTCCACCTCGAGGTCCGAAATCGCGGTTTTCAGTTTGGGGTCCCAGTTGACCAGCCGCTTGTCGCGATAGATCAGGCCACGATTGTAGAGATCGACGAACACCTTGGTCACCGCGCGGGTGAAATGTGGGTCCATGGTGAACTGTTCGCGGCTCCAGTCCATCGAACAGCCCAGGCGGCGCAGCTGGCGGGTGATGGTGCCGCCAGATTCCTCTTTCCACTCCCACACCTTGGCGATGAATTCCTCGCGCGTGTAATTGGTGCGCTTGTCCTGGCGTTCTTCCAGCTGGCGTTCGACCACCATCTGCGTCGCGATGCCCGCGTGATCGGTGCCCACCACCCACAGCGCATCCTTGCCTCGCAGCCGCTCGTAACGGATCACCACGTCTTGCAGCGTATTGTCGAGCGCGTGGCCGATATGCAGGCTGCCCGTTACGTTCGGCGGCGGGTTGACGATGGTGAAGGGCTGCGCATCCGGACGCGCGGGCCGGAACAGGCCGCTATCCTCCCAATGGGAATACCATTTCGCCTCAATCGCGGTGGGGTCGAAAGTCTTGGGCAGTTGCATAATCGTTCTTTGCTCGCTGACGCTCGTCGGCGGTGCCGGCCCACTCCCCCTCCCAGCCACCCGATAGCTTCTATGCATCATATCGGGTGGCTGGGAGGGGGAGTGGGCTGGAGCCGTTCAAATTTCAATATGCCCTTGCCAATGTTGCGCCTGCGAAGCAACGGCTGATACGCGGCATCGCAACTGCACGCTTGTTATGGCCCGATTTTCCTAGCATAGCTTGGCACCATGAGCGGCGGAGCCGAATTTTCCATCGAGCAGGATGAAGGCGGCAAGGCGAGGCTGGTCCTCTCCGGGCCCTATCTCGTCTCGACAATCGGCGCGATTGACCAGGATCTGCACGCAATCGAAGGTGAGTTCGGCACTATTGACCTGTCGGCGGTGTCGGAGATCGATACAGTCGGTGCCTGGGTGGCGTGCCGGTTGGCGGCACGGCACAGGGCGAAAATCACCGGCGAGAGCGGGCGTGCCAAGCGCCTGCTGGCCGCAGTCGAAACCGCGCGCAGCGAGGCTGACCTCACTCCGCCACGCGTGCCACTGTGGGAATTGATCCCGGAATTGACCGGAGATCTTGTGAGCAAGGGCGGCCAAGGCGTGGTCAATGTGATCGGCTTTCTCGGCCAGGTTCTGATCGCCTGCGGCAGCCTGCTGATCCATCCGCGGCGATTCCGCGTCAAGGCGCTGGTGCGCCAGATGGAACTGGTGGGCGTTTCCTCGCTCCCGATCATCGGGTTGATGAGCTTTCTGATCGGCATCGTGATTGCGCAGCAAGGCTCTGTGCAGCTCCAGCAATTCGGCGCCGAGGCGCTCACCGTGAACCTTGTCGGGCGGATTACACTGCGCGAGCTTGGTGTGCTGATGACGGCGATCATGGTCGCGGGCCGGTCAGGCTCGGCCTTCGCCGCGCAAATCGGAACGATGAAGCTTACCGAAGAGGTCGATGCGATGCGGACGATCGGCATTTCCCCGGTCGAGGCGCTGGTGATCCCGCGCATCCTTGCCGCGATCATCATGATGCCGCTGCTGGGTTTCTACAGTTCCGTGGTGGCAATCATCGGCGGTGCGGTGGTGGGCGAACTGATGCTGGGGATACCATTCTGGACCTTCCTTATCAGGATCGAGGAAGTGGTGCCGACCTATGATTTGTGGGTCGGGCTGATCAAGGCGCTGCCCTTCGGGCTGATCATTGCGCTGGCGGGCTGCTATCACGGCATGCAGGTGCGCGGAAATTCGGAAGAGGTCGGCCTCAGGACGACCATGGCGGTAGTCTCGGCAATCTTCACGGTGATCGTGCTCGACGCCTTCTTCGCGGTGTTCTTCACCGAGATCGGGTGGGGATGAACATGCCGGGACAGAACGCGCCGGACGCACACAAGCGCTTTCGCGGCGAACACCCGATCGTGGTCGAAGGGCTGAAGACAGCCTTTGGCGAGCATGTGGTGCATGACAACCTCTCGCTCACGGTCAATCGGGGCGAGATCCTGGGCGTGGTGGGCGGATCAGGCTCCGGCAAATCGGTGCTGATGCGCGCGATTATCGGGCTGCAGGCCGCCGCAGAGGGCGAGATTGAGGTGTTTGGCCGTTCGATCATCAATGCCGAGCCTGACGCCTATCTTGGCGTGCGCAGCCGCTGGGGCGTGCTGTTCCAGGGCGGGGCGCTGTTCTCCACCCTGACCGTGGGGGAGAATGTCGAAGTTCCCTTGAAGCAGTTTTATCCCGATATCGAGGATGAGCTGCGCCACGATATCGCGCGCTACAAGGTCATGCTTTCCGGCCTGCCCGAAGATGCAGTGAGCAAGTTTCCGGCGGAACTTTCGGGCGGAATGAAGAAGCGCGCCGGGCTGGCGCGCGCGCTGGCGCTTGATCCTGAACTGTTGTTTCTTGACGAGCCGACTGCGGGGCTTGACCCGATCGGTGCTGCCAAATTTGATCGGTTGACCAAGGAATTGCAGGAAACGCTGGGCCTCACCGTGTTCCTGATCACGCATGATCTCGATACGCTTTACGAGATCTGCGACCGGGTGGCGGTGATCGCTGACAAGCGGATCATCGCGGTTGGCACGATCCCCGAACTGATCGAAAGCAAGCATCCCTGGATTGACGAATATTTCAACGGGCCACGTGGGCGGGCCGCGCGTGCCAGCAAGCAGCGCGCCGATGGCGCAGCTTAAGCCGATGGACATTTGCGAGACGGGAAGGCCATAAGGGAAGCGTATGGAAACACGGGCCAATCATATCTGGGTCGGCGCAGTCACGCTGCTGCTGCTGGCGGCGCTGGCTGCCTTCATCGTGTGGATCGCGCGGCTGGGCGAGGGGGCGAGCAACGAGTACGATATCCTGTTCCAGCAATCGGTCTCCGGCCTTGCCAAGGGTTCGCAAGTATCCTTCGCCGGTGTGCCGGTAGGGCAGGTGAGCGAAATCGCCTTGTGGCGCAGGGATCCGCAGTACGTTCGCGTGCGGATCAAGGTGAAGGATGATGTACCGGTGCTGGTGGGCATAACCGCCACCATCCAGGCCAGCTTCACCGGGGTTTCCACCGTCATGCTTGATGGCGCGCGCAAGAACGCACCGCCCATCACCTGCGAGACCACCGCTTGCCCGGAAGGTGTTCCGCTGATTCCGCCCGCGCGCGGCGGTTTCAACGAAATTCTAGCCAATGCGCCCCTGCTGCTCGAACGGCTGGCGACCTTGACCGAGCGCCTGAACCAGGTCCTTTCCGACGAGAATCAGGCCGAGATTGCCGCGATTTTGCGCAATACCAATGCGATGACCAAGAGCTTTGCCGACACTGCGCCGCAAGTGAATGCGACGCTGGGCGAGCTGCAGGTCACGCTGACCGAGGCCGCCGAAGCGCTCGATTCCTTCGAGAAGGTGATGGATTCGACCGACCGGGTGATCAATAGTGAGGGGCAATCGCTCGCCAAGGAACTGCGCGGCACGCTCGAATCGCTCAATGTCGCCTCTGCCTCGCTGGCAAGAACGCTGGATGCGGCAGAGCCGGCCGCGCAGCAATTGTCGCAAACCACGATTCCGGCCGCAGAGGCTGCCATGCGCGATCTTGAGGCGACCAGCCGGGCGCTGCGCAAGGTTACCGAAAAGCTCGAAAGCCAGGGCGTAGGGTCTCTGCTGAAGGGCGAGACGCTACCGGATTACAAGCCATGAGGAATGCCATGACAAAAGCGCGTGCGATGCCTGTCTGCGCCAACCGATCCGCTGTGTGGCTGCGTGCAGGGCTTGCGGCATCGCTGCTCGCCCTGGGCGGCTGTGTCAGCCTGGGCGGGGCGGAACCGCCCGCCACTCTGCTTACGCTGACGCCTGAGCTGTCGGCGCCTGCGGGGAGTTCGCTGGATGTGGCGCGCGGTGATACGATCGCGCTTCATGAGCCAACCGTTCCTGCCGAGATCGATGTGCTGCGCGTGCCGGTGCAGATCAGCGATTCGAGTCTCGCCTATCTCACGAATGCGGTGTGGGTCGAGCGTCCCGCGCAGTTGTTCCGCAGCCTTCTGGCCGAAACGATCCGGGTGCGCAGCGAAAAGGTGGTGCTGCCCGGCGGCGACCCGGCGGCGCGGGGAGGCGTGCAGCTGCGCGGCCATCTCGACACTTTCGGCTATGATTCATCGCGCTCGGCTGTGGTGGTGCGCTTTGATGCGACCCTGCTGGGTGCCGACGGCAGCGTTCGCCAGCAGCGTTTCGAAGCGGTGGAGGAAGGTATCCTTGCCGAAGCCGGGCCGGTTGGCGCTGCGCTCAACCGCGCCGCCAACGACGTTGCCCGCCAGGTGGCCGACTGGGTCAGCTGAACCGGGTCAGGCGCGCGCCAGGCGCGCAAATTCCGCCGCGGCGAGGAACGCTTCCTGCCGCTGGGCACGGCGCTCTTCAGCCTCGTGATCGCGCCCCCACAGATCGGCCTGCCACTCTTCCTCCAGGCTCGCCGCGCGCCACAGGCTGGCCGGATCGGCCCCGTCCTCCAGCGCCAGCAGCGCGATGCACAGCGATGCGGAGAGCGAGGCCATGGTCTGAAGCGCGGCCAGTGTGAAATGGTCATGGCTGGCCAGCCGTTGGCGCAGCCGCGCCAGCGTTTGGCCCGGCTGGGCGCGGTGAATGATCCCGCTGACGCGCGTAAAGCTGATCCCATCGCGCGATTCGATAGCCGCGAGCAGCGGTTCCCATACTTCCTGCTGGCGGGAAAACAGCGCTTCGTCAGGGTCGGCGCGATAGCACAACGTATCGCTCTCGGCGAAACGGAGCAGCGTGGCGATGCTTGCGGTGGGATCGGGCTGCACCAGGTCGATCGCGAAATCGGCCATGTCCCGCATCACGAAGCGTGCGGGATCGATTTCCTCACCCTGATCGGCCCATTCGCACGCCAGCGCCTCGGTCAGCGCGCGCGTGGGCACGACTTGTGGGCTGCCCATTATGGTCTTGATGCCGCGACCGTCCAGCCGGACCTGCCAGCCGTGATCGATATCGCCAACATCCACCGTGTCGTAAAAGCGCTTCATCGATCTCCACTGCGCCAGTTCTTGGCGAGCATCGGAGGCAGGAAGAAGAATTCGGCCGTGCCGATGATCGCCAGCACCCATCCGACCGGCGCGGGCAGGGCGATTGTTCCGCTCGCAATGGCAATCCCCAACAGCACCAGCGCCAGCCCGCCCAGCCGCGCGAGGTTGAGCAGCATGAAGCGCCGCTTCGCCTGCGTTTCATCCGCCTGGTTCACAAAAGCGCCTCCAGATCCGCCGGGTGCTCGGCGATATTCTCTGCGCCGGCCTCGCGCAATTCCTCTGGCGTGTGATAGCCCCAGGCCACGCCCAGCGCCCGCACGCCGGCATCGCGCGCCATTACAATGTCGAAACTGGTATCGCCGATCATCACCGCCGCTTCGGGCACCACGCCAGCCTCAAGCAGGGCAGCGTCGAGCATATCGGTATGCGGCTTGGAAGGGTGCCGGTCGGATGTCTGGAGCGATGAGAACAGGCCGGTGAGCCCGTGCTGCGCAAGGCAGGCCTGGAGCCCGCGTTCGCTCTTGCCGGTGGCCACGGCCAGCATCCAGCCCGAATCGGCCAGGCGGTGCAGCAGTTCGCGGATCCCGTCATACAGCGGCTCGTGGATCATTCCCTCCTGCCGGCGTGCGAAGAAACCTTGCTTGTAGGCCTGCACCAGATGCGCATTGAGCGCGTCGTCCAGATCAGGGGCTAGCCTGCGGATCGCGACTGGCAGGCTGAGGCCGACCGAGCGGCGTACTTCGTTGCGGTCGGGCGCGGGCAGGCCAGCTTCGATAAAGGCCTGCTCCATCGTGTCGCAGACATGCGCCTGCCCGTCGACCAGCGTGCCGTCGCAATCGAACACGGCGAGCTTCATTGCTGCACCTCGCGCATCATGGCGGCAAGTGCTTGGTTGCCGGTGGCGGCAAGCTGCGCGGCAATCCGTTCGCGTTCGGGGACGCTCTTCTTCTGCGAAAGCTTGAGTGTGGGGCGCCATTGCTCGATGGCGAGCTCGAAGCCGACGATCGCTGTGGCGAGCTTGTCCCACAACGGCTGCGTGGTTTCATCGGCGGACCACTGGTCGCCGCCGAGCCGGGTCTCATGTTCGGTGATCGAGCGGTAGAGCAGCTCTTCCAGCTCTTCGTAGGCCAGCTGCCTGCTAGTGCCCTCCATCTCGATGGCGACGTAATCCCATGTCGGCACCGTGGCGCGGTCATCATACCAGCGCGGGCTGATGTAGCCGTCCGGCCCGTTGACCACCACCAGTGTTTTTGCTCCGTCAAGATGCCGGGCGAGGGCGTTGCCACGCGCGAGATGGAAGCGCAGCGTGCCGGATTCGGTCCGCAGCAACGGCGCATGGGCAACGCGCGGCCCGTCGGGAGTGGTCAGGAACACCATGCCGAAACCGATCCGGTCAACCAGCGCAGCGAGCCATTCCTTGTCGTCGCTTCGGAACAGTGGGTTCGGGTGCATCAGTGCTTACCCCTGGGCTTTGCGCCCTTGTCGCCCAGCTTTTTCCGTGGCGCGGCAGCCCCGCGTTCGCGGCGGGGGGAACGCTGCGCCTTGCGATATTGCTTGGCATGGGCGCGGGCGGCCTGCTTCTTCTCGGCGCGGGTCTTTTCCGTGATGTCCGCGCGCAGCGAGGCGGCATCGCTTAGCCGTTGATCGAAGCCGAGCTGTTCCATGCTTGCAGCGAAATGTTCAGGCAGATCGGCGGTAACGTCGAGCGTCCCCCCACCGGGCTCGCCGATCACCAGCCGCCGCGCGTGCAGGTGCATCTTGCGGCTGATGCTGCCGGTGAGGAAGGCCTCCTGCCCGCCGTATTTGCCATCGCCCACGATCGGATGGCCGATCGCCTCCAGATGCACGCGCAGCTGGTGGGTGCGCCCGGTCAGCGGTTCCAGCTCGACCCACGCAGCGCGCTTGCCCGCGGTGTCGACCACGCGGTAGCGGGTCTTGGCCGTTTGGCCGTTTTCCTGGTCGACATGCATCTTCTCGCCGCCGGTGCCCGGCTGCTTGGCCAGCGGCGCATCGATCGTGCCTTCCTTCACATCGGGCACACCAACCACCAGCGCCCAGTAAATCTTGCGCGCGCTGCGGCCAGAAAAGCGCTTGGAGAAACTCGCTGCACTGCCTGGCGTGCGCGCGATCAGCAGGACGCCGGATGTATCCTTGTCGAGCCGGTGGACGAGGCGGGGTCGAGGGGCATCCCCCTCAACGAAGGCATCGAGCAGCCCGTCGACATGCTTGTGGGTCTTGCTGCCGCCCTGGGTTGCAAGGCCCGGCGGCTTGTTGAGCACGATCGCGCTCTTCGTTTCCGCGATCACCATCGCCGTTGCCTCGGCGATCTCCTCGGGTGACAATTCGCGCTTTGGCCTGGGCTTGCGGCCGGTTTCCTCGCCGCCCGGCGGAACGCGCAGCACTTGCCCGGCGCTGAGCCGGTCATCGGGCTTGACCCTTTTGCCATCGACGCGCAGCTGCCCGGTACGCGCCCATTTCGATACCGTGCCAAAGCCGATCTGCGGCAAATTGCGCTTGAACCAGCGATCAAGCCGCACGCCGTCGTCATCGGCCTCGACGGTAAACTGGCGGACTTCGGCCGAGGTGCCTTGCTCGCTCATCCCGCCACCCGCATCACGATAAGGCCGAGATACAGCCCGACGAGCCCAGCCAGCACCGAAACGCCGGCATAGGTGAGGGCGGTTGCAGACTGTCCGCGTTCGATGAGCAGCATCAGCTCGAGGCTGAAGGCGCTGAAAGTGGTGAACCCGCCCAGCAGGCCCACGCCCAGTAACAGCCGCATCTGCTCGCTGCTCATCAAGCTGCCACTGGCATTGCCGTGCCGCGCCAGCCACCCGGCGAGCAGGCCCATTGCCATGCTGCCGATCACATTGGCCGCCAGCGTAGCCCAGGGAAAGGCGGTGATGACGTTATGGCCGAGACAATAGGTCATCCCGCGCCCCAGCTGGTAGCGCAGCAGGGCACCGATTCCGCCGCCGATGGCAACGTTGAGGCTGGCGCTAAGTGGAGAGAGGCTTGCAGACATTGCGGCCCTCCTTAACGGGCCTTGCGCGCGCTGCATAGCGGGGCTTTTTCTGCGCTGGGCATCCGGCAAAGCCTTGCCAAAAGCGAATGATTTGGCTAGTGCGCGCCTCGATAGAGCCGACCGCCGTGCGGATTCGGCAGTTTTTCGTTGAATTTCAAGTGGGGCAACCCGCGCGCATGCGGGCTTTGTTTCATTGCTGTGAGGTGTAGGAATTTATGCAAATCATCGTTCGCGATAACAATGTCGACCAGGCCCTGCGCGCGCTCAAGAAGAAGCTGCAGCGCGAGGGGGTGTATCGCGAAATGAAACTGCGCCGCCACTATGAAAAGCCAAGCGAAAAGCGCGCCCGTGAAAAGGCCGCTGCCGTGCGCCGTGCACGCAAGCTTGAGCGCAAGCGGATGGAGCGCGACGGCGTCAAGTAAGCCGCGTGTTCAAGCTTTCACGCTTGAACAGATACATGCGATAAGCCATCAGGGCGCGGAAACCGATTCCGCGCCCTTTTGCATTCCGGCGCACAGACAGGACCCTATCCATGAGCGAAGTCACCCGCGTTCCCATCCAGCCGATCGAAAAAGGCTCGCTCACCAAGCTGTGGCTGGGGGTGATCGTCGCCATCCTGCTCGGCGCGGGGATCGCGTGGTCTGCAGCCCCGGCGGGAATAACGCTGAAAGAACTGGCGGCTGGCACGGGGGAGAGCCCGGCCGATGGCGATGTTGCCTTCGTCAAATACAAGGGCATGCTGGATGACGGCACGGTATTTGACCAGGCCGATTCGTCTCCCTTCCCTCCGGGCGTATTCCCTGACGGCATTCCCATGCTGATCCAGCCGGGCCAGATGGTGGAAGGCTTTTACCAGGGGCTCAAGCAGATGGAAAAGGGCGGCAAGTATCGCCTGAATATCCCGGCCAAGCTCGCCTATGGCGATGCACCCCCGCCACAATCGGAAATCCCGCCGGGCGCCGACCTGACATTCGAAGTCGAACTGGTCGATTTCATGAGCCAGGAAGATGCCGAACGACGTTTCATGATCATGCAGCAGATGATGCAGGGTCCCGGTGCTGGAAATGGCGAGCCGGGTGCGGAAGGCCCGCCGCAACCCTGATCCGCCTGCAAGGTCGCTGAAGGAGAGATCAGCATGACCGCGCATAGCGATAGCGAGAACGACAGCACGCTGCATGATTGGCCGCAGCGGCCCTGGGTGCTGGCGGCGCTGCTGGGCCTGGCCGCGCTGCTGGTCTATTTCGCGAGTGACGGGGGCGAGCATGTGCCATGGCGCATGGCGCTGGCGGCGGCCCTGGTTTTCGGCCCGCTCGCCCTTGCTTTCACGCTTGCGGAAGATCGCTGGAAGGCGCCGTTGGTGTTTTCAGGCGGCGTGGCACTGGTGATGGCCGGGATCGCCTGGCGCGCGACTGCGGCTGGCGATAGCTATGCTGATGAAGAATTCTGGATCGCTGCGGGCATTCTGGCGGTGACGCTTTCCGTGCCCTTGTTCCAGGCCGGTTTTCACCGGCTGCGCTGGCAGACCTCTTACAAGGCGACCCATTTCCACGTCTGGACCGATGCGATCAGCGCCGCCGGCGCCTTGGCCTTTGTTGGCCTGGCCTGGGCCTTGCTGCTGCTGCTCAGCGAGTTGTTCCGGGTCATCAAGATCGATCTGCTGCGCGATCTGATCGACGAGGGCTGGTTCGGCTGGCTGTTTTCCGGCGCGGCAGTTGGCGCGGCGTTGGGCGTGCTGCGCAACCAGCTCAAGATCATCGGCACCTTGCAGAATGTGGTGCTGCTGGTGCTGTCAATCCTGGCGGTGCCGCTGGCGGCGGCGCTGGTGGTGTTCCTTGGCGCAGTCGCGCTCTCCGGGCTCGACGTGCTGTGGGAAGCGACCAAGAGCGCTACTCCCTTGCTGCTGGCGATTGCGGTGGGCTGCTTCGTGCTCACCAATGCAGTGGTGCGCGACGAGGACGAGCAGGCCAGCAATTCGCGCATCTTGCGCATTGCGGGCTTCGTGCTGGCGCTCGGCATATTGCCGCTGGCAGTGATGGCGGCAATTTCGATGGGCACACGCATTGGCCAGCACGGACTCAGCCCTGAACGGCTGTGGGCGCTTGTCGCGATTGCTGTCGCGGTAGCCTATGGCGTGGGTTATTTCGTCTCCGCCATTCGCGGGCGGCGAGAGGGCTGGCGCGATCTGCTGCGGCAGGCCAACCTGCATCTGGCAGTGCTGACCTGCGTGATCGCTTTCATCCTCGCGCTGCCGATCTTCAATTTCGGGGCGATTTCGGCCAGCAACCAGCTCGCGCGGCTCGAATCGGGCGACGTGAGTGCACAGGATTTCGATTATGCCGCGCTGCGCTGGGATTTTGGCGACGCCGGGCGAACGGCGCTGGCCAAGCTGGCCAAAAGCGAGAATTCCGAGATCGCCAGGCTCGCGGTTGATGCGCAGACTATGAAAGAGCGTCCGTACAGCTGGATCGACACGAGGGAGCAGCGTGAAAAAGCGCAGAACATGCCGATTGAAGTGAGCGATGAGGCGATCGAGCAGGCCGTGCGCGACTATATCCGCCGCGGGGATTATTACTGCAACGGTGAATGCCGTGCGGTCGAAATCGGAGAGATCGATGGCAAGCCGATCATTGCGTTGATTTCGAAATTCGACGCGCGGATCCTCGTTTATGACCGCGAGGCCGGTGAACTGGCGCAATATTGGCAGCAGAAGGGGCAGCTGGTGCCTGTGACTGCCACCGAAGTAAACGAGTTCGATCTCGAGGGTCCAGTCGAATTGCGCCGCTACGAGGGTCGCCAGCTCTATGTTAATGGCGAACCGGTGGGCCAACCCTTCAAATAAGGCGCGCGCTACATCAACTCGCGCTTGAAGGGCGGTCCGCGCGCGGCTAACGCGCAAGCCATGTCCGTAGATAAAGCAATTGTGGCCAAGATTGCATCTTTGGCCCGCATCAAGATGGGTGACGAAGAGCTTGAGCGCATGGTGCCCGAGCTCAACGGCATTCTCACCTGGGTTGAGCAGCTCGGCGAGGTCGATGTGACCGGGGTTGAGCCGATGACCGCAGTGATCCCCAATCACCTGCGCCTGCGCGACGATGTGATCGATGCCGATCCGCTGACCGGCGGGGGCAAGCGCGACGATGTGCTGGCCAATGCGCCCGCGCCGGAGCATGGCTTTTTCGGCGTGCCCAAGGTGATCGAGTGATGGTCCAGTATTCAATCGTCATCCCGGACAGCGGGACGAACTCGCTTCGGACCGCGCGTGATCCGGGAACCACAATCAAAGGGAATATGGATTCCCGCCTTCGCGGGAATGACGAAGTATGAGTAGCGAGATTACCTCTCTTGGCGTCAAGGCCATTCGCGACGGGGTTGCCAAGGGCGATTTCACCGCACGCGAAGTGGCGGAAAGCTTCAACTCTGCTGTGGCCGAAGCTGCCGCGCTCAACGCCTTTATCGTCACCACGCCCGATCATGCACTGGCGGCGGCGGACAAGGCCGATGCCGCGCGCGCCGCAGGCCAGCCGCTGGGCAAGATGGCGGGCGTGCCGATCGGCATGAAGGACCTGTTCGCCACCCGCGGCGTGCAGACCACCGCAGCGAGCCACATCCTTGAAGGGTTCAAGCCCGAATATGAAAGCACCGTCTCGCAGAATTTGTGGGATGCGGGCGCGGGCATGCTGGGTAAGCTCAACCTTGACCAGTTCGCCATGGGCTCCTCGAACGAGACCTCCTATTTCGGCAATGTTTCCTCACCCTGGCGCAAGGCGGGCAGCAATGCCGCAATGAGCCCGGGCGGTTCCTCGGGTGGCTCGTCCGCAGCCGTTTCGTCGCGGATCGCCCCTGCGGCCACCGGCACCGACACCGGCGGCTCGATTCGCCAGCCCGCTGCCTTCACCGGCATTTGCGGGATCAAGCCCACCTATGGCCGTTGCAGCCGCTGGGGCGTCGTCGCCTTTGCCAGCAGCCTCGATCAGGCCGGGCCGATGGCGCGCAGCGTCGAGGATTGCGCGATCATGCTCGAGGCGATGGCGGGCTTCGATCCCAAGGATGCGACCAGCCTGGACCTGCCGGTGCCCGCATGGGAAGCCGGACTCAATGCCGATCTCAGGGGCAAGAAAGTGGGCATTCCGCGCGAATACCGCATGGACGGCACCGACGAGGCGATCCTGAAAAGCTGGGACCAGGGCAAGGAATGGCTGCGCGATGCGGGGGCGGAGATCGTCGACATCAGCCTGCCGCACACGAAGTACGCACTGCCCGCCTATTACATCATTGCCCCCGCCGAAGCCTCCAGCAACCTCGCGCGCTATGACGGGGTGCGTTACGGCCTGCGCGAACTTCCCGAAGGCGCCGGCCTGCAGGACATGTATGCCGCCACCCGCGCTGCCGGCTTTGGTGACGAGGTCAAGCGCCGCATCCTCATCGGCACCTATGTGCTTTCGGCAGGCTTCTATGACGCCTATTACAACCAGGCGCAGAAGGTGCGGGCGCTGGTCGCGCGCGATTTCGAGCGGGCCTGGGCGGAATGCGACGTGATCCTGGCGCCGACCACGCCGACGGCTTCCTTCCCGCTGAACTCGCTCAATGACGATCCGCTGACGATGTATTTGAACGATGTGTTTGCGGTGCCTGCTTCGCTCGCGGGGCTTCCGGCGATGAGCGTTCCCGCCATGCTGACCGATGACGGGCTGCCGCTGGGCTTGCAGATCGTGGGCAAGCCGTTTGACGAGCAGGGCGTGCTCAATGCGGGCCTCGCGATTCAGCAGCGCGCGGGCTTCAGCGCGAAGCCGGAGAAGTGGTGGTGAGTGCTATAGAACTCATTGTAATAGCTGGTTTTTTGGGCGTTCTGTTCGGCTTGGATGGGATCCAAAAAACATTACGAAAGAACAATGAATCTGACAACTCCGACGCTGTTGAAGCGATTCGTGAGGAACTTAATTGGATACGCAAATCACTTGAGAGAATTGAGGAGCACACTGGGCGTGTGGCAGAGCCGCTTTACGATCAGGATAAATTTGAGCGGGAACATTTGATTGGCAAATATGACCCTGACAACTTACGCTAAGTTTGAATAATGCTCTACGCCGTCATCTTCCTGATCTGCTTCGTGCTGCTGGGGCTGTTGACCTTGTGGCTGAGCAAGAATGTCGAGCATGGCGAAGCAAGGTTCGGGCCTGATGGCAAAGTGATCGAGGATGATAAAAGCGAGGGCTGACGGACCTTTAATCGTCATCCCGGCGCAGGCCGGGATCCAGAATGGCAAAGCGCGACCGTCGGAACTGGATTCCGGCCTTCGCCGGAATGACGAGATAACATGATGACCAACTATCGCATCCAGGGCGCAACCGGCGAATGGGAGGTCGTGATCGGCCTTGAGGTCCATGCGCAGGTGACATCGCACTCCAAGCTGTTCAGCGGGGCCTCGACCGAATTCGGGGCGGAGCCGAACAGCCAGGTGAGCCTGGTCGATGCGGCCATGCCCGGCATGCTGCCCGTTCCCAACCGCGAGTGCATCCGCCAGGCGGTGCGCACCGGCATGGCGATCGAGGCGCAGATCAACAAGTGGAGCCGGTTCGACCGCAAGAACTACTTCTATGCCGATCTGCCGCAGGGCTACCAGATCAGCCAGCTCTATCACCCGCTGGTGGGCGAAGGGCAGCTGCTGATCGAGGCGGACGAGAAGGCGGGGATCGCCACTGACAAGGTGATCGGGATCGAGCGTATCCATGTGGAGCAGGATGCGGGCAAGCTGATGCACGATCAGCACCCGACCATGTCTTACGTCGATCTCAATCGCTGCGGCGTGGCGCTGATGGAAATCGTCTCCAAGCCCGACATGCGCAGCCCCGCCGAAGCAGGCGCCTATGTGCGCAAGCTGCGTTCGATCCTGCGCTATGTCGGTTCGTGCGACGGCAATATGGAAGAAGGCTCGATGCGCGCCGATGTTAACGTCAGCGTGCGCCGCCCGGGCGAAGAATTCGGCACGCGGACCGAGACGAAGAACGTCAACTCGGTGCGTTTCGTGATGCAGGTGATCGAATATGAGGCGAACCGCCAGGTCGATTTGATCGAGAGCGGCGGCAAGGTGGAACAGGAAACCCGCCTGTTCGACGTCGCGAGCGGCACCACGCGGACCATGCGCAGCAAGGAAGACGCGCATGATTACCGCTATTTCCCCGATCCGGACCTGCTGCCGCTCGAACTCGAGGAGGGTTTTCTTGAGGAATGCCGTGCCTCGCTGCCTGAACTGCCCGATGCCAAGCGCCGCCGCTATGTCAACGAACTGGGGCTTACCCCCTATAATGCGCATGAGCTCACCGCCGAAGTTGAAACGTTTGCCCGCTTCGAAACGCTGTTGGCAGCCACTGCACAGGCAATTGGCAAGTCCGAAGCCGATGTCGCCACTCAGGTCGCCAATTGGGCGCTCTCGGTCGCGCCGGGCGTGATCAATGCGCTGGGCGACGAGGCTGATCTGGCCCATGCTACCGCCGCGCGCCAGGCCGAAATCCTCAAGCTGCAGGATGCGGGCGAGATTTCGGGCGGCCAGGCCAAGGAAATCTTCGAGATCGTGCTAAGGGAAGGGCGCGATCCGGCCGAAATCGCCGATACCGAAGGCCTGAAGCAGGTCAGCGATACCGGCGCGATCGAAGCCGCGATTGACGGCATCATCGCCGCCAACATGGACAAGGTCGAGGAATACCGATCGGGCAAGGACAAGCTGTTCGGCTTCTTCGTCGGCCAGACGATGAAGGCGATGCAGGGCAAGGCCAATCCGGGCGTCGTCAACCAGATCCTGAAGGACAAGCTCGGCTGATCCAGCCGTGACCTCCATCGTCCTGATCCAGCCGGAAATCCCCGGCAACACCGGGGCAATCGGGCGCACATGCGTGGCGCTGGATATGGAGCTGGTGCTGATCCACCCGCTCGGTTTCGATATTTCGGACAAGCGGGTGAAGCGTTCGGGCCTCGATTACTGGCCGCACATAAGGCTGGTGGAGTTCGCCAGCTGGGATGCGTTCATCGCGGAACGAAAGCCACGCGAAAACCAGCTGTTCCTGTTCGAGGAATATGCCCCGCGCACATTCTACGAACCCGAATATCCGGCGGACGCCTATCTGGTGTTCGGGCGCGAGACCAAGGGCATCCCGCCAGAGATCGTGGAGGTACACCGCGCGCAGATGGTGAGCCTGCCAATGCGCTCTGACAAGGTGCGCTCGCTCAATTTGGCCAATACTGTGGCGGCGGCGGCCTATCAGGCGCTGCGCAATCATTTACCCCATTAGGAACAGGGCGGGCCGGACCCGGATACGAAAAGCCGCCGGAGCGCTAACCCCGGCGGCCTTTGCTTGCTCCGAATATGATCGAGTTTAAGCGCGCGTGCCCGTGAGGGGCATCGCGCCGAATGCGCCGGCATTGACGCTGCCGGTCAGCGCATCGCCATCGATCGTTGCGGTGCAGTCAAGCGTCATCGGCATGGGTACCACCATCTGCATCTTCCAGGAGATGGTGTTGCCATCGACCGTGCCATTCTCAATGTCCATGCTGCCCATTGCGCCGGCCATATTGCCGCTGAAAGTGCCATCGCCATTGTCATTGACGGTCAGCGTTCCGCTCTGGTCGCCCATCGGGCTTTTGACGGTGGTATTGTAAGTTCCGGCTACGGACATGGGGTTCTCCTATAAACTGGTTGCCCGGCAAACGCCTCCGGGCGGGGCATATGATATTGTTTACACGCGTGTCAGTTGGACTCAACCACATATCGCTGTTTGGCATTGGCCAGCGCGTCCTCGCGCCAGAAATGCACCGGTTTGAGCTTGTGCTGCACGAATAGTTCCATCTGGTCGGTGTGGTGCGGGCTGCCGGGCCGCGAGATCGCCGCGCCAAACGGCTGGACCGATTGTGAACGCACACGCTCGCCGGATCGCCATTCGACCCACTGGATGAAGCTGTCGCCATGGACCAGCCTCAACCGCCCGTCATCATCCACCTGCCAGGTGGTGGAGGCTCGCAAAGTGTCCGAACCCCCATCCAGCGGCAGATCGACTTTCCCCTGCCGCAGCCTGAGCAATTCGCCCATCGGCGGATCGATCCGGCCAAAATGCGTATTCAGATGGTCGACCTTGTCGCGCAGGTGCTGCTTCACGTCAGGGTAGGGCTTGTTCTGGTATTCGGCCGACATGAAATCCTTGATCATCAGCAGGGCCAGGCTGTCAGCCGCGCCTTGCCCGTCTGCATTGAAGTCCCATCCCAGCAGCAGGTCGCGCGCCTTCGCCAGCCCGGCATCACCTGACAGGTCGAGCTGTTCCAGCGCGTCCCACAATTCGGCGACATAGCCCTCGCGCTCATAGACGGTGTCATATTTGATCCGCCGCAGGGCTTCGCGGTCAAGCGTGCCTGCTTCGCTCAGCAATTTCCATGCCCGGCGCGAACGGTTGGTCTGCTTGAGTTCAACCCCCAGCACAGGCGAGACATCCGCCGGATCAAGATCGTCCGCCTCGCCCGCGGCTGTATAGGGCTCGTTGTTCGAATTGTAGAGCCAGCCGGAGGACGGATTGATCAGCTTGGGAATCTCGGCATAGTCGACCGCGCCAGGCCAGATCAGATCGCTGCGGTCGCCGGGCAGGATGCCGCGCCAGTTGGCCTCTACATCCCTGGGCCGGTCAGGGATCGCGGCGTTATAGACATAGGCGATGTTGCCATCCTTGTCGGCATAGATGAAGTTGGTGCTGGGGATTGCCATCCGTGCGATTTGCGCCTGCCACTCCTCCAGGCTGGTTGCCTTGTTGAGCCGGTAATAGGCGTCAAGCTGGTCAATCCGGTCAATCCCGCCGTACCGGACTGCATAAACCCCGGTGTGGTTGAAGATCACCGGGCCGTGGACGCTGCGATGCACCGTGCGGCGGATCGGCAGCACAATCGGGCCGAACTTGACCGGCAAGGTTACCGTTTCGCTTTCCAGCTCGCGCCATTCGCCGTCGAGCCTGTAGCGCGTGCCGCTCTCGTCCATTTCCAGCTTGTAGATATCAACCATATCGGGCCGGTTGACGGTGTTGGTCCAGCCAAGATGTTCGTTATGGCCCAGAAACGGGAAGGGTGAACCGGGGAAATTCGCGCCCGCATAATGCCAGCCTTCCTCGCTCTCGACCACGAGTTCGTACCAGGCGACACCGCCACGCAGCGGCTGGTGACTGTTCGAAATCAGCGTGGTTGGCCCGCCCGATTTCTCAGGTGCGACGGCAAAGGCGTTGGAGCCTGACAGCGCCGCCTCCTTGCCCCAGGGCAGCGGGAATGCGGCGGCTGTTTGCTGTGCCTCGCCATCCATGATCGCTGGCGCGTCAGGTGTGCTGTCGCCGCGCGGAAAGCCGGGAATGTCCGGCCCGAATTCACGCCGCAAAGGGCCACCGCTCACCAAGGGTTCGATCACATTGCCCAACCCGAAGAAGAACGGCTGGCGCAGCGCGAAACCGGCGGCAATGTCTTCACCGTTCACGGGGAACAGATTGGCCAGTTTCAGTTCGCCCGGATGCGCGCGCGCATATTGGTTGAGGCCAGCGGCATAGGCTTCGAACAGCGCGCGGGTATCTGCGGGCAGGCTGCCATAATGGCGCTGCGCGGTGCCGCGCGCATCGAGCAGGTGGTAGGCATAGTCAATCGCTGCGCCATCTTCGCCCGCGATCGCGCCATAGCGCCCGCGCGCCATCGCTACGACATCCTGCAATGTAGAGAAATCGTCCTCTGCCTGGGCCACGGCTACGCCAAAGGCGACGTCTGCATCGGTTTTGCCGTAGATATGAGGCACACCATATTGGTCGCGGATGATTTCGGCGCGGTATTGGCGGCCTGTGTCCGGTGCTTCGCCCCGCTGCGCGAAGAACGGTTCCCAGCTTGCCAGGACGACAAAAGTCACAACCAGCAGGACAAGCAGCGCCCAGCCGCCACGCGCGATCCATCTCCGCATTCGCTCTCTCCTTGGCTGCCATCTCTAGCCGCTCTGGTGATGCGGGTGAAGCTGTTGATTTCCCGGTGAGATGCAAAAATTTGCGCGTGGCCCCTTACTCGCAATCGAAGTGGTCCTATATTTGAATAATACACCCGCGAAGAATTCCGACACGGGTACTTGTGTTGCTATAATGCAACACTACATCAATAGGGTCTTGAAATGAGGGCCAAGGGGTAATCCGCTCATGAACCTGGAAAAATTCACTGATCGCGCCAAGGGCTTCCTCCAGAGCGCGCAGACCGTTGCCATCCGCATGAATCATCAGCGGATCACGCCGACGCACCTGCTGAAGGCGCTGCTGGAAGATAATGAGGGCATGGCCGCCGGGCTGATCCAGCGTGCGGGCGGCAATCCCGGTGTCGCGATTACCGAGATCGATACCGAATTGGGCAAGATCCCGGCGGTTTCGGGCGGCGGAGCACAGGCTACGCCCGGGCTCGACAATGATGCGGTGCGCGTGCTCGACCAGGCTGAGCAGATCGCGGAAAAGTCAGGCGACAGCTATGTCACGGTAGAGCGGCTGCTGGTCGCGCTGGCGCTGGCAAGCACCACCAAGGCGGGGCAGGCGCTCAAGGCGGCCGGGATCGACCCCAAGGTGCTTGAGGCGGCTATTTCCGAACTGCGCAAGGGCAAGACGGCGGACAGCGCCAATGCCGAAAGCGCCTATGATGCGATGAAGAAATTCGCCCGCGACCTGACCCAGGCAGCGCGCGACGGCAAGCTCGACCCGGTGATCGGCCGCGACGAGGAAATCCGCCGCACGATCCAGATCCTTGCCCGCCGCACCAAGAACAATCCGGCGCTGATCGGCGAACCCGGCACCGGCAAGACCGCGATCGCCGAGGGCCTGGCGCTGCGCATTGCCAATGGCGATGTGCCTGACAGCCTGAAAGGGCGCACGCTGATGAGCCTCGACATGGGTTCGCTGATCGCGGGCGCAAAGTATCGCGGCGAATTCGAGGAACGGCTCAAGACCGTGCTCGACGAGGTAAAGGGCTCTGACGGGCAGATTATCCTGTTCATTGACGAGATGCACACGCTGATCGGGGCGGGCGCCAGCGAGGGATCGATGGACGCCTCGAACCTGCTCAAGCCTGCGCTGAGCCGCGGAGAGCTGCACTGTATCGGTGCAACCACGCTCGACGAATACCAGAAATATGTCGAGAAGGATCCCGCGTTGCAGCGGCGTTTCCAGCCCGTTTATATCGACGAGCCGAGCGTGGAGGACACGATCAGCATCCTGCGCGGGCTCAAGGAAAAATACGAGCTGCACCACGGGGTGAACATCACCGACAGCGCGCTGGTTGCGGCCGCGCAGCTTTCCAACCGTTATATCCAGAACCGCTTCCTGCCTGACAAGGCGATCGACCTGATGGACGAGGCCGCCAGCCGCATCCGCATGGAAGTGGAATCGAAGCCCGAAGAGATCGAGAACCTCGACCGCCGCATCATCCAGCTCAAGATCGAGGAATCGGCGCTGGCCAAGGAAAGCGATGACGCCTCGAAAGAGCGCCTGAAGGCGCTGCGCGAGGAGCTGGCAGGCCTGGAAGAGCAATCGGCAGCGCTGACCACCCGTTGGCAGAACGAGCGCGACAAGATCCACGCCGAAAGCCGGATCAAGGAGCAGCTTGATGCCGCCCGGCTGGAACTGGAACAGGCGCAGCGCGAAGGCGACCTCGCCCGGGCGGGCGAGCTTTCCTATGGCAAGATTCCCGAGCTGGAGAACCAACTTGAAGGCGCGCGCGCCCAGTCCGAAAACGCCCTTCTGCGCGAGGAAGTGACCGAGGAAGATATTGCCACGGTCGTGAGCAAATGGACCGGCATCCCGGTCGACAAGATGATGGAGGGTGAGCGCGACAAGCTGCTGCAGATGGAGCAGCTTCTGGGCAAGCGCGTGATCGGGCAGGATCAGGCGATCACAGCCGTTTCAAAGGCCGTGCGCCGCGCACGTGCGGGCCTGCAGGATCCGGGCCGCCCGCTTGGCAGTTTCCTCTTTCTCGGCCCGACCGGGGTCGGCAAGACCGAGCTGACCAAGGCGCTGGCCGAATTCCTGTTCGATGACGACACCGCCATGGTGCGTATCGACATGAGCGAATTCATGGAGAAGCATGCGGTCGCCCGCCTGATCGGCGCGCCTCCGGGCTATGTCGGCTATGAAGAAGGCGGAGCGCTGACCGAGGCGGTGCGCCGCCGCCCCTATCAGGTGGTTCTGTTCGATGAGGTTGAGAAGGCGCACAGCGATGTGTTCAACGTGCTGCTGCAGGTGCTCGATGATGGCAGGCTCACGGATGGGCAGGGGCGTGTGGTCGATTTCTCCAACACGCTGATCATTCTCACTTCGAACCTTGGCAGTCAGTACCTCAGCCAGATGACCGATGATCAGAAGGTCACCGATGTCGAGCCGCAGGTGATGGACGTGGTGCGCGCGCACTTCCGCCCCGAATTCCTCAACCGGCTGGACGAGATCATCCTGTTCCACCGGCTGGGCCAGGAGCACATGGCGCCGATCGTGGAGATCCAGGTGGGGCGCGTGCAGAAACTGCTCAAGGATCGCAAGATCACGCTCGAGCTGACCGATGCGGCGCTGCGCTGGCTGGGGCGGGTTGGTTACGATCCGGTCTATGGCGCGCGGCCGCTGAAGCGCGCGGTGCAGCGCTATCTGCAGGATCCGCTGGCGGAAATGCTGCTGGAAGGCAAAGTGCCCGACGGGAGCAAGGTGACCATCGACGAAGGTGACGGTCAGCTGGAGATGTTGGTGGGGTGATCTGCCGCAAGAGGGTGCTCCGGCCCACGCTATCGGCATGATTCGTCGTCCAACAAACAAGGGCCCTGGTTTCCCGGGGCCCTTTCTGTTCGAGGCTCCAGTTGCCTTACTGGGTGGATAATTGAATTCGATGCCTCGGAATTGTGCCGACCCAAATTACTGCTTGCCGTATTCGGTCGAATGAATGACCTTGAGTTAATCGACCCCGGCTTCGGTGCGCGGATCGCCATAGCCGAATTTTTTAGCCCATGGTGCAAGTCGGCTGAAAACGGGCTCCAGATGGGCGCGATATCGCAGCCAGCGCCCTGAGGCCCGCCGATAGATCGGTTCGGTAACCTGCGAATAACTGGCTGTAGTTATCAGGCCGCGAGATTTTGCGGTTGCAGTGTGATCGAGCAGGCCGTCGTCCCACTCCAGCTCCAGCCATTCGATAAGAGGCCTCACCTCACTGGCAACGTTTTCGACCAGTCTTTCGTAGATAATCGTATGCACATTGGCGGCGAACAGGCCGCGTGACGTTTCCCAATGCTTGAAGCACAGGTCGTAAAAATCCGCCGCGTCTTCCAACCTCAGGAAATTGGCCATGGCAGAATTGAGCCGAAAATTGCTCATGAAACAGCTAAGCACGACGTCACAAGGATGACGTAGCGCAAGGATAATTCTCGCATCGGGAAAGATGCGCTTGATCAGGGGTAACCGATAGAGGAACAGCGGAGACTTATCGATCAGCAGCTGGCCTGGAACGAGCGGCTGGATCTTGTCGACCTCAGCAAAATACCGATCCCGAGCGCTGCTTATCGCTTCACGGTCGAGGCCGGGGATAGCCTTCATTCCGCCAAGCTCTTCCTCGACAAGGTTGAGCGGAGGTTGTTCTTCCATCACTACCGTATCGGGATGGCCCATCAGGATGGTATCGAGCAAGGTCGTGCCTGATCGGGGGAAGCCAACCAGGAATACTGGGTCAGGACGTGGATCAGATATTTCGACGTCGATCCAATTGTCGCGCCATTGCGGCGTCAGCGATGCAATTTCCTGCCTCAGCTGGTCTCGCAATTGTTTCGCGCGATCGAGTGGCTCGGTCGGGTTGTCCTGCAACAGCGAGTTGGCGCGGCTGTATTCGGCGAAGGCTTGATCGGTGCGTTTGAGGCGTTCAAGCACGGTAGCTCGCGCATGGACCGTGCGAATGGGTTCGACATCAGCTGGAACGGCATCAAGTTTGGCCAGGGCCTCTTCAAATTTTCCTAATCGGCGCAATTCCAAGGCTTCGATAAACGACAGTGGCTCTGGCGCAATAGCGTTGCCACGCGCCAGTTCGATCAGGGGGCCGAATTGATCTTCGCGGTTGGTGTGTTCGAACTGGATGGCGAGGCCCAGATAGGCGTCGAGTTCGGACGGATCGAGCTCGATCGTCCGGCGATAGGCGTGCTCGGAATCTTCCGTCCGGCGCAGGACGCCATATTCGATACCCAGCTTGAGCTGTAAATCGGCCGCCTCGGGGTCGCGCCTGGCCGCCTCGACCAAGGCTTCAACTGCTTCGTCCTGTCTTTGTGCGGACTTGTAATGGACATAGAGCTGAAAGGGTGCACGTGAGTCGTTGGGAAAATCCTCACTGGCCTTGACGAGTTCGGCTTCCGCTTCATCAATCTTTCCAAGCGCTTGAAGCGTGGTTGCCAGGTTAAGGCGGGTCGGTGCAACATTGGGATCAAGCTGAATTGCGCGGCGCAGTGCGTCCAGGGCACCCTCATCGTCAGCCAGTCCGGAACGGGCGTTACCAAGATTGTTCCAGCACTCGAAATCGTCCGGGTTCCGGTCAAGTATCAGCTCATAGGCCTCGATTGCTGCATCATATTGCTCAAGTTTCTGGGCGATGAATCCCCGGTAGCGAGCGACGCGCAGCGATTGATCTGACTTGGCCAGGTCCTTGCTGGCAATTGCCAACGCTTCGGCATCCCGCTCCTGATCGATCAACAGTGAAATGAGGTTGCACGCGATCGTTACATCGTCCGGCTTGAGTCTGTGTGCCTGCTCGAGGTGGGTGGTTGCAGCTGCATCATCACCCAATCGGGCACAAACCATGCCGAGAAAGGCATGGAAGGCGGATACTTCGCCAGCCCCACTCTCAACTGCGTCTTCAGCGATGGTTCTGGCGCGTGCCAGATCGCCGCTGCGCGCCGCCGCGACCGCCCGGTTCAACGGTGAGCTGTCGTTGGTGGTTGTAGGTGACAGTTCGGCCATCGTTTGCCTTCGATCAAGATGATAGTAGGTCGGCGCTGATCATGTCAGCCTGAAACGAATATGGAGGGCTCCCTTGCGGGAACCCTCCATTATCTTTGACAGTCCCGGCTTTAGAAGTCGAGCGTCACACCCAGGAACACATAACGTCCAAGTGCGTCATAAGTGGCCGGATAGGTGTTGCCGTTACACGGACCGGTCGGGCACAGGTTCGAACCCGGGCGAATGGCACTCCCGGACGTAACCAGCGGCGGCTCCTTGTCGAAGACGTTGTTCACGCCAAGGCGGAACTTGTACTTCTCCTGAAGGTCGAAGCTGAACACAGCGTCGAGGTAATTGAACGCCGGAATACGCAGGCCAGGGTCGAAGTTGTTGGCACCCTGAAGAGCCGAGAACGAAGAAAGCGTTTCAGCCTTCACCTTGCCGACATAGCGCCACTGGGCCGAGAAGCCGAGACCGGAGTCCATGTTGACCGATACGCGGGCCTTGTGCCGCCATTCAGGCAACGGAGCACCGGGTTCAGTGGATCCGCCAACACTACAAGTGGGTCCGAAGAGCCCCGCGCAATCATATGGATCGGCAAGACCGTTGTTGACCCTGTACTTGTCGAGATAGGTGCCATTCATCTGCACCGCAATCGTGCCGAAGCTGACCGGCATCGAATAATTGCCGGAAACATCGACGCCAGCGGTCTTCACCTGACCGACATTGTTCGGAAGATCCTCGGTAAAGCCTCCTGGCGTCAGCCAGAGCGACCCGGCTGCGTCGCGATTGACGAGTCCGCATGAAATGGGCGTGAAAGACGCAGTTGCCTTGTCGACGCAGTCATTGAGGATCGTATCAGGCCCAAACGAGCGGATCGCGTCGTTGATCCTGATATTGAAGTAATCGATGGTGAGTGACAGACGAGGGATGAAGCTCGGCTGCAGCACAACACCGGCAGTCCAGGTCGTGGCCGTTTCCGGCTCGAGATCGGGATTGCCGCCAAGCAGGCCGTTGTACTGGCCCGCCGGGTTTGGAGTCACGCCCTGGCCAACCTGAAGACCTTGAGCGATACAGCCAAAGTCAGTCGCCGTGATCGTGAAGCCGGCGCAGGGATCAACCGATCCGCTGAGACCAACTGCCGGAGTACGGAACAGCTCCTGAATGTTGGGAGCACGCACGGCCCGGTTGTACATCGCGCGGAAGCGGACGTCGCTTGTCGGGGCAAGTTCCGCACCGATCTTGTAGGTGTCGGTGTTGTAGGAACGGTCGGCGCTCGTCTCGTAATGCGAATTGCGATAGCCCGCGCTGATCTGGAACAGTTCGACAAAGCCGTCCTGAATGACCGGTATCTCCGTTTCGGCGAAGAATTCCAGCACGTCGAAGCTGCCCGAAATCGGCAACGTCGCGCCGCCCTGACCGGTAAGATCGCCGGTCTGGAACGCCTGGTCGGTCCGAAGATCAAGCGTTTCCTTGCGCCATTCCGTACCGAAGTTGACCCTTACGCCGTCATCGGCCCAGGGGAGCTTGACGCCTGCAGAGGTGAGATCTCCGGTGAACGAGACGTTGGCGACCTGTTCGGTCGTCTCGCCGTCCTGGAACCCGACTGCCGAGAGATAGTCGACTGCAGCCTGGCTGGCACCGCCGATGCCCGCGAAGACGTCATAGGGGACGCAGTTCGGATCCGCGCCGGTAATGACCGAACGGCAGACGACCTGTCCGTTAGTGGCGCTGCCGACGCGATTGTCGATGACGGCATCAAGCGCATTGGCGAGGCGCGCAACCGAGAATTCGTTCTCGTAAACCTGCGAATATTTCACCTTGCCGTACTGATAGTAGGCGTCGTAGCTCCAATCGCTTGAAATGTCGCCGTTCGCGCCCAAAACACCGCGGAAGGTGGTGTGATCGAGCTGAGCGCGGCGCGGACCGCCTTCAACGTTGCGGCGAAGCAGCAGAGCATAACCCTGATTGTAGGTTCCGCCCTGGCCATCGGCGAAGTCAATCGGCGGCGCACCCGGATTCTGGTTGAAAGGTGCCGTTACAGCAGTCGGGAACGTTCCGATGAAGCCGTTGATCAGATTGTCTGCGTCGCAGATCACTGCAAATTGCGCAGCCGACATCAGCGGGTTGTCGCAATTCAGCGTAAGCGTGTTGCCGAAGTCACCCGATGGGGCGATCTGGGCTGTCGTATGGTCATCCATAAACTGGAATTCCATGTACGGACGGAACGAATCGTTGACTTCGTAATTCACAAAGGCGCCGGCGGTGAAACGCTCGTCATTGCGCTGGAAGAAATTGAGGGGGGCAAAGTTGAACAGCGTCGGTGCGCCGCCCACAAACCCGCCGCCAGGCGTGAAGGTGTAGAAGGTCGAAGTGCCGGTTGTAACCGCGGTATCGAACACCAGGACGTTGCCGTCCGGCGAAGTGGCCGAACCGCCGCAACGGTTGGCACCGCTGCCAGTGTTCTGAATGACGCAAGCGCTGAAATCGCGCTGGCCCTGCGTTACCGGATCGATCTTGCGATAACCGCCATACATCATGAAATGACCGCGATCATCGGCAAATTTCGAACCAAATGCAACGGTGGCATCGATGCTGCCGCCATCGGTGGTGCTGCCGTCGGGGAACGGAAAACCGCGCGCGTCGAGCAGTGGGCGGATGAACGAGTTGTTGTTGTTGTGCTGGTAGAACCCGTACTGCGCGTCAACCCGGAAGCCTTCGAAATCGGTATCCATGATGAAGTTGACGACGCCGGCCACAGCATCGGCACCGTAAACCGATGAAGCGCCGCCGGTCAGCACTTCCACCCGCTTGAGCATTGCGGAAGGAATAATGTTGATGTCCGCTGCCGAACCGCTCGCCGGAGACGGATCGCCCGGAACGATACGGCGGCCATTGATCAGCGCGAGAGTACGTGTGCTGCCAAGCGCGCGCAGGTCGACCGTAGCGGTTCCGTCTGCGCCGTTGGCCAGCGAAGATGCCTGGCTTGCCGCGATGGAAGGCAGCGAATTGAGCACGTCTTCAATACGTGTCGTGCCCTGAAGCTTGATGTCATCGCTGCTTACGATACTGATAGGTGAGGCCGACTCGATATCCGGCCGCGCCAGACGCGAACCGGTAACGATGATGCCTGCGTCATCCTCGGACTCCGAAACCTCGGCGCCGCCGCCGATGTCCTGCCCGCCATCCTGCGCGAATGCGGGAGTGGCGAGAGCGGAGGCGGCAACCATTGCCGTCGTCGCGCAAAGCGCTCTTGTGAATGTCATTTTCATAGCAGAAGCAATCCCCATGCTTGTGTGTAGTCCCTGACGGCCGAGTGGCTGGCAGGCACAGGCACAGAATTGCGTTCAACCGCAGCTCTCATTCCCATACAGCAACACCCGTCATCCCTGCCGCAATGGCTGGCAGCTACGCTTGTGTCATAGAACTGTAAAGCACCTGAAAGCGATGTCTGTCGATTGAATCCCAGGCTGTTGCATTGTTGATACAGGGTCACCCGCAAACGGAACCCGGTCACCACGGTTATCTCTAAGAACTCCTACAATACAGAAGTTTATGGAATGATCGGCGCGCGTATCAGCACGAATATCAACCCCAGACTCCGGTTCGCACTCGCCGGTGACCCGGCCCCATTTTCGACGAACTGTACCCCGGAACGGACAAACGGCAATCTGGCGACATGCTAAATCGACGAGCGCAGGATCGGCCAACCAAACAGAGCAAGTCTGCCTGTAAACAAAAAAGGCCCCGGTTTCCCGGGGCCTTTCCTTTTGCCGTTTCGCTCTGCTTTAAAGAGCGATCAGGCTCCTGCGAGTCCTTCCTCAGAAGTCTGCTGTGAAGCCTGCATAGAAGAATGTGCCAAAGGTATCGAAGGGATCGCCACCGGCGGTGCCCAGCTGGCCAAACGGCGGCTTGTTGTCGAACACGTTATCAGCACCGACGTAGAAGCTGAAATCAGTCTCCGGAATATCCCAGTTCACGCGCACATTATGGTAGGTCTGGCGCTTGAAGAACGGATCGTCGAACTGGTCATTGTTGAGCGGATCGAGCGTGGTGAGTTCGCCCGGGGTGCAGGTGCCCTGGGTGAAGCCCGTCAGGCCCGAAGCCGGGCAACGACCAATGAACGGATTGCCGTTCTCGAAAGTCGAGCGCGACATCCGGCCAAGGTAGCGCACGTTCCAGGTGAAATCGAACGCACCCAAATCATAGTTGAGGTTGACCGAAGCCGCCCACTTAGGATCGCCAAGTTCTGACAGCTGCCGATTGGGCACTTCTGCATCCGCCGGGTTGGTGAAGTTGTTCAGCGTAAGCACATGCGTTGCGATGCCGCGCAGCCGCAAGCGGTGCCCGTTTTCGAATGTGTGGCTGTACTGCAGGTCGAAGTCGATGCCTTCGGTTTTCTGACGGGCGAAGTTGACGCCGCCCGAAATCACCGCTTCGCTTGTGAACAGGCCGGTGGCCGGATCGCGCTGAACGGTTCCGCAGAACGGGTTGTTGATGCCGGTCTGATCGTCAAAGCAGGAATTGATGATCGTCTGCGCTGTCAATGTGGCGATCAGATCGTTCACTTCGATGCTGTAATAATCGACGGTGAAGTTGAGGCCGGGAATGAATTGCGGTTCAACCACCACGCCCAGCGTCAGGCTCTTGCCCTTTTCCTGGACCAGCGTCGGGTTACCGCCCGAAAGGAAGCTGGTCGAGAATGTCCGCGCCGTACAGTTGAGGAACGGATCTCCCAGTGCAACCGGGAACGGTGTGCTTATGCATGCATCAACCAGAGCCTGGTTGGCCACTGCCGGCACGCCGAAGGCGGCGCAGTTGGCCGCGCGGTTCTGGTTGTTTGTGATGTTCTGCACGTCGCACGGGTCGGCGATGAAGGCAAAGTTCTGGCCCAGGGGCGAGAACAGATCATCCTGGGTAGGTGCCCGCACTGAAGTGGCATAGGCCGCACGGAAGCGGACATCACGGATCGGGGCATAGATCCCCTGGACGTTGTAAGCCCACACCGTGCCAGTTGCGCTGTTGTAATCCGATACGCGCGCCGCTGCACCAATACTCAGTTCCTCTGCCAGCGGCATGTTGGCCAGCAGTGGAACGTTGACCTCGCCAAACAGTTCCTTGACCGTCAATTTCGGCGGAGCGAACGGCTGGATCGCATTGAGGAAGGTTCCGCCGCTGGCAGTCAACTCGTCAAACGCGCTGAACGCCGTTTCGCTGCGGTATTCGCCGCCGAACGCGAAGCCGACAGGCCCGCCGGGCAATTCGAACAGCTGCGAAAGATCGCCGCTTACCGAGGCGAGAATGACGAATTCCTCTGCCTGTTGTTCGCGGGTCGCAGTGGTGTTGACGAAATTGAGCGCCGCCTGACTGGGTGCGCCGAAGCCGAACAGATTGATTGGAACGCAATCGGGCCGATCATTGGTGGGATCGGCATCATTGTTCACGGCGCAGACGATCTCGCCTGCTCCATTGCGCTGTGCATCAAGCGCCAGCAGGAACCCGTCAGGATTGCCGTCAAGGTCGAACAGCACAAGGTTGTTGAGCGAGCGCATGTCGGTTTCAAGTCGACCGTAGTTGAGCGACAGCTCATAGTTCCAATCTTCGTTGAACGTGCCCTCTACGCCGCCGACGATACGGAATGTATCGCGGTTGTGCTGTTCGCCGCGACCACCGAAATCGATGTTAAAGCGCGCAATAGCAAACGGCTCTGAATCGGGCGTGGCATTACAGATGCCGAACGCCGCAAGCTGGCCGAATGCCTGCTGGTTCAGAAACGGGTTGTCGCAGCGCAGGTTGTTGCCGCCGCCGAAGAAGCCCGGAATGCTGCCGACCATGAAGCTCGGTTGCCCTTCTTGCAGCGCATCAACATGCACGAACTTCGCCTCGACGAACGGGCGGAATGCCTCGCTGATGTCGAAATGCGACAGCACGTTAACGGTAAAGCGTTCAAGGCCAGCAGCGAGCTGGCCGGTATTGCGCAGCGTCGAGCCTTGGCCCCCAATCACGTTGCCGGTGAACGTGCCGATGAACTGGTCAGGAACGTCTGTAATGACATCGCCGTTCGGGGCGAAACGCAAAAATACGCCGTTGCCAAGGCCGCCCAGCGTGCCGCCATCGGAAATTCCGCCGTTGCGCACGCCGCAAAGCGGAGCGTTGTCGGTAATGCCGTCAGTGCCGAAGGGCTCGCCCGCAGTCGGCTCGACCAGGTTGAACTGGCAGCGACCGCTGAAAGCGCCGGTGATGCCGTCACGATCCCTGAAAAACAGCGGATCCTGCTTGGCGTATTCGACCGCAACCGCGATATTGCCGCGCCCATCGGCGAAATTCTTGCCATAAACGCCCGAGGCAAAGGCCGAGAAGCGATCATTGCGTGACGAAATGCCGCTTTGTCCGCGAACCGAGATGCCTTCGAAGTCGCGCTTGAGGATGAAGTTGACCACGCCGGCTACCGCGTCGGATCCGTAAATGGCGGAATTGCCGCCCGTTACGATGTCCACCCGCTCGAGCAGATCGGTCGGGATCGTGTTTACGTCGACCAGATAATTACCCGGATCGGCTGTAATATGTCGCTTGCCATTGACCAGCACCAGTGTGCGAACTGTACCCAGGCCGCGCAAGTCAAGCAGGTTGAGGCCGGCGGTGCCGATGAAGCGGGTCGAGTTGCCCTGGCTGAAGGTGCTACGCAACGAAGGCAGATCGTTCAGCGCATCACCCAGCGACACATCGCCCTGCGAAGTAAGTTCTTCGGCTGTCAGAGCTGTCAGCGGGATTGGCGAAGAAAGAGTCGGCCGCGCGATGCGCGAGCCCGACACGATAATATTGGTGCGAGGAGCGTCTTCGCCCTGCTCGGTCGTGACTTCATCGCCACCTTCGTTAGCTTGCCCGGCGTCCTGTGCGAAAGCCGTAGTCGCCGCAAGAGCAAGGCCTACCGCGAGTGACCCTGCGCTTAGCCTGAGTTGAGTAGATTTCTTCATGTGATTTCGTACCCTTATGAAATTAGGCAATCGACCAGGTCGATCACTTTGTTGTCAACCGGGAAGCAAGAGAACCCTTGCGAGCAATGCCCATCACCCCCAGTCGAATCCATCAGGCAAAGATGTCTGGAAGGCCGTGCAGGCGCACGCCGCAAGCCAGATACCTAGTCCCTGATAGTGGAATTAGTCGCAACCCTATGCACATGGGAAGATTATGCCTTGTTCGCAGCGAAATTGCTTTCATCGGTGTAACTCCATTGCAACACTACTATTTGGTCGCATTTTCGATAGTCCGCGCCGCCGAGCCCAATCGCTCGGTTGCAATTCGCCATGAATTGCTCGAATGGCGGGGAGAAATATCTCAATTAGAGCGTTGGCTTGCGAGTATATCAAGCGGCTGCCAAGCCGGTCTGTGCGAACCAGCGCGCGCGAATGTAGAGCAGTGAAACCCGCATGAGGACAGAGAGATGCCCGCAGCCTATATCGTAGAAGCCGTGAGAACCGCCGGTGGCCGCCGGGGCGGGCGCCTGGCAGGCGTTCATCCGGTCGATCTTGCCGCCAGATCGCTCGATGCCATCATCGAGCGCAGCGGGATCGATCCCAATGCAGTCGACGATGTGATCATGGGCTGCGTCACCCAGGCGGGCGAGCAGGCGATGCAGGTGGGCCGCAACGCGGTGCTCGCCTCCAGGCACCTGCCGCAATCGACCCCGGCGGTGACAATCGATCGCCAGTGCGGTTCCAGCCAGCAGGCGATCCAGTTCGCCGCGCAGGCGGTGATGAGCGGCACGCAGGACGTGGTGATCGCCAGCGGCGTCGAAAGCATGAGCCGCGTGCCGATGGGAACCAGTGCCACCTTCCACATGAAGGAAGGCATGGGGCATTATAAATCGCCCGGCCTCGAAGCGAAATATCCCGGCATCCAGTGGAGCCAGTTCATGGGCGCCGAGATGATCGTCAAGAAGCACGGCCTGACCAAGGACGATCTCGACCGTTTCGCGCTCTCCAGCCACGAAAAGGCGATCGCCGCGACCCAGGCTGGTGCCTTTGACAAGGAAATCGTGCCGGTCGAAATCGAAACTCCGGAAGGCACTCAGATGCATACCGTGGACGAAGGCATCCGCTTCGATGCCTCGCTTGAAGGTATTGCGAGCGTGAAGCTGCTGAGCCCCGATGGCGCGATCACCGCCGCAAGCTCCAGCCAGATCTGCGACGGATCAAGCGCGGTGCTGGTGGTAAGCGAGGCAGCGCTCAAGGCTCATGGCCTGACCCCCATCGCCCGCATCCACAATTTGACCGTAACCGCGGGCGATCCGGTGATCATGCTGGAAGAGCCGCTGTTCGCAACCGATCGCGCGCTCCAGCGGGCCGGCCTGAAGATCGAAGATATCGATCTCTATGAAGTCAACGAAGCTTTCGCCTCTGTGCCGCTTGCATGGCTCAAGCATACCGGCGCCGATCCTCAGCGGCTCAACGTGCATGGCGGCGCAATCGCGCTGGGCCACCCGCTAGGTGCATCGGGCGCCAAGCTGATGGCAACGCTGGTCCATGCGCTGCACCGCCACGGCAAGAAATATGGCTTGCAAACGATGTGCGAAGGCGGCGGGGTCGCCAATGTGACCATCGTAGAGGCACTCTAACTCATTCCAATATCGAGAGGAAAATACTGATGGAAGTTTCAGCCAACACCCCCGCAGTTGTAACCGGCGGTGCATCGGGCCTGGGCGCGGCCACCGCCCGCGCGCTGGCCGCCAAGGGCGCCAAGGTCGCAATCTTCGACATGAACGAGGAAAAGGGCAACGCCATGGCGGCCGAGATCGGCGGCGTGTTCTGCAAGGTCAATGTGACCAGCGACGACGATGTGGATGCCGGTTTCGCCAAGGCGCGCGAAGCGCATGGGCAGGAACGCATCCTGGTCAATTGCGCCGGTATCGGCAATGCCATCAAGACCGCCAGCCGCAGCAAGGAAGACGGTTCGATCAAGCACTTCCCGATTTCGGCCTTCGATTTCGTGATCCAGGTGAACCTGATCGGCACCTTCCGCTGCATTGCCAAGTCAGCCGCGGGTATGCTGACACTTGAACCGCTGAGCGATGAGGGCGATCGCGGCGCGATCGTCAATACCGCTTCGGTTGCGGGCGAAGATGGCCAGATCGGCCAGGCGGCCTATTCGGCTTCCAAGGCCGGCGTCATCGGCATGACCCTGCCGATCGCGCGCGATCTGATGAACGAGGGCATCCGCGTCAACACCATCCTGCCGGGCATTTTCGATACCCCGCTGCTGGCAGCTGCACCGCAGAACGTGCGCGATGCGCTGGCCGCGTCAGTGCCGTTCCCCAAGCGTCTCGGCATTCCAGAGGAATATGCCAAGCTCGCCATGTGCATGATCGAAACCGGCTATTTCAATGGCGAGGACGTGCGGCTCGACGGCGGCATTAGAATGGCCCCTCGCTAACAGGCGAATTCGTTATTGCGAGCCGCAGGCGAAGCAATCCATTTCCAGCCGATTCCTTGATCGGGAATGCGGCATTATGGATTGCCGCGTCGCCGCCGTCGCGGCTCCTCGCAATGACGGGCCAGCAATTTGAACCCCCGCCACAGCTGGCGGGGGTTTTTGTTTGGCGGCCCCAGTGTCACCGGCGCTCCAACAGGCGCTTGATGCTTTCATGTCGCCGCCGCCCCGGCTTCTGCGTGGCGACTTCCACCTCCAGGGCGGTACGGATCTTTCCGATCTCGCTGTCGGTAAGGTGCTCGATCCCGACGAATTCATTGCGCGCGGCCCGCGCGGAGCGAATGAGTTCATCAAGCTTCGCCTGGATCGCGGCCGCATCGCGGTTCTGCGAGTTCTGGATCAGGAAAACCATCAGGAATGTCGCGATCGTCGTACCCGTATTGACCACAAGCTGCCATGTATCCGACCATCCGAAGACTGGCCCGCTCAAGACCCATACCGTGATCACGATAAGGGCAAGCGCAAAGGAAGTCGGCTTGCCTGCGGCCAAAGCGGTTCGGGAAGCGAGTACCGTAAACAACCGTTCCATTACCGAACCTCCATTAGCGCGAAGCAGGATCATATTATGTCCGGCCATATGCCGGTTGGGAATGCGCACAAGCGGAAGAATTGCGCACAGCTCGCGAATCCACCACCGCTTGCTTCATCGCTTTCCTATTCGAAGGCCAACGACTATCCAAATCGCACCATGACAATGCACGACTTCTCCCGCCAAGGTGAATTCACAATCCCGGCCTTTCAGCGGGCGGCTTTTTCATTATCAGGACAGTGTTCCATGTGTTCCATCCTGTAGGGTTTGAGGGAGAGAAAACGAGATGAGCAAATACACCCAGATCATGGTGGACAAGGCGGATGGCATCGCCACCATCACGCTCAATCGCCCGGAAAAGATGAACGCCTATACGCGGATCATGGGCCAGGAGATCATGGCCGCGATGGACGATATCGATGCCGATGACTCTGTTCGCGCGGTTATCTTTACCGGAGCGGGTGAGCGCGCGTTCTGCGCAGGCGCCGATTTGACGCCCGAAGGTGGCGGGCACGTGTTTTCCGATCCGACGCAGGTCGACGACCTTTCCGATGAGCGCGTGCGCGACGGCGGAGGGCGGCTGACCCTGCGACTGTTCGATTCGAAGAAGCCGCTGATTTCGGCCTGCAACGGCGTGGCCGTGGGCGTGGGCGCGACGATGCAGTTGGCGATGGATATTCGCCTGGCGAGCGAGACTGCGCGCTATGGTTTTGTCTTTGCGCGGCGCGGGATCGTGCCAGAAGCGTGCTCAAGCTGGTTCCTGCCGCGGATCGTGGGAATCAGCCAGGCACTCGAATGGTGTTATAGCGGGCGGGTGTTCGATGCGCGCGAAGCGCTGGCTGGCCGGCTGGTCCGTTCGGTCCATCCGCAGAGCGAGCTGATGGATACGGCAAGGGCGCTGGCGCGCGAGATCGCCGACAATACCTCGGCCGTGTCGGTGGCGATGACCCGCGCGATGATGTGGCGCCTGCCTTCGGGCGATCATCCGATGGACGCGCACAGGGTCGACAGCCGCGCGATCTATCGCTTGTCGCGCGGGGCCGACGCCAGGGAAGGGATCGCCAGCTTCCTCGAGAAGCGAGCGCCGCAATATCCGGGCAAGGTGAGCGAGGATATGCCTGACTTCTATCCCTGGTGGGACGAGCCGGAATATCGCTGAAATGGCTCCACCCTCTTGCCAGCGCCGATGGTTACATTAGTAACCTTGCCTGATGGGTGAACGGGCACAATCAAACGCGCATCCGGCGAACGGGCGGCTGGCGGATTTTCTGCCATACCAGCTGTCGGTCACGTCGAATGCGGTCAGCAGCTGGATCGCCGGCGCATACCGCGCCAGGTTCGGGCTGAAGATCGCCGAATGGCGGGTGATGGCAGTGCTGGGAGATTGCGGCGCGGCGACCCAGCGCGAACTGACCGATGCGACCTTGATGGACAAGGTGGCCGTCAATCGCGCTTGCAAGGTGCTGGAGGATCGCAATCTCGCCGCGCGCCGCCCCAATGCCGGGGATGGCCGTTCGCACCTGCTCGAACTGACCGGTGAGGGCAGGGCGGTGCACGCCGAAGTCATGCCCATGGCCCGCGCGATGGAAGCGGAGATCTTCTCCACTCTGGCCGATGCCGAACGTGAACAGTTGCGCGGTTTGCTGCGCCGACTGTTCGAACAGACCGAAAGCATGCGGCCCACCTCGCGTTCCTGACGCGAAGCGGGCCGGCTAGCCGTTAAGCCGGTGGGTTTAGCTCCCCGGCGGGCCGTCCGCGAATGCGTCGGCGATCGAACAGGCCGCCGGGCCAAGGATCACGACGAACAGCACCGGCAGGATGAACAGGATCAGCGGCACGGTCATGATCGCGGGCAGCCGGGCCGCCTTTTCTTCCGCGCGCATCATGCGCTCGTTGCGGAATTCTGCTGACAGCACGCGCAGGGCCGAGGCCAGCGGCGTACCGTAGCGTTCGGTCTGGATCATGGTGGTAACAACCCCGCGGATCGCATCAAGGTTTACGCGATAAGCAAGATTGCTGAAGGCTTTCTTGCGTTCGTTGAGGAAGGAAAGCTCGATCGCGGTCAGCGCGAATTCGTCACCCAGTTCGGGATAGGCACGGCCCAGTTCCTTGGCCACCCGGTTGAACGCCGCATCGACCGTCAGGCCGGCCTCGGCGCAGATCACCAGCAAGTCGAGCGCATCGGGCAGGCCCTTGCGAATCTCGTCGGTGCGCTTGCTGGCCTTGTTCTTGAGGAAAATTTCAGGCCCTTTGTAGCCAATGAAAATCGCGGCTGCCATCGCCATGACCTTCTTCATCTCCCATTCGGGATAGATCTGGACCACATAGAGCAGCACGAATGCGGTAAGGCCAAGCACCACCGGCAGGATCATGCGTGCGCCGATGACGTAGACCGCCAGTTCCTTGTTGCGATAGCCGGCATGGGCCAGCTTTTGCTGGATCGCCAGGATCTGGCTCTGCTGGAGGACCTTCATTCCTTCCAGCTGCTGCTTCATCCTATCGGTCGCGTCGGTCCTGCGCACCAGGCTGGTGCGCTTCTTGGCGCTCGAGGTGACGATGCCCGCCTTTAGTTCTTCGCGGCGATCGTTGAGCGATTTGACACGTTTGGCCATCGGATCCTTCACGGTGATCGCGGCATAGACCGCCATCAACACGGCAAAGGCGGCGATTCCGGCAAGGATCGTTCCGACGAGGATGACGTCGAAGCCGAGAAGCGTGGGTCCGGACGGGGTATTGAACATGATTTCCGTTTCCCTCGCTTAGATCTCGAAGCTGACCATTTTGGCCATGATGAATGCGCCGATGGACATCCAGACGCCGCCGCCGAGCCCGGCAACGATCAGGCGGTCATCGCTGAAGAAGCCACCAAGATAATCGGGATTGATCCAGTAGATCAGGCCGAAGACGATGAATGGCAGAGAACCAACGATGTAGGCGGAGGCTTTCGATTCCGAGCTCATCGCGCGGATCTTGAGCTTCATCTGCGCTCGTTTGCGAAGCACGTCAGACAGGTTCGAAAGTGTTTCTGCCAGATTGCCGCCGGTCTCGCGCTGGATCGCCAGCGTGATGGTGAAGAAGTTGAATTCGGGGATGCCCAGCCTGTCGGCCGTTTCCTGCAGCGATTCCTCCATTGTCCGGCCGATCTTGATCCGCTCGACGATGGACTTGAATTCCTCCCCAACCGGCCCGGGAACTTCCTGTGCCACCACGGCTAGTGTTTCGGTGACGGGCAAGCCCGAACGCAGGCCACGGACCAGCAATTCGATCCCGTCGGAAAATTTGGTGATGAAGCCATTGGTGCGGCGGTTGATGAAATGTCTCACCACGAGGTGGGGGATACCCGCCCCGATAAGCACGCCGATGCCCAGCGACAGCAGCAGGGCGCCCGAACGCAGGTAGATGATCACGGCGACGAACAGTGCAAGGCCGGCTGATGCATAGAGATATTGCGGCAGGGTCCATTTCTTGCCGGTGCGGTGGAGACGCGTCTCGAGCGCTTCGATCCGCGAGCCCGATCCAGCAACCTTGTGCACTTTCGGCTTGCGCGCCGCGATCGCCTTTTTCAGCTGCGATTCAACTTTGGTATCTGTGCTTTCGGAATGACGATAGCGCACCGCCTCCAGTCGGCGATGACCGGCCTTGCCGGCCGAGGTGCCGGTTGCGAGCATATAGCCAACAACCAGAACCGCCATGACTACACCGCTCAGAAGCAGGAGCTGGAGAATGTCCATGCGAATTTCCCGCCTTTCCTTCTCTTCAAGACATCATTCACCGGTCACGGGGCGGCCTGGCCCGCGCAAAACGCGCGCAAGACCGGCCCCGCTTCAGGTTATCCGGCTTCCGCCGGCACGACTTCGGACTTGTCCTTCTTCGCCAACAGCGATTTCAGGTCAAAATTGCCCAGCAGTGACTTCTTCGCTCCCTTGCCGGTCGTGAAATCTTCACTGCTTGCGCCCATCACCCGCTCGCCAATCTGCTTGATCGTGGCAGTTGCGCGGCTTGACCGATTGGCTTGAACGAAGGTCTGGCCAAGCTTGGCCGCATTGGCCGCAGCCTTGGCATCAAACGGGATCGAGAAGTCGATCTCGCGCTCGATCGAGGCCTCGAAATCGGCCTTGCTGATTTCGGCAGCGCCCGATTGGACCTTGTTGGCTACCACCATTGTGTGGGTATGTGCCGCATTGGTCTTCAGCCAGGAGAGGATGCGAATGGTGTCGCGTGCCGAAGCGAGCGTCATTTCCGCCATCAGGATCACCAGGTTCACATCCGACAGAACATGCGGGAAGTTGATCAGCATGTTGCGCGGCAGGTCGACCACCGTCATTTCGAACGCCTGGCGGAACTCTTCCTCCAGCTGCACGAATGCGGCGCCATCGGTCATCAGCGGTGAATTGATCGGAGCCTCTGCCGAAAGGATCGACAGATTGTCATTGGCGCGGATCATGGCACGTTCGATGAACAGCCCGTCGATGCGGCTCGGATTGTCAATCGCATCGGTCAACCCGCGGCCTGGCTCCAGGTCGAGAGTCAGGGCACCGGTGCCGAAGTGAACATCCAGATCCAGCAGCGCTGTGGGCGATTTGTGCTCGTCGCTGAACAGCCATGCGAGCGAGGTCGCGAGAGTGGAGGCACCCACACCGCCGCGTGTTCCGATGATGGCTGTTGAAATGTGGTGCTTGACCACTTCACCATCCTGGTTGCGCGGAGCAGAGAACACCGCCTGCGCCTGGTTCAGCGCATCGCGTACCTGGCCCGCCGAAAGGGGCTTGAGCAGGTAGTCGTGAATGCCGCTCGCGAGCAGATCGCGATAGAGCCGCACATCATTGACCTGCCCGATCGCGATCACCACCGTTCCGGGCTCGCAAACTTCGGCCAGGCCGTTGATGTCATTGAGCGGATCGCCGCTTTCCGACAGGTCGACCAGCAAGATGTTGGGGCTGGCGCTGACGCTCAGCGATTGCACCGCATTGCGCAAGCCGCCCTTGTTGCACTTCTCCGGCTGCCAGCCCATTTCGATAACCACCGGGCGCAGCACGTCCAGTGCGGCGTCATCGCAGATATAGGCGGCGAATGGGTCGCGGTTGCCGGACATCCCGGATTTCCAAGGCGCATTCATGGCTTAATTCCCTCCGGTTTCGTTATTGGTGAGGCCGTCAGCCCCGGTAGGAGCCTGCTCGCGATAAGTTGCAATCGCCTTGGTCGAGCTCATGATCACGGTTTCACCGGTCCCCTTCTGACCTTCGATCAGGTCTTCGGGATTGGCGACCATTGCGGCCAGATTGCTGTTGACGGCACAGCCGTAACCCGGGCTGGTCGCATTGTTGTAGTTCATGTCCGACTTGGCTGACCAATCGGGGCAGCCGGGCACGGAAGCCGTCGAACGGGTCAGGACCACGCGGGCATAACCCGGTTGCAACGCGCCAGATGTCAGTGGCGCGCCGCTATCGACCAGGATCCCGCGACGACCGGCGAGTTCAGACACCGCTTCGCGTGTTGCATCGCTTGCCAGCGGGTCATCTATCGACACGCGGTCGCCATATCCCAGCTCCATTGCGTCGAACCAGCTGTCAAGTCGTTGCTGTTCGGGAATGGTCAGCCCGCTCTGGCTGGTGCGGACATCAAATGTATAGCTGGAGCGTTCAACCACTGGCTGTTTGACGCTGTAGAGGCTCTTGTTTGTGGCCACGCCACCGCAGCCACCCAGCACCAAGCCGAGCGAGAGGGCAAGGGCAAATGCCGGGGCCTTGGCCAGCTTGCTGTGTTTTGCAAAGGGCATTGTTCTTACCTTTCCCGATTAGAGGCTGAAACCAGGGGTCGCAGCGTCAGCGCGGCGATCCTTGTTCGCTTCGTCATTGCTTGTCCGGCGCGGTGCATCCGCATCCGGGTTTACTTCGCCTATGGTGGGCGCCGGAGCCTGTTTGTTGACTGCCGAGGGGCCAGGGCGCTGCGCACCGCTGACACCGTCGTTTTCGCGATACCCAAGCAGCTGTTGCAGCTCGCTTGAGGCACGGAAGCCGTCGGTCGGCAGCCTGATGTCGCCATCGTTGACCGGCTTCACGAGATAGGGCGTTACGACAATGACCAATTCGGTTTCGCCACGGCGGAACGAGCGCGAGCGGAACAGATTGCCGAGGATCGGCAGATCGCCAACTCCAGGTGCCTTGTCGATCGTGTTCTGGGCATTGTTGTTCATCAGCCCGGCAATCATGAAACTCTGGCCAGAGCCGAGTTCAACGGTCGTTTCCGCACGCCGAATGGTCAGGGCGGGGATCTGGAAGCCGTTAACGGTCACCGCGCCCTGGCTCGAAAGCTCGGACACTTCGGGGCGCACGCGGATCGAAATCCGCCCGTTCGCCAGCACAGTCGGAGTATAGGACAGGCTTACCCCAAATTTACGATATTCGATCGAAGTCGCGCCCAGCCCCTGGCTGGTCGGGATCGGGAATTCGCCGCCGGCGAGGAAATCCGCCGTTTCGCCTGAAAGCGCAGTCAAATTGGGCTGCGAAATCGTGGTTACCAGGCCATTACGTTCAGCCAGGTCAAGCGCACCAGCCAGATCAAGGCCAAGGAACTTGCCAAGGCCGGCCACGGTGGTGCCGCCTGGGTTCTGGGTTACCAGCGACGAACCATCGGTTGCTTCGGTTCCGCCGGTGAATACACCAGCACCAGGGGTCCATTGCGGCATGACGCCTTCGCGGCCGGTGGCAACACCGAACTGGAAGCCATCGGTGCCGTCGAACGTGCTCAGATTGCCGCCCAGCGTGCGCACCAGCGAACGGCTCACTTCGGCAAAGCGAACTTGCAGGTTGACCTGCAGCGGCGTTGCCATCTTGAAGCGGCTGATCACATTGGTTTCGTCACCGACGAAGGCCTGCACCAGGCGCTCGGCCTCGGCAGCATCTTCCGGCGCCTTGACGGTGCCGGTCAGCAGCACTGTGTTGGTGCCCATGGTGGCGACGCCGATCTTGGCTTCGGGCATCGCCAGCGCCAGCATCTGGTCGATGCTGTCGATGTTGGAGCCGACGCGAATATTGGCTGACCAGATCACATCGCCGCGGCTGTTGCTGGCATAGATGGTGGTTTCGCCACCGGCCTTGCCGAAAACATACAGTTGGCGCTGCGATTTGACCTGGACATCGGCCACCGAATCGTTGGCGATGAAGACATCGGACATGGCGCCGGGGATGGTGATCAGTTCACCACGGCCGATCGAAATCACGATATCGGCGGCCGGGCTGGATACCGACTGCGCTGTAGCAGTGGTGGCCGGCACCGCAGCGAGCGGCGCAATGGCCAGGCTCGCAAGCAGCAATTTGGCAGTCAGGCGGCGTTTCATGGTTGTGCCCCTCGTTTGAATTCGATGCTCCGTGTTGGCGGAGTTGGCGTATGTGTGGCTGGTCATGTCCGGTCTCCTCAATTGACCAGCAGCGAACCGGCGACCGGCACGGTGCGGCCACCTTCGGCCATTGCGGCGGATTGGCGGTTCACAAGCGCTCTGGACCCGCCGGCAACCGGCTCGACCGTGGTCTGCTTGCCGCGGGAGACGCGGACGACCGGGCCCGAGTAGACCGGGGCGCTCGTACCGCCGCCACCGCGCGAGGAGTTCGTCGCGGGCATCGAATGACGCTGGAAGCGCGACACATCACCACCGGTGCTGAAGGTCGAGCCCTTGTCGTTCGGGCGGCCCATAGCGGTACGGATCAGGCGGGCTTCCTCTTCCGGAGTCGCGCTTTCGGGGATCACTACGTCGCCCGAAGCGATCGCCATTTCGAGTTCGGCCTGGTTGTCCGCGATCGAACGCAGCGCCAGGCTGAGCGTGCCGATGGTCTGCGCCACGGCAACCTTCTCGGCGATCTTCGGGGTCACTTCCAGCGTAACGGTGCGGAAGGCGCGAACAATTGTCTTGCCGTTTTCATCGGAAGTCTGTTCAGTCGACTGGTCGGTTGCGAGCACGCGCAGGTTGCGCAGCACGGTTTCGGCAGCCTTGAGGTCCTGGCCATCTTCACCCTTGACCGTCTGGGTCAGTACCAGGTCAACACGGTCGCCCGGGAATACAAAGCCGGCGACACCGGTCTTTGCGGACACGGGAACCGTTACGGCACGCATGCCCGGGCCAAGCGCTGCAGCCAGGAATCCGCGGTCTCCAGGGGCGACAAGCGAGCCCTGGGTCACCGGCTCACCGGCTGTGATTGAATGGCGCACAACGGTGCCGAGCAACTGGTTTATGTCGGACTCGCCATCGATGAAATAGGCATCCTGCACCAGCTCTTCCGGCCATTGCTGGAAGCTCATTGCATCTGCAGTAATGATGGTGCCGGTTGGCAGTGCGCGCTGCGCGACCAGCACCTTGGGCCCTTTGGGGACCGGTGCGGCCACCGCTTCGGGTGCCGAATTTCCGGTAAACATGCTCCGCGCCGCCAGTGCCGTGCCGATCGCGATGACCAGCGCTACGAGCAGCAAAACCAGCTTCTTCCTATCCATGGCTATTCTAGCCCCCTAGTTCGGCCCGATCTCATGCGGGCGGGAATGGTTCATTCGTTTATGCGTGAACTGGTTAAAATCAGGTTCATCGCAATCCGGCGGCCTGGCTCGCCCCCGGCAGATATTGTGTTCCCAGCACCCACAAGCCGCCGATTGCGATGGCGACCCCGTAAGGCACTTTGATGCGATCTCGCTGGCGCCGCATGACATGCCAGCTGCCCACGACGATGGTCAGAAGGCCACCGGCCAGCGCCATCACGATGAGCAGTTTCAGAAACCAGCTTGGCTCGATCCACAGCGCCAGTGCGGTCAGCAGCTTCACATCGCCGCCGCCCATCATCTTGAGCGCGAAGAGCCCGGCCAGAACAGCAAAGGCCGCCATGGCCACACCCAGCTGGATCGCCACGTCAGGCCACAGCGAAAGCCCGCTCGACCACCAGAACAGTGGCGCAGCCAGCGCAACGCCAGCGTTCAACCAATTGTCGATCTGGCGGCGGCGCAGGTCAGTGAATGCGGCAATCAGCAGCGCGATTGCCAAGCCGACCAGCAGTCCGTAGTGGAAATATTCGCCCAGCATGTGGCCCCCATTGGTTCCCCGTGGAGACTCTTGCTAGAGGATAGCACTTACCAAAAAGTAACCACGCCCGGAGGGTTGAAATTAGCCACGTGAGCCAAGCTGCTTTCCCAGCCATCGATCGGCGGGCAATTCCCGCCTCTGCCCAAGAGAGCCGGTGGACCGCATCCGACGGCCACGAACTGCGCCGGATTGACTGGCCGGGAGCAAATTCCGGCACCAACCCGCGCGGTTCGATCCTGTTTTTTCCTGGGCGCGGCGACAATTACGAGAAATATCTCGAGACGCTTGAACAGTGGCATCGCGCCGGATGGCGGGTAACCGCCGCCGACTGGCGCGGGCAAGCGGGATCGGGCCGATTGGGCAATGATACGGTGACCGGCCATATCGGCGATTTTTCAACCTGGGTTGCCGATCTGGGGAATTTCTGGAGCCAATGGAAGGCCAGCACCCCCGCACCGCATATATTGGCCGGGCATTCGATGGGCGGCCACCTTGTCTTGCGCGGGGTGATTGACGGCAAGGTTGATCCCGATGCGCTGGTGCTCTCTGCTCCGATGCTGGGATTCACTGGCGCCATACCGGCGGCGATCGGCCACGCTGCTGCCAAGCTGATGGCGAAGCTGGGCGACCCCGCCCGACCGGCCTGGAAATGGAGCGAAAAGCCCGGCGAAGTCCCGGCCTCGCGCCAGGCGCTGCTGAGCCATGACGATGACCGCTATGCTGACGAATTGTGGTGGCGTGAGCATCGCCCGGAACTGGTGATGGGGCCGGGCAGCTGGGGCTGGGTTGAGCGGGCCTATGCCTCGATGCGCGCGATTTTCGCGCCTGGCAGGCTGGAGCAGGTCGATATCCCGGTTCTGCTTATCGGCACATCGAATGACAAGCTGGTTTCAATGGCTGCGATCGAGCGCGCAGCGCTGCGTCTGCCCCACGCCGAACTGGTGCGTTTCGGCAATGAGTCGCACCATGAAATCCTGCGCGAGGTTGATCCGGTGCGCGACCGCGCGATGACGGCAATCGACGATTTTCTGGCCAGGGTGACGCCGCGCAAGTGACGAATCGGTTCGATATTGCCATCGTGGGTGCGGGAATGGCGGGAGCCAGCCTGGCAGCCGAGATCGGCGCATCCGCCAGTGTGCTGATGCTCGAGGCCGAGGATATGCCGGGCTACCATTCGACCGGGCGCTCGGCGGCGTTCTGGGAGGAATGTTATGGCGGGCCGGAAATCGTGCCGCTAACGATCGCGTCCGGGGAATATCTCGACCGGCACGGTTTTCTCTCCAATCGCGGCGCGCTCTATCTCGCGCGCGAGGCAGACGATGCGAAAATTGACGATTTCTTCGCCCGCTTCGCCAGCACCGGCGCACAGTTCGAACGGATCGGTCGGGGCGAGCTAAACCGCCTCGTTCCGGGCCTGCGCCCGCAGTGGGACCGCGCGATCTGGCAGAAGCGCTGCGCCGACATCGATGTTGCGGGCTTGCATGCACATTATCTCAAACAGGCGAAAGCGAGCGCCGCCGTGCTGCAGTGCCGAGCGCGCGTCACCTCGCTTTCCTTTGCGGACAATTGCTGGCGCATCGCGCTCGAGGACGGAGGGCAGTTTTCGGCCGGCACGCTGGTCAATGCCGCCGGGGCCTGGGCAGACCAGATTGCCAGCCTGGCCGGGGTGCAGCCGCTGGGCATCACGCCCTATCGCCGCACGGTCGTGCAATTGCGGGTCGATCCATCTCTGCGCGACGATACACCGCTCTGCCTCGATATTTCGGGAGGGTTCTATTTCAAGCCTGAGAGCGGGCGTGTGTGGTTGAGCCCGCATGACGAAACACCTTCACCGGCAATCGATGTGGCACCCGAGGAAATCGATGTTGCGACAGCAATTGACCGGCTGGAGCGGGCGACCGAGTGGCGCGTATTGGGGCTGGAACGCAAGTGGGCGGGGCTGCGCAGCTTCGCGCCCGATCGCAAGCCCGTTTACGGCGCCGATCCTGCCAATCCGGCGTTCTTCTGGTTCGCCGGTCAGGGCGGATATGGCATCCAGACTGCGCCTGCCGCCGCCCGCCTTGGCGCGCAATTGCTGCTCGAATGCCCGCTGGACGATATGACCGCGCGGCTCGATCCTTCAGCCTATGCGCCGGCCCGCTTTGCCAGAGCCTAGAGCCTAGCTTTTTGGAATTGCGACGTTAGGTTGCTTTGCAGTTGCAAAGCCAGCCGAGGGAGAATGCTCATGGCGCACCGTTTCGAAATTCGTAAGAACAAGAAGGGCGAGTTCGTGTCCTATTTCGTCTATAATTCGGAAACGATCTGGTGGACTGAAGGCTACAGTTCCAAGGCCAGCGCCAAGAACGCAATCGAATCGGTCCTGAAGAACGGGCCGAATGCTGAAGTGGTCGACTCTACGGCCGGCTGAGCCGGCATATCGAAGGACACCGGAGGTGATCGCTCGGGCCAAATGGCCTGGGGCGGTCAGCCCTTCTTTCCGTTTCGGGCGTCGGCTTCATCGCTCGCCAGCCGGTCGGCCCGCTCGTTCTCTGGGTGCCCGTTGTGCGCCTTGATCCAGTGCCAGGTAACATCGTGGCGGGCAGCCGCTTCGATCAGTTCGCGCCACAAATCTTCGTTCAGCACGGACTTTTTTGCAGCGGTTTTCCAACCGCGCTTTTGCCAGCCGCCGACCCATTTCGTGATCCCTTCGACCACATATTTGCTGTCCGAATAGAGCGCCACCTTGCACGGTTCGTTAAGCGCACCGAGTGCCTTGATGACTGCCGTCATTTCCATACGGTTGTTGGTCGTCTCGGCCTCGCCGCCCGACATTTCCTTCTCGTGCCGCCCCATGCGCAGGATCGCGCCCCAGCCGCCCGGCCCGGGATTGCCCTTGCAGGCACCGTCGGTGAATATCACGACCTGTTTCATGGTTTGTCTGTAAAAGCGCCGGCGCCGGCTGCGGCGTAAAAGTCCAGTCGGCGGACGAAATCCATCGGGTCCTTGCGGGTGACCAATGCGTTTTGCGGAGTGTTGAGCCAGTCTTCCGCCCGGCTGGCAATGAAGCGCAGGCAAGCTCCTTGTGCCAGCAGCGGCAGTGCTTCGCGCTCTCGCAAGGACAGCGGGCGAACCGATTCGTATCCGGCCACCAGCGCGCGCCCGATTCCTGCGCTGAATTCTCGCCCCTGGTGCCCGAAACACCATGAGGCGTGAGTGACCGCCAGATCGTAAGCCATGGCGTCTTCGCAGGCGAAATAGAAATCGATCAGGGCACTGACCTTGTCGCCCAGCATCAGCACGTTATCCGGGAATAGATCGGTATGGCAGATCGCGCGTGGCAGTTCCCATGGCCAGGCTTCCCGCAGCGCAGCAGCCTTTGCAACACAGGCCGCCAGTTCTGGGCCGATTGCCGCAAGCGCCCCGTCACCGCAATTTTCAAGCGTCTGCTGTGACATGGTGATGTCGAGCGTATTGGGGCGGCTTATCCCGAAATCCTGCGATGCGAGATGCACCTGAGCCAGAGCCTGCCCGACCGAGCGCGCCTGCGCGGGCGTGGGATGGTCAACCGAAACGCCCGGCAGAAACTCTATCAGCGCCACCGCCTTGCCTTCGATCATGCGGAAGCTCGCGCCCTCGCGGTCGTGGATAGTGCGCGGGACGGGGCAATTACGCTCTGCCAGATGATCAAGCAGGTTGAGAAAGAACGGCAGGTCGGCGATCTCGATCCGCCGTTCATACATGGTCAGGATAAAGCGCGAACCGGCGGCCTTGCTGCCGCCCGTTTCAACCACCCAATTGCTGTTCGAAACGCCTTCGGCAATGCCCTTTGCCGAGACCAGCGGCCCCACGTCGTAAGCGTCGATCAGCTCTGCGAGCTGTTCCGCGGCGAGATGGGTATAGACAGCCACCGGCCAGCTTTCTGCTATTCGGCCAGCTCGCGCGGCAGCTTGAACACGATCTTTTCTACCGCAGCGGTGACCGTTTCCTCTTCAATCTGCCGCCATTCGCTGAGCCGTGCGACCACTTCGCGCACCAGCATCTCGGGCGCGGAAGCGCCGGCAGTAAGGCCTAATGTCCCAACTCCTTCCAGCCATGCCGGATCGATATCGCCGGCGCGCTGGATCAGGTATGCGGTGGTGCCCAGCCGCTCGGCCACTTCGACCAACCGCAAGGAGTTCGAGCTATTGGGCGCTCCGATAACCAGCACCAGATCGCTTTGGGGGGCAATCTGCTTTACTGCCGCTTGCCGGTTTGATGTCGCATAGCAGATATCTTCCGCCTTTGGCCCGACGATGTGCGGATAGCGCCGTTCCAGCGCCTCCACGATCTGGGCGGTGTCCTCGACCGACAGGGTGGTTTGTGTCAGAAACGAGAGTTCATCCTTGTCGGTGAAATCCAGCCGTTCCACATCTTCAAGCGTTTCGACCAGCGTCATCTGGCCTGGCTCGACCTGGCCCATGGTGCCAACCACTTCAGGATGCCCGGCATGGCCGATAAAGATGATATGGCGGCCCTTGTCGATCTGGCGTTCGGCTTGCCGGTGAACCTTGCTTACCAGCGGGCAGGTGGCATCAACATATCGCAGTTTGCGCCGCTGCGCTTCGGCAGGAACCGACTTGGGCACGCCATGCGCACTGAACACCACCGGCGCATCATCAGGCACTTCGTCCAGTTCCTCGACGAACACGGCCCCTTTGGCCTTGAGCTCGTCGACAACATATTTGTTGTGCACGATTTCGTGCCGCACAAAAACCGGCGCACCGTGGCGTTCAAGCGCCTTCTCGACGATTTCGATCGCGCGATCGACTCCCGCGCAAAAACCGCGCGGCGCCGCAATCAGCAATTTGAGGACGGGGAGCTTGTCCCCCGATTCTGATGAGTGAAAGGGAGCGTTCATGTCCCGCCCTCTAGCGCTTTGCTGCGCGCACCGCTAGGGCGTGACAACCTATTCGAATTCGGGGCCGCTTGGCTCGCTTCTTGGAACATGGCCACCAACTGTGGCCGGTAATGAGGACCGCAGACTGATGATTCGTCGCAGCCGCATAGCTTTGACATTCGCATTTGCCGCCGCACTGGCTGGCTGTTCCAAGAAGGGTGAACTGGTCATTGACCAGGGCGTGGGGATTACCTCGGCGCTCACCTCCTGCCCCGCAGTCGGGATTCCCGATTACACCGGCGACGTCACACTGTTCCGCAGTGCCGGTGATCTCACTGCCGATAATATGGATGTGAGCGCAGCCATCACCAATCTGCGCCATACCTGCGACGAAGGGGCGCAGCGGGTCTATACCAATGCCACCTTCGATGTAGTGGCACGCCGCACCGATGTGCGCGGGGCGCGCACCGTGGAGCTGCCCTATTTCACCACCGTAGTGCGCGGCGGCAGCGCCGTGGTGACCAAGCGGGTGGGCACCGTGACGCTCAACTTCGCCGATGGGCAGGAACGCGCCAGCGCTTCGGCACAGGCGGGCGCATTCGTGGACCGCGCCGAAGCGACACTTCCGGCGGAAATTCGCGAGCAGATCACCCGCAAACGCAAGCCGGGGGACATCGATGCCGCGCTCGATCCGCTGGCCGATCCGCAGGTTCGCGCGGCGTTGCAGCGCGCAAGCTTCGAGCTGCTGATCGGCTTTCAGCTGACGCAGGACCAGCTGGCCTATAACGTCACGCGTTGATCGGGCGCAGGCTCGCCGCGCTTGCGATTCTGGCGAATTCGGCTAGGCGCACGAGCCATGTCCGACAGCCCAACGCTCTACAAACTATTCGAAGCCAAGATCGACGCGGCATTGTCTGCGCTCGAAGCCGAAGGCGTGCTGCCTGCAAGCTGCGCGCGCGGCAATGTGGCGGTCGAGCCGCCGCGCGATCCAAGCCACGGTGACCTTGCCACCAACGCTGCGATGGTGCTGGCCGGGCAGGCCAAGGCCAACCCGCGCGTGCTGGCTGAAGCGATCGCGGGCAAGCTATCAGCCGATCCGGCGATTGCCAGCGCCGAGATAGCCGGTCCAGGCTTCATCAATTTACGGCTTGATCCTGCCGTTTGGATTGCAGAGCTCAGCGCGATTGGAAAGCTGGGAAGCGACTACGGCCGTTCTGACACAGGCAAGGGACGGCGGGTGAATGTCGAATATGTTTCGGCCAACCCGACCGGGCCGATGCACATGGGCCATTGCCGCGGGGCGGTGGTGGGCGATGCCCTTGCGAGCCTGCTCGAATTTGCCGGGCATGAGGTCACCCGCGAATATTACATCAACGATGCCGGCGGGCAGGTGGATGTGCTCGCGCGCTCTGCCCACCTGCGTTATCGCGAGGCACTGGGTGAGGATATCGGCGAGATCCCGGAAGGGCTTTATCCGGGCGACTATCTGATCCCGGTGGGCGAATATCTCGCCAGCGAGCTGGGCGAGCGGTTCAAGGACGTGGCCGAAGGGGAATGGCTGCCGATCTTCCGCGCCGAGGCAGTCGAGCAGATGATGGGCCTCATCAAGGCTGACCTTGCGCTGCTCGGCATCCACCACGATGTGTTCTCGTCCGAGGCCGCCTTGCAGGCCGCAGGCAAGCCCGAAGCCGCCGAAGCCTGGCTGCGCGCGCATGACCTGGTTTACGACGGCGTTCTCGAAGCGCCCAAGGGCAAGGCTCCGCCAGAAGACTGGGAGCCGGTGGAACTGCCGCTGTTCCGCAGCACCAAATACGGCGACGATCAGGATCGACCGATCAGAAAGTCGGACGGCAGCTGGACCTATTTCGGCGCCGATCTGGCCTATCACATGCAGAAGGCGGATACTGCTGATGCGCTGATCGACATCTGGGGCGCGGATCATGCGGGCACGGTCAAGCGGATCAAGGCCGCTGTCGTAGCGCTGTCCGAAGGGCAGGGAAAAGCCATCTCCTTCGACGTCAAGCTGGTGCAGATGGTGCAATTGCTGCGTGGCGGCGAGCCGATCAAGATGTCGAAGCGTTCGGGCACTTTCGTAACGGTAGCCGACATGGTGCGCGAAGTAGGCAAGGATGTGGTGCGTTTCACCATGCTGACGCGCAAGCCCGAGGCGCAGATGGAATTCGATTTCGCCAAGGTGGTCGAAGCTTCGAAGGACAACCCGGTTTTCTACGTCCAGTATGCCCATGCGCGGATCCGTTCGACTTTGCGCAAGGCGGCTGCGGCAGGGCTTGCCCCGTCAGGCGTTTCCCTCTCGCTGCTGGGCGAGGAGGAGCTTGAACTGATCAAGCAGGCGGCACAGTTTCCGCGCGAGGTGGAGGCTGCAGCCAAGGCGCGTGAGCCGCACCGGATCGCCTTCTATCTTTACGAGCTGGCAGGGGCCTTCCACGCCTATTGGAATCTGGGCAATGACCGGCCTGAGAAGCGCTTTATCCTCACCGATGATCCAGCGCTGACCGGTGCAAGGCTTTACCTTGCCGACCAGTTGGGTCAGGTTATCCGTAACGGCTTGCGCATTCTGGGGGTCGATGCGGTCGAGGAGATGTGAGCATGATCTCGCCGAGTGAGGGATATCGGGGTGACAGGGCAGATGAGGCGGAGCTTGCGCTAAACGGCGATGACAGCCTGCCGTGGCTCGAATCCGATGAATATGACCCCGAAGAGGGCGCGGTCGATACTAAGCGTATCGTGGGCTTTGCTGCGGTGCTGCTGGTGTTGCTTGCAGCCGCGATCGGCGGGGTCTGGTGGTATTCGAACCATGTTCTGGGTCCAAGTATCGTGGCCGATGGCAGCACGATCGAGGCCCCTCCTGGTCCCTATAAAGAGCGGCCAGAGGATGCCGGTGGCAAGACCTTTGCTGGCACAGGCAATGTGGCGCCCAAGGTAGGCGAAGGAATCGCCCGCGCAGGGCAATTGGCCGAGGATCCCACGCCGCCGGCCCCGCCTGAGGCCGGCAGCGTGCCGCGACCTGTTATCGCGACCCGTAGCAGTGATGAAGCCGCGATCGAACAGGACGGGGTGGGCGTGCAGGTGGGTGCCTATGGTTCGCAGGGCGCGGCGGAAACCGGCTGGGCCACACTGCAGCGCCAGACCACTTTGCTCAACGGCGTGCGCCACCGCGTTGTGAAGGGGCAGGCGGATATCGGTACTGTCTACCGCCTGCAGGCTGTGGCGCCCGATCTGTCGGCAGCGCGAACGCTGTGTGAAGCGCTCAAGGCCGATGGGCTCGCTTGCCAGGTGAAACGCTGAAATAGTGTAGCCAATTCGCATGAGCGGGGCAGAAACGCGCCGTTTTCCCCCGCACTAACCATGTCCGAACTTGCCGTTTTCAGGCTTTGCTGCGAATCTTTTGCTTATGACGCCTGCCATTTTCGGGATTGCCGGGGCTGAGCTGACCGCCGACGAGCGCGCCTTTTTCGCAGAGGCCGATCCGGCGGGCTATATCCTGTTCGCCCGCAACTGCATCGATCCTGTGCAATTGCGCTGCCTGACAGATGATTTGCGCAGCATTCACGGGCGCGAAAATCTGCTGGTTTCGATCGACCAGGAAGGCGGGCGGGTTGCACGGATGCGCCCGCCGCATTGGGCCGCCTATCCCGCTGGCGAGATATTCGACAGGCTTTACCGGATCGCCCCCGCCAGCGCGATCGAGGCAGCGCGGGCCAATGCGCAGGCGATGGCGCTGGAACTGGCGGCGATGGGGATCACGGTCGATTTCCAGGCTCCGCTCGACCTGCGCCGACCCGAAACCGATAATGTCATCGGTGATCGCGCGCTGGGAAGCGAGCCCATGCAGGTGGCGGCGCTGGGGCGGGCGGTGTTTGACGGGCTGGCGCTTGGCGGGGTTGCGGGCTGCCTCAAACATATGCCGGGCCATGGCCGCGCCACTTGCGACAGCCACCATCAGCTGCCGGTGGTGGATGCCAGCGCTGACGAGCTTGAAGCCGATATTGCGCCTTTTGCCGCGTTGAGCGACCGTGCGCATATCGGGATGACCGCGCATATCCGCTTCACCGTCTGGGATGCGGAACAGCCCGCCACGCTCTCGCCAGTCGTGATCGCAGAGATCATCCGGGGGCGGATCGGTTTCGACGGGCTTTTGCTGAGCGATGACATCGACATGGAAGCGCTTGAAGGCATCGTGCCAGAACGCGCCGCGCGCGCCCATGCCGCAGGTTGCGACCTGGTGCTCAATTGCTGGGCCAGGATGCCTGACATGGCGGCGATAGCGGAAATTCTTCCCCCGATGGGTGAAGTGACCGGGACGCGGCTTGCCCGCGCGCTTGCTGGAACCCGGCTGCGTGAGGATCACGGCGAGGCCGCCGAATTGCTGGCTCAGCGCGATGCGCTGTTGGGTACTGTGGGGGAAGCCGCATGAGCGAGGACGGCCTGTTGTTCGCAGCCCCGCAAGCCGAAGAAGGCGATGACTGGGAAGGCGTTGCCGCACCGGCCAAGCCAGACGATGACAGCGCGCTCTATCTCGAGCTGGAAGGCTGGGAGGGGCCGCTTGACCTGCTTTTGGACCTGGCGCGGCGGCAAAAGGTCGATCTGCGACAAATTTCGATCCTCGCGCTGGTTGACCAATATCTGACCTTTATCGATCGGGCGGGGGCATTGCGGCTTGAGCTGGCCGCTGACTATCTGGTGATGGCAGCCTGGCTGGCCTATCTCAAATCAGCGCTGCTTCTGCCGAGGGAAGAGCAGGAAGACCCAAGCCCTGAAGATCTGGCGCTGCGGCTGCAATTGCGGCTCCAGCGGCTGGGCGCGATGCGCGAGGCGGCGGCCCGGCTGATGGGGCGTGACCGGATCGGACGCGATATCTTCCTGCGCGGCTCCCCGGAAGGCCTCAGGATCGATCGCAAGACGCAGTGGAAGTGCGACAATTATGCCCTGATCCAGGCCTATGGTCAGGTCAAGGCACGCACCGCACCAAGAATATACCATGTCTTCGACAGGCCGGTGATGACGCTTGAAAGCGCGCTGGACCGGGTTTCCGCCATGCTGGGCGTGACACTTGACTGGATGGACCTGCGCGACTTCCTGCCGCCGCATGCGGAGCCGCGGCTGCGCAAGTCCGCGCTTGCATCCAGCTTTGTTGCCGCGCTGGAACTGGCGCGGCTGGGCAGGGCGGAAATCGCGCAAGAGGAGATTTTCGGTGCGATGCGGCTCAGAAGGATCGTCAAGTGAGCAGCGAAACCCCGGGTGAAGTCTTGCGTGCGCTCGAGGCGACACTGTTTGCAAGCGAGGAGCCGATGAGCATTGAAGCGCTGGCCGGGCATCTCGGCGGGCTCGAGAATGCGATCGTGCGCGAGGCCGTGGTTGAGTTGCAGAACCATTATTCGGATCGCGGCGTCCACTTGGTCGAACGCGGCAAGCGCTGGCATTTCGAGACCGCGCCCGATCTTGCGCATCTGCTGCGGCGTGAACGCGAGCAGGTTCGGCGCCTGAGCCGGGCGGCTACCGAAGTGCTGGCGATTGTCGCCTATCATGAGCCCGTCAGCCGTGCCGAAATTGAATCGATCCGCGGCGTGCAGACCGCCAAGGGCACGCTTGACGTGCTGATGGAGGCGGGCTGGATCAAACTGGCGGGGCGGCGCGAAGTGCCCGGACGCCCGGTGATCTACGCGACAACGCAGGAATTCCTCGACCATTTCGGCCTTTCCAGTCGCCGCGACTTGCCGGGAATTGACGAACTGCGCGCGGCGGGCTTGCTCGATCCGGTCGACGATGCTTTCGAAGCCTTGCATGAAGAGGCTGACGCTGCCGAGGCAGATGGCGGTGAGCCAGCCGATGAAATCGGCGAATCCAGCGAAGCAGGTGAATCGCGGGCCTGACCAAACGTTACTGGCGCCTGCGGCTCCGGTACCCTATATTGGCCCTGCAACGCATTCAGAGAGAATTCCCATGGGTCTTAGTATTTGGCAGCTCCTAATCATCGCGCTGGTCGTGCTCGTCCTGTTCGGGCGCGGGCGAATTTCCGAGATGATGGGGGATTTCGGCAAGGGAATCAGCAGTTTCAAAAAGGGTATGAGCGAAGAGGACAGCCCCTCAACAAAACCCACTGCACAAATCGAAGGGCAAGCGCAGAAGCCACACAGCGACGCGCAGCAGAAAGCAGACCCTCAGCCTGCACCGCGCTCTGACACGCCCGATCTCAAGGGCTAGGAGGCCCACGGCATGTTCGATATCGGCGCCAGCGAACTGCTGGTGATCGTGATTGTGGCGGTGCTTGTCATCGGCCCCAAGGACATGCCGCTTGCCTTGCGCACCGCAGGCCGCTGGATAGGCAAGGTGCGCCGCGTGTCTTCCCACTTTCGCAGCGGGATCGACACCATGATCCGCGAAGCCGAGCTGGAAGAGCTGGAAAAGAAGTGGAAGGCGCAAAACGAAGCGATCATGGCCCGCACGGGTGATGCCGAGTCCTATGCCGACGGGACGATAACCGGTCCCGCGGCAGCTTCGGCTGAAGCGGCAGAGCCTGATTTCCCGACCGCGGACGATCCTGCGCCCGGTTCTCCAGTTGGTGAACCGCAATTGCCGCTGGGCAAGCCAGACCAGCGGGATTGAAGGCGGCAGCATGGCAATCAAGATCCGCGATATCGATGAGACCGAAGCGCCGTTACTCGATCATTTGATCGAACTGCGCACGCGCCTGGTCCGCAGCGTGCTGGCTTTGGGCGCCGGTTTCGCGATTTGCCTCTATTTCGCCGATCCGATTCTGGGGTTCCTGATACAGCCGCTCAAGAACGCCTTTCCTGACGGCGAGGGGCAGCTGATCTTCACCAAGCTCTACGAAGTTTTTTTCGTCGAGCTTAAGGTGGCACTGTTCGCGGGATTCTTTGTCAGCTTCCCGATCATCGCCAACCAGCTGTGGGCCTTCGTCGCGCCGGGGCTCTATGCGCGCGAGAAGAAAGCTTTCCTGCCGTTTCTGATCGCGACACCGATCCTGTTTACCGCTGGCGCCGCGCTCGCCTATTTCGTCGTAATGCCTACCGCTTTCGAGTGGTTTCTCGGCTTCGGAGGGGAGGCCGGCGGGCTCAAGATAGAGGCCTTGCCTTCGGCAGGCGATTATCTTGGTCTGGTGATGCAGTTCATCCTGGCCTTCGGGATAAGCTTCCTGCTGCCCGTTTTGCTGTTGTTGCTCAATCGTGCGGGGATTGTCTCGCGCGCGCAACTCGCCGGGGCGCGGCGTTATGTCATCGTGGGGATAGTGGCATTGGCCGCAGTTGTGACGCCGCCTGATCCCGGCTCGCAGGTCATTCTGGCGATCCCGCTGCTGTTGCTGTTCGAAGGCTCGCTACTTGTGATGCGCTTGCAGGAGAAAAAGAAGCCCGAAGGCTCTGACAGCGACAGCGAGGAAGTGGGCGACATTGCCACTGAGGTTAAGACTGAACCAAGTTCAGATTGAGCTACGCTGTAAACTTATAGCCAGGATGCATGAGGCACCGGAATGGCGAACTGATTGGGCCAAATCATTGGGCCAAAAAAACGGGGCCCCGAAGGACCCCGCTTTCTATTCGTTCGGAATAGCCTCTTACGGGCTGACCGGCTCGTCACTGCCATCAGCAGCGATGATAATGCCGCCAATCACTGCAGCAGCTGCAATAATGGCGATCAGCAGGCCCGAGCCACCACCCAGTTCGCTTTCGCCTTCAGCCGGAGCAGGAGCGCGAGCAAGCGAAACTTCGGCGATTGCCGGAGCGGTTGCCAGAGAGAGAACTGCAGCGGCTGCTGCGAGAGTACGCAATTTCATCAAGGATCTCCTATCGGCTTGTCTTGATTGTTTTTTATATTACGGAACCTTGCGCCTGGGCACAAGCCCCAATTCTAAATATTTGTTCGTCAAACTGTTTGAATTCATCGCCGAATTGAATGTTTCAGTGCAGACTGTTGCATTCTTGCCGCCAATAAAAAGACTCTGCGGCCTATGCCGCGCCCGTGAATACGTATGATGGCGGATCAAGGCTTAACACCGGGTAAACGCGAGTCTGCGGCATGACACGTGCCAAACACCGACCTGATCATTTGGCGACGAACAGCCTTTCCCCGTTGATCCAGGTCTCTAATACACGTGTGTCGCGAATGTCCTGCGGGGACGATACGAACGGATCGCGATCGACCAGGATGAAATCGGCCCGTTCACCCGGCACCAACCGCCCAAACCGCCCGTCAGCGAATCCGGCATAGGCCGCGCCGGAAGTAAACGCAGCCAGCGCGGCCTCGCGCGTAACGCTTTCCTGCGGCAGCCAGCCACCAAACGGTTCGCCCTTCGCATCGGTGCGGCTGATCGCGGCCGCGATGCCGGCAAAACTGTCTGCCGGTTCGACCGGCGCATCCGAGCCAAAGGCTAGCGGCGTGCCCGCTGCGGCGATGCTGCGCCAGGCATAAGCCCCACCCAGCCGGTCAGGCCCCAGCCGCGCTTCCGCCATCAAGCGGTCGCTGGTCTGGTGGAGCGGCTGCATCGAAGCGATGATACTGTGCTTGCCGAACAGTGCGATCTCCGCTGGATCGACAATCTGCGCGTGTTCGATGCGCCAACGCCTGTCGCCGGAATAGGATGAGCTCAGTTCTTCGATCGCGCTCAAGACATCGGAATTGGCGGCATCACCGATTGCGTGGACGGCAAGCTGGAAGCCATCCATCGCTGCGCGGCTCATCAAATTGCGCAATTGCGCAGACGTAAGCCGCGGTAGCCCGCGATGGCTCGGCTCGTCATGGTAGGGCTGTTTGAGTGCCGCGCCGCGCGAACCGAGCGCGCCATCGAGGTAGAGCTTGAGCCCGCCCATGCGCAGCCGGTCCTGATAAAGCCAGGGTGTGGGGCCGGGGCCGCCGATTAGTTCCATCGCCTGGACGCTGCCAGCATAGGCCATGATCCGCAGCTTCAGTACGCCGCTGTCGCCGGCCCGGCGGTAAGTCTGCCAATCCTCGAGTGTGGTGCCCATGTCGGCAACTGCAGTTATCCCGCTGGCAATCAGCAAATCCTGCGCCTTGCGCAGTGCGATGTCGCGATCGCTCGGGCGCGGAGTGGGGACCACCGCATTGACCAGAGCTTCAGCGGCATCGACAAACACGCCCGCCGGTTCGCGCGAGCCGGGCTTGCGGATGATCCGGCCGCCGCTGGGGTCATGCGAGGCCGCAGTGACTGCCGCCTTTTCCATCGCAATGCTGTTGGCCCAGCTGGCATGGCCATCAACCCGGCTCAGCCACACCGGCCGGTCAGGCACCACGGCGTCCAGATCAGCAGCGGTCGGGAACCTGCCGAGGCCCCATTTCTCCTGGTTCCAGCCACGCCCAAGGATCCATGGGCGGCTGGGATTGGCGCGCGCAAATTCAGCGATCTCCTGCAGCGCTTCCTCAAGCGAAGCGGTCTGCGACAGGTCGAGTGTCAATTCCCCAAAGCCGACCCCCATGACGTGGAGATGGGCGTCGATCATGCCGGGGAGCATGACCCGCCCTTCGCCATCGACGCGGTAATCGATCCGCTTGGGGCGCGGATCGCCTTGCTTGAGCACTGCGCTGATGCGGCCGTCATCGGCAATTACCAGTGCTTCGAACCGGTCCAGCTTGCCATCGGTTCCGATGGTGATGCCCTGGACATTGTCGACCAGCGTATCGGCCAGCGCAGGCGCGGCCGGGATCGTCAGGAGGATTGCGGCCAGGCTGACGAAAAGTGTCTTCATGTCAATTTCCCTTGGGTAGCCGCGTGATCAGCGCGCTGGTATCGCGCCTGCCGCCTCCTGCGGCCTGTACTTCGGCATAGAACTGGTCGACCAGCGCGGAGATCGGCGAGGAAAGGGCCAGCCGGCGCGCCTCATCAAGCGCATAGCCCATGTCCTTGCGCATCCAGTCAATCGCGAAGCCAAAATCGAATTCGTCCTTCACCATGGTGTGCCAGCGGTTTTCCATCTGCCAGCTTTGCGCCGCCCCGCCAGAGATCGCTTCAAAGGTCCTGTCCATGTCAAGCCCGGCCGCGCTGGCCAGCCTGATCGCTTCGGATAGTCCGCCAAGCACGCCGGCAATGCACATCTGGTTGGCCATTTTGGCCGTTTGACCGGCGCCAGCCGTGCCGACATGGACGATGCGGGCGGCATAGCTGTCCATTACCGGCGTGGCGCGCGCCACGGCCCCTGCGCTGCCGCCGCACATGATTGCGAGCTTGCCGTTTTCGGCGCCCGCCTGCCCGCCGGAAACGGGCGCATCCACTGCTTCAAGCCCCAGCTCGCGCGTTGTCACGTCAATCCGCCGCGCCATATCGGCCGATACGGTGGTGTGATCGACCAGCAGCGCGCCTTGCTGCATCGCGCCAAGCACGCCGTCCGCGCCGAGCACGACTTCTGTCAGGTCTTCGTCATTGCCGACACAGGTGAATACCATGTCTGCTCCGGCGGCGGCTTCGGCCGGGGTGGGGGCAGTCAATACCTCAAGGCCATGGTCGGCGCACGCTAGCCGCCACGCCTCTGCCCGCGCGGGGGTGCGATTGTATCCGGTGACATCATATCCGGCGGCGGCAAGATGGCGCGCCATTGGCCCGCCCATCACGCCCAGCCCGATGAAAGCGACTTTCTGTTTCTGGCTCATAAGGGAGGCGGGGTAATGCCAAATTGTGTGACTGCAACCGCTTTTATCGCTCGCAAAAGCCCAAATAGCGTTGCGGCCAGCCGTTATAGCCCTTAAGCCGCCGCGCCATGACCAGCCAACCGGCCTTTGCCAGTGTAGATGCAGCGCGCGCCGCGCTGACGATCGAAGATGTCCGCGCCGCTGCCGCGCGGATCGAAGGCGCCGTTGTGCGCACGCCGATGATGCATTCGATCACGCTGTCGAAGATCGCAGGTTGCGAAATCTGGCTCAAATTCGAAAACCTCCAGTTCACCGCCGCCTATAAGGAGCGCGGCGCGCTCAACGCGCTGCTGCACCTGAGCGAGGAGCAGCGCCAGCGCGGCGTGATCGCCGCTTCGGCGGGCAATCACAGCCAGGGGCTGAGCTATCATGGCACGCGGCTGGGTGTTCCCGTCACCATCGTGATGCCGCGCACCACACCCACCGTTAAGGTGATGCAGACCGAAAGCGTGGGCGGCCGGGTGGTGCTGGAGGGTGAGACTTTTGACGATGCCTATGCCCAGGCCCGAAGCATGGAAAAGCAGCTTGGGCTGACCTTCATCCATCCATTCGACGATCCGCTGGTAGCGGCAGGGCAGGGCACGGTCGGGCTCGAAATGCTTGAGGAAGTGCCCGATCTGGATTGCATGGTGGTGCCGATCGGCGGTGGCGGGCTGATGTCGGGAATTGCAACCGTTGCCGATGCGATCAATCCCGCGATCGAGCTGATCGGGGTCCAGGCTGAACTGTTTCCCTCGATGTATGCCCGGATCAAGGGCGAGGTGATGGATTGCGGCGGCGACACGCTGGCGGAGGGCATTGCGGTCAAGGCGCCGGGCGAATTTACTTCGCGGATTATCGCCAGCCTGGTTGACGACATCGTGCTGGTTGACGAGCGAGCGCTGGAGGAAGCGGTTTCGCTATTACTGCAGATCGAAAAGACTGTGGTTGAAGGGGCTGGTGCGGCTGGCCTGGCGGCGGTGCTGGCCAATCGCGAACGATTTGCCGGCAAGAAGGTGGGCCTGGTGCTGTGCGGCGGCAATATCGATCCCCGCCTGCTTGCCAATGTGCTGCTGCGCGATCTTGCCCGTCAAGGGCGGCTGGCGCGGTTACGCATCACCTTGCAGGACCGTCCGGGCGCGCTGTTCAAAGTGATGCGCGAATTCAACGAACACAACGTCAATATCATCGAAATCTACCACCAACGCATTTTCACCTCTTTGCCGGCGAAGGGGTTGATCACCGATATCGAATGCGAGGCGCGCGACCGCGAACAGCTGGATGCCTTGGTTAAGTCATTGCGCGACAAGGGCTATACGGTGAGCCCGGTCGAGCTCAACTGACCCGCGAAAAGACCGTTTCATCGCGGGTTCGACCATCGGATTGCCGATATTAACCATACCTCATGGTTAAAGCCCTTTTACCGGGGCGCCTGAACAGGCATAACAGGGCCTTAACGCGCACCAGATGCGATTCCGTTGGTTGGACGAGGACCCGAGTAGACCCGTGACGGCGCCCATACGCTTTCCCCGCTTTTTTGTGACGAGCCCGGCGCCGTGCCCCTATTTGCCGGGGCGCAGCGAGCGCAAGGTATTCACCGAGCTCAAGGGCCCGCACGCAGAACAGCTCAACGAAGCGCTAGGGCGGATCGGCTTCCGCCGCAGCCAGACGGTCGCCTATCGTCCCAGCTGCCTCGATTGCCAGGCTTGTGTGTCCGTGCGCGTGTCCGCGCTCGATTTCGACGAATCCGCATCGCAACGCCGGGCGCTGCGCCGCAATGGTGATCTGATCGCGACCGAGTGCCGCCCCTGGGCCACAGAAGAGCAGTTTGAGCTGTTGCGGCATTATCTCGGTGATCGCCACCCCGATGGCGGCATGACGTCGATGGACGAGATGGATTTTGCCGATATGGTCGAGCACACGCCAGTCTCCAGCACCATGATCGAATATCGCGAACCACTGCCCAATGGCCAGCCTGGCCGGTTGATCGGCGCATGCCTGACGGATCGGCAGAACGACGGGCTATCGATGATCTACAGCTTCTATGATGCCCAGCACCCGATGCGCACCGGGCTGGGCAATTACATCATCCTCGATCATATCCGGCGCGCAGCTGCCGAAGGGCTGCCCTATGTCTACCTTGGTTATTGGGTGGAAGGTTCGCCCCGTATGCAATATAAGGTGCGCTATCGCCCGCTTGAGAAGCTGACCCGTGATGGCTGGGTGCGTTTCAGCCGCGAGGAACAGGAAATGTTGATCGCAGATGCCACCAAGCGCCGCAATCCGGTTCCGGTTTCGAGTGGGAAGGATGGCCGGCAACCACGTATTTCCACGGGTTGACTTTATAGCACCTCGCCCCGCAGCCTTGATCCTTGGTGCGCTTCTAATTGCATCGCCGCTTGCAGCACAGGATACGGCTGCGCCAACCAGGCTGGAAGAGCTGATCCCTGATCGCGCGATCGAACAGCCGGGGGATTGGGCTAGCGAAGGGACCGATCAGGCAACCGCCGGTCAGCCACCAGTCGAACAGAGCGAAGCCCCGTTCGAAACTCTCGACATCCCCGATCCGGGATCGGGCGAGCTCGATCTTGCGCCCGCGCCAGCGGATAATGGCGAGCCCGAAGCGGCAGATGACGAACCCTTTGCCAGTGTGGCCGAACTGGATTTACCACCGGTGCCGGCGCTTGAGACGGTCAGGATCGATCGCGGGCTGGAGCTGGCTTTCCCGGCGGATCGCGAGTTGTTTCCTGATCGCGACGCCTTTGTTGATCGGTTCAGGCAATTGCGTGAAGCCGAAGGGATCGGAAATGGGCAAGACAATGTTGCCCTGCGCGCATCGCGGATCAGGGCCGATCGCGAATTGCTGGAACAACAACTAAGGGTTTACGGATATTACGATGCGCGTGTGTCGCGCAGCCTGGATGAAGCGGATGTGGCGGAGAATGATGCCGCTAACGTGCGGGCGGTGCGTTTCGCCATTTTCCCGGGCGAACGCTATCGCTTTGGCGCGATCGAACTTGGCCGGCTCGATCTTGCGCCAGATTACCCTGCCTTGCGCGAAACCTTCGCGATTGCGAGCGGCGATCCGCTGTTGGCGGACCGGATCGTCGAACGGCGCGATGCGCTCGCCGTGGCGCTTGGCGAAACCGGTTATCCCTTTGCCGAAATTGCACCGCCTGAATTGCTGATCGATCACGCGCGCAGCGAAGGCGATCTCACGCTGGAGGTCACGCCGGACGGAAAATATGTGTTCGGCGATGTGACCAGCAATCTGCCGGAATTTCTGCCCGCCAAACATCTTGCCCGGATCGCCCGTTTCAAGCCGGGCGAGATCTATCAACGCAGCCTTGAGCAGGATCTGCGCCGCGCCATCCTTGCCACTGGCCTGGTATCTTCAGTCAACATCACTCCGCGCGTAGAGGCAGAACCGCAGGCCGGTGAACCAGGCGAGCTGGCGATGGATGTCGCGCTCACCAAGGGGCGGCTGCGCACGATCGCAGGGGCGATCGGATATGGTTCGGAAGATGGGGCGAAGATCGAAGCCAGCTGGGAACATCGCAACTTTTTCCCGCCTGAAGGCGCTCTCAAGATACGCGGTATCCTGGGCACGCGCGAAAAGCTGGCGGGGATCGGCTTCAAACGCAACAATTTCCTAGGCCGGGATCAGATACTGACGCTCGATGCCTATGCCAGCGATATCCGGACCCAAGCGGTCGAAGCCAGGACGGTTGGGCTGCGCGCCGCGTTCGGGCGGCATTCGAACCTGTTGTTCCAGAAATCGTTCAGTTGGCAGATGGGCGCGGAGGTGTTGCTAACTGACGAGCGCAACCGTGTGATTGACGGGGTTCCCCGGCCGCGTGAGGAGTATCTTGTCGGCTCGCTGTTCGGGCGCGGCACGATTGACGAGAGCGACTCCTTGCTCGATCCCACACGCGGTTACCGCGTCAGCCTGCAAGTGGCACCGGAAATCTCGCGCACATTGGGCGACGACACCATCTATGGCCGGGCCCAGCTCGATGCGAGCTATTACCTGCCCGCCAGCGATGGCGTGACATTGGCCGCGCGCGGCCGCTTTGCCACGATCCAGGGCGCGCAATTATTCGAAGTCGCACCGTCGCGCCGGATCTATGCCGGCGGCGGTTCTTCGGTGCGCGGCTTTGGCTATCAGGCGGTTGGCCCACGCAACGATTTTGGCGAGCCGACCGGCGGGCGTTCGCTGGTCGAATTCAGTGCCGAGGCGCGGATCGATACCGGCCTGTTCGATGGCGCGGTGCAAATTGTGCCCTTCTTCGACATGGGTACGGTCTCGATCGATACTGTGCCGGATTTCCGCTTTGTCAAATACGGTGCCGGTGTGGGGATCCGCTACAAAACCGGCTTCGGGCCGATCCGTGTCGACGTGGGCGTGCCGCTCAACCGCGATCCGATGTTCGATAGCCCGGTGGCGGTCTATGTCTCGCTTGGGCAGGCCTTCTGATGGCGGAGGGCGAAATCGAGGAATCGGCGGAAGCCGATGCGCCTGAGGTGTCGCGGCGGCGGCGCTGGGCCAAACGCATAGGTTGGGCCCTTGCGGCGATCCTTGCGCCGCTGGTGCTGGCGTTCATGGTGCTCAATTCCCCCTTCGGCAAGCGCTTCATTGCAGACCAGATTGCCTCCTATGCGCCAGCTTCCGGCCTGCGCGTCGAAGTGGGGCGGATCCAGGGCGATATTTACCGTGAGGCGGTGCTGCACGATGTGATCTTGTCCGATCCCAAGGGGCGCTTCCTGGTCATTCCGGTGGTCGAACTTGATTGGCGGCCGCTCAGCTGGATTACGAGTGGGCTCGACGTCCGCCATCTTGTTGCGCGGCGCGGGCGGCTGGAACGCCTGCCTGAACTGCTGCCGGGCGATCCCGACGCGCCCATCCTGCCCGATTTCGATATCCGCATCGACCGGTTCGAGATCGACAATCTGACCATCGCCCCGGGCGTGGCGACGGATCAGGCCGAGCGGGTCGATTTGCAGGCCAGCGCTGATATACGCGATGGACTGGTCGCGCTTGAGCTTGAGGGCAACCTGGGCAAGGCGGACCGGATCGCCCTGTCGCTGCATGCCGAACCTGACGGAGACCGCTTCGATCTCGATCTCGACTATAGCGCACCCGCAGGCGGGGTGGTTGCCGGGCTGACCGGGGCCAAGACCGGTTATAGTGCGCGCGTGCTGGGTGACGGGACCTGGCGTACCTGGCTGGGGCACGCGCTGGTCAAGCGCGGCGACGAGCGTTTCGCCGCCTTCCGGCTGACCAATCGCGCGGGCCGATACGGCATGGTGGGTGAGGTCTATGCTGCGTCGGCGAGCGACGGCCTCGTCCGCCGACTGGTCGGCGCGCGCACCGGCGTGATGATCGACGGGACTTTAAAGGAAAGCACATTCGACGGGCGCACAGTACTGCGCAGCGATGCGCTGACCTTGCGCGGCGAAGGCGCGGTGGACCTGGCGGACAATCGCTTTGACGGTGTTGCGCTTGAGGCAGTGCTGCATGATGCCGGTGTTTTCGGCGAGGGCATCGCGCTGCGCAGCGCCAGCCTGCGCGCCACTCTGGAGGGGCCGTTCCGCAGCGCCACCATCGCGCATGACATCACCGCGTCCGAATTCGCTCTAGGCGAGATCACGGCGCTGGGCTTGCGGCAGGAAGGCACAGGCCGGATCGAGGAGGGTGCGCTCATCGTTCCACTCGCGCTCAGGATCGGGCAGATCGAAAGCGGCAGCGAGATTGCCGATGCCGAGCTGGTGTCGGGCCGTATTGGCGGCGAGTTGACTTATCGCCAGGGGGTAATCCGCGCCGCTCCGCTGCAAGTGGCCTTCCCGCGCCTTTCGGGCCGCCTCGCATTCGATGCGAATCTGGCAGCGGGCAGTCTGCGCCTGACGGGGCCGGCCAGCCTGCGCTCCGCACCGATCGAAGGCATTGGCACCGCTTCAGCCGATGCGCGGATAGATTTCGGGCTCAACGCTGGCCGCCCATGGACACTGCGCATGGATATCAAGGGAACCCTGGGCGATCTTGCCAATCCCACCGTGCGCCGCGTGGCAGGAAATGAGCTGGCGATCCGCAGCAGCCTGACCACAGCAGCGGGCGGACCGGTCACGTTCAGCGCGCTGGAGGTGAATTCTCCGCAGCTCAAGTTCACGGGAGGCGGCAGCTGGAACGATGGGCGCTTCGCCTTTGAGGGAGCAGGCAGCCACGTCACCTACGGCCCGTTCACCGTCGACGCGGCGATCGAGGACGGCTCGCCCAGGGCCACGCTGGTGCTCGCCTCGCCGCTTCCCGCCGCAGGCCTCGAAGATGTACGGCTGGCGATTGCTCCAGTCGATATGGGCTTCCGTATCGAAACCACCGGAACTTCGCTGCTGGGTGATTTCGTGGGCGTGTTGGGCTTGGAATTGCCAGAAAACGCGCCTGCCACGCTGGAGGTGGAACGCCTGCGTATCTGGCAGACTGCGATCGAAGGGCGGTTGGCATTTGAAGAAGGCGGCGCGAGAGGGCGGCTCACGCTGGCCGGCGGGGGGCTGAACGGTTCGGTCGATCTTGCACCGGCGCAAGGCGGGCAAGGCTTTACCGCATCGCTCGAAGCCAAAGATGCCGTGTTCGGCGGCGCGACTATGATCGAGCTGGGGCAGGCCCGTATCTCGGCCACGGGCACTTTTGGTGAAGGTGCGAGCCGGATCCAGGGTGATCTGAGCGGTCGCGGGATCCGCTATGGCACCCTGTTCCTGGGCCGCGTGGCCGCGCGGGCCAATATCGAGAACGGAGCGGGCAAGCTCACCGCTTCGGTGGTCGGGCGCCAGGGCGGGCGCTTCAACCTTCAGCTTGACAGCAATTTCGCGCCAGGCCGGATTGCGGCGATCGTGCGCGGCAATTACGCCGGTACGCCAATTACCATGCCCCAGCGCGCGGTGCTGACCCGCAGCGGCGAGGCAGGTTGGCGGCTCGCCCCGACCCGCATCAATCTGGGCAAGGGGAGCGCCGCCATCTCCGGCGAGTTTGGCGGTGGGCGCACCTTGTTCGATCTCAAGCTGGTGCAGGCGCCGCTGAGCCTGGCTGACCTGACCATGCGCGATCTTGGCCTGGGCGGAACCGCGTCGGGGATAGTGACCTATCGCGGTACACGCGGTGCTGCGCCCACCGGCGAAGCCAGGATCAAGGTTGAAGGGCTGACCCGTTCGGGCCTGTTACTGGCCTCGCGCCCGATCGACCTGGCACTGGTGGCATCGCTGGGGCAGGATGATTTCGGCGCGCGTGCATTGATCGAGGCAGGCGGGGAACGGCTCGGCTGGATGGATGCACGCATCACCGGCCTGCCAGCGCGGGGGGCGATCTATGAGCGGCTTCAGAGCGGCAGGCTGCAAGCCGATCTGCGCTATGATGGGAGCGCGGAGGCATTGTGGCGGCTGGCCGTGATCGATGAATTCGACATCGCTGGCCCGGTCGCGATCAGCGCGAAGGCCAGCGGCACGCTGGCCGATCCCGTGGTGCGCGGAAACCTGTCGGGTAGCGATCTGCGCCTGCGCAGTGTGATTTCGGGCACCGATATCAGCGGGGCCAGCGTGACGGGCGATTTCGTTGGCTCGCGGCTCAACCTGCGCCGCTTCTCCGGCAGCGTGGCGGGCGGCGGCTCGATCACGGGCAGCGGTACGATCGACCTGGCGGAGATGGGGCCGGGGCGCGGCCCGCGCATGGACCTGCGCGTGGCAGCCACGAAGGCGCGGCTGGTTGATGCGCGGGGGTTAAGCGCGACAGTAACGGGGCCGCTGCGGATCATTTCGTCCGGGGTTGGCGGAACGATCGCCGGGCGGCTCGAAGTTGACAGCGCGAGCTGGCGGCTCGGCACTGCAGGAGAGGAAGTTTCTCTGCCTGAAATTTCCACCCGCGAGGTCAATCTGCCGGCTGACCGGGCACCCGCCGCGCGCCCCGGCGCGCCCTGGCGCTATCTGATTGACGCGCGCGCCCGCAACCGGATCAATGTCGACGGTATGGGGCTCGACAGCGAATGGCGTGGAAACATCATCCTGCGCGGTACCACCGCCGACCCGCGCATCGGCGGCGCGGCACAGGTGATCCGGGGCAGCTACAGTTTTGCCGGCACGCGCTTCGAGCTTACCCGCGGCCGCATCACCTTCGACGAGAACGTGCCGATCGATCCGCGGCTCGACATCGAGGCCGAAACCCGGCGCGACGGGCTGGAAGTGACGGTGAGCGTTCGGGGCAATGCGTTGACGCCCGAGATATCCTTCACGTCGGAGCCGCCACTGCCCGAAGAGGAAATCCTTGCCCGGCTGCTGTTCGGCGGGCCGGTTACTGAGCTTTCGCCAACTGACGCACTGCAATTGGGCGCGGCGCTGGCCAGCCTGCGCGGCGGCGGCGGGATGGATCCGATCAACCAGCTGCGCAGCGCGATCGGGCTTGATCGATTGCGCATCGTAGGGGCCGATCCTGCGCTGGGGCGTGAAACCGGCGTGGCGCTGGGCAAGAATATCGGACGGCGTTTCTATATCGAGCTGATTACCGACGGGCAGGCTTATAGCGCTACCGAGGTTGAGTTCCGCATCACTTCATGGCTGTCATTGCTGGCCTCTGTTTCAACTCTGGGCCGTGAAAGCGTGCTGCTGGAAATCAGCCGTGATTACTGACCGGCGGTTTCAGCCATTGGCATAGACATGTGCTTCGGCCTGCCGCCGCCGCACCAACCCCTTGAGCACCCGGCCTCCGGCGCGGTTCCAGCGTGCGAACTGTGCCGCAGCACCAGCGGTATCACCGGCGCGATGTTTCGAGGTCAGCGTCGCGCGTGAAATCGCGCCCGTGTTGTAATGGAAACTCACCAGCGCATCGAACTGCGCCTGCGTGGTAGGGGCATCGTCCAGCGCGCTGGCAACCTCGGCTGCATGGCGTGCCAGATCCTGTTCCAGCCGCGCATCGCACTGTTCCTGCGTCCATACCGTGCCGGGGCCGATGTCGGGGCCGGTCGCGCCCCAGCCGATGGTCCACGGCGCGCCGCCGGTGGCGGGATCGGGATAGGCTTCGTAAAGTCCGTCACCCCGCAGCGAGGCGCAGCCTTCGAAGCGCTTGATCAACTCGATCCCGGTCGAAGAAACGCGCAGGCGCACACCGCCTGCAACGCTGTCTGCGGAAAGATTCTCCGCTCCATCGAGCGCATTATCGAGAGCGTCAACTTCGGACTGGCGAAAGCCGCGCCCCAGAATACCGCGAAAAGTGTCGAAGATTGCCTTGCGTACCATGCCTTAGATGCCTCTGACGTTGATTTGGAGGCGCGGGAATTAGGCAGGAAGCGGGCGAGTAGGAAAATGGTTTTTCACGGGGTCCGCCCAATCACATGTGCTGCGCGGAAGCGCTTGCGGCAGTGCAAAGTCCTGGGGCCCTAACCCTCGTGCAAACACCTCGCCGACGCTGACCGGGGATTCGCGATGGAAGCGGCGCCATTCACAGGGCCTACCGGCGATCGAGCACCTCGAAATCAGGTTCGATTACGGCAATCCGGGTGTTGTCGCGATAGATCCCGATGGTTTTGGCGGCGCCGCTGGCCGCTGCCCTTATCGTCGGTTGATAAGGCGAATTGCGTGGCGTTGTCGGATCGTCCGGCAATAGAACCTCTGATCGCCCTGTCGACCTGTTGAAGCGCCATACCGTGCGCACGTCTCCGGTTCGCCAATTGCGGGCCAGCCCGTCATCGCCCTTCTGGTATGCCAGATCATTGCCCATGATCCAGGCATACTCGTCGAACCGGTCGAGCAGGGTCCAGTTTGCGCCCGGATCTCTCCGCCAAATCTCGCGAATGTCGCCGCGAGTGGCACCGACCAGCATCGTCCCGTTAGCGTCGACTACATGAGTACCGAACCCCTTTGCCCCGAGATCGAGCCCACGAGCATCGAGTTCGCGGCGCAGGTCGAAGCGGGCAATCTCACGTCCGTTCAGGTCGATCCGATAAGTATCGCTAAGCCAGACTGTCGGCCAGCTAGTCGTCAACTGTCCGCTTCGCTCGACATAAAGGTGGCCAGGGTCGGCTTTGAACCAGCGCACTTGAATGGAGCCCTGTCCGGGAAGCTCCTTGTTATCATAGCGCGCGATTTCGCGCGTGCGGCCATTCGGATCGACCAGTGCCACCAGAACCTGGTCGTGCTGAACCAGACTGATTCCGCCATCCGGCCATTCGGCAAGGCCAGTAGGACGGCGCGTAACCCTTTGCGAATAGCTGATCGCCACCCGCCCATCGCCGAGCAATGCTGCGGACTGCAGCTCCCCCTTATAAACCGGCGGCTCATATGTGCAGCCGGCCAGCATGAGCGCGGCAAGCAGCTTGATCGGCGTTATTCGCAGGAGACTCGAAAGCAGCAAGATTTGGTCCGTTCGGCTTGATTGTGTTCCAAGAGCAGGCTGGGCGTGTCGCGAGACAAAGATAGACTCCGATTTGGGGCCAGGATCAAGGCATACTCCGTGCGTGTTCGAATGCCCTACCAGCTGCTGATAAGCCGACATTCGTTAAAAAAGGGCGCCCGGATCGCTCCGGACGCCCTTTCTTTGAACTTTGATCCAAAGATCGATTACATGCTGTAATACATGTCGAATTCGACCGGGCAGGGGGTCGTTTCCGTGCGGATGACCTCCTCCCACTTGAGCTCGGCATAGGCTTCGATCTGGTCCTTGGTGAACACGTCGCCTTTCAGCAGGAACTCGTGATCGGCCTCGAGCGCTTCCAGTGCTTCGCGAAGCGAGCCGCACACCGTCGGAACCTCGGCCAGCTCTGCCGGAGGCAGATCGTAGAGGTTCTTGTCCATCGCTTCGCCCGGGTGGATCTTGTTGGTGATCCCGTCGAGACCCGCCATCAGCAGCGCCGAATAGGCGAGATAGGGGTTGGCCATCGCATCGGGGAAGCGGAACTCGACGCGCTTCGCCTTGTCGCCCGCGCCATAGGGGATGCGGCACGAAGCCGAGCGGTTGCGCGCCGAATAGGCCAGCAGCACGGGAGCTTCGAAGCCAGGCACCAGGCGCTTGTAGCTGTTGGTGGTCGGGTTGGTGAAGGCATTCAGCGCCTTGGCGTGCTTGATCACGCCGCCGATGTAGTAAAGGCAGGTTTCCGACAGGCCGGCGTATTCATTGCCCGCGAAAGTCGGCTTGCCGTCGGTCCAGATCGACATGTGGGTGTGCATGCCTGAACCATTGTCGGCCTTGATCGGCTTGGGCATGAAGGTCGCGGTCTTGCCATAGGCATGGGCGACCTGGTGCACGACATACTTGTACACCTGCATCCGGTCGGCGGTTTCAACCAGCGTGCCGAAGGTCAGGCCCAGCTCGTGCTGGGCGGCGGCCACTTCGTGGTGGTGCTTGTCACACGGCAGGCCCATTTCGAGCATGGTCGAAACCATCTCGCCGCGAATGTCCACGGCGCTGTCAACCGGGGCGACGGGGAAATAGCCGCCCTTGGCGCGCGGGCGGTGGGCAAGGTTGCCGCTCTCATATTCCTTGCCGGTATTGGTCGGCAGTTCGATGTCATCGATGGCGAAGCCCGAGCCGGCATAACCGTCTTCGAAGCGGACATCGTCGAACATGAAGAATTCGGCTTCAGGGCCGACATAGATTGTGTCACCGATGCCGGTTGACTTGAGATAGGCTTCGGCGCGCTTGGCGGTGGTGCGCGGGTCGCGCGAATACCAGTCGCCAGTCGAAGGCTCGACGATGTCGCAATTGACGATCAGCATCGGGGTGGCGCTGAACGGATCGATCCAGGTCGCATCCAGATCGGGCTTCAGGATCATGTCGGATTCGTTGATGACCTTCCAGCCGGCGATCGAAGAACCGTCGAACATCAGCCCGTCTTCGAATTCGTCCTCGCCCATCACACCGGCACACATGGTGAGGTGCTGCCACTTGCCCTTGGGGTCGGTAAAGCGGAGGTCGACCCACTCGATCTCATTGTCCTTGATCTGTTTGAGGACGTCTTTCACCTTGCTCATTGGTAGTCTTGCCTCCAGCTAGTCTGTACGTTTCCACCCGGTATCTTGCGGGCGGGTTGGTGGGAAATATCCAGTTTGTCTATCGTCCGCGCGACCCGATCAGATCGCGTCATCGTCCTTCTCGCCAGTGCGGATGCGCAGCGCGCTATCGATCGTCGAGACGAAAATCTTGCCGTCGCCGATGCGGCCGGTTTGCGCGGCCGCGGCGATCGCTTCGACCACGGCTTCGGCCATCGCGTCGCTCACCACGACTTCAAGTTTAACCTTGGGCAGAAAATCGACCACATATTCGGCGCCGCGATAAAGCTCGGTGTGGCCTTTCTGGCGGCCAAAGCCCTTGGCTTCGGTGACGGTGATGCCCGAAACCCCGATTTCGTGTAGCGATTCCTTCACCTCGTCGAGCTTGAAGGGTTTGATAATCGCTTCGATCTTCTTCACGTTGCTACGCTCCCCCTGTGAGCCGGGCGGATCGCAACGGGTTGCGCTCGCTGGCCGACGGTTCAATTTCTCACACTAGCACATCCAAGAATCGTGCCAAACGCCCAAACGCGGAGCGGGAGGCCTTATTTCAAGGGAATCGAGGCATGATCCGGCTTTTGCGGCAGGATTGCCGGGCTATGTCGCCGCGCCGCCGTTGCGCTGTCGCTGCACAATGCCCAAAAGCCAGACCATCACTGCCTAAAATTTAGGCAGGGGCCGGAGCTTCAGAGCGCAAGACCGGTCGTTTCCGGCAAACCGCACATGATGTTGAGGTTCTGGATGGCTGCGCCGGACGCGCCCTTTCCAAGGTTGTCGAGCCGGGCGACAAGGCGGGCGTGCCAGCCACCTTCATTGCCGAACGCAAACAGTTCCATCGTATCGGTTGGCGGTGCGTGCTTTTCGAGCAGAAGTTCGCTGACATCGCTCTTGTCGACAACCGATATTACAGCCGAGCTGGCGTAGAATTCGCGCAAAGCGGCGCGAAGACCATCGGCAGTTAGCTCGCCCGGCATGGCGCCCAGATGGAGCGGCACTTCAACAATCATGCCGCGATAGGCCGGCACGACTGCAGGGGCGAAAATCACCCCGTGGGCCAGCCCGGCGTGCAGCTTCATCTCGGGACGGTGCTTGTGCGCCAGGCCCAGGCCATAGGCGCGGAATGCCGGGGCGCCTTCGGCCTCGAACCGTTCGATCAGCGCCTTGCCGCCGCCCGAATATCCGCTGACGGCATTGACCGTGTAGGGCCAGTCTGCGGGCAGCAGCCCGGCGCGCACCAGCGGCGCGACGAGCGCCAGAAAGCCGGTGGGGTAGCATCCGGGGTTGGAGACAAATTGCGCGTTCGCGATTTTGTCGCGTCCGACGAGCTCGGGAAAGCCGTAGGTCCAGCCCTCGGCCACCCGGTGCGCGGAGGAGGCATCGATGATGCGCGTGTCAGACCCTTCGGCCAATTTCACCGCGTCCTTCGCCGCGTCATCGGGCAGGCACAGGATTGCGAAATCGGCGGCGTGGAGCGCGTCCTTGCGCGCGGCTTCGCTCTTGCGCTCGGCATCGTCCAACACCAGCAGCTCGAAATCGCTGCGGCCAGCTAGCCGTTCGCGGATTTCAAGCCCCGTCGTCCCGGCGGCACCATCGATGAAGATACGGGCGGACATCGCTGGGCCGCCTAGCCCGCTGCGGCGGCGAGCGCGGGAAGCGGCACATATCCGCTCGGCCCGTCCGGCCCCAATGAGGCCCAGGCCCATGCCCCTGCAACATCGAGCACTTCAATCGTCGAGCCGCCAGCAAGTTCGCTCACCACAGCACTGTCCGCCCGCGCGGCCAGGAACATCTGTGCCCCGGAAGCGCCGACTGCGCGCAGTTGGGGGATCACGTAATGCGCGGCAAGATAGCGCCCCGCCAGGGCGATATGCGCCAGGTCACCCCGCAGCGGCAGCGTGCCCGGCGCCGGACGCGCGACAGGGCCTGCCAGCCGCAGCGAGCCTTCAGGAACCACATATGCCTGGGCGCCACTCATTCCGCACCGAATCCCCGTTTGATCGCACCCGCCGGATGCGGGCTGCGCGGGCGCTTATACATTGCGCGCCTTTCGGGCAAGTTAGCCGCCGCCCGGTTATTTGCCAGCGTAGCGCGCGCGCAACATGTGGAAAGTGGCGCGCAGGCCATAGGCAGCGCCGCCCGCGGGGCGGCCCGGCTTCGCCGAGGGGCGCCAGGCGAAGGTGTCAAAATGCGCCCAGTCGATCCCTTCTCCCACGAACTTGTCGAGGAACAGGCCCGCCACGCTCGCCCCGGCAAAGCCGTTGAAATGGGTGTTGTTGGTATCGGCAATGTCGGACTTGAGCCATTCGGCATAGGCGGCGGGCAGGGGCAGGCGCCAGGGCTCGTCATCGCAGGCCTTGCCCGCATCGATCAGCGCCTGCGCGGTTTCATCCGTGCGCGTCATCAACGCCGGGAAATCGGGGCCGAGCGCCACGCGGGCAGCGCCGGTGAGCGTAGCGAAATCCACGATCAGGTCGGGCTTTTCCTCGCTCGCGCGGGTCAGCGCATCGCCCAGGATCAATCGCCCTTCGGCATCGGTATTGCCGATCTCCACCGTCAACCCCTTGCGCGAGCCCAGAATATCGCCGGGGCGGAAGGCATTGCCCGCAATGGCATTCTCGACTGCCGGCACCAGCAGGTGCAGCCGCACCGGCAGATGCGCGTTCATCACAAGCCGCGCCAGCGCGATGGCATGTGCGGCGCCGCCCATATCCTTCTTCATCAGCTTCATGCCGCTCGCCGGCTTGATGTCGAGCCCGCCCGAATCGAAGCACACGCCCTTGCCGACGATCGCCAGCACCGGGTGTTTTTCCTTGCCCCAGCTCAAATGCAGCATGCGCGGGGCGTGGTGCCGCGCCGCCGCCCGGCCAACCGCATGGACCATCGGGTATTCGCTTTCCAGCGTATCGCCCTTGGTCACTTTCAGCCTGGCATCGAAAGCCTTGGCAAGTTTTTCGAACTCGGCTTCGAGCGCGGCAGGCCCCATGTCCTCGGCCGGGGTGTTGACGAGATCGCGCACGAGGTTTTCCGCCTCCGCCTCGGCAATGGCAGCGTCGAGATGCCTGGCCTGGTTACTCAGCAGCACGCGCGGCCCGGTGGGCAATTCTTCCGGTTTGAGATAGCGCGCGAATTTATATTGCGCGGTCTGCCAGCCGTGGAGCGCCGCACCCGGATCGCCAGCGGCAAGGCGATAGGTGCCGCCGGGCAAGTCCTCAGCCAGCTTGGCAAGGCACCAGCTGGTGAGCTTTTCCGGATCGGCCACCCCGCCCGCCGCAAACCAGCCATCACCATCGGGCACGATGGCGACCTGCGCGGGCTTGCCTTCGAACTTCTGCGCCTTCAGCGCAGAGCGCTGGCCTGCCGAAAGCGGCTTCAGCCATGCTTCGAAGCCGTCCTTGGTGACAAGGTGGATCGTAGTTGCAGTTTGCCCGCGATCAGGCTGGATCAGCGCGTCTTTCTTGCTCATGGGGGTTACTTAGTGACGCTGCGCTTGTTGTCACTCGCAATTTTGTACGCGGATCGCTAAATGGACATTCATGCACCAGTACCAAACCATCGAAGGTAACGAGACCGTCTATCGCGACGGCACGATCAAGCTGCACGGGCCGGAAGGGTTCGAGGGGATGCGCAAGGCCGGGCGCCTCGCCGCCGAAATCCTCGACGAGCTGACGACTTTCGTGAAACCGGGCGTGACCACGGCACAGATTGACGATTTTGCCCGCGGCATGATGCTGGATGCGGGCGCAGTGCCCGCAACGCTGGGTTATCGCGGCTATGCGCACAGCTGCTGCACCTCGATCAACCATGTGATCTGCCACGGCATTCCGGGCGACAAGGCACTGAAGGATGGCGACATCGTCAATATCGATGTCACGCCGCTCCTGGACGGCTGGCACGGCGATACCAGCCGTATGTATTATGCGGGCGATCCGCCGCTGAAGGCGACGCGGCTGGTCGATGTGACCTATGAATGCCTGATGCTGGGGATCGAGGCGGCATCGAAGCCCGGCGCGCGGCTGGGCGATATTGGCGCCGCGATCGAGGCGCATGCGCATCAGTATCGCTACGGCGTGGTGCGCGAATTCTGCGGGCACGGGCTGGGGCGCCTGTTCCATGATGCGCCCGAGGTTGTGCATGCGGGGCGGGCAGGCACCGGGCCGGAGCTGAGGCCGGGCATGTTCTTCACCATCGAGCCGATGATCAACGCGGGCAAGCCCTGGGCCAAGGTGCTGAGCGACGGTTGGACCGCAGTGACCCGCGACAAATCATTGAGCGCGCAGTTCGAACACTCGATCGGCATTACCGAGAACGGGGTGGAGATCTTCACCAAAAGCCCCAAGGGGCTGGATAAGCCGCCTTATTCCTGATCGTCATTGCGAGGAGGCGTAGCCGACGCGGCAATCCAGCTTCTGACCTCGCAAGTGCATGAAACGGCTGGTCGATGGATTGCCGCGTCGTCCCGAAGCGAGTTCGGGGCTCCTCGCAATGACGAAGGTAATTACCCCTCTCGTCCCGCCCGGATCGCAGCGCCCGCAGCGAAGGGCGTGATCGCCGCCAGCAGCAGGCTGATCGCGGCGGCAAAGCCCAGCGTGGCGGGATCGCCGCGTTCGAGTGCGCCCGCGCCGAAGATCAGGATCGGCAGCGCGAGCGGGATCAGCAGCAGGCCCGAGAGCGCCGCGCCCGCGCGCAGCCCCGCCGTCAGCGCGGCGATCATGAGGCCGACCGCCGCCAGCCCCGGCGTGCCCGCGAGCAGGCCCAGCAGCAGCAGGCGCAGCGTCTCGCCCTCCAGCTTGAGCAGCGCCGCGGCCGGAAAGCATGCCAGCATCAGCAGCGGCCCGAAGCTGAGCCAATGCGCGAGCAGGCGCACCGCCATCACCAGCTCCTCGGTAACGCCGCGCAGTTTCAGCTGATCGAACAGGCCCAGCTCGATATCGGGCAGCACCAGCCGGTCGAGCGGCAGGATCGCCGCGAGCAGCGCCGCGATCCACAGCACGCCGCCGCCGGTGCGCGCGAGCAGCGGCGCGTCCGGGCCCACCGCGAAGGGATAGAGCATGGCGATGGCGAGGAAGAACAGTAGCGGCAATGCAGCGCCGCCGCCGCCCGCAAAGGGCATCAACCGCGCCAGATCGCGCTTGAGCAGCGGCCAGATCACGGGATGAACTCCGCTAGCGCAAACATGGTCAGTCGCTCGACCATTAGCGGCTGGTGCGAAGCGAGCACCACGATCCCGCCCGCTGCGGCATGCGCGCTGACGGTTTCGGCAATGCGCGCCTGCGAGGAAACATCAAGCCCGCTCAGCGGCTCGTCAAGCAGCCAGATCGGCGCATTCTGGCCTATCAGCCGCGCCATCGCCGCGCGCTTGCGCTGACCGGTCGAGAGATAACGCACCGGCACTTCGAGCAGCGCATCAAGCTCCATCGCCGATAACGCTGCTGACGCATCATCGCAGCCATCGACCTGCTGCCAGAAGCGCAGCGCCTTACCCAGCGGCTGGTCCGGATCGAGCGCGGGCCGCTCATCCAGCATGCCGATGCCGCCTTCATGCGACACATCGCCTGCAAAGGGGCTGAGCAATCCCGCCAGAATACGCAGCAGGCTGGTTTTCCCGGTGCCGTTTTCGCCTGTGACATGCAGCACTTCCCCCGACCCCAGCGACAGCGAAAGCCCGCGGAACAGCAGGCGCTCGCCCCTTCGGCAGGCAAGGTCAGTTGCGGCGAGGTGTGCTTGCATCACTTGCAGCGTTAGGCGAAAGGATGTGCACGAACAAGCAGATGCGCCAAGAGGAGAAGCCGCATGTCAGTTCCCCAACTCACCGATGCCGAATGCGATACGCTGCTCGCCGCGCATCCCCACTGGTCGATCGCGCGCGGCGGCAAGGCGATCGAGCGGAGCTTCAAGTTCGCGAATTTCAGCGAGGCCTGGGGCTTCATGAACCGGGTGGCGCTGCTGGCCGAGGCGCATGACCACCACCCCGAATGGTTCAACGTCTACAACCGGGTCGAGATCACGCTCACCACGCATGACGCGGATGGCTTGTCGGAACGCGATGCAGTGATGGCTGCGGCGATCGACGCGCTGATCTGACTTTGGGGCTTTAGAGTTCCGCGCCCACGCCCTGATTGCGCATTTCCTTGCGCACCTTGCCGGGCAGGAAGCGTGAGAGGAACTGCAAACGGCTGGCCATCTTGCCCACGGTATAATCAAGCCTGTCGCCATGCACTGCGTCCCACACCACTTTGGGCACGGCGGATACGGGCGAAACTTCCACCCCGGCCTCGATCAGGCCTTCCTTCACGGTGCGGTTCGATTCCTTCGCGGTCTGCTCGATGATCGGTGTGTCGATAAAGCCGGGGCACAGCGCCGCGACCTTGATCCCGTCACCTGCCCATTCCGCATCGAGGCTGCGCGTCAGGCCGCGCACCGCCCATTTGCTGGCGCAATAGACCGACATGTTGGGCGCGCCGATGATGCCCGCCAGGCTGGCAGTGTTGATCAGCGCCGATCCCGGCGCGGTTTTCTTCAGATGCGGATAGGCTGCCTGCGCGCCATAGAGCACGCCCTTCACATTGATATCGAGCACCCGCTCGATCTCCTCGTCCGGTTGCTGCGCGAGCGGCCCGCCGTGTCCCACGCCTGCATTGTTGAACACCACATCGATCCGCCCGCCTGCTGCGGTTGAGAAGGCCGCGAGCGCCGCGTCCCATGCCGCGCGGTCACGCACGTCGAGCTTGTGGGCATATTTGAAGCCGCCTTCGATCAGGCCAAGTGTATCCTGCATCCCCTGCTCGTTGATGTCGGCCACGCCGACGAACCAGCCGCGCTCGGCGAAATAGACCGCTACCGCCCGCCCGATGCCCGATCCACCGCCGGTGATGAAGATTGACCTGCGTTCGCTCACGTTGCGCTCTCCCAAAAACAAACCGCGTGAGGAGGTAACCTCACGCGGCGTGTTTGTCAGCTATTTACATTGATGTCAGCTGCCGATTGCAGCTTCCAGCCCCTTCACATGCTCGGCGCCTTCGAGAATTTGAGTGGTCGAAGGCTTCAGCACATCGCCCAGCGGCTCTGCCCGCCCGCCCAGGCATTCGCTCAGGAAGTTCTCGGCGATACCGAAAAAGGCGATGTTGTTGGTCGGCTTGGCAAAGCCGTGGCCTTCATCGGGATAGAGCACATAAGTGACCGGGATCCCGGCCGCCTTCATCGCGCCCACGATCTGGTCGCTTTCGGCCTGCTTCACGCGCGGGTCATTGGCGCCCTGCGCGATCAGCAGCGGCTTGGTGATCTGGTCAGCCTTGTAGAGCGGGCTTGCCGCCTTGAGCAGTGCCAGCCCCTCTTCGGTATTGGGGTCACCCATGCGGGTGTGGAACACCTTCACCAGCGGCGCCCAATAGGGCGGGATGGTGGAAAGCAGGGTCTCGAGGTTGGACGGGCCGACGATGTCGACCCCGCAGGCGAATGTCTCGGGCGTGAAGGCAAGCCCCGCCAGCGTGGCATAGCCGCCATAGGAACCGCCCATGATCGCGACCTGGTCCTTGCCGGTGATGCCCTGGTCGATCGCCCAGTTGGTGGCGTCGATCAGATCGTCATGCATCTTCAGGCCCCATTGCAGATTGGCGGCGTTGAGGAAGTCCTTCCCGAACCCGGTCGATCCGCGATAGTTGACCGAGAGCACGGCATAGCCGCGATTGGCCAGCAACTGGTGAACCGTGTTGAAGCCGTAGGAATCGCGCGCCCAGGGGCCGCCATGGACGAACAGCACCATCGGCACCGCTTTATCGGGCCTGCCATTGCCATCGGCATCGCTGCCCGGCGGCAGGGTGAGATAGGAAGGCAGGGTCAGCCCGTCGCGGCTGGCAATCTCGACCGGCTGCATCGGCTGCAATGGCGCGCCTTCAAGCTCGGGCCTGGTGGTATAGAAATGCTCGAGCGTGCCCTTGGTGCGGTCATAGATATAGGTCGCGCTGGGAGCGGTCAGCGGATCGTTCCACACGATCCATGTGCTGTCATCGTCGGTGCGCGACTGGACTCCGAATTCGCCCTCGAGCTTGCTGTCCAGGAATTCGAGCGCGGCAGCGATGTCGGGGGCGATCGCGGTCCATTCGGTGGTGAGATATTCGGCCGAATAGGCCTCGATCACGCCGGTCTTGGGATCGCGCATGGTGCCGCCGATATCGGCCTTGTCATTCTGGGCGACCAGCGTGCGTTCGCCGCTGGCGACATCCTCGGCATAGAGCGCCGCCGTGTTGCGACCGCGGCTGTCGAGCCAGTAAAGGATCGATCCGTCATTGGTATAGCCGGCCGGGTTGGTGGTGAGCGAGTCTTCCATCCCGGTGGAGGAAAAGGGCTCTGCTGCCACGGCATTGTCGACCACGCGGAAATAATCGGTCCCGCCTTCGGCGTTCTGGCGCATGGCCATGCGCACGGTCAGCGTGTCATCGGCCATGAAACCGGCATAGCTTTCATTCTGCAGCACCATGGTGAGCGTGCCGGTGTTGAGATCAAGCAAATGCACGTCATGGAATTGCGGGTTGCGATTATTCAGCCCGACCAGGATCTTGTCGCGGATACTCTCCGAACCACCAATCACCTGCACACGGGTGTTCTCGAACGGGGTGAGGGTGGTTTCCGTGCCGCTGGCAATATTGACGCCGTAGAGCAGGAAATTCTCATCGCCGCCCTTGTCCTGGATATAGAGCAGGCTTTGCGAATCGGGTGACCAGAAATACTGCCGGATCGGGCGATCCTTGGCATCGGTCATGACCTTGGCATCATCGGGATTGCCGACCGGGGCCATCCACACGTTGAGCACGCCGTCCTTGGGGGCCAGCCAGCTCAGCCACTTGCCGTCGGGGCTGATCTGGCCCGAAGCGCGGGTGGGGTTGCCGAACAGGGCATCGCGCGGGATCAATGGGGCGGCTTCGTGGTGGTGGTGCATCGTGGCTCCGTTGGTTGCGTGATGATCTGCGCTGGCCGCGGTGGGCATGGCAAAAGCTGCCCCTGCCAAAGCGGTGGTCACAAGGCAGCGTGTCAGGTTTCGCTTAGTCATGGGAAAACATCTCCGGCTCAAAGAGTGTATTGCGCGAACAATACACACTGGATTTCACTTGGCAATAGTCCTCTACAACGCCGGATTGGCGTAAAAGTGCCAGGTGAATATCGCCATCGCGCCGCGATGCGGGCGCCACGCTTCGGCCAGCTCGCGGGTCGGCTTTTCGGCCGGGCGCTCGGGCAGATCGAGCAGCCGCCTGACCCCTTCCTGCACCGCCAGATCGCCAGCGGGCCAGATGTCGGTGCGGCCTTCTGCGAACAACAGGTAAATCTCGGCTGACCAGCGCCCGATGCCCTTGATCCGCGTGAGTTCGGCGATCGCCGCTTCATCGTCAGCGGGCAAGGCATCGAAATCCAGCTCGCCAGCCGCCACCAGCTCGCACAAGGACCGGGCATAACCCTGTTTCTGGCGCGAGAGGCCGCAGGCGCGCAAGCTGTCGAAATCGCGGCTCAGCAGGCAGGCCGCGGTAAAATCCGGGCCCAGCTCGGCTTCCAGCTTGTTCCACATACTGCTTGCCGCAGCGACCGAGACCTGCTGGCCCACGATGGTGCGCAGCAGGGTCTTGTAGCCGGTTTCGCGGATGCGCGGCTCGGGATAGCCGACCCGCTCAAGCGCGCGCGCGATGCGTGCGTCGCGCCCGGCCAGTTCGTCGAGTCCGTTCCGGATGGCGCTGGCGCCCAGTCCCACTACCTTTTCTCCTGCTTGCAAATTGGTGCGCCACCGCTTAGCAGCCCGCCCGAAAGACTGATAGGGCGCTGCGGCGCCAAACTGGCTAGAGAGAAAGTTGAACATGCCCAAGCTCACAGTCGTCAACCGTGAAGGTGAAGAATCAACCATCGATGTTGAAGATGGCCTGACCGTGATGGAGGCGATCCGCGACAATGGCTTTGACGAACTGCTGGCACTGTGCGGCGGGTGCTGTTCCTGTGCGACCTGCCATGTGCTGGTCGATCCTGCTTTCGTAGCCAAGCTGCCAGAGATGAGCGAGGATGAAGATGACCTGCTCGAAAGCTCGGATCATCGCGCCGAAAATTCGCGCCTGTCGTGCCAGATCGCATTCACCGATGCGCTTGACGGGCTGAAGGTTACTATCGCGCCTGAAGATTGATCTTGATTGCGGGAAGGGGTGGGACGCCCTAGATCGCATTTCATGAACATTACCAAGCCTTATGCTTCGACGCTCGACCTGATCGGGCACACCCCGCTCGTGCTGCTCAAGGGGCCAAGCCAGGTGGCCGGCTGCGAAATCTGGGGCAAGTGCGAATTCGCCAATCCGGGCTCTTCGGTCAAAGACCGTGCGGCGCTCTATATCATCCGCGACGCCGAGGCGCGCGGCGAGATCGAGCCGGGCGGCACGGTGGTTGAAGGCACGGCGGGCAATACCGGCATCGGCATTGCGCTGGTCGCCAATGCGCGCGGTTACAAGACCGTGATCGTGATGCCGGACAACCAGTCGAAGGAAAAGATGGACACGCTGCGTGCGCTTGGCGCGGAGCTTGTGCTGGTGCCGCCGACCAAGTTCGCCGATCCCAGCCATTTCGTGCACACTTCGCGCCGCTTGGCCGAGGAAACGCCCGGCGCGGTGTGGGCCAACCAGTTTGACAATATCGCCAACCGCAAGGCGCATATCGAAGGCACCGCGCCCGAGCTCTGGGAGCAGCTCGAAGGCCGGATTGATGGCTTCACCTGCGCGGCTGGCACAGGCGGCACGATCGCGGGCGTCGGCATGGGGCTGAAGGCGTTCGACGAAAATGTCCGTATCGCGCTGACCGATCCACATGGCGCCGCGCTCTACAATTACTACGCCACTGGCGAGCTCAAGGCGGAAGGTTCTTCGGTTGCCGAAGGGATCGGGCAGGGCCGGATCACCGCCAATCTTGAAGGCGCGCCGATCGATGACCAGTACCGCATCTCTGACGAGGAGGGGTTGCACTGGGTTGGCAGGTTGCTGCGCGAGGAAGGGCTGTGTCTCGGCCTCTCCTCGGGCATCAATGTCGCGGGCGCGGTCGAGCTGGGCAGGAAGCTGGTGGCAGAGGGGCGCAAGGATGCGCGGGTCGCCACCATCCTGTGCGACACGGGCTTCCGCTATCTTTCCACGCTCTACAATGCTGAATGGCTGCGCTCGAAGAATCTGCCGGTGTTCGAATGGCTGTAATCGGGCGGTCCCGGCCATGCGGCGATTGAACCGGCGATTGACTGGGCGCCGCATTCCCCTAGCGTGATATTCATGGCTACGCGTGACCTTATCAAATTGCCCAAACTGCGCGGCGACGAACCGGAAACGGACGCGAGCGATGGTGATGCGGCTGACGCCTTGACGGCGGCGAACCGGAAACAGACGGTCCAGCGCCTGCAGGTTGGGCTGTCGGGCTTGGCCGCCATGGTCCTGTTGGTGGGGCTGGCCAATATCATCCAGGATCGTGCGCGCGTGACTGAAGAGCGCTCCGTACCCGAAGCGGCGCCCACGGTGCAGCCGTCCGGGCCGACGCCGCTCAGCGATCCGCTTGCCGATGCGGGGGTGGTGCCTGATCTTCCGGCGGAACCAACCCCTACCCAGAAGCCCGCAATCGTGCCCGAGCAAGGCAATGGCCCGGCCGGCACATCGTCTTAGCTTCGCACTGGCAGGTCTTCTGCTAGTGCTGGCAGCGGCTGGTGCGATGTGGGCGTGGCAGCAATCGACGCGGCCCACCGACAGGCCGACCGTGGGGCTGATGACCAGTCTGCCGATTTATTGGCCCGAAGGCGCGGACATGGTCACCATGATCGATGGCAGCGGCGAATTGCCGTGGGTGCGGCGCACTCTGGAGCAGAACTACAAGATTATGCCGCTCGATGCGCTGGCCGCTGATGGCGGACAGGGCGGGAAGCCGCCACTGGCGGGGCTTCGGCGGCTGCTGATCGTCCAGCCACGCGGGCTCAGCCCGCAAGACAATGCCGCGCTTGATGCATGGGTGCGCGGCGGCGGGCATTTGCTGTTCGCGCTCGATCCGATGCTGACCGGCCAATATGCGGTGCCGCTGGGTGATCCGCGCCATCCGGTGACAGTGGGGCTGATCCCGCCCGTGATCGGCCGCTGGGGGCTGGCGATGCAATATCGCGAATTGCAGCCGCTGACCGTGCAGATGGTGGACTATGGTTCGGGCACTCTGCCGGTAGCGCTGGCGGGAGAACTGATTGCGCGGGACCCGCCGTACGGTGCAACACCAGATGATCTGGCAGCGCGCGGTGACTGCCGCGTTCTGGGCAATGGCATTGCCGCCCAGTGCCGGTTGGGTGCGGGCCGGGTGACCATCGTGGCCGATGCCGCGCTGTTTGAATTGGCCAGGCCAATCGGCGATGCGGAGCAGCAAATGAACGATCTGGTCGCTTTCGGGCTGGAGTAGGCTTGCTGTCGGCAGACAGCGGAGCTGTGCGTTCCTCTGTCGCTTTAGGTACCTGTTCTCTCCCGATGGGGAAATTGCGGGAAAGCATGGCTGCAAACGACTCGAAGCGGCCGAATCTGGCTGGAAAACAGGGAATTGCGTGCCGGACCTGGGGCAAAAGGCGAAATGCCCTGGTAAGACGATGAAGAATTTTTGTATCGTAAATCAATTGTTTACCATCTTTTCCCGTGAAATCCCGTAAAAATCCCTTCCATCCCCGCATCACCCGCGATATGTCCAAGGACCATCAGACATGATGTTTCGTTGTGCGCTCCCTCTCAGGTGAGCGTGCCGCCCACGGTTACGCGCTGGCGGCGGCGGGGAAGCTGTGTCTGTCGGGGCGAAGGGGTTTGGGGAACAGGGCGGAGAGGGAAAGTGTCTTTCGGAGGTTACAGTGGACAGGCTTATTCGCCCGCTGGCGACAAGGGCCGCTTTGTCCTTCCTCCATCCTTCCGCAAGGCGGTCAAGGAAAGCTCGGGCGGGCGCGTGCTCTGCCTTGACAAGCATGACCGCTGGAACTGCCTCGTCGGCTTCGGCCTTTCGCGCAATGACGAACTGGAAACCCAGCTTGACCGCGAGGAAGAACGCGCGCTGCGCCTCGGCCGGGATTTTGACCGCGATCTGCGCGCCAACCAGTTGTTCGGCTTCGCCCAGGTTCCCTTCGATGACAGTGGCCGCTTCATCATGCCCGAGCACTTGCGCAATCTCGGCCGGGTCGATGACGGGCTTTATTTCCAGGGTGCTGGCCGCTTCTTCACCATCTGGAACCCTGCCGAACTGGCGCAGATGGACGGGCAATGGGAAGCTGCGCAAGCCGCCTGCGCCAATCTAGTTGCCGAGGCTGAGGCCAAGGGCAAGGGGGCGCGGAAATGAGATCCGCCGCCCCAGAAAACGACGCCCCGCATATCCCCGTTCTCCTTGATGAAGTCATCGCCGCGCTCGATCCGCAGCCCGGCGATGTGATCGTCGATGCTACTTTCGGTGCGGGTGGCTACACCCGCGCGCTGCTTGATCGCGGCGCAACCGTCCATGCCTTTGACCGCGATCCGGATGCGATCGCGCAGGGCCGCGGATGGGCCGAGGCGCGAATTACCCCTCCGCGTCTCGTGCTCCATCCGCGGCGCTTTTCCGAAATGGCAGTCGCGCTGGCGGAGGCCGGAATCGCGCAAGTTGACGGGGTGGCGATGGATATCGGCGTCTCCTCGATGCAGCTCGACCAGGCAGAGCGCGGCTTTGCCTTTTCGTCTGATGGCCCGCTCGACATGCGGATGAGCCAGGAAGGAGAAAGCGCGGCCGATTTCCTCAACACCGCTGAAGCCGAAACCATCGCCGACGTGCTTTATGAATATGGTGAAGAGCGCCAGTCACGCCGGGTCGCCCGTGCAATTGTGGCGGCGCGCCCGCTTGAAACGACCGGCGATCTCGCCCGGGTGGTGCGCAAGGCGCTGGGTTACAAACCGAGCGACAAGAAGGATCCTGCCACCCGCAGTTTCCAGGCGGTCCGCATCCATGTGAACGGCGAGCTGGACGAATTGCGCGAAGGGCTCCACGCTGCCGAATGCATACTGCGCGCAGGCGGCAGGCTGGCGGTAGTAAGCTTCCACAGCCTGGAAGATCGCATCGTCAAGCACTTCCTGCGCGATGCCGCCGGCGGCAGGGGCGGATCACGCTACCTGCCCGAAGCGAATGCGGAACCCGCAATCTTTACCCATATCTCCAAGGCGATCCGCCCCTCGGACGCCGAGATCGCGCGCAATCCGCGCGCCCGCTCCTCCACGCTGCGCCACGCCGTTCGCAGCGCGATTCCAGCGCGAAAGGAAGCCGCATGAACATGACCGGATCCCGCTTGCGCCAGATTGGCTGGCTTATCGTGCTCGCCGCGTGTTGTGGCGCGTTCCTCGCGCTCAGTTTCCAGGTCCACGCGGTCAAAAGTGAAGTCTCGCTCGCCGAGCGCGAACTGATCGCGCTTGAGCGGGAAACCATGATGCTCGAAACCGAGTTCGAAGCCCGCGCCAACCAGCGGCAGCTGGCCGAATGGAACGCGGTCGATTTCGGCTATCTCGCCCCGCGCGCCGATCAATTCCTTGAAGGCGAACTGCAACTTGCATCGCTTGGCGCTGCGCGTGGGCCAGATGCTCCGAGCCCGATCCGCTTTGCGAGTGCCGAAGCCGCGGCCGATGGCGCAACAGCACGCGAACCGCGCCCGATGGTGTCCCCGGTTTCAGGGCGCCCGGTAACCTTGGCAGCCGCAGACATGCCCGATGCCACAGACAGCCTTGCGGAAGCGGTGGGCGAATTGCTGGCCGATGCCTCACCGGTGCGCAGCGCCAATGCGCGCACCTTGCTGAGCGCCGAGGCTATTGAATGAATACACTTTCGGCCAGCGCGGCCATATCCAGCGGCAGGGTCCAGCTCGTTACGTTCCGGCGCCAATCACTGGCGCAGGCGCGCTGGCGCGTGCTGTGGATCGCACTGGTTTTTGCGCTGGTGGCGTTTGCAGCGCTGGTCCGCATCGCTTACCTGGGCCTGGCCGATCACGGCCCGGTGCGCACCTCGCTGGAAGAAGCGCTGCTGCCGCCGCGCGGTGAAATCACCGATCGCAATGGGGTGCCCCTGGCGCGTGCGTTCCCCGCTTATGCGCTGTGGTATAATCCAAGCGCCATGGGTGAGGGCGGATCGCCGCTGGTCAAGTCGCCGCAGGAAGTAGCCCGGCAGCTGAATGCGATCTTCCCCGAGATTGATGAAATCGACATTGCCGAGCGGCTGGCTTCGGGCAAGGCAGGCTATTTGCGCCGCCGCGTGCTGCCCGAAGATGCCAATCGCGTGCAGGCGATCGGCGAACTGGCGCTGGAAATGCCGCGCGAAAATGACCGGCACTATCCGCAAGGCATGTTGGCGGCGCATGTGCTGGGTTATGTGAATTCGGACGGCCAGGGCAAGATCGGCATGGAGCAGGTGCTCGACGAGCAATTGCGCGATCCGGCGTTGCGCGGCAATTCAGCGCCGCTTTCGATCGATATTCGCGTGCAGGGCGCGCTTGAGGATGAACTGCGGCGCGGGATGCTGGCGGTCAACGCGATGGGGGCTGCCGGGATCGTGCTTGATGTCGATAGCGGAGAGGTGCTGGCGCTGGCATCGCTGCCCGAATTCGATCCCAATGCTGTCCAGAGCAATGACCTGGTGCTGCCCAAGGAAGCCACGGAACGCGGCGAAACCCCGCGCGCTTTCAATCGGGTGACCAATCAGGTCTATGAACTCGGCTCGACTTTCAAACCATTGACTATCGCAGCTGCGATCGATGCCGGGGTGGTGCGCGACCTCGCCAAGCCGTGGAACGCTGAGCCGTTCAAGGTCGGGCGATTTACCATCAAGGATCTCAAGCCCAAGGGCGCGACGCTGAACGTACCCCAAGCGCTGATCCATTCCTCCAATACCGTTACCGCACGGGTGGCCGATGAACTTGGCCCCGAACGCCTGCGCCGCACCATGATCGACCTGGGTATGAACGAGCGGCCCTATATCGAGCTACCGGCGCGCGGTTTCCCGCTGTGGCCGGGCAAGGATTGGGCGCGGCTTACCAATATGACGGTAAGTTACGGCCATGGCATCGCGGTGACCCCGCTGCACCTGGCCAGCGCATATGCAGCAATGGTCAATGGCGGGATCTGGCGTCCGGCGACCCTGCACAAGCTTGAAGCGCATGAGATTCCGCGCGGCCGGCGGGTGTTCAAGGCTTCCACCTCCTCGCGCATGCGCCAGCTGCTGCGCATGATCTCGCTCTATGGGACTGGCAGGAATGCCGATGCACCAGGGTTTCGCGTTGGTGGCAAAACCGGTTCCGCCGAAAAGCCTGGCGCTGGCGGATACAGGCGCTCCTCGCTTGTTTCGACCTTTGCCGCAGTCTTTCCGATGGATCATCCGCGCTATGTGGTGATTGCGATGCTTGATGAGCCACACGGCACTGTTGCCAGCTCCTATCAGCGCACCGCCGCGTTTAATGCGGCCCCGATCGTGGGAAAGCTGGTGCCGCGGATCGGCCCGCTTCTGGGCGTGCGGCCGGACAATACCCGCGACGTCGACCTGACCGATCTTCAATCGCTCGTACCGGAGAAAGAGTGATGCGGCTGGGGGCGCTGGCAGAAAAGGCGGGGATTGCAATCGCAGGCGCGGGTGACGCCGAGGTGACGGGCTTTGCGATCGACCACCGCAAGGTTGCGCCGGGCACAGTGTTTGGCGCCTTCAAGGGTGCGCGCTTCAACGGCGAGGATTTCATTCCGGCGGCGATAAAGGCTGGCGCAATTGCCGTGGTCGCGCGCGCCGAAGCAAAAGTGGAAGGCGCGGTGCATCTTGCAGACGCCGAACCGCGCCGCGCCTTTGCCCGGTTGGCGTCGGCTTTCTTCACCCCGGTTCCGCATACCATCGTCGCGGTCACCGGCACCAATGGCAAAACCTCGACAGTAGAGATGGCCCGCCAGCTGTGGCTGATGGGCGGCGAGCGGGCAGCAAGCATTGGCACATTGGGCGTGACGACCCCGGACGGCAGCGTTTCAACCGGGCTGACAACGCCCGATATCGTTACCTTCCTGAGCAATATGAGCGGCCTCGCGCGCGAAGGTGTGACGCATGTCGCCTATGAGGCATCGAGCCACGGGCTCGACCAGTATCGCAACGAAGGCGTGCCGGTTGCCGCTGGTGCTTTCACCAATTTCAGCCGCGATCATCTGGACTATCACGGCTCGATGGAAGCCTATTTTGCCGCCAAGATGCGGCTGTTTGACGACGTGATGCAGCCCGGCGCAGCGGCGGTGATCTGGCATGGCGAGGACGATAGCGAGTGGACCCGCCAGGCCATTGGGCACGCGAAATCGCATAAGCTGCGCGTGCTGACGGTGGGCGAACGGGGCGATTTCATCCGCCTGCTTGCCCGCAAGCCAACCCAGTTGGGACAGACGCTGGAGATTGAACACGATGGCCAGCCGCGCTCGATCAATCTGCCGCTGATCGGGGCCTATCAGGCTGCCAATGCGCTGACCGCCTGCGGGCTGGCGATTGCGACTGGCAGCGCGCCAGGCCAGGTGCTTGACGCGGCAAATCGCCTCCAGCCCGTGCGCGGGCGGTTGGAGCGCGCAGCCATCTCTGCGCAAGGTGCGCCGGTCTATGTCGACTATGCGCACACGCCGGATGCGCTGGTCGCGGCGATCGATGCCTTGCGCCCGCATGTCGAGGGCAGGCTGATCACTGTGTTCGGCGCAGGCGGCGACCGGGATCAGGGCAAGCGTGTGGAAATGGGCGAGGCGGCGAGCAAGGGCAGCGAAGTGGTGATCGTGACCGATGACAATCCGCGCGGTGAAGACCCCGCAGCCATCCGTGCAGCGGTGCTGGCGGGCGCGCCGGATGCAATCGAGATCAGCGACCGGCGCGAAGCCATCGCCGAGGCCATTCGCAGGGCCGGCGCAAAGGATATCGTGCTTGTTGCAGGCAAGGGGCACGAACAGGGACAAATAATCGGGTCGGGAGAGAATATGCGGGTATTGCCGTTCGATGACGTGCAGGTAGCGCGCGAGGTGTCGCAATGAATGCACTGGGGGCCCTGCGCAGATGGCCTGTGGACCGGCGCGACGCACTGCCACTTGCGCTGTGGAATTCAGCCGAGATCGCGGCTGCAACCGGCGGCGCTGCAAGCCATGATTTCCAGGTTTCCGGCGTCGAGATGGATTCGCGCGATGTGCGCCGCGGCGATCTGTTCATTGCACTCAAGGGTGAGGCGATGGACGGGCACAATTTTCTGCCGCAAGCCTTTGCCAATGGCGCGGTGGCAGCGATCGTAGCTCACCCGGTGGAATTTCCGCATGTGCTGGTCGAAGATACCACGGCGGCACTGCATGCGCTGGCCCATGCCGCACGCGAGCGCACACAAGCGGTGCGGATCGCGGTAACGGGTTCGGTGGGCAAGACCGGGGTCAAGGAAAGCCTCTTCCTCGCGCTCGACCGCGCCAGCCGCGGGGCGGCGCATCGCAGTGTGCGCAGCTACAACAACCATGTCGGCGTGCCCTTGAGCCTGGCGCGCATGTCCGCGCGCAGCCGTTATGGCGTGTTCGAAATGGGGATGAACCATGCGGGCGAGATTGCCCCGCTTGCCGCTCATGTGCGCCCACATGTCGCGCTGATCACCACAATTGCCCCTGCGCATATTGAAAATCTCGGCAGCATGGAGGCGATAGCCGACGAGAAAGCCTCGATTTTCTCAGGGCTTGTGCCCGGCGGTACGGCAGTGATCCCGGCGGACAGCCCACACTGCGCGCAAATGGTCGCGATCGCGCGGCAATATGGCGCGAAAGTGGTGACTTTCGGTGCCGCGGCAGATGCAGACGTGCGGCTGCTTGATGCGATCCCCAGCGCCAATGGCGGCTCGCTGGTGACGGCGGACCTGGGCGATACGCGGCTGTGCTATTCGGTGGCAGAGCCGGGCGAACACTGGATCGCCAACTCATTGGGCGTGATGGCTGCGGTCAAGGCCGCAGGGGGCGATCTGGGTGCAGCGGGGCTGGCGCTGGCGGAAATGGGCGGGCTGAAAGGGCGCGGCGCGCGCCACCAGCTGGCCGTGCCGGGCGGCAAGGCGCTGCTGATCGATGAAAGCTACAATGCCAATCCTGCTTCGATGCGGGCAACGCTGCGGCAATTGGGCCAAACGCCTGCCACCCGCCGCATTGCAGTGCTGGGCAGCATGAAGGAGCTGGGGGACTTCGGACCGAAGTTTCACGCCCAGCTGATCGAGCCGCTGACCGAGGCAAAGATCGACTATGCGGTGCTGGTGGGTGAGGAGATGCGCGTGTTGGCGCGTGAATTGGGGAAAGCGGGCGTGCAATCGCTTGGCATTCCCGGTGGCTTCGCGCATTGCGATACACCAGCCGAGGCGATTGCGGCGCTCAAGGAGTTCGGGCTCACCCATGGTGACGCGATCCTTGTCAAAGGTTCCAATTCGGTCGGCCTCGGTGCGCTGGTGTCACATTTTACAGGTCTATCCGGGTCGAAGGGCCCGGGCGGAACCTAGGATTATCGCATGCTATACCTGATCGCCGAATGGCTGGGTTTCGAAGGCGTTCTCAACCTCGTACGCTACCAGACCTTTCGTGCCGGTGCGACGCTGATTACCGCGCTGTTCTTTGGCCTGCTGATCGGCCCGCGTTTCATCAACCTGCTGCGCGTGCGGCAGGGCAAGGGGCAGCCGATCCGTGAGGACGGCCCGCAATCGCACCTTGCCAAGCGCGGCACGCCCACCATGGGCGGCCTGATGATCATGGTTTCGCTCACTTTTGCGCTGCTGCTTTGGATGGACCTGAGCAATCCGCTGGTTTGCGCCTGTTTCGCTGTGACGATCGGTTTCGGCCTGATCGGTTTCCTCGACGATTATGACAAGGTTTCCAAGGCCAGCCATCGGGGTGTGTCGGGCCGCGTGCGGCTGTTGCTGGAATTCATCGTAGCGGGTGTCGCCTCCTACATCATCGTCAGCCAGGTCAGCACCAATCTCTATGTCCCCTTTCTCAGCGGCGTTTCGATCCCGCTCGGGCCATTCTATTTCCTCTTCGCCGCCACTCTGATCGTGGGCTTCGGCAATGCGGTAAATCTGACCGACGGGCTTGACGGTCTGGCGATTATGCCTGTGATAATTGCGGCGGGCACCTTCGCGCTGATCGCCTATCTGGTCGGGCGCGTCGACTATTCCGCCTATCTCGGTATCCCCTATGTCGAGGGCGCAGGCGAACTGGCAATCTTCTGCGCCGCCATCATGGGTGCGGGCCTCGCTTTTCTGTGGTTCAACGCGCCGCCGGCCGCAGTGTTCATGGGCGACACGGGATCGCTGGCACTGGGGGGCGCGCTGGGTACGATCGCGGTGGCGAGCCACCACGAGATCGTGCTGCTGATCGTGGGCGGATTGTTCGTGGCTGAAACCGCCAGCGTGATCATCCAGGTGTTCTGGTTCAAGCGCACGGGCAAGCGGGTGTTCCGCATGGCGCCGATACACCACCATTTCGAACAGTTGGGCTGGAGCGAAAGCAAGGTGGTGATCCGTTTCTGGATCATTGCAATCGTGCTGGCGATGGCGGGCCTTGCCACACTGAAGGTGAGGTGACCGGGCCGTGATAACAGCGCAGGCCTTTTCCGGAAAAAGTTACGCGGTGCTCGGCCTCGCGCGTTCCGGCGCGGCGACCGTCGAGGCTTTGCTGGCCAGCGGGGCGCGGGTGCTGGCGTGGGATCGGCAGGACAATGCGCGTACGCCGTTTGAGGGGCGCTGCGAGCTGGCCGATCCGCTGGAAAAGGATCTGACCGGGTTCGATGGTGTAGTCGTTTCGCCCGGCGTGCCGCTCAACACCCATCCGATTGTGCCGCATGCGGCCAGGTTCGCCGTGCCGGTGATCGGCGATATAGAACTGTTCGCTCAGGCCCGCGCCGAGCTGCCGCCGCACAAGGTTGTTGGGATTACCGGCACCAATGGCAAATCGACCACCACCGCGCTGGTGCACCATATCCTGAAGGCCGCTGGCGTACCGGCCGCGATGGGCGGCAATATCGGCCTACCGATCCTGGCGCAGGATCCGCTGCCGGAAGGCGGCGTGTATGTGCTGGAGTTGTCCAGTTACCAGATCGACCTGACCTTCTCGCTCGATTGCGATGCAGCATCGCTCAGCAATATCACACCCGATCATCTTGACCGTTACGACGGATTCTCCGCCTATGCCGCGGCGAAAGCGCGCCTGTTTGAAATGCAGCAATCGCAGCAGTTCGCGGTGTTCGGCTGCGGTGACGCGCCGACCTGTGCGATCCGTGAACGCGAGGCCGCGCGGCGAGGCCAGGCGCGGGCAGTATGTGCCGATCTAAAGGCCTTGGCCGCTGAGCAGATCGGCTGGCCGGCGCTTGCCGGGCCGCACAATCTCGAGAACGCAGCGGTTGCGGTGGCGCTGGTGGAGGAACTGGGCCTGAAGCGCGAGCAGTGGCAGCGCGGAATGGCGAGCTTTCACGGTCTGCCGCACCGCATGGAGCTTGTGACCAAGCACGAAGGCGTGCTGTTCATCAATGATAGCAAGGCAACCAATCCAGACAGTGCAGCCCCCGCGCTGGCCGCCTGGCCGCCTGATCCCAAGATCAATGGCGGTGCGCCGCGCATCCACTGGATCGTCGGCGGGTTGCCCAAGGAAGACGGGCTGGGGCCTTGCGCCGATCATCTTGGCAACATCGCGGCGGCCTATACCATTGGTGAGGCAGGCCCGCGCTTTGCCGAGCTGCTCGAGCCGCAAATCCACGTCGAGCGGGCCGAAATGCTCAATGATGCGGTCGGGCGGGCGATGGCGCGCGCACGGTCAGGCGAAGTGATCCTGCTGTCCCCGGCCTGTGCCAGTTTCGACCAGTTCCGCGATTATGAAGCGCGCGGGGCGCATTTTCGCCAGGTGGTGGCTGCCCTGACCGGCGCGAACGACGAGATCCAGTCTGCGCTTGAATCAGGGGAATCGGCATGAGCAGCGCCAAACCCTATATCCCGCACCATCGCGGCAAAGGCGCGTCTGGCGCGGCGAACCTGCGCATTGACTGGCGTGCCGAACTGCGCATCTGGTGGCGCGAGATCGACAAGGTCGTGCTTGGCCTTGTGCTGCTGCTGATGCTGATTGGCACTGGTGCAGTCGCGGCCGCCTCGCCCGCCAGCTCAGATCGGCTTTCGACAGTCGATGTGCAGCTGAGCGAGTTCTATTTCTTCAAGCAGCACCTGGTGTGGCAGGCGTTGGGGCTGAGCGTGATGCTGGGCACTTCGCTGTTGTCGCGTGAGCGCGCGCGGCAGGCCGGCATCCTTCTGGCATCCGCGATGCTGGTGTTGCTGGCACTGGTCCCGATGATCGGTTTCGAAGTCAATGGCGCGCGGCGCTGGATCAATTTCGGCTTTTCACTGCAGCCCTCAGAGTTTCTCAAGCCCGGATTTGCCGTTCTGCTGGCGTGGATACTCAGCCTCAGATTGCGCGATCCAGGCCTGCCGGTGCTTGCCTTTGCCTCAGCGATCATGGCGCTGATAGCCATTTTGCTGATGCTTCAGCCCAATCTGGGCGACACCATGCTGTTCGCCGGGATATGGTTCGTGCTGGTATTGCTTTCAGGCGTCAGCGTGCAGCGGCTGAGCGTGCTGGTAGGGGCAGGTATCGTGGGCGTCACCGCAGCCTATTTCCTGTATGACAATGCGCGCCATCGGATCGATTCCTTCATCGGCGGCGGCACTGCCTTCGATCAGGTCGACCTGGCGCAACGCACGCTTCTGGCTGGCGGCTGGACCGGGACGGGGCTATGGTTGGGGGTACGCAAGATGAACCTGCCTGAAGCCCATACCGACTATATCTTCTCCGTCATCGGCGAGGAATTCGGCCTGCTCATCTGCGCCTTTGTGGTGGTGCTTTACATAGCGCTGCTGTGGCGCGTGTTGATACGGTTGGTGGATGATGACAATCTTTTCACCGTGCTCGGCGGTGCGGGACTGGTCGCGGCGATCGGCGGCCAGGCGTTCATCAATATACTGGTCAATCTGCAGATGTTCCCTTCCAAGGGCATGACCTTGCCACTGGTAAGCTATGGCGGCTCGTCGACTATCGCAATGTGCCTGACCATCGGCCTGCTGCTGGCGATCACCCGCCGCAACCCCTTCCTGAGGCGGCAATCACCGGGCCTAAAGGCATTGTTCGAACGCAAGGAGGAGCCGACATGAGCGGCGACATCCGCACCGGCGCCAGCCGCCATTATGTGCTCGCCGCAGGCGGCACCGGCGGCCATCTGATTCCTGCCTTTGCACTGGCGCAGGAGCTTGATCGACGCGGGCACCATGTCGCGCTGATCACCGACGAGCGCGGGGCGGCAATCCCTGGCAAGCCCGATTTCCTCACCGCGCATGTTATCCCCGCCGGGCGTTTCGGCAAGAACCCGCTGCGCTGGCTTGGCGGGATCAAGGCAGTGCTTGAAGGCCGCGCCATGGCGCACCGCCTGTTCGACAGTTTTGCACCCAGCGCGGTGGTGGGCTTTGGCGGCTATCCTGCTTTGCCCGCCATGCTGGCCGCTGGGGGATCGGGCATTCCGACGGTGATCCATGAACAGAACGCGGTGCTGGGCCGCGTCAACCGCCTGCTCGCCGGGCGGGTCGATGCGATCGCCACCGCCTATCTCGAGGTCGAGCGGCTCAAGCACAAGCACATGGACAACGTGCATGTCGTAGGCAATCCGGTGCGACCCGAAGTGCTCGCCTTGCGGGATGAAGATTACCCGCCCTTCACAGAAGACGGGCTGCTCAAGGTGCTGGTTACAGGCGGAAGCCAGGGTGCGCGGGTGCTGTCCGAAGTGGTGCCCGATGGCCTGGCAATGTTGCCGCCCGCCCTGCGTCAGCGCTTGCAGGTGACGCAGCAATGCCGGGCGGAAGATCTGGAGCGGGTGCGCGAGCGCTATCGCACGCATGATATCCCGGCAGAGCTGGGCACCTATTTCGAGGATATGGAGGTGCGCCTTGCCGAATGCCACCTGTTCATCGGGCGCGCGGGCGCATCGACCATTGCCGAGCTGACCGCAGTGGGACGCCCGGCGATCCTGATCCCGCTACCGATCGCGACTGACGATCACCAGGCCGCCAACACCCGCGAAATGGTGAAGGCGGGCGGGGCGCGTATGATCCGCCAGCCAGCCGTAACGGTTAAGGAAGTCACCGGCTGGGATCACAAGGACAACCGTGAGCGTGTGGCGCAATCCGACGCCTTGCAGAAGCTTTCGAAGGATATCTCGCTACAGATCCAGGCGATGGCGATGGCGCCGCAAACACTCTCCAATGCCGCCCATGCGGCCTGGAATTGCGGGCGACCGCACGCCGCGCGCGACCTCGCCGACCTGGTTGAGAGTTTCGGACGGATCGATCTGATGGATGTGATCCGCGTTGGTTCCAGTGGGCACAATCGGGCGGGCGAAGGTGCGCGCACGGCGGGTACGGCCAACCGGGACCGCGCAGAATGAAGGGTGTCGGCACCGATATCGGGGTGATCCACTTTGTCGGCATCGGCGGGATCGGCATGTCGGGCATCGCTGAAGTGATGCACAATCTCGGCTATCAGGTGCAGGGATCGGACCTGTCGGACAGCCCCAGTGTCGAGCGGCTCCGCGCCCGCGGGATCGCGATCAGCATAGGCCATGCGCGCGAGAATGTGGACGGGGTGGCGGTGGTCGTCACTTCGACTGCGGTCAAGCGCAGCAATCCCGAAGTCGCCGCTGCGCTTGAAGCGCGCATTCCCGTGGTGCGCCGCGCGGAGATGCTGGCCGAGCTGATGCGGCTCAAGTCCACCGTCGCAGTGGCAGGCACGCATGGCAAGACCACCACCACCAGCATGATCGCCGCACTGCTTGATCGTGGAGGCATCGATCCCACCGTCATCAATGGCGGGATCATCGAGCAATATGGCTCGAACGCCCGGCTCGGCGCGTCAGACTGGATGGTGGTTGAAGCGGACGAGAGCGATGGCAGCTTCCTGCGGCTCGACGGGACGATCGCAGTGGTCACCAATATCGATCCCGAACATCTCGATCACTACGGCGACTTCGAGGGCGTAAAGCGCGCCTTCGTCGAGTTCATTCACAATGTGCCTTTCTATGGCGCGGCGGTGCTGTGCATCGATCATCCCGAAGTGCAGGCGGTGATCGGCCAGGTGCGCGACCGCAAGGTTGTGACCTATGGCTTCTCGCTCCAGGCCGATATTTGCGGCGTGAACATCCGGCCGGATGCGGGCGGGAACCTGTTTGACGTAATCGTGCGCCAGCGCGGTGAGGAAGACCGCCGGATCGAAGGCGTGCGCCTGCCAATGCCGGGGAGGCACAACGTGCAGAACGCGCTCGCCGCGATTGCCGTGGCGATCGAGATGGGCTGCGATGAAAGTGTGATCCGTGAAGGCTTTGAAGCATTCAGCGGGGTACGGCGGCGCTTTACTCGCGTGGGCGAAGTTGCGCGCAAGGGCGGCACGGTGTCGATCATTGACGATTACGCGCACCACCCGGTCGAAATCCAGGCGGTGCTGGCCGCGGCGCGTGAAGCCGTGGGCGGTATCAATGGCGGGCGGGTAATCGCGGTGGCCCAGCCGCATCGCTTTACGCGGCTGCGTGACCTGATGGACGAGTTTCAGAGCTGCTTCAACGATGCCGATCAGGTGTTCGTGACCCCCGTCTATACGGCGGGCGAGGAACCGATCGAGGGCATTGATGCGGAAGCGCTGGTGGCGGGGCTGAAGTCACGCGGGCACCGCGCCGCCTCCACGGTCGCCGACCAGAGCGAGTTGGCGCGAGTGCTCGGGCAAGAGCTTGAGGCGGGCGATATTGTAGTGTGCCTGGGGGCAGGCGACATCACCAGATGGGCAGCGGGGCTGGCGCCGGCGATCGATGCAGCGGCGGGGAAATCCGCATGACTACTGCCACCTTGCCAGGCGTTCGCGGCAGGCTGACGCCGCAGGCGCCGCTTGCCAGGCTGGTCTGGTTCAAGACAGGAGGCAATGCCGACTGGCTGTTCGAACCTGCCGATCTTGACGATCTGCGGCAGTTCCTGGCGGGGCTGGACGGCAGCATGCCGGTGATGGCCCTGGGCCTGGGCTCGAACATGATCGTGCGCGACGGCGGGGTGCCCGGTGTGGTGGTGCGGCTGGGCAAGGCGTTTGCCGGCGTAAAGGTGCTAGGCGGCCACCGGCTCGAATGCGGCGGCGGGGCGAGCGGTATACTGGTCAGCTCGACCGCACGCGATGCGGGGATTGCGGGCCTCGAATTTCTGCGCGGGATACCGGGCACCGTAGGCGGCTTCGTCAAGATGAATGGCGGCGCCTATGGCCGCGAAGTGGCCGACATATTGATCGATTGCGAGGTGGTGATGCCTGATGGCAGGCTGGCCACGCTCTCGGCGTCTGATCTGACCTATACCTATCGCCATTCCAGCCTGCCCGATGGGGCGGTGGTGGTTTCGGCGCGCTTTCAGGGATTGCCGAGCGATCCGGCAGTCATCGGAGCGGAGATGGACCGCATCGCCGCCGCACGCGAGGAATCGCAGCCGCTGCGGACCAAGACGGGCGGCTCGACCTTCAAGAACCCCGCAGGGCACAAGGCCTGGCAGCTGGTTGACGCAGCGGGCTGCCGCGGGCTCAGGCTGGGCGGCGCGCAGGTTTCGGAAAAGCACACCAATTTCCTCATCAATACCGGCGACGCGACCAGCAGCGATATCGAGGCGCTGGGCGAGGAAGTGCGCCGCCGCGTGCGAGAGAATTGCGGGATTGAGCTGGAATGGGAAATCCAGCGGGTGGGGCAGAAGTGAGAAAGGTGCTGTCAGATCACGAGCAGAAGATCATGGACTTTGTCGAGAGCGACGGCTGTTTCATTAATGCTGTTTTCGATCCGGATGGGGCGGAGCCAGATTTTGCCTACTCGATCGGTTTCCCAGAATCCCTAGGACAACCGGACGTTTTGATTTCGGGTTTGGACCTGAACATGATGAAGGTACTCATCAACGATACACTCGCATTGTGCCGCAATGGCCTGGTCATGGAAGACTTTGGCAGGACCGATCAGCTTTTGAACGGCTATGATTGTATGTTCAGAGAAGTCGCCTCTGAGCATCTCACTGCAAAGTATTGGGGGTCGGCAATTTGGTTCCAAGAAAGCCAATGTGGCATGGTTTTTGAGCGGGCTTTCCAGATAATTTGGCCAGATAGGCGAGGCAGATTCCCTTGGGAGGTCGACTTTGACGAAGGCACGGGCGGGGGCCAATTGACGCTTTGGGAAGAACGGGTGTTACAGTGAGCCTTCCCAAACTCCACATCGCCGTCCTGATGGGCGGCTGGGCCAATGAGCGCGAAGTTTCGCTGATGAGCGGCAAGGGCGTGGCCGAGGCGCTCGAAAGTCGTGGCCACCGCGTCACCCGCATCGATATGGACCGGCAGGTTGCCGCGCGCATCGCCGAGGCGGCGCCCGATGTGGTGTTCAACGCGCTCCACGGCGTGCCGGGCGAAGATGGCAGCGTGCAGGGCATGCTCGATCTGATGGGCATTCCCTATACCCATTCGGGCCTCGCCACTTCGGTGATCGCAATCGACAAGCAGCTGACCAAGCAGGCGCTGGTGCCGCACGGCATCCCCATGCCCGGCGGGCGGATCGTCAAGAGCAAGGAGCTGTTCGAAAAAGACCCGTTGCCGCGGCCCTATGTGCTCAAGCCGGTCAACGAAGGATCGTCGGTTGGTGTCGCGATCGTGACGGCTGAAGGCAATTACGGCGATCCGATCGGGCGCGACACGCCCGGCCCGTGGCAGGATTTTGCCGAACTGCTGGCAGAACCCTTCATCCGCGGGCGCGAGCTCACATCCGCTGTGATCGATATGGAGGACGGCCCGCGCGCGCTGGGCGTGACCGAGCTGGTGATCGACAGCGGCTTCTACGATTACGAGCACAAATATACCGAGGGCCGTACCCAGCACGTCTGCCCGGCGCAGATTCCGCCCGAAATCGCGGCGCTGTGCGAAGACTATGCGCTACGCGCGCACCGCGTGCTGGGCTGTGCGGGCACCAGCCGCACCGATTTCCGCTGGGATGACGAGCAGGGTGAACAGGGGTTGTTCGTGCTCGAGACCAATACCCAGCCCGGTATGACCCCGCTCAGCCTGGTGCCCGAACAGGCGCGCCATGCCGGCATGGACTATGCCGATCTGGTCGAAGCGATCATTGCCGCGGCCTTGCGCAAGCATGCAATTGAAAAGCTGGCCGGAGGCGGCGATGGCGACGATTAAGCGCTCTGCCAGAGGGGTGCGCCGGGTCGCCAGGGCGAACGACCGGGCAAGCAAGGCGCGCAAGGCGCGCAGCATCACCGGCCGCATAGTCGATTGGCTGATGGGGCTGCTCCCCTTCACCGAAGACCAGCTACAGCGCATTTTCCTCTACCTCATCATCGCCGCTGCCCTGGCGCTGGCCTGGCTGGTCGCGAGTATCGCGGGCGTTCCCGCGCTGGTGCAGGCGCAGATCTCGCAAATGGCGTCCAAGGCGGGCTTCGAAGTGCGCCATGTCCGCGTGAGCGGGATCGAACGGATGAACGATGATCGCGTCTATGAGCGCGTGCTGGGCGAGCGGGACCGGCCCATGCCGCAGGTTGATCTCGAGGCAATCCGCGAGGATCTGCTCCAGCTTGCCTGGGTCAAGGATGCGCGCGTCTCGCGCCAGCTGCCGGGGACGCTGGCAATCGATATTGTCGAGCGCGTGCCGCATGCAGTGCTGCAAAAGCCGGATCGTTTCATGCTGGTCGATGTTGAGGGAACCGAACTTGAACCGATCAGCCGCGCCGCGATTGGTGACAGGCTGTTGATTTCCGGGCCGGGTGCTGCGCGCCAGGTGGCAGCGCTCGAACGGCTGCTTGAGGCTGCGCCGGCGCTGCGCCCGCAGGTGCAAGGGGCGGAATGGGTCGGCAATCGCCGCTGGAACCTGACCTTTCAGACCAAGCAGGTGCTGGCGCTGCCGCAGGGCGAGGACGGCGCTGCTGCCGCGCTGGTATCCTTTGCACGGCTCGACGGGCAGAATCGCCTGCTGGGCGGGGAAGTGACGACTTTTGACATGCGTGCGCCGCCGCGCATCTACATGCGCATTCCGGGCCGCGCGGACGCGCTGTTGAACGCGCCCAAACAGGCAGAAGAGACAGAGACACTCTGATGGCCGCGACCCGCTTCACCCGCTATTTCGGTGCAGTCAACACCGGTTCGTTCCGCATCTCCGCGATGATTATGGGGCAGACCGAGAATGGCGAGCTGCAAGTGCTCGGATCGGGCCATCGCGCTTCGAACGGGATCAAGCGCGGTTATGTCACCGATATGGCGGCGGCAACCTATGCCATCCGCGATGCGGTGGAGCGGGCGGAAAAGAACGCCGGCACCAGCGTGCAAAGCGTGTGGGTGGGTTGCGCCGGGGCGGGCCTAGCGAGCAAGGTCGCCAGGGTCGAGATCGACATTGGCGGACGGCGCATCGAGGAAGAAGATATCGAGCACTTGCTGATTTCGGCGCACGAGACAGTCCAGCCCGATGGCCGCATGGTGCTGCATGCCCAGCCGGCGCATTACACGCTTGACGGGGCGCATGGGGTGGCCAATCCCAAGGGCTTGCATGCCGAGCGGCTTGGGGTCGATGTGCATGTGATTTTGGCTGATGGCGCCCCGGTGAGGAACCTCACTGAGGCAGTGCAGAACGCGCATCTGGATGTCGAGGCGATTGTCGCTGCGCCGCTGGCGGCGGGTTATGCCTGCCTTAGCGAGGAAGAGCGCGAACTGGGCGTGGCGCTGATCGAGATCGGCGGTGAAGTAACCAATGTCGCGGTTTATGCGGCGGGTATGCTGCTGGGGCTCAAGGCGCTGCCATTCGGATCGGGCGACATTACCGATGCCGTCGCTTCTGCTTTCGGCATCCGCCGCTTTCAGGCGGAACGGCTCAAATGCGTTTCGGGTTCTGCCATTGCCAGCCCGACCGACCACCGCGAAATGATCCCCGTCAACGGGCCGGGCGATGATCAGGCAGGCCCTGTCGCGCGCGGGGCGGATGACAAGAACCGCATCGCGCGTGCCGAACTGGTATCGATCGTTACCCAGCATCTTTCCGGGCTGACCGATGAGATCGGGCGCGCACTCAAGGCAATGGGCTTTACCGGGGTGCGCGGCGGGCAGGTGGTGATGACGGGCGGAGGGGCCGAACTGGCCGGGCTGGCAGAGTTTGCCCAAGGCGCGCTGGGCATGCCGGTACGGATCGGCCGCCCGCCAGCACTTACCGGACTGCCCGAGGCGCATGCGACGCCGGGGTTTGCTACACTGGCGGGGCTGTGCCTCTATGCGGCAGACGATCCGATCGACATACGTTCGGTGGGCGCGGCGAGCGCGCCGATTACCCGTTTGGGCGGCGCTTTCGGGATTCAACGGCTGTGGCGGGCGCTGAGAGAGAACTTTTGATGGAACAAGGACGCACGATGGCCGCTTTAACCACTGTGGATAAGGGTTATTACGCTATCAAAGGTGTAGCGGCTTTGTGCCAAATACAGGGTAATGGTTAATGGGCGCGCTTTGCGCTCGGAGGGCGAAGAGATGAGTATCAATATCGGACCGGCTTCAAGCGAGGACCTGCGCCCCCGGATTACCGTGGTGGGAATCGGCGGGGCCGGCGGCAATGCGATTGCCAATATGATTGAGGCCGAGATCGAAGGTGTGGACTTCATCTGTGCCAATACCGACGCACAGGCGCTCAGCATGTCGCGGGCGAACACCAAGATCCAGCTTGGCCCCGAAATCACCGGCGGCCTGGGCGCGGGCGCGCGGCCTGAAGTGGGCAAGGCAGCAGCGGAAGAAACCGTGGCCGAGATCGAGGATGCACTCGACGGGGTCAACATGGTGTTTATCGCCGCAGGCATGGGCGGCGGCACGGGCACCGGCGCTGCGCCGGTGATCGCCGAAGCTGCCCGCCGCAAGGGTGTGCTCACCGTGGGCGTAGTGACCAAGCCGTTCCTGTTCGAAGGCACCCGCCGCATGCGTGCGGCAGAAGCGGGCATCGACGAGCTGCAGAAGCATGTCGATACGCTGATCGTGATCCCGAACCAGAACCTGTTTCTGATCGCCAAGGCGGAAACCACCTTCAAGGAAGCATTTATGCTGGCCGATGAGGTGTTGCAGCAAGGCGTTCGTTCGATCACCGATCTGATGGTAATGCCAGGGCTGATCAATCTCGATTTTGCCGATGTCCGCTCTGTCATGAGCGAGATGGGCAAGGCGATGATGGGCACCGGCGAGGGCGAGGGTGAGAACCGCGCGCTTGAAGCCGCCGAACGCGCCATCGCCAATCCGCTGCTCGACGGGGTCAGCATGGCCGGGGCCAAGGGGGTGATTATCTCGATCATTGGCGGCGAGGACATGAAGCTGCTCGAAGTCGACGAGGCAGCCAACCACATCCGCGAACTGGTGGATGAAGACGCAAATATCATCTGGGGTTCGGCCTTCAATCCCGATCTGGAAGGCAAGATTCGCGTTTCAGTGGTAGCCACGGGCATTGACCAGCACGCCGTCCAGCGCGCGCCCGATGCGACGCCGATTTCGCTCGGTGGCGCTCGCCCACCCAAACGGCCAGTACTTGAAATCGGCGATAACAATGCGTCGCCTGCGCCGTTTGCGGAGCCGATGGATGAGGAGCCGCTTGAGCTGGCCATGGAAGCAGAAGGCGAGACCGCGTCTGAACGCGCGGACCAGCCGGAATATGATCTGGAAGAGGACTACGAGGAATCGGCGGCTGAGCCATTCGATCTCACCGGCATGCAATTCGGCGATGAAATGGGCGATGACGAGGATGATGACGTGGATGGGATCGTCGATCCGCTCGCCGGACTGCGCAACGAGGAAAACGATCCCTATGGCGATATCGCCGGTGATGGCAGTGAAGCGGCCAACCACGGTGATGCTGCACCTCAATTCGATCAGGAGCCGTTCGATCTGACAGCCGAAGCGCCGGCCGCATCAGTCGATCCCGCCGATGCGAACGAAGCAGGCCATCAAGGCGGCCGCCGCGCTTCGATACTGGGAGGTCGCAGTGCGAGTGACTCCAGTTCTGGCGATGACTCCGTTTCCAGCGGCGGTGACGGCGATAGTGCAGCGGGCAGCGATGCAGGCAAATCTGCCGCAGGACGCGGTGCGGGGGCCGGTGGAGCAGCCGGCGGTGCCGCAGCAACCGGTAGCACGCTGTTCGAACGCATGGCCAATCTGTCACGCGGCGCGGGGCGCTCTGAAGATGAGGATGACGATGAAGACGAGGAAGACGATGGCGGTTCCTCTCTCAGCATCCCGCGCTTCCTTGGCAGGCAGAACAATCAATAACACGCGCGCTCAGCGCAGTTCGTCGCGCGTTTACCTGCAGTTCGGCTCAGCTGCACTAGCGGTAGATAGCGGCTTGCTGTCTTGAAGGCGGCATGAAGGTCAGCTTCCGAATCGCGGCAACTGCTGTGTGCTTTGCGCTTGCTTTGCCAGCTACGTTGAGCGCGCAGCAGCCAAACAGCCTGTCGACATCGCGCGAAGTGGTGCAGTCGCTGCCGACGCCAGAAGTCGAAAGGCTGCGTGATGCACTGCAACGCCTGGCCAGCAACCCGCAAGACCTTGGGGCGCTGGTTGAGGCAGGTGGCGCATCGCTTGGAGTGGGAGATCTCGACGCTGCGCTGGGCTTTTTTGGCCGTGCCTTGTCGCTCTCACCCGAGCATGCCCAAGCCAAGCTGGGCATGGCATCAGTCTACCTCCGTTCGCAGCGGCCGGTGGAAGCACTGCAGATGTTCGCCGAAGCCGAGCAGGCCGGAGCCAACACCGACGCAATCCTGAGCGACTGGGGCCTGGCTCAGGACCTGGTTGGAAACAATGCCCTGGCGCAGCAGAGCTATCGCACCGTGCTGGCGACGGAGCCCGATGACGAGACCCGGCGGCGGCTGGCGATCAGCCTTGCCATTACGGGTGAGCGTGCCGGGTTTGAGGCTGCCTTGCGGCCGCTGCTCGATCGGCGCGATCTGGCGGCGTTTCGCGCTCGTGCCTTTGGGCTGGCGATATTGGGAGATAGCGATGATGCGGCGGCACTCGCCGGTCAGCTGATGCCGACCGACCTTGCCAGCCGGATGGCGCCCTATCTTGCCTTTATGCCTCGTCTCACGCCATCGCAGCAGGCTGCCGCCGCCAATCTGGGAATTTTTCCGCGGGCCGCGGAAATCGGGCGGGACGATCAGCGGATCGCACGCAAGGCTGGTTCAGGTGCCGGTGCTGCCGCCGCCAAGGCCGACAATAGACTTGCCCCGCGCGGTACGCCGCTCGGCCAGCCTAGCACCCGCGCCGCCCCGGCTTCTTCTCCGCCGCGCAATGAGAGCCGGCTGGCGCAGGTTAGCCGCGCCCAGGTCGTTGAACCGCAGGCCAGTGTTGCGGAGGCATTTAACGGACTTGCCGGTCCATCGGCTGCGCCCGCTCAGGCGCGTGATGGGGCGGTCGATGTTACCGCAATCGAAATTCCGCGCGAATCGCGCGTGCAGGCGGAACCCGCGCCACCTGCAAATCCCAGCCGACATTGGGTCCAGATGGCTACCGGGCGGGACCGTGATGCGCTCAAGTTTGATTGGCGCAGGATGGTGCGCAAGGCGCCCGATCTGCTTGATGACAGCGGCGCCTATGTCACTCGCTGGGGCCAGGCCAACCGCTTGCTGACCGGCCCCTTCGAAAGCCGTGACGATGCGCGCGAAATGGTGCAGTCACTGCGTGCGCAGGGGTTTGACAGCTTCGCCTATACCAGCCCGGATGGCGAGGAAGTCATTGAATTAAAATAATTAAAATCAAACTCACAGGTTTCTTTGCACAGGCTTTGAACAAGCCAGTTGGGTTCTCCCCAGCCCGGTGTTGCATGGCCATTGCCTTACCCCCTGCGTCCGAGGCAATCAGCATGGCGATGCAAAGCAAGACCCACTTTGAGAGCGCCCCGGCATGAGACCGCGCGAAATCGAATACGTCGGATCAGACGATGCCGCACCGGTGGAAATGCTGGCTGCGCTGTTCGAAGCGCGTGGCTGGGCCTTTGAGGTAACCAGCGATGACGAGCTGGCTGGCGAGGTGCAGGGCAGTTGGGCCAAGTACCAGCTCAAGGCGATCTGGCGCGGTGAGGATAATGTGCTGCAATTGCTTTGCCTGCCCGACATTCGCGTGTCGGATGACAAGCAAAAGCAGGCCTATGAATTGCTGGCACTTGTCAACGAGCAGATGTGGTTGGGGCATTTCGATATCTGGTCGAAGGGGAATGTGCTGCTCTATCGGCACGGGGCATTGATGGGCGATGATGGCTTGCTCAGCATTGATCAGGCTCAGGCGCTGGTGGAGATCGCGATTGACGAGTGCGATCGATTCTATCCAGCTTTCCAGTTTGTACTATGGGGTGACAAGAGCCCGCGCAGCGCGCTCGAAGCGGCGCTTGTCGATGCCGCAGGTGAGGCTTAGGGTCAGGACTCATTAAGCCCGTGGCTGTGGATCCCCGGCCCAAGGGGAGTTTGAATGGCTGAATTCAATAAATTGCTGATTATCGGTTGTGGCAACATGGGCGGCGCCATGCTGGCCGGTTGGCTGGCTTCCGGCGAGGATCCGGCGCGTTTCGAAGTGCTCGACCCTGCGATACCCGAGGTGCCGCCGGGCGTGAACCTGTATCGTGAGCCGCCTTCGCAGCCGGGTCATGATGCGGTTTTGCTGGGCTTCAAGCCGCAGCAACTGGGCGCTTTCGGCCCGGGCCTGCAAGCGCTGGCCGGCGAAGGAGTGACCGTTTTCTCGCTGCTGGCGGGGATCGACCTTGCCATGCTGCGCCAGTCCTTTCCCTCTGCCGCTGCGCATGTGCGGGTGATGCCCAACCTCGCTGCGCGGATCGGCAAGTCGCCTGTGATCCTGGCGGAAACTGGCCTGGGCAGCGCACAGCGCGATGCGGCACAGGCACTTTTCGGCAAGCTTGGCACGGCAATGTGGCTTGATGACGAGGCTCGTTTCGATCTGGTTACGGCATTGGCGGGATCCGGGCCGGGGTTCGTCTATCGCTTCATCGACGCCCTTTCCGCTGCCGCGCAGGAGCTGGGCATTGACGAGGAAATGGCCGATAGTCTGGCATTGGCAACCGTCGAAGGAGCGTCCAGCCTTGCCGCATCGGCAGGTGTACCATCCGGGGAGCTGGCCGATCGCGTGGCCAGCCCCGGCGGCATGACGCGCGAGGGCTTGAATGTGCTCGATGCCGATAACGCATTGAAATCACTTCTGATCGAGACATTGCGGGCGACTGCCGCCAAGGGAAGCGAGCTGGCTGGGCGGGGCCGGGAGCAAGGTTAAGTAGTTGCACGCTTTGCAAGCCGGTTTTGCTTGAAAATCGCTCGCAAAATCCCGATATTCGCGGAGATGGCGCTAAATCCGCGCCCGTTATTATCGGAGTAGGTATTACAATGGCTGATTGGAACGAAACCCAGCGCATGCAACAGCAGGAGCAGGGCTTCGCCGGCGCTTCAGTGCCGCGCACCGCCACGGTGTTCGATGCCGGGCTGCGCAAGCACATGCTCTCGATTTACAACTACATGACATCAGGCGTGCTTCTAACCGGCATCGTGGCGCTGCTCACCGCACGGTCGGGGCTGGCGCTGCAGTTCGCGCAAGGTCCGATGATGTGGCTGGTGGCACTTTCGCCGCTGGCGATCGTCTTTGCGATGAGCTTCGGCGCAAACCGGTTCAGCAAGGGCACGCTGCAGATGATGTTCTGGGGCTTTGCCACGCTGATGGGCCTGTCGCTCTCGACTATCTTCCTGGTCTATACCGGCGGTTCGATCGCGGCGACATTCTTTGCCACTTCGGCGGCTTTCGCGGGGCTTAGCCTGTGGGGTTACACCACCAAGAAAGACATCTCTGGTTGGGGCAGCTTCCTGATCATGGGCGTGATCGGCCTGCTCGTGGCCACCCTGCTCAACTGGTGGCTTCAGTCGCCGGCTCTCAACTATGCGGTTGGTGCGATCGGTGTGCTGATCTTTGCCGGCCTCACCGCCTATGACACGCAGCGGCTGAAGAAAGAGTACAGCTATTATCGGGGCACCGAATGGGCCGGCAAGGCGATTATCCTTGGCGCGCTCAGCCTGTACCTCGATTTCATCAACATGTTCCTGTTCCTGCTGCGCTTCATGGGGTCGCGCGAGTGATCCAGCGCAGATGGTCGCAAGCATGAGTCATTTCATCGTGCCCGGGGCGCTACACGCGCCTCGGGCATTTTCTTTGCCTGCAAGACGGTATACTCCTGTTGCATTAACCCTCGGGGTTCAGCCGGTGTTAGGGACACTCTGACTAGCTTCCCCCAGGATCACAACAGATGGGCAAGGCAAACCATGGGTCGAGGAACGATTTCAAAAACCAGAATGGCGGTTGTGGCCGCCACTGTCGCAGCTCTGGCAGCGTGCGCCGCACCACCACCGCCTCCGGCGCCGGTGGCGGTCGCGCCACCCCCGCCACCGATGGTGGTGATCCCCCCGCGGCCCACGCCGCCGGCCGGTGCATTTGCCACCATGGCGATCCCGCAACTGTCCACAGCTGGCATTCGCGAGACCGTGAATGTGGGTATCAGCGAGCAACAGACACTGTGGAATTTGCGCTCAGGCCTTAATGTCGCGGCCCTGAATTGCACACGCCTCGAGCATACCGGGCTGGTCGATAACTATCGCACCTTTCTCAAGCGTCACTCGCGCGAACTGGCTGCGGCCAACAATGCCCTGGCGGCCGAATATCGCAACAAGCACGGGCGTTCATTCCGCGAGTATCAAGACGCCTATATGACGCGCGTTTACAACTACTTCGCGCTGCCACCCGTGCTGCCCGATTTTTGTAATGTGGCATTGCAGCTGAGCGGCGAGGTCAATCAGGTTCCCGGTGGCCAGCTGCGCGAATTCGCCCAGAATGCGCTGCCGCGCATGGAGCAGGTGTTCGAGAATTTCTTCAGTGCTTACGAGAAATACCGGGTCGATCTGGCTGCCTGGGATGCTCGTTATGGCAGTGGCGGTTCGCGCACGCTTGAAGCGACCTATCGCCAGGCTACAAGTGTAGCGGCGGGTTCTAATTAGGCTCGGATAAGTTCAACGCAGAATCAGGCGATGTCCCCTCCACAGGGGTGTCGCCTGACCTGTATCGGGCGCAGGAAAGCAATTTTTCTTTGCAGGGCGCGCAGCCATTCGCTATTTGCCGCCTCCCGATGCGAAGGTATGCCCTCGCCTGGAACACCTGAACGGGGCCGTAGCTCAGTTGGGAGAGCGCGTCGTTCGCAATGACGAGGTCAGCGGTTCGATCCCGCTCGGCTCCACCAGGTGGATATTTCCCCATTTCTGACTCTTGATCCGGCCTATCGGCTTACCTAAAGCCATGCACGTGAACGGGCGGCTGCAAGGCGGCTCCTTCACGACTTGCGTGCCGGTAACGGGAACGCGGTGCGGGCGGCAAGCGCCCAATTCTGCGGCTGTCCCTGCAACTGTAAGCGGCGAGCGTTTCATTCACGCGCCATGGATCATGGTGCACTCACTGGGCCTTTGCTGGCCTGGGAAGGGGAGTGAGGCGCGGTGACCCGCAAGCCAGGAGACCGACCGGATGCGCAGTCGCTCTTGCCTGGTCCAGGGATTGGCCCGGCGCGAAACCTTTTCGTCTGAGCGACGAAGCGCGGCCGGGGCCGCTACGATGCCGTGGGCGGGGCAGGCGCTGGCCCTGCGCACGGCGCCGCTTCCCGCAACGGGAGGAGATCCCGGCCCTGACATCGCTCAGGCGCGAGAAGGTAGTGATTCTACATGCGACATAATGTCATTGCGGCGGGCGTGATCGCGCTTGCGCTCCCGTCGTCCGCACAGGGCCAGACGGCACCACACTCCGAAGACGAGATCCTGGTCAGTTCCAGCCGTTCGGGCGATCCCCAGCTTGCCGGTGATTACCCCGGCTCTGCCAGGATCCTGACCGCCGACGATCTCGAGCGGCGCCAGGTGCGCGACGTGGCCGATGTGCTGCGCGATGTTCCCGGCGTGGCGGTGAGCGGTGTGGCCGGGCAAACCCAGCTGCGCCTGCGCGGCAGCGAAGCCAACCATGTGCTGGTGCTGGTTGACGGGATCGAAGTGTCCGATCCCTTCGCTGGCGAGTTCGATGTCGGGACATTGCAAGCCGATCTGGGCTCCAGCGTAGAGGTGCTGCGCGGTCCGCAATCCGCGCTATACGGGTCGGATGCGATCGGAGGCGTCATTGCCTATCGCAGCGCGTCTGGGCGCGAGGCTCCGGGGATTTCCGCAAGGATCGAAGCGGGCAGCTTTGGCACCGTCAACGCCGCTGCACGGGCTGGATTGGCAGGCGAGGGGCATGATCTTGCCCTGAGCGCGACGCTGGTTTCCACCGATGGCACGCCCAATGCGCGGGGCGGCAGCCGCAAGATCGGGCGCGATGGCTATACGCTTGCGGCCAAGGGCTCGGTCGAAGCGGCCCCCGGCTTCGCGCTGCGAGCGGCGGCGCGCTATACATTGAGCGAAGGGCAGTTCAACGATCAGGATTTCGACCCGGCCAGCCCGACATTCGGCATGGTCGTCGATTCGCCTCAGGCCCGCTTCGAACAGGATGCGCTCTATGCTCTGGTCGGAGCGCGGGCAGAGACGCTGGGCGGGCGCTGGGTGCACGATCTTTCCGGGCAGATGGCGGATATCAGCCGCGACAGTTTCGGCCCCATCGGGCGCACATTCGGGCACAAGGGGCAGCGGCTCAAGGGTTCCTATGTCTCCACTCTGTCGATGGGCGGCCCGGTATTCGCGCATGGCCTGACCTTCGCTGCCGATATCGAACGCGAAACATTCCGCAATACCGATCCGTTCGGCTTTGCCTTCACCGGGCGCCGCAGCACGCGCAACATCGGGTTGGTGGGCGAATATCGCGCGGCAGGAGAAGGCTTCGATCTTTCGGCGGCGCTTCGTAAGGACATCAATAATCGCTTTGCCGATCCAGTGACCTTCCGCGTCGCAGGCGCTGTGGATGCCGCACCGGGCACCCGTATCCGCGCGGCCTATGGCAGCGGGATCAAGAATCCGGGCTTTTTCGAACTTTACGGCTTCGTGGACGGGCGCTTCATCGGCAATGCGGGGCTTCAGCCGGAGAAGTCGACCGGTTGGGAAGTGGGGTTCGATCAGTCGCTTGCAGGTGGCGCAATCCGGTTTTCCGCAACCTGGTTCGACAGCGAGCTTAAGGATGAGATCTTTACCGATTTCCCACCGCCGGATTTTATCGCGATGCCCGCCAATCGCGATACGCTGTCAAAGCAACAAGGCATTGAACTGAGCGCACGCGCGCAGCTTAGCCCGCAAGTCACGCTCGATGCGGCCTACAGCTGGCTTGACGCCAAGGAGAACGGGGTCAAGGAAGTGCGCCGCCCCGCCAATATCGCCTCGGCCGTGCTGACGTGGACTGCGCCGGGCGATACAGCTTCAGCCACGCTGATCGTACGGCACAATGGCGCAAGCGATGATCTGGCCTTTACCGATCCCAGCTTCATTCCGGTTACGGTCCGGCTGGACAGTTTTACGCTGGTCAATCTGGCGGCGGAGACGCGCGTGTCCGATTCCATCAAGTTGTTCGCGCGGATCGAAAATCTCCTCGATGAGACTTACGAACAGGTGTTCAGCTTCATCTCGCCGGGCCGTTCGGTAATCGGCGGTTTACGCATCGCGCTCTGAACTTCACCAGGGGCGCTCGCCAAATCGCTCGCAATCTGGCCGGGAAATGCATAGGGGGAGCCCATGCATTTCCTCGACCAAGCCAAGATCTACCTAAAATCCGGCGCCGGCGGCCCCGGTGCCGTCAGTTTCCGGCGCGAGAAATATATCGAATATGGCGGGCCTGACGGCGGCAATGGCGGCAAGGGCGGCGATATCGTGTTCGAAGCCGTGGCCGGCCTCAATACGCTGATCGATTTCCGTTACAGCCAGCATTTCAAGGCCAGCCGCGGCGCGCATGGCATGGGCAAGGATCGCACCGGCGCTTCTGCGAGCGATCTGGTGATCAAGGTTCCGGTGGGCACGCAGGTGCTTTCCGAAGACAAGGAAGAGGTGCTGGCGGACTTTACCGAAGTCGGCCAGCGCGAAGTGTTCCTGCAAGGCGGGATGGGCGGGCGCGGCAACGCCAGCTACAAGACCGCAACCAACCGCGCGCCGCGCCAGCATCAGCCGGGAATGCCAGGCGAAGAAATGTGGGTGTGGCTGCGCCTCAAACTGCTTGCCGATGTCGGGCTCGTGGGTCTGCCCAATGCCGGAAAGTCCACCTTCATCAACGCGGTGTCCAATGCCAAGGCGAAGGTGGGCGATTATGCCTTCACCACGCTGATCCCCAAGCTGGGCGTGGTGCGGCACAAGGGGCGCGAATTCGTGCTGGCCGACATTCCCGGCCTGATCGAAGGAGCCGCAGACGGGGCGGGGATCGGCGACCGGTTCCTGGGCCATATCGAGCGATGCCGCGTGCTGATCCACCTGATCGACATTACCGGCACCGGAGATGCCGACCCGGTAGAGGCCATGCGCGTGATCGAAGAGGAACTCGCCGCCTATGGTGCCGGGCTGGAGGACAAGCCGCGGCTTGTCGCGCTGAACAAGATCGACCAGGCCGATGCCGAACTGGCAGAGGGGTTCGCCAGCGAACTGAAGGCAGCCGGCGCGGATGACGTGTTCGCCGTGTCCGGTGCGACCGGCCAGGGGATCGATGCCTTGCTGGACGCAGTGCTGGGCTATCTGCCCGAGCACACGATGACCGAGCAGCCGGGCGAATTGCCTGAAGAAGGCGCACCCGCGCTGGAAGAGGAAAAGCCGTGGTCGCCGCTGTGATTTTGCGCGAAGCCGCACTGGCCGGCAGCGCCGCGATCCTTTAACGAAGCAGGCATCATGCCCATCCAGACCCTGCCCGATTTCCGCGATCCCGCCATTTGCAAACGCCTGGTCATCAAGATCGGCAGCGCGCTGCTGGTGGATGCCAGCGGGCGGGTGAATGCCGAATGGCTGCGCACGGTGGTCGATGATATCTGGACCGCGCGCGAATTGGGCATGGAAGTAGTGGTGGTCAGTTCGGGGTCGATCGCCATCGGCGCCAAGAAGCTGAACCTTAGCCACGGCGGACGGCGCACGCTGTCTGAAGCGCAGGCATCGGCATCGGTCGGACAGATCGATCTGGCGGCGGCGTGGTCCGCGCTGCTCGCTGAACGCGGGCTGGTCGCCGCGCAGATGCTGCTGACGCTGGATGATTTCGAGAGCCGACGGCGCTATCTCAACATTTCCGCCACCCTGCGCCGCCTGCTCAAAAGCGGCGTGGTGCCGGTGGTCAACGAAAATGACACCATCGCCACGGGCGAAATCCGTTTCGGCGACAATGACCGGCTGGCCGCGCGTGTGGCGCAGGCCTGCGCGGCTGACGGCGTGTTGTTGCTGACCGATGTCGACGGGCTGTATGACCGGCATCCCGAGCACCCGGAGGCCGAGCGGCTGGACCAGGTTGACGGGGTGACGGAGGAAATCCACGCGATGGCGGATTCGGGCTCGGGCTCGGGCCTGGGATCGGGCGGGATGACTGCCAAGCTGTTGGCCGCAGAGATCGCAGAAAGGGCCGGTATCGCGCTCGCCATCATCGATGGGCGGCCGGAAATGCCGATCGCCCACGCGATAGCGTCGCAGGCGGGCACGCTGTTCCTGCCGCAGCGCGAGGAAAGCGGGCGGCGGGCATGGATCGGCGGTCGCATGCGCTTCAACGGCGCGATTACGGTTGACGATGGCTGCGTTGCCGCGCTGCGCGATGGCAACAAGAGCGTGCTGGCTGCAGGCATCACCGGCGTTGAAGGCGATTTTTCGCGCGGCGACATTATCGAAGTCAAGGATGTGACCGGACGGGTGATCGCCAAGGGGCTGGTGGAATATGACGCCGACGATGTGGAGGCGGTCATGGGTCGGCAGAGCGCCGAACTGGAAGCGATCCTGGGCCATTCGCCGCGATCCTCTGTGATTCACCGTGATCATCTGGTGCTGATGTGAGCGGCGAAGTGCCGCTTGCCCTCACCGGCGGATCCGGTTTCGTGGGGCAGGCGGTGCTTGATGTGCTGGGAGAGCGCAATCTGCCTGCCGAAGCGCTGGTGCGGCGCGTAACCGAGCACGAACACAGCCGCGTCGAATGGGTGATGGGCGAGCTGGCTGACAAGCCTGCGCTCGACCATCTTGTGGCTGGCACGCGCGGCGTGATCCATATTGCCGGGCTCACCAACGCGCCCGACCCGGCCCGGTTTGCCGCTGCCAATGTGGAAGGAACGGCAAATCTTATTGCGGCGAGCAAACAGGCTGGCGTGAAACGGTTCGTGTTCGTTTCGTCGCTTGCGGCGCGCGAACCTGCATTGTCGGCCTATGGTGCGTCCAAGGCCGAGGCGGAAAAGCTGGTCGAGCAAAGCGGGCTTGACTGGACCATCGTGCGCCCCCCGGCGGTCTATGGCCCGCGCGATGCTGACATGTTCGAACTGTTTCGCAGTGCGCGCTTCGGCTTTGTCCCCCTGCCGCCGGGCGGAGCGACTTCGATCATCCATGTCGCCGATCTTGCCAGGCTGCTGGTCGACCTGATCGATGCGCAGCCCGCCCTGGTGCGCAAGCGTGTGTTCGAGCCAGACGATGCGCGTGAAGGTGGGTGGAGCCATAAGGAACTGGCGGCCGCGATCGGGCAGGCGGTTGGCAAGCGCGTGTTCGCGCCGCATCTGCCGCGCGCAGTGTTGCAGGGCGCAGCAGGGGTCGATCGGCTATTTCGCGGCCACGGGGCCAGGCTGACGCATGACCGCGTTGGCTATATGTGCCACCCCAATTGGGTTGTCCGCTCAGATCGCAAGGTGCCTGAAAGCGTCTGGCTGCCGCAGATCGGCGGCCCGGAAGGCCTGAAATCGACGGCAGACTGGTATCGCCGCGAAGGCTGGCTTTGAGATTACAATTTCAGCTTTGGCCGGTTTCGTCCTAGATTCCCCTCTGCGGTCGCGAGTCGCAAACACGGCATGAGTCGGTTTGCGGGTCACGAAAAGGGGAAATCATGAAAAAGATCATAGCTATAGCTGCTGTCGCGGCACTCGCTGCCTGTTCCCAGGCTGAGGAGGCGCCCGAGGCTGAACCGACCGAGGAAGTGGCTGAGGCCGCGCCTGCAAATATTGCCGCTGACGGTCTGCCGACCGTCGGGACGTATAAGATAACCAATGCCGATGGCACCACTTTCACATCTGACGTTCGAGCCGATGGGACTTGGGTGGACACTGCTGCCGACGGTACGCAGACTACGGGGAGATGGGAGCAACCGTCGCCCGATCGCTATTGTTCAACGCCTGATGAAGAAGGCGCTGTGCAGAAGTGCTACGAAGAGTACATCGATGAAAACGGGGTGTATATCTCGAAGGATCCGGAAACCGGAGAGACTTCGAAGGTGGAGCGCGTCGAATCCTGACGCCAGTTTGCCAAGCCAAATGACGAATGCCCCGAAGTGCATGCTGCGCTTCGGGGCTTTCGCATTTCTAAAGGAAGGGTTCGTAGCCCGGCGGCAATTCGCCATCTTCCGTCAGCGGGGTATGGATGCCGCACTCGGTCTTGTCCCAGCCCTTCCAGCGGCCCGAGCGCGGGTCTTCTCCCGGCATAACCTTGTGCGTGCAGGGGCTGCACCCGATTGAAGGGAAGCCCTGCGCCACCAGCGGATGCTGAGGCAGATCGTGCATCACGAAATAGGCGGCAATCTGGCTTGCGTCCCAATCTATCAGCGGGTTGATCTTGAGCCGCCCTTGCGCGTCGGAATTGTCGATCTCGAAGCGCGGCAGATTGGCGCGGGTCGATGACTGGAACGCCTTGCGCCCGGTGAAGCTGGCATCGAACTGCTCAAGCGCGCTGGCAAGCGGTTTGACCTTGCGGATCTCGCAGCAGCCATCGGGGTCATAGGACCAGCGCAGCCCGCTTTCATCCCTGGCCTTGAGTTCTTCGAGGTCGGGATAGAGATTGATGAGGTTGGTCAGGCCGAGCCGGTCGACCAGATCATCGCGATAGGCGAGCGTTTCGGGAAAATGCTTGCCCGTTTCGAGGAACAGCACCGGCACATCGGGGTCGATGCTGGCGATGAGGTGCAGCAATACCGCGCTCTCGGCACCGAAACTCGATACCGCCGCCAGATTGCCCACAAGACCGTCCTTGATCACCGCCTCGAGCATTTCCTCGGTCGAAGACCCGCGAAACATCCGGTTGAGCCGGATGACATCTGCCCCGTCGAAACGCGGCGTGGTGTTTATCCGGTTGACGTTCCGCGTTACTATGGGCAGGTCGGCTTCAGCCATGGCGCAGTTTCCAGATCGGTTCTGCGCCGTCTGCCGCGTGTTGATAGACATTGTCCCAACGCGCGAAGGCAGCTTCGGCATCAGCCATATCGAGCGGCGTGTCGGGTGCAAAGGCATCGAAGCCGCAGCGGCGCATATAGGCGAGCTGGTCGATCAGAACCTCGCCTACGGCGCGCAGTTCACCCACATAGCCTGCCTCGCGCAGGATGCGCGCAGCGGAATAGCCGCGCCCGTCTCCGAACACCGGGAAATTCATTTCGACCAGAGCGATGCGATCAAGGTGCGGCAGCAATTCGCGGGCATCGTCGCCCGGCTCGATCCGCACTGCAGTGGCGTTGGACTGATCGACGAAGCTGTCGACCGTGACTGTGCCGTGATCCACCACGTCGTCGTCGCGGAAGCGGAACTGCACCTCGTCCGGGCTGGTGCCCAGTACCGTTCCTGGTGTGTCAGCCATAAAGCGCCTCCTTGAACGGTTCCATTCCGATGCGGCGATAGGTGTCGAGGAAACGCTCACCTTCAGTGCGGTTGGAGAGATAGACTTCGGTGGCAGTCTCGACTGCATCGACGATCCCCGCTTCGTCGAAGCCGGGGCCGGTGATCTTCGCCAGCGAAGTGTCCTGTGCCTCGCTGCCGCCAAGCAGCAGCTGGTAGTTTTCGACGCCCTTCTTGTCGACGCCAAGGATGCCGATGTGGCCCGCGTGATGGTGCCCGCAGGCGTTGATGCAGCCGGAAATCTTGAGCTTGAGTTCGCCCAGTTCCCTGGTCCGGCCCTTGGCCGCGAAGCGCTCGGAAATTCTCTGCGCAACCGGGATCGATCGCGCATTGGCAAGGCTGCAATAATCGAGGCCGGGGCAGGCAATGATATCCTCGATCGTGTCGAGATTGGGTGCGCCGAGGCCTGCCGCTTCGAGCTGGCTCCACAGTGCGTGGAGATCGGCGATCCTTACATGCGGCAGAACGATATTCTGCGTGTGCATCACCCGCAGCTCGTCGAACGAATATTGCTTCGCCAGCTCGGCCATCAGGTGCATCTGCTTGGCGCTGGCGTCACCGGGAATGCCGCCAACCGGCTTGAGGCTGATGATGGCAGAGACATAGCCCGGCGTCTTGTGCGGATGCGTGTTGCTGTCAGCCCAAAGCGCGAATTCCGGGTCCGAACGATCAAGCTCGCTCGGCAGCCCGGTCTCGAACGCCGGATTGGCAAAATAGGGTCTGATCCGCTCCAGCTCTGCCAGCGGCGGTTCAACGCCCTGCTCAAGCAGGTGGGCGAATTCCTCCTCTACCTGGCGAGCATATTCCTCTGCGCCCATCTCGTGCACCAGGATCTTGATCCGTGCCTTGTACTTGTTGTCGCGGCGGCCATGGCGGTTGTAGACCCGCAGGCAGGCTTCGGCATAGGTCACCAGCTGATCCAGCGGCACGAAGTCGCGGATGCAGGGCGCGATCATGGGCGTGCGGCCCATCCCGCCGCCAACATTGAATGCCGCGCCCAATTCGCCCGCGTCGTTCCTGACGATCTGGATTCCGATATCGTGCAGCTTCATCGCCGCGCGGTCGCTATCGCTCGCAATCACCGCGATCTTGAACTTGCGGGGAAGATAGCTGAACTCGGGGTGGAAGCTCGACCATTGGCGCAGCAATTCGGCATAGGGCCGCGGGTCGACCAACTCGTCGGCCGCAGCGCCCGCAAAATGATCAGAGCTGATATTGCGGATGCAATTGCCGCTGGTCTGGATCGCGTGCATCTCAACCCTGGCGAGCTCGGCCAGGATATCGGGTGCATCCTCCAGCCTGATCCAGTTGTACTGGATATTCTGCCGCGTGGTGAAATGGCCATAACCGCGGTCATATTTGTCGGCGATATCCGCCAGCGCGTGCATCTGGCGCGAATCCAGCGTGCCATAGGGGATGGCAACGCGCAGCATATAGGCATGGAGCTGCAGGTAGAGCCCGTTCATCAGCCGCAGCGGCTTGAACTGATCCTCGCTCAATTTGCCTTCAAGCCGGCGGCGGGTCTGGTCGCGGAATTCCTCAACGCGCGTATCGACCATAGCCTGGTCGTATGAATCATACTGGTACATCAGATTACCCAGTCCATCGCTGCGGGGTCTTTGGGTTTCAATGTCAGGTCAGGGCGCACGGTAGGACCCAGCGCCCGGACGCGCTCCTTGATATGCGCGGGACGGACCCCTTTATCGTCACGGTTTGCGCTGACGGCATAGGCTGCGTTGACCCGCCGCGCGGATTGTTCGCGGGCGAGGATTTCCTCGGCGCGGTCACCCACATCGACAGCGTCATCGACGTAGAGCGACCATCCGGTGCCGTCCCACCACACAACTGCGCCGCTTTTCAGATCATTTCCGGTTAGGATATTCATTGCGCGGCCTCCTGTGCAATCTGCACCAGCGAAATGTCATCGCGCGCGGTTACTTCGCCGATCACGATCAGCGCGGGGCTCTTTACCCGATACCTGGCAACCAGATCGGGCAGCCCCGCAAGCATTCCGCGCAGCACGCGCATTTCGGGCCGTGCGGCATTCTCGATCACCGCCACCGGCATGCCGGGCGCAAGCCCGTCTTCCATCAACTTCTCGGCGATCTGCGGCGCAGTTTTGACGCCCATATAGATTACCAGCGTGCGACCCTTGCCGGCGAGCCCGGTCCAGTCCTGTTCGCTAAGCCCTTTGCATTGACCGGCCACGAAGCTGACAATGCTTGAAGCCTCGCGATGCGTCAGCGCGATCTGCGCTGCGGCAGCCGCGCCATTGGCGGCGCTGATACCCGGGACGATCTCGACTGGAACGCCGGCTGCGTGGGCGGCCTCTGCCTCTTCACCCCCGCGCCCGAAAATAAGCGGATCGCCGCCCTTGAGGCGCACCACGTCGCGGCCGTTCAATGCTTCGCGCACCAGCAGCGCATTGATCTGCTCTTGCGGCAGGGTGTGCTTGCTGCGCTGCTTGGCGACCGAGATCAACTCGGCCCCTTCTTGTGCCAGCGCCAGTATGGCGGGATCGACCAGACCGTCATGGACGATGATCTCGGCGCGCGCGATCAGCCGCGCAGCGCGCAGCGTCAACAGCTCCGGATCACCGGGGCCCGCGCCGACAAGATAGATAGTTCCTCGGTTTGCCATTTCTGCGAAATGGAAGATTGACGGCCATGTCGCCAGCGAGAATGGTTTTCGGGCGGCGTAGCTAAGCTTGGGGCAAAGCAATGGTCACAGCCGGGGCAGTGTTACACCGCTATGATTCCGAACGGGAATCCTCTCGCCGGGAAAGCGCTTCGATCAGCCGGTCGAACTGCTTGTTGGTGCGCAGGTTGATATCGCGCTGGGGGAACGGGATCTCGATTTCATTCTCGTGGAACAGCGCCCAGACCCGCTTGAGCACGTCGGATCGAACGTTGCCCAACCCCTCTTCGGGATCGTCGATCCACATCCGAATCTCGAAGTTCACCGAGCTGTCGCCAAAGCCGACCATGAACGCGCGCGGTTCGGGATTGGTGAGAACACGCGGTGTATCCTTGGCTGCCTGGAGCAGCAGTTTCTCCACCAGGTCCATGTCCATGCCATAGGAAACGCCGACGGGCACTTTCACCCGCACATCGCGCGAACTGTAGGACCAGTTGACCACCTGGTTGATCATCAGGTTTTCGTTTGGGATCAGATATTCGGTGCGATCGCGGGTGATAACAGAGATCGCGCGAATGCCGATCTTGCGGATCTGGCCAAAGCTTTCCTGCCCGGCCTGGTCCGTCACGGAAATGACGTCCCCCGGCTTGATCGACTTGTCCATCAACAGGATGATCCCCGCGATCAGATTGCCAAAGGTTTTCTGTAAGCCGAAACCGATGGCGAGGCCGAAGGCGCCGGAGAACACGGCAAAGGCGGTGAGATCGATCCCCAGCATGTCGATCCCGATGAAGAAGGCGATCGCCCAGATGAAGATGCTCGTAATCTTCTGCGTCAAAAGCCGCTGCGTATCGTCGAGCCGTTTCGCGCGGCGCACCAATCGCCCGCTGATCCGGGTGAGCATCCACGCGCCGATGATAACCAGCAGGATCACGCCGATGATCAACAATCCGTTGAGCACCGAAAATTCCGTATTGCCGAGGATTATGCTCCACGAATCGAGCGTTTCCAGGATTGCCCCGGCCGTCTCGCTCTTGGACGCAACCGATTCCTTGATTCCGCCGGTTGCGATGGCATCTTGCGCGGGCGGAGGTGCCTGTTCGGCAAGGCTCCAGGCCTGGCCGGGGGGCGGCGGTGTGTCAGTGGCCAAGGGTGAGGGTGAGGGTGAGGTAGGTGTCGTCATGATGCTTTCATTGCGGCAAAGCCCCGTTCAAGATCGGTGATCAGATCCTGCGGGTCTTCCAGTCCTATCGATAGCCTAACGCCCAGCCGGTCATCCGGGTCCCAACCTGTCGGGGGCCAAGGCATCAAGGCGCGGATCGTGTCCGGGTCGAACGGCAGTGCAAGGCTTTCAAAGCCGCCCCAGCTATAGCCGATCCCGAACAGATCCAGCGTGTCGACCAGCCGGGCGCGTGCAGACTCGTCAGTCCCCTTGAGCACAAAACTGAACAAGCCGCAGCCGCCGGTAAAGTCGCGGAGCCACAACTCATGGCTCCTGTCGCCTGGAAGCATCGGGCACAACACATGCGCGACTTCGGGCCGGGCCTGGAGCCATTCCGCCACTTCGATCGCACTGGCCGTCGATTGTTTCAGCCGCACGCCCATGGTCCTGAGGCCGCGCAGCGCCAGCGCCGCATCGTCGGGCGAGGCCACCTGGCCCAATTGCTGGCTGGTCCGGCGCAGCGCGTTATACCACCGCTCGCCCGCGCTGGCAGAGCCCATCATCAGATCGGAATGCCCGCCTACATGCTTGGTCAGGCTCATCACGCTGATGTCACACCCATGTTGAAGTGCGGGAAAGCCCAGCGCCGTGGCCCAGGTATTGTCGATCAGGCTGACGGCGTCCCTTTCGCGCGCGATCGCTGCCATTGCGGGTACATCGCACACTTCCATGGTCAGGCTGCCCGGGCTTTCAAGCCACACGGCACGTGTCTTTTCGCAGAAGGCGTGTTGGTAGGCTTCGAGGTCGAGCGGATCGAAAAAACGGTGCTCGACGCCCCAGCGCTTGAGCAGGCCGCGGGCCAAATTGCGGCTGGGTTCGTAGGAATTGTCGCTCACCAGCAATACATCGCCGGGCCGCAGCACCGCCATCAGCGCACTGGCGATCGCAGCAACTCCGCTGGGATAGAGCACAGTGCCATGCGCTCCCGGCTCAAGCTCGGTCAACGCCTCCGCCAGCGCCCACTGTGTCGGTGCACCGCGCCGCCCATAGTAAAATGTGCCATCGGTATTTTCGCCCAGCGCCGCCTGACGATCGGCCTCGCTGGCAAAAAGATGCGTGCTTGCACGCCATACCGGCGGGTTCACCACCGCGCCGGTCCATTCCTTGCGGCGCCCGGCTTCTACAAGCCTGGTGGCGGGTTTGCGGGGCGGGGGCTTGCCGCTCACAGCGATACTGTTGCTTTGGGCGTGCGCGGATCGCTGCCCCAGTCGAGCCAGCTTCCATCGTAAAGCGCAGTGTCATCATATCCAGCCAGGTGCAGCGCGAACAGCAGTACGCAGGCCGTAACGCCGCTGCCACAGGTGGTCACCACAGGCTGGCTGGGATCGATTCCAGCGTCGATGAAGGCAGTGCGCAGTTCGTCGGCCGGTTTGAAGGTGCCATCCTCGCGGAAGAGCTGGCCGAACGGCAGGTTGCACGAGCCGGGAATATGCCCGGTCGGTTGGCCATGAACCTCGTCAATCGTCGTGCCTGAAAACCGGCCCTTGTCGCGCGCGTCGAGCACCTGTTCGCTGCAACTGTCGAGGTTGGCGAGCATATCTGCCTTGAAACGGACGCGGCTGGGCGCTGGCAGGGAAAAGCTCTGCGCGCGCAAGGGGGCGGCAACGCCGCTTTCGAGCGGGAGCCCGTCTGCCTTCCATTTTCCGAGGCCACCATCAAGGATCGCGACATTGGCAAGGCCATGCGCGCGGCACAGGAACCAGGCGCGCGCGGCGGTTTTAACTGCCGAATCGTCATAGAAGACAATCCGGCTTTGCGGGCCGGCGCCGCAGCGCGCTAGTTCCATCGCCAGCTGTTCGGGGCGGGGTAGCGCCTGCGGCACTTCCGACGTGTCATCTACCAGCGCGGTGAGATCGAAAAAGCGCGCGCCGGGGATATGCGCACTGGTGAATTCCGCCTTCGCATCGCGTTCTGCGGCAGGAAGGTGACGCGAAGCGTCGAGCACGATGAGATCGGCCTCGCCAAGCCGCTCTACAAGCCATTGGGTGGAAACGAGACTGTCCATGGCCAATGGATTAGCGCTGCATTCGTGCCGCGTCGAGGGGGATGGCTTGACTGCTTCAATCGAGCGGGCGGACCTGTGCGCCTTCATAGCCGCCCGGCGGCCCATTCAGGGGCAGCGGGTGGAGCTTGCCGCCAATCGCGCCGGATTCAAGCCCGACCAGGAAACTGCGCAAATGCGGTTCGCTGCCCGCGCATTCGATCCGCAAGCGCGCCAGAGGGACACACAGCGGCACCTGACCCTGCTGAAAAATCTCGATTTCGTTGAGCGGCAACCGAAGCTCACCGCTGACAGTGGTGCTCTGGTGCGGCCCGACCCGTTCGATGCTGGAATTGGCAGGCAGTTCGATCAAGCCAGCGGCCAGTTGCTGCTCCACCGGCAAATGGCGGCGCGCGCTTACCAGGTCGGCGCAGATGGACAGGTTGCGCAGCGCCCGGTCGGAACGATTGGCGATGGTCAGCCGGTATTTCAGCGTCAGCACCATCATGCTGCGCGTCAACCGTTCGACCTCGAATGTTGTGCTGATGCGCACCGGGGCGTCGGTAACTTCAGCCTCGGATTGGGCATTTATGCCCGAACGAACCACCGGCGGTTCGATTCTGGGCGCGAACCGCGCAGACCGCCGCCGCGCGATCCACCAACCTCCCAGCGTGCCCAAGCCAAGTGCCGCCATTATGCCAGCCACCCAGGGCCACCATTCAGGCAAGGCTGGCTGCGGACTGGATGCAGCTTCGCCTTCGTCTGCTGCTGCGGCCTCTCCAGTCGCCGCCTGCTCGGGTGTGAATGCCGGCAAGTTGTCGAGCGGGGAAGGGCCCGATTCCGGGATGGCTTCAGAATTGGTTTGCGCCGGGCCTGGTGCAGGCGTGGGAGTAGCGGTCTGGCGGGGGCTCGGCTGCGCCGTTGGCGTAATGCGCTGGGTTGGCGCCGCCGCAGGTGTCTGCGCGGGCCGGACCGTTTGCATTGGTGCCGGGGTTGGCAGAGGTGTCGGCGTCGCAGTGGGAATCACGCGAGGTCCGATCGGCACCAGACCGCTGTCATCCACCGGCCCTTCCACATTGGGCGTTGGTGTGGGGGTGGGATTGGGCGGCAGAGTGAAATCCTGCGGGTTCTGCTGCGCTGCCAGCGGGGTGGCAGCAAGGGCGAACACAATCGCGGCAAGGGGCAGGTTGGGGCGGGTCATTATCGGCACATGGTGGGCAAAGCGGGAGCGGCGCTGAATAGGCACTTAACCTGCGGCGTTCCAGTCAATAGCTTGCGCTGGGCGTAACTTCGCGGCAACAGCGCTGCATGAGCGACACACCATCCCCTCAGTTCCTGGGCAAGCAAAGCGAACTGCCCGCTTCGCCCGAACAGGCTCAACTCGATTACGTGCCCAACCCGCGCGAGGGCGCACTGTATCTGGTGCGGTTTGCCGCGCCCGAGTTTACCTCGCTATGTCCGGTGACGGGGCAGCCCGACTTTGCGCATCTGGTGATCGACTATGCCCCAGGCAAGACGATCGTCGAATCGAAAAGCCTCAAGCTGTTTCTGGGCAGTTTTCGCAACCACGCCGGTTTTCACGAGGATGTGACTGTGGGGATCGGCCAGCGGCTGACGGCGGAAATGAAACCGATATGGCTGCGCATCGGCGGATACTGGTATCCGCGCGGCGGCATTCCGATCGATGTGTTCTGGCAAAGCGGGCCTGCTCCCCAAGGGCTGTGGGTGCCCGATCAAGGCGTTGCGAGTTATCGCGGGAGGGGTTGAGTCCTGAACTCCTGGCCCCGTGAAGCAAATGGTGCCGGCTGGAGGATTCGAACCCCCGGCCTGATGATTACAAATCAACTGCTCTACCAACTGAGCTAAGCCGGCACGTTTCTTTTCGCCCTATCGCTGCGCTGCTTGAGGGCGCTTCTTGTTGCCCTATCGCTTCGCTGCTTGAGGGCGTTTCTTGTTGCCCTATCGCTTCGCTGCTTGAGGGCGAGCGCCCGCTAGCCTTAAAGCGCACCAAATGTCCAGCCTTCAGTGCGCGCGATGTCAGGCGTCAGGTCCCGCGGCTGCCAATAGGCCGGCTTGTGTGCAACGTGCCGCAGCCAGGCGGCGGTAACCAGCGCATCGGAGGAATGATCGTCAATCGGGCCATGCCCGGGTACAGGCGGCGAATCGAGTTGGCCCAGCGCGGCGTTGAGTTCGGCATAGCTCCTGAGCTTGGTTTTGCCCCCGCCAACACTTCCACCCCCAACACCGCAGGCACGCGCGGCAATGGAGGTGTACATCTCTACCAACACGGGGCCTTGAGATGGCAGCGGGTCAACCGGCCACACAGACACGTGCCCGCGCAAACGGTGCAGCATGCGCATTCCGGTGAGCGAGCTCTTGCCGACCTGTGCCGCACCAACGAGGTTGAAATTGCTCACCGGGCGCACACCCTGCTGGCGCTGGGCCGCCTCCGCTATGCGGAAGCGCCCTTCGCGGGTTGGCGCATCGGGCAGGTGGAACCGGTCACCAACATGGTCCCTGGAATGGCGGAAATAGCGCGCGGCCTGCGGGTGGCTGACGAAGCTGCCGCATTCGAGATTGGGATCATGGGCGCAGATGTCGTCAATCAGTGCCCACAGAGCCTTTGCGTGTTGTGGGCTCCCTTTCCAACCGGGAAAGAAGGCACCCGCGTCGGCATGCGGCAATGAAATGCCCAGATCCATGCCCACCAGCGTATCTTGCGGGATGCCGTCGCGCAGCAGCACCAGCACATCCTCGCGGGCCCAGCCGTGCGGCGGCGGCTCAACCAGAACCGGCGGCCCGCCACCTGCATCGGCCAGCGAAAGTGCGATACCCCTGTGCCGTTCACCCTTCGCGCCCGACCAGTCGATGGCGAGGAAGTGGGTGAGGCGTTGGGGGCTCACTCTTTGTGATCTCCTGCGCAAGCAGGAGTCCAGGGCAGCTCGAGCGCAGCCCATCTGGGTTCCGGCTTTCGCAGGAACTCACAAGTCATCTTTGCGCTCCGTCCGCAATCGTTCCCAATAGGCAATCCGTTCGCGTACCTTTCGTTCGAAGCCGCGCTCGACCGGCTCGTAATAGCTCTGCGGCTGCATCCCTTCGGGCCAGTAATTCGCGCCGGAAAAGCCTTCGTCCGCATCGTGATCATAGGCATAGCCCGCGCCATAGCCGATATCCCTCATCAGCTTGGTTGGCGCGTTGAGGATGCTCTGCGGCGGCATCAGACTGCCGGTCTCCCTCGCGCTGCGCCATGCAGCTTTCTGCGCGGCATAGGCCGCGTTCGATTTGGGCGCGGTGGCGAGGTAGAGGCAGGCCTGCACGATCGCCAACTCGCCTTCGGGGCTGCCCAGAAACTCATAGGCTTCTTTCGCTGCAAGGCATTGGGTCAGCGCCTGCGGATCAGCCAGGCCGATATCCTCGCTGGCGAAGCGTACCAGACGGCGCAGCACATAGAGCGGTTCCTCGCCTGCGGTGAGCATCCGCGCCATGTAATAGAGCGCGGCTTGCGGGTCAGACCCGCGCAGGCTTTTGTGCAGCGCGCTGATGAGGTTGTAATGCCCCTCGCGGTCCTTGTCATAGACTGCAACGCGGCGCTGGAGGAATTTGCCCAGAGCCGCCGGGTCAAGCGGCCCGGACCCATCCGCGCCAATCTTCGCGTTATAAAGCGTTTCGGCCTGGTTGAGCAGGAATCGCCCGTCGCCATCGGCGCTGGCGATCAGCGCCTGCCGCGCTTCGGGTGTCAGGGGCAGGGGGCCTTCCAGTTCCTCGGCCCGGCCGAGCAATTTGCCCAGTGCCTCGTGATCGAGCCGCTCCAGGATCAGCACTTGCGCGCGGCTGAGCAGTGCGGCGTTGAGTTCGAAGCTGGGGTTTTCGGTGGTCGCGCCCACCAGCGTCACAGTCCCGCGCTCGACAAAGGGCAGGAAGCCATCCTGCTGAGCGCGGTTGAAGCGGTGAATCTCGTCCACGAACAGCAGCGTCTTCTGGCCTGCGCCCGCCAGCCGGTCAGCTTCGGCGAAAGCCTTTTTAAGATCGGCGACGCCGGAAAACACCGCGCTGACCGCAACGAAGCGCATGCCCACCGCATCGGCCAGCAGGCGCGCTATGCTGGTCTTGCCGGTGCCGGGCGGCCCCCACAAGATCATCGAGGAAAGCTTGCCCGCGGCGACCATCCGCCCGATCGCACCTTCAGGGCCGGTCAGGTGCTCCTGCCCGATCACCTCGCTCAATGCGCGCGGGCGCAGGCGGTCAGCCAGCGGCGCATCCGCGCGCGGCTCAGCCGGCACGGAAGCGGTTGGGGCAGGGTCGTCAGCGAACAGATCGGCCATTGGTCGAGTTTCATAGGACGTTCGTCGCTCAAATCCATCACGCACTTGCAAAGATACGTCTAAGATATATCATAGAGCTATCTAGACATAGCAGGAGATACAAGATGACCTGGAGCAAGCACCGCCGCTTTAGCGGTTCGTATGCCATGCCGTGGCTGGCCATGATGGCTGCGAACAGCGGCAATTGGGGCGCCTCACAGCGCGGCGGCTGGGATGACGAAGACGAGGACTTTAACGGCGGACACCGTCGGCGCAGGCGCCGCATGTTCGCGCAGGGGGAGTTGCGTTTGGCGCTGCTGGCGCTGGTGCGAGACGAGCCGCGCCACGGCTATGAACTGATCAAGGCGATCGAAGAACTGACCGGCGGCGAATACGCGCCAAGCCCGGGCGCGGTCTATCCCACGCTGCAGATGCTTGAAGACGAAGGCATGATCGCCGAGGCCGAAGCCGAGGGCTCTAAGAAGCCCTATGAAGCCACGGTTGACGGGATTGCCGAACTTGATGGCCGCGCGGATGAAGTCGATGAATTGATGCGGCGCCTTTCCGGCATGGGGGAGCGGCGTTCGCGCGTGCGTTCGCCCGACCTGTTCCGCGCCATGGGCAATCTCGCCAGCGTGCTCAAGAACCGCGCCAAGGCTGGCAAGCTGGACAAGGCCGCGATGGACGAGATCGTCGATATTATCGATGAAGTTGCCAAGCGCATCGAACGCATGTGAACTCTTAACGCATTTGCACGGCGCAGGATCACATTATAGTTTCCCTCCATTGATCTGGCCTTGTGCCAGACTGGGAGGGGAGACGGAGAATGAACGAAGCAACCAAGGCGCCGTGGCATCTTTGGGTGGTGGGCGTAGTCAGCCTGCTGTGGAACGGAATTGGTGGCTGGGACTATACGCAAACCCAGCTGCAAAATCGCGAATACATCGCTTCGATGACCGAGCCTATGGGCATTTCGGTTGATGACGCCATGGCATATTACAACGCCTTTCCGCTCTGGGCAGATGTTCTATGGGCATTTGGCGTGTGGGGATCAGTGGCCGGATCGCTGCTTCTGCTGCTGCGCAGCCGGTTTGCATTTCACGCGTTTGCACTGTCGCTGGTGGGCCTGGTAGGCGGGATGTTCTATCAGTTCACCAACCCGATGCCGGGCTTTACCGAGACTGCGACGCCGATGATCTTCACTGCGGTGATATTCGCCATCATCGTTGCATTGATCTACTACTCCCGCAGGATGACGGCCAAAGGCGTGCTACGCTAATTCGATCGCGGCCTTGATCCGGGCTGCGTCGGCGGCACGTTCTTCCTCGCGCCGTTCGACCAGCCGGATATAGGTTTCGGCAACTACCTGGTTGATCGCGTCCCAGCTGTATTCGCGCGCCTTGCGCTCGCCTGCTTTGCCGTGCGCGCGGCGCAGGGCATGATCGGTACAATAGGGTGCGATCGCCTCGGCAAAGGCGGCTGTATCGCCGGGCGGGACGAGTTGCCCGGTCTCATCCGGGTCGACCAGCGAAGACGCGCCGGTTGCTCCTGCGGCGACCACCGGCAATCCGCTCGCCATCGCCTCCAGCGTCACATTGCCGAAGGTTTCGGTGATCGAGGGGTTGAGGAAGATGTCCCCGCTGGCGAGAGCCTGCCCAAGGCCAGCCCCGGTCTTGAACCCGGCAAAAATGCCGCCGGGCAGCGCCTGCTCGAACCATCCCCGCGCCGGCCCATCGCCGATTACGAGAACCTTGTGCGGGACCTGGCGTTTCCGCAGCTGGATGATGGTGTCGGCAAAGACATCCAGCCCCTTTTCCATCACTAGCCGACCCAGGAACACCACCGCCACGTCGTCATCTTCAAGTCCGTGCGCGCGGCGCCACTCCATGTCGCGCTTTGAGGGATCGAATATCGTCCGGTCGACACCGCGCGACCAGATCGTGATATCGTCATGCATGTCCTGTGCGATCAGGATTTCGACCATGCTCTGCGATGGTGCGACCAGTGCATCGCAGCGGTTGTAGAACCGCCGTAAAATCCATTCGATCGGCCGTTCCAGGAAGCCGAGCCCGTAATAACGCGGATAGGTTTCGAAGCGGGTGTGAACCGAGGCGAGCACGGGAATATCGTAATCCTGCGCCCACCGCAGTCCAGCATGGCCCGATGGATCGGGAGAAGAAAGATGCACTATATTGGGCTCGAACCGCAGCAGATCATGCTTTACGCGCCGCCCCAGCCCCAGGGGCAAACGGTATTCGCCGCGGCCCTTCACCGGCATGCGGACATTGGGCACACCCACCAAATCGCCTGTCGGCTCGAAATCGGGATTGGCAACCTTGGGCCCATAGACGCGCACTGCGGCGCCCTGGCGCAGCAGATACTCAACCAGCCGGTTCAGCGCCTGGTTGGCGCCGTCGCGCGTATAGTTGTAATTGCCGCTGAACAGGGCAATGCGTAGATCGCTTGTTTGCATATTCGCGTGTGACATAATGAGACTGCGCCCGCTTGGCGAGGGGGCATGTTGTTTCGCCCCTTTCTCCTGCCAGCCAGCGCGCCTTGCCGCAAAACAGGAATGGCGCGCGGACATGCCGCGCGCCACCTTACCTCAGACCTGAGTTTTGCCCTGCGCTCCCGGCATGGCCGGGAGTTTGGGCCCAAATTCAGCTTCCTGACATTCCTTTCACACCGCCCAACACCATCTCGTAAAGGCGGCGCGCGACCAGCGAAGCCGAAGCGCCCGCTGCAAGAATGGCAAGATTGCCGAAGATTGCCGCAAGATATCCACCAACTACCGGCACACCTGAAAGCACTGCGCCGATTGCAGGGAATACCAGCACGGCCAGGAACATCCTCACCGCACTGTCTTGCGATGCGGTTATTCCTGCCACGATACCCAGCAAAAGGATTACAAGTGCGACGTCCAGGCCAGGAATGTTGACCACTCCCGCAACGATTGCCAGTATTATGCCAAGGGCAGATACCAGTCCCCCAATTTTCTCCATTAGTCACTCCTCTCCGTTTCCCATAGAGGCCTGCGAGACTAGCCGAGAATGCGCCGTGCACAAAATTTCATGCTGCGCGGTAAATAATTGTATTTACGCACGTAATCGTGATTTCCACTGCTTTCTTTCGGCGCTTATGCTGCAGGCAGCCCGGGATGGACCGACTTTGGGCTGCGACGAATCGTTGCGGATTGGCCCTCTCCGCAGATAAATGCACGGCTTGACTTGCTGCGCCGCAGCACTAATGGGGCCAGCGGGCCACGCGGTCCCAACGCCGCGCGAGCTCTCTGCAAGGAGAGTCTTAAATGACTGAATGCCAAGTACCCGCACGCAAACCCGTGCGTCCGCAATTCTCTTCCGGTCCCTGCGCCAAGCCGCCGGGCTGGTCCCCTGACAAACTCGCCACTGAATCGCTCGGCCGCTCGCATCGTTCGAAGCTCGGCAAGGCGCGCCTGGCCTATTGCATCGATCTGATGCGCGAAATTCTGCAGGTGCCCGATACGCACCGCATCGGCATCGTCCCCGGATCTGACACCGGCGCTGTGGAAATGGCGATGTGGACCATGCTGGGCGCGCGCCCGGTTACCACGCTGGCGTGGGAAAGCTTCGGCGAAGGCTGGGTGACCGATGCGGCAAAGCAGCTCAAGCTCGACCCAACCGTGATCCGCGCCGATTACGGCCAGCTGCCTGATCTTGACCAAGTCGACTGGGGCAGCGATGTCATCTTCACCTGGAACGGCACCACCTCGGGCGTGCGCGTACCCAATGGTGACTGGATCGCTGCTGACCGCGAAGGCCTGTGCATTGCGGATGCGACCAGCGCGGTGTTTGCGCAGGACATCGCCTGGGACAAGGTCGATGTGCTGACTTTCAGCTGGCAGAAAGTGCTGGGCGGCGAGGGTGCGCATGGCGTGCTGATCCTTGGCCCGCGCGCGGTCGAGCGGCTCGAAAGCTATATTCCGGCCTGGCCACTGCCCAAGGTATTCCGCCTGATGAGCAAGGGCGCGCTGGCTGAAGGCGTGTTCAAGGGCGAGACAATCAACACCCCCAGCATGCTGGCAGTGGAAGACGCGATTTTCGCGCTTGAATGGGCGAAATCGGTCGGGGGCCTTGAGGGTATGAAGGCGCGCGCCAATGCCAATGCCGCCGCGCTCGACGCGATCGTGCGCGAGCGAAACTGGCTTGGCCACCTGGCTGCCGATCCGGCGATCCGTTCGAACACCAGCGTGTGCCTGACAGTCGAAGGCGCGGATGCAGATTTCATCAAGAAGTTTGCCGGCCTGCTCGAAGCGCACGACGCGGCCTATGACATCGCGGGCTACCGCGATGCACCGCCCGGCCTGCGCATCTGGTGCGGCGCGACCGTCGACACCGCCGATATCGAAGCGCTTGGCCCGTGGCTCGACTGGGCCTGGGCAAGCCTGGAGGCCTGATCCCTTGTGCGTTCCTGCGGAAGCAGGAACCCATTTCCAGAAATTTCCTAGGCTCCCGCTTTCGCAGGAGCTCACCCAAGGACCGCAACCATGACCAAACCCAAAGTCCTCATTTCCGACAAGATGGATCCCAATGCCGCGCGCATTTTCGAAGAGCGCGGCTGCGATGTCGATGTCATAACCGGCCAGTCACCTGAAGAGCTGAAGGCTATCATCGGCCAGTATGATGGCCTGGCGATCCGTTCGGCGACCAAGGTGACCAGGGAAATCCTTGATGCGGCGACCAATCTGAAGGTGATCGGGCGCGCCGGGATCGGGGTCGACAATATCGATGTCCCCTATGCCAGCGCGCGGGGCGTAGTGGTGATGAACACTCCGTTCGGCAATTCGATCACCACTGCCGAACATGCCATCGCGATGGTTATGGCGCTCGCTCGCCAGATTCCTGCTGCCGATCGCCGCACTCAGGCGGGGGAATGGCCCAAGAATGATTTCATGGGCATTGAAGTGACGGGCAAGACTCTGGGCCTGATCGGGGCAGGCAATATTGGCTCGATCGTGGCCAGCCGGGCGTTGGGGCTGAAGATGAAGGTGGTTGCCTATGATCCGTTCCTGACCGAAGAGCGCGCGATTGATCTGGGTGTGGAAAAGGTTGATCTCGATACGCTGTTGAGCCGGGCGGATTTCGTTAGCCTGCACACGCCGCTGACCGATCAGACGCGCAATATCCTGAGCCGTGAACGGCTGGAAAATGCCAAGCCGGGCATACGCATCGTCAATTGTGCGCGCGGCGGGCTGATCGATGAAGTGGCGCTCAAGGACCTGCTCGACAGCGGGCATGTTGCCGGTGCAGCACTGGATGTGTTCGAAATTGAACCCCCGGCCAAGGATCATCCGCTGTTTGGCGCGAAGAATTTCATCTGCACGCCGCATCTGGGCGCATCGACCAACGAAGCGCAGGTCAATGTGGCGTTGCAGGTGGCCGAGCAGCTGTCCGATTATCTCGTCAATGGCGGCGTCACCAATGCGCTCAACATGCCATCGCTCAGCGCGGAAGAGGCACCCAAGCTCAAACCCTATATGGCGCTGGCGGAAAAGCTCGGCAGCCTGGTGGGGCAGCTGGCGCATGGCAATCTTGAAAAGATCAGTATCGAGCGCGAAGGCGCTGCCGCACAACTTAACGGCAAGCCCATCACCGGCGCGGTGCTGGCTGGCCTGATGCGGTGCTATTCGGACACGGTGAACATGGTCAACGCGCCCTATCTGGCCAAGGAACGCGGGCTCGACGTGCGCGAGGTGCGCCACGACCGTGAAGGCGTTTATCACACGCTTATCCGGGTAACGGTCGAAACCAGCCAGGGGCCGCGTTCGGTCGCGGGCACGCTGTTCGGCAATACGGCGCCGCGCCTGGTCGAGATTTTCGGCATCGGGATCGAAGCCGATCTTGCCGGTCACATGCTTTACATCGTCAACGAAGATGCGCCGGGCTTTATCGGCCGCATCGGTACGCTGCTGGGCCAGGCTGGCATCAACATCGGCACCTTCCACCTTGGCCGCCGCGAAGCGGGCGGCGAGGCCGTGCTGCTGCTGAGTGTTGACCAGCCGATCAGTGACGGCATCGTCAAGCAGGCCTGCGCTGTCGATGGCGTAAAAATGGTCAAGGCGCTGGAATTCTGATGCAGGATCGGGCAAGCGCCCGCTTGCGATGACTCATGCTGACGACCTTCTGCCCGAAGGGCTTGAAGATCGCCTGCCGCCGGAAGCGGAGGCGATCACCCGCGCCATGCGGGCTTGCCTGGATGTGCTGGCGAGCCACGGCTATGACCGGGTTCGGCCGCCGCTGGTCGAATTCGAGAAGTCGCTGGCGGGCAGAATGGACGGTGTGCAGCCGCGCCGCATGTTCCGCTTCGTCGATCCGTCGAGTCTGCGCACGCTGGCGCTGCGGAGCGACATTACTCCGCAGATCGGCCGTATAGCCGCCACCAGCCTGGCGGGGGCCCCGCGCCCGTTGCGCCTGGCCTATTGCGGCGAAACCACGGTGATCAAGGCGGACCAGCTCGAGCCAGCGCGAGAGCGCCTGCAGCTTGGTGCCGAACTGATCGGTTCAGATACAGTCGCCGCAGCGAGCGAAGTGGTGGGCTTGGCGGTAGAGGCGCTTGCTGCTGCGGGGCTCAGCGGCATTTCGGTCGATTTCACTCTGCCGGATCTGGTCGACACGCTGGCCGAAAAAGCCATGCCGCTGGCCGAAGGCGCGCGCGATGCGGTGCGGCGCGAGCTCGATACGAAGGATGCCGGCGGGCTGGTCGCGGCAGGGGGCGAAGCTTATCTGCCGCTGCTCTATGCCACCGGGCCATTTGACGAAGCGGTTGCGAAGCTGCGCGAGATAGATGCGGGCGGGGCATTGGCGAGCCGGATCGCGGGGCTGAAGCAGATCGCTGCGCGCATCGGCAATTCGGCGCGGGTCACGCTCGACCCCACCGAGCGCCATGGCTTCGAATACCAGAGCTGGTTCGGCTTCACGCTTTATGCAGAGGGGGTGAGGGGCGCGCTGGGCCGCGGCGGTACCTATCTGATCAAGGGCAGCGACGAGGCAGCAACCGGATTTTCGCTCTATCTTGACCAGCTGGTTGGCGCGGTGCCCGCCCCGGCGCAGCGGGATGCGATTTATCTGCCGCTGGGGCATGATGCGCAGGCCGCAGCGCGGCTGCGCGCTGAAGGCTGGCGCACGATAGCCCAGATCAGCGACAATGAAGATCCGCGCGCGCTTGGCTGCACGCACCGGCTCGATGGGAACGACGCGGTAGCTCTCTAGCCGCGCGATCGCACCCGCGGGCCGATCCATTCGCCTGCCTTAGTGACCTTTTCCATGCCAAGCTGCGCGGCAACGCTGCGGCTGAGTGTCGCCAGATCGATTTCGGCCAGGCTGGCACGATAGGCCTGTTCGGCGCGGGCGAAACCTGCGGCGATATTGCACGGCAATTTGCAGTCCTTGGGCTTTGACCCGCATGGCCCCTGCTGGCGGATTTCGGTGCAGCGGAACATCGGCTCATCACCATCCACCGCCAGCAAGATATCTAGCAGGGTGATTTCGGCAGGCGGCCGGGCAAGCTTGTAGAAACCGCTGCGCCCGCGCCCCCCTTCGACCAGCCCGGCGCGCGAGAGCGCCTGCATCTGCTTGGCCATATAGGGTTCGGGCACCGCATGGAATTCGGCCAGCGCCGCCAGCGACAGCCCGCGGTCAGGCCATAGCGGCACCAGCACGGCGCAGGCGTGTGCAGCCCATTCGACGCCCTTGTTGATCCGCATGCCAGCAATTCCTCTTGTTCGACCCCAAATAAATGGATAACAAATATCCAAATTAAAGGAGTCATATGATGTTTGGCAAGTTTGATGGCCTCGACCGGCTTGTGCAAGCCGTGCTTGGATTCGCCGCACTGTTTGCATTGGCAAACGGCGTTTTCATGCTGACCGATCCGCTCGGCTGGTATGATTTTGTCGACACGGTGAAGGCGTCAGGCCCGCCCAACGGCCATTTCATCCAGGACATCGGCATTGCATTCGCGATTTCGGGGCTGGTGCTAGCCTATGCCGCGATCAACCCGGCGCTGCGCTGGGGCAGTGCAGTCGTGGGGAACCTGTTCCTGACGCTGCACGGCATCCTGCATATCTATGAAGTGCTGACGGGCATCTGCAGCCCGGACATTTTCTGGCGAGATGCACCGGGTGTGCTCGGGCCGGCGATTGCGGTGTGGATCGTGCTGGGGGTCCAATTGGCCCGCCAACGAATATCGCCAGCGCCATTGCCCAAACCGATGTTCCTCAAGTTCGCGCGCCGGATCGCTGCCCCCGCCGACGCCTATCTTGACGACATCTCTAATGCGGGCGGATTTGCCACCGAAGCGTTCCAGCATTTCATGGTGCTTTCAGGACACCATTACAGCGCGCCGCGCGAGACGATGTTGATGACCATGCTCGGCTCGACCCGTGCGGAAGATTGCGGGCCATGCCTGGAGATCGTGCGCCGCTTTGCCCTGGCCGAGGGCTTTGATCCCCAAAGGATCGAGAATGCGTTGCATGGGCGGCCTGACAGCGAGGCGGATGCGGCGGCCTATGATTTCGGGGCTGCCATCGCGGCGGGCGATATCGCGGCCGCGGCGGAGCTGGGCGGCCTGCTGGAGGCGCAATTCGGCCGCTCTGTGCGCACCGAGCTATCGCTGGCGGCGGCCTCGTCGCGGGTATTCCCCGCGATCAAGCGCGGACTGGGCCATGCCTCCGCGTGTAAAATCCCAAGGACGGGGTAGAGGCGCTTGCCCAATGTCTAGGATTGGGTGGGGAGCCGAACGGCGGCTATCCGCTCTGACCTTCACCATCCATCATTCTAGGGGTCAGGGCTAGGAACAGCAAACCAGCAGCGCAGAGCCCAATCCCCGTTGCTGATATATCGTGGGGGTCGAAGACAAGCCTGTCACCCGTCAGCTGCACGAATTCCCAAGCGGCGAGCCCGAAACCGCTCATTGTCGCGCATACCAGAAAGCGATGGCAAGCCACTGGAAAGGTCAACGGTTCATCTCGGTCCGTCCAAATGCTTAAAAGCACGAAAGCGATGGCTATGGCGGCAGCGAAATTTGGGAGCACACCCAGTAGATATTTTCCGGGCTGTCCGACAATTGCCCCAATTTCCCTAAGCCAGTGCCCAAAGGACAGAAGCGCAAGCCCACCGATCCCTGCCAATCCATAGCGTGTCGCCAATTTCATGACCGGCCTCCGACTGTGCACATTAACATCGCCCACACAATGGCCGCAACTGGTCGCAAGCGGGCTTTCCAATAGCTGCGCTTTTCGGGCGACTCCGGCAGCTCAACAATTTGTCTGAAGCTTTCCTACATCGGGCGTTTCATGCCAAGCCGGTTGAATGCCTGAAAATGCCCTGCAACCCCATGAATTAACGCTAAATTATACGGCATCGCGTGCAAAGGCTTTTCGGTCCATGGACAGTGTTCCATGTGTTCCATCCTGCAGGATTTGGGAGACGGCCTCGACCTGCTTGACTGGATGCCGCCGCCGCTCTAACCCGCGCGGCGCATTCGAGGCACCGTTGCCTCTCTATTTCCATCCCGTAGTCGAGTCCTGTCGAAGGACTGCGAGGATCACCTTGGCAGGTGAGGAAGCACAAGCATGGCCAACGTAACCGTGATCGGTGCCCAATGGGGCGATGAAGGCAAGGGCAAGATCGTTGACTGGCTCGCCAGCCGCGCCGATGCCGTGGTCCGTTTCCAGGGCGGCCACAATGCCGGCCACACGCTGGTGGTCGATGGCACGACCTACAAGCTCAGCCTGCTTCCATCCGGCATTGTCACCGGCACGCTGTCGATAATTGGCAACGGCGTGGTGCTTGACCCGTGGCACCTCAAGTCGGAGATCGAGAAACTCGAAGGCCAGGGCGTCACCATCAATGACGACAATTTCGCCATCGCTGACAATTGCCCGCTGATCCTGCCGATCCACCGCGACCTCGACGGGTTGCGTGAGGCTGCCGCAGGCAGCGGCAAGATCGGCACCACTGGCCGCGGGATCGGCCCGGCCTATGAGGACAAGGTCGGTCGCCGCGCGATCCGCGTGTGCGACCTGGCGCATCTCGATCACCTAGAGCCGCAGCTTGACCGGCTGTGCGCGCATCACGATGCGCTGCGTGCCGGTTTCGATCAGCCGCCGGTTGACCGCGAACGGTTGCTGGCAGATTTGCGCGAGATTGCGCCCTTCGTGCTGCAGTTTGCCCAGCCGGTGTGGAAGCGATTGAAGAAAGTGCGCAAGGCCGGCGCGCGCATCCTGTTCGAAGGCGCGCAGGGCGTGTTGCTCGATATCGATCACGGCACCTATCCTTTCGTCACCAGCTCCAACACCGTCAGCGGCACCGCCGCATCGGGCAGCGGGCTTGGCCCCAATGCGACTGGCTTCGTACTCGGCATCGTCAAGGCCTACACCACCCGCGTCGGCAGTGGGCCGTTCCCGACCGAGCTGAATGACGAGGTGGGCCAGCGGCTGGGCGAACGCGGCCATGAATTCGGCACCGTCACCGGGCGCCAGCGGCGCTGCGGTTGGTTCGATGCGGTGCTGGTACGCCAGAGCTGCGCCATCAGCGGAGTGACCGGCATCGCGCTGACCAAGGTTGACGTGCTCGACGGGCTGGAAACGGTCAAGATCTGTACCGGCTACCGGCTGCGCGGCAAGATCATGGATTATTTTCCCTCGCATGCGGCGGATCAGGCCGCGGTCGAACCGATCTACGAAGAGCTGGAAGGATGGCAGGAATCGACCGCTGGTGCGCGCAGCTGGGCCGACCTTCCCGCCAATGCGATCAAATATATCCAGCGTGTGCAGGAATTGATCGAAACTCCGGTGGCGCTGGTTTCGACCAGCCCCGAACGCGATGACACGATCCTGGTGCGCGATCCCTTCATGGATTGATGCAATACGCAGGCAGAGAGTTAAATTCTTGACCTGATCCGTATTTGTTCTTATCCTGTTCCAGTCAATTCAACAGGTTGAGGGCCAGGCCGCATGCACACGCCAGCCGATTTTGCGTATGTTCCAGCCAGCGATGCGGCCGGGCTTGCTGCCTCGGCAGCGATCTTTTCCGATCGAGATGGTTTGCGCCAGCAATTGGCAGGGGACCTGACAGGGGCCGGCCTGCGCGTGGTGCACCAGGGCAGGTTGCCGAAGCTGCTTGATGGCGAAATCGCCCTGCTTGGCGATGTGGTGATGCTCGATTGCCCGGTGGTGGACGCAGCCACCATGGCCGCGCTGGCACGGCTCGATATGCGGATAGCGCGATCCGGCGCGCAATTGATCGTTTCGACATCGCTTGAGGCGCTGGACGATGTGTTCGCCTGTTTCGACCAGTCGGCACCGCAGTTGCTCGTCGATCCCACGCGCGCGGACTGCGTGGTGGCGATGGGCCGCGTGATGGCGAATGTTTCGGGCGGGCGGGTGCGCGAATTGTCGCAGGATGACCGCGCGGCGCTGCTCAGCCTGACCCAGCAGGTCGAAGCGATTGCGCGGCAACTGGAAGGGTTTTCGCGGAGCTCCCAGCCAATCGCCGATGATCCGGGCAAAGTAAGCGATGCGAGGAGCGCGTTTCGCGGGTTCGATGACAATTCGCTGCGGGATCCGTCGGCCAAGCCCCGATTGCCCGATCCGCAGCTGGTCCGCCAGATTATCCGCCACCGCCAGGCGCGCGGAAAATTTTTCGACCCCTCACTGTTCGGCGATCCGGCGTGGGACATGCTGCTGGATCTCACCGCTGCCTATGCCGAGCGGCGCAAGGTTTCCGTTACCTCCCTCTGCATTGCTTCGGGCGTGCCGCCCACTACCGCGCTCAGGTGGGTGCGGCAGATGACCGAAGCGGGACTGTTCGAGCGCGTCGAGGATTTGGGCGACAGGCGCCGCGCCTTCATTTCGCTGACGGATAAGGCCCGCGATGCGATGGCGCGCTATTTTGCCGAAGTCGGGCCTGGAACGATCTGACCGGGTGCAATGATCACCACGGTCAGGCCGTGCAACTGTGCAGCAGGCGCCTGATCGAGCCCGTATCGCGCCGCATCGGCGCGGGCGCGGGCCAATACCGCTTCAGGCACATCGCCATCGATCAGCAGCGTGTCAGCCTCGCCCAGAAGGCGTGCCTGGCGCAGCGTAAGCTCCTCAGGGTCGGTGCTTGAAAGCTGCACGATCTCGCGCCGCCCGCAAACATCTGGGCGGGTTTCGCCCAGCCATTGATCGACCTTTGCGGCTGCATCTTCACGCAGGGGATCGAGCATGCCCCCTTCGCGCAGCGCATCGTCAAGCGCGCGCCGCCGGTTGGCGCCATCCGGGAATATCTTGCGCAGCCTCGCCCGCGATGCGTTGAGAGCGCTGGCAAGTTCGCCCAGCCTCTGGGGAAGGATGCGCTCGAGCCGCAAGCGCAGATGCTTTGCCAGGCCCGCTGAAGCACCGCCCGTTCCGATGGCCAGCAGCACGGGATTGCGGTCGAGAATGCTGGGCGTGGTAAAGTCGCACAGCTCGGGCATGTCGACCACATTCACCAGCATGCCCGCGCAGCGTAGGTTGATCGCTGCATTCTCGCAGGCGCGCGGATCGTCATAGGCGATGAAGGCCAGCCGCACACCCTCGTCGATGGCGCGCTGCATGTCATGCTCGACGATGCCCCCCGCTCGCTCGACCAGCCGCTTCTTGGGCTCTGCCGCTTCTCCATCGCCCAGCACCAGCACCTTCTGGCCCTGGATGCGGTGGAATAGTGGCAGCGAGTTTATCATTGCCGCTCAGAGCCAGTCGGGGACGCGCTCGGCATCCATGATCGCCGCAGCCGCGATCCGGTCAGCCACCACGGCGTAGCGATCGCCGTCAACCAGCACTTCGGGCACGAACCCCCGCGAATTGTAGCTGCTTGCCATGGTCGCGCCATAGGCGCCCGCAGTCCGGAACACGGCAAGATCGCCCGCGACCAGCGCATCGCAATCGCGATCGCTTGCGAAGGTGTCACCCGTCTCGCAGATCGGCCCGACGATGTTTGCGGTCATGCGCTCGCCTGAAGGCTGGACCGCGTCGAAATCGTGCCATGCGCCGTACAGCGCCGGGCGCGCGAGATCGTTCATCGCTGCATCCACGATCACGAAGGGCGGGCCATTGCCGCCGCGCTTCACCCGCACCACACGGGTCAGCAGCACCCCGGCATTGCCCGCGATCACACGGCCCGGCTCGAAGGTCAGGTGCACGCCCCAGTCTTTCGTCACTCGCGCCACCATCGCGCCATATTCGGCCGGGGAGGGCGGATGTTCGCCCGCCTTGTAGGGTACGCCCAGCCCACCGCCCAGATCGACATGGGTGATGGTGTGCCCGGCTGCGCGCAGGTCTTCCACCAACTGGCCAACCTTGGCGAAGGCAGTTTCGAGCGGCTCGAGATCGAGCAGCTGGCTACCGATATGTACCGCTACTCCGCGCAGGTTCAGCCCGTCAAGCGCGGCCAGTTCGGCAAATGCCTCGCGCGCGTGCACCAGCGGAATGCCGAACTTGTTCTCGGCCTTGCCGGTGGAGATCTTTTCGTGAGTCTTCGCGTCGACATCGGGATTGATGCGCAGGCAGACGGGTGCCCGCTCGCCGCGGGCCGCCGCCAGAACGGCCAGCTCGCGGCCTTCCTCACGCGATTCGATGTTGAACTGGCCGATATGCTTGTCGAGGCCAAGTTCAAGCTCGGCGCGGGTCTTGCCTACGCCTGAAAACACGATCATTTCGGGCGCCATGCCGGCTGCGAGCGCGCGCATCAGCTCGCCGCCCGAGACAACATCGGCGCCAAAGCCTTCGCGTTGCAGCACCTTGAGCACGGCAAGATTGGGGTTTGACTTGACCGCGAAGGCGATCAGCTTGTCGGGAACACTATCCAGGCCTTCACGGAACACCCGCGCATGGCGTTCCAGCGTGGCGCGCGAATAGACATAGACTGGGGTGCCGACATCATCGGCGATGCGTGGCAGCGGCATGTCCTCGGCGTGAAGCACGCCATTCTTCAGTTCGAAATGGTCCATCTTCGTTCCGGTCTGGCTCACTCGGGCGGAAGATCGAAAGGATCGTCCTGGCGTTCTTCAGAGCGCCGCCTCAGCTCGACGCTCCGCTTTGGCGCAGCGAGCGTTTCCATTTCGAGCAGTTCCTCTGCCTCAGGTGCGGTTTCGCTGCCATAGGGCGCGGGCGGCAGGGTCTGGCCTGCCGCCGGCTCGAGATTGGTGCGCTTCCCGCACGCGGCAAGCGCCAGGCAGCACATCAAGACGGCGATGGGAAAGCGGGCGCGCATTGTCATTCCTTGTCCAGGCGCGACTTTGCACGCGCCACTTGCGCCTTTACCTGATCGGGCGCGGTCCCGCCATAGGAGGCGCGCGAGGCAACCGAGGCATCGACCGAAAGTGCCTGATAAACGCGTTCGTCGATCCGGCTATCAATCGCCTGCAGCACTTTGAGCGGCAATTGATCGAGCGCTACGCCATCTGCCTCGGCACGCTTCACCGCCGCACCGGTTATGTGGTGCGCCTCGCGGAAGGGAATGTCGGCCTCGCGCACCAGCCAGTCAGCAAGGTCGGTCGCGGTGGCATAGCCGAGCTCGGCAGCCTGGCGCATCCGCTCGGTGCGGAACTCGCTCTCGGCGACCATTCCGGTCATAGCCGCAATGCTGAGCGCAAGCAGGCCGGCGGCCTCGAATACTGGCGGCTTGTCATCCTGCATATCCTTCGAATAGGCGAGCGGCAGGCCCTTCATCGTCACCATCAGCGAAGTCGCGCAGCCGATCACGCGCCCGGCATGGCCGCGCACCAGTTCGGCGGCATCGGGGTTTTTCTTCTGCGGCATGATCGAGCTGCCGGTCGAAAGGCTGTCAGGCAGGCGGACGAAGCCGAAGGGCTGGCTGGCCCAGATGATGAATTCCTCGGCCAGCCGCGAAAGGTGGAGCGAAACCTGGCTTGCCGCCATCAGGTAATCGAGTGCGAAATCGCGGTCGGATACAGCATCAAGGCTGTTGGCGGTCGGCCCGTCAAAGCCCAATGCCTGCGCGGTCGCATTGCGGTCTATCGGGAAGCCTGTGCCGGCCAGCGCCGCGCTGCCCAAGGGGCATTGGTTCATCCGCACGCGGGCATCGGCAAGGCGCGAGCGGTCGCGCGCGATCATCTCGTAATAGGCCATCAAATGGTGGCCCAGCGTCACTGGCTGCGCAGTCTGCAAATGGGTGAAGCCGGGCATGATGCTGGCGGCGTGTTCCCCCGCGCGCTCCACCAGTGCCAATTGCAGAGCCTTGAGCCCGGCATCGGCCTGGTCGATCGCATCCCTCACCCACAGGCGGAAATCGGTGGCCACCTGGTCATTGCGGCTGCGTGCAGTGTGCAGCCGGCCTGCCACCGGACCGACCAGCTCCGCCAAACGTGCCTCGGTGGTCATGTGGATGTCTTCAAGGTCCCAATCCTCGGGCACGCCGTCGCGGGCGTATTCCTCGGCAACATGGTCCAGCCCCTCGCTGATCGTTGCCGCATCACTCGCCGACACGATGCCCTGCGCGCCCAGCATGGCGACATGCGCCTTCGACGCCGCGATATCCTGCCGCCACAGCGCCTTGTCGAAGGGAATCGAGGCATTGATTTCACGCATGATCGCGCTAGGCCCCTGTGCAAACCTTCCGCCCCACATCTGATTGGAGCCTGCATTGCTGTCATTCCGCCCGGTATCTTGGTGCTTGCCGCTCATTTGTGCCTCGGCGCTGTTTCTGGCCGCTTGCGATAGTGGCGCTGAGGGCGGCGCGCAACAGCAGGAGCAATTGGGCGCGGCCAAGCAGGAGTTGACCGGCGAGATTGATCGCAGCTTTGCTGGCGAGCTGATGCCGGCGGTGAATGTCAGCGATCCCGATGGCAATCAGCTCAACCTGGGCGCGCTACAGGGCCAGCCCGTGCTGCTGAACCTGTGGGCGACATGGTGCGCGCCCTGCGTGGTGGAAATGCCCATGCTCGATGAGCTGGCGGCGATGAAAGACGGGCAGCTGCGCGTGATCACGGTGAGCCAGGATATGCGCGGCGCAGATGCGGTGGTGCCTTTCTTCGCGGCGCGCAAGTTCACCCATCTCGAACCATGGCTCGATCCCGCGAATGAATTGGGCTTTGCCTATGGCGGCACGCTGCCCACCACCGTTCTGTTTGACGCTGAGGGCAAGGAGGTGCTCCGCGTAACTGGCGGCTACCACTGGGACAGCGAGGAAGCGCTCGCCGCGATTGACGAGGCGCTGGCCGCGCGCTGACTTCAGTTCACCGCGCCAATATAGCCCAGCTGGCAGGCGCGGAAGATCGACTGCGCGCGATTGACCGCGCCAAGCTTATCGCAGGTCCGCTTTATGTGGTAGCGCACGGTTGCATGGCTGCATTCGAGGATCATGCTGATCTCGAAATCCGTCTTGCCGAAAGCCGCCCAGCGCAGGCACTGGATTTCGCGATTGGTGAGCACATTCTCGGTTGGCAAATAAGGGTTGTCGCGCATTGCGTTGACATAACCGGCCACGAACCTGCGGGCGAGGTCCGAGAGCATTTGCCCATATTGCGCAAATTCGCCGGAAAGATCCTCTCGCGATTGGTCGAGGCTGGTAAAAACGACAGCGGCGATCTGGCCGAACGGCAGATGCAGCGGCACCACGATCGCAGCCTTGACCAGCGAACGCGCCTCAAAATCTTCGAGATCGATCTCGGCGAGAAATTCATTCTGCCAGCGGGTGCGGAATCCATCGCGGTTGACCCAGAACGGTTCGCTTTCCACCCGGCAGGCACGAATCAATTGTGAACGCAGCGCCTTGTCATAGTCTTCCCACAATGCGCCATCCTGTGCATCGCATCCGAACACGCGGGAATTGAGCGCCTGACCATCGGCATCGACCATTGGCTCTTGCGACGAAATATCGTGCCACATCGTGATCCGCATGCCCCGATTCCTCGCAATGCAATCAAACGCAATCGCGGCATCAAGAACATCGGGCTTGCCGCGCATGGATACCGATTCGAGCATCTCTGCCGGTTCGGCGAGTTGATCCGGTCTGCGCAGTTTCAGTACGTTGCTGGCCATGACAGAATCCCTTTCTTTGCAAGTCAGATGCAGGCGCTGCCGGATCGGGCGGCGGTGTGGCCGCGCTCCAGTCCTGCAAGGCCGAGGGGCCCCGCCGTATCCGGCAAGCCACCTCTGGCAATCGGTTGGATGCAGAAAAGGAAATTCACCGTCCAATGTTAATTTGCAAATTTGCAAAGTCAGACTTTGCAAAGTATCCATGCCCCATGGTCCACAGGCGCAGACTCTTTGCCGGCACGCAATTGCATAAGATCCGCGAGGATCGTGGTCTCATGCAGGCAGAGCTGGCGCAGCAGCTTTCGATAAGTCCATCATATCTCAGCCAACTTGAGCACGATGACCGGCCACTCACACCAAAACTGGTCGAGCGGCTGGCGCGCTTGTTCCCGGTCGAGTGGCAGGATTTCTCAAGCGACGATACCGAACAGCTGGCCGTCTCGCTGCGCGAGGCGGTGGGTGATCCGGTCTTCAGCGAGCCATTTTCGCCCGACGCCATTGCCAAGCTGGCCGAACAGCAACCGGCATTCGCGCGCCGCTTTGTCGAGCTGCATGAGGCATTCCGCAGAGCCAGCCAGCGACTCGAGATGGTGGATGAGGCGATCTCGGTCGATACGCCGTCAGGCTCGCGGTTGCCGTGGGAAGAGGTGCGGGACTGGTTCCACCTGTCGAATAACTATGTTGATCAGCTGGATCGTTCCGCAGAGCTGCTGGCCCGTTCGATTGGCGGGGAAGAGGGCCTGCTGACCAGCGAATCGATGCGTCGGCACCTGATGGAGCGGCACGGGGTCGAGGTGCTGGTTGAACGTGGTGAAACGCTCCGCAATTTCGATGCCAGTGGCAAGAAACTGCATGTCGATTCGGGCCAGCCGGCTTCGGGAATTCGGTTCCAGATCGCCTATCACGTGGCCGCGATGTCACTGGGTGGGACGATCCGCGAGATCGCCAATTCCGCCCGGCTCAGGACCGAGGCGGCGCGCGAATTGCTGACGATCGGTCTGGCGAATTACGCGGCGGGCGCGGTGCTGATGCCCTACGAGCACTTCCGCCGCTCGGCGCGCGAGTTCCGACATGACATTGATCGGCTATCGTTGCTCTATCGGACCAGCTTCGAGCAGACCTGCCACAGGCTTTCGACCCTGCAGCGCGATGGCGCCCGCGGGCTGCCGATATTCTTCTGCCGGGTCGACATGGCGGGCAACATTACCAAGCGGCACAGCGCCACGCGCTTCCAGTTCGCCCGCTTTGGTGGTGCGTGCCCATTGTGGATCGCGCATGAAGCGGCCGCCATACCTGACCGGGTGTTGGTCCAGTTGGCCGAGACCCCCGATGGCGTGCGGTATGTCTCGATCGCCAAGGGGCTGGTCAAAACATCGGGCCGATTTGACCGTAACCCGCGGCGCTATGCCGTGGCGCTCGGCTGCGAAGTGCAACATGCCAGCGAGTTCATCTACGCCGATACGATCGATGTCGATGCTCCCGGTGCTGCCACGCTTATCGGTGTGTCGTGCAGGATTTGCCCGAGAACCAATTGCGACCAGCGAGCCTATCCGCCGAGCGACCAGCACATCGAAGTCAACCTGTTCCGCCGCGGCGTGGTTCCTTACGAGCTGCGTGACTGACGCACTGCTGCCTCGCTTCGAAGGCTGGCCGAGCGGCTGCGCGCGCGCCAGCCTGGGAATGGCTATGGAAAGGGGTGGTGGACGCAGTTCTGAGCGAACGCGTCTCATGTGACAATTTTTCGTTTTGACGAGAGTCTGACGGGAGCGCTTTTTAAGATTTGCGATGTTTGACGCGAGCCAAGCTAGCGGCCCACACACTCAGTGCTAGCTGCTACGATCTCAGCTCTGCCGACGGTGCGATGAAAACCGCGTAGGAGAGATATTTCCGCATCGGCCTTGCGAGTGAACTCGGTTTTTGATTCATCAGCTTAATCAGGAAATGGAAATACGACCGGGTGGGGATTTCATGGAGATCACCACCTTTTGGAAGGAGCCAAGGTCGACCCTGTCGCCTGCGCTGACCTTCACTTCATGGCCGGAGTGGCCGTCATGGACATGGTGACATTGGGCGTGATCGGTCATGGCTTCACCTCTGAATCCAGCATTTCGCGGCTGGCCGTTGAAAGTACTCCCGCAAGCGAAATCGCATTGGTGACATGCGGTATCGAGTCGGTTGTGACGACTCGCGCAGCGCCCGCTGCAAGGATATCGGCACAGGCATTACCGGCAAACACCGCGTGGATCACGAGGCAGACCGGCGGGCTGGTCCCCGCTGCCCGCAGCCGCTCGATTGTCTGGATCAATGTCCGCCCCGACGATGCAATATCGTCTAGGATCACCGGCGTTCCGGTGAGGAGCGCTTCGCTATGCGGAACGCTGACTTCTACGTTGCGGTCGCCGCTGCGGCGCTTCTCCAGGACCTCAAAGGGCCGATCCGCCAGGCGGGCGACTTGCGCCACCCACTGCCGGCTCTCGCTGTCCGGGCCGAGCAGCACGGCATCTGGCACATTGGCGGCGATCCATTCGGCTAGCAGAGGTGCAGTTTCAATTCGATGCGCCGGAATCCGGAACAGATCGCTCAGGGAATGGATCCGGTGCAGGTGCGGGTCCGCCGTCACCAGCCAGTCGAAGCTTTCCTCAAGGAAACGGGCGAACAGCGGCGCGCTGACCGCCTGCCCCGGTGAAAAGCGCCGGTCCTGCCGCATATAGGCGAGGTAGGGCGCGATCAGCCCGACGCTGCGCGCGCCCAGTTCCTTTGCAGTCTCCGCAGCAAATCGCAGCGGCAGCGCCAGTGGATCGGGATTGTTCAGCGTGGCGAGTATGGCGACATCCTGCCCGGCCATGCCGTCGGGCAGCGTGACCAGACTTTCGCCATCGGGAAAGCGATGAATATCGATTGGCTGAGCTCGCCCACCTGACGGCGCTGCAATGCGCTCGGCCAAGGGGAGTAACTCGGGAAATGCCAGAATTCGGATCATGGCGTGTCGCCGATTTGGAACGGTGAAGCGCCGGACCGGGCATAATCCTGCGCCCAGGAAAGTTCGCCCCGGGTTTCCGCATAGATCTCGTACAACGGCTGGCCGGTTTCGATTCTGTCGCCAGGTTTTGCAAACAGGAGCACGCCGGCACCTTTGCGTCCGGGCGCACCGGCCAGCTTTGCGATTTTCGCAATGCGCCGGTTATCGATCGCTGTGATCCTTCCACCCACCGCAGCGACCTCGAACGCATGATGCGGCGCAATCTTCGGCTCCCGAAAACCGCCTTGAGCCTCGCAGATCGCCAGAAACTTTGCCTCCGCCGCGCCGCTCTCAAGGATTTCACGCGCTATGTCGCGGCCATGGCCGTGGTTGGCCTGCGCAAGGTTGAGCACCGCGCCAGCGAGATCGAGCGCCCGTTCGCGCAGGTCGACTGGCGCATCGAAATCCCGCCGCAGCACGGCGAGCACGTCCTGCGCCTCGAGCGCGGGGCCGATGCCGCGCCCCACCGGGGCCGATCCGTCGCTGACAGCAACGCGCAGGCCAATACCCACGGCCTCGCTCACGGCCAGCAGCCGGTCGGATAGCGCCTTCGCGGCTTCCTTGTTTCGCACCTTAGCGGTCGGACCGACCGGCATGTCGATCAGCACATGGCTCGATCCGGCGGCAGCCTTCTTCGAAAGAATGCTCGCGACAAGTTGCCCGTCGCTGTCGAAATCGAGCGGCCGCTCGACCCGGATCAGGAGATCGTCGGCGGGGCTCAGATCGAGGCCGCCACCCCAAACGATGCAGCCGCCTTCGCTTTCGACGACGCGGCGCATGGCCGCGATGTCGAGCGCGACCGGCGCCAGCACCTCCATCGTATCGGCGGTGCCGGCAGGCGAGGTGATCGCACGGCTCGATGTCTTCGGTATCCGGTATCCGGCGGCGGCAACAATCGCCACGACAATCGGCGTGGTGCGGTTGCCCGGCAGCCCGCCGACGCAGTGCTTGTCGAGCACCAGACCCTGGCCCCAGTCGATCGTCTTGCCGGCCCCTTGCATGGCCCGGGTCAATGCAATCGTTTCGGCGAGGTCGAGGCGGTCCCCGGCGCATGCGGTAATGAAGGCGGCCAGGTCGAGGTCGGACAGGCGGCGAGCGACGATATCGCCAACGATCGTGCGGCACGCCTCGTCATCGATCCGCCCGCCATAGACCTTGGTCCGGATGGCCGAGGCGGACGCCGGTGGCTCAGGGTGCGCGAACATTGCGATTTCGCCAGTGCTGGCGCCCAGCAGATTCCACGCGGCATCGCTGAGCGCGGCGGTTTCGGGCGGCAACCAGTCCGCCCCGGTTACCACGTTAAGAGCCGCAATGATCGAGCGGTTCCCGATGGAGATCGCGACCTGCGTGAGTACTGAAAAGCCCTCCGCCCGGCACAGGTGACAATCTTCGCGCATGTAAACAACCGGTTGCCGGTAGGTGTCGATACCGGCACGCACGACGGGAAGCGTATGAAAATTGCCGGTCAAATCGGCCGCTCCAGGCTGATCCGTTCGAGATGTTCGGGCACACGGACATGCCAACCGAGTTCATGGTCGATGCGGAATCGCAACGCGTCGGCGCTGTCGGGCTCGCCGTGAGTGATATATGTCATTTCGGGAGGCTTTGCCTCACCCATCCAGGCGATCAGTTCATTGGCATCGGCATGGCCTGACATGCCCTCGAGCTGAACCACCTCGGCCAGGATTTCGACGTCGCGGCCAAACAGCCGCAAGTGCCGCTCACCCCTCGCCAGCAGCGCGCCGCGTGTACCGCCCGCCTGAAAGCCGCTGAGCACGATAGCGTTTTTCGGATCCGGTCCGAAGCTGGCAACGTGATGCATCACGCGGCCGCCGGCAAGCATGCCGCTTGCTGAAACGATGATCATCGGGCCATGGCGGCGATTGAGTTCCTTCGATTCCTCGACCGTTCGCACCCGTTCCGCCAGATTGAACATCGCCATGCAGTCTTCGCGGCTGACATGGTGCTCGTCGTGATGGTCGTGATAGGTTTGAGTGGCGTCCGTGCCCATCGGAGAGTTGAGATAGACAGGGATGTAGGGAATTTTGCCTCGCTCGCGCAGCCGGGCGATTTGCAGCATCAGGCCCTGGATTCGGCCTACCGCGAAAGCGGGGATCACGATCACGCCGCCGCGACGGGCCACTCGGTTGATGACCTCCGCCAGCTCGGCTTCGGCATCGCCGCGCGGATGAACCCGGTTTCCGTAAGTGGATTCGCACACGAGAATGTCGGCGCCAGTGAATGGCTGTGGCCCGCGCATCAATGGATCGGAATCGCGGCCGACATCGCCGCTGAAATGCACCGTTCGCCCTTTCACGGACAGACGAATCTGCGCCGCTCCCAGCAGGTGCCCAGCAGGAATGAAGCGTGCCGAAATGCCGCCGCCAAGGTCGAGGTTGCTATCGAATGCGACCTGCTGGAAATGTCCGAGCGCGGCCACGGCATCCTCCTTCGTGTAGAGCGGCTTGGGGATGGCGTGGCGTGAATAACCCTTGCGCTGGGCATAGCGCGCTTCCTCTTCCTGCAGGTGTCCGCTGTCGGGCAGCAGCAAACCGCACAGTTCGAATGTCGCCGGAGTACCGTAAATCTTGCCGCGAAAGCCGTTCCTGACCAGCGCCGGCAAATAGCCGGAATGATCGAGGTGAGCATGCGTGAGCAGCACGCTGTCGATAGATTTCGGGGGAACCGGAAACGGCTTCCAGTTGCGTTCCCTGAGTTGCTTGTAGCCCTGGAAAAGGCCGCAATCGACCAGAATGCGCCGCCCGTCGGCCTCGATCAGGTAACGTGAACCCGTTACGGTTCCCGTCGCGCCAAGAAATCTGAGTGAAGGCCTCTCTGACATACTCATAGTGTCCCTCCATTCCCAATCCCCAGCGGATCAGTGTTGAGTCGATTGCGCGCTATTCACTCATCTGGAGCTGAAGAAGCGGTGCAGCGGAACCAGCAGAACTGCCGCATACCAGCCGTAAAGGAAGCTCCCGATGGCGCCTGCAATGAAACCCGGCAGGTTCCCAAAGTTGCTTCGGCCATCATCGGTCTCCTGCTGCTCCTATTGTAGAATATACCTGGGAGGAGCATGGTATAGCCATCAACTGAACCATCCCGGGATTGCTGGAGGCCATTTGGATTAAGTTACGCAGCTATGGGGGGTTCGTCTAGCATGGCGTAATAGCGCTCTTGGGCTTCGGCAGGCGGGACGTTGCCGATGGGCGCGAGGAGCCGCCGAATGTTAAACCAGTGCAACCAGGTTTTGAGCCTGCACCTTGTTGCTTCCTCACCCGGGCCGGGTAATGCGTGAGCTTGCTTTCGACCATCAGCAAAAATTCAAATAATTGCTGGCGACGGATTAAACCGCGAGGCCGCTTCGTTTCTCCTGTGACCGGCACGATCACGCCGGGACAAACAGGAGAACGATGATGAAGACTGTCGCGAAGCTCACCGCCTTTGTTGCCCTGACCATCGGGGCTGCAGCGCAGGCGGCGCTGCCAATACTCCATGAAGAGGCGTTCGCCCGCGAAGAGGAAAAGCTGATCATTACAAGCCCGATCGCCGGTATCCAGAACCGTCACTGGTTCGATTACCGGATCGACGTGATTGAAGCGCAGAAAGAACTTTCACGCGATCTTCGAAAGGCATCTGACATCGAGGACCAGCGCGAAGCTTGGGAAGAATACGGCGTCGAACTGCGCAAGGAGCGCTTCGATTACATCAAAATTATGGCGAAGAAGGGCTATCGCCAGGGCACCGTCACGGTAGCCAACTGACCTTGGGGCGAGCGGGCATGACCCCTTGACCCTCCTCTCGCCACGCCCGTTCGCTCCGAAGGGTCGGCCATGCGCCGGCCCTTCTCTTTGGGCGGTCGGCATTTGAATGTGGTTGCCTGATCGCTAGCGTCTGGCGTGAGCTCAGTCGCGCCAGCCAGCGGAACTGGCAGCCTGTTCCTCGTCCGCCGAAAGCGCCGGTCCGCGCGCCATGTCCTGCGCGGCGGCGAGCAGTTCGGCTTCGCTCCCAGCCATGCGGTAATCGTTCTGCTGCCCGCCCGAGGCAGCGCCGCGAGTTTCGACGCGCCAGCCCTGCTGGTCGCGGCAGGCGATCCCGCCACCGCCATCGGCCGAATAGGCGCGGCAGTATTCGCCATCCTGGTTGCGGAAGCTCAGCAGGATCCGGGTTTCGGCACTGGCCGGCTGCTTAGAGGTCAGCTGGCTGTCGAGCATGCCGGCGAGTTGCGGTTCGGCATAGTTCGGGTGGTTCGGACCGGCGACGGTGAAGACCAGTGCGGCAACCAGTGAGGCTGCCAACGCACCGCCGGCCCAGGCCCAGCCAGGCAGACGGCTGCGCGCCTCGCGCCGGTCACGCGCCGCAGCGAACTCGACCACTTGTCCCTTTCCGCCGTCGTCGCTCTCGCTGGCCAGCAATTTCGTCAGGCGGTCGGGCACCGGCTGATCGAGGATCGGGGTAAAATGGCCTGCCAGCCTCGCCTTGAGTGCGCGGTGCGCCACCGCCTGCCGCGCCAGCGCAGGATCGGCAGCGACCGCGGCGGCAACGCGGGCTTCGTCCGCGCCCGACAGCTCGCCATCGGCAAAGGCCGCGAGTTCTTCCGGCGTCACACTCATGACTCGTCTCCCAGCAGTTTCATCAGCGCGTCGCGCCCGCGCACCAGCCGCGAATTGAGCGTCCCGACCGGGCAGCCGACCACTTCGGCGGCTTCCTTGTAAGAATAGCCTTCAACCATCACCAGCAGCACTGCCTCGCGCTGTTCATGGGGCAATTGCGCCATGGCGCGATCAACATCGCCCAGAGCCACCATTGCTTCCTGTCCACCGTCACCGCCAACAGCCAGCCCCGCTTCTTCTTGGAAAAATGTCTCGGATCGTCGTTTGCGGGCCCTGTTTTCATCGATCCAGATATTGCGCATGATCCGATACATCCAGCTGTCGAGGCGCGTTCCCTCCTGCCACTGGTCGCGGCGGGCGAGCGCGCGCTCGATTGTCATCTGGCAAAGGTCGTCACCATCGGCAGGATGACCCGCCAGCCCGATCGCGAAGCGTCGCAATCGGGGCAGGAGTGCCAACACGTTTTGCTCGAACGAGGTGCTCAGTGCCTTTGCCTTCCATGGATTAAACGGATGGCCATGCCCGTTTCATCCATGCTTAATACAAATTGATGAAGAGGTGCCACATGCGCTTGCGGATTTTCCTGATTTCGATTGGCCTGGGCCTGTTGGCGGCGCCGGTAACCGCACAGCTGGGATTGCCACAGGTGCGGATACCACAGGCCGGGACTGTGCTCGATCCGGTGACTGGTCAAGTGCTTGATCCGGTTCAGGAAGTAGGACGAGGTATTGCTCGCGAAGCGCAGCGTCTTCTCGATCTGCGCAACGCACGTATCGACCGTTTGGTGCGCCGCAATCGCGATAAGATCGAGCTCGACGCGCAGGGCGAGCCTGCGCGGCGCGGCGAGATCCTGGTGTTGGATGCCAACCAAGCGGCGATTGAGGCCGCCACACGTGTCGGCTACCGTATGCTGGATTCGGAACAGATCGAAGGGCTCGATCTGGCGGTGATACGATTGGCGCTGCCTGATGGGCGCAAGCTGGCCGATGCCGAGGCCGAATTAGTTACACTTATGCCCGGTGTGACGATCAGCGCGGACAATCTTTACTTCGCGAGCGGCGCAGGCGCCGCGCCGCTGTCGGCGATGGTGCAAGCGGCTGCAGGCCCGATTGCAGCGCCAGTTGGCGTGATCGATGGTGGGGTGGGACCAGCCCAGAAAGTGCTCGCGACGCGCGGCTTTGCCGAAGGGGCCCCGATGCCCAGCAATCATGGCAGTGCGGTGGTATCACTGCTCGACCACGTGGGCGCAAGGAACATCAGGGTGGCCGATGTATATGGTGCTGATCCCGCTGGCGGCAATGCGCTGGCAATCGCGCGAGCGTTTGGCTGGCTGGTTATGCAGGGCAGCAAAGTGGTCAATGTCAGCCTGGTGGGCCCGCCCAACGCTGTGGTGGAGCGCGCCGTCGCCAGCGCACAAGCCAAAGGCGTAGTGGTGGTGGCGGCAGTCGGAAATGACGGGCCGGCAGCGCCGCCTGCCTATCCCGCTTCTTATGAAGACGTTGTTGCCGTGACCGCGGTTGACGGGCGCAATCGCCCGTTGATCGAGGCCGGTCGCGCGCTGCATCTTGATTATGCCGCACCCGGCGCAGACCTTCGCGGGCCCAATGCGACCGGCAAGAAGGTTTCGCTGCGCGGCACCTCCTTCGCCAGCCCCCTCGTTGCCGCCCGGCTGGCCGCCGCGCTCGACGGGGGCAACAACTGGCGCAGGCAACTCGATCGCGAGGCGAAGGATCTCGGCAAACCAGGGCCGGACGCGAGCTACGGCCGAGGGCTCGTTTGCGATTCCTGCCGCCCCCGCTGAATTTTTTCGCCGATCGATGAATTAAACCTCCGCGACGATCCGTTTCCTTGTTGAGCGGGCAGCAACTCTGCTCGCTGAAAAGGAAAGGATACTCAGTCATGAAAAAGCTTCTGATTGCCGCCACGGCACTTACCCTTTTTACCACACCGGCGCATGCCCAGCTGCTTGGTAGTGGTAGTCTCACCGGTGGGCTTGGCTCGGCGCTTGATCTGAACAGCACAATCTCTCGCACCACCGACACGTTGCGAAGCACCACTCGCGGTGCGGCGAGCGGTGATGCTGCCACCGAAGGCAGCCAGTCGGTTGATCGCCGCTCTGGCCGGGTCGAAGCGCGGCGCAGCGCCAACGTTAATGGAGCCGCCAGCGTAGCACAACTTGCCGAAACCCCGATCGGCGCGATCGCCGGTTCGGCCGGCGGCACCGGCAACGCCGCTGGCAATGGCGAAGCGCAAGCACAGCTGATTGGCACCGATGCGCTCGGCTCGGCCGCTGGTAATGCCGTGGGCCGCGCCCGCGACACCGCCGGAAACGCACGCACCCTGGTCTCGCCAATGGTCGATCAGGCGCGCAATGCGGTTCCCGCGCAGCCGGGCAGCGTGCCCATGTTGGGCGCTTCGGCCAATGGCGAAGGTTCGGGTGAAGGGCAGGGATCGGCGAGCCTGGTCACCAACCCCATCCCGAACACTCCAATTGCTCCGTTTGCGGCGAGCACTACAGGTAATGGCAATGCTTCGGGCAACGGCGCTGCTTCGGCACAGTTGATCGGAGCCGACACGGTGAGCTCGTTCGTGACAACCACGGAAGGACAGGCGGCAGGCGCAGCCCAGCTTGCTTCTTCAGTTCCAGGACGTCTGCCTACAGCTCCTGCACTGCCTACCGCTTCGGTTACAGGCGAAGGCTCGGGTGACGGCGAGACTACCGCCAGCTTCATGTCCACCCCACTTGCCGTTGCCGGCTCTGTTGCTGGCGCTGCACAGGGCATGACCGCGATCTCTCCGGGCATGGCGGTTGTTTCACCTGAAGGCGTGCCGATGGGTCAGGTCAAACAGATCGTTGCGAACAATCGCGGTGAAGTCGAGCGGGTGCTGGTCTCAGATGGCGATACCCAGCATTTCATCCCGGCCGGCGATCTTTCTGCCAGTGGGAATGCTCTGGTCGCTGCACAAGATATGGCGACGGCCATGACTGAATAAGGACAGAAGAACCGCCTACTGAACTGCAACGCAGTGATAGGACGAGGTGCTGGATCGCCATGGCTGCTTTCCGGCGCCTCTCTCTTGATACTCAGGGCAAGGCAAGTCGGCCGAGCTTCGGTCCTACGATCTTCACGTCCGCTTTCCACCCAGGTTCGGACTGTCCGCCTTTCGATGGCGAGCCAAGTGAAGCAGCCGCTGAGGCGCGGCCCGCGCTTGCATAAGCGGCAAGCTTCTTTCAAAACTCTTAGGCGACCTGTATCCCATCAGACCCTGAAAGCATTTCTAGTTAGGCCCATGAGCGACACGCGCACCGAGATCGATTCCATCGGAACAATAGAAGTTCCGGTTGCCGCCTATTGGGGCGCTCAGACCCAGCGCAGCATTCAAAATTTTCCCTTTCCCTCACATCAGCGTATGCCGATCTCTATCGTTTACGCCCAAGCGGCGGTTAAACAGGCTGCGGCACGGATTAATCGAAAGCACGGCCTTGATGCGAAGCTAGCTGATGCGATCGAGAGCGCGGCGAAGGCGGTTCGTGTTGGCCATTATGACGACCAGTTCCCGCTCACCATCTTCCAGACTGGCAGCGGCACGCAGACCAACATGAACGTAAACGAGGTGATCGCAGGTATCGCCAACGAGAGTCTGGCCGGCACCCGCGGGGGCAAGAACCCGGTCCATCCCAACGACCACGTGAACAAGTCGCAAAGCTCGAATGACAGTTTTCCAACGGCGCTTCACATCGCGGCGGTGCTGAGAACGCGCCAGCTGCTGTTGCCCGCGATCGATAAGCTAAATTCGGCACTCGTCAGTAAGGCGCACGCTTTCGCTGACATCGTCAAGATCGGACGGACTCATACGCAGGATGCGACGCCGCTAACGCTAGGACAGGAATTTTCCGGCTATGCGGCGCAGATCGCAAGCTGCAAGGAGCGGCTCGAGGATTCGTTAGAGCGTGACCTAATGGTCCTTGCAATTGGCGGCACGGCGGTTGGCACCGGGCTGAACGCGCCCAAGGACTGGCGAGATGATATGGTAGCGGAGCTGTCCAAGATCACCGGCGAGCAATTCCGGCCGGCCGGCAACGCTTTCGAGCAACTCGCCGCCAAGGACGGGCTGGTCTCCTTCTCGGGCGCGCTAAACACCCTCGCCGTCGCGTTGAACAAGATTGCCAATGACATACGTTTGCTCGCCTCTGGTCCGCGCGCGGGGCTGGGTGAATTATCGCTACCAGCAAACGAACCAGGCAGTTCGATCATGCCGGGCAAGGTCAATCCGACGCAAGTGGAGATGCTGACGATGGTCGCCGCGCAGGTAATCGGGAACCACCAGGCAACCACGGTAGGCGGAATGCAGGGACAATTCGAATTGAACACCTTCATGCCGCTGATCGGTTCGAACGTACTGAATTCTATCGAGCTGCTCGCTGTCGGGATGGATAGCTTCGCGCACCGTTGCATTGAGGGAATTGAGGCAAACGAGGAGCGGATCGCCGAACTGGTCGAGCGCTCCCTAATGCTAGTCACCGCTCTGGTGCCCGAAATCGGCTACGACAACGCCGCGACAATCGCGAAGCACGCGCTGAAGAACGGGCAGACACTGAGAAAAGCCGCGCTCGAACTTGAATTGGTTGATGCCGATACCCTTGATCGCCTCCTAACGCCGCGTAACATGGTATAGAAATTTCCCGCGACAGCCATTGGGCCGCTTGCTGCCCGCCTGTTCTGAGGTTCCCAGCGGCGCATGGTGGGCCTCGATGTACCAGCCGAAAAGATTCTCACGCTGTTCGCGAGACGACCGGGTTCAGGTACGCTTAGCGACGAGGAATCGGTCGATCCGTTCAGCTACCGCCACGTCATGGCCCAGCCAGATATGCCCGCCATCGGGCAGGATGGTGATTTCAGCCTTCGGGACAATCGTCGCGATCCTGCGCGCGGTGGCGGCTGTGCCAAAACGGTCGTCCTCGGCTGAGATCAAAAGGACCGGCGGTTCGATCTTGGCAAAATCCAGCTCCGCCGGATGCCCCGCCTGATACGCATCGTTGAGCATACCCTTCGCCCGTGCAGCTATCGGCATCATGGTCGACAGGATCGCAAAGGCGCGGGCGCGTTCGCTGGCATCGACTCTGTGCAGCAAAGCAGGATCGGTCGCCAGCAAATTGCCAATCAGTGTTTCGGGCGCAGTATGCAGCAAGGACCAATAGAGAAAGTCGGAAGCGAGAAGCGCGCGCACTGCCTTTTCCTGCGCCGCGCCCATCGTCACCGGATCGCGCCCGTCGACATTGCAGGCTGGCACCAGCAGTACGAGCGCCGAACAGCGCGCCGGATGGCGCAGCGCAAAAGCACTTGCGGACAAAGCCCCCGCCGATCCGCCGATCACTGGCAATCGTTCGATACCGAGATGATCGAGAAGATGGGCAAAGCTATCGGCCTGGTTGGCAAACGATGTGTCGGCGGGAAAGCCGCTTCGCAGATAGCCGAAGCGTGAGGGCGCAGCGATCCGGTATCCACGCCGCATCAACGCGCCAGCAAACAGCAGCCCCTGATCGAACCCGCCGCCAGTGCCGTGAATCATGAGCAATGGCGGACCGTCCCCCGCGACGGCATATTCGATCGGGCCGGATGGTGCGGAGACGACCATACTCTTTCCCGCGATCCGCCGTTCGGCTGCGGACAGGGCCTGCCGGTATTGCGTCCAGGCATAGCCGCCGCCCAACAAGGCCACCGCTCCGGCTCCCAATAGCCATTGTCGTCGGGCCAGATTAATCATCGCCGGTCGGACCGGTCGACGAGGAAAACAAAGAGCGCCGAAATAGTCTGTGCTGCCAGCCCTGCAAGCCCGGACGGAGTGGCAAAAGCAGCAGCTTGTTCGGTCGCGGTCCGGCCCATTAGGGTCAGCCCCAACACCGCTTCGAACAACAGCATTAGGAGCAGAAAGCTGAGCGCCATTGCCGCACGAGTGCTTGCGCGCTCTGCCACCCGCCAACGCCGCACAATCCAGCGGCACATTAGATAAGCGGCAGTCAGCATCAACGGCAGCTCTATCAGTGTTGCTGCGAACTCACCGAGCATCGGTACCACCAGCATGACCCGCAATGTGCCGAGCAAAAAGCCGAGCGCGAAAAGCGCAACCGCATAGAGAGCGCCCGCTGCAAGTGCCCGCTTCACGGCCTGTCACCCCGCACCAGATAGCGCCCATCAATCCTGATGGGCACCGGCTGCCCCGAAAAGGGCGCTGCGTCGGTCCCGGGGCGCTGGGCGTGAATGTGAAGGTGCGGCATATCCGACGCGCCGCTATTGCCGAGGAGAGCCAGCGGCTGCCCGGTCCGTACTTCGTCGCCCGCCTTGAACTTCAGGCTGCCTTGCCGGAAATGTGCGAGCAATATGTCAAAGCCTCCGCAGCGGATCAGCGCATGGTTGCCCGCGCGTGCGGTGGGACTATCCAGATGCACGGGGCGGCCATCAGCGAACTCCTTTTCGGCACGTACCACACGCCCGTTACATGGGCTCAGGATCGTCGTGTCGCCGTTCGCCGGGAAACCCCAGCGATCGATGGCAATGATATCGATGCCATAGCTTTGCCCCCAATAATTTCGCTGCCCCGCGGTGCTGCGCGGCAAGGTGCGTATATGTGCGTTCACCATCTCGCGCGAACCGCCGCTTGCGACCAGATAGTGGCCTCGAGGCAACGGCAAGGCGAGCTCGACCATCTCGCCGGTAGGCGGAGTTCGCCCCCTATAGGCGTCAAGCGCGAGCCATCCGCCTGCACCAAGCACCATCGCCCAGAACAGCGCAATGGCGGCATCTGCGGCGTTAAAACCGGTGCGATTGGTAGTCCCCCAACCGCGCCAAAGCGCCAGAGCGAATAGGGCCCAATAGACCCAGGGCGTCCACCAAGGGGGAATGATCCAGAAACCGGCGAGGTGCAGTGCCAACAGGATCGCGGCGGTCCCTGCAATCTGGCACGTTCGTGTCACCGAGTGTCGCGCTGGGCGCAAGGCCAGCAACAACAACAGTGCCAGCGGCAATACAAATTGGATCAACCAAAGCATATCATTCGCTTGCCTGCGTCATCACCGCGGCAACGGGTCGCCGCATCGAAAAGGGCATATCAGGGCCGTAGCCGAACCGCACAATCAAATCGGGTCGTTGTCCGCTGATGCCAAGCAATGCAGCCAGTTGCGGGCGAAAACGCACAACCTCGACGGGTTGGTTGAGGAAGGCGTGCTTCAGTCCCAACAATGTCGCCTCTAGGGCAAAACGCTGGTAACTACGCCCGGCCTGTACCCAGTGTTCCGGGTCGTCGCTGTCGGAGACAAAGATTGCCAGGCCGGCCGAAGAGCGTACCTGGCTGATGCATTTCGCATTCTCGCTCTCCGCAGTAAGCACATAGGGTAGCAGCATGTTGCCGAGCCAGCCTGGCAATGTCGGGTTGCCCGAACAGGCCGCATACAGGCCGTCGCCGGTCGCCGCCGCGCTTGCCGCGTTGAAGCGGATCCATGATTTCAGCTCGGTGACGAACGCTGGATCCTCGATTTGGGCGGTATTGGCGGCGACAATGAGGCCAAGGATCTTGTCCATCGCTGCCTTGTCGGTCACCAGCTGCACACTGCAGCCGGGGACAGCGGCGGCCTTGTCCAGCTGCGCCAATGTGGCTGGATCGACCCGGCGACCATCGAAATTGGCGCGCGTGCATTGGCGGCGGCGGATCGCGGCGTAGCGTGGATCGACGAGTGCCTCCCTCGATTCAAGATCAATCCGCAGTCCGGCGGATTCGCTGACGAAGCTGGCTTCGGCCTGCGCGCCTGCTGCGGCTGCGGCGAGCGACAGATTTTCAAGCGCGCAGCCAAGGCTTGCGAAAAGATGATGGTCGTCGGGATCGACTACCGGTGTTGCCCGCGTCTTGTCTGGAATAATCTCGATATACCGCTCACCCGTCAGAAACCGCCAAGGCTGGGTGTTGTGGCTGTTGGCTGCGAGCACCGCATGATGCACCAGATAATGCATGTCGGCATTGTTCCGCGCCGCCATTTCGGCACGGATCGGGGCCACCACCTTGGCATAATCGGGCCCACGTCCAGCCAGATAAAGACCCGTGCCAACAGCCACGGTCGCGCTGGCACCTGCCAACATCGTCCTGCGGTTCATGATTAATATCCTACCGGTACTTGAGACGTTACCGCATTGGCGAACTTACCAGACTGCCGCATTGACGTCGATCAACGCTGACAAAGCGGTCATGCCCAGCGTCAAATGCGTTGATCGAGAGATGTCCTTCACTCAGCGCGAAACCTGGGGTGGCGGTTGAGCCATGCCTGGACATGGAATCGCTGCACTAACGTTGCATAGCGGCCAGTCTGCCCTCAGGCGATCTCAGAAGTGTCCCTAGCGTCTGGAATTGGGGCGCAGAGCGGAAATCGGCACACGAAATTTGCCTCTGACCCTGTTTCCGGCCACGATTCGCTAAAGGGCGCTGTATATACGGTGTATACACAGCCTCCGCGGCGCATCCTGGCAGCATGCGCTGATATGACGTCTTGTGGCGGAAAACCGCGGTCTTTCGCGGGTTTGCGTGGTGGGCGATGACAGGCTCGAACTGCCGACCCTCTCGGTGTAAACGAGATGCTCTACCAACTGAGCTAATCGCCCGCTCCGATGTGCGGAATGGCGCTATCTAGCGCCGAATTTCCTAAAATCAATTGCCGATTGGTCTTGCGCGGCGCTAGGCGAGCGTCGATATGAACAAACACGTCAAAGTATTCGCCACCGGCGGCACGATTGCGGGCATTGCCGGCTCGGCCATCGCCAGTGATTACCGAGCGGGCCAGATCGGGATCGATGACTATCTCGACCGCGTCGGCGGGCTGGGCCTGGAAGCCGAATTGTCAGGCCGCCAGATCGCCAATGTCGATTCGGCAAATATCGGCCCGGCGGTGTGGAACGAACTCCATCCCGCGATCATGGGCGCACTGACGGATGATTCCTGCGACGGGGTGATCGTGACCCACGGCACCGATACGCTGGAAGAAACCGCCTTCCTGCTCGACCTGACGCTGCCCGCAAGCAAGCCGGTGGTTGTGGTGGGCGCGATGCGGCCCGCCGATGCGGTAGGCTATGACGGACTGAGGAACTTCGCCAACGCGGTACGCGTGGCGAGCGACACGGAGGCCGCCGGGCGCGGCGTTCTGGTGGTCATGGGCGACCGCGTGTTTGGCGCACGCGACGTGCGCAAGGTGCGCACGCGCGGCACCGATGCGTTCCGCGGCTTCCCGCGCGAATCGGTTGCGCTGGTCACCCCTGCCACGCTCGACTGGTTCGGCGCGCCGTGGCGCAGCGATGCGGCGGCGCAATTGGGCTGGGAGGACGCGCTACCTCAGGTTCCGATCCTCTATGCCTATGCCGGGATGGAGCCGGGCGCGCTGGCTTGCATCACCGGCCCGGAAACGCGCGGGATCGTGATTGCCGGCCTGGGCGAAGGGAACATGCCCGACATCGTTCGACAAGCGCTTGTCCGCTTGCGCCAGAACGGCCTGGCCGTGGTGCGGGCAAGCCGCGCCGATGAGGGGCTGGTCGATCGCGAGCCGGAAGATGACGCCAATGGCTTTGTGGCTGCGCGGGCGCTCAACCCGCAAAAGGCGCGGATACTGCTGCAATTGCTGATCGCGAACGGGATCACCGATCCCGGCGCGATCCAGGCAGCGTTTGACAACCGGTGACAATCAACTCCAGGGCGTGACGAGGTATTTTTCGCCCGTCTTCATCGCGCGATAATCGATCACTGCATCCTTTGTCAGCATCTGTTCCAGATTGACCTTGCGCTTGTAGCTGCTGGCAAAGGTGGTGGTGAGATTTTCGAGCACCCGCTGGCGCATCCGCAGCACGGTTTCCATGCCCGCATTGGCGAGGAAGGGCGTGAGCAGCCAGCCCGACAGCGTCCAGCCAAAGCCATAGCTGGGCGTCAGGATCGTCGGCCCCATATCGAGCCTGCCATAGATGAACATCCGCTTGGGCTGGTTCGAACCATAGCGGCTGTATTCGGTCATCTTGCCGACCGCGACCTGCTCCATCGCCTTGAACACATTGTCGACTGCTTGCCCGCCGCCGATCGGATCGAAACCGTAGAAGGCATTGGTCGCATCGATCGCATTGCGCAGCTGCGCCATGAAATCATCGTCAGATGAATTCACGACATGCTTCGCGCCAAGTCCCTTGAGCATGTCGACATGCTCCGCCTTGCGCACGATGTTGACCAGCTCGATCCCGTCTTCCTGGCAGATCTTGATCAGCATCTGGCCAAGGTTGGAGGCGGCGGCAGTGTGCACGATCGCCTGCTGGCCATCCATCTTGGCATTTTCGGCAAAGCCCAGCGCCGTCATCGGGTTGACGAAGGCACTGGCCCCGTCCTCGCAAGAATGATCGCCCAGCGGCAGACACATCGCGGCATCGGCAATGCAATACTGGCTATAGGCATTGCCCGGCACGCAGGCGACGCGCTGGCCCATCAGCGCCTTGGCCATATCGCTGTCACCCGCGGCAACCACCGTGCCGGCACCCTCATTGCCTGCGGGCAGCTTCTGCCCGTGGCGCGCCTTGGAACCGGTGTTGAAAGGTTCGGGCATGGTGGCGACATACTTGCCGGGCGAATATTCTGCGTTCTCGAGATCGGCCGCTCCAGTCAGGATCGCAAGATCGGAAGGATTGATCGGTGCCGCTTCCATCTTCACCAGCACCTGATTTCCAGTGGGATCTGGAAAACTGACCTCCTCGATCGCGACGGTAAGCGTGCCGTCAGCTTCGAGCGTGGTGAAAAGCTGTTTGCCGGTTGTCATGTCATTGTTCCCTTCGTCATCGCGAGCGGCAGCGAAGCGATCCATCAACCGGCATGGAGTCCGGATCAGGCGTCGGAAGATGGATTGCCGCGTCGCCTCTGCCGAGGCTCCTCGCAATGACGAGGTCAAAGGTCAACCATGATAAACCGCCTCAACGAAATAGAGCCCTTGCGGCGGGGCGTTGAGGCCCAGTTGCTGCCGGTCGCGCGCGGCCAGCGCTGCGGCGACCTGTTCCTCTCGCCACCGGCCCATGCCCACCATGGCGAGACAGCCGACCATGCTGCGCACCTGGTGATGCAGGAAACTGCGCGCGGCGGCGTGGATGCGAATTTCTTCGCCCCAAACTGTTCTGACGCGCTCGACATCGAGCCGGTCAAGCGTCTTGATCGGGCTTTCGGCCTGGCAGTGGACCGATCGAAAGGTAGTGAAATCGTGCTGCCCCACCAGCGCTTGTGCCGCGCGGTGCATCGCCTTCTCGTCAAGTTCCTGCGGGACTTGCCAGGCGCGATTGAGTTCTATTGTCAGCGGTGCGCGGCGGTTGACGATACGATAGACGTAACGCCGCCCGATACAGGAAAAGCGCGCGTGCCAATCGTCCGGCACCACCTCGCAATGCGTCACGGCGATCGGATCAGGCCGAAGATGCGCATTGAGCGCCTCCATAAGGCGGAACGGCTCGATCGGCTTTTCGATGTCCAGATGGCTGCGCATCGCCAGCGCATGAACGCCGGTGTCGGTGCGCCCCGCGCTGTGCAGCCGCACCTGCTCGCCGGTCACTGCAAATGCGGCCTCTTCCACCGCCTGCTGCACGCTCGGCCCGTGGCTTTGGCGTTGCAGCCCCATGAAGGGCGTGCCGTCGAACTCGAGCGTGAGCGCGAAACGGGTCATTCTACTGCGTCATTCCAGCGGAAGCTGGAATCTCCATCGATCGGGCGCATGGCCGAACCAGATCCCAGCTTTCGCTGGGATGACGGGATGAGGATAGAGTCACGGCAGGATCGTGCCCTTGGCCACCGCCCGCCCGCGCAGAAAGTCCGCCCGATCCATCGCCGGCTTGCCCGCGCGCTGGAGCCGCAACGGGCGTATGGCGCCGCGCGAATCATTGGCACCGCAGGCGATAGCAAGATCGTTGTCCAGAACTTCGCCAGGCCTGCCCGAGCCTTCGGTGATCTCGGCGCGCAGCAGCTTTACCCGCTCGCCTTCCAGATCGAACCACGCGCCGGGGAAGGGCGCTAGCCCGCGCGCGAGCCGTTCGGTTTCCTCGGCGCTCTTTCCCCAGTCGATCCGGCTTTCCGCCTTGTCGATCTTGGGCGCATAGGTCGCCTCGGCCTCGTCCTGCGCCACCGGCTTGTGGATCGCTAGGTCGCGCAAGGTGCCAACTATCAATTGCGCGCCGAGCTCGGCCAGTTCCCCGGTCAGCTCGCCGGTGGTTTTGGCATCGATCGGCGTGCGCGCGGCGGCCAGCATCGGCCCGGTGTCCAGCCCGGCCTCCATCTGCATGATGGTGACGCCGGTTACGGGATCACCCGCCATCACCGCGCGGTGGATCGGCGCCGCGCCGCGCCAGCGCGGCAGGATCGAGGCGTGGATGTTGAGGCAGCCATGCCTGGGCGCATCCAGCACCGGCTGCGGCAGGATCAGCCCATAGGCCGCAACCACCGCCACATCTGCATCGAGCGCGGCGAATTCTGCTTGCGTCTCGGGGCTCCTCAGCGAGGCTGGACAGCGCACCTCGATCCCCAAACGTTCAGCCACCTTCTGCACCGGCGAGGGCTGCAATTTCTTGCCCCGGCCCGCCGGGCGCGGCGGCTGGGTATAGACGCAGACCAGCTCATGCGCTGCATGGTGCAGCGCTTCCAATGCCGGCACGGCAAATTCGGGCGTTCCCATGAAGATTATGCGCATGACTTGGGGTGTGGGCCTTTCTCGAACACGATGATGCCCCTATCTGTCGCGCCATGGCATCGCAAGAGATCGAAGCACTGGCAAACGCATTGGCGCGGCTTCCCGGGCTGGGTCCGCGCAGCGCACGGCGCGCAGTGCTGTGGCTGGTGAAGAACCGCGAGCAGGCGCTGCCTACCCTGCTCAGTGCGCTCGATGCAGTGCGCGAAGGCCTCGTCGAATGCGACACTTGCGGCAATGTCGATACGAAGAACCCTTGCGGCATTTGCGCCGATCATCGGCGCGACGCGAAGTCTCTCTGCATCGTGGAGGATGTTGCTGACCTGTGGGCGCTTGACCGCGCGCGGCTGTTCACCGGGCGTTATCACGTGCTGGGCGGGCGGCTCTCGGCGCTCGACGGCGTGCGACCGGAAGACCTCAACATCGCCAGCCTGCTGGAACGAGTGGAGCAGGGCGGGATCGACGAGGTGGTACTGGCGATGAACGCCACGCTGGAGGGGCAGACCACCGCGCATTACCTTGCCGAGCGGCTTGAGGGCTTTCCCCTGCGTATAACCCAGCTTGCGCACGGCCTGCCGGTAGGCGGCGAGCTCGACTATCTTGATGAAGGCACACTGGCGCAGGCCTTGCGTGCAAGGCGGCCGGTGGGGTGATCGTCATTGCGAGGAGCCGCGCCAGCGGCGACGCGGCAATCCACCGACTGCCATTGCGGCTAATCGGGGCGGTTGGCCATGGATTGCTTCGCCTTCGGCTCGCAATGACGAATGCTTGAAGGAATGGCATTGAACACCTAGATTGCGCATCCATGGCTATCCGCGAAATCCTTGAAGTGCCGGACCCCCGGCTGAAAACCGTGTCCGAACCCGTGACTGTGTTCGATGACGAACTGCGTACGCTGGTCGAGGACATGTTCGAGACAATGTATGACGCGCCTGGCATCGGCCTGGCCGCGATCCAGGTGGGCGTGCCCAAGCGCGTGCTGGTGATCGATCTGCAGCCAGACGATCCCGATGCACCGCCGATCGAGTGCGATCACAACGGGCACAAGCACACCCATCCGGCGACGAAGAAAGAGCCGCGCGTATTCGTGAACCCGGTGATCATCGATCCGGCGGAGGAACTCGCGACCTATCAGGAAGGCTGCCTGTCGGTGCCCGAGATCTATGCTGATGTCGATCGCCCGGCGACTTGCCGGGTCAAGTATCAGGACCTCGACGGCAACCATCAAGAAGAGGCGATGGAGGGGCTGATGGCCACCTGCATCCAGCACGAGATGGACCATCTGGAGGGCATTCTGTTCATCGATCATTTGTCGCGATTGAAGCGCCAGATGGCACTGAAGAAGCTGCAGAAACTGCGCGCTGCGTGAAGTTCGTCACCCCGACGCAGGCCGGGGTCCAGCCGATCATGTGCGATCATCCTGGATTCCGGCCTTCGCCGGAATGACGGTGCAGGGGATAGTCCACAAACAACCTCTTCCGTTCTCGCTCCGTTCTGCCTAATATGACGCGATGGATCCGACACTTCTGGTAATCATCGCACTCATTCTCGGCCTCGCTATCGGTGCGGGGGCGGGGTGGTTCATCGGCTCGCGCCCGGCGGCGGAGTTGAGGGCCCGCGCCGAAGAACGCGAGAGCGAATTCAAGCGCGCCGTAACAGAGTTGGGCGAGGCGCAGATCAGAATTGCCACGCTCGAAGCCAATGCCGCCAATTTCGACAAGCAGATGGCGCAGATGCGTGAGGCGCGCGAGGAAATGCTTGCGCAATTCAAGGCGGTCGGCGGTGAGGTGCTCTCCCGCAGCCAGGACGAATTCCTCAAGCGCGCCGAGGAACGCTTCAAGCAATCCGAAGAGGCGGGCGAGCAGAAGATCAAGGCACTGCTCAATCCGGTGGGCGAACGGCTCAGGAAATACGAAGAGCAGGTCGAAACGCTGGAAAAGCGGCGCGTCGATGCCTTCGGCCAGCTCACCGGGCTGATCCAGTCGATGCGCGAGGGGCAGGAACAGGTTCGGCGCGAGGCGCAGCGGCTGGGCAATTCGCTTACCAATGCCCCCAAGGCGCGCGGGCGCTGGGGCGAACGAGCGCTGCAAAATGTGCTCGAGCAATGCGGGCTTTCGCAGCATACCGATTTCATTCTCGAGCAATCGGTCGAAACCGATGGCGGGCGGCTGCGCCCCGATGCAATCGTCAATGTGCCGGGCCAGAAGCAGCTGGTGATCGATGCCAAGGTCTCGCTCAACGCCTATCAGGCGGCGTTCGAGGCTGACAATGATGACGAGCGCGCGCGGCACATGGACATGCACGCCAAATCCATGCGCGGCCATGTGCAGACGCTGGGTTCGAAAAGTTACCAGAGCCAGTTCGACGATGCGCCCGATTATGTGGTGATGTTCGTGCCGGGTGAGCATTTCGTCGCCGCTGCGCTCGAACATGATCCCGAGCTGTGGGACTTTGCCTTCAAGAACAAGGTGCTGCTGGCAACGCCGACCAATCTGGTTGCGATCGCGCGCACCGTGGCGCAGGTGTGGCGGCAGGACCAGATGGCCGCCGAAGCCAAGGAAATCGGCAAGATGGGGGCTGAGCTGTACGAGCGGCTTCGCGTCGCGGCCGAGCATATGAAGCGTGTTGGCGGAGGGCTGGAAACCGCAGTGACGAATTACAACAAGTTCGTCGGCAGCTTCGAACGCAACGTGCTGACATCGGGCCGCCGCATGGCTGAAAAGGGCCTCGAAATCTCGCGCGAGATCGAGGACGTCCCGCTGGTCGAGGGAACGCCGCGCTACACCTCGGGCGATTTGCTGAGCGATGGCAGCAAGGACGCGGCGGAATAGCACGGAAATTGAGGCTGCTGACCCATCTGCCCGATTGCGATGACCGCGAGGGCCAGCCATACATCTGCCCATGGACATAGCCTTGATCGCCATTGTGGCGGCGCTCGCATCGGCGCTGACGCTCTATTCGGGGTTCGGGCTCGGCACGATACTGCTGCCGGTCTTCGCGCTGTTCTTTCCCGTTCCGGTGGCGGTCGCGGCCACTGGCGTGGTCCACCTGCTCAACAATGTCTTCAAGGGGGCGCTGTTGTGGCAGCGTGCCGATTGGGCGACGGTGCTGAAGTTCGGACTGCCAGCCATTCCGGCGGCTATCGCCGGTGCTTGGCTGCTCGCGCTGCTGGGGGACACGCCGCGCCTGTTTGCATGGTCCGCGTTTGGCCGCAGCTTTGGCCCGACCGGGGCCGGTCTGACGATCGGCTTGCTGATGATCCTGTTCGCAGTGCTTGAGCTCCAGCGATGGTTTCAGGAACTGAAAGCGCCGCCTCGCTTGATGCCGGTTGGAGGGCTGGTGACGGGCTTCTTCGGCGGCCTGACCGGGCAGCAGGGCGCGTTCAGGTCGATATTCCTGCTGCGGTCTGGGCTGTCTGCCGAGCGGTTCATCGCGACCGGCACGATGATCGCTATCCTCGTCGATCTGTCGCGCCTCACAACCTATGCCGCCTCGTTCACCGCAGCGGGGCTGGACCCCGCGGGAAGAGAGGCTGTGCTGGTGCTGACAGGCACATTGGCCGCGTTTGTCGGGGCCTATGTGGCGACGCGGCATCTGGAGAAGATCACGATCGGTACCGTGCGCTACGGCGTGGCAACGTTGATGTTGGCGATAGGCTCGGCGTTGGCAGTGGGAGTGCTGGGCTGAAACTCATCCTTCAAGGCTTGCCAGCACCTCATAGGCCAGCACTGCGCCCGCCATCGCCGCATTTAGCGAATCGGCGCGCCCGCGCATCGGCATGGTCACCCGCAGGTCGCAGGCCGCTTCGTAATCCTCCGGCAATCCCTGCGATTCGTTGCCGACCAGGATGAAACACGGCGCCTGATATGGCGCGCCGCGATAGGGCACCGCATCGCGTAGCGAAGCCGCCACCAGCTGACCGTTCCCGGTGCGGAGCCAGCCGATAAACTCCGGCCAGGCCGCACGGGCGAGTTTTTGCGTAAACACCGCCCCCATGCTGGCGCGCACCGCCTCGACGCTGAACGGATCGGCGCAATCATCGAGCAAGATCAACCCGCCCGCGCCCACGGCGTCTCCGGTGCGCAGCATGGTGCCCAGATTGCCTGGGTCACGCAGCGCCTGCGCCACCAGCCAGATCGGTGCGGCGCTCCGGTCAAGGCTCGCCAGCGAGGTATCGAATTCGGCGAACACGCCCGCCACCGCCTGCGGATTGGCCTTGCCGGTGATCTTGCCGAGGATGTCGGGGGTAGTTTCGATCACCTCGCCGCCCGTCGCCGTAACGTCGCGTTCAAGTGCGTCCAGCAGTGGATGATGATCGCGCCCTGATGCCATCACCAGAATTTCGGGCACGTGGCCGCATTCGCGCGCATCGGTCAGAAGGCGCAGTCCTTCGGCAAGGAATTTGCCCGCTGCCTTGCGGTGCTTCTTGTCGCGCAGGCTACGCAGATATTTCACCGTGGGGTTGGAAAAGCCGGTGATCTGGCGGCGGTCGGACGGCGGGTTCACTCTTCCCCGAACCCGTCTTCGATCATCGCGCACAGGTCAGCAAAAATTGCCTCGGCATTTTCGCCAGTCACGATCAGTTCCACCTCGTCGCCCTTGGCCGCCCCCAGCATCATCAGCCCCAGGATCGATCCGCCTTCGGCTTCATGGCCGTCTTTGGCCACACGCACCTTTGTGCCGTTTGGCAGAGCGGCAACCGCGCCGACGAATTTGGCGCTCGCCCGTGCATGCAATCCGCGCTGGTTGACGATGGTAATCGCCCGCCGGACTTCATTCACGCCCTGGCCTCCGCTGCGGCAGTATCTTCGCTCAGGAACTCGCTGGCGACGGTGATGTAATTGCGCCCGGCCTTCTTGGCTGCCGCAACCGCATCCACCACATTCATCGATTTGCGTGCACCGGCCAGCCGGATCAGCATCGGCAGGTTGATTCCGGCGATCACTTCCACCCGGCCGCGCTCGAGCAGCGAAATGGCGAGATTTGACGGCGTTCCGCCGAACAGGTCGGTCAGCACAATCACACCCTGTCCTTCATCCACCCGGGTGATCGCGTTGGCGATGTCCTTGCGCCGCAATTCCATATCGTCGCTGGGGCCGATACAGACCGTCGCGATCGACTGTTGCGGGCCGACTACATGCTCCATCGCGTCGACGAAATGCTCAGCCAATTGGCCATGCGTGACCAGGATCAATCCAATCATGAGAGAGTGCCAGATCCGTTCATTCCTGCGGCCCGTGGCCGCGTTGATCCATCCAGGCTTGTCACCGCTTTTTCCCCTCGATCTCGTCGGACGCGCGCGATGCCAAATTGCGGTGGCGGACAGTGGGCGAAAATCCTGCGTCGCGCAAGCCTCGCGCGATTTCTTCGGCAGTAAATACCGAACGATGCTTGCCGCCGGTGCAGCCGAAGGCAATGTGGACATAGCCTTTACCCTGCGCCTGGTAACGCGGCAGCAGCGTGGCCAGCAGGTCAAGGATACGCTCGAAACTCTCGCCAAAACCCGGGTCGGCGCGAACATGCTCGGCCACCTCGGGGTCGAGCCCGGTCAGTTCGCGCAGTTCCGCAACCCAATGCGGATTGTCGAGAAAGCGCATGTCGAAAACCAGATCGGCCAGCGGCGGGGTTCCGCGCGCAAACCCGAAGCTGGAGACGGTGACCGTCATCGGTGCGCCGGGTTCCTCAGCGAACAGTTCGCGGATGTGCTGTTGCAGGTGGTTGACCCCGAAAGCGCTGGTGTCGATCACGATCTCCGCCCATTGGCGCAGCGGTGCGAGCAGTTCGCGTTCGGCCCGGATCCCTTCAGAAAGCGGGCGTCCTTGCGCCATCGGATGGCGGCGGCGGGTCTCGTTATAACGGCGCTCAATCTCTTCGGTCGAACAATCGATAAACATGGTTGTCAGCGCGATATCAGGTCGGCGGGCAAGGCGGCCGACCAGCGCGATAATGTCCTGCGGTTCAAAGCCCCGCGTGCGCGAATCAAAACCGATCGCCAACCGTCCGGCGGATGTGCCCGGATTGGCCACCATACGTTCGAGCAGGCCCACTGGGAGGTTGTCGACGATCTCCCAGCCCAGGTCTTCGAGCACTTGCAGCGCGGTGGATTTGCCTGCGCCAAGCATACCCGTGACCAGCAGGATGTGCTGGCATGGCGGGTCTTGCGCAGCGGAAGAATCGTGGTGGATGGCGGGCTCGGTCATGTTTGCCATTGTCGCGCGCCCGGCCGCGGATTGGAAGGGCAAGCAAGCCTGCGCATGTGCTTATTCCTCAACCGGCGAAAGCCCGTGCAGCCGTACCGCCCACTCCGCCCGCAAGGCAATGAGCGGGGTATCGAAGCGAAACGGAAGCACCGGGATTTCGCAGCCCAGAATCTTGCGGTGTTCAAGCGGCTGGGGATAGCGCGGCGCGTTCGGATCAAGCGACAGGATCAGCGCGAGCGGGGCGCTGGTTGCAGGCAGTTCTGCGATCCCCACCCCGCGAATCTCCAGCTTTCCGGCAATGTTGGGCGGCGGTGCGGCGATGATCTCCCCACCGCTTCTTTCCAGCCGCACACCGTCATCACCGATGAGCCCCGCGCCGCGATCGATCAATGCCAGCGCCAGGCTTGATTTGCCGCTGCCGGGCGGCCCCTCGATCAGCAGCGCGCGGCCATCGATGGCAACCGCGCTGGCCTGGACGATTTGCCCGCTTGTGCTCATGCGGCGGCGGGCAGTTCAAGGCGCAGACAGGCGCCGCTCTTGCCATCGGGACGCGGATGAGCAGTCAAGGTTCCATCATGCGCTTCGGCAATCGCGCGAGCGATCGCAAGGCCAAGCCCTGAGTGATTGCCGAAATCCTCGGCTTCGGGGCGGACCGAATGAAACCGTTCGAATACTTTCTCGCGCGAATCTTCGGCGATTCCCGGCCCGCTATCGCAGACGGTCAGGATCACCCGCTTGCCTGCGCGGCCTAAAGTCACCTCGATGGGCGCGTCAGGCGGCGAAAAGGATACCGCATTGTCGAGCAGGTTTTCGATCACGCGTTCAAGCCGCGGCGGCACGCCTGACACGATTGCCTGGTCGCTGCTGGTGATAATCGTGATGGGGCGATCGGCATTTTCCGCGCGGTCCTCGCGCGATCCAATGATGGCCGTTACCAGTGCGTCCAAATCGATCCGTTCCAGCGTTGCGCGGGACATTTCAGCATCGATCCTGCTGGCATCCGAAATCTCGGTCACCAGGCGGTCAATCCGCCGCACGTCATGGGTTGCGATCTCTGTAAGCTTGCGGCGCAAATCCGGATCCTCGACGCGTGGCAGCGATTCGATCGCGCTGCGCAGCGATGCGAGCGGGTTCTTGATTTCGTGGGCGACATCGGCGGCGAAGCTTTCGACCGCATCGATCCTTTGCCGCAGTGCGCCGGTCATGTCCGATACGGCGCGGGCCAAAAGGCCGATTTCGTCGCGCCGCTCGGGCAGGCGCGGCACCTCGACATCGCGGTCACGCCCCTGACGCACCTTGATCGCGGCGTTGGACAGCAGCCTGAGCGGAGCAATGATGGTGCGGGCCAGGAACAGCGAAAGCAGGATCGAAGCGGCCAGTGCCAGCAGCACCGCGATGCCCAGGGTGGTGCGCGCTTCGCGCACTGCCATGGTGATATCGATCGCGTTGCGTGTGGTCAGCAGGGTCGCACCATTCAGGCCGACGGGGGCTGCAGCGTTGATTACCGGAGAGCCATCGGGGGCATCGCGCAACTGGATCTGCGAAAGACGTTGTTCCCGCGCGCGCCGCAACTCGGGCCAGGCATCTGCGGAGGCATCTTCCGGTTCGAAATAGTCCGGGATCGGATCGGCGCCCACGATCTTGTCGACGGCGCGATCAAGCGCGCGGGCGAAATCCTCCGCAAAGCGTTCGTCGCCAGGCACGTCGAGCGCGAACGAGGGTTCGGCTAGCGCAAAACTGTCGGCCCACAGGCGGCCTTCGGCGTCGAACATGCGCAGCCGCATGCGCTGTTCCTTGCCGATCTGCACCAACAGCGCTTCCTGCCGCGTGCGCGAGGCACCGGCTAGCGCCTCGGCGGTGATCTGCGCCTCGATTCGCGCCAGCTTGTAACGCTCATTGAGCAGCTGCGTGCGATAGGAATCGAGGTAGAAAATTCCGCCGCCGAGCATGGCCAGCGGCAAGATATTGACCACCAGGATACGCGAAGTGAGCGAGATTCGCCCGCTCCAGCCGAGCCGGTCGACCTGCTGGATGACCCGCGAAGATTCGCCGTTTTCAGTCATCGGTGAAGCAGTATCCGGCGCCGTACAGAGTATCGATTGCCCCGAACTCTGGATCAACCTGGCGGAACTTGCGCCGCATTCGCTTGATGTGGCTGTCGACCGTGCGATCATCAACGAACACGTCATCGGGATAGGCCGCATCCATCAACTGGTTACGGCTCTTGATTACGCCGGGGCGCAGCGCCAGCGCCTCAAGGATCAGGAACTCGGTTACCGTCAGTGATACCGGCTCGCCGCCCCAGGTCACCTGATGGCGCGCCGGGTCCATGAACAGGCGGCCTCTTGTGACCGAATGGCTCGCCGGTTCGCGCGCCTCTCCCAGCTCCGCGCTGTTCGCACCCGGCGTGTCGAAACGGCGCAGGATTGCGCGGATCCGGGCCATCAGCAAGCGCAGGCTGAAGGGTTTGGCGATGTAGTCATCCGCGCCCAATTCCAGCCCGACTTCCTCGTCGGTCTCGTCATCCTTGCTGGTCAGGAAAATCACCGGCAGCGCGCTATGCGCGCGGACCCGGCGCAGCAATTCGAACCCGTCCATTCTGGGCATCTTGATGTCGAACACCGCGAGGTCCGGGGGATTTTCGATCAGGGCCTTCAAGGCCGTTTCGCCATCCGAATATACCCGGGTCACGAAGCCTTCGGCCTGCAGTGCGATTGATACTGTGGTAAGAATGTTGCGGTCATCGTCGACCAGCGCGATCACGGTTTCGCCGTGTTTTACCGTCGGCTCGTTTGCCGGTTCGATCATCGCGGGTTCCTTGAATGACATGGTGCCTGACCGATTAGCGCTTTGTGGGCCGCGAAACAACGAGTCGCCGCTGCTGTGCACCATCACAAGCCCAGCTGCATTTTGTGCGTTTGACGGGCTGGGTGCCGTAAACTAAGGGGCGGGGGCGAATCCGTGCATTCGTATGCATTATGTGCTCTCATACGCAGTATGTGCTCTCGCATAGACCATGCGTTCGGCGGGTGCATGGGGCCTGGCCCCAGTCGCTCGCCAAGAAATTCAGGAGAATTGCGTGTCCAATCCGCTTGCCGTTCCCTTGTCCAGCCAGGGCATAGAGACTGTCGCCGAAATCCATTCAAACCTGGGTCCTGCGCAACTTGTCGAACATGCCATTGCCAATCGCGAGGGCGAATTGTCGCGCCATGGCGCGCTGGTGGTCAAGACCGGCGCGCACACTGGCCGCAGCGCGAAAGACAAGTTCATCGTGCGCGATGCCGAAACCGAAAACACGGTGTGGTGGGGTAAGGTCAACGTTGAGATGACGCCTGACCATTTCGCTGCGCTGAAAGCAGATTTTCTTGCGGCGCTGAAGGACAAGTCGCAGCTCTTTGTCGCTGACCTGTTCGGCGGCTCGCAGGCGGAGCACCGGGTCAATGTGCGCGTGATCAACGAACTGGCCTGGCACAATCTTTTCATTCGCACGCTGCTGGTCCGCCCCACGGCTGACGAGCTGCGCGATTTCGTGCCCGAGTACACGATCATCGATCTGCCCAGCTTCCGCGCCGATCCCGCGCGGCATGGCTGCCGCAGCGAGACGGTGATCGCGGTCAACCTCAGCGAAAAGCTGATCCTGATTGGCGGCACCGCCTATGCGGGCGAGATGAAGAAGAGCGTCTTCGGCATTCTCAACTACCTCCTGCCGGCCAAAGGCGTGATGCCGATGCATTGTTCGGCCAATGTCGGGCCTGATGGCAAGACGGCGGTATTCTTCGGCCTGTCAGGCACGGGCAAGACCACGCTTTCCGCCGATGCCAGCCGCACGTTGATCGGCGATGACGAGCATGGCTGGTCTGACACGGCTGTGTTCAATTTCGAAGGCGGCTGTTACGCCAAGATGATCCGCCTGTCGGAAGAGGCCGAGCCCGAAATTTACGCCACCACGCGCCGCTTCGGTACTGTGCTGGAAAATGTGGTGATGGACCCGGACACGCGCGAGCTCGATTTCGATGACGCCTCGCTCGCTGAAAACAGCCGCGGTGCCTATCCGATCGACTTCATCCCCAATGCGTCGGAAGAAAACCTGGGCCCGGTGCCGGCCAATGTCATCATGCTTACTGCCGATGCGTTTGGGGTGCTGCCCCCGATCGCCCGGCTCACGCCCGATCAGGCGATGTATTACTTCCTTTCCGGCTATACCGCCAAGGTGGCCGGAACCGAGATTGGCGTGACCGAACCGGAAGCGACCTTCAGCACCTGCTTCGGCGCGCCCTTCATGCCGCGCCATCCCAGCGTCTACGGCAATCTGCTGAAGGAGCGGATCGGCCGGGGCAGCGTGCAATGCTGGCTGGTCAACACCGGCTGGACCGGCGGCAAATATGGTGCGGGCAGCCGCATGCCGATCAAGGCCACTCGCGCGCTGCTCAATGCTGCGCTTGATGGCAGCCTGAACGATGCGGAATTCCGGGTAGACCCCAACTTCGGCTTCGAAGTTCCGATCAGCGTGGATGGTGTCGACAGCCGGATCCTCGATCCGCGCACGACCTGGGCGGACAAGGAAGAATTCGATGCCACCGCGGAGAAGCTGGTGCGCCTGTTCAACGATAATTTCGCGCAATTTGCGGATCACGTCGATCAGGGCGTGCGAGACGCGGCACCACGAGTAGCGGTCGCCGCCTGATTACTGCCAGGGTTTGGAGAGGAGGGCCCCGTTTCCGATTGGGAGCGGGGCCTTATTTGTGTCACGAGTTGCCGCTATGACTCATTTCTTTCAGCAAGGAGCCAGCGCAATGAGCCTGTTTGACGGAATCCTGAAGAACATTGCCGGTGCGCCCGACGATGTGCGCAATCTTGCCCATGCAGTGGGGATCGAACCGGCCATGGCTGAAAAGGCAATCGCCGCGCTGGGCCATTCGCACCAGATGCAGGGCGATACGGTGGAACTGGCTTCAGCCCGGACCGGGCTCGACACCAGTGTGCTTTCGCAGATTGTCGAGCACATCGGCGGTGAGGGATCGCTGATGGAATTCAGCAACCTGCTGAAGGAGCACCCGCAGGCCAAGGGGCTTCTTGACATGCTTGATCGTGACGGTGACGGCAATCCGCTGGGCGATATTGCCGGAATGGCCAAGGGTCTGTTCCGCAAGCATTGACCGCGCGGCCCACAGCGGCCGCCGCTGCGTCAGATCAACCCTTTATAACGCCTGACATTCTTCGTCACACTCGGGAGCGGCAGGCACAACAACCTTTTCAAGTCTGAATGGCTGCCCTTCCGGCGCATTTTCCAGCGCTGCGATATAAGCTTGCGCCTGACGGGCCATGCCGCCACCATGTGGATTGTTTGCAACCGATGACAGGCTATTGACCGCATTGGCGATCTTGCCTTCCGAAGCCTGCATGTAGCCCACACTCATCCATAAGCCCTGGTCGAACGGAGCGATCTGCGCCGCGCGCTCAAGGGCATGGCGGGCGATTTCGGGAGGCTCGACGCCCCGATCAACAAAGCTGCGGTAGTAATACCACAATGGCAGAGGATGATCGGGTTCGAGGCGATTGAGTTGGGTGAAAGGCGCTACAGCATCAAGGACGGCAGCATTGGTGTCCTCTGCATCGCCAGCAAGCTTGAAAAGCGCATAACCCTTCTGGATATAGGCATTCTTGCTTGCCGGATCGATTGCCAGTGCGCGATCAGCTGCAGCGATCGCCGCAGTGTAGTTGCCAGCATCATGTTCAGCTTCGGCCAAGGCAGCAAGTACGGCTGCATTCTGAGGGTATCGGGCAGCAATATCGCGAGCCTCGACCACCAGCGCCTCAGCCTCTTCACGCGTTACCCCGCGCTGCGACTGGATTACAATGGGCATGATGGCGGCTTCACCCGCTGACAGCGTGCTCACCGTTACCGGACTGGGACTGATCAGGTCTGGACCGACGCGGTAAGAGTACATGCTTCGCGACTTGAGATAGCGGTTCATCTCCTTGTCCAGAATCGCGAGGTCGCCAAACGCCTGCCGGGCTGCTTCAAGCGAAGGTATGCCCTGCGCGACCTTGAACCAATAGTCGGAAAGCTGACCCTTCCTCTCTTCGGAGAAGACCAAATAATGATAGAGCGTCCAACTGCGGCCGTAAAAGGAATCGTGCCTTTTTGATTTTCGCTTCTCATAGAGCCCCTGGTCGAGCAATTCCTCGATCGTGACCTTGTCGGAAAATGCCAGTTCGCCCGCGCGATGCACGGCAGGTCGACCGATCGAGACCGTTCCATCCTTCATGAATTGTGCCGAAGCGAAGAACTCTGCTGCGCCTTCGCTCAACCACCGCGGCATTGCGAATCTCGATGTCGAAATCAGATAGTGATGCGCGTACTCGTGGAGGAGGACCGTCGCGGAAAAATCGAGTTCGCCGCCTTTCATCCGGATATCGGGAATGAATGCGCGCGAACCTCCCGCACGCGGCACATAAAAGCCTGCGATGAACTTGTTATTGCCGCCTGCCAGCGCTTTCAGATCGCGGATACTGCCGACCGCAAAGATCGTTACCCTGTTCGAGGGGCTTGGTTTTTCAGCCTTTCTTTGAATTATATATGCGATTGCTTCATGATAGCTTTCCAGCATCTCGGCAAAGCGCCTGATGTCCTTCTCACTATCATCTGCGTACACGACGAAATGGTCGCTCGATGCCATGTGCCAGTCCGCCCGTGAGGGCGCTGCCCAAACAAATGTTGTGAACAGCACTGCAATCCAAGCGAGCCTGGTCAGCATAATTTGCGCCCCCGTTATTCTAACCAAGTAATGGTATTACTTGCGATACTATACGTATCTTGCTTTGCTTGGCTAGCCCTACAATCGCTGAAAGTCTTTCTTGGCCAGGGCCGCTAAGCTTGGCCTTTTGCTCCCGCGATATAACGCTCGACATTCTTCGCCATCACGCTGAGCGGTGAATTGCCGCCCAGGATCACCGCGTCGTTGAAGGCCTTGAGATCATAGGCATCGCCCAGTTCGCGCTGGGCATTCGCGCGCTGGCGCACGATTTCGGTGTGGCCGATCTTGTAACCGCAAGCCTGGCCCGGCCAACTGCAATAACGATCGACTTCGCTGGCCACTTCATCGGGTTTCGAACCGTTGCGCTCGACGAAGAACTGGCGCCCCTGTTCACGGGTCCAGCGTTTGTGATGCAGCCCCGTATCGACCACCAGGCGGCAGGCGCGAAACGCCAGCGATTGCAGATAGCCCAGCCGGCCGACCTGGAAATCATCATATGCGCCCAGTTCGTCTGCCAGCTGTTCGCCGTAGAGCGCCCAGCCCTCGCTGAATGCGCTGAAGGCGAGGATCGAGCGGATGAGGGGTAGGCGGTTCGAGAATTCGCCTTCCCATACATGGCCCGGGATGGTTTCGTGGAAAGTGAGATCGGCCAGGTCATATTTGCGGTGCAAATCGGTAGTGTGGAGGTTGATCCACATCCGGCCCGGGATGCTACCGTCCTTGCTGCCTGCGCCGCCATAGGCGCCCGGCGCGCCGGGTTCCTCGGCCAGCGGCAAACGGCGCACCTCCAGTTTGGGATCGACCAGCGTATTGAAGGCGCGCGGCATCTGCGCCCTGATCCAGTCGATCCGTTCATGGATGAAATCCATGATCTGCTTGCGGCCCGGATCGCCCGGTGCAAATTTGTAACGCGGGTCCTCGCTCAAGGCCTGCATCCGTTCACCCACAGTGCCGGTGGCATAACCGATATCCCTCAGGATCGGGTCCATCCGCCCGTGCAGCTCTTCCAACTCTTCAAGCCCCTGTTGGTGGATTTCGTCGGGTGAGAGGTCAGTGGTGGTCGCCGCCTTGATTGCCCAGGCATACCATTCATCGCCCCTGGGTTGGGCCCACATGCCAGCCTCGCTTTTCGCCGCGGCCCGCTGTGCTTTCAACTCTTCAAGCTGACGCTCGAGCGCCGGAACGATCCCCGTGGCCAGCGCCTTTGCGACCGCTTCCTGCGCAAGGGCAGTATCCAGCTCTTCGGCGCGGCTGAGCGGGCCGGTATAGCCTTCCGCAGCATTGGCAATGCTCTGCTCCATCTGGGCGATCGCCCTGTCGAGCAGGAAATCGGGCGGCACCACGCCCAATGCGCGTGCCTGGGTGATGCGTTCCAGCTCGCCGTCGAGTTGCGCCGGAAAGGCCTTGACCCGCGCGACATAGGCGTCAACATCGCTTGCTTCGCGCAAGGGCTGCGTGGAATCGAGGAAGCGCGGCATGTCGAGATATGCGCCGACATTCTGGATCACCGCATATGGCGCATTGCGCCAGCTTCCCACTGCCACGACGCCATAGGGCTGGGCAAAACCGGCCAGCGCATTGGCATAGGCGGTTTCGACCACTTCGAAGCTGGTCAGCTGGTCGGGCGTCATGCCCACACGCGGGTAGTCGCGGACTGCGGCCAGATCGACCTCAAGCGCGGCCGCGTATTTGGCCAGCCCATCGGGGGAAACATCACTCAACCGGCTGCGCAGTGCGGCATGTTCACCTGTGTCCACGCCCAGGCCGGTGGCGCGTTCGGGCTCATGCGCAAGCAGATTGTAAGCCACCTTGTCCAGCATGGCATCGGGTGCCAGTTCGGGCGTTGGTGCCATCCGGCAGGCGGGAAGCATGGCGATGAGTGAAGCGCCGCCAAAGCCCTTGAGCGCGTTGCGGCGAGTGAGCGAAAAATCGTGATGAGTCATGCCGCTGGTGTTAATGTCAGCTGAAATCAAGTCAATTGCAGGGTTGTGAGGCGGGGCATTGACGGTGCACACGAATGGGCGATCGGCGCCGCAAATGGAGGCAAGACATGAATTTAGTGCTATCGATCGTGATGCTGGCGGCGGGCGCGCTGATCGTGGGCGCATTCATACTCTGGCGGCGCGGCGTGCCGAAGAAGCAGCCGCTGTTGATGCTGCTGCTTGCCGTGATCGCCATTGCCAATGTGCTGATCTGGACGCTGCCCGATGCGAGCGGCGATACGCCGCTGGGCCGGGTAGCTGGCGAAACGGGCGAGTAACGCCGCGCCCCGCCAGCCGTTCGATCAATCGGGCAGGATCCAGCGGATCGAGCTGTTGTAGCTACCCGCAACGGGTTTGCCCGCGGCGTCGGTTGCGGGAGTGAAGCGCGCGCGCGTGGAAATCAGCTTGCAGGTTGCCTCATCAAGCACGCTGTGCCCGCTTGAGCTGGTGATGCGGCAGGCGCTCACACGCCCGCTGGACGAGATGCTGAGTTCAAACCGCGCGGTGCCGGTCAGCTCGCGGTTGATCCAGCTTGTGCGATAGTCGTCGGTCGTCACCCAAGTGCCGGGCGCACCCAGCGGCGTAGCTGGTACGGGCTTTATTGCCGACAGGCCGCCCGCTTCCAGATCGACGGGCGGCAGGACTAAGCGGGATAACATGTCGCCTGGCGGCGGAAGGGTGATCGTGCTGTCAAGCTTGACCTCCGTCATCGATACATCGACCGGCGGCCGGGGAGTGACCACCTGCGATGTTGCCCGGGCTGCGGCGGGGGCCTGTTCAGCCGGATCCGGCGGCGGAGGCGGCAGGGTGATGTCAATGCCGATCAGCGGACCATCGAGCTCGGGCCGGGCGATCTCGTTCACGGCCAACCCGGTGATCAGCAAAGCGCCGAGCGCGCCGGGGATGATCAGCGCGCCTGCCAGGCCGGCACCGCGCTGCTTCAGGGGCATGGGATCTGCGAATGCCATATGCGGCTCCTCTCTCCAGTCGGGCCGCCCGGGGCTTTATTGCCTTTGTCCGGTCCGAAATGCGGCACCGAGAAAAGAATGTTACAACATTACATAATCTAGAGCAAGCTGTTTGGTTCACACTTGTGCAGGCTCGACATGGCACCAGCCATGCAAGTCACTGCATTATCGCAATATCCGGGAGGTGCGCAGGGCCAGCGATGTCGGCCCCCGCGCTAGGGTCAGGACCCATTAAACACATGGCCGTGGCTTGGATGAGAATTGTTCAGGCCGCGGAGCGAGCGAAGGGGAATAGTGGTGCTATTGATCAAGCGAGCGACAAAGGCCCGGGCAATTCTGGCCAAGCCCTGCGGGTGGCCGTTTGCGGGCGAACTGCTGCGTCAGCCACCTCAAAGGGAGAAACACTCCCTTTCTCAGCGCCTACCTTGCATTTCATCCCGCAAACGAGCCACCTTAGTTTTCCCTGAGCGGCTGGCCTGCCAGCCAGCCGAAGGGGCTCATGCGGTTAATGAGTCCTGACCCCAGTTCACTTGATCGGGCAATCGGGATTAAGGCGGAAATCGAGATAATTGTCGACCGACGCCATCAGATCTTCCATTTCGTTTTCGAAGAAATGGTTGGCACGCGGGATTTCCTCGTGATGGATGGTGATGTGCTTCTGCGTGCGCAGTTTGTCGACCAGCTTCTGCACGGCGATCGGCTGGACCACCGTATCTGCCGCGCCCTGGATGAAGATGCCTGAGGCAGGGCAAGGAGCCAGGAAGCTGAAATCATACATGTTGGCGGGCGGGGCGACCGAAATAAATCCGCGTACCTCGGGGCGGCGCATCAGCAATTGCATGCCGATCAGCGCGCCAAAGCTGTAGCCAGCGACCCATGTGGTCTGGGCTTCGGGATGGATCGACTGGACCCAATCGAGCGCAGAGGCGGCATCGGACAGTTCACCAATGCCATTGTCGAAGCTGCCCTGGCTGCGACCGACGCCGCGAAAATTGAAGCGCAAGGTGGCAAAGCCCCGATCGGCAAAGGTCCTGTACATGCGCTGCACGATGCGGTCATTCATCGTGCCGCCCCCTTCGGGATGGGGATGCAGGATCATCGCCACGGGCGCGCGCGGGCGCGGGGGCGGAGAGAAACGACCTTCGAGGCGGCCCTCGGGGCCGGGAAAAATGACTGACGGCATCGCGTAACCTGTTGATGGGCGCTGCCGGAACTGGCGCGCCGCGCTTGCAGGCCTATATAATGATCGTTCGAAAATTCGCAATTGCGATAACCATTGCCGAGGCTGCACTATTCCGCCGCGTATCTATCTCGACCATGCCGCCACCAGCCCGCTGCGGCCCGAAGCGAAAGCGGCGCTGGATGAAGGCTGTGCCATCTGGGCCAATCCGTCGAGCCCGCATGCCGAAGGGCGCAGGGCACGCGCTGCGCTGGAGGATGCGCGCGCGCGGATCAAGTCGGCGGTGGGGGGGCAAGGCGAGCTGATCTTCACTAGCGGCGCAAGCGAGGCTCTGGCAATCGCGCTTCACCAGGCTCAGGCCGGCGCGCGGCTGGTCAGCGCGGTGGAGCACGATGCGGTATTGCAGGCGGTGCCCGATGCCGAACGGCTTCCGGTGCGCCCCGACGGCGCGCTCGACCTTGAGAGCCTGCGCGAAGCGGTCCAGCGCGAGCGACCGCTGGTGGCGGTACAACAGTTCAACTCGGAAACCGGCAACCGGCAGGATCTGGCGCAAATCGCCGGTATTGTGCGCGGCGCGGGCGGGTTGCTGCTGGCGGACTGCGCACAGGGCGCGGGCAAATTCGCGCTGCCCGAATGCGACATTGCGGTGATCTCGGCGCACAAGTTCGGCGGGCCGATCGGGATCGGCGCGCTGCTGGTGAAAGACTATGCCATGCTTCGGCCCACCGGGGGGCACGAGCGCGGATACCGGCGCGGGACAGAGAACCTGCCCGGCGCGCTGGGCATGGCGGCGGCGCTGGAGGCGGCGCGCGAGCCCTATATCGCCCCCGCTGTGCTCGAACCGCTCGAAAGCCTTGCCGGTGCGGTGCGCGAGGCTGGCGGGGCCTGGCTCTCCGACAGGCTGCCCGACCCTACGCCCTATATCCGTGCCATCGCCATGCCCAATATGTCGGCCAGCGCGCAGGTGATGCGCTTTGACATGGCGGGGATTTCAGTGTCGCAAGGCAGCGCCTGTTCCAGCGGCACGATGAAGACAAGCCATGTGCTCAAGGCTATGGGCATGGATGACGAACTGGCGGCGCGGGTGATCCGCGTCAGCCTCGGTTGGAACACCACGCGCGTAGAAGTGGAACGCTTCTGCGAGGCGTGGCTAGAGCTGGCGAAATCATGATCTACCTCGATTACCAGGCCACTACCCCGCTCGCGCCCGAAGCGCGCGATGCCATGCTGCGCTGGCTTGACGGAGCAGACGGCATGGGCTTCGGCAATCCGCACTCGCCGCACCGGATGGGGCGGCAGGCCAAGGCCGCAGTCGAGCTCGCCCGCGAGCGGGTGGCGGCCCTGCTGCCGCCGGGCGGGCAGGTGATCTTCACCGGCAATGCCTGCGAGGCGCTCAACCTCGCCATGCGCGGCTCGGCGGGCATCCGCAAGCCGGGCATCGCCATTTCCGCGATCGAGCACGCGGCGGTCTATGAAACAGCCGAAGTGCTCGGCCATGCCACCCGGCTTGCGGTCGATGCGAACGGCGTCACCAATCCTGCTGATGGGCTGCCCGAAGATACCGGGCTGGTCGCGGTGATGGCGGTCAATAACGAGATTGGCACGGTCCAGCCGGTGCGCGGATGGCTGGAGCGGGCGCGCACAGCTGGCGCGCTGATGCTGTGCGACGCGGTGCAGGGCGCGGGCAAGCAGGTGCTGCCCGATTGCGACATGATCGCGATCAGCGCGCACAAGATCCACGGGCCCAAGGGGATCGGCGCACTGTGGCTGCGTGACGGGATCGAACTCGATCCGCAGGTGACGGGCGGGCTGCAGGAAGGGGTCCGCTCGGGCACGCTAAGCCCGGCGCTGTGCGCGGGATTTGGCGCGGCGGCGCAGCTGGCTGCTGAACGGATGGAAGAGGACGCGGCGCATGTCGAGGCATTGTGGCGGCGTGCGCGCGAAATATTGGGCGAATGGACGCTCAACGGCAGCGCCAATGCGCGCTGGCACGGAAATCTCAATGTCCGCAAGGATGGCGTCGACGTTGCGCGGCTGATGAGCGATTGCCGCGATGTCATGTTCAGCGCAGGATCGGCCTGCGCCAGTGGATCGGGCAAGCCCAGCCATGTGCTGAAGGCGATCGGGCTTTCTGAGGCTCAGGCAAAAAGCTCGATCCGGCTCGGCTTCGGGCGCTATACTACGCTGGAAGAGGTCGAGCGCGGGGCCATGGCGCTTGACAAGGCCGCGAAGGAGCAATGGGCGTGAGCATCAAGGTGCGCTTTTCCGACACGCAGGGCAATGTCACCGAGGGCGCAGGCGAGCCGGGCCAGTCGCTGCTCGAACTGGGCCAGGCGCTGGGCCTGCCGCTGGAGGGTACCTGCGAAGGCCAGATGGCCTGTTCCACCTGCCACGTGATCGTCGATGCCGAATGGTTCGATCGTCTGCCCGCAGCGAGCGAGGAAGAGGAAGACATGCTCGATTTCGCCGCCGGGGTGCGCCGCACCAGCCGCCTTTCGTGCCAGATCGACCTTACCGAAAAACTCGATGGGCTATCCGTGACCGTCCCATCCGAAGCGCATGACATGCGGCGGATGTGAGAGCATTGCCGGGGCGTCAGCTGACGCTGCATTTGCGGACGCATAATAACAGAGCACGAAATCCGAAAAGCAGACGAAAAGCTACTTGACCCCGCGCTCTTGATTCGATATTTCGATATTTATCGAATAATAGGATTGTATGATGCACGCCGACCAAGTGATTCGCGCCCTGTCTGCCCTGGCACAGGAACACCGCCTCGCTGCCTTCCGCCTGCTGGTGCAGGCCGGGGAGCAAGGCGTTGCCGCTGGCGTGCTTGCCGAAAAGCTCGATGTTCCGCCTTCCTCGATGAGTTTCCACTTGGCACAGCTCTCCAATGCGGGGCTGGTTACGCAGCGGCGCGAGAGCCGCTCGATCATCTATTCGGCAGACTATGCCGCGATGAACGGCCTGATGGGCTACCTCACTGAAAACTGCTGCGGCGGTGTGTCTTGTTCCGAGGATGCCGCCTGCCTTCCTTCCCAGACAAGAAAGAGCGCCTGATGAAACGTTTCCATGTGCATGTCGGCGTGACCGACATCGAAAAGTCGATCGACTTCTATTCAAGCCTGTTCGGGGCCGAGCCTTCTGTGGTGAAGGGCGACTACGCCAAGTGGATGCTCGACGATCCCCGGATCAACTTCGCGATCTCGATGCGCGAGGATGCGGCGAAAGGAATCGAACACGTCGGTTTGCAGGTCGCGGACAGGGCCGAACTTGAAGAGGTCTATGGCCGTCTCAAGGCTGCCGACCGCCCGGTGCTGGAAGAAGGCGCAACGACCTGCTGCTATGCGCAGTCGGAAAAGAGCTGGATCGCCGATCCCGATGGCGTCGTGTGGGAAGCCTTCCTGACCGAGGGCGAAAGTACGACCTATGGCGGCAGCCCTGATCTGAACCAGTTGGCGTCCGCGAGCGCCGCAAACAGTGCATGCTGTGCACCGCAACTGGCACCCGCCAAGATTTCCTGCTGCTGAGCTTTTTGTGTCCGATAATCCGCTGAACGTGCTGTTCCTGTGCACGGGAAACTCCGCGCGCTCGATCCTGGGCGAAGCGATCTTGGGCCATGACGGCGCTGGACGCTTCAAAGCCTATAGTGCCGGGAGCAATCCGACCGGCACAGTCAATCGATGGGCGATACACACGCTCAACACGCTGGGCTATCCGGCAGAAGGCTATCGCTCCAAAAGCTGGAACGAATTCGCCGACGGACCGGAATTCGACCTGATATTCACCGTTTGCGACAGCGCGGCGGCTGAAGCGTGCCCGGTCTGGCCCGGTCGCCCGACATCGGCCCATTGGGGCATTCCCGATCCGGCTGCGGTCGAGGGCAGCGATGCCGAGAAGGCAGCGGCCTTTCTCGACGCTTTCCGGATGCTCAAGCGGCGCATTGACCTGATGCTGGCCCTCCCGATTGCCAGCCTTGAACAGATCGCCCTGCGCGAAAAGCTCCAATCAATCGGTCAAGAGGCGGACAAGCAGTGACCGCAACGACTGCCGACATCGACGCCCGCGCGGCGGGGCTGGGCCTGTTCGAGAAATGGCTGTCCGTATGGGTGGGTGCAGCGATCCTGGCGGGAATCGCGCTGGGTAATCTCGTACCCGGGACATTCGCATCGCTCGCTGCAATCGAGTATGCTTCGATCAATCTCGTTGTGGCGGTGCTGATCTGGGCGATGATCTTCCCGATGATGGTCGCTGTCGATTTCGGAGCTGTGCGCCGGGTCGGCGACAAGCCCAAGGGCCTCATCATCACGCTGGTGGTCAACTGGCTCATCAAGCCCTTCACGATGGCGGCGCTCGGCGTGCTGTTCTTCGAGGTCGTTTTTGCCGATCTGATCGCGCCCGCCGATGCGCAGCAATATATCGCAGGGCTGATCCTGCTGGGCGCTGCTCCCTGCACGGCCATGGTGTTCGTCTGGTCGCAACTGACCAGGGGCGATCCGGCCTACACGCTGGTTCAAGTGGCAGCCAACGATCTCATCATGATCGTTGCCTTTGTGCCGATTGTCGCTTTGCTGCTCGGCGTCACTGACATCTCTGTCCCGTGGGAGACATTGCTGCTTTCTGTCGGTCTCTATGTCGTAGTGCCGCTGGCTGTGGGGGCTTTTGTGCGCCATCGCTTGCTCGCAGGCCATAATGGTGACGAGGGTGCGGTGTCTGACTTCACTACCCGGCTGAAGCCGCTTTCCATAATCGGATTGCTGATGACGGTGGTGCTGCTTTTCGGATTTCAGGCCGGGACTATCGTTTCGCGGCCCCTGCTCATCGCGCTCATAGCTGTTCCGATTGTTATCCAAAGCTACGGCATTTTCTTTATTGCCTATGGGGCGGCAAAGGCGTGGAAAGTGCCCCATGCTGTTGCGGCTCCTTGCGCGCTCATCGGCACATCAAACTTCTTCGAACTGGCCGTTGCGGTGGCCATCGGGCTGTTTGGGCTGGGTAGCGGTGCTGCACTTGCGACCGTTGTAGGCGTATTGGTCGAGGTTCCGGTCATGCTGTCCCTCGTCGCAATTGCAAACCGAACCAGGGGCGGCTTTTCGGGGCAGATCGTGCTGACCGAGGGATTGGACGGGCAATCAGTATCGGTCCCTGCGGAAGCGCATGACATGCGGCGGATGTGAGAGCGTCCGCCAACAACCCGGTTGCGGACATGCTGTTTTTCCGCGTTAATCCTGATCATTGATCTCATGCAGAATTGCGTGACCCAACTCCCCGACCGATGTATAATCCATCGGTCGGCGGAATCGTTGTCGTCGTAGGTCGCATGGGCTCGGGGGGAGTGTTCGATGACGGCTGCTTATGATTTCGTGATCGTCGGTGCAGGTTCGGCCGGCGCAGCGCTTGCTGCGCGCCTCAGCGAGGACCCCAAGATCACGGTCGCTTTGCTCGAGGCGGGCGGAAAGCCCCCCGAACGCGAGGCGATACCAGCCGCCTGCGCTTCGCTGCAGCTTGATCCGGAATGCGACTGGATGTTTCAGGGAGAGTCCGGGAAGGCGGGGAGAGGCTTGCGCGATCACATGATCCCGGTTCCGCGAGGAAAGATGCTCGGCGGGTCCTCGGGCATGAACTACATGGTCTTTGTGCGCGGGCACCCCGGCGATTTCGATCATTGGGCAGAACTTGGCGCCACAGGCTGGAGCTTTTCCGACATCCAGCATTGTTTCGAACGGTTGGAGGAAGTTCGTCCTTCAAATGAAGCTGCCATAGACGCGGAAGGGCGCGGCAAATCTGGCCCGGTCGGCGTGGGCATTCGTTCACCAGTGATACCTTGTGCCCGGCAATTCGTCACAGCAGCGACCAGGACGGGTATGCCTGAAGGCGATTACAACGGCACCGGTCGATTCCAGCAAGGAGGTGTTTCGTCGCTCGTTCAGACCAACACGCGCAACGGTCAGCGATCAAGCACCTATCATGCCTATCTTGAAAACGCTGCAGAGAACCGCCCGAATCTGACAATCATTACGAACGTGCAGGCAAACCGCCTTATCCTGAGGGACGAAGGCGGTGAACTGGTCGCAGGCGGTGTCGAATATCGCGATGCGGACGGAATGATCAGGCAGATATCCGCGAACCGGGAAACGATCCTGTCGGCAGGAGCCGTAGGATCTCCGCATTTGCTGATGCTGTCGGGCATTGGCCCGCGACGCGAACTGGAGGAGGCTGGCGTCGTGTGCCGACTCGATCAGCCGCACGTGGGCAAGCATCTGAAGGATCATTTTCTTGCCGGAATGCTCTTTCCTGCCCCCGGGATCGGGCTTGCTCCTGCCGAAATAGGCGTAGCGATCGGACCCGATGCCCTGCGTGGGCCCGGCGGCCCCTTACCGGCTGATCCGGCGGAAGACGACACACTCAGCGCCGACCTGAAGGAACTGAAGGCCGAGGCCGAACGGCAGCTTGCGGAATTGAAGGCAACCGGCAGCAGCCTGGCCGCGTCGAGCACTTATGACGGGTTGTGCTTCTTTTCGACCGGCCTGGGGGACGATTTCACCCATGATGGCCAGATCGGCTTTCTGACTTCCGGGAACATCGCCGATTTCTATCGCAACCAGATCAACGCGGATGTCACGATGATGTTCGAAGATCCCGAGGCGGTGCTTTCTCCGGAATCAGAGAATGTGATCATTCTGCCCAGCAACTGCGTGCCGCACAGTGAAGGGGAGATCATTCTCCAGTCGGGCGATCCGTCCGTGCCGCCGAAGATCGACTTCAATTACTTCGCCGATCCGCATGACCTGAAGGTGATGGTCGCACTGATGCGGAAATCGCTTGAGATCGCCAAAAACTGGCCGGAAGGCGGCCTTGGCGAATGGATGATTCCCCCGGAAATCGCCAGAAAGCATGGCCATGTGCCGGGCGAAGAGCCAAGCGATGCCTTGCTTGAAAGCTTCGCGCTATACTTCGGCAACACGATCTATCACCTTTCCTGCACTTGCCGGATGGGCGATGTGGTCGACGAACGACTTCGTGTGAAGGGTGTGCGGAACCTGCGCATCGCCGATGCCAGCATCATGCCGGAAATACCCAGCGGTAATATCAACGCGCCGTGTATCATGATTGGCGAGCGCGCCTCTGACTTGATCAGGGAAGACCACTATATGCCGGCCTAAATACCGCAGAAGGCCTGAAGGGAGTATCGGGTGGGTCCACTCCGCACCCAGAACCCGACATTCCGCCCATTCCTGTGGAAACGCCTCTCCCCTCAGCCCCCGCGCATTGCTAAGCGCGTGAGCGATGGCTGACATTACCGAAATCCCCGATTCCGATCCATTCGACGCGATTGTCGATGCCCCGTTCGATTCTGCGCTGGAGCAGCGCTATCTCGTCTATGCGCTTTCGACGATTACCGCGCGCTCGCTGCCCGATCTGCGCGATGGGCTGAAACCGGTCCACCGCCGGTTGCTATGGGCGATGCGGCAGTTGAAGCTTGATCCCAACAGTGCCTTCAAGAAATCGGCCCGCGTGGTGGGTGACGTGATCGGCAAATACCACCCGCACGGCGATGCCAGCGTTTATGACGCAATGGTGCGGCTGGCGCAGGATTTTGCGCTGCGTTATCCGCTGGTCGAGGGGCAGGGCAATTTCGGCAATATCGACGGCGATAATGCCGCCGCCTATCGCTACACCGAAGCGCGGCTGACCAGGACGGCGCTGCTGCTGATGCAAGGCCTTGATGAAGGCACGGTCGACTTCATCCCGACCTATAATGGCGAAGAGCAGGAGCCGGAAATTTTCCCCGGCCTGTTCCCCAATCTGCTGGCAAACGGTGCCAGCGGGATCGCGGTAGGCATGGCGACCAATATCCCCAGCCACAATGTCGCCGAAATCATCGATGCCACGCTTGAGCTGATCGACAATCCGCATGTCGAGCATGCGCGGCTGATGGAGCTGTTCCATGGGCCGGATTTCGCAACCGGCGGGCAGGTGATCGACAGCAGGCAGGCGATCGCCGATGCCTATGAAACCGGGCGCGGATCGTTCCGTGTGCGCGGCGTGTTCCACGCGGCCGAGGCGGACAAGAAGGAAGATCGCGAGGCGGGGATCGAGCGGCTGGGCGGCGGGCAATGGCAGCTGGTCATTTCCGAAATCCCCTATCAGGTGCCGAAGGGCAAGCTGATCGAGCAGATCGCGCAGGCGATTGCCGACAAGAAGCTGCCGATCCTTGAGGATGTGCGCGACGAATCCGACACGCAGATCCGCATCGTGCTGGTGCCGCGCAGCCGCAATGTGGACCCTGAATTGCTGAAGGAATCGGTCTTCAAGCTGACCGACCTCGAGACACGCTTTGGGCTCAATCTCAACGTGCTTGATGCTCAACCGGGCCTGGGCCGCACGCCGATGGTGATGGGGCTGAAGGAATTGCTCGAACACTGGGTGCGCAGCCAGATCGACATTCTCCAGCGCCGCAGCCAGCACCGGCTTGACCAGATCGCGCGGCGGCTGGAGCTGGTCGAAGGCTATATCATCGCTTTCCTCAACCTTGACCGGGTGATCGAGATCATCCGTTACGAGGATGATCCCAAGGCCGAGCTGATGAAGGAATTCGGCCTCACCGATCGCCAGGCCGAAGCGATCCTCAACATGCGCCTCAGGAGCCTGCGCAAGCTCGAGGAAATGCAGCTGCGGCAGGAGAAGGACGATCTGCTGGCGGAAAAGGACGAGCTCGACAAGCTGCTCGAAAGCCCTGCGCGCCAGCGCACGCGGCTGAAGCGTGATCTCAATGCGCTGCGCAAGGAATATGGCGAGGATACCGTGCTGGGCAAGCGCCGCACGCGGATCGAAGAGGCCGAGCCCGCAGTCGAATTCAGCATGGACGCGATGATCGAAAAGGAACCGGTAACGGTGATCCTGTCGCAAAAGGGCTGGATCCGCGCCGCCAAGGGGCATGTCCCGCTGGATCAGGACTTCAAGTACAAGGAAGGCGACGATCTGGCCTTCATCGCCCATGCGCAAACCACCGACAAGATCCTGATCGCGGCGGAGAACGGCCGCTTCTATACGCTGGGGGCCGACAAGCTGCCCGGCGCGCGCGGTTTTGGCGAGCCGGTGCAGTCGATGGTCGATCTTGAAGCCGAAACCGGCATTGCGGGCATGCTGGTCCACCGGCCCAAGGGGCGCCTGCTGCTGGCATCAACCATTGGCAAGGGCTTCGTTGCGGAAGAGGCGGAACTGCTCGCGGAAACGCGCAAGGGCCGCCAGGTCGTCAACCTCAAGGGCGATGCACGGCTCAACGTCGTGCGCACGATCGAAGATGCGCATGACCATGTTGCCTGTGTCGGCGACAACCGCAAGCTGGTGGTGTTCAACCTTGAGGAAGTGCCGCTGCTCGCGCGCGGGCAGGGCGTCACGCTGCAGCGTTATCGCGACGGCGGGCTATCGGATGCGACCACATTTGTGCTGGCCGAAGGGCTCAGCTGGCAGATGGGCGGCAAGGGTGACCGCACCCGCACCGAAAGCGAGATTTGGCAGTGGAAGGTGGCGCGCGGCGCCGCCGGGCGCATGCCGCCGCAGGGCTTTCCCAAAGACAACCGCTTTGGTTGATCAGGCAAAGTAAAGGGCCGGCAGGATCACCTCCGGCCGGCCCTCGTATTGGTTAGCGTGTGGTGGCCTCAGCCGCCCGCCGCTTCGAGTGCAGCCATGATGTCCGCATAATTGGCGAGCGCGAATAGTCCACCTTCTGGGTTCGCCGCGAGAAGTTTGACCGGCAGCGTAACGAGCGTTTCGTCTTCGCCCTTGATGATCACGTTTTCGCCGGCGATCTTGTCAACCATGCCGAGCGATTGCGCATCGACGGTGATAACGGGGGCGCCCACAACCAATGCGGCCTGAAGCGCGGCAGCCGCTTCTGCTTCGGCCTTGGCCTTCGCTTCAGCGGCGGCCAGCTTGGCCTGCGCATCGGCAGCCTTGAGTTGTTCATAAACGGCGTCGTGTGTGGTGTTGAGCGTTGGGCCGTTCTCACCCTCGCCAAAAACGCTCAGCGGCAGAGGGGCCTTGAATTCGCCAACTGCGAGCACGGCATTGGTGCCATCATTGCTTTCGATGGTGCCGATGGGCTTCCCGTCATTGCCATAGACGGTTGCACCCACATCCTGTGCGTGCGCTGCAATCGGGGTCGCCGCGAGGGCGGTGGCCAGGATGGCGAGCTTGGCAAATTTCATAAATTCTCTCCGTTCAAATCGATTCTTGCAGTGCCGCGTACCGGAATCACGCGCAGCGCTGACGACCATGTTCAATTATAGTGGAAGACTGGCAAAGGCCGGTTTCCCAGGGTTGCAACCGCACAAGGGGCTGCGATGGGTCAGCCCTATAGCCAGATAAAAGGCGCCAGTGCAACCGCGCCTTGCTACATTAAGTGCGCCTGCCTGAAGCTGCGATTAAGGCAGGCCGGGTTCTGCGCCCAACTCCTGATCGAGCAATTTCAGCACTCTTTCGCGCGGGGGAAAGCCTTCCTCGATCCAGTATTGCTCGACCTTGCGCAGGATCGCGGCAACGCGCGGGCCGGCAGCAATCCCGCGGGCCACAATCTCGCCGCCCTTTAATGGAAATTGCGGTACTTTCCAATCCCTTAGGCCCCTTGCATCGCCGCCCTGCAACAGCACACGATCGGCCGCAATGGCCGGGCTTTCGCGATAGGCAAGGGCCTGCTGATCAGTGAGGTCCGAAGCCTCGCGCGCGGCCACCGCCGCCAGATGCCCGCGCTGCGCGCGCGACAGCCGCAAACGCGCCGATACAGCCTCGGCAATTTCGGTGAGTGGAGGCAAAAGAGCGGCCATCCGACGCAGTGGATCGGGCGCGAATCCCTGTTCCTGCTCGGCCGCGATCACTTTTTGGAGGATGTCGAGATGCTGTGGGGATGCTTCTGGCAGAACCACCTGCAACACGCCCAATTGCCGCATCCGCGCAATCGTGGGGTGTGGATCGGGCAGGGCGAGCAGCGCGGTAAGCTCTGCTGCAATCCTTTCGCGGCTGAGGCCCTTGAGCGTCGAAGCGAGCTGGGCGCAGGCCTGTTCAGCCGATTCATCCAGTTCCGCCCCGAAGCGCGCCTGAAAACGGAAATAGCGCAGGATGCGCAGATGGTCTTCCTGGATCCTGTCGCGCGCATCGCCGATGAAGCGCACCCGCCGCCGGGCAAGATCGTCCATTCCGCCGAAATAGTCCGAAATCTCCAGCGTTTCAGGATGGGCATAGAGCGCGTTGATGGTGAAATCGCGCCGTGCGGCATCCTCTTCCCACCTTTCGGCGAAGGCAATAGTCGCGCGGCGGCCATCCGTCGAAACGTCGCGGCGCAGCGTGGTGATCTCTACCGGCCCGCCTTTCAGGATCGCGGTGACGGTGCCATGCTCGATCCCCGTTGGTACCGTGCGGATGCCGGCTTCTTTGCATCGCCGCACAACTTCGTCTGGCAGCAACAGTGTGGCGCAATCAACATCGTTCACTTCCACGCCCAGCAGGCTGTCGCGAATCGCGCCGCCCACCCAGCGGATGTTGTCAGCGCCCAGCGCCGCGACAAGCCCTGTCAGGCTTTCGCGCCGGGTCCATGCTGCATCGGCAAGATCAGCGAACATCGGCGAATTCCTCCGGCGCAATCCGGCGTGCGAGATTGGCGATGATCGCTGCGGTCACGCCCCAGATACGAAACCCCTGGTAATCAAGCTCGAGATAACGCCGCATGTGCCCGCGCCAGAAAACTTCATGCGTGGTCCAGTGCTTGCGTTCGAGCAGCAGCTTGAGCGGGGCCTCGAACCAGGCCTCGACCTCGGCCGGGTTGGGCACAAGATCAAGATCGGGCGGTACCACGCCCAATACCGGCGTGACATCGAAGCCGGTGCCGGTTTTGTACCGATCGGTGGTGCCGATTACGCGCACGGCCTTGCGGTCCATAGCGAGCTCTTCCTCGGCTTCGCGCAGCGCAGCGCCCACGGCATCCTCGCCCGGATCGATCTTGCCGCCGGGAAAGGCGACTTGTCCCGGATGGTCGCGCATATTGTGTGGGCGCTGGGTCAGGATCACTCCGGGTTCAGGCTTGTCGGTGACCGCGATCAGCACTGCCGCATCGGCAGCACGGCCCGCCAGCGCGAAGCGCTCGTCGCTGAGCAGATCGGGGATTTCGCGGCGATGGCCGCGTTCATAGAGGTACGAGAGCTGGTCGAACAGGGCGCTCATCGACAGGCCGACCTCATTGCGGCAGCAGCGAGAAACGAGCGCCCAGGCTGGCAACGCTCCAGTCATCGCCTTCCTCGAGCGCGATCTCTGCCAGCTGCTGGTAGGTGCTGCGGTTGAGCCGCGCTTCACAGCCGCGCCGTACCTTAAGATAAAGCGCCGGGGTTTCAGGATTGCCGCGCGCGACCAATGCGTTCTGAGGGCCTGCAATCACCAGTTCGTCAGTATTGAGCCGGAAGGCGAGCCCTTCGCCGCGCCGCGCCACGTCGACTGCGATAAAGGGCGCGTCCTCGACCTCGATCGCGGCTTTCTCGAACGGAGTGACCAGCCAGTACTGCCCCGCTTCATCATGCGTCAGCAGCCCGGCAAATGCGCGCACCATGGCTTCGCGGCGGATCGGATCGCCCTGATGATACCATGTGCCGTCAGCCGCGATCCGCATGTGGCTTTGCGTGACCTGCTGCGGATTCCAGCTTTCGACCGGCGGCAGTTTGCGCAGGGCGACCTGCTCGGCCACATCGGCAAGCGAGAGTTCGGCAAGATTGGGCGGGGGCTGGTACGGCATAACTGGCGGGCTGAATGCCAGAAGCTAGGCGGCTAGCCAAGGCCCCAGCATGCCTTCAGGAGGAAGGATAGCAGGATTGCTGCAGCGCGCCAGCAGGCGGCCAGGGTCCCACGGCCCAGGGCAGCGCCATCCGCCGGTGTACCGGGCCGAGAAGTCCCACTGGCCATAATAGGGTTCATCGCCGATCAGGACCTGCGGCAGGCTACCCTCGGGGGCCAGCAAGCCGAGCGTCGCCGCCATCAGCGCCTTGCCATAACCTTCGCCCTGGTGTTCGGGCAGCACCGCCACCGGGCCGACCATCAACAGCGGATGCGGCCGCCCAGCGGGATCAGTCAGCGCCACCGGCCAGGCCTGGATCGTGCCGACCAGCATCTCGTCATCATCAAGCGCGGCAAAGCTGAGCGCTTCGAGCCATTGGGTGCCTTCGCGGATGCGATATGCGGTGCGCGCATGCCGGTCAGGGCCAAAGGCACGGTCGAGCACCTGCTCGATCATGTCCGCGTCAACATTGGCCAAAGGGATCAGACTTGCCATCGCGCGGCGCGCTTAGGCCGCGCGATGGAGCCTGTCGATGCAAATTATGATGGCGAACGCAAAGCCTATTTGGCCGTCAGCTTGAGCAGGCGCGCATCCGGCCCGTCTTCCAGAACCCACAGTGCGCCATCCGGCCCTTCGTCGACCGAACGCAAACGGCCGCCGATGGGATAGCGGGCGGCTTCGCTTGCGCTTTCGCCGTTGAATTTCACCCGCACCAGCGCCTCGCTGCTCAACCCGGCGATCAAAGCGTTGCCCTTCCAGGGGGCGAACATGATACCGCGATAGATGATCATGTCGCCCGGCGCGATCACCGGGGTCCAGTGGATCGCCGGCTTGGCGAAGCCGTCATCTGCGGTGTGATCGGGTATATTGTCGCCATTGTAGTGATCGCCATAGGAGCGCACGGGCCAGCCGTAATTGGCGCCTGGCTTGACCAGGCTGAGCTCGTCACCGCCCGCCGGGCCGTGCTCGACTTCCCACAGCCGTCCTTCGGCATCCCAGTCCATGCCCAGGATGTTGCGGTGGCCCCATGACCAGATATCGGCAGTCACGCCGCCCCGATCGGCCAGCGGATTGCCTGTTGCTGGAGTGCCGTCGAGATTGAGGCGCACAATTGTGCCGAGCGTATTCGTGGTATCCTGTGCGGGCTCCATCTTCTGCCGATCGCCGCTGGCAACGAACATGTATTGTCCGTCTGGCGAAAACCGGATGCGGTGCGAATAGTGCCCGCGCCCGGTCACCTTGGGGGCTTGGCGCCAGATCACTTCCAGCCCCTCGATGGCGCAGTCGCCGCCGTCCACGCAAGCCAGCGTGCCGCGCCCCACCACCGCGCCGCGTGTGTCGCCAGCTCCGGCCTCGACCCAGCTAAGGTAAATGGTGCGGCTGCCGACGGTGGCTGCCGCTTCGCCTGGCAGGAAGGCCACATCGCCAAAGCCGCCCTGGCCGCCGTAATCGACCTCGGGCGTGCCGCTGACGGCGAATTCGCGGCCCGTCGCCGTGTCGAGCCCGCGCATACTGCCTGCCTTCAGTGTGACAAACAGAACTTCGGTGCCCGGCGCAAAGGCGGCCGCCCATGGCTCGTCATAGGTGCCCACATGCTCGACCGAGAGTTCAGGTTCGGCTGTTTTGGCGCCGGTGTCCACACTTGCGGTGGCGCCGCAACTTGCGAGCAGCAGGCTGGCAGGGAATAGGGCGGTTGGGAATTTTGTGATCATGGACATGCCTTCTGCAATGCGCGAAACACGGATCGGTGCCCGGCCGCTGGTTATCGGCGTGGATGAAGCCGGGCGAGGGCCACTGGCAGGGCCGGTGGTGGCCGCAGCAGTAGCCCTGGGCGTCAATGTTCCACAAAGGCTTGACGATTCCAAGAAGCTTTCGGCCCGGCGGCGTGCTGTACTCGACGAACAAATTCGCGCCACCTGCTGTTGGGGGCTGGGCGTGATCGAGCCGCAAGAGATCGACCGGCTCAACATTCTCGTTGCCACCATGCATGCAATGACCCGCGCAGTTGCGGAGCTGGTCAGGCGACTGGGGCGGGAGCCTGACGCGATCCTGATCGACGGCAACATGATCCCGGCTGGGCGCTGCCCCGAGTGGCGCTGGCCGCAGGTGCGCGCAATCGTGGGGGGCGACGCGCTGGAACCGGCCATTTCGGCCGCGTCGATTGTAGCCAAGGAGTGGCGCGACCGGTTGATGTGTGAAGCGGCGCAGGCGCATCCGCATTACGGCTGGGAAAAAAACAAGGGCTATGGAACCGCCGAGCACATGGAGGCGTTGCGCAGCCATGGTCCGACCCCGCTTCACCGCCGCAGCTTTGCGCCCGTCGCGCAATCAGCGCTGTTATAGCACCACGATTGCTCTAAGCGCTGCCACATGATCGAAGCGATTCTCTATGTTCTGGCAGGCCTGGTGGGGCTCACCATCGGCGGCGAGCTGCTTGTGCGGGGCTCGGTGGGCATTGCCCAGTATCTCCGCGTGTCGAACCTCGTCACCGGGCTGGTGATCGTGGGCGCGGCAACGTCGATGCCGGAAATGGTCGCCAGCGTGCAGGCCGCGCTGGCGGGATCGCCGGGGATTGCCTGGGGCAATATTGTCGGCTCGAACATCGCCAACACATTGCTGATCCTGGGCGCGACTGCGATGGTGATGCCGATCGTGCTTTCCGGCACCGGGCGGCGCGATGCGGTGGTGGCGCTTCTGGCATCGCTGCTGCTGTGGGGAATCACCGCGCTGCAATGGGGATCGGTATGGATCGGCGCGGCGCTGCTCGCGGCAATCGTGGCCTATGTCTACTGGCGCTACAACCATCCCCACAGCAACGTGGGTGATGACGAGGACGAGCCCGAGCCGCAGCTGCGGCTGCCTGCGGCAATCCTGCTGTTCGCGATCGGGCTGGCTTTGCTGGTGGCGGGCGGCCAGGCGCTGGTGTTCGGCGCGATTGATCTTTCCCGGCTGATGGGCGTTTCGGAGACCGTGATCGGGCTGACCGTGGTTGCGGTGGGCACTTCATTGCCCGAACTCGCCGCATCGGTTGCAGCTGCGGTGCGCGGCAAACCGGGCCTTGCGATCGGCAATGTCGTGGGCTCGAACATCTACAACATCCTGCTGATTGGCGGGGCGACCATGGCGATCGCGCCCTTTGCCGTTCCCGCCGATCTGCTTGCTTACGAACTCGTACTGCTGGCGCTCACCGCAGTGGTGTTCCTGGTGATCGTGGCCCGCGCGCGCGAAATCGGGCGGCTGCTGGGCGCGCTGCTGGTGATTTCCTTCATCGCCAATACGGTGTTCATCTTCAGCTGACTTTTCCCGCCGGCATTGAGTCCGCGGCGCAACACCACATCATATCGAGTCCGGTGAATCCGCACAGACTCAACATCTTGTGCGGGACTCTTTTTGTTCCGTCATAGCTAACGCCGTATTAACCATAACCGCCTATCGCTTTGTGCTTGACGCCGAGTCCGCAAGGACTCACCCTGTGGATAAGTCATCAGAGGGGTAGATTACATGGCGGTCGTGGAGACCACGAAAACGCGCGCCGCGCGCGTGCGAACTGCTGTTGCGGAAAGGCCGGATTTGCCACTGGGGCAGATCCTTGACGGCGATTGCGTGGAGGCGATGCGCCGCCTGCCTGACGCCAGTGTAGACTGCGTGTTCGCCGACCCACCCTATAACCTCCAGCTTGGCGGCGATCTCAACCGCCCCGATGGCAGCGCGGTCGATGCCGTAACTGACCACTGGGACCAGTTCGACAGTTTCAAGGTCTATGACGATTTCACCCGTGGCTGGCTGACCGAGGCGCGCCGGGTGCTGAAGCCCGATGGGTCGCTGTGGGTGATCGGCAGCTATCACAATATCTACCGCGTGGGCGCGATCCTGCAGGATCTTGGCTTCTGGATCCTCAACGACATAGTCTGGCGCAAGACCAACCCCATGCCCAATTTCAAGGGCACCCGCTTCACCAATGCGCATGAAACGCTGCTGTGGGCTTCGATGGGCGAGAAGGCGAAGTATCACTTCAACTATCGCGCCATGAAGACGCTCAACGACGAATTACAGATGCGCAGTGACTGGCTGCTGCCGATCTGTTCGGGCGGCGAACGCCTGAAAGAGGGCGGGCACAAGGTCCACCCCACGCAGAAGCCGGAGGCGCTGCTCTATCGCGTGCTGCTGGCGACGACCGAAAAGGGCGACGTGGTGCTCGATCCCTTCTTCGGCACCGGCACCACCGGGGCTGTGGCCAAGCGGCTGGGGCGGAAATGGATCGGCTGCGAGCGCGAGAATGTTTACCGCGACGCCGCACTCAAACGCATCGCAAAGGAATTGCCGCTCGATGAAAGCGCGCTCGCAACCATGCAGAGCGCCAAGAGCGCGCCGCGCGTTGCCTTTGGCGCGCTGGTCGAAAACGGCTATCTCAAGCCGGGCACGCAGGTGTTTGACAAGCAGCGCAAATGGATCGCAACCGTGCGGGCCGATGGCTCGCTGGCTTACGAAAAGCAGACCGGTTCGATCCACGGGCTGGGCAAGGATTTGCAGGGCGCACCCAGCTGCAACGGCTGGACCTTCTGGCACTATGAGGTCGATGGAGACGTGAAGCCGATCGACGCCGCGCGGCAGCTCTACCTGCTGGCGACGGAGGATTGAGGGAATGACGAGCTGTGGGTGGGGAGGCGGAGCTCGGCGTCGGCCCTGCTTTCGCCACCTCCGCTCAGCCTGAGCTTGTCGAAGGCCACGCGCCGACTTTCGCCGCAAAAATAACTCAACTTTTGGCACTGCGAGACAATTGCGAGATCAGCGCCCAGTCTCTCGCGATTGGCGCCTCCTGTCCTACACGCCATCCTGCCGCTAATCCCCAGCGGATGAACCGCCCTTGCTTCACCCCCGCTCAGCCTTTGCCTATCACCCTGCGGCGGAGGGGATTTTATCCTTTATAACCGTGTTCCATGTGTTCCATCTATTCAGTTCCGGGGTGGGTTTGCTGAACAATGAATGACAAGATCTATATCCGCCCGATTACCTTTGCGTCCGGCCCGCAGGCGACCGAAGGCAATGCGGTGCGCATTGCCGGGGGCATGGTCTATGCCCGCGAATTTGCGGTCATCCAGCGCCGCGGCGGCGCGGCGGTAGGTCGGTGGCTCGCCAATCCCGCAACCATGCCGGAAGTGCTCGATCGCCTGCCCGCCAGTGTGGCCGAGGATGCGCGGGCGCAATGGGGCAACCTTGCGCTGGTACATCCCCCGCTCGAATGCGGTTCGCGCATGGTGCGGCTCGACCAGCCGCAGGTGATGGGCATCCTCAACGTCACGCCTGACAGTTTTTCCGATGGCGGCGAGTTCCTCGACAGGCCGGAAGCGGGCCGGGCGTTTGCCAGCGCCATGCTGGAGGCGGGCGCCGCGATCATCGACATCGGCGGCGAGAGCACCCGGCCAGGCGCAGCCGCCACATGGGAGGGCGACGAGAAGGACCGCGTGCTGCCCGCAATCGAATATTGTGCCGCGATGGGTGCCGCGATCAGCGTCGATACCCGCCGCGCGGGCGTGCTCGAGGCCGCGCTTGAAGCCGGGGCGCATATCGCCAATGACGTTTCCGCCATGCGGCACGATCCGCGCAGCCTGCCGCTGGCGGCGAGCAGCGGCTGCCCCGTTGTGCTGATGCACGCGCCGGGCGAGAATGATGATCTGCACGCCAATGCCGACTACGCCAATGTTGTTTTCGACGTGTTCGACTGGCTGAAGGAGCGGCGCGATGCAGCCGTGGCAGCGGGCATCTCGCGCGCGAAGATCATCCTCGATCCGGGCATCGGCTTCGGCAAATCGCTGGCCGACAATCTGGCGTTGATGAATGCGCTGCCCATGTTCCATGCGCTGGGCCAGCCCCTGCTGCTGGGCGCCAGCCGCAAGCGGATGATCGGCGCGCTGTCGAATGAGGCGACAGCGGACCAGCGGCTGGGCGGCAGCATCGCGCTTGCGGTGGCGGGCATGAACGCGGGGGTGCAGCTTCTGCGCGTCCACGATGTCGCGGAAACCGTGCAGGCGCGCAATGTCTGGCGCGGCCTTCGCGATGCCGCGCTCACCGATTTCGGCGAACTGCCGGAGGATTAGCCCGGCGAAGCGGCGGAGCCTGCCAGCAGGCCGCCGTCGAGCGTCAACTCGCTGCCGGTCATATAGGCGCTTTCGTCGCTGGCGAGAAAGACGCACAGCGCCGCGACTTCCTCGATCGTGCCGAAGCGCTTCAATGGGGTGTCGGCCACCAGCGCCGCCATCTTCTCTTCGCGGTCAGGTCCGTCGCCCAGCATCGGCTCCCACATCGGGGTGCAGATCGCGGCGGGGTGAAGTGAATTGCAGCGGATCGCCCAGCCGTGCTGCGCGGCATAGAGCGCAACCGACTTGGAATGGTTGCGGATCGCCGCCTTGCTGGCGGCATAGGCGGCAGCGCCGGGGATACCGACCAAGCCAGAGCGTGAGGACATGTTGATGATCGAACCCGTGCCTTTGGTCTTCATTGCCCGCAGCGCATATCGGCAGCCCAGGAAGGTGCCATCGGTGTTGACCGAATGCACCGCGTGCCAGTTTTCCAGAGTGCAATTCTCCGGATCGTGCGGGCCGGGCGAGCTTTCGAAACCGGTGACCCCGGCATTGTTGACCATGACGTCGATCGCCGGATGCGCCTTGGCCAAAAGGTCCCAATGCGCTTCGCTACGCACGTCCAGCTCGAAGAATTGGCAACCGATCGAATCTGCCTCCGCCTGGCCATGCTCGACATCGATATCGGTGAGGACGACCTTTGCGCCTTCGCGCTGGAACGCTTCGCAGATGCCGCGCCCAATCCCGCGCGCACCACCGGTTATCACACAGATCTTGCCTTCGAGCTTGCCCATCTGTTCCTCCGTCGCGGCCGCTCTAGCGGCGTGCGGAAGCAAATCTAGGCTTGGTCAGGCGGCGTTGTCGATGCCCAGATCGGCGAGCTTGCGGTAGAGTGTCGAGCGACCGATGCCGAGCCGCCGCGCCACCTCGGTCATGCGGCCGCGATAGTGCCCGATTGCAAGGCGAATGACATCGGCTTCGATCTCTTCGAGCGGGCGCAGATTGCCATCTTCGGTGTAAAGCAGCACGCCCGCACCGTCATGGATCGAACTGTCGCTGTCCTGTGGCTGCTCGCCCAGCAGTTCGCTCAGCTGCGGAAAGCTATCGGCGGTCAGCGCTTCACCGTCGCAGAACACCGCAGCGCGGAACAGCACAGCCTGGAGCTGGCGGACATTGCCCGGCCAGTCATAGGCCTTGAGCAGCATAAGGGCACTGTCGGTGATCGAAAGATGCCTGAGGCCGGGCTGGTCGCCGATGCGGGCAAGGAAATGGCGCGTCAGCGCGGGAATGTCGCCCGCGCGTTCGCGCAGGGGTGGCAGCTGGATGGTCGTGTGCGAAAGCAGATCGAGCAATGCGGCATTGAACTTGCCGGCCTCGGCAAGCTTCGCCAGCGGCAGGTTCCCCGCGCTCAGCAGGCGCACATCGACGCGGAAACCATGGCTCGCGCCAAGCGGGCGCACGATCCCGGTCTTCAGAATCTCGAGCAGCTTTTCCTGCAGGTGTTCAGACAGCCGATCGACCTCGTCGAGCGCCAGGGTGCCGCCATCGCATTGCTGCAGGGCACCGATCTGGCGGTCAAAAGCCCCGGCAAAGGCACCTGGCTCATGCCCCAACAGCACCGATTCGATCGAATTGGACGGCACGCCGGCCAAATTGATGATCCGCAACGGAGCTTTTGCCCGCGGGCTTGCCGCATGCATCGCGCGCAGCAGCATATCCTTGCCGGTGCCGTTTTCGCCTTCGATCAGTACATGGCCATGGCCGCGTGCAGCCTTGGCCGCCTGTGCCAGCGCGGTACGGAACCTGGGTTCATTGCCGACCATGGCATCGAAATCGAGTTTGGCCGGAATCTTCTCGGTCAGGGGCTGCAGTTCGTCTTGCGACTTGTCGCCTTCGGTCGATGCGCGCAGCGCCTCCAGAAAGCGATCGGGCGCGACCGGCTTGATCAGGTAATCCGTTGCACCGGCCCGCATGGCTTCGACCGCCAGCAGCGGCGAGGCGCTGGTAGTCAACATCAGGATCGGCAGCGCAGGGCGGCGGCGCTTCAGTTCCTCGATCAGGTTGCAGGCGTCGTCACCTGGCACCCACTGGTCAAGGACGATCGCGGACAGCTGCATCCCGTCGCGCGTGCCGAGCATGGCAATCGCGGTGTCCGGATCGCCAGCGATGACCGTGCGCCACCCTTCGCGCGCGGCAAGCGCACTGATCAACCGGCATTGCGCCGGTTCGTCATCTATCAGCATCAGCACGCGCTGCTCGCTGCTTGCCATGGTCAAAACCGTCCCGCTGTGAAACAGAAGCGAACAATAACCGAGGCGGGTAAAGACCCTATTAAGGGTGACTGGCACTTTTCGGGTCCCTTGTGATCGCTCGATTTGCGCGATAGAGGATCTGTCACTCTCAATTTTTACGCAGGGGACGCGTTAATGGCATCGCATGACATGAAATCGGCCAAGAAGACCTATGGCGGCTTCATTACATTGCTCAAATGGGCCGTTCCGGTGATCGCGGTGATCACACTGGTTATTCTCACGCTGATTGCCGATTGATCCGTTGCGGATAGCGGTTCTCAAGGAACGCGCCGCGGGCGAGCGGCGCGTGGCGTTGACGCCTGAAACGGTGAAGAAATTCGCCGCTCTGGGGTCAGAGGTGGCAGTCGAATCCGGGGCCGGCGAATCCGCCGCGATTGCCGATTCCGCCTATGTCGAGGCCGGCGCAAGTGTCGGGTCGGCGGCGGACACGGTCAAGGGCGCAGACATCATATTGGGCATTCAGGCCCCCGATCCGATCCTGCTGGCTGGCGCAAAGCCCGGTGCATGGGTGGCGGCGACTTTCGATCCCTTCGGCCAGAAAGATCGGGTCGAAGCCTATGCCAAGGCCGGATTCGAAGCGCTGGCGATGGAATTCATGCCGCGGATCACCCGCGCGCAGAGCATGGACGTGCTTTCGAGCCAGTCCAACCTGGCCGGTTACAAGGCGGTGATTGCGGCGGCGGACAATTATGGCCGCGCCTTCCCGATGATGATGACAGCCGCAGGCACTGTGCAGGCCGCGCGCGTGTTCGTGATGGGCGTGGGCGTGGCCGGCCTTCAGGCGATTGCCACCGCGAAGAGGCTGGGTGCGCAGGTTTCCGCCACTGACGTGCGCTCAGCCACCAAGGAACAGATCCAGTCATTGGGTGCCAAGCCGATTTTCGTTGAGGAAGTCGCAGGGATCGAAGGCGAGGGCGCGGGCGGCTATGCCACGGAAATGTCGGAAGAATACCAGAAGGCGCAGGCCGAACTGGTTTCCAGCCATATCGCCAAGCAGGATATCGTCATCACGACTGCCTTGATTCCGGGGCGTGCTGCTCCACGGCTTGTTACCGACGCTCAGATCGCGACGATGAAGCCGGGCAGCGTGATCTTCGATCTGGCAGTGGCGCAAGGCGGCAATGTCGAAGGCTCGAAGCCCGATGAGTTGGTGGTGCGTCATGGCGTGACGATCATGGGCTATTCGAACACGCCCGCGCATCTGGCGGCAGATGCCAGCGCGCTGTTCGCGCGCAATCACTACAATTTCCTCTCCGCCTTTTGGGACAAGGACCAGGGCCGTCCGGTGCTTGATGAGGAAATCGGCAATGCCGTTCGGCTGACGCAGGGCGGCGAAGTGGTGAGCGAGAGGCTGAAGGGGTGATTTGCTGTGCACCCTCCAAGAGACTCCCCCTTTGGGGGAGGTGGCAGCGCGAAGCGCTGACGGAGGGGGACTGACTTGGAAAACCACACTCCGGAGTCGCTGCAAAAGGCGCGCAATCTGCGCCGCGAAATGTCTTTGCCCGAAGGATTGCTGTGGCACCGGCTGAGAATCAGGCCGATGAGCGTGAAATTCAGAAAACAACACCCGATCGGCAACCTGATTGTCGACTTCTTCTGTGCAAGCAGCAGGCTGGTGATCGAAATCGACGGCATTTCACATGACATGGATGGCAATCCAGACCGGGATCGACGCAGGGATGCCTGGCTCAGGTCTCAGGGATTTCGAATTGTCCGGGTACTGGCAGCTGACGTGCTCAAGGATCCCGATGCTGTTGCTGATGGGATAGTTCGGCTCTGCATGCCAGAGCCCCCTCCGTCAGCGCTTCGCGCTGCCACCTCCCCCAAAGGGGGAGACCCTTCAGGAGTCGCTTGCTGAAATGGACTTCATCTCAATCCTTTCGATCTTCGTGCTGGCATGTTTTGTCGGCTATTACGTCGTGTGGTCGGTCACGCCTGCGCTGCATACGCCGCTCATGGCAGTGACCAATGCGATCTCGAGCGTGATCATCGTCGGCGCGCTGATCGCCAGCGCTGAAGCAGGCAGCGTGATTGCCAAATGGCTCGGCCTTGCTGCGGTGGCGATGGCCAGCGTCAATATCTTCGGCGGCTTTGCGGTGACGGCGCGAATGCTGGCGATGTACAAGAAGAAGGAGAAGAAGTGATGTTCTCCTTCCTTGCAAGCGGGGCCGCACACGGCCCGGTGAACCCGTGGGTCGCCGTGGCCTATCTCGTGGCGGGCGTATTCTTCATCCTCGCCTTGCGCGGGCTTTCAAGCCCCGCCACCAGCCGCACGGGCAATCGCTTCGGCATGGCAGGCATGCTGATCGCGGTGGCAACCACGCTGATTACCCACGACATTGCCAATATCGCCGAGATCGGGATTGCCATTTTTCTGGGCGGAATCGTGGGATTCACCATCGCCCGCCGCATCGCGATGACACAGATGCCCGAGTTGGTCGCCGCGTTCCACTCGCTGGTCGGCCTCGCCGCTGTTTTGGTGGGCTGGGCGGCCTATCTCAATCCCGGCGCCTTCGGCCTGCTGCTGCCACAAGGCGGCATTGCCCCGGTCAGCAAGATCGAGATGGGCCTCGGCATCGCCATCGGCGCGATCACCTTCTCCGGCTCGGTAATTGCTTTTGCCAAGCTGGCAGGCAAGATGAGCGGTGCGCCGATCCTGCTTCCCATGCGGCATGTTATCAACCTGGGCACGCTGGCCGCGATCATCATATTGACCGCGCTGTTCGCGATGGCTGGGCCGGACGAAACGTTGCCGCTGATCGTGGCACTGACGGTGCTCGCCTTTGCCATCGGCTTCCTACTGATCATCCCCATCGGCGGGGCAGACATGCCGGTCGTTGTCAGCATGCTCAACTCCTATTCCGGCTGGGCAGCGGCGGCGATGGGCTTCACGCTGGGCAATACGGCAATGATCATCACCGGGGCGCTGGTAGGCTCCTCGGGCGCGATCCTCAGCTACATCATGTGCCGGGCGATGAACCGCAGCTTCATATCGGTGATCGCAGGCGGATTCGGCACCGACAGCGGCGCTGCAGCAAGCGGTGAGGGGCGCGAACAGCGCCCCTACAAGCAGGGCAGCGCGGCGGATGCGGCCTTCATGCTCGAACAGGCGGAAAAGGTCATCATCATCCCCGGCTATGGCATGGCGGTGGCGCAGGCGCAGCACGCGCTGAGGGAAATGGCCGATCTTCTGGAGGAAAAGGGCGTCGAGGTAAAATATGCCATCCATCCGGTGGCCGGGCGCATGCCGGGGCACATGAACGTGCTGCTGGCCGAAGCCAGCGTGCCTTACGACAAGGTGTTCGAACTGGAGGACATCAACAGCGAATTCGCGCAAGCAGATGTGGCCTTCATCATTGGCGCGAACGACGTGGTCAATCCGGCCGCCAAGACGGACAAGAGCAGCCCCATCTACGGTATGCCCGTGTTCGATGTCGACAAGGCCAAGCAGGTCTTCTTCATCAAGCGCAGCATGGGCGGAGTGGGCTATGCCGGCGTGGACAATGACGTGTTCTACATGGACCAGACCATGATGCTGCTGGCCGATGCCAAGAAGATGGTCGAGGAAATCGTGAAAGCGCTGGATTAGCGCCCTTGCAATTCGCCTCCCTTGCGGCACTATATGTTGCAGGGGAGAGCTTAAGATGATCCGAATTTCATTTGCTGCGGCGCTGTTGGCAAGCGCGACACCGGCTTTGGCAGAAGTCCACACGGTTGCCCCCGGCGAAGGCGCGCAGGAACGCTTGCAGGAAGCGTTGATCCTGGCCGCGCCGGGTGACGAGATCGAACTTGAAGCCGGGCGGTTCGAACTGACCGACGGGCTCAGCCTCGATGTCGACGGGGTAACGCTGCGCGGTGCGGGGGCTGACGCCACAGTGCTTGATTTCACCGCGCAGAAAGACGCGGGCGAGGGGCTGCTGGTCACGTCCGACAATGTCACCCTGCGCGATTTCGCGGTCGAGAACCCAAAGGGCGACGGGATCAAGTCCAAGGGCGCGGACAATATCGTTTACCAGGGCATTCGCGTCACCTGGACCGGCGGGCCGCTCAGCACCAACGGCGCCTATGGCATTTACCCGGTTGAAAGCACCGGCGTTCTGGTGGCCGAAAGCCAGGTATCGGGCGCATCCGATGCCGGCATCTATGTCGGCCAGAGCCGCGACATCACCGTGCGCCACTCGCTGGTGCAGTATAATGTCGCGGGGATCGAGATCGAGAACAGCCGCAATGCAGTGGTCGAGGAAAACCTCGCCACTAACAACACCGGCGGCATTCTGGTGTTTGACCTGCCCGGCTTGCCGGTGATGGGCGGCGGCGACGTGGTGGTTCGCCGCAACCTGGTGGTGCAGAACGATGTCGACAATTTCGCCCCTCCTGGCAACATCGTGGGCGGGGTGAAGCGCGGCACAGGCATTCTGGTCATGGCCAACGAGAACGTGCTGGTCGATGAGAATGTCCTGCAGAAGAACGACACGTCGCAGATCATGGTCGTCGCCTATACGCTGCCGTTCGACGACGAGCGCTACAACCCATTTCCGCGCAATGTGGTGATCGGCAACAATATCTATGAAGAGGGTGGCCAAAGGCCCGATCTCGATGGAGCAGAAGCCCTGCTTGCGGCATTTGGCGGAGCGCTGCCGCCGGTACTGTGGGACGGTTTGGCCGAGCCTGGCAGCACCGCGCTGAGCGTGGCAGAGGGCACTGCGGGCTGGTCGCTCAACCTGCCGCGGCAGGGTGCCGACTTGGCCGAAGCGACGCCCGGTCCGCTTGAAGCCCCGGTGGGCGATCCATCATCCCTGCCCGAAGTCACTGGCGCGCCGCAAGAACTGGAAGCGCGGCTGAAGTGAAACGGGGCCTGTTACTACTGGCGGCGGGCGCAGCTGCGCTGGGCGGTGCCATGGCGCAGGCAGAACTGGCCTCGCCCGGAGTATCAGACACGGCAATCCTGCAGGACGGATTGCCTCGCACGTTGTCGGAATACGGTTTCTTCGCCGATGGCGCGGCGCAGTTCCCGGCGCCCGGCGTGGTGCCTTATCGGCTCAACGTGCCGCTTTATTCCGATGGGGCGGAAAAGCTGCGCTTCGCCTATGTGCCGACGGGAAAGCAGGCGCTGTCAGATGGAGGCGGACTGCTGCAATTTCCGGTTGGCAGCGCCTTGATCAAGACGTTCGCTTTCGGTGAAGGGAGCGAGCGTCGCCTGATCGAGACCCGCGTGATGTTGCACCGTGCCGATGGCTGGGTGGCCCTGCCTTATCGCTGGAACGAGACGCAGACCGAGGCGACATTGGCGGTAGCGGGGGCACGGCTTGAAGTGACCACGCCTGCGGGCGAGCAGATCAGCTATCGCATTCCCAACAAGAACCAGTGCAAGGAATGCCACGGCCTCAATGGCGAGGTGGTTCCCATTGGTCCCAAGGCGCGCAATTTGTCGGCTGGCTGGCTGGCTGGCTTCGTCAGCGCCGGGCATCTCGATGCGGTTCCAGCCGGAAGCGACGCCATGCCATTGTGGGAAGCGCGCGCCGCACAGAGCCCCGAAGTGGCCGCGCGTGCCTATCTGGATGTCAATTGCGCGCATTGCCACCAACCGGGGGCGACTGCGTCCAATTCCGGGCTCGATCTGCGCTGGGAGCAGAACGATCCGCATTCCTTCGGGATATTCAAGCGCCCGGTTGCCGCCGGGCGCGGCGCGGGCGGGCATGAATTCTCGATCGTGCCGGGCAGGCCGGATGAATCGATCCTGCTTTACCGGATGGACTCAGTCGAGCCGGGCGTCGCCATGCCTGAACTGGGCAAGTCCACAGTCGACCCCCACGGTGTTGCGATTGTGCGCAAATGGATTGCGGAGATGGAAAAATGAAGCGCTTCGCGAAAATCCTGGCCGTGATCGCCGCGATCCTGGCGATCGCCTTCCTCATTTTCCGCGTGCCCGATACCGATCCCGATGAAATGCGCGCCAAATACGGGGCCGCGCCATCGCAGATGGTCGAACTGCCTAACGGGATGAGCGTGCATCTGCGCGACGAGGGGCCGGAAAATGGCAATCCCGGTGCGCCCGCGATCGTGCTGCTGCATGGTTCCAACGCCGATCTCCACACCTGGCAGCCCTGGGTGGAGGCACTGCGCGGCGAATACCGGGTGATCCGCTATGATCAGCGCGGCCATGGCCTGACCGGCCCGGCGCCTGACGGCGCCTATACGCTCGACCGCTTCACTGCTGACCTTGACGCCGTGGCCGATGCCATGGGGCTTGAGCAATTCGTGGTCGCAGGCAATTCGATGGGCGGATGGATCGCTGCGGGCTATGCGATAAAGCACCCCGACCGTCTTGCCGGCCTGGTGCTGGTGGATGCCAGCGGCGCCCCCATCGAGCGCGACGGGCCGCCGCCGCTGGGGTTCCGCATTGCACAGACCCCGGTAATTCGTGACCTGGCGAGACATTTCATGACGCGTTCGATCTTTGAGCGCAGCCTTGCACAATCGGTGTCGAACCAGGCAATCGCGACCGACGCCGAGATTGACCGCTATTGGGAACTCGCGCGCTATCCGGGCAATCCTCATGCGACAATGCAGCGCTTCGCCACACCGCGCCAGGCCTTTTCGGCTGAAGAGATCGGGGCGCTCGATGTGCCCACGCTGGTGATGTGGGGCGAAGAGGATGCCTTGATTCCGCTGGCTGCGGGCAGGTGGTATGCGGAGCACCTGCCCAACGGCAGCTTCATTTCATACAAGGGCATTGGACATATCCCGCAACAGGAAAACGCTGCACAAAGCGTTGACGATCTGCGCTTGTGGCTTGAGCAATTGACCCAATTGACACCCGCCGGCTGATGCTTCTGCCACATCCTGACGTGTATCGGACCGGTTTGGCCGGTGTTGCCCGATTGTTCCCGTTGCCCACCCGCTGGTGGTGACCTAATCGGCCTGCACTCATGACCCGCGCTCCTTACGCCGCAGATCCTGCCCGAACCCCGGGCCGCGAATTTCCGCAAGAGCGCGCTGGTGCGCGCGGACCGCGCAGCGAGTTTCAGCGCGACCGCGACCGGATCATTCATTCGATGAGCTTTCGCCGCCTGCGCTCGAAAACGCAGGTGTTCATCGCGCCCGAAGGCGATCACTATCGCACCCGGATGACGCACAGCCTGGAAGTGGCGCAGATCGGCCGGGTGATCGCCCGTGCTCTGGGTCTCGACGAGGATCTGACCGAGGCATTGTGCCTGGCGCATGACCTGGGCCACCCACCCTTCGGCCATGCGGGGGAGGGTGCGCTGGAAGAGGCGATGGCGCGACATGGCGGGTTTGATCACAATGCGCAGTCGCTGCGCACCATCATGCGGCTGGAGAGCCCATATCCCGGGCATGAAGGATTGAATCTGACATGGGACCTGCTCGAAGGGCTGGCCAAGCACAACGGGCCGGTGATTGCGCCAAATTGGGCGCTTGCCGAGCTTGACGAAGCTTTCCCGCTCGAGCTGGGCCAATGGCCATCGCTGGAAGCGCAGGTAGCGGCTGTGGCGGACGATATCGCCTATGACAATCACGACATCGACGATGGCCTTCGTGCCGGTTTCCTGACGCTTGACGATCTGCTCGAGGTCGATTTCCTTGCGCAGCAGTGGCGCGAGGTTGAGCGGCGCCACCCGCATGAGCCACATGACCGCCTTTTGCGCGAACTGGTGCGCGACCAGATCGGGCTGATGGTCAATGATGTAATCACCCACACTCGCGAACAAGTGAAGGACGCAGGCTCAGTCGATGAAGTGCGCGGTGCGGGGCGGCAATTGGGCGGCTTCTCGCCTGGCATGGCAGAGGCCGAACGCGGGCTCAAACGCTTCATGTATGACCGGCTCTATTGCCACCCCGAACAGGTCTCTGCAGCCGAACGGGCGCGAGATGTGGTTGCGCGGCTGTTTGCTGCCTACGCACAAGACGCCGGGCTGATGCCCCAGGAGTGGCGCGAGCGTTTGCCCGCAGACGAACCGGGCCGTTCGCGGATCATCGCCGATTTCATCGCCGGGATGAGCGACCGCTTTGCGATCGAGCGCTGCGCGGCAATCTATGGCGAGCGGCCACGGGGGCTAACCAATGTCTGAGCCATTGCGGATCGCGCTGGTGGGCGCAACCGGGTTGATAGGCAGCCAGGTGATCCGGGCCTGCATGGGCCGCAGTGACGTGCGGCTGGTGGCGGTTGCGCGCCGCGAGGTGAAGCTGCCCAAGGGCGCGCGGATGGAACTGTTCGTGGCCGAGCCGGGCAATTGGGGCGAAGTGTTCGGGGCACTGCGCCCGACTGCACTGATCTGCGCCTTGGGCACTACATGGAAAAAGGCTGGTGAAAGCGAGGAAGCTTTCCGCGCGGTGGACCAGAAATTGGTGCTCGATACTGCCCGCGCGGCGCAGGCCGCAGGCGTAGAGCGGCTAGTGGCGGTCAGCTCGGTTGGCGCCGATCCGCTGTCCAGGAACTTCTACCTGCGGGTCAAAGGCGAGGTCGAAGCAGAGCTGTCCAAAGTGGGGTTCAAGCGGCTTGACCTGCTGCGCCCCGGCCTGCTCAAGGGTGAGCGCGGTGGCGATCGGCGGCTGGGGGAGCGGCTGGGGATCATCGCCAGTCCGATCGTTGACCCCTTCCTTAACGGGAAGTGGCGCAAGTTTCGCTCGATAGACGCGATTGCCGTGGCGCAGGGCGCGATCGGCTTTGCCGGCCGGCGCGCGGGCGGGCGCTTCACGCATGAGAATGACTCGATCCGCCGTTCGGCGCGCGAATGGGTGAAGCTGGGCGGCTAGCCACCTGAAACAACCCGCGCTAAGCCATGTGCCGGGATCATCGCGCAAGCCAAACCCGCGTTCAATGAATGCGGGGGTGTGCCCTGCCTTGTGGAGATCGGCAGCGTGCTTGCAGCCTATTGGCGGCGCAGTGCAGCGGGAGAAGAAGAATGAGCTGGGATGCGATATTCGGAGCGGCCAACATGATGGCTCTGATCGCCTGGGCGTGCCTGATCCTGCTGCCGCGCTGGCCCGCGCTGCTCAGCGCGATCCTGTATCTCGGAGTAGCGCTGCTGAGCATGCTCTATGCCGGAATATTGCTCTCGCTGCTGGCGGGGTGGGCCGATCCCGGCGGGAGCATGGAGGGCGGCAATTTCAACTCGATCGAGGGTGTCCAGGCGCTGTTTTCGGCCAAGGGCGGCTTGACGCTCGGCTGGGTCCACTACCTCGCCTTCGACCTTTTTGTGGGACTGTGGATCGCACGCGACGCGGATGCCAAGGGCTTCTCGCGAATTGTGCAGGCGCCAATCCTCTTGGCCACTTTTGTGGCCGGGCCGTTGGGGTTGTTCGCCTGGCTGCTGGTCCGCGAGCCGCGCGCGCGTGCAAGCGGCCGCTGGTCATAGACGGGATAACGGGGAACCATGGGTGCTGCATTGCCTTTTGTAGGCATGAGCGGCGTGCAGGCGCCCAAATGAGGCGGAGAGACTATGAACGGCTATCACACTTTCACCACGTTTGACGAAATCCTGGATTTCTGGGCCAGCGAACGGCCTGACGGCCCTGCATTCGAGCAGGACGGCCGGATTACCAGTTTTGCCGAACTTGATCGGCTGACCCGACTGATCATCCATTTCTACTGGAGCCAGGGCCTGAAACCCGGCGACCGGGTGGCGTGGCTCGGCAAGAATTCCGACCTCTATTTCATGCTTTATCTCGCCGCCGGGCGCTGCGGCGTGGTGATGGTGCCGGTCGGTTGGCGGCTCGCCCCCGCTGAAGTTGCCTTTATCCTCAAGGATACAGGTGCGAAACTGGTCTTCACGGGTGACGAATTTGCCGATGCAGCGCGCAAGATCGCGCCGGGTCTGCCTGCAGCACCAACGGTCTTTTCCGAAAGCGAGATGCGTGCCTTGCTGCCGCAGCAGGTCGAAAGTGAGTACACGCCTGCGACTGCAAGCGATCCCGTGCTACAGCTCTATACTTCAGGCACGACCGGCAATCCCAAAGGCGCGCTGCTCGCGAGCGGCAATTTGCTGGGCCTGCGCAATCACGCCATCGAAGCCGGGCTTCCGTGGTCGTTCTATGAGCCGGATGACTGCATGCTGGTTGCCATGCCCTGCGCGCATATCGGTGGAACCGGTCTGGTCAATGTTGCCATCGCCAGCGGGATCCGCTCGCTTGTGCAGGCTGAATTCTCGCCGGTTGGTGTGCTCGAAGCGATCGAAAAGGGCGCTTCGCAGATGTTCATCGTGCCCGCCGCGCTGCAGATGGTGGTGCAGCACCCGCAGGCGAAGGAAACCGATTTCAGCCACCTCAAATATCTGATGTATGGCGCTGCGCCGATGCCGCTGGAACTGCTCAAGGAAGCGGTGCGTACAATGCCCAATGCCGGGTTCCTGCAGGCCTATGGCATGACCGAGACTTCGGGGACGATCTCGAGCCTGCCGCCGGAAGATCATGTGCTTGAAGGCAATCGGCGAATGCGATCAGCGGGCAAGGCCGTGCCCGGGGTGGAGATCAAGGTGGTCGATGCCGAAGGAAACGAAGTGCCGCGCGGCGAAATTGGCGAAGTTGCGGTCAGATCCCCGTCGAACATGCTCGGTTATTGGCAATTGCCCGACGCCACCGCCGAGGCGCTGCGCGATGGCTGGATGCACACGGGCGATGCGGCGGTGATGGATGAAGACGGCTACATCTATATCCAGGACCGGATCAAGGACATGATCATCTCGGGCGGTGAGAATGTCTATCCAGCTGAGGTCGAAAATGCGATCTTCGGCCATCCCGCAATCGCGGAAGTTGCGGTGATCGGCGTGCCGAGCGAGCGCTGGGGGGAAGAGGTTAAAGCCTGCGTCGTCGCCAAGCCGGGCCATGAAATCGACGAGGCTGAAATCATCGCTTATGCGCGCGAGCGCGTAGCCGCGTTCAAGGCGCCCAGAAGCGTGGATGTTATCGCGGCAATGCCGCGCAATCCGTCGGGGAAGATCCTGCGGCGTGAACTGCGCAAACCTTATTGGGACGGGCAGGAACGGCAGGTCAATTGAGCCCAACTGGAAGTCGTCGGCCCATGAAGAAATTCGCACCTGCAGTCGCTCGCAATCGTGAAGCCTTGGCCACTGTTCTTGCCGGTGAATTGCCGGCTGCCGGCCTGGTGCTCGAAGTCGCCAGTGGCTCAGGTGAGCATGCGTTCTATTTTGCAGGGGTGTTCCCTCAGATAGACTGGCAGCCAAGCGATCCCGATCCGGATGCACTGGCATCGATCGCGGCCTGGCGGGCCGATTTTTCCGGCGAGAACCTGCGTGCTCCGATAGCCTTGGATGCTGCTGCGCCACGTTGGCCGATTGATCGCGCTGACGCGATTCTCTGCGTCAACATGGTGCATATCAGCCCTTGGTCGACGACGGTCGGGCTGTTTACCGAGGCCGAGCGCAAGCTCGATCGCGGTGCGCCGCTGATCCTTTACGGGCCCTATTTCGAGGAAGGGAGCGAACCGGCCCGATCCAACATCGATTTCGACCTCAGCCTGCGAGCGAGGAACGAACAGTGGGGGATCCGCGATCTGGCCCAGATGGACAGGCTGGCTGAAGGCAAGGGCTTCAAACGCATGGCGCGGCACGCAATGCCCGCCAACAATCTCACCTTGGTTTATCGGCGCAATTAGGGGTTTACCGACGGGCTTAGGTCTCTTCGTCGACCGCATCGGCGACCGACTTGAGATCATCGCCAACACCGCGCACAGTGTTGCAGGCGGTGATGGAAACAAGCAATGTGCCCATAAGCACTGCGGCCGTGATCTTGCTTCTCATGTGATGAACCTTACTAGTTGAGCGAGAAGAATTGCGCGAATTCGCGGCTCGGGCAACAAAAAAGGGCCCGCCCTTATGGCGAGCCCCTTTTTTGCGTGCTGCAAGGGATTGAATCACATTTCTTCGTCGACCGCGTCGGCTGCGCTATTGAGGTCGTCACCAGCGCCGCGCACGGTGTTGCAGGCACCTGCGCTGAGGGTCATCGCGGCCAGGGCCACGGCAATGATTGTCTTGCGGATCATGCTAGATTCCTTTCGTTGTTCCAATACCCTCACTAGCGTCTAAACGCGCAGCGAATGCAAGTGGTTCCTAAGGCCCTGCCGCCAGGTTGCGCGCCGGGCGCGACAATTGGTGTTCACGCCAGGCGATCAGCAATCCTGCGCCGATGATCAGCGGGGCGCCCAGCCAGGTGGTTGCAGGGGGAAGCCGGTCGAACAGCGACCATCCCAGCAGGGTGGCCCAGATCAGTGCCGAATAATCCATCACAATCACACTGGCGACGGTGCCATAACGCAGCGCGCTGGTGAGCAGATATTGGCCCAAAAGGCCGCTTATGCCCAGCGCGACAAGGTAGAACCATTGCTCTGCATTCTTGGTCTGCCACACGAAGGGAAGGGAAAGTGCCAGCACCGGCACCGTAAAAAATGCGAAGTAGAACACGATGGTGAGCGAATCCTCGGTTTTGGTGAGGTCGCGAATATAGATCGATATCAGCGCGATCATGAAAGCAGCGCCAAGCGCAATTCCGGCGCCCAACATTGGAATGTGGCCGTCTCCCGGCTGCGCGATCACCACTATGCCGGCAAACCCCAGCAGCACCGCACCCCAGCGCCATATACCCACTTTTTCATGCAATATCAGCGCCGACAGGATCACCGCCCAGATTGCCGCAGTGAAATTGAAGCTGGTTGCTTCAGCCAAAGGCAGCAGCGTGACCGCGCCGAAATTCAGCGTCATACCGATCAGGCCCAATGTGGCGCGCAGGCCGTGTTGGCCCAGGCGCCTTGATTTGAAATTTCCCAGTTTGCCGGTGGCCCAGAACATCAGAAATATCAGCGGTATTGTTGGCAATTGCCGCCAGAACAGGATCTCGGGCAGGGCCAGCCCGCTTTCGCTGGCCAGTTTGACCAGAGCGACCATCAGCGAAAGCATGGCCGCTGCCGCCAGCCTGAGCAACAGCGCGAACAGTGGGCGTTGGGCGGGGGCATTGGCGGTCACGCCGCTGCCTGTAAGGCGGTTTGGCCGATGCGCAAGCCTTGCGGGATTGCCTGATGGTGGAACTTGCCCCATCTGCGCCTGATGCCGGGAGCCGGATTCTTCACTTTTGCCAGCGAAGCGGAGCTGGTGGCATTGGCCGGAGCAGTGTTTGTCGCGCTTGCGCTGCTTGCCTTGCTGGGGGAGCGTATGCGCGTTCGGCGCAAGCGGCTCGACCGGCTCGATCAGGTTGGTTGGGTGCCGTGGACGATGATCTTCATGGCCAGCGCGATTATTGGCGGGGGCCTGCTGGCGCTTTCACTGCCAGCGGCACTGTTCGGGAGCTGACTAGCGCAACTATAAACACGCCTCGAGATACGCCTGGTCAAAGCCGAACTGGCGCGCCTTTTCAAGCGTATAGGGCCGCAGACCGCTGGAACGGAATTCGCCCAGGATCTTGCCGTCATCGGTCTCGTCCAGATATTCGAACTTGAACAGCTCCTGCGTCACGATCACATCGCCTTCCATCCCGATGACTTCGGTGATGTTGGTGGTACGGCGCGAACCGTCGCGCAAGCGTTTCACCTGCACGATCAGATCGACCGATTCGGCGATCTGGCGGCTGATGGCTTCCTTCGGGATCTTGATGTCACCCATCAGGATCATGTTTTCCATGCGGCCCAGGCACTCACGCGGGCTGTTGGCGTGCAGCGTACACATCGATCCGTCGTGGCCGGTGTTCATCGCGGCAAGCAAGTCGAAACATTCCGCGCCGCGAATTTCGCCCAGGATGATCCGGTCAGGCCGCATACGCAGGGCGTTCTTGACCAGATCGCCAATCGTGATTGCGCCCTGGCCTTCAAGGTTCGGCGGACGCGTTTCGAGGGGTAGCCAATGCGGCTGTTGCAGGCGCAGTTCGGCCGCGTCCTCGATGGTCAGCACACGCTCGCCCGGATCGATCATCTTCGACAAGGCGTTGAGCATGGTCGTCTTACCCGAACCGGTACCGCCAGAGATCACCACGTTCATCCGGCAGGCACCGGCAATTTTCAGGCAGGTCGCCATCTTTTCGCTCATCGAGCCGAATTCCTTCAGCATGTCGATGGTGATGGGCTTCTCGGAGAATTTGCGAATCGAGATCGCCGTCCCGCGCAATGACAGCGGCGGCACAATTACGTTGACGCGGCTGCCGTCCTTGAGGCGGGCGTCGGCAAGCGGTGTTGTCTGGTCTACGCGGCGCCCGACCTGGTTCACGATGCGCTGGGCGATCTGGAACAGGTGCGATTCGTCGCGGAACTGGATCGGAGCCAGCTGCAATTTGCCCTTCTTTTCAACATAGGTCTGCTGCGGGCCATTGACCATGATATCCGAGATATCGGGATCGTTGAGCAATTCCTCCAGCGGGCCGAAGCCCAGAAGCTCGTCGATCAGCACCTTTTCCAGCGCGAATTGTTCGCGGCGGTTCAGCGTGACCTTCAGCTCGGCCAGCACTTCCATGATGATCGGCCGGAATTCTTCCGACAGCTCTTCCTTCGAAAGCGTGGCAGCCGCTTCCGGGTCAACGCGTTCGAGCAGGCGCGGCAGCACCTGTTCCTTGATCTTGTGGATGCTGGCTTCGAACCCGCCTACGCCCACATCTTCGTGGACCATATTGGCGCGATCGTCGAGGCGGCTCATCGCCTCTTCAGTGGTTGCCGGCCTGGCGTTGCCAGAGGGGGCAGCTGCCGGGACTTGCGTGGCTGATCCACCGGCACCGGGTATCGGGGGAAACTGCGCGCCGCCGCTTTCGCCCAGGGGAGACTTGTCGCCGCCCTTCATAGGGCGTGCCACGCCAAAGGAAGGGCGTGCACCGGGCTTCATTCCCGCAGGTCCGGATTTCTTTCCGAATGCACTCATTCCCTGGTCCCCAAACGGCTAACTTCGCTTACGAGTGCCATCAACGCCGCATAGCGAAGATGTCCTCTCGGAAAGTGGTGAATAATTGGGAAACCTTATTATTTTCCTAAGGCGCAAAGGCCGCAATGGCTGCTGCTGATAAACCGTGTTGCGACTTCGCATGGATGGGCTAGAGCCCGGCTACGGAGCGCCCAATCGTATCAATCTTCAAGCAGAAAGTTCAGCCAATTGAACAACAACCGCACTGGATTGCTGCTCGCGATCTGCGGCTTTGCCATGCTTTCTGTTGGTGATGCGGTGATCAAGACCATGGCTGGACTTTGGCCGGTTCCCGCGGTTGCAGCATTGCGCTTTACCATCGGCGCGGTTGCGCTTGGGATTTTGTTGCTACGGCAAGAGGGGGTGCAGGGTTTCCGTCCGCGCTATCCCTGGCTCCAACTGGCGCGCGGCGGCAGTCTGGCGATTTCTTCGCTTGCCTTCTTCTCCGCCATCTATGTCATGCCGCTGGCCGAAACGATGGCAATTACATTCCTTTCGCCGGTGCTCACAGCTGTGCTAAGCGGCCCATTGCTGGGCGAGCGCGTGCGCCCGGCGGTGTGGCTGGCATCGCTTGCTGCGCTGGCGGGGGTGGTGCTGATCCTGCGGCCCAACCTGGCTGAGCTGGGCTGGCCCGCGCTATTGCCGCTTGTCGCTGCGGTATTTTTTTCGCTGATGATCATCACCAACCGCGCCTCGGCAGGGCATGGCAGTCCGCTGGCGATGCAGGCCTATATGGCGATCATTGCCGCGCCGCTGCTGATCGCGGTTGCCATGGGAACACAATGGCTTGGTATTGAAGCTATGCAGTTCGGCTGGCCCAGCTGGGACATCGTGCTGCGCTGCACCTTTGTGGCATTCACGGCCACATGCGCGCATTGGCTGGTCTATCTCGGCACATCGCGGGCCGGGGCGGCGCAGATCGCGCCTGCATCCTATGTCCAGCTGCTGGTCGCCTCGCTGCTGGGCTGGTGGTTCTTCGGGGATGTACCTGATCTCCTTACGATTGCCGGAGCTTCGATCATCATCGGGGCCGGGCTATTCCTATGGCGAAACAGCGTTCGCGCGCATCCTGGCCAATAAGGCATTTGAAGGCGCGGCCGGGCGCGCTAGAGGCAAGCTTGCATTCAGCCGGGGCGAGCTAGCGCGCCGGTTTCATCTTCTGACCGGTCAAGCGGGGCATCTATGTGTGGAATCATTGGCATTGTTGGACAGGGTACGGTGGCAGACCGGCTGGTCGATGGCCTCAGGCGGATGGAATATCGCGGTTATGACAGCGCGGGGCTGTGCACGATCGACAACGGCACGCTGATCCGCCGCCGCGCGGAAGGCAGGCTCTCCAACCTTCTTGCCGTGCTTGAGGATCAGCCCGCAACCGGCAATGTCGGCATCGCCCACACGCGCTGGGCGACCCACGGTGCACCCACCGCCAGCAATGCCCATCCGCACGCGACCGAACATGTGGCGATCGTCCACAACGGCATCATCGAGAACTTCAAGGAATTGCGCGATGAATTGCGCGCTGACGGGCGCGAATTCCAGAGCGAGACCGACAGCGAAGTTGTTGCCCATCTGGTCTCTCGGCGGATTGAAGCGGGGGATACGCCCGAAGAGGCGATGCGCGATGTGCTGCCGCGACTGCGCGGCGCGTTTGGCCTGGCGATCATCTTCCGTGACTATCCCGATCTGCTCGTCGGCGCGCGGCTCGGCTCACCGCTGGTGGTGGGATATGGCACGGGTGAAAACTCGGGCGAGATGTATCTCGGCTCTGACGCGCTTGCGCTTGCCCCTCTGACCCAGCAGATCGCCTATCTCGAAGAGGGCGACTGGACGGTTATCAGCCGCGACGGGGCGCAGATCTTCGATGTCGAGAACAATCCCGTCGAGCGCGAAAGACGCCATTCGGGGGCTTCTGCGGCGGCGGTTGAGAAGGGCAATTACCGCCACTTCATGCAGAAGGAGATCTTCGAACAGCCAACCGTGGTCGCGCAAACATTGTCATCCTATCTACGCCGGGCCGACAATACGGTTGCGCTGCCGCAATTCGATTTCGATCTTTCGGCGATCAGGCGGCTGACCATCGTCGCCTGCGGCACCTCCTATTACGCTGGCATGGTCGCCAAGTACTGGTTCGAGCATTTTGCGCGTCTGCCGGTCGATATCGATGTGGCGAGCGAGTTTCGCTATCGCGATCCAGTGCTGGAAGAAGGCGGGCTGGCGCTGTTCATTTCGCAGAGCGGCGAAACCGCCGACACGCTTGCCGCGCTGCGCCATTGCCGCCAGGCCGGGCAGACGATCGCGGTGGTGGTGAATGTCCCCACCAGCACCATGGCGCGCGAAGCAGACCTGCTGCTGCCCACCCATGCCGGGCCGGAGATCGGCGTGGCATCGACCAAGGCCTTTACCTGCCAGCTGGCAGTGCTCGCCGCGCTGGCTGCGCATATGGCGGTCAAGAAGGGCCGGATGAGCAGGGAGGAAGAACAGGAGGTGGTCAAACACCTGCTCGAAGCACCGGCCGCGCTCAACGCTGCGCTCGATCATGATGATGATATCGCGGCGATGGCGCATCTGATCGCCCCGGCGCGTGACGTGCTCTATCTGGGCCGTGGCCCGGATTATCCTCTGGCGCTGGAAGGCGCACTAAAACTCAAGGAAATCAGCTATATACATGCCGAGGGCTATGCTTCGGGCGAAATGAAGCACGGTCCCATCGCGCTGATCGACGAAGATGTGCCTGTAATCGTGATCGCGCCGTCCGGGCCACTGTTCGAAAAGACCGTTTCCAACATGGAAGAAGTGCGCGCGCGCGGCGGGCAGATCGTGCTGATTTCCGACGCCAAGGGGCTGGAGCAAGCGGGCGAGGGGTGCATGGCCACGATTGAGATGCCCGCAGTGCATCCGCTCATCGCACCGCTGGTCTATGCCGTGCCGGTGCAATTGCTCGCCTATCACGTCGCAGTGGTGAAGGGCACCGATGTCGATCAACCACGCAACCTGGCTAAATCGGTGACGGTGGAATAGGGGCTGTGGAAGTTTGTAGCTGGAATTCAGCATTTCAGCGTCAAATGACCCATGAGTTTCTGAACTGCTTTACTGCCGCATAACCTTTCAAGGTTAATTGCGGGTGGGTGAGCGAACTTGATACGACCTTTCACAGCACGTCACCGCAGCTGACGTCTGCCGCCGTTCTGGGCTTGACTGACCCGCACGGTGAGGATTGGTCGCGGCTGCGCGGCATGCAATTCTCCGCGCTGGGCAAGCTCACCCCGATCCGGATGTTCGTCAACTTTGTTCTGGCCGTAATGGCAGTCTGGCTGCTCAGGAACGCGGTCAGCCCGATGTGGCTGGGGGCCTGGTTTGGGGCCATGCTGCTGGTCCAGGCACGCGGCGCGCAGGTCGATCGCAGGCTGGCGGATACAGACCGGCGCCAGGTCAGGTTGGATGATATGCTGCTCCATTCGTCAACACCGCTGCTGGCGGGATTGTTGTGGGCACTTGCATTGGTTGCCTTCGCGCCGGTTACTCCCGGCTATGGTGGGCTTGCGCTGTGGGCGATGGCTGCATTCCTGGTTATGAGCGCGGTTACCTTCTACAGTGCTGCGCCTCTCGGCATAGTGGTGTTCACAGCCACGCTGGGCACAGGCGCGCTTGTGGCCCTGTGGCGACAGGAACTGGTCGAACTTTCGCTGTTTGTGGCGGCCTTCATCCTGGTTGCGTTGATTGGCGCGGTGAACGGCGGGCGGACGTTCCTCAAGGCGAGGATCGCCGAGATCAGCATGGCCGAAAAGGATGCGGTTGTCTCTTTGCTCCTGCGCGAGTTCGAAGAGAACGAAGCAGACTGGTTGTGGGAAATTGATCCGGCCCGGCGGATCCGCAGCGTATCTCCGCGCTTTGCCTATGCGCTGTCATGCAAGGCTGCCGATGCCGAAGGAAAACCGCTGCTTGAAATGATCGCCGGCAAGGGCTGGGATGGCGGCCAGTTGCCCCCAAGCCTGCATGACCTGGCCGAAAAACTGCAAAACCGGGAAAATTTTTCAAATGCCATGGTCGAAGTCTCGATCAGGGGCCAGCGCCGCTGCTGGGAACTTTCCGGCACGCCCATACTTGATGAGCGCGGCAAGTTCCTGGGCTTTCGAGGAGTTGGCTCGGACGTTACCGTACAGCGCGAATCCTCGGAAAAGATCGCCTATCTCGCGCGCTTTGACACGCTCACATCGCTGCCCAATCGCTTGCAGCTTACCGAGGCGATTGGCGAGGCAATGCAATATGCCGAGCACTGGCGCACGCAATGTGCATTCCTGATGATCGATCTTGACCGGTTCAAATCGGTCAATGATTCGCTTGGCCACCAGATCGGTGACCGGCTGCTGGCGCAGGTATCGGCGCGGCTCAAGGCGCTGATCGGCGACAATCAATTGTGCGGCAGGCTGGGTGGCGACGAATTCGCGGTTGTGATCCGCGACGCCACTGACCACCGCCTGATCGATAAGGTCGCGCTGATGGTGATCGAAAGCCTTTCCGAACCCTATGTGGTCGATAACCACACGCTGTTTGTGGGGGCGAGCGTTGGATCGGCAATCGGACCGCGCGACGGGCGTTCGGTGGAAGAACTGATGCGCAATGCCGATTTGGCGCTTTACCGCGCCAAGGATGCCGGGGGCGGGCGCCATTGCCAGTTTGAACCTATCCTGCATGCATCGGCGGAAGAACGGCGCAAGCTGGAGCTTTCGCTGCGCGGTGCACTCGATCGTGACGAACTGATGCTGCAATACCAGCCGGTGGTTGACGCCAAGGACGAGAGCCTCGTGAGCTTCGAGGCGCTGGTGCGCTGGCACAGTCCGGAGCATGGCCTTGTCAGCCCGGCCAAGTTCATTCCCGTGGCGGAAGACACCCGCATGATCCTGCCGATTGGCAAATGGGTGCTGCGCCAGGCATGCCGCGAAGCGCGCAACTGGCCCGAGCATGTAAAGGTGAACGTCAATGTCTCGCCCGAGCAATTGCTCGATACGGACTTTACCAACGATGTGGTCCTTGCGCTTGCTGAAACGGGCCTGCGGCCCGAGCGGCTCGAAATCGAAGTGACTGAAAGTATCTTCCTGCGCGATGCAACCGTGGCGCGTAGTGCGCTCGAACAGGTCATGGCGCTGGGGTGCAGTGTGGCGCTGGATGACTTTGGCACCGGCTATTCCTCGCTCGGTTACCTGCGCAAATTGCGCTTTTCAACGATCAAGGTGGACCGGACCTTTGTGAAGGGCGCCGCGCAGCAAAGTGCGGAAAGCCTTGCGATCATCCGTGCCGTGGTGGCGATGGCGCAAAGTCTGGACATGACGACCACCGCAGAGGGCGTCGAAACGATTGAGGAGGCCGAACTGATCAAGGCGCTGGGATGCGACAAGATCCAGGGCTATTATTATGGGCGGCCAATGTCCGCCGATGATGCGCTGCAACTGTTCCGCGCTCCGGGTGTCAAGCACGCCTGAGCCGCTTCACAATGTCAGATCAGGCCGCAACCAGGCTGCCGACCACGCTTTCGAACAGGCGGCATCCATCATGGCCGCCAAGCGCGTCTTCGATCGCGCGCTCGGGGTGGGGCATCATGCCCAGCACATTGCCCGAGGCATTGAGGATACCGGCAATGTCGCGGCGCGAGCCGTTGCAGGGTTCGGCGTAGCGGAAAGCGACCCGGCCTTCGCCTTCGATCCGGTCAAGCGTCGCCTCATCAGCGAAGAAATTGCCGTCATGATGCGCCACCGGGATGCGGATCACCTCACCGGCCTCATAGGCACTGGTGAACAGCGATTGATTGTTTTCCACTGTCAACGGCACGGTGCGGCAGATGAAGTTCTGGCCGGCGTTGCGCATCAGGGCGCCGGGCAGCAAGCCCGCCTCGGTCAGCACCTGGAAGCCGTTGCATACGCCCAGAACCGGCACGCCGCTTTCGGCTGCCTGCACCACCGCGCGCATGATCGGGCTGCGCGCGGCCATCGCGCCGGAACGCAGATAATCGCCATAGGAAAAGCCGCCCGGCAGCGCGATGAAATCGAGCCGCTGGGGCAATTCGGCATCGCCGTGCCACACGCGCAGCGCGGGGACGCCAGAGACTTTTTCGATCGCCATCGCCATGTCACGGTCGCAGTTCGAACCGGGAAAAGTGATGACGGCGGCACGGAAAGCCATCAGGCGGGTTCCCCCTGGCCGGGCTTTTCGACGACGTAATCCTCGATCACCATGTTGGCGAGCAGCTTGCGGCACATATCGTCGAGAGCCGCGTCGCTGGTGTCGTCGGCCACATCCATCTCGATCACCCTGCCGATGCGGACATCCTTGACCCCGCCGAAACCGAGCCCCTCGAGGGCGTGATGGACTGCGCGGCCTTGCGGGTCGAGCACACCGGGCTTGAGGCGGACCAGGACACGGACTTTCATGGTTTGCTCCTCGGCAGGCTAACTGCGGCACCGGATTCGTGAACCCCGGGCCACTTTGGCGGTGCCTATAGCGAGATGGAGGCCAAGTGCAATCGGCGCGTCGGGTTTCCCCACGGCGGGGGCTGCCTAATTGCCGCCGTTTTCCTCCGCATCGGTTTGCGGCACCACCAGGAACTCGACGGCATCGGATGGCACCAGATAGGTCTGCGCTGCCGCCTGCATATCGCGCGCGGTAAAGCCTTTCAGTATTTCAGGCGCCGCAAAGAAGCGGTCGAGCCTGTCGGCCTCGCTTTGCGCCCGGTCCGCGAAGGTCATCCAGCCGCCCAGCGATTTGAGCATATTGTCATAGCTTTCGAGCAGCGGCTGGCGCGCTCGATTGACTATATCTTCGTCAAGCCCGCCATCTTGCAGCCCTTCCAGCATTTCACCGATTGCCTGGCGCGCCGGGTCGAGCTGGGCATTATCGATCGCGACGTTGAGGCTGAAAGTGCCGTAACCGCGCCAAACGCGCGACATCGAGCTGCTGGCAGACGGCGAATAGGCCTGGCCCAGCTCTTCGCGCAATTGTTCCTGCAGGCGAATCTGGACCACGCGTCCGAGCAGGTTCAGCCGCAGCGTTTCGGCAAGGTCGCTATCATCGTTTGTGGGCCAGACCATACTTATCAACGCCTGGTCAGGCTCGCCGCTATGCGTGATCGTGTGTGTGCCGCGTTGCGCAGTAAACGGCCTGGTGCGGGCTGTCTCGCGCGGTTCGAACTCGGCTTCACGTTCGGGCAGCGCACCAAGAGTCCTGGCCACAGCATCAATCGCGGCCTGTTCGTCGAAATCCCCGACCAGCGCCAGTTCGATTGCACCATTGGTCAGGCGATCTCCGATATCGGCAGCAAGCCTGGCAAAGGTGCGGCTTTCATAGGCTTCGCGTGGTTGCAACGAAAAGCGCGGATCACCTTCAGACAGGATCGCCCCCATGCGATTGCCCAGCGCCTGCGCCAGCGTGGCATCAAGGCTGGCAAAGAATTGTGCGATGCCGCGGCGATAGCGTTCTTCGCCTTCGCTGCGATAGCCCGGATCGCTGAGGGTGGCGGCGAGCAATTGCAGCTGCAATTCGAGATCGCGCGGGGTGGTTCCGCCGCTCATCCGGAATGCATCGGCCAATGAGTCGATCGAAAAACGCACGCTGCGCCCGGCAAGGATGCTCACCAGCTCATCCTGGCTGTGTGCCCCAAGGCCGCCCGCCGCGAGCGAAGAGATCATGGCAGTCTTGAGCGGATCTTCTGCCGAATTGAGCAGGCTGCCGCCATCAAGCGTGAGGCGATAGCTGATGCGGTCTTCGCGGATATCGGTTTGCTTCAGGTTCAGCCGCACGCCATTGGCGAAGCGGATAAGGCGGAATCCGAAGCGTTCGTCGCTTGTGTCGGAAACGATCGTGCCGGGCTGGCCGAAATCCTGATAGGCGAATTTGGCCTGATCGCGCCATTCGGGCGCGCTTAGCTGCGCCAGCGCCGCTTCGTTCCATGCTGCGCGCAGGGCATGGCCGCCGCCTTCAGGTGCCGATCGGCCCTGATAACGGATCAGCGGATTATCGAGCGGGACCGCGTCTTCGCGCACTGCGGCAAGGGCGGCTTCAGGCGTGATCTCGTCAGCGAAATTTTCGAACCGTTCAAGCGCGCTTTGCGGGGTTGAGGGGATCTGTTCGCCATCGATCAGCGCGAGCGCGGCTGCGGCAAGTGAGGCATGGGTGCGGGTGGCGCTGCCGCCTGCCGCGTTTTCGATCGCTGTGCGTAAGCCCGCGACTTGCTCTGCAACCTCGGCTTCGCTGAACCCGAATTCCAGTGCCTTGCGCGTTTCCATTGCCGCCGCGATTACCCCGCGGCGCCATTCGCCGTCGGCAGTATTGACGGTGAGGGTGGTGGAGCGGGCATCCTCGAACAGATCGCCGGTGGCAATACCGGCGCTGCGGAACGGGGCATCCCCGCCGCGCGCCAGCGCTTCCAGCCGCCGATTGATGATGCCATAGCCCACCGTGCGCAGCAGGCCCTGCCGCCGGTTGGCAACCGTATCAGGCCGCTCGATCCAGGGGCCAGAGCGCGAAATGCTGATCCTTTCGGGCAAGGCCGGGTCGACATAGATGTCGCTTTCGCCAGCTCGGGTGATATCGACCGGGCCGGTTTCCGGCTCGACCGGGGCGGGCGCCGATTCCCAATCATCAAACCAGTACCGTAAACGCGCTTCGATTAGCGCGACCGGAAAGTCGCCCACGATCACCATGGACGTGTTGGCCGGCACATAGGTGCGTTCATAGAACGCGCGCAGGTCAGCCGCGCTGGCGTTCTCCAGCACTTCGACTGCGCCGATCGGCAAGCGGTTGACAAACCGTGCGACCGGGGCCGCGAATTCAAGCTCGTCCTCAAGCTGCTTGTAGGCAAAATTGCGCCGGTCGCGCCGCTCGGCCAGGATAATGCCGCGCTCGCGATCGACCGCATCCTGCTCAATCAAGAGCTCGCTCGACGTTTCGCGCATCAGCATCAGCGCGGTATCCAGCAGACTCTCGTCATTGCGCGGAAGATCAAGCTGATAGACCGTCTGCTCCAGCCCGGTCGAGGCATTGGTATCAGCGCCGAAAGCCAGCCCTTCGCGCTCGAGCAGCTTGATCATCTCGCCTTCCGGGATCCGCTTTGAACCATTGAAGGCCATGTGTTCGATGAAGTGCGCCAGCCCGCGTTCGCTCTCCGCCTCGTCAAGCGAACCGGAGCCGATGTGGAGCCGGATAATCGCCGTCCCCTCGGGCGTGTCATTCTGCCGCAAGATGTAGCGCATCCCGTTGTCCAGCACCCCGAAATGGTACTCTGGATCGACCGGGATGTCGCTCTGCTCGAACGCCCATGAGGGCGCAGGTGTCTGTTGTGCGAATGCGGCTGCAGGCTGGAGCGCGAATGCGACCAATGCCGCGATAATAGTGGGAAAACGCATGGTTCCTGCTTACTTGCTCGGCCTAGCCTTGCAAGTGGCTGAACCGCCGAGTCTACTTCTTCGGTGGTTTGGGCTGGGCGCCGCGCAACCGGCCGCGGTGCACTGAAAGATCGAACACTTCGCCCGGGCCGCTGTCGTCATTCTGCAGCAGGCCAAGCCGCCGCGCGACTTCCTGATAGGCTTCGCTTTCCCCGCCCAGATCGCGGCGGAAGCGATCCTTGTCGAGCTTTTCGCCGGTCTTCATGTCCCACAGCCGGCAGCCATCGGGGCTGATTTCGTCAGCCAGGATCACGCGGCTGAAATCGCCGTCATAAAGCCGGCCGAACTCGAGCTTGAAATCGATCAGGCGGATGTCGACCGCGGCGAACATGCCGCACATGAAATCATTGATGCGGATCGCCATGGCGGCGATGTCCTGCATTTCTTCCGGCCCGGCCCAGTTGAAGCAGGCGATATGCTCTTCGGCGATCATCGGATCGCCCAGTGCGTCATCCTTGTAGTAATACTCGATCAGCGTGTGCGGCAGCGGCTCACCCTCCGGGATGCCCAGGCGCTTGGAAATGGATCCTGCAGCGACATTGCGCACCACCACTTCGATCGGGATGATTTCCACCTGGCGCACCAACTGTTCGCGCATGTTCAAGCGGCGGATGAAATGCGTGGGGATACCGATATGCGCCAGCCGGGTGAAAACATGTTCGCTGATGCGGTTATTGATCACACCCTTGCCGTTGATCGTGCCCTTCTTCTCGGCATTGAAGGCGGTTGCATCATCCTTGAAATACTGGATCAGCGTGCCCGGCTCAGGGCCTTCGTAGAGGATCTTGGCCTTGCCTTCGTAGATCTGGCGACGACGCGACATTGTGGGTTCATCCTGCTCTAAAAATACATGCGCCCCGGCGGGCTTTGCCATGAGGCAAGGCGGCGGCCGGGGCGGGCGCCCAGCCATACTCGCAACGCGGGAAATTGGCAAACGCCTGTGCAGCTCTGCCGCGCGCTGGCGCAGTGGTGCCTCGGGGCGGGATCGAACCACCGACACTACGATTTTCAGTCGTATGCTCTACCAACTGAGCTACCGAGGCATCGCTACTGCGACGGTGAACAATACACCGGCGAGCGAATGAGAGCGCGCCTATGGCGAAGGCGTGACGGATTGGCAAGGGGGAATTGGCCGATTTAGGCTCACTCGTTCTCTTCGCGGACGATCTCGCCCGCAATCTCTTCCGGCATGGCGGGGCGGCCGGGCACGGCGTAGCCGTCACCAAACCACAGCGCGAGGTCGCGGTCCTTGCAGCGGCTTGAGCAGAAAGGGTGAAACTCCTCGCTGCTCGGTTTCTTGCAGATCGGGCAGGGCCTGAGCTTGGTCATAGCGGCACTGCCTGCGCGAATCCTGCTTCAAGCGCAAGCTTCGGATCGTTTGCGATGCGAACTTCACGCCCGCTGCGCCGCGAAAGTTCAGCTAGCCATTCCGGCTTCAGACAGGCAATAATCGCGGGATGGGCCGTGAGCAGCAAGGCACCGGCTTCGGCGACACGTTCGGCCCGGCGCAGCAGCAAGCGTGCCGCCGCACCGCGCCGGCTCAGTGAAATTTGCTGCAAGATCGATGCACGCATCAGCCGGGCCACGATCTGGACAAAGCCGAACCCGTTCATGGCGGTGCGTTCATGCGGCCAGCCAGCCAGTTCGTCTTCCAGCCTGCTGTCCACCGCCTTGCGATCGAGCCGGTCGGTCAAGGTCGGGAAATCCACACCGATATTGCCGGCGATATCGAACCGGCGTAGCGCGCGCGCAAGCGCGGGAACTGCATTGAAGGTAATAGCCTCTACCGGATGCCCGTCGACATCGATCAGGGTCATCGCCGGTGTAATGGAGAACAGCAGAGCCCCGCCGTGAAAGTCAACTTCGCCTGACCAGGCTTCGGCGAACAGCTCTTCCCAGTCCGCTTCGTCAGGAAAACGGTGAACGATTTGGACCTCGTATCCCTCCTTGCGCAGGCTGTCTGCCAGCGATGGCGCGGGATCGAGGGGAAGATCGGTTTTCACCGCCAGTGCGCGCTTGAGCCGCCCGCGCTCGGCAATGGCCTCGCGTTCGACCAGCATCCGGACGGTTGTTCCTTCGCTGTCGGATTTGGGCAAGCGGCGTCCGATTGCATCCTCCCCGCTGGAAAAACGGACAATCGCCATTGAGGAAAGCGGGAAACGCTCGGCCACCACGGCCTCGATCACTGCACCGTGGGCAAGCGTGCCCGGCCAGCGCAAACGGGCGGCCGCGATACCGCCCCGGTCAAGCTGAATTGCACGTTCTTCGCCGATCCCCTGTTCGACAAGCCAGGTGCCGATTGCGGAACGTTCAACCAATGTCGAAACCTGCCGCTTTCAACACCGCGCGAGTTTCATAAAGCGGTAGCCCAACCACCCCCGAATGGCTGCCTTGGATCCATGCGATCAGGCCTTCAGCCGCGCCCTGGATGGCGTAGCCACCTGCTTTGCCATGCCATTCGCCAGTGGCGAGATAGGCCGCGGTCTCCTCTTCCGAGAGGCGCTTGAAGCGGACAGAAGTGGTGCTGAGCTTCTCGCGCAGCGTCCCGTCAGGTGCCTTGAGCGCGATTGCGGAGAGCACGCGGTGGCGCCGACCTGACAGCAGATCAAGGCATTGGCGGGCCGTTGCTACGTCTTCCGCCTTGGGCAGGATCCTGCGGCCCAGAGCGACCACGGTATCGCCGCCCAGCACGTGGCCATTGCCTGCCACTGCCAGTGCCTTTTCGCGCGCCATGCGCACGGCATATTCCAGGGGCAGCTCGCCCTTGCGGGGGGTTTCATCAATATGAGCGGGGCAGACGGCAGCGGGTTCGATCCCAAGCCGCGCGATCAACTCACGCCTTCGAGGGCTGGCCGATGCGAGAATGAGCCCTGGTGAATTCACCAGGATTACTGCGGGCCAGGGCCGCCGCGACCGGGCATGAAGCGATAGGTGATACGCGCCTTGGTCAGATCATAAGGCGTCAGTTCGCACAACACCTCATCGCCCACCAGCACGCGGATGCGGTTCTTGCGCATCTTGCCGGCGGTGTGGCCAAGAACTTCGTGACCGTTTTCGAGCTCAACCCGGAACATCGCGTTGGGCAGCAGTTCCACTACCTTGCCGCGCATTTCGAGGAGTTCTTCCTTGGCCATGTAAATCCTTAAGCTGTGATTTGAGTGCGAATTCGCGCGCGCTTTAGCTGTGCCGGGAGCAAAATGGAAGCCTCGTGCGTTACCACGCCGAATCTTGTAGCTTCCGGTGCCTCGTACGTCTCGCGCGCATTGATGCAAACTAATACATTTCAGCACCTTGTGCCGTTGATCGATTTGAAGGACATGCGCGCTCAATGAGCTCCAGAAAAATTCTGCTAGCGGGAACTTGTCTTGCCTGGGGCCTGGCGAATCCGGCGCAGGCGCAACAGCAGGCGGCGGCAGTTGCGGTGCAATCACAGGACCCGCAGGAACAGGCGACGCAAACCGGCCCGATCGGCGAAATCATGGTGCGGGCAGATCGCCTGCGCGGACAGCTCGATGTCGATCAGGCGCCCGTGCTCGAGCTCAACGAAGCCGATATCCAGGCGATCGGGGCGACATCCGTGGCGGATCTGATCCAGTCGATTGCTGCGCAGACCGGGTCTTCGCGCGGACGCGGCGGCGGACAGCCGGTTTTCCTCGTCAACGGCATCCGGATCAGCAATTTTCGCGAACTGCGCTCTTATCCGCCCGAGGCAATCGCCAAGGTCGAGGTGCTGCCCGAGGAGGTGGCGCAGCGTTTCGGCTTTCCGCCCGACCGCCGCGTCGTCAACATGATCCTCAAGGATAATTACTCGAGCCGCGAGGTGGAGCTGGAATTCGAAGGGCCAGACAGGGGCGATTCGTTGGCGCTTGAGCAGGAGTTCACCTATCTCAAGATCGACAATGGCGCCCGCCTCAACATCAATGCCGAAGCGCGCGATGTTTCACTGCTGACCGAGGCAGAGCGCAATGTAACCCAGGCCGATGGATCGCAATCCAGCGTGACTGGCGATCCCGATCCGGCGCGCTTTCGCAGCCTGTTGCCCGATACGTTCAATGCCGAGGCGACAGTCAACTGGGCCAAGGCGATCATGGAAAGCGGATCTTCGGTCAGCTTCAATGGCACCTATGAACGCAGCGAAAGCCGCAGCCTTTCAGGTCTCAATTCGGTTGTGCTGGTGGACCCGCTCGGCAATTCCGCGACCCGCACCTTCGGCGCCGAAACCCCGCTTGAACGCAAGACTTCCAGCGATACCTTTTCCGCCGCCGGTTCCTATGCATTGCCGTTGGGCGGTTTCCAACTGACCACTACTGTCGATGCCAGCCTGGCCGAAAGCACCACCCTGATCGACCGGCGCTTCGATACTCAGGAACTGCGCGATGCGGCGGCGGCGGGAACGCTGGCGCTTGACGCAGCGCTGCCGATCCAGGCCGAAAACGGATTTGACACCGCGCAAACACGATTGTGGAGCGGCAACGGCAAGGCGACGCTGCGGGGCGCGCCATTCTACCTGCCCGCGGGAGAACTGTCTGCGACTTTCGACATTGGTTTCAACTGGGACCGGATCGAAAGCAGTGACACGCGCACGGCGGGCGACACGCAGTTGACGCGCGGCGACCTGGAAGCCGGAATCAATATCGCCATCCCCATAACCAGCCGCCGGGACATGGTGTGGGACGCGCTTGGCAGCATTTCGCTGAACGGCCAGTTCGGGATCAACCATCTGTCCGACTTCGGCACCTTGAGTGACTGGAGCGCCGGGCTCAACTGGTCACCGTGGGGCAATCTTGACCTTCAGGCGACCTATATCTGGCGCGAAGTGGCGCCAAGTCTTGGCAGCCTGGGCAACCCGCGGGTCGAGAGCCTGAACGTGCAGACCTTCGATTTTGCGCGCGGGGAAACGGTGCTGGCCACGATCATTTCCGGCGGCAATCCCGACCTGCAGGCGGAAACCCAGAAAGACTGGAAATTCACCACCAATTGGGAATTGCCCTTCTGGAAGGACACGCGGCTGTCGGCAGAGTTCATCCGCAACCGTTCGAGCGATGTCACCAGCGGCTTTCCGGTGCTGACCAGCGCGATCGAAGCGGCCTTTTCCGAGCGGGTCGAGCGTGACGCGGATGGCCGGCTGCTGTCGATCGACCGCCGTCCGGTTACCTTTGCCCGGACCCGGTCCAACCGGCTCGTTTTCGGGCTGGTGACGCGCGGCAGCTTTGGTGAGGCCAGACCGCAGGCCGAACGCGGTGGCCGCAGTGCGCCAGCGGGCCAGCCGGGCGCAGGCCCACGCGCCGGCGGCGGACCGCCCGATGCCGGGCGGCGCGCAGCCTTTATGCGGTTTCGTGAGCGGATCTGCGCGGACGATGGTCTGTCCGTATTGCAACAATTCGCTGAAGCCGCCGTGCGCGGCGATGATCTGGCCCAGCAGTTTCCAGAGTTCGATCCGGAACGTACCCGGCGGATGGTGGAACAGCTGCGCGCGGATGATGGCTCGATCGATCAGGAACGGCTGGCGGGCTTGCGAGAGCGGATCTGCAGTTTCGATCCTTCGGCAATGGGGCAAGGCACACCGCCCGGCGGCAGTCCGGCCGAGGGCGGAGCGGCGGCTGGAGCGGGCGGCCCACCGGCAGCGCGTGGTGGCGGCCCCGGCGGGCGAGGCGGCTTTGGTAATGACGGGCGCGGGCGCTATTTCTTCAATCTGACGCACACGATCGAACTCGATAATACCATTGTCGTGACTGACGGCGGGCCTCTGCTCGATCTGCTCGATGGCGATGCGATAAGCGAGAGTGGGCAGGTGCGCCATTCTTCGCGGATTGAAGGTGGCATGTTCCGCAATGGCATGGGGCTGCGCCTGTCGGGCGCCTATACCGGCAAGACGCGGATCGACGGCAGCGGGCTTCCGGGCGGCAGCACGCTGCATTTTGGCGATCTAGCGACAGTGGACCTGCGGCTGTTCATGGAACTTGGCCAGGTGCTCAAGCAGGAAAGTGGCTTTCTCAAGAACTTCCGCGTTTCATTCCGGGCCGATAATGTCTTCGATGCCCGCCGCCGTGTGACGGATGCAAATGGCGAGGTGCCGCTGCGTTACCAGCCGTTCCTGATCGATCCCACCGGTCGGTTCGTGGGGGTGGATCTGCGCAAGCTGTTCTGACGCCAGCGCCCTTGCCGCTGGCCGGTCAGTTGAAGCCGGTCTGCGGGAACATCCATTTTTGCGCCAGCGGAACCTCGAATGGCGTCCAGTCATCCTCTGGCTGTGCCAGCCGGTCAGCAATCGCGATCATCACCGAGGGGTTGACTCCCAGCCCGCAATGGCTGGCGTAAACCTCGATATTCTCGCTGGGCGTGCGGGTGGGTTTCTGCACCGAACCGCGCCAATGCACGATACCGTCGGTTTTGGTCAGGATCGAGGTGGTCGGCACCGGCGGCGCCTCGTCAAGCCCCTGGAAACGCCCGCCACGCATCGGCTCGGGCTGCTTGCCGTTGAGCAATTCGAACAGGCGGCGGGCATTGGTATGGCCGCGGTCATCCGAAATCGGGCTGCCGAGGCTGATCACCAGCCGAACCCGATCGGGGTGCAGCTTGGCCAGTTCGCGTGCAAGCACGCCGCCGAGGCTCCAGCCGACCAGCGAAACCTTGCGCCCGCTTTCATCATTGAGCCGGGCGAGCTGGTTTTCGAGCCGTTCGATCAGGGCATTGTCAACGCGGACATTGCGCCCGCTGTCCCAGCCGTGGGCATCATAACCCAGATCGCGCAGCAGCCGGCGCATCGGCGCAGTCGAATTGTTCGTTGCCATGAAGCCAGGCAGCACCTTTACCGTGTGCCCGTCACCACGCGGCAATTGCGACAGGAAGGGGCGGCTGAGGTAGAATGCCCCCAGTTCGAAGAGGGCACGGGCTTCGGCCAGCGTCCACAGCCTGCTGGGCGGGCGCGCCGCGCGATCAAACTCTTCCTCAACCATTGCCAATGTGGCCATATCTGCGTCCCTTTTGTTGTCTTTGTCCCGGCCCATCAGGCCTGTTTCGCTTTGCTCGCCGTGCGCTTGCGCTTTGCAGTGGCCCCGCGTTTCGGCTTCGCGGCGGGTTTCTTCGCCGCGACCTTTGCCTTGGCGGCGGGCTTCTTCGCCGTCGGCTTGCGCTTTGCCGCCGGTTTGGCTGTCTTCCCGTCAAGCGCCCTGGCCGCTGCCAGCAGCTCGTTGAAACCGTCCTCGATGCACTGCACGTAGAATTCGGGATCGGGCAGCAATTCACGGTCAGCGGTAAAGGCGACCGTTGCCTCGTCGCAATAGCTCTGCACGACATGCCCAATGCCCATCCCGTCGGTAAGGCAAAGCAGCCCCATCATGCTCTCCAGCCGTGCGCCGCTCGAATAGATCGGGATCGGCGGGCCGGGCACATTCGTCACCACGGTTGTGAACGGGGGGCCGACCCCGCGATTGGCAAGGCCAAGGCGGGTATAAAGCTGCGCGCCCAGCGCCATGAACAGCGCAGGCGAGACCTTGCTGATCTCGGTCATGTTGCGCGCGCCCAGCGCATCGGACATCGCCTTGCTGTTGGTGGTCTGCGAATGGACGAATTGCAGCCGTTCTGCCGGATCATCGATATGTGTTCCCAGCGGCGCGATCATCGCCGCCACCTGGTTGCCCATATCGCCCTTCTCGCCCGTCGACCGGACCGAGATTGGCGCCATCGCGGTGAGCGTTTTCTTGGGCAAATCATCCTTGGCGAGGAGATATTTGCGCATCGCCCCGCCGATGATGGCCAGGAACACGTCATTGACCTTGGCCCCTGGTGCCAGCGCCCGGATCGCCTTGATGTCTTCCAGCTTGAAGCTGCGTCCTTCGACCACGCGGTGCGGCGAGATGACCCGGTTGAAGCGCGTCTTGGGCGCAACCAGGTCAGAGCTGACCTTGAGTTCCTTGGCGGCCAGCCCCTTGATCGCCCTGGCCAGACCGGGCGCCGCCTTGGCTGCCACCTCCAGCTGCTTGAGCGGATTGGTGACCGCGTTGAAATAGCTCTTGCCCAGCAGCTCGATCGGATTGGGAACCTTCCCCGGCTTCCATTTGTCAGGCGTATCGGGCGGAGGTGCATCGGCCTGAAGCGTATGCATTGCTTCCATCAGGTCGATCCCGCTCATCCCATCGATCGCCGCGTGATGCACCTTGGTGACCATGGCGAAACTGCCCTTGGCAACGCCCGGAATATTGTCGAGCCCTTCGACAACCGTGAACTCCCACGGCGGGCGCTCCAGATCCAGCGGGCGCGCGAATATCCGTGCCGCCTGGATGCATAGCTGGCGCCAATCGCCCGGCTTGGGCAGGGCAACATGGCGGACGTGATATTCGAGATCGAAGTCCGGATCCTCGATCCAATAGGGATAATCCAGATCGAACGGCACGCGCACCAGCCGCTGGCGGACTGTACGGCTCAACTGCAACCGGCTTTCGAAAAAGCCCAGTATATCCTTGAAGCGAACAAAGCCGCCGGGAGCTGTCTCCGGATTGTAGATCAGGATCGAGCCGATATGCATCGGCGAATTGCGCGATTCCATCGCAACGAAGGACGCATCCATGCCTTGCAGTTGGCGCAAGGGATTCTCCCGCTATGCCCCGCTATGGGGTCTATGTTGCAAATGCTAACACAGTTCGGATCGCGGTCAACTTGCCGCACCCGTCAAGGCTCGCCTGCGCGGCACTGCGGGCGGTGCGGGTTCGCTAGAGAGCTTCGCCCGCCGCGAAGCCAGAAGCCCAGGCCCACTGGAAGTTATAGCCGCCCAGCCAACCGGTTACGTCAACCGCTTCACCGATCGCATAAAGGCCGGGAGTTTTGTTGGATTCCATGGTCTTGGACGAAAGACCGGCGGTAGAAATGCCGCCCACCGTCACTTCGGCCTTGGCAAAGCCTTCACTGCCATTGGGATGGAATGCCCAGCGCGACAGGCGCGCTTCGGCTGTTCTCAGGGCCTTGTTGGGGGCATTGCCCAGTTCGGTTTGAAGGCCGATCTTGTCCGCCAGAATGTCTGCCAATCTGTCCGGCAAGGCTTCCCGCAGCACGGATTTGAGTGTGACACGTGGATTCTCCCGCTTGCATTCGATCAGCCAGTCGCTGGCCCGACCGGGCAGAAAATCGACGGTGACGGCATCGCCCGGGCGCCAATAGGAGCTCGCCTGCAGGATCGCCGGGCCGGATAGCCCGCGATGGGTGAACAGCGCGGCCTCGGCAAAACTGGCCTTGCCCGCCGTAGCGACGACCGGTGCCGAGACGCCCGAGATTTCGCGGAACAACACTTCCTCACCTCCCAATGTCAGCGGGACGAGGGCGGGGCGCGGCTCCACTACCTTCAGGCCGAATTGCCGCGCAAGGTCATAGGCAAAACCGGTCGCGCCCATTTTCGGGATCGAGGGGCCGCCGGTGGCGATCACGAGGGCGGGGGAGGTAAAGGTGCCTTGCTGAGTAGTGACGTGGAACAGGCTGCCGTCATGCGCAACCTCGCCCACTTCCTCGTTGCAACGGATCGTCACATCGCCTTTCGCGCATTCGGCCAGCAGCATGTCGACGATCTGCTGCGCCGGACCGTCGCAGAACAGCTGGCCCAGCGTCTTTTCGTGCCAGTCGATGCCATAGCGATCGACCAGCGCAATGAAGTCACGCGGAGTGTAACGGGCGAGCGCGCTCTTGGCGAAATGCGGGTTGGCGGAAATGAAGTTCGCCGGACCAGCATTTATATTGGTGAAATTGCAGCGCCCGCCGCCCGAGATCAGGATCTTCTTGCCCGGTTTCTCGCTCTTTTCCAGCACCAGCACGCGGCGCCCGCGCTGCCCCGTGCGCGCCGCGCACATCAGCCCGGCGGCACCTGCGCCGAGAACTATGACATCGAATTGATTGTCCACCCGCGCCCCATTGCGGCTTTGCCATTTGTGCGCAAGGTTTCTATCTGCCGGACATGGCGCGAACTCCGGCAGGCACCCCTCACGATCCGCGTGGTGCGGAACGCTTCAACGAGGAGCGGGCGACCTATACCGTTGCCAGCGCGCAGCCTGACCTCGAAGCGGGGATTGCCGCAATTCGCGCCACGGTAAAGACGCTCAAGCCCGTGCCGGGTATCTACCGGATGCTCGATGCGCGCGGCGACGTGCTTTACGTCGGCAAGGCGCGTGCTTTGAAGAACCGCGTGGCGAATTACACGCAGGTGCAGGGGCTCACCAATCGCCTGCTGCGGATGGTGAGCCAGTGCCGCAGCATGGAGATCGTCACCACCAATTCGGAAGCCGAAGCGCTGCTGCTGGAGGCGCAGCTGGTCAAACGCTTTCGCCCGCCCTTCAACGTGCACCTGCGCGACGACAAGAGCTTCCCCTTCATCCTGCTGCGCGCCGAGCATGAATTTCCGCGGATCATGAAGCATCGCGGTGCGCGCAAGGCCAAAGGGAACTACTATGGCCCCTTCGCCAGCGCGGGCAGCGTCAACACCACCATCAACGCGCTGCAGAAGCTGTTCCTGCTGCGAAGTTGCACCGACAGTTTCTTCAGCCGCCGTGACCGACCGTGCCTGCTTTACCAGATCAAGCGCTGCAGCGCGCCCTGCGTGGGGCGGATCAGCAAGGAGGATTATGCCGCGCTGACCGGCCAGGCGAAGGACTTTCTGTCGGGCAAGTCCTCCGCAGTGCAGGCTGACCTTGAGCGGCAGATGGCTGAAGCCGCCGAAGCGCTCGATTTCGAAACCGCCGCGATCCTGCGTGACAGGCTGCGCGCCGCAACCTTCATCCAGGGATCGCAGGCGATCAATGCCCAGGGCGTGGGCGATGCGGACGTGTTTGCGCTGGCGGCCAAGGGTGGGCAGGTCGGCATCCAGGCCTTCTTCATCCGCGGCGGGCAGAACTGGGGGCACCGCGCCTTCTTTCCCACGCATACGAAGGAAGTCGAGGAAGCCGAAGTGCTCTCCAACGTCATTCTGCAATTCTACGAGGAAGTACCGCCGCCGCCCACCGTGCTGGTCGACCGCGAATTGCCGGAGCGGGAGCTGATCGAACTGGCGCTGGGAGAAGTTGCGGGGCGCAAGGTCAGCGTTTCAGTCCCGCAGCGCGGCGAACGGCGCAGGCTGATGCAGCAGGCCGAAAGGAATGCCGTGGAGGCGCTCGAGCGGCGTATGGCCGAAAGCGGCACCAAGGCGAAGGTGATGCGCGACCTCGCCGAATTCCTTGAGCTTGACGGGGCGCCGCAGCGGATCGAAGTTTATGACAACAGCCATATCCAGGGTGACAAGGCAGTTGGCGCGATGGTGGTGGCGGGGCCGGAGGGTTTCCTCAAGAACCAGTATCGCAAGTTCAATATCCGCGAAGCGCAGACCAATGACGATTTCGGGATGATGCGCGAAGTGATGCGCCGGCGGTTTCGCAATCTGGCTGAGAATCCTCCCCAGGATGGGGAGGGGGACCACCTGAAAGGTGGTGGGGGGGAATCGCGGGATGGGACTTCCCCTCCGTCAGCGGCTGCGCCGCTGCCACCTCCCCGTTCCGGGGAGGATCATCGGAACACATGGCCCGATCTGGTGCTGATCGACGGCGGGAAGGGGCAGATGTCATCGGTGCGCGATACGCTGGAGGAGCTTGGCATAGAGGACGTGCCGCTGATAGCCATCGCCAAAGGGCCGCACCATGGGCGCGAGGGGCGCGAAGTGTTCCATTTCCCCGACGGACGCGAGAAGACGCTGCCCACCAATTCGCCGCTGCTGTTCTATCTTCAGAACCTGCGCGACGAGGTGCACCGCTATGTGATTGGAGCGCATCGGGCCAAGCGCAGCCGCGCGATCAGTGCTTCGCCGCTCGACGAGATCCCCGGTATCGGCCCGGCGCGCAAGCGTGCGCTGCTGCTGCATTTCGGCACTGCGGGAAAGGTGCGCGCGGCCTCGCTCGAAGACCTCCAGCGTGCGCCCGGCGTCAGTGACGTAGTGGCGCGGAAGATCTACGATTTCTATCACGCAGGCGGGTAAGTTCGCCTAGCCGCGCTTCGGGCCGCCGGGCTTACCCCCGCCTTTGCCCGGACCCTTGCCAGCACTTTTGAAAGCGCCTTTGCCTGCACCCTTACCCTTGAATCCTGGCTTGGGCTTGCCGGCGAACTTCTTGTCGGGCTTGGGGCCATCCTTGTTGTCGCGTTTGAAGGGCACGCGCGGCTTGCCGGCAGGCCCTTTGCGGAATGGCTTGTCGCGGGCATCGGGGCCGCCATGTTTGCGGTTCTCGCGCGCTTCCATGCGCGGGCCCTCAGCCGATTCCTCGATCACGATCGCATCCTGCTCATCCTCGTCCGAGGCGGTGCGGCGCAAGGCATCGGCGAATTTCGGAGCAATGGCGCGCGGCACCTGAAACCAGCTTTCATGCTGGCCGATGCGGATCGCGCCGATTTCATTGCGGGTAATGTGGCCGCGGCGGCAGATCAGCGGCAGGATCCAGCGCGGTTCGGCGCTTTGGCGGCGACCGATTCCCATCTTGAACCACACCACGTCTTCGAAACCGGGGCGGTGCCGCTCGGCCTGGGCCTTCTCGCGCGCTTCGGGCGTATTGGCGAGCAGTTCTTCCGGCTGCGGCATCTTGGCGCGGTGCGCCTGAACCAGTGCGGCAGCAATATCCTCGGCGGGCAGCTTGCCCATCAGTTCGGCCGCCAGCTCGCGGTCATCGTCCTCATATTCGGTCGGAGCGGTGAGCTTTTCCATCAACCGGTCATGATCCTTCTTGCGGATCGCCTCCACGGTCGGCGCACCCATCCACGCGGCCTCGATCCGCGCGCCGCGCAGCATGCTCTCCACCCGCTTGCGGCGGTTATACGGCACCACAATCGCGGCGATGCCCTTCTTGCCCGCTCGCCCAGTGCGGCCCGAACGGTGCTGGAGCGTTTCGGCATCGCGCGGGATCTCGACATGGATCACCAGGCTCAGCGTTGGCAGGTCGATACCGCGCGCCGCGACATCGGTGGCAACGCACACGCGCGCACGCCGGTCACGCATTGCCTGCAGCGCCTGGTTGCGCTCTGACTGCGAATGTTCGCCAGACAGGGCAACCACGCCAAAGCCGCGGTTCTGCAATGTGGCGTGCAGCCGCCGCACGCTGTCGCGCGTGGCGCAGAAACAGATCGCGGTTTCAGCCTCGTGAAAGCGCAGCAGATTGACCACCGCATTCTCGATTTCCGATGGGCCGACGGTGATCGCCTGATAGCTGATATCGCCGTGCCCGCGGTTTTCGTCCGCTAGCGACAGCCGCAGCGCGCCGCTCTGATAGCGTTCGGCCAGGCGAACGATCGCGGGCGGCATGGTGGCGGAAAACATCAGTGTGCGGCGCTGGTCGGGCGCAGCGTCAAGAATTTCCTCGAGGTCTTCGCGAAAGCCCATGTCGAGCATTTCGTCCGCTTCATCCAGCACCACGCCGACAAGGCCGGAGAGATCGAGTGCGCCGCGCTCCAGGTGATCGCGCAGGCGCCCCGGAGTTCCGACAACGATGGCCGGGCCCGTGCGCAGCGCGCGGCGTTCCTTGCTGGCATCCATTCCGCCAACGCAGGTGGCGATGCGCAGGCCCGCCTTGGCGTAAAGCCAGCCGAGTTCGCGGCTGACCTGCAGCGCCAGCTCGCGCGTGGGCGCGATCACCAGGGCGAGCGGCCTTTCGGTCAGCGGTGTGCCGCGAATTTCGCCGAGCAGCTCGTCTGCCAGGGCAAGGCCGAAGGCAACGGTCTTGCCCGATCCGGTTTGCGCCGAAACAACCAGGTCGCGCCCTGCGGCATCGGGGCCGGTCACGGCCGCCTGGACCGGGGTTGGGGCTGAATAGCCGCGTTCGGTCAGGGCTTCGGCAAGGATCGGCGGTAGATTTTCGAAAGACATGCAAACTCGCAAAGGTGGGTAGCCGCGCCGGGGTTCGGCGGGGGAGGGAAATGGAGGCAAGAGGCTGGTGAGGGGCTCGCGCGAAAGTCAACGGCGGGCGGCGGGATACACCAGCGGCGCCTTTGCGCGGGCCTATAGCGCCAAAAGCCGCGCTTGGCTTGTTTTATTTTTGCAGGTGCGAAATGGGCGTGGCGAAGCGAAACTGACGTTCCGCTGCCGGCACCAATTGCGCACTCTGGCGTTTCTTCAGCTGGCGGAATTGGCCACCATGTCACGCTGCAGAGTGCGGCCGGCCAGAAGATAATGCAGCGCGGCCCAACCATAACCACAAATGAAAATGACAATCGACCACTGCAAGCCGCGCGCCTCGGCGCTTGCGCAAGCAGCCACGGCGGTTTTCTCTGCCTCACTAAGAAGAGGTATCGCTTCGGGAGCAAGCGTAATCAATGACTTGCACGCCTCTAGCGTGAGCCCGAGGCCTTGCCCGTCCAGGAATACTGTCTTCAAGAAGGTCGAGAGCACCCCGATAAGGGGTGGGCCGAGGCCGTAGCCGAGCAGGTTTACGACGAACAGCGTGATTGCGACCGATGTGGCGCGCATCCGGCTGTCGACCACCCCTCCTGATACCGCATACATCGGCCCCAGGTAGAAATAATGGATCATCGCCGCGATCATCAGCGGCGGCATCGCCAGCCACAAATTGTCAACCAGAAAGCCGAAAGCGTAAAGCGGCACGGATGCACCCATGCCGAGCGCCGGCAGCCACGAAAGTGCGTTGGGATGCCGTTTCGACATCTTGTCGGCGAGCCAGCCGGAAGCGAATACGCCCAACGCGGCCATCAAACCCAGGATTATGCCGAAGAGCAACGAGGCGTCCTGGATCGAAAGGCCGTGCGTGCGTATCAGGAAAGAAGTGGTGAACTGCCCAACACCGTAGCCAACAAAAGAGGCAAGCGTCGCACCGGTCACTATGTGCCAATAGGCGGGTTTTTTCATCAGCAGGGCCAAGGCTTCGCGAAAGCTTGCTTTCGCCAGCCCCTGCAGGGCCGCGGGATCAGTATAACCGCGCGGCGGTTCCTTTATGCTGCACCAGACGATCAGTGACAGCAGCAGGCCCGGCGCTCCGACTATCACGAAGGCGATGCGCCAGCCCTCCACCTGGGACCAGTCCAGATTACCGAACAGGAAGCCAAGGCCGACTGCATTCACCCATGCGCCGAATTGCGCACCCTCCAAGCCAGCTATCTGTCCCCCGAAGATCGCCGCCAGCATTCCGCCGAGCGGAACTCCCAGAGCATAGATCGATACTGCGGTTGCTCGGCGTGAAGGTTTGAAATAATCCGCAATGAGTGACTGGGCTGGAGGCGTGCATCCAGCCTCTCCAATGCTTACCCCTACCCGGAACAGGAAAAGCATAAGGAACGACATCGCAAAACCACAAAGGGCGGTGAACAGGCTCCAGATCGCTACGGCTGTGGCAATGATGACTACCCGGTTATAACGCTCTGCGCCGCGCGCTATCGGGATGCCAATAAATGTGTAAAGCACGGCAAATGCTGGCCCGCCCAGCATTCCCATCTGCCAGTCCTCAAGGCCGAAACTGAGCTTGATCGGCTCAGTCAGAATATTGACGATCGTTCGGTCGATGAAGTTGAAGATATAGACGATAAGCAGTGCACTGAGCACATAGGACCGATAGCCCGGAGATCCGAAACCGTCAGATGCGGGAGCAACATTTGTTGATGCTTGCACCGTCGCTTGGCCCATCAAATTCTCCCAAGAGATCCATGTCGATTTGACACTGGAGTTTGCCCGGTTGGGCCATCGCATTGGTGCACCTTCTGAGCATTTGAGCAACAGGTAAAGCTATATGAGATGAGTCGGCACCCCCACCCATTATCGGACATTCAGCCGCTCATCCCAGCATTCCCCGCTCGACCCATGTCGAATGGACGCCGCTCGAAATCTTGTGCGGCAGCGCCAAGCGGCAGATCGGCCCCTTGGTCACGTCGCTGGCGTCGAGAATGGCGAATTCGCTGGTGCCCTTGTTCTCATCAATCAGGAAAGTGACGAGATATGCATCGTCCTCGGACATAGCGCCCTTGCGGGGCACGACCGGGCTTTCGCTGGCATAAACCCCCTTGGGCAATTCATAGACCTGCTCCTCGCCGGTCTCGGTATCTTGTCGGCAATAGCCGTTGAACAGGAACCAGCCGGGCTTGCTGGTGGTCGACCAGACGTAACGGCTCTTCTTCATCGCGTAGTCGGGATTGATCATCCCGAATTCGACGATCCGGTCGCTGAGGCGCTCTTCGCGCGTTTCGCCTGTCTTCAGGTTGAAGCGCCAGCGATGCAGCCGGCACTGGAAGCTGTGCTCGTCGACATAGGCCATCATATGCGCATATCGCCCGAATTCCGCGATCGGCTCAGGCATGGGGCAGGACTGGTGATAGCCTTCCAGCACTACCTCGTCGCCCTCTTCATAGGCGTTGGTCCAATGGAGCACATAGGTCGGCTCGGCCTCGAACCAGCGGATATCTTCCGGCTGGCCATGGCGCGGGATCAGCGCGAAGCGGGTGGGCAGGCCATCGTGCAGCCGCGCAGCGTGAATATCGCGCGCCAGCGCCTCCGCGTCCCAGAACAGCGGCATGTCATTCAGGATCGACCAGTTTTTGGTGATCGCCATGTCATGCGGCAGGCGCGGGCCGGGTAGCGGGATAGGCACGTAATGAACCAGCTTTCCGCGCCGATCGACCACGCCATAATGCATGTAGGGGGCATGGACGCCGTAGTTGAAGAACATCAGCTCTCCGGTTTCCTCGTCCACCTTGGGATGGGCGGAAACGCCGTCGAGCGGCCCCCATGGTGCCTTGCCCAGGTTTTCCAGCGTGACGGGATCGAGCATCCACGCCTCCCCGCACTGGTAGAAGGTGGCATAGGCCACGCCGGCATGGACCACGATGTCGGTGCTGCCGGTGTCCTTCAGGCCCCCATGTGCGCCGAAGCCGGGGCGCTTCGACGTGCCCGGTGGGTCCATCAACCCCCCCCATAGCGACTGTCCGGCAATCTGCTCTTCAGTGAAACAATGGGTGCGCACGAAACGGTTGCGATAGCTGACCTTGCCGCCCGAAATGCTGACCTGGTGGATCATGGCATCGCCATCGAAAGGATGATGGCGGCCAAGCGGCTGGTGCACCGGGTTTTCGGTGTTGCGCAGATATATGCCGTCAATATCCAGCGGCACTTCGCCTTCGATCACTTCCAGCGCGTCAACCGTTATCTCTTCGTGCAGCGGAGTCCAGGCGCCGGAGAGATAGGGGTGGTTCGATGGTTCGAGCGTGTATTTCAGCGGTGCTTGGCGGGTGATCTGCATTGGCAATCCTCTCCTGCGAAATGATGCGCCGGAGGGCGCGGCGATGCAAGAGGAGGTATGGCACAGGCCGGCCTTGCCGCGTTTCCTACTCCAGCCCTTGTCGCTAGCCTGGCGTCATGAAATTGTGCTGCAAGATCCATACGGACCATCACTCGCACCCTTGCATGGCCAGGGCATTTTTTTGGAACATAGACAGTGTTCCATGTGTTCCATCTGGTTGGATGCCGCGCGCAGCGAACTTAAAAATTTTGATCGAAATCAATGAAGCTTGCCCCGTTCATTCTAACCCTAATCGTGTTAGACAGGGTGAGTCGCAAACTTGCCGAACCGGAGGAGAGCCGCGATGAAATCAATCTTGCTGCACATCAATGACGACGCCGGACTGGAAGCGCGCATACAGGCGGCGCTCGATCTGGCACGTGCGTTCGGCGGGCATATTACCTGTCTGCAATCGGTGACTTACGAGATTTTCGCCCCGGGTGACTTCTACGGCTCGGCGATGGCGGCAGCGATGCCGGTGATCCGCGAGAATGCCGAAGCGCTGCGCAAGCAAGTCGAGATCGATCTGGCGAATGAGGATGCCTCGTGGGAGTGGATTTTCCAGTTCGGCATGGCGGAAAGCCGGTTGCTGGAGAAATCGGCGATCAACGACGTGGTAGTGGTTGGCCCCAATGATATTGGCGAGAACGGGCCGCGCCCCTCGCGCATGGTGGGCGACCTGTTGATCCATTCGCGCACGCCCGTGCTGGTGGTGCCCAATGACCAGAAATCGCTCGACTGCGGCGGTCCGGCGCTGGTTGCATGGAACGGCTCGACCGAAGCCTGTGTGGCTCTGCGTGCTTCGGTTCCGTTATTGACCAAGGCGAGCAAGGTCTATCTTGCCACGGTAACGGAAGAAAATTCCAAGGTGCGTTATGACTTCCCACCGGTGGAGGGCGCGGAATATCTCAGCCGTCATGGTATTCGGTCCGAAATCGTCGAAATCCCGCAAGGGGACGCCTCCATTCCGGATACATTGGTTGCAGCAGCGCAGGTGCGCGGGTGCGGCTATATGGTTATGGGAGCCTTTGGCCATTCGCGCCTGGCCGAACTGCTGCTGGGCGGGGTAACGCGCAAGGCACTGACCGACCCGCAAATCCCGATCCTGCTCGCACACTGAGCCGGATCAGGAGTTCCGCCTGCGGATCATGCCTTCCTGGGCCACGCTGGCGACCAGTTCGCCCGCGCGGTTGAGTATCCGCCCGCGGTTGAATCCCCGGCCACCGCCACTCCAGGGAGCATCGGTGGCGTAGAGCAGCCACTCGTCGGCGCGGGCGGGGCGGTGGAACCACAGCGCGTGATCCAGGCTGGCACCGGTCAATTCGCCGCGCATCCAGCTGAGGCCGTGCGGCAGTGCGCTGGTGCCAAGCAGGGTGAAATCGCTGGCATAGGCGATCACCGCGCGGTGCAATGCCGGATCATCGGGCAGGGGTGCCGCAGCCTTGAACCAGCTATGCGCGCGGGGTTCGCGTGGCTCGGCGTTCATCCAGTGCAGCTTGTCGGTGGTGCGCATTTCGATCGGCCGGGGGCGGAGCATGGTTTCGCGCATCGCGCCGCTGATTCCGGCCTTCGCGGCATATTCGCGCCGCAATTCCATATCGCTGCGCAGGTCTTCGGGCGGCGGGACATCGGGCATGGTGTAATCGTCATGCTCCAGTCCCGGTTCGGGTGTCTGGAAGCTGGCCGTGAGGTTCAGGATCGGGCGGCTGGCGCCATCCTGTTCCACCTGGCTGGCCACCACTCGCCGATTGGCAAAGCTGCGCCCATCGAAATCTGCTGCCACAGCATAGCTGATCGGCGGGCCTTCCTTGCCCCCGCGCAGGAAATAGGCGTGCAGCGAATGGGCCTGCTTGCCTTCACCCACGGTCGCTTGCGCCGCCTGCAGCGCCTGCGCGATCACCTGCCCGCCGAACACGCGGCCCACGCCGCCTTTTTGCGGGCGTCCGGTGAAATGATTGTCTTCGCCTGGCTCAACCGTCAGCAGTTTCACAAGCCCCGCAACAAGCTGCTCGGGCGAGGGCGATTCTGAAGTTGCTTTGGCCATGGTGCGGTTCCCTTGCGGCGTGTCCTCACCAAGGTCAAACTATCAAAAGGAAGACAACAATTCCTAGCTGGATCAGTTCAGCCTGGCCAGAGGTGGCGGGGCATTGCCATCTTGTGGCAGATAGGCCGGATTGTATCGCTCCAGCCATGAATATGCTTCCTCGATCCATTGGATATGAACATCGTCATAAGGCAAGTTGTGTGTGCCCTGTTCCTGTACGATATAACGAAAATCGCGGCCTTCGATCTTGCCTGAATTGCGCAGATTCTTCACCAGAGTTTCGGCCTGCTCCATCGGAATTCGCGCATCCCGCTTAGCGGTTACGATCAGAATGGGGGCCCATTTGCCGTCGGTATTGCGAGCCGAAGAAATACCTTCGGGATCGTCAGACGTGGCTTGAAATCCGCTGCTGAACCGCCCGAGGTTCTTGGCATCCCAGGCATTCATTAGGGGCATGTCATATACTCCCGCACCGGCGATGGCACATTTCCACACGTCCGGATCGCGTTGAGCACCACGAGCTGCCGCATATCCTCCATAGGACCAGCCCATGATGCAGGCGCGATCAGGGTCAATCAGGCCCGTTTCTCGGAAATAGCTAAGCAGATCGTTGAGATCGTCCTGCATCCGCTTGCCATAACCGCCAGGCTCCCTGCCCAATTTCTCGAACTCCTTCCCGTAGCCGCCCGAACCGCGATAATTGGGCTGGATTACCACATAGCCTTGTTCAGCCAGTGGCTGGTTCCATGGTTCGGTTTGATTGGTTGCCGATATGACACCGAACGGCCCACCGTGGGGCATAACCACAACCGGCAGGTTGGTTTGTCCTAAACGATGGCGCGGATAGGTGATGATAGCTTGTATCCTGGTTCCATCGCTGGCTGTGTACCATTCGGCCCTTACCGGATTGAGCGGGGCATCCTTTAATGAATCACGCAACCAATTCAGCAATCGCAACGCGCCCGTACGAGTATCGAACAGGTAGAATCCGCCCGCGCGCTTGGTGCCTCCGGCAAATACGACTATGCGCTCCAGATCGCTGGTATAATCAACGATCGACACTTCGTCAGGCCCGAAAACCTCTTCAAGCATCGACAGGATCGCCGTGTGCGTTGCATCGGTGAATTTGGTTTTCAATTCGCCGTCGAATGTGCGGTATCCGAGCAAAATGCCGTTTTCCTGATCTGTTATGAGGCCTTGAAGATCGAATCCCTCCGTTTCGAACACGGTCTCGACGGTTTCCATGGTCGTCAGGTTGAGCTTGTACAGCTTCGTAAAACCTTCATGGCGCGAGGTAACATAGGCCAGATCGGTGCCGGGTATGAACAGTTCTGGCGCAGGGATGGATTCGGTAAAGGTCTCATCGGCTTCATTGTAGACCGTCTTGAAATTCCGAACGCTTTCGCCCCTGTAGAGCATCCGGAATTTGCCATTGTCAGGGTCCCTGCTGAAGCCGATGCGGACATTGCCCTGGCTATCAGCCGCCCACCCCCTGACAATCGGATTGGTACGCTGGACTATCCTGTACTTACCGGTATCAACGTTGACTTCCAGAACCTCGGGAAAGCCCCATCGCTCGGTCGAGTTTGCCACTGAATCCCTTTGCAGCAGATAGGTGCCGGTTGAATGGTCCATATGCAGGATCTGTCCGGCATCCCCGCCTGATCCTCTCCAAGCCTGGTTTATCATCTCTCCGCTATCGATATCGTAGGCAACAAGACGTCGAAAATCGACAAGCCCCGATCCCAGATCTTCTCGCGAAATGATGGTCATCACTATGTGACGGTTGCCGATCCATCGGAAACCGGCCATCGTTCGGTCGCCTGTCTCGCGCACTTCCTCTGCTGCCAGGATGGGTTCAAGCATCAGGCTGTCCAGATTGAGCAGAACAAGCACCTCGCGACCATTACTGCCGGCAAGATAGGCCAGATATTTGCCGTCGGGCGAGATGCGCGGATTGCGCATGTTCGCCTTCTTTACAAATTCGGCGACTGGAATACGGTTCTCGACGGTTTGCGGCACTTGCGGTGCGGCAACCTCCTGCGCTGAAACTTCGCCGAATCCGGCAAAGGATAGCGAGAGCGCCAGCGGAGCTGCAGTGGCTGCAATCCACCTGCCTGACTGTTTGAAAATGTGCATCCTGATTCAGCCCCTCATTCAATAATCCATTGCAATACTAAGGCGAAGTCTCTCATTCGCAAGAAAAACCCCGCCCGGATTGCGCCGGGCAGGGCTTGAAGTCCCCAAATGATCGGGTTTGTCCTAGATCGCGGCGTGACCACCGGCGAGAGCCGCCAGCAGCAACAGTGCCACGATGTTGGTGATCTTGATCATCGGGTTCACGGCGGGACCTGCGGTGTCCTTGTACGGATCACCCACGGTATCGCCGGTTACGGCTGCCTTGTGGGCTTCGGAGCCCTTGCCGCCGTGGTTGCCGTCTTCGATGTATTTCTTGGCGTTGTCCCACGCACCGCCGCCCGCAGTCATCGAAAGAGCCACGAACAGGCCGCTCACGATCACGCCCAGCAGCAATGCGCCAAGTGCGGCAAAGCCGTTAACCTGACCTGCGATCGCGGTGATCACAAAGTACACCACAATCGGCGCAAGCACCGGAAGCAGCGACGGAATGATCATTTCCTTGATCGCCGCCTTGGTGACGAGATCAACCGTGCGGGCATAGTTCGGACGGCTTGTGCCTTCCATGATGCCCGGATCATTGGCGAACTGGTCACGCACGTCGATCACCACATCACCCGCAGCGCGGCCCACGGCAGTCATGCCCATCGCACCGAACAGGTACGGGAGCAGCGCGCCGAGCAGCAGTCCGACGATGACATAGGGGTTCTCAAGGCTGAAATCGACCGTCAGGTTCGGGAAGAACTCCTTGAGGTCGGTGGTATAGGCAGCGAACAGCACCAGCGCAGCAAGCCCCGCCGAACCGATCGCGTAACCCTTGGTCACAGCCTTGGTGGTGTTGCCCACAGCGTCGAGCAAGTCGGTCTTGTCACGGACGCTATCGTCCAGCCCGGCCATTTCGGCGATACCGCCCGCGTTGTCCGTCACAGGCCCATAGGCATCAAGCGCCACGACCATGCCGGCAAGGGCAAGCATGGCGGTCGCCGCATAGGCGATGCCGATCAGGCCTGCGAGCTGATATGCGATGATGATGCCCGCCACGATGACGATGGTCGGCAGCGCGGTCGCTTCAAGGCTGATGGCCAGCCCCTGGATTACATTGGTGCCGTGGCCCGTTTCCGATGCCTTGGCAATCGAGCGGACCGGACGGAAACCTGTGCCGGTGTAATACTCGGTGATCCAGATGATGAGGCCAGTGATGACAAGGCCTAGCAGTGCGCAATAGAACAGTGCGCGGCCGGTAATATCATTGCCGTTCACGCTGGCGACAACGGCTTCCATGCTGCCCAGCGCCACGTCGGTCGAAACCCAGATGGCCGGCACAGCCAGAACCGCGCTGACAAGGAAGCCCTTGTACATTGCGCCCATGACATTGGTGCCGCCGCCTAGACGGACGAAATAGGTGCCGATGATGCTGGTGACGATGCACACGCCGCCAATCAGCAGCGGAAGCGCCATCAGCCCTTCGAGCACGGCAGAAGTCTTGAGCAGCAGCGCGGTCAGCACCATGGTGGCGCCAACGGTCACGACATAGGTTTCGAACAGGTCGGCCGCCATGCCGGCGCAGTCACCCACATTGTCACCCACGTTGTCGGCGATCACCGCCGGGTTGCGCGGATCGTCTTCGGGGATACCTGCTTCGACCTTGCCGACCAAATCGGCGCCGACATCGGCAGCCTTGGTGAAGATGCCGCCGCCCAGACGCGCGAAAATCGAGATCAGCGATGCGCCGAAGGCGAGCGCGACAAGGGCGTCGACAACGGTACGATCTTCACCGCCAACGGTATAGCCGCCCGGACCGGTGAGATACCAGTAGAACACAGCAATCGCGAGCAACGCGAGGCCGGCCACCAGCATGCCGGTGATCGCGCCAGCGCGGAAGGCCAGCGTCAGGCCTTCCTGCAGGCCCTTGCTTGCAGCCTGTGCGGTGCGGACATTGGCGCGCACCGAGATGTTCATGCCGATGAAGCCCGCCACACCCGAAAGGATCGCGCCGATCACGAAGCCGGTCGCGCTGATGGTGCCGAGGAAATAGGCAACGATCACCGCCACCGCCACGCCGACCACGGCGATGGTGGTGTACTGACGCTTGAGATAGGCCTGGGCGCCTTCCTGAATGGCGCCGGCGATTTCCTGCATTTTTGCGTTCCCGGCATCTGCGCCGAGAACCTGGCGGCTGGTGACGAAGCCATACACGATGGCGAGTAGCCCCAGCACAATTGAGATCTGAATAAGGTCCACGAACTCTTCCCCTCTTGCCCACGTGGAAAAGCGCCTCCGCGAACGCAGAGGCGATAGGTGGCGCTGGCTATAGGCGATGCGACGGCGGTGACAAGGGTGGAATCGGTGGAATCCCGCCAACTCACCTTGCTTTCACCAGTTTCACCAAGGTGGGTCAGTGCTGGTAGCCAAGACCTGCCTGGTTGATCAGCGGGTGGCCGTCCAGCACAAGCGAAGCGAAGCCAGGCGGCTCGACTGTGCCGATGCGCGTGCACTCGACCGGTGGCTCGACACCTTGTGGCAGTGTGAACAGCAGTTGATAGTCATCGCCCCAGCGCAGGCATTCCTCGCGCCGATCCTGCGCGGCAACGGGCACGCGGATGCTGTCGATAGCGATGGTCGCGCTGCTTGCACTGGCCATGCGCCATGCATCGAGCAACAGGCCATCCGAAATGTCCATCATGGCTGTCACATGCGGTGCGAGCGCAAGGCCTTCATCGAGCAGCGGATGGGGCCGCAAATAGGCCATGGCGTGCATCGCATCGCCCTCAAAGCCCAGCATTGCGCGGCCCAGCGTGCCGGTGACATAAACCAGGTCGCCCGGCTGCGCGCCGCTGCGCGAAGGCACAGGCAGATGCGTTGCCCGGCCGATCGCGGTAAGTCCGAAACTGCGCGGGCCGTGGCTGCGGATCGTATCGCCGCCAAGCAGGGGAGCATGATATGTTTCAAGTGCTTCGCGCAGTCCATCCAGGAAACGCTGGTCGCCCGCGCCAAGGCTGTGGCCCAGCAAGACGCCGATTGGCTGAGCGCCCTTGGCCGCGAGATCCGACAGGTTCACCGCCACCAGCTTCCACGCGACATCGGCCATGTCGGCACCGGACGGGAAATGCGTCCCCTCCGCCATCATGTCGTGAGTGATGACCAGCGTTTCTCCGCCGAATTCCAGTACAGCGCAGTCATCTTCCAGCTCGCGCGCGCCCGCGTGGAGCGGCAGTTTGCGCAAGGCAGCGATGAAGGTGTGCTCGTCTATGGCCGCACATCCTTGGCCACGGCATCGAGAATGCCGTTGACGAATTTCGCCTCGCGATCATCGAAGAACGCCTTGGCGACATCGACATATTCGTTGATTGCACTCGCAACCGGGACATCTGCACGTGCAATCAATTCGTAAGTGCCGCAGCGCAGGATCTGCAGCATGGTCTTGTCGAGCCGCGCCAGCGTCCAGCCCTGTGCCAGTTTGCCGGTGAGCTTTTCGTCGATCTCTTCGCGCCGCGCATCCACGCCCGATACCAGATCGTCGAAGAAATCGACCTCGGCCGCTGCATATTGCTCGTCGTCGATCTCCATGCCCAGCCGATGCTGGTGGAATTCATTCAGCAGTCGCGCAAGCGCGGTGCCTTCCATATGCTGCTGGTAAACCGCCTGGACTGCGGCCAGTCGGGCTGCAGACCGGGCTTGCGAGCGGGCAGGAATTTTCATTTGAGCCTCAATTCGACCGATTTGGCGTGTGCGGGCAGGCCTTCTGCATGGGCCAGCGCGACTGCGGCGGGCCCCACTTTGCCGAGCGACACCTCATCCAGTGCGATGAAGCTGGTACGCTTCATGAAGTCTAGCACGGACAGGCCGCTGGCGAAACGTGCGCGGCGCCCGGTGGGCAGCACATGGTTAGGCCCGGCAACATAATCGCCGATCGCCTCTGGTGTCATCCGGCCCAGGAACACGCTGCCCGCGTGGCGGATCGCGCGCAGCAGCGGTTCGGGCTTGGCCACGGCCAGCTCGACATGTTCGGCGGCGAGGCGATTGGCGAGCGGTACGGCTTCATCGAGCGTGTCCACCACGATGATCGCGCCATTGGCCTGCCAGCTGGCGGTGGCGGTTTCGGTGGTCGCAAGCTCGGCCAGCTGCGCTTCAATCTGCGCGGCTACCTCGTCTGCAAAACCGCTATTGTCAGTGATGAGGATTGATTGCGAGGTCGGATCATGCTCGGCCTGGCTGAGCAAATCGGCTGCGATCCAGTCTGCCCGGTTGTGCCTGTCAGCGATCACCAGAATTTCGCTTGGCCCAGCCACCATATCGATGCCGACCACGCCGAAAAGCTGGCGCTTGGCCTCCGCGACCCAGGAATTGCCCGGCCCGGTGATCACATCGACCGGCCTGATCCGCTGCGTGCCATAGGCAAGCGCGGCCACCGCCTGCGCTCCGCCCACGCGCCAGATTTCGTCCACGCCCGCGATATGCGCTGCGGCCAGCACCAGCGGGTTGGCCTTGCCATGCGGCGTGGGGGTGACGACCACCAGCCGCTCGACCCCGGCAACTTTGGCGGGGATGGCGTTCATCAGCAGAGAAGAGGGATAGGCCGCGCGCCCGCCCGGCACATATAAGCCCGCAGCGTCGACCGCGCGCCAGATCGCGCCCTGGCGCACGCCCGCGTGATCGGTGAAGTCCCGGTCAGTCGGCAGCTGGTCAGCGTGATAGGCACGGATGCGCTCTGCCGCGAGTTCCAGCGCGCCGCGCAGTTCGCCGCCCAGCGCGTCATAGGCGGCGCGGCACTCGGCGGCGGAAATGCTCCAGTCGCTGTCATCGGCAAGCTCATAGCTGTCGAAGCGCTCCGAATATTCAGCCAGTGCCGCATCGCCCCGATCTTTGACATCAGCAAGGATCCGCGCCACGTCGCCGCTGACATCGCTGTCGCTTTCGCGCCGCGCATTGACCAGCGCGTCAAACTGAGCCGCAAACCCGGCAGCGGAGGAAACCAAACGCTGCATCAGCCCGCCGCCTGCTCTTCAGTGGTCTTGCGGAATGCCGCGACCAGCTCGGCCACGCGCGGATCGGTCTTGAGTGCAGCGCGATTGACGATCAGCCGCGCAGAAATGTCGATGATGCGGTCCGTCTCGACCAGGCCGTTATCCTTGAGTGTCTGCCCGCTCGAAACCAGGTCGACGATTTGCCGCGCAAGGCCCAGCGATGGTGCGAGCTCCATCGCGCCATTGAGCTTGACGCATTCGGCCTGGATGCCCCTGGCCTCGAAGTGCTTGCGGGTGAGATTGGGATATTTTGTTGCGACGCGCAGATGGCTTGCGTGGCCACCTACGCCCTCATCGCCCGCCACGCGCGCCACCGAAAGGCGGCAGTGCCCGATATCGAGATCGACCGGAGCATAGAGATCGGCATAGTCGAATTCCTCGATCACATCCGATCCCACAATGCCCACCTGTGCCGCGCCATGGGCGACGAATGTCGCGACATCAAAGGCACGCACGCGGATCAGGCGCATGTCGGTGCGATTGGTGGAGAAACTCAGCGAGCGATTGCCCTTGTCGTGAAAGGCATCTTCCGGCACCACACCCGCGCGTGCCATTACCGGCAGCGCTTCGTCGAGAATGCGCCCCTTGGGAATGGCGAAAGTCAGCTGAGTGGCGGCGGTGTCAGTCATAGCGCCGCGGCACTTAGGCATTGGGCGAGGAAAGGGCAATGAAAAGGAGCTTTCGGGCACTTGGGTGATCAGGGTAAAATGCCAGGCTATCAGCTGGTCGACATGGGGACGCGGGGCGAAGCCGCGATCCGCACCGCTTTCACCAACCAGGCCGCCTATTGCGAGCGGAACAGCGCGCCAATCACGGCCAAGGTTTGCAATGCAATTCTGGCAGCGGTGGAGGGGGACAAGAGCAACGCCCTGCTCGAACGGATTCGCGGCTGGGCCGGTGCACCGCTGGCTGATGCGTTGCCACTGCGCGTCGCGGGCGGGATCCATGCACTATATCTGGCGGGCGAAGCGAGCGAACTGGCGCCGATCTATCGCGGGCTACCGGTCAATGCTGATCCGATCGTTGAGGAAGTGATGCTGGTGCACGAGGCGCGACTGTTGCCCTGGCTCGACAGCCCGCCGCAGACCAATGAGGCGGGGCGCTCAAGCAATTTCATTGCCGCCTTGCTATGGCTGGCAGGGCGGGGCTTGCCCGCACAGTTCGAATGTCTGGAGATCGGCTCAAGCGCGGGGATCAATTTGATGATCGACCGCTATGGCTATGACCTTGGCGGCGTGAAGGTGGGCCCTGACGCACCGGCGATGGCGTTCAAGCCCGGCTGGACAGGCAATCCGCCGCCCGATGTGCCGATCGGGCTATTGTCGCTCAAGGGATGCGACATAGCCCCGGTCGACCTGACGGACCCGGCGCAGGCGCTGCGGCTCAAGGCCTATATCTGGCCCGAACATACGATCCGCTTCGATCGGATGGAGGCGGCGATCGCGGCAGCAGAGCAGTGCAAACCTGATGTGCTCAAGATGGATGCAGCCGAGTTTGTCGAGGCGGAGTTGGCGAAGCCGCAGGCAGCGGGCACCACTCGCGTGCTGATGCATTCGATCGTGTGGCAATATGTACCCGAGGACCAACAGCAACGGGTGATTGCTGCGATGGAAACGGCGGCAGGGCAAGCCACGCCCGATGCGCCGCTCGCCTGGATCGCTCTGGAAGCGAACCGCACACTTCACCGGCATGAACTGCGCGTGCGCTTTTGGCCGGGAGGCGAGGAGGAAACCCTGCTCGCCCGCGCGCATGCGCACGGCGCGGATATTGAATGGCTGGCGACCTAGGGTCCTGGCCCTAACTGGTTTTGCTCAGGAAATCTTCCATCGCCGCATTGACCTTGTCCGGCGCTTCCCATGGCACGAAATGCCCGCAATCGGGCACTTCGACCAAGGTCAACGAGTCAATCACATCCTCAAGGCCTTCGAGATTTTCGGGCGGCAGCGCCAAATCGTCCAACGCCCAGATCACCAGCGTCGGGATCGTCAGATTGGGCAGGGCAGGCGGGGTGTAGCCTTCGGGCACCGCGAACGGCACGTCCATCAACGGCACGTCAATCGGGCTGGCACGGTAATAGTTGAGCATCCCGAATGCTGCCTCGGTATTCTTCCAGTCCTCCAGCAGCGCGGCGCGCTCTTCGGGTTCCATCGCGGAAGGGCGGTCCCATTTCACCGACTTCAATAACAGGCCGGTAAGCCCGTGTTCGCGCACCAATTGGTCATTGGCAGTATCGCGGAAATCGCGGATATACTGGCTTGCTTCGCGCTGCTGGCGATTGGTGTAAAGCAAACGCTGGAACACCGCCGGATGCGGCGCATTGGCAATCACTGCGCGGGTTACGCGGCTGTGCTGGCCGCTCAGGGCAACGCCCCATGCAATCGCGCCGCCCCAATCGTGCCCGACGATGGTGAACTGCTCCACCCCCAGCGCATCGGCGAGCAGGAAAATGTCACCAATCAGCTTGTCGGGGGTGTAAGCCTCGACCTCCTGCGGCTTGGATGACCCGCGATAGCCGCGCTGGTCGGGCGCGATGCAGCGATAGACGCCTGAAAAGTGCCTGATCTGATGCCGCCATGTGCGGTGGCTTTCGGGAAAGCCGTGAAGGAAGATCAGCACCGGCGCGCTGCGCGGCCCCTCATCGACGACGTCGAGCTCGATACCGTTGGCGAGCGTGACCCGTTTCTGCTCCATCATCAGCCTTCTGCCTCCATTTTCTCGATATAGCCGGCGGCGACCATGCCCGCGACCTGGTCAAGCAATTGGTCTGGCGTGCGGCGCAGCTCGCCCATGGCTTCTTCCATGCCTTTTGCAACGATGATCTCGCGCTGATTGAGCACTACCGCATCGATCATGGCCTTGGCGGCATCGGCGGGCTGGATCCCCTCATCGATTACCTTGTCGCTGCGTCCGCGCCTGGTGCCGTCGGCGGTCAGCGCATTGCGGCTGACATCGGTGGCGATCGACCCGGGATAAATGACATGGACCGACACGCCTTTCTGGCTCAGCTCGGCGCGCAGTGCATCGGCATAGCCGGCAAGGCCAAACTTGGCCGCGCAATAGGCGGTCCGCATCGGCACGCCGACCTTGCCCGCGATCGAGGAAATGAACAGCAGATTGCCGCTGCCGCGCTCGGCCATATGCCCGATCAGCCCCTGCGCAAAGGCGATCTGTGCGGTGAGATCGATATCGATGATTTCGCGATAGACGCTCATATCGGTCTTCAGCGCCTGACTGCGCTGCGATACACCTGCATTGGCGACCGCAATATCAACCCCGCCCTTCCATGCGATTGCCTTGGCTGTGGCTGCGGCCAGGGCGCTTTCATCGCGCACGTCGAAGGGCAGCAGCAGCGCGTCACCGCAATCCGCCGCTACTTCGGCGAGGCGAGCCTCGTCGCGTCCGGACAGGATCAGGTGAGCGCCGCGGCTGGCCCATTCGCGCGCCAGCGCCGCTCCTATCCCTGACGATGCGCCCGTGATCCACACCACCTTGCCCGTGAAATCCATGCTTCTCTCTCCTCGGCGGCTTGCTCCGCGATTGTGTTAGTCAGTGCTGGTATTGGGCCGATCGGGCAGCGGGATCCACTCGTCTTCATCGCCTGGAACCTTGGGGAATCGCCCGGCATCCCAGTCTTCCCGGGCTTGCCGGATGCGATCCCGGCTTGAACTGACGAAGTTCCACCATGCGTGTCGCGGGCTGGAGAAGGCTTCGCCGCCGAGCAGCATGATCCGCCCGCCGTTTTCGCTCGACAATGACATGTTGCGGCCCGGGGCCAGTACCGAAAGCTCGTATAGCCCCAGCGCCTGCCCATCGACGGAGGCTTCGCCGCCGACCAGCATCACCGCGCGCTCGTCGGCGCTGATCTCGATCGGCAGCGAGCCACCCGGTGCCAGTACGATCTCGGCATAGATTGTGTCGGCATAGGTGGTGGTGGGTGCGCGCGTACCCCATAGCTCGCCCATGATGACGATGGCCTTGGCGCAGCTGTCCTCGACTATCGGAAGGTCTTTCACCGCCTCGAAGGCAGGGTCGATCTCTTCGCGCCCATCAGGCAGCGCGAGCCAGGTCTGCATGCCATAGAGCTTGGGGCCGGTGGCGCGTTCTTCCGCCGGTGAGCGCTCCGAATGGACGATACCTTTGCCCGCGGTCATCAGGTTCACCTGGCCCGGACGGATCGTGGAGAATGTGCCGAGGCTGTCGCGGTGATTGATCGCGCCTTCGAACAGCCATGTCACGGTAGCAAGGTTGATATGCGGATGCGGGCGCACATCCATACCAGTGCCGATGTCGAGCTGGCCCGGGCCGAACTCGTCGACGAAGATAAATGGGCCGACCATGGTCCGCTCGCGCTTGGGCAGCACGCGGCGCACCTCGAACTGGCCGAGATCGTGTGTGGTGGGGGAAATGGTTTGCTCGATCATGTCACTCTCCCGGTGCCCGTGCCCTGATCGCCAGTGCGTGCACCCGCTGGCCGGGAATATCGCCCAGCGCGGCATTGACCATGCGCTGGCGCTGCAAGCGCGATACGCCCGCGAAGGCCGCGCTCTCAATCACAATGGTGAAATGTGATTCGCCGCTGCCGTCATCACCAGCATGGCCGCTGTGCCGCGCACTGTCATTGATCACTTCAAGGAAGGAAGGGGCGAGCGCTGCGCGCAGCAGGGTTTCGATTTCGTGGGCAACTGTTCCGTTCATATGGCTGAATTTGGGGCTTCCCATCCGGCTTGTCCATGCCCATCCTAAAAGAGTGAAACAATCAAGGTTCCATGGACGATATGAGGATACAGGGCGCGTGTGCGAGTATCCGGCCTGCCAGGAGGCGGGCGAATTCCGCGCGCCTGGCTATCGTTCGAGCGGGTTTGACGGGCCGGGCCATTACCGCTGGTTCTGCCTTAAGCATGTGCGCGAATTCAATTCGGACTATGACTGGTTTGAGGGAATGAGCGCCGAGGAAATCCTCGAAGCCCAATCACCTGCAGCAGGCTGGAAGACCGAAAGCCCCAGTTTCCGCCCCACCGCCGGGGTCGACGGGATGCCGCGCTGGGCCGATTTCGACGATCCGCTTGATGCGATCAGCGCGCGGGTCAGCGGCATCAGGAGCCGCGCCGAGCGCGAAGCGCGCATGGCGCCGGGAAGTTTTGGGGACGGGCGCTTCAGCCGCGAGGAAGCGCATGCGTTGGGTACGATGGGGCTGGCGCTTGATACGGACCGGCGGCGGCTGCGCCAGCGTTATTCCGAACTCGTGCGCCGCTATCACCCTGATAGGAACGGTGGCGATCGCAAATACGAAAGCCGCCTCAACAGCGTTGTGGAGGCCTATCAGTTGTTACGCCGGAGCGCGGCCTTTTCCTGAGCCCCCGCTTCTATGAGAGCCCGAAGTGCGATCTGCCCGTGGCTCATCGCGACGGTGTAGAATGTGAACTTGGTCATGCTCTGCTCTTCTCGTCAGGCCTGCCCAACTCAATTCTGCTTGAACGCCCAGCGTAAGGTCTTGCCCATGCCCCAGGTCGCGGCGCGGGCGGGCAGGGCCGCGATTCCCGGGCGGGTCAAGCCCAGCATGGTCCGGACGAAAGGCGGGAGCATTTCAACCGCTTCGGCAGCCAGCATCGCCTGAAGGCCAGGCGGAGTGCCTGATGCACGCTGGGTCAACACCAGCCTCGCCACTTCGCGCGCTTCAGGTGAAGTGCGCAGGTCACTGCGCATATCGCGGAACAATTCCTCTGCCTCGTTGCGGTTGGTCGGCACTGGATCGGCACCCAGCGCGCGGGCGATGAGCGCGAACTGGCGGAAATATTCATCTTGCTCGTGGCCCGGCATGTCGGGGCGTACATGGCGCTTGTAGGCAGCGAGGAAACTCGAGGCTTCGGTAACATGGACCCATGCCAGCGTGCGCGGAGTGGTGGCAGAATATGGCGTCCCGTCGGGCAAGGTGCCGGTGACTCTGGCGTGGATACGGTTAACCCGCTCTATGGCACTTTGTGCCTCGTCTCTGTGCCCGAAGGTGGTCACTGCGATGAAGCGCGCGGTGCGGCGCAGGCGGCCATGCATGTCCTCGCGAAAGTTCGAATGGTCTAGCACGCCCTGCAGCGCAGCTGGGTGGAGCATCTGTAGCAGCAGTGCCCTGATGCCGCCCACCATCATGCCTACAATATCGGCATGCACCATGCGGATCGGCGAGTTGCGCTTGAACAGCGCTTCATCGGAAGGCGGCACAGGCTGCTGCCCGCCCGCCGTGTCATTGAACACGCCGCGCACCTGTTCGACCAGCTTGAGGCGAAATCGCTCGATCGGATCGGGTGACGACATGCGGCATGTCTACGCCACTGCCAGCTGCAACGCCAGCCAGGTTTGCAATAGGCGTTAGCGGCGTGAGACGCGGGCAGCGATCGTCGATACCGCGTGATCGAATTGATCCATGTCGCCTGCAGCGCGGGCAAGCAATTGTGCGCCTTGCAGTTGCGCCAGAATCGCCACGGCCTCGATCGCGGGGTCGCCGCTCACCGCGATACTCATGTCGCGGCGGCCCTTGAGCAAGGTCTGTTCGATCCACTGCGCAACCATCGAATTGGCGCGGGCGAGCATTTCGCGCATGTCGTCACAAACCAGTTCGCTGTCGCCCGCAAGGGCCGTGCACAGGCACAGGGCCTGCCCGGATCCAGTGGCTGCGCGATACATCTCGATCGCCCCCAACAAGGCTTGCCCACCCAGCCGGCTCTGCTGATCGATCGCATCCAATTGTCGCGAGACCTGATCTGCATAACGGTCGAGAACCGCCAGCCCCAGATCTGCCTTGGTTGGAAAGTGGTGGTGGATACTCGCCTTCCGGATGCCAGCATCACGGGCGATATCGGCATAGCTGAAGCCGCCATAGCCGCGGGTCCGCATGGCATTTTCGGCCAGATTTACGAGTGTTTCCCGAGTATCGCTCATCCCTACCAATTAGTAGGTTGATTTCTGTCTTGCAAGAGCTATTACGCCACAACCTACTAGTAGGTAGGATGATTCGGAATGACGAAGGACTGCTTATGCTGAAGATTTACGATGCCGAGAATTTCCCGAACCCCAAGCGGGTACGCCTGGCTCTGAGAGAGAAGGGCGCGCTCGACCAGGTCGAGTTCGTGCCTGTCGATGTCAAAAGCGGCGAACTGCGCACCCCTGCAATGCGGGCCAAGAACCCCGATGCCACGGTTCCATTCATGGAGCTGGAGGACGGTACCGTGATCGGGCGCTGCAATCCGATAATCGAATTCATCGATGCAACTTTCGACGGGCCCAGCCTGACAGGCGCAACCCCGCAGGAACGGGCACGCATCAGCGCAATCAATCTGCGTGTCGAGGAAGGCTTGCTCGATGCCGGGGCGGACTATTTCCACCACGCCACTGCCGGGCTTGGCCCCGATCTCGAAACCGACCAGGTTCCGGCCTGGGGCGAACGCCAGAAGCGCCGGGCCCAGGAGACTGCGCGCTACCTCAACGGAGTGCTGGCGGACCAGGAATACCTTGCGGGAGACAACTTCAGCGTGGCAGATATCACCGCGTTCACCGGCGTCAGCCTGGCCGGCGCGCTGGGGCTGCTTCCTGACGAAGATCTGGCGCATCTTGACCGCTGGAAAGCCAAGGCCGCCGCTCGATACGAGAGTTAAGCAAGTGCGGATCAATGCGAATTTCGACATACCGGTTGGGGTGCAGGCAGGCTCGCTTGAGTGGCAGGCTTCGCCCATGGCCGGGGTCGATCGCCGCATGCTTGACCGGATCGGCGGGGAGGTGGCGCGAGCCACCTCCATTGTCCGATATGCGCCAGGCAGCCACTTCTCCGCTCACACACATGATGGCGGCGAGGAGTTCATCGTGCTGGAAGGGACGTTCCAGGACGAGCATGGCGACTATCCTGCCGGAACCTATGTCCGCAATCCTGTTGGCACGCAGCACGTCCCGCGTTCGGACCCTGGCTGCACCATCTTCGTGAAGCTGTGGCAATTCGATCCTGAAGACCGCGCGCAATTCGCGCTCGACCTGGGCGAACTTGCGCTCGCACCTGTTGCCGATGCGCCCGGGATAGCCCGGGCGATTCTGCACGAACGTGTTGATGAGCTGGTCTTGCTCGAACAGTGGGATGCAGGCACCACCCGCAGCTTCGATGCCCAGGGCGGTGCCGAGTTGCCAGTGCTGGAAGGTTCCGTCGAATGGCAGGGCCAGACTTATGGCAAGCATGGCTGGATTCGCCTGCCAGCCGGTTGGCAGTGTAGAATTGTCGCAGGGCCCGAAGGCGCCCGGGTCTGGATAAAGTCACGCCATCTCGCGAAACTGCGGCTGCCCCCTTCGTGAAATCCGTTTCAATCTGGTGAACTAGCTAAATAAGCGGGAAACAGCCGCTTGCAGCCGCCATCGCTCCCGTCTAGGCGTCGCAAGTCATGGTAAGCTTGATGGAAACCGAATACGATGGGACGGGCAGGACGCTCATCCCGGAACCCGACACCACGATCGACGTGCGCGACACGTTTGGGATCGATGTCGACTGGCAAGTGCCTGCCTTCAGCCTGGCTGATGAGCGGGTGCCGGATATCGATCCGAACTATGTGTTCGATCCGGACACGACACTCGCGATCCTGGCGGGATTTGCGCACAATCGGCGCGTAATGGTGCAGGGCTACCACGGCACCGGCAAATCGACCCATATCGAACAGGTCGCTGCGCGGCTCAAATGGCCCAGCGTCCGCGTCAACCTTGATGCGCATATCAGCCGTATCGATCTTGTCGGACGCGATGCGATCGTGCTGCGCGACGGGCTGCAGGTGACCGAATTCAAGGAAGGCATCCTTCCCTGGGCGCTGCAGCATGCGGTGGCGTTGACCTTTGACGAATACGATGCCGGCCGGCCTGATGTCATGTTCGTGATCCAGCGCGTGCTCGAAACCGAAGGGCGCCTGACGCTGCTGGACCAGAACAAGGTCATCACACCAAACAAGTATTTCCGCCTGTTCGCCACCACCAACACGGTGGGCCTGGGCGACACCAGCGGGCTTTATCACGGTACGCAGGCGATCAACCAGGCTCAGATGGATCGTTGGAACATTGTGGTGGCGCTTAATTACCTTGCGCCCGAGGTCGAACAGCAGATCGTCAAGTCAAAGAGCCCGGACACTGATGACAAGACGATTGCCGACATGGTCAAAGTGGCCGATTTGACGCGCCAGGGCTTCATGAACGGAGATATATCGACCGTGATGAGCCCGCGCACGGTGATGACCTGGGCGCAGAATGCCGAAATATTCAAGTCGGTTGGCTTTGCGTTCCGTCTCAGCTTCCTCAATAAATGCGACGAAGCGGAGCGGACTCTGGTGAGCGAATATTACCAGCGTGTGTTCGACGAGGAACTGCCGGAAAGCGCCGCGAAAAAACCCTGACGCACAGGTTCCGCGCCGCCATAACCAGAAATTGCTCGCCATTACTGTGTTAATCGCTTAACACAGCCACCATGTTTGCCTGGCTTCGAACACCTCGTCGAACCAAGAGCGCGCGCGAGCGGTTCGATGAAAATCGGCCTGAAGCCGGTTTTTACGCGACGGAAGACCCCTATGGTAGCGCGCTTGATGAGTTTGACGAACAATTTGACTGGGAACCGGGCCGCAAGCGAGCGCGCATGCGGAGCTGGCGCTTCTGGAATCGCAAGCATGCACCAGGCACAATCCGTTTCGGCGAAAGCTGGGACGAACCGCAGACCCGCTGGTGGCAGCCGGCGCATTGGCGCGGGCGGCAGAGGCGCTGGTGGGCGGTGCGGATTGTTGCGGCACTGCTCGCGCTGTTCATCGCGCTGGTTGCATGGCTGGCGATAACCGCGCCGCTCAGCAAATCGCTCGAGCCGATCGCGCCGCCGCAGATCACCTTGCTCGCTTCTGACGGAACGCCGATCGCGCGCAGTGGAGCCTCGGTCGATGCACCGGTCGAAGTCAACCAACTGCCGGATCATGTCGTGGGCGCGTTCCTGGCGATCGAGGACCGCCGCTTCTACGACCATTGGGGCGTGGACCCACGCGGATTGGCCCGGGCGGCATGGTCGAATGCCACTGGCGGCCCGACCCAGGGCGGCAGCACCATCACCCAGCAGCTTGCCAAGTTCACTTTCCTCACACCCAGGCAAACGCTGACCCGCAAGGCGCGCGAGATGCTGATCGCCTTCTGGCTGGAGGCATGGCTAAGCAAGGACGATATCCTCTCGCGCTATCTCTCCAATGCCTATTTCGGCGACAACCAATATGGACTGCGCGCGGCCAGCCTGCATTACTTCTATCGCCAGCCAGAGAATCTGCGGCCCGAGCAGGCCGCTATGCTAGCGGGCCTGCTCAAGGCACCATCGCGGCTCGCGCCGACCCGAAATTATGACCTGGCTGAAGATCGCATGCGGCTGGTGCTCGCGGCGATGGCCGAAGAGGGGTATATCACCGGCGCGCGCGCGGCTTCTTTGCGCGCGCCGCGGCTCGACGTCCGCAATCGCGACCGATTGCCAACGGGCACCTATTTCGCCGACTGGGCGCTGCCGATCGCCCGCGCGAATTCGGAAACGAGCTATTCCAGGCAGACTATCACCACAACGCTTGACGCGCGCTTGCTAGGCTTGGCGGGTCGGGTGATCGCGCGCGCGCCTCTGGGCAAGGCACAGGTGGCGCTGGTGGCGATGCGGCCCAATGGCGAGGTTGTGGCGATGGTGGGCGGCAAGGATTACGCCAATTCCCCGTTCAATCGCGCCACCCAGGCGCGCCGCCAGCCCGGCTCGACCTTCAAGCTGTTCGTCTATCTCACCGCGCTCGAATCGGGCATGAAGCCGAACGACCGGATCGACAATTCGTCGATTGAGGAAGGTTCCTATCGGCCCAGGAATTCAAGCGAGCGTTATTCAGACACGATCACGCTTGAGGACGCGTTTGCCCGATCGAGCAATGTTGCGGCCGTGCGGCTGCTCAATCAGCTGGGCAGCGACCGGGTGATTGCAACTGCGCGAAGGCTTGGCGTGACATCCGACTTGCCCGAAGGTGATCCAAGCCTGGCGTTGGGCACTTCAACCATGACGCTGCTTGAATTGACCAGCGCCTATGCGGCGGTGGCAGGCAATGCCTATCCGGTCGAACCGCATGCTTTCCCGCGCGAGGAGCAGGGCTGGTTCGAATGGCTGTTTGACGGTCAGTCGCGCTTTTCCGACCGCACACATCGCGGGATGGAACAGCTGCTGCGAAGCGCGATCAATCGCGGCACGGGCAAGGCGGCGATGCTGGCCGGGCCCAATTTCGGCAAGACCGGCACGACCCAGGATCATCGCGATGCGTTATTCGTTGGCTATGCCGGCGGGTTGGTGGTGGGCGTGTGGATCGGGAACGACGATAATTCGCCTCTCGGCGGGATTTCGGGCGGCGGATTGCCCGCGCGGATCTGGCGCGATTTCATGCGCGGCGCGATTGCCGGAAGCGACACAGTTGCGCCGGTTGAACGACCCGATCCCGAGGGGCCGATACGCCCGCTGGATATTGACGAAATTCGCGAAATTCCGATCGACGGGAACGGCTCGACGCTTTCGGTCGAGCAGGACCAACTCAGGGTCGTGACAGAGATTGAAGGCAAGCCGATTGAGCTTCGCCTGACCGAAGATGGGCTGGCGGTCGAACCTGCGGAGCGTTAGCCCTCGCGATCAGCCATGAGGATATTCATCACGGCGGTGGCGATTGGGCGCTCTTGATCATCCTGCCACGCCTCTACCGAGACATTGGCATTGCGGCGCCCAAGCCGGGTGATGCGCCCTTTGGCGTAACTTGGCTTCTGCTTGCCCGCGCTCAGGAACTGCACCGTGATGTTGATCGGCTTGAGCTGCGGGTTGCGGCTTTCAGTCTGGAGCCGAGCCCGCAACACGGCATAGCCAGCGGTTTCGAGCAGCCCGCTGATCGCGCCGCCATGCAATGCGCCGGGGCGCCCCTCCACGATATTGCTGAATTCCACCACCAGTACCGGCGCGCCGTCCACCTCGCCATGCACGGAAATGCCGAGCGAGCGCGCATATGCCGTGAGATACCGTTCCATGTCAGTTGTGGGCGGCAATGCGCGGATCCCTCGCGATGGTCATGAAAACGCCCGCCATGCTCGCCACTGGGTCATCCGGGTCGCCGTCATGCGCGATCCCGCGCACAAAGGCCGCAGAGCGGGTGCGGCGATAGCATTCTACCCGGCCCTTTACCGCGCTGCGCTCGCTCGCGGGGCGCTGATAATCGACCCTCAGGTCAAGCGTGGCGACCGGCGTGAAAATCTTGCTGGCTGTCCAGATGCTCATACCCGATGCCATGTCGAGCAGGCTGATGATCGGCCCGGATGCAAGTACGTGACGATCCTCCTCGCCCAGCAAATCCTCGCGCCAGGGCAGCTCTAGCTCAACCCAGTCCTCGCCATGATCGCTGTATCGCAAGCCAAGCCAGCCGGAATGGCCGTGGCGAAACAGGAACTTGGCGGATTCTGCCGGATCGAAGGGAGGGAGAGGGGCGGACATCAACATCGACCCTGCCTTTGGACCTTAGCGATTACAATACTCTAATTTCGGCGGTGAGATCGATGTATCCACTGTTCCAGCCGCGCGGCGGCGCGCGATGCATTTTGGCGCGAGGCCGGGCTGCCGGTGTGCCTGATGCTGGAGAGGGTTGCGCAAACGCAACGCGCAGCGCTCGAAAGCGGCTAAAACGAATTCCCTGCCAGCGCGTCGATCGCGCCTTGCAGGATCACGGCGGCGGCATGACTGTCGATCTTCGCGGCACGTTTGGCGCGGCTGATGTCCTGCCCGATCATTGCGGCTTCAGCACTCTGGGTTGACCAGCGTTCATCCCAAAGAAGTATCGGCAGGGAAAATGCCTCTGCCAGATTGCGGGCATAGGCGCGGCTCGCCTGCGCGCGCGGCCCCTCGCTGCCGTCCATATTGCGCGGCAGGCCGATCACGATTCCGGCAATGCCTCGCTCTCTTATCAAGGCGGCGAGCGCTTCGCGGTCGCGCCCGAACTTGCCGCGGGGCAGGGTTTTACCAGCGGTGGCAAAGCGCCACCCGGCGTCACAGGTTGCAATTCCGATTGTCTTGGTGCCGAGATCGATCCCGAGCAGCGCCCCGCCATCAGGCAAGGCCTCGCGCAGCCCGGCCGCGCTGTCAGCGATCAAGGCCTCGCCGCCCATGCCTGCACACGCTGCGCCACATCAGCCTGCACATTGGCCCAGAACAACGGGATGTCATAGACGTGGTAATTGTTGCCGGGCAGGACATAGCGGCCCAATTCGGGCGGATCGCCGATCAGCAGCAAGCCGCGCTCGTCGCAGCGGGCAGGGACGGCGCGCGGCAGCAATTCGCCATCGCTAAAGTCGCCCTTTGGCTTGAGCGTGCCAAGATTGCGTTCCGCCGGTGCAGACTTTTCGGCACCTCCAGTCAGGGGATTGGTGCAAAGTATCGCGCTGTTTCCGCGCGCCGCGCCGTCAAACCCGGTGGATTTGGCATAGGTATCGAGCACAGCCGAGGGATCGGCGGGCTCGGCAAAGCTCGACCAGCTCATCACACAACCCGCCTGGTCAGGCGCGCTGCACGCGGCAAGGCCGAGCGATGGCAGGTCATGTGCGACTGAAATTGGCCAGCCGATGACATAGGCGGCGGCGACCCGATCAGCGAGAGGCTGGCCCGCCACCTGTTCGCGCAGCAGCCGCATCAGGTGTAGTGCGCCCTGGCTATGCCCGGTGAGGACTATCGGCTGTTCGGGATCAATCGACCCGATGAATTCGGCAAAAGCCGCCGCGACATCAGCATAGGCCAGATCGAGCGCCTGATGCGCCGCCGCTTCATCAGTCAGGAAGGCACCCATGGTCGCCTGGCGATAACGCGGTGCCCAGATCTCGCTCGCCCGGTTGAAGGGGCTGGCCATGCCGCGCACATAGATGCGCGCAACCCGCTCGGCTTCCTCGTCACCTAACGGAGCGTTCCAGTTCGAACGGTTGAGATAGCTGGTCGGATGGACGAAAAAGACCGCGAAATCGGGCAGGGCAGGATCAGCCGGTGACGGCAGGCTCATACGCTCGCCGGCATAGCCAGGTTGCCAGCGTGCCGTATTTTCGGACAGGCCGGGATGCGCGAACCACATTGCCGCATCGGAATAGGCAGTCTTTGCCAGGGGTTGCTGTTCGACGAATTCGGTCGAAGGCACCAGCGCCAGCGTGGTCAATTCCTGCGCCCATATGCGCAGTACCAGTAGCGCAGCGATCAGCAGGACTATGATCGCGGCAATCACATAGAGGAATTTCTTTGCCACTCGACCTACTCGGTTGCGTCGTCGCGCTCCGCTATGGCCGGGCGCAGTGTTGTCCAGGCGCGATTTCCGCGCAGGCTTTCATACCAGCTGACCGGGTTCCAGCTTGTAGAACCGTCGAGCGAGAAAGTGATGAATTCAGCGCGGCCGCCGATGTTCTCGAGCGGGACCGGGCCCATCAGCCCGCGCGGGCTGTAGAGCTCGCGGCTGTCGGCGGAATGATCGCGATTGTCGCCCATCACAAAAACATGGCCTTCGGGGATCGTCATTTCCTCGAAATTGTCGAGCGGCTGGTTTTCGAGATTGTCGATCACCAGGTAGCTTGCGCCATTGGGGAGCGTCTCGCGATAGGCGGGCATCTCGTAATATTGTTTTCCGTCGGCTTCGCGCACCAGATAGTTGGTGAAGGCCGAAAGGCAGGGTGAACCTTCGCATAGCAGTTCCGGCTCGAAGGGGATTTTGATCGCAGGCACGACCTCGCGTTCGACCGGGGTGCCGTTGAGGATGATCCGCCCGTCGCGCACGGCGATGCGGTCGCCCGGCAGCGCCACCACACGCTTGATATAGTCTTCATCACGCACCGGGTGCACCGGGATCACGATGTCGCCATATTCAGGAGTATCTGCCCAGATGCGCCATTCGCTGCGCGGCATCAGGTGGAAGCTTACCGACGCCCAGCTCCAGCCATAGGGATATTTGCTCACCACCAGCCGGTCACCGACATAAAGCGCCGGCATCATCGAGGTGGAGGGGATGTAGAAGGGCTTGGCCACCAGACTGTGAAAGGCAAGCACCGCCAGCAACATCAACGCAAGGCCGCGCAGCTCGGCGATCCAGTTGACCTTGGTTTCCTGGTCCTTGCTGTTTTCTTTGTCGTTTGTGTTCACTGTGTTGGTGCCGGTCTGCATAGTCAAAGGGGCCGCGCTTCGATGATGACATAGGCCTGAGCCCATGGATGATCGTCGGTGAGGGTGAGATGAATGAGCGCCTCATGGCCATGCGGCGTCAATTGCGCAAGCCGAATCGCGGCACCGCCAGCCAGCGCCAGCGTGGGCGCCCCCGAGGGGGCATTGATCACGCCGATATCCCTCATGAACACGCCGTGCCTGAAGCCCGTACCAACCGCCTTGCTGAAGGCCTCTTTCGCGGCGAAGCGCTTGGCATAGGTGCCCGCGATGGTGAAAGGGCGGCGGCGCGCCTTGGCGCGTTCGATTTCCGTAAACACGCGATTCTCGAAGCGTTCGCCATAGCGATCAAGCGAATTGGCGATCCGTTCGATATTGCAGAGATCCGATCCGAGCCCGATAATCATGCGATTTTCACCAGCATTGCGATAAACAGCGTCAGTGCGATCCAGTGCAGCAGCACCTGCGCCTTGACGAGATAGTGCGCCGAATCGCCCTTTGCCATCTTCAGCGTGCTGCCATAGCCAAACAGCTGAAGCAGCAGCCAGCCGGTGGCGAACAGCACCAGCACCTGCCGACTAATCGCAAAGCCAAGCAATGCGATGCTCAGAAGGAACGGGATCGCGCCCGCAATGGCCCAGCCAAGCTGCGCGCGGCTCGGCTCCCCTGTGCTGCTCACCGCGCGTCATCCATCAGCTGTCGCATCCGGCGCACGGCATTTTCCAGGCCCACGAACACTGCTTCGCCTATCAAGTAATGCCCGATGTTCAGTTCCGCGAGTTGGGGGATCGCAGCGATCGGCTGGACATTCTCATATGTCAGCCCGTGCCCGGCATGGGGTTCGATACCGTTCTTGGCAGCCAGTGCGGCCATATCGGCAATCCGCTTGATTTCCCGAGCCATCTTCTCGCTGTCACCGTCAAGATGCGCATGTGCATATTCACCGGTGTGAAATTCGACCACGGGTGCGTTCAGCCGCAGCGCGGCGTCAAGCTGCCGCTCATTCGCTTCGATGAACAGGCTGACGCGGATGCCCGCATCGGCGAGTCGCGTGACGATCGGGGCGAGCTGATTGTGCAGGCCGGCTGCATCAAGACCGCCCTCGGTGGTGCGCTCCTCGCGCTTTTCGGGCACGATGCAGGCGGCATGCGGCTTGTGCCGAAGCGCGATCTCCAGCATTTCCTCGGTCGCCGCCATCTCCAGATTGAGCGGCAAATCGGTCGCGGCCTGGATTCGAACAAGGTCTTCGTCGCGGATATGGCGCCGGTCCTCGCGCAGATGCGCCGTGATGCCGTCACCGCCCACTTGTGCCACGATTTCTGCCGCACGCACCGGATCGGGGTGATCGCCCCCGCGCGCGTTGCGGATCGTGGCGACATGATCGATGTTCACGCCGAGCCGCAGCCGGCCGGGATTGAGCACGCTTGCCATGGCTAAGCGCGGCTACCAGGCTTGCTAACGGGCATCGCAGCAAGTTCTTGCGGCAATTCGTCCTCCGCATAGGTGGGGAAGTTGAGTGCCACCAGCGGGATGAAGGGCACGCCCAGATCCACTTCGCCGCCCGAACGATCGACCAGCGCAACCTCGGCGATCACTTCGCCGCCTTCCTCACCCACTGCGGCGATCGCCTCGCGGCTGGAAAGGCCGGTAGTGACCACGTCTTCCACCATCAGAACTTTCGCGCCCGGCTCCAGCGCGAACCCCCGGCGTAGTTGGAATCTGCCATCCGGCCGTTCGAGGAACAGTGCGTCCTTGCCCAGTGCGCGGCCCATTTCATGTCCGATGATGATTCCGCCCATCGCAGGCGAGACAACCACATCCACCTTGCTGCGAATCTCGCGTGGCAATTTTTGCGCCAATGCCAGCGCCAGCCGGCCGCCGCGCTCCGGATTCATCAACACACGTGCGCATTGCAGGTAATGTGCACTGTGCCGCCCGGAAGAGAGCTTGAAATGCCCTTCCAGCAACGCGCCGCAGCTGCGGAATTCGGACAGCACCTCGTCTTCAGTCATGTGTGATTTATCCACCTATCTTGCGCTGATTGCGCCGGGATCACCCGGTCTTGCGTATTTTTCTCCCTAGAAGCGCTTGAGACAGGGGGCAAGCGCGCCTATAGGGCCGGTCAATCTCGGCGTTCATGCCGGGTGTTTGGGTTGGCTGGAGTGGTCTGGCGTTTGCGGACTGCAGGGCAACAGGGCACGAGAGAAGCGGGAAACGTCAGACAAATGGTTTTGGGTCAAACAGGCCGCCACGCCTTTTCATTTATGGTTATGTTCGCGCTTGCCGTCATGCTGGCATTCGCGCCGCGCGCTGCGCTGGCACAGGACGAAGCGGCAGCTTCCGAGGTTGCTGCGGCTGAAACTGCGGCAGCCTATACGCCGATGGCACCGACTGAAGGCAAGGGCATGCCGGTCGACGGGCGGCTCGGCTTCCAGGACCAGTTTTCGCCCAATGGCGATTATGCATTGTGGATGCACGATTTGATCCTGCTGCCGATCATCACGGTGATCAGCCTGTTCGTGCTGGGGCTGCTGCTGTTCGTGATCGCGCGCTACAATCGCCGCACTAACCCCAGCCCTTCGAAGACGACCCATAACACCATGATCGAAGTGGTGTGGACCGTGGTTCCCGTGATGGTGCTGCTGGTGATCGCGATCCCGTCAATCCAGCTGCTCGCACGCCAGTTCGAATCGCCGCCGGAAGATGCGGTGACGGTGAAGGTGACCGGATACCAGTGGTATTGGGGCTATTCCTACCCAGACAATGGCGATTTCGAAGTTATCTCGAACATGCTGACGGCGGAAGACGCCGTTGCCGCCGGTGAGCCTTACCAGCTCGCGGTCGACAAACGCATGGTGGTCCCGGCGAACACGCCGCTGCGTATCCAGACCACTGCGGCGGACGTGATCCACTCTTTCGCCGTGCCCAGCCTGTGGTTCAAGCTTGATGCCGTGCCAGGGCGACTCAATGAAAAGCAGCTGCTGATCAAGGAACCGGGCGTCTATTACGGCCAGTGTTCCGAGCTGTGCGGTGCGCGCCACGGCTTCATGCCGATCGCGGTTGAAGCTTTGCCGCGCGATGAGTGGGAGGCATGGGTCCGCGAGCAGGGCGGCACCATTCCGGGCGAGGAAGCGGTCGAGGCACCTGCCGAAGACGCTGCTGCCCCAGCGCCCGCCGCCTGAAGAAATTGAATTAGCCAGAGAGTATCAGAACGATGGCCACCACCGCAGAAGGTTTCACCGCTCCCCATGCAGATCATGGGCATGGTGCGGATCACAAGCCGGGCTTTTTCGCCCGCTGGTTCATGTCGACCAATCACAAGGATATCGGCACGCTATATCTCGTCTTTGCAATTTTTGCAGGGATCATAGGCGGCGCCATTTCGGGCGTGATGCGCATGGAGCTGGCCGAGCCGGGTATCCAGCACCTCGGGTTCTGGGTCGATCTGCTCGGCGGCGATGCCACTTCGATGGATGCGAACTACCACATGTGGAACGTGTTCATTACTGCGCACGGCCTGATCATGGTGTTCTTCATGGTCATGCCGGCGATGATCGGCGGCTTCGGCAACTGGTTTGTTCCGCTGATGATCGGCGCGCCGGACATGGCCTTCCCGCGCATGAACAATATTTCGTTCTGGCTGACCGTGGCTGGTTTCTGCAGCCTGCTTTTCTCCATGTTCGTGCCAGGCGGCACGGGAGTGGGGGCGGGCGTTGGCTGGACGGTCTATGCGCCCCTTTCCACCACCGGTTCGCAGGGCCCGGCAGTCGACTTCGCGATCTTCTCGCTCCACCTCGCGGGCGCTGGCTCGATCCTTGGGGCGACGAACTTCATCACCACCATCTTCAACATGCGCGCGCCGGGCATGACGCTGCACAAGATGCCGCTGTTCGTGTGGTCGGTGCTGGTCACTGCATTCCTGCTGCTGCTGGCGCTGCCGGTGTTGGCTGCGGCGATCACCATGCTGATCACCGATCGCAATTTCGGCACGACCTTCTTTGACCCGGCCGGCGGCGGCGATCCGATCCTTTACCAGCACTTGTTCTGGTTCTTCGGGCACCCTGAAGTCTATATCATGATCCTGCCGGGCTTCGGCATGGTCAGCCAGATCGTGGCAACGTTCAGCCGCAAGCCGGTGTTCGGCTATCTCGGCATGGCCTATGCCATGGTCGCGATCGGTGTGGTTGGCTTCATCGTGTGGGCGCACCACATGTATACGGTCGGCCTGGACGTGAACACCAAGATGTATTTCACCGCGGCCACGATGGTGATCGCAGTGCCGACAGGCGTGAAGATCTTCAGCTGGGTTGCGACCATGTGGGGCGGCAGCCTGGAGTTCAAATCGCCCATGGTCTGGGCGCTGGGCTTCATCTTCCTGTTCACCGTTGGCGGTGTGACCGGCGTTGTGCTGGCCAATGGCGGCATCGACGACAATCTGCATGACACCTATTATGTGGTTGCCCACTTCCACTATGTGCTGTCGATGGGCGCGGTGTTCTCGCTCTTCGCCGGCTTCTATTACTGGTTCCCGAAGATGAGCGGCCGGATGCATTCCGAACTGCTGGCTCACTTGCACTTCTGGGGCTTCTTCGTGGGCGTGAACGTGATCTTCTTCCCGCAGCACTTCCTGGGGATGCAGGGCATGCCGCGCCGTTATCCGGATTACACGGCGGCCTATAGCTATTGGAACGAGATCTCGTCCTATGGCTATTGGATCATGGCCGGCTCGATGGTGCTGTTCTTTGCCAACCTTGCCTATGCCTTCCTGGCCGGGCGCAAGGCGGAAGACAATTACTGGGGCGAAGGCGCGACCACGCTTGAGTGGACGCTCTCCAGCCCGCCGCCGTTCCACCAGTTCGAAACGCTGCCGGTGATCGAGGATCACCACGATTACCACGATCACCGCCCGGCGTAAGATTGAGATACCGCCAGGCGCAAACCCCCATCGGGGCACGCACAAAATAAAGGGGGCGTGCCGCAAGGTGCGCCCCCCAATGCAAGAGCCAGGCCCGGCTTTGAGTGAGACACGCAAGCAATGACTGCCACAACCGCAACAGCACTGCCGGCCGATTGGCGCGATTTCCTCGCGCTGACCAAGCCGGGCGTGATGCGGCTGGTGATCTTCACCGGCCTGTGCGGGTTGTTGGCGGCTCCCGGCAGCATTCATCCTGTGATCGGCTTTACCGCGATCCTGTGCATTGCGCTGGGCGCGGGTGGTTCTGCCGTGATCAACCAGTGGTGGGAAGCTGAGATTGATGCGGGGATGAAGCGGACTGCCAATCGCCCGCTGCCCGCAGGCCGCATGCACCCCACTGACGCGCGTGATTTCGGCATCACCATGTCGGCGGCATCGGTTGCGATCATGGGGCTGGCAGTGGGCTGGCTGGCTGCGAGTATCCTGGCGGTGGCGATCGTCTATTACGCCGTGCTTTACACCATGTGGCTGAAGCCGCGCACGCCGCAGAATATCGTGATCGGCGGCGGTGCCGGCGCCTTTCCGCCGATGATCGGCTGGGTTGCGGTAACCGGCGATATTACTGCGATGCCGCTGCTGCTGTTCGCGATCATCTTTTTCTGGACCCCGCCGCATTTCTGGGCGCTCGCGCTGTTCGTGAAGTCAGACTATGCCAAGGTCGGCATTCCGATGATGCCGGTGGTGGCCGGTGAGCGCACTACCCGCCGTCACATCCTGGCCTACTCGATACTGCTGGTGCCGATTGCTGCGGCACCATGGATGATTGGCGGCACGGGCGCGATCTATGGCGTTTGCGCGCTGGCGCTCTCGCTGGCGTTTCTGGCGCTCTGTGTGCCGGTTGCGTTCCGTTCGGCCACCGAAGGCGACACGATGAAGCCGGAAAAGCGCCTCTTCGCTTACAGCATTCTCTATCTGTTTGCGCTGTTCGCGGCGCTGGTTGTCGATGCGCTGGTGCACCAGCAGGGATGGTTCGCATGACACCCGAAGAGGAAGCCGAAATCCGCCGCCGCCAGAAGGCGCGCAATTACGCTCTCGGGGGCGTGCTGCTGTTCCTGGCTGTGCTGTTTTATGCGATCACCATTGTGAGAATGGGAGATTGATCCTGTGAGTGCCACATCCACTCCATCGCTTGATCAGAAGAACCTGCGTACCGGCATCTATGCCTTCATGGGCGCGCTGGCGATGCTGGGCATGGGCTATGCCGCAGTGCCTCTATACGATCTGTTCTGCCGGGTTACCGGATTTGGCGGAACCACGCAGCGAGCCAGCGATGCCGACGCGGCTGCGGCAGAACGTCAGGCGCAGGCAATCGGCGGCAAGACGATTTCGATCCGCTTCGACGCCTCGGTGGCGCGCGACGTGCCGTGGACTTTCCGCCCGTCGCAAAGCACTGACACTGTCCAGATCGGCGTGCGTGACATGGCAACCTATGTGGCCAGGAACAACAGCAGCGTCCCGATCACCGGAACCGCAACATTCAATGTCGAGCCTGAGCAGGCAGGTCGATATTTCAACAAGATCCAGTGCTTCTGTTTTACGGAGCAAACTCTGCAGCCGGGCGAAGAGGTGCATATGCCGGTGCTCTACTATGTCGATCCGGCAGCGCTGGAGGATGAGAACATGAAGGGTGTCGAACAGATTACACTGAGCTATACTTTCCATCGGGCGATCAAGCCCCAAGAGTGATAACTGAAACCAAGCCTCTGGACCCGGTGGATCGGGCTGGGTAAGGGCCCAAGCAGAAAGTAACAGGACGCATTTGTCATGGCTGGTACGAAGAACCACGATTACCACATTCTCGAGCCCGATATCTGGCCGCTGATCGGCTCGATTTCGGCCCTCACGTTCACCACTGGCATGGTGCTGTTCATGCACCCCGAAACCTTTGGCACGGCAGGCAAGATCGTGCTGGGCCTGGGCGTTGCCGGGCTGATTGCGACGTTCTTCAGCTGGTTCAGCAATATCGTGAGGGAAGCCCAGGGCGGCGATCACACCCCGGTGGTGCAGCTGCACATGCGCTATGGCATGATCCTGTTCATTGCTTCGGAAGTGATGTTCTTCGTCGGCTGGTTCTGGGCGTTTTTCGACTTCGCACTGTTCCCTGCTCCGATCATGGTGGGCGAGGACGGGCTGGTGGCCAGCCTGTTCGGCCAGGACGGCGAGGCGGCAGCGCGCACCTTCCCCGCAGCGGGCATCGAGGTGCTCAACGCCTTCCAGCTTCCGCTGCTCAACACGCTCATCCTGCTGTGCTCGGGCACGACCGTAACATGGGCGCACCATGCGCTGATTCATGGCGATCGCGAGGGGCTGAAGCAGGGGCTGTGGGCCACGATTCTGTTGGGCGTGTTGTTCACGTCGATCCAGGCTTATGAGTATGCGATCGCGCCGTTTGCCTTTGGCACCAACACCTATGGTTCGGCCTTCTACATGGCGACTGGCTTCCACGGCTTCCACGTGTTGATTGGTACGATTTTCCTCATCGTTTGCCTGGTGCGGGCCTATGCCGGCCACTTCACGCCGCGCCAGCATTTCGGCTTCGAAGCGGCCGCGTGGTACTGGCACTTCGTTGACGTGGTGTGGCTGTTCCTGTTCGTCGCAGTCTATATCTGGGGCGGCTGGGGCGCACCGGTCCACTGATGGAACAGGGCGCAAGCTCTGAAGAATCGAAGGGGCAGCCCGGTATTGGCCAGGCTGCCCTTTTCGGTTTGTGCCCGCGCTGCGGAGAGAAGACTCTGTTCGCCGGGCCAGTCAAATTTGCCGACAAGTGCGAGTCCTGCGGGCTGGACTACAATCGCTTCAATGTAGGCGATGGGCCGGCAGGATTCCTCACCCTTATCATTGGCGCGCTGATGGTGGGGCTGGCGATCTGGCTGGATATCGCCGTCAGCCCGCCTTTCTGGGTGCATGCCTTGATCTGGATCCCGCTGACCATTGCAGCGGTAACCGGGGGGCTGCGCGTGTCCAAGGCCGCGCTATTGGCGGCGGAGTTCCGCAATAATGCACGCGAAGCTGGGAGCCGCAAACTATGAATCTGCGCCAGCTTCCCGTTCTTCCGACCATAATCGTGGTGGCTGCCGCGGCCATCATGGTGGCACTGGGAATTTGGCAATTGGGCCGCGCTGAGGAAAAGGGCGCCTTGATCGCGCATTACGAGGCGGTTTCAACCGAAGAGGGCCGGGTCGATTGGCCGATGAATGACGAAGAAGCAGCGGAGCGCCTCTATCGCTTCGCCTTTGTCGATTGCACTCAGGTGCTCGCCCGCCGGACTGCGGCAGCCACTTCGTCCGAAGGCGTAAAGGGCCTTGCGCAGATTGCCACCTGCAGGCTCGCAAATGGCCGCGAAGCCGATATTGCCCTGGGCTTCACGAAGGAGCCAGTCGAGGGAGGCTGGCAAGGCGGCGAGATCCAGGGGATCATCGCGCCCGGCCCGCGGCTCGTCGCCATGCCGCCGGCAGCGGGGCTTGAGCCGCTGGCCGCACCCGATCCGCGCGATCTGCCCAACAATCATCTGGCTTATGCCGGACAGTGGTTCTTCTTCGCGCTCACTGCGCTGGTGATCTACGCCCTAGCGATCCGCAAACGGATCAGGTCAAAGGCTTGAGGGCGCCCAAGTTCCATTTGCTTGCCCTGTGCGCCCGGCGCGTCTAACCGCTCATCCCGCAATGCAATATATCTCGACCAGAGGAAGCGCTGCGGCGCTCGATTTCGAAGGTGTCACCCTGGCAGGCCTTGCCAGCGATGGTGGCCTGTATCTACCGGCTGAATGGCCGCGTTTCAGCGAGGCCGAGATCGCCGCGATGGCAGGCCTTCCCTATGCGGAACTGGCCACGCGGGTAATGCTGCCTTTCGTTGAGGGCAGCCTGACCGAAGACGAGCTGCGCAGCCTGTGCAAAGAGGCCTATGGCCGCTTCGCGCATGATGCTGTGACCCCACTGGTCCAGCTCAATGAACGGCAATGGCTGCTGGAATTGTTCCATGGCCCCACGCTCGCGTTCAAGGATGTGGCGATGCAATTGCTGGGCCTGCTGTTTGAAACCTTCCTCAGCCGCCGCAAGTCCAACCTTACCATCATCGGTGCGACCAGCGGCGATACGGGTTCAGCCGCGATCGATGCGGTGGCCGGGCGCGAAGGGGTGGACATCTTCATGCTTCACCCAAAGGGACGCGTAAGCGAGGTTCAGCGCCGCCAGATGACCACGGTGTGTGCACCCAACGTCCATAATATCGCGATTGAAGGCAGCTTTGACGATGCGCAGGCAATGGTGAAGCGCATGTTCGGCGATGCGGAGATGACTGCGCGCTTCAACATCGGTGCGGTCAATTCGATCAACTGGGCGCGCCTGATGGCGCAGGTGGTGTATTACTTCGCTTCTGCGCTGCAGTTGGGCGCGCCGCACAGGCCGGTTGCCTACAGCGTGCCGACCGGCAATTTCGGCGACGTTTTCGCGGGCTATGTCGCCGCGCAGATGGGCCTGCCGGTGGCGCAGCTGATCGTCGCAACCAATGTCAACGATATCCTCCACCGTGCGCTGTCAGACGGCGATTATTCGACCGGTACAGTCACGCCCACGGCTACGCCCTCTATGGACATCCAGGTTTCTTCGAATTTCGAGCGGCTGCTGTTCGATTGCGGTGGACGCGACGGCGCAGCGATGGCCGCGCAGATGCGCGCATTCGAAGCGGACAGGGCGATGCGGCTGACCAATGCCCAGCGCGAAGGCGCAGCCGGGCTGTTCACCAGTGCGCGGGTAGATCAGGATCAGGTGCTGCAGGCGCTGCGCTGGGCGCACGAGCACGCGGGCGAAGTGATCGATCCGCATACTGCGGTGGGCCTGCATGCCGCTTTGGCGAGCGATCTCGATCCGGCCATCCCGCTGGTAACGCTGGCGACAGCACATCCGGCCAAGTTCCCTGACGCGGTCGAGCGGGCGACGGGCCTGCGGCCATCGCTTCCCAGCAGGGTGGGTGATCTGTTTGCGCGCGAGGAGGAATTTGTCGAACTGCCCGGCGAATATGAGGCGGTGCGCGACTTCGTCAGCAAGCACGCAAGTACCGCCGACTGATGGCTGAGCTCGTCCGCGATCCGCTGTTGATGGTGGGCAGGGGCTGGGAAGGCGGCTATCGCCTGCTTGACAGCGGGCACGGGCGCAAGCTCGAGCAATTCGGCCCGCACGCCTTTATCCGCCCCGAGCCACAGGCGATGTGGACACCGCGCCTGGCTGACTGGAAAGCGGCGGGCGAATTCATCCCCGGCTCGGACGAGGACGGCGGCGGTCGCTGGCAATTGTCAGCAGACCTGCCGGAGCAGGGTTGGCCGATTAGCTGGAACGAAGTCAGCTTTACCGCGCAGCCTACCCCGTTCCGCCATCTGCAGTTCTTTCCGGACATGGCGCCGGTGTGGGAATGGATGCGTGAAATCCTCCCCTGCGAGGGGAGGGGGACCGGCGAAGCCGGTGGAGGGGACTCGCGGTTAGGCAAATCCCCTCCGTCATCGCAGGGCGATGACACCTCCCCGTCTCGGGGAGGATACGAAACGCTCAACCTGTTCGGTTATACCGGCGTTGGCTCGCTGGCTCTCAGCCGTCATGGCCGGGTAACCCATGTTGACGCCTCCAAGAAGTCGGTGGCGCAAGCGCGTGACAATGCTGTGCTGTCGCGCATGGACGACCGGCCAATCCGCTGGCTGGTGGATGACGCCGCAAAATTTGCCGCGCGCGAAGTGCGGCGCGGCAGCCGCTATGACGGGATTATCCTCGATCCGCCCAAATTCGGTCGCGGGCCGAAAAACGAAACCTGGCGGCTGGAGGAAGACCTTCCCGCGCTCCTCGCCGATTGCCGCAAGCTGCTCGATCAACGGAGCCGCTTTCTTTTCCTCACCGTTTATGCTGTTCGGATGAGTAGCCTGGCGCTGGCGGGGTTGGTCGATGAGCTGTTTTCCGGCCTGCCGGGCACGGTCGAGCATGGCGATCTGGCGGTGCAGGAAGTTGGCGAGGGAGGGCGTCTGCTTCCCACGGCGATTTTCGCACGCTGGAGCAATTCGGAGTAAGGCGCGGGGCATGACCGATTCGCTCATTCTCGAAGTTGCCGATTTTGAACATGATGTCCTGACCGGCATCTATTCGGAAGAGACCGGCAAGCCGCAGCCGCTGCGGATAACAATCCAGGCACGTCTGGCAGTTGCCGATCGTTACGATCCCGATACGCCGCTTGAGGCGAGCAAGAACTACATGGACCTCAAATTTGCTGCTTCGGACGCCTTGCCGCAGGGTGTGCACTTCAAGCTGATCGAAGCAGTAGCGGATCACATTTGCGAGACGCTGTTCGTGCAGGATGCACGCGTGGAAGCGGTCACGGTAAAGATCGTCAAGCTGGCGATTGCCGAAGCGAATGAAAAGATCGGCATCACACTGCACCGCGAGCGGAAATAGCGCGATGCAGGCAGAGTTGCGGATCGACAGCCTGCCGGAAAGCCCGCTCGATGCGGGGGCGGCCTTTCACCGCGAATGTGTTGAGAAAGCGCACAGGGTGTTGGGCGGCGATGCGGAATCCCTGGTGATAGTCCTGCCTGCCGCGCCCAGCGATCATGACGATTGGCGCCGGGCGATGGCGCGCGATCTGGGCCGGAAATATGCCCCCAAGCGAGTCAATCTGCTTGGGGGCGGTGCCGCCGAGGCGATCGACGCGATGCTGGCATATTTGGGGGCTGCGCCGGGCATCACCGGCCAGTATCTTGCGCTGCATGACTAGAGTGCGTGACGTTCTTCTACCCGCCCCGGGGGCAAAGCCGCTGGTCGATAGCTTCCAGCGCCAGATCAACTATCTGCGCCTGTCGGTGACCGATCGCTGCGATCTGCGCTGTTCCTATTGCATGCCTGAGCGGATGGCCTTCCTGCCGCGCAAGGATGTGCTGAGCCTGGAGGAGCTGTTCCAGCTCTCGCTCGGCTTTATCGCCCGCGGAGTAAGGAAGATCCGTGTGACCGGCGGCGAGCCGCTGGTGCGGCGGGATATCATCGACCTGTTCCGCGCACTCGGCCGCAAGCTGGGAGACGGGTTGGACGAGCTTACGCTCACTACAAACGCCACACGGCTGGCGCTGCACGCGGACGAGCTGGCGCGCGCAGGCGTGCGGCGGGTCAATATCTCGCTCGATACGCGTGACCGTGCGCGCTTTGCCGCGCTGTCGCGGCGCGACGCATTGCCGCAGGTGCTGGAGGGGATCGCGGCGGCGAAGGCGGCGGGCCTCAAGGTCAAGATCAACACCGTGGCGCTCAAGGGCAGCAATCAGGAAGAAATCCCCGATCTGGTCGCATGGGCGCATGGTGAAGGGTTTGACCTGACGCTGATCGAAGTGATGCCGCTGGGCGAGGTCGAGCAAGACCGGGTCGATCATTTCCTGCCGCTCAGCGAAGTACGGGCAAGGCTGGAGCAACGTTGGACGCTCACTCCGCTGCGAGACACTACCGGCGGCCCGGCGCGATACGATTGGGTGACGGAAACCGGGGGGCGGCTGGGCATGATTACCCCGCTATCCAATAATTTCTGCGCTGGCTGCAATCGGCTGCGGGTGACCGCCACCGGGCAGCTCTATCCTTGCCTTGGCGGCGGAGAGCGGGTCGATCTACGTGCGGCGCTGCGTTCCGAAGAGCCCGAAGCGAACCTTCAGGCCGCGCTCGATGAGGCCATGCGGATCAAGCCGGAGCGGCACAATTTCGATATATCACGGCGCGGCGCCGAGCCCGCACAGCCGCGCCACATGTCGATGACGGGCGGTTAGGGATGGCTGGTGGACTTTCAGTCGTCATTCCCGCGAAAGCGGGAATCCAAATCGAAGCCAACACCTCTTCAATCTGGATTCCCGCTTTCGCGGGAATGACGAGGTAACTTATGTCTATAAGAGTACTCTACCTCGGCAAGTTGGCGGATGTGGCCGGACAGGCAGTAAGCGAGCTTTCTCCGAGCCGCGGCGATCTCGATTGGCCTGCCATTCTTGCCCTGCTCGACGCTCATGTGCGCGAAGGACTGGCCGATGCCATCCTCGACGAACGTGTAAAGGTTGCGCTGAATGGCGCTGTGCTTTCGAATCGCGAAGCGCTGGTCGCGCGAAATGGCGACGAAGTCGCCTTCCTGCCCCCCGTATCAGGCGGCTGAACCGCCATGCGTGATATTCGGCTTCTTACCGAACCGTTTTATCCTGGCGCGTTGATCGGGCCGTTCACCAATGCCAATCCCGGGCTTGGCGGTGTTTGCACCTTTGTTGGAGAAGTGCGCCTTGATGAAGGTGTCGAAGCGCTTGAACTGACGCATTATGAACCGCTGACCTTGCAAGGCATGCAGGAACTGGCCGATCGTGCATTCGCACGCTTCAAGCTGATGGGTCTGTTGATGGTCCACAGGGTCGGGCTGATGCATCCGGGCGAGCCGATCGTGTGTGTTTCTGCGGCAGCGCGGCACCGGCGCGATGCGATCGACACGGTCGATTTCTGCATGGATCACCTCAAGAGCGCGGCATGGTTCTGGAAGCGGGAGAAGCGCGCGGATGGCTGGCACTGGATCGAGCCGCGCGCCGATGACTATGCCGATCTCGCGCGTTGGAGCGAATAGTCCGGTGGTTTTGACCTAGGTCAAGGCGGTCGGATCTCAGCTGCGGCATGTTTTCCTTCAGCGGAAGGAGATGTCGTCATGTCGAAACTCATTGCCCCTGAACTGATTGGTGAAAAGGCGCGAATCGTCGCTGCTCCGGTGCAGGGACGGATTCCTACCTCTGTAGATCGCACATTCTAGCTGCCTGCGGCGCTTTATGGCGTGACTGTGGCCTGCTATCTCGGTTTCCTCGCCGTCACAGCGATGGTCTTCGGCAATCCCGGCTTGATCATTCCGATGGTGATCATCGGTTTCATCACAATTGCCGGTTTCGGCGTTCCGGCGATCTGGGCCTGGATGAAGCCCGAGCATAAGCAACGCGCGCTTGATCTCGACAATTTCACGAGTCGCGGGATCATGACCCACACCGGGCGGCTCAAACCGCGTGATGCAGCGACACAAGTCTTGATTCTGCCAGTTCTGGTCTTCCTATGGGGACTTGCGGTGGTGACGATAGCCGCAACTATCTAGGGTCCTGACCCTAGTCCCTGTCCTTCCCGGGCGTGAACTGGCAGCGCGCGGGGTCGATCCGTCGGCCCCGCGCTAATCTTGCAGGGCAGGCGCCCGGGGTGGTGTACCGAGCTGAGCCGCCAATGCATGAATAATCTGATTCTCAGCCTCGACCAACGCAGCCGCTTCCGTTTGTGCCGCTGAAATCTGTTCACGTTCGTGGAATTCCAGCGAAGCTGCGGTGTAGAGTTTGTCGAGGTCGGCCAACAGGCCAGTGCTTGCCCCTGCTTGCGAATCGAGCTCTGCAATCGCGACCAGGGCAAGCGACCAGTTCTTGTCTTCCGGCCCCGTTCCTCTCGCAGCATGCACCAGGCCCCGGGCCGTCTCAGCCTGCGTCAGAAAGCGCGAGTGCCGCGTGCGGACCACTGCGATTGCCTCGCGCAATTGCGCTACCTCGCTGAGCGACATCGGCTCGGGCAGCAGAACCTGCCGCTCTGAACTGCTGGCTTCGAATTGGCCTTGGACACGATCGAAATCGCGCGCCGAAAGAGTTGGATAACGGCCCGAATTATCTGCACAGGCGGCTGAAAGGGCGCCGAAAACGGCAAGGGTCGCCAAGCTTGGGAAATAGGCTATTGTCATAGGCAGCAAGCATAGCATGGCTTTCGGGCCATGCCACCTGCTGCGATGCCAACAGGCAGCACCAGAAAAAGCGGCGATCTCCCGTTGACTTGGCACAGCCTTTCCCTTAACGGCACGCATCTTTCCGGCGCCACCATCTGGTGGGTTGTCGGGTGCGCCTCTTTCATTGCGGAGAGGCACAGCTTTAGATTGAGAGTATTACCACCATGTTCGCAGTAGTGCGCACGGGCGGCAAACAATATCGGGTTGCCGCCGGAGACAAGATTGCAGTCGAAAAGCTCGCTGGCGAAGCCGGCGACACCGTGACGCTGGGCGATGTCCTGCTCGCGGGTGAAGGCGACAAGCTGGCTGACGCCTCGAAGGTGTCGGTCTCGGCGGAAATCATCGCCCAGGCGAAGAGCGAGAAGGTGCTCGTTTTCAAGAAGCGCCGCCGCCATAATTATCGCCGCAAGAACGGCCATCGCCAGCAGATGACCTTGCTGCGCATCACCGATGTGGGCGAAGGCAAGGCGGCAGCTCCGAAGAAGGAAGCTGCTCCCAAGAAGGAAGCTCCCGCCAAGGGCGCAACCAAGGGTGAAACCGAAGCCAAGCAGGACGCGCCGAAGAAAACCGGAGCGACTGCGGCCAAGGCGACTGCGCCCAAGAAGGAAGCTGCTCCCAAGAAGGAAGCTGCAGCCAAGAAGCCGGCTGCTAAGAAGGCGCCTGCCAAAAAGCCGGCGGCCAAGAAGTAAGGATTACGCACAATGGCACATAAGAAAGCAGGCGGTTCATCGCGTAACGGTCGCGACTCAGTCGGCCGTCGCCTTGGTGTAAAGAAGTTCGGCGGCCAGGAAGTGGTCGGCGGCAACATCATTGTGCGCCAACGCGGCACTAAATTCTATCCGGGCACCAACGTGGGCATGGGCAGGGACCATACCCTGTTTGCGCTCGAGAACGGCGTTGTCCGATTCCACCAGGGCAAGCTCGGTCGCAAATTCGTGTCGGTAGACATGATTGCCGAGGCAGCTGAATAAACGGACGGTTCGTTAAAGGGATCGTCCAAACGGGACGGTCCCAGCCGGTAATACGGCAACCAAAGAGGGAGATGGGGCTTTCCTGAAATTTCAGGGAGCCCGTCTCCCTCTCGTCGTTTCTCCCTCTGACAGGCTGGCGAAAACAGCTTTCGCCGCAACGCAGATGTCACGCGAGGCGCCTATCTGGGCGTTGGCGGGGCGATGAGGAGAAGGAAAATGTTCCATTGCACCGAGCGGCTGCTGTTGCGGCCCGCCTGGCCGGAAGATTGGCAGGCGATCCATTCGGGAATCGCCGATGAAGGCGTTGTGCGGAACCTGGCGCGCGCGCCCTGGCCCTATAGGCCCGATGATGCGCGTGACTTCGTCGAGCAGCCCATCGCTCCTTTTTACCCGCGGTTCCTCATCACCCGTGCGCGTGATGCCGCACTTGTGGGTTGCATCGGCATAGATGCGCATGCGGGCGAAGTGGAATTGGGTTACTGGATCGCGCGCCAGCATTGGGGGCAGGGCTATGCCACTGAGGCGGGGCGCGGCGTGTTGGAGATCGCCGGGATTCTCGGGCATTCACGCGTGGTCGCCAGCCATTTTCTGGACAATCCTGCGTCAGGCCGGGTGCTCGCAAAGCTGGGTTTCTTGCCAACCGGCATGGTTGTGAAGCGTTTCAGTTGCGGCCGAGGCGAAGAGGCGCTTGCTGCCGAGTATGCGATCGATCTGGCCGCGCGGGAGGCAGTTATCCAGCACGCCGCCTGAATCCTTTTGGTGCGCAGCAAAACAAAACCCCGGTGCCTTGCGGTGCCGGGGTTTCGCTTTTGAGAAGAGGGAGAACCTATTCGGCGGGCTGCATCAGCGCGTCTTCGAATTCGCCTTCGTAAATGTTGATTAAATAGCGATCGTCGTGATCCCACGGGTGGAAGCCGGGCTTGAAATAGGCCAGCCACGCGGGGAATATCCGCCGCACCACACCCGGCGTAAAGGCAAGGTATTTGAACAGGCCCCAGCGCGCCTTCCAGCCGGTGATGCCATCCTGCGCCAGGAGGTTCATCGAATCTTCCCAGCGGTTCCTGAAAAAGCGGCCGGTTACCACCAGCATCATCAGGCTGCGCACCTTCCAGCGCCGATTGGGAGTCCAACTGCGAGTGGCATGGTTCCAGGTGTCATAGGCAACACCCTTGTGCTCGAGTTCCTCAGTCGCGTGCCAGCGCCACATCTTGCGCACTTCCGGGTCGGCCTTGGCGAAATGTCTGGGGTTCTTCAGGAATTCATGCGCCATCATGGCGGTATAGTGTTCCAGTGCCATGGTCGCGGCAAGGTTGAGAATCTCTGGCCGGCCCTTGGTCATGGCCAGCATTTCCTCCACGCGCTTGTCGATCTTCTTGATGTCATAGCCATGATCTTCGGCCAGGCGATTGAAGGCGATGTGCTCGCGCGTGTGGTTGATTTCCTGCTTCACGAACGCCCGGATTTCAGCCTCTAGCTTGGGCGATGCGCCTTCGCGATGTGCCTTTACGGCTTCGATGAAGAAGGCTTCACCGCGCGGGAATGTGGCCGACAGGGCATTGTGCCAAGCGGTACCGAAGGGTTCGCCCGCCCACCAGCGGCGGAGCGTTGTGCCGCGGTTGAACCGTTCGTCACGAACGGTAATTTCAAGATCGGTGGGGGTCGGATTGGACTTTACAGAGGTATCGAGAGCGATCCTGGCGGGTGCGTTCATCGGGTGGCTCCATGAATGCGTTACTGACATCAGTGTCAATAGCCACTACTTACAGAAATGTCAATAAGGCGCCGCCACGGATTCCGCCTGGTTCAATCCCAGGCGTTGTGGGGCTGGCCGCCTATTCAGCCGGCATCACTGCGTCGGAATAGGGGCTTTCGGACTTGGCGATCAGCGCGCGATCGTCATGTTTCCAGGGATGGAAACGGGGCGTCAGGATCGTGGCCCACTGGAAGAACATCCGCCGCATCATGCCCGGTTTCCACCACAGGAAAGCATAAAGTTTCCACTTGGCCTTACGGCGTGAATAACCATCCTGCTCCAGCAATCCGATCGCATCGCGAATCCGGTTGCCGAAATACTTCCTTGTAATCAGCGCAGCGATCAGAGCGCGCGACTTGTAACGCTTCCATGCGCTCCAGTCACGGGTCGCGTGGAGCCAGATATCGTAGACCAGCCCCTTGTGCTCGATCTCTTCGGTTGCGTGCCAGCGCCAGATATCGGCTGCTACCGGATCTGCCCCGTCAAGGTATTCGGGATGCTGGAGCAGTTGGCGGCTGATGATCGCGGCGAAGTGTTCCAGCGCAATGGTGATGGCAAGATTGAATTCCTTGGGGCGCCCCTCGGTCAAGGCAAGCATCACCTGGATGCCCTGATCGATACTTTCGACATTATAGCCGTGATCGGAAACCAGCCGGTTGAACGCGACATGTTCGCGTGTGTGGTTGATTTCCTGATTGATGAATGCCTTGATCTCGCGCGCCAGCTTGGGTGGTAATCCCTCGCGAAAATCGCGCAGAGTATCGATGAAGAAGGCCTCGCCCCGCGGCAGGCTGGCTGATACCGAATTATACCACGCTGTGGCGACCGGATCATTCGAATGCCACCAACGCGGGACCATCGCCTGGCGGTCAAACCGCCGATCGCGCACGATCAGTTCGTGCTCTGCAGGGGTGGCGCTGGCGCGAGCGGTGATACCGCCCTCGGCGCTCTTGCCGCTCGCATCGGAGCGTTCTAGGTCAAAGGAAGTTTGCTCGGCCATCGGGTAAGAATCTATTAGGCTTAACAAATAATGACAAGTCGCAAACGTTTAACCCCACAGGAATCCAGAAGTTCGGCGCTTCAGGCGGCGCGCGCATTACTTATTGAGGCTGGCCCGCAATCGGTCACCTTGAAAGCTGTGGCCGGGCGTATCGGGCGCACTCACGCGAATCTCTTGCACCATTTCGGATCAGCATCCGGACTGCAAAAGGAGCTGGCGAGACATCTGGCGGAAACCGTTTGCGAAACTATCAAGGAGGCTGTCCGCGCCAGCCGTGCTGGCTTGGGTTCACCGCGCGAAGTGGTCGACCTCGCTTTCGACGCCTTTGACAAGGAAGGTGCGGGCGCGCTTGCGAGCTGGATGATCCTGACCGGAAATGAGGACGCGCTGAGCCCGATTGTCGAGACCATCCACCAACTTGTCGATGACATCGCGCCAGATGAACCCGACGCAATCATCGAGGTCAGGCGGCTGCGCGAAGAGACGCTGGCCCTGGTGCTTATGGCGATGGGCGATGCGTTGATCGGTTCGGCTTTGGCGCGTTCGCTCGGCTTACCCGAAACGGCGGCGCGCGACCGGGCACAGATCATGCTCGAGCGTTCCCTGGAGGCGATCAACCAGCCGGGGTGATCGCCGCCTTCATCCATTCCGGCGCCATATCGCGATCGATGCTTTCTACCCGCATATGATCGACGGCAAAGCCGATGTCAGGATAGGCGGCCTTACGTCGCTTTTCGTCTGATCGGCCAAGCGGCACGACGATCAGGCGGCGGTTGACCTTCTGCCGCCAGTTCATGCGCGCGGTATTCTCCTGCCCGATGTAACAGCCTTTACCGAAACTGACGCCGTGGAGTTCGACCGCGTTTGTTTCCAGCCACAGGATGTCGCCCAGTTCGGCACGTCCCTCTGGCACGCCCAGCGCCAGCCGATGCGCCAACCACCCTGCGTCAGCAGCCTTGTCGCCGTCGCTTGCGGGCGCAATCCAGCGCCAACCCAACGCCGCCAGGCGTGGATCTGGCGCTGATCCTGCGGTTTCTTGCGCGCTCCAGTGCACCGCCAGCGCCTCGTCTTTCGCGATCCCGATCTTGCGGCGCAGCCGGTAAAGGGAAAGGCGCTTGACCAGTTCGTCAGCCAGTTCAGCCTCGCAGTCGATCAGCGCATCCCCGCCATCGCGCCAGACGATGAAATCGAACATCGTCTTGCCTTGTGCGCTCAGCAGCGCGGCATAGGCGGGCAGATCGCCCGTCACGTCATTGGTGACGAGCCCCTGCAGGAAAGCGAATGCATCCTCACTATCGTCCTCTGCGGAGAGGCGGATTACGGCACGCTTGGAAAGGTGTGTTGCGCTCACTTGTTCCCTATCCTTCTCGCAATGGCCTCGGCCAGCATTGGCCCCAGTTCGGGGCCTTGTCTGGGATAGAGATAGGGTTCGATCAACTCAGCTTCCATAAGAAGCAGCGCGCCATCCTCGCCGCGCACCATGTCGATGCGGGCATAGAGCGGGGTTTCGAAGGGAATGGCATCGACCACAGCCTGCGCGGCATCAAGATCCGGCGAGGCTGGAACCATCGCCTCCTCAGTGCCGCCATAGAGCGATTGCACACGGTAATCGCCCGTTGCCGGGCGCTTCACCAGCGCGTGTGAGAATTTCCCGTCAATGAACAGCAAGGACATCTCGCCCTCGCTCGCAATCTGCGGGAGATAGGGCTGGATCATCGCCGGTTGGTGCATCATCCAACCCGCATCCGGCGAATGGTGGTGGTGGATCGATTGCCCCTCTGCCCCGGCGCCAACCTGCCGCTTGGCGACAATCGCGTCGCAGCCGAATTCTTCCATGGCCCTGGCAATGTCGGCCGCGCTCGGCTGTTCGACCCACAGCGTGGGGATGGTCGCCACGCCGCGTTCGGCCAGGTCGCGCAGATAGGTCTTGCGAGCATTCCAGCGCACCGTGGCCGGCGAATTGCACAGCAGTATCCCGGCGCTCTCGAGAGCATCGAGCTTTGCCAGAAAGGCCCGCTCGTCATCCTGATAGTCCCACGGCGTGCCAATCAGGACCAGATTACATCCGGCAAATGCCTCGACCGGCGCACGCCAGTCTATCTCACTCAGCGTACCGCCGCGCGCTTCGAGCGCCGGACGAATCGCATTGATCTGAACATCATGTTCGAAGGCATCCGCTCGCCGGGTGGGCGAGCCGGGCATGGTACCGGGGCAGGTGAGGAATCCGATTTGCATGGCGCGGCCTCTAGGGCCTGCGATCGGCACTGGAAAGAGGGCGCATGCGGGACTAGAGCGAGCCGTGATGACCGACAAGCTGACGATCCGCCGCCCTGATGACTGGCACCTGCATTTTCGCGACGGCGATATGATGCGCGACGTGGTGCCCTATACCGCGCGGCAGTTTGCCCGCGCGATCGTGATGCCTAACCTCACCCCGCCGATAACCGATACTGCCAGCGCCGCAGCCTACCGCGAGCGGATCATCAGCGCAGTGCCCGAAGGTGTGCAGTTCACGCCGCTGATGACCTGCTATCTCACCGACAATACCGATGCGGACGATCTGGCGCGCGGCGCAGCGCAGGGCGTATTCACTGCGGCAAAGCTCTATCCGGCTGGCGCCACGACCAATTCGGACAACGGCGTGACCGATGTCGGCAAGCTCGATCCGGTACTTGCGCGGATGGAAGCCGAGGGGATCGTGCTTTGCGTCCACGGTGAAGTGACCGATGACTTAATCGACGTGTTCGACCGTGAGGCTGTGTTCATCGAGCGGCATTTGCGCCGTATCACGCGTGATTTTCCGGGGCTGAAACTGGTGTTCGAGCACATCACCACCAGCGATGCGGTGGAATTCGTGCTCGCCGCCGGGGAAAATGTGGGCGCCACCATCACCCCGCAGCATTTGCACATTAACCGCAATGCCATGCTTGTTGGCGGAATCCAGCCGCACAATTACTGTCTGCCGGTGGCAAAGCGCGAAGTGCACAGGCTGGCGTTGCGAAAGGCGGCTACCAGCGGCAATCCGAAATTCTTCCTTGGCACGGACAGCGCCCCGCATGCCCGCCACGCCAAGGAAGCCGCCTGCGGATGCGCGGGAATATTCAACGCGCCCTATGCACTCGAAAGCTATCTGGCGGTGTTTGACGAAGAGGGCGCGCTGGAGCGGTTTGAAGGCTTCGCCTCCTTGCATGGCCCAGCGTTCTACGGACTGCCGGTGAACGAGGATTCAATCACGCTCGAACGCGCCGAGGCGACCGTCCCTGAGACACTGCAGGCCGCCGGGCACGAAATAGTGCCTTTCCACGCCGGGCAGACACTCGGCTGGCGGATCGCTGGCTAAATCGCGACCGGCTTTCGTCCGCGCCGCTGCACCATGTCCCACACGAAGATCGCGATCGCGCTCCAGATCAGCGCGAAGCTGGCCATTTGTGCGGGCAGCAATGGCTTGTCGAACACGGTCAAGCCCAGGATGAAGACGATCGACGGGGCCAGGAACTGGATGAAGCCAAGGGTGGAATAATCCATCCGCCTTGCGGCCACTGCGAACAGCAGCAAGGGAACTGCCGTCACCACGCCGCCAAGCATGATCGCCAGGCTAAGCCACAATTCGCCGCCGAAGGAGGAGCCTGAGGGGCCTTGCGCAAACCACAAGGCGATCCCGCCTGCCAGGGGCAGCAGGATCGCGCTTTCGATCGTCAAGCCCGGCAGCGATCCGACCTCCACCTGCTTGCGCAAGAGTCCGTAGGTGCCAAAACTGAGGGCCAGGGTCAGGCTGATCCACAGCGTGGTGAGTGCGCCCGCCAGCAGCACGGCTACACCCGCTCCTGCCAGGGAGACAGCAATCCATTGCCGCCGCGATAGCCGCTCTTTCAGAAGAAGCGTGCCCAACAGCACATTGACCAGCGGGTTGATGTAATACCCCAGGCTGGCGGCATAGATCTCGCCAGACTGGATGGCCCAGACATAAACGAACCAGTTCACCGCGATAAGGATCGAACTGGCCGCCAGCACCAGCATGGCACGCCGGTTGGAAATTGCGGCCCTGAGATCGGGGATCTGCCTGCGCACCAGCACGATCACCAGGCAGATCGGCAAGGTCCAGATGATTCGCCATCCGACAAACTCGGCCGGGGGCACTGTGCTCACCAAAACAAGATACAGCGGCAGGAAGCCCCAGATCGTATAAGCGGCAATAGCTGCAGGCAGCCCCGATGGCTGGCTTGGCTGGTCTGGATTGGTCATTCTCAAGCGCCCTAGGGGCCGCCTGTGTTCCGGGCAAGCCACCTTTCGTCCGTCAGATTGCAACGCTTCGTCGCATGAACGATTTCCTGCAGATCGAGTTGCGAGCCGTTCATGTTGGTAGCCTTAAACCTGAACAAACCGAATCGAGCGGTGCCCGCAAAAGGGTTTAAGGATGAGCGAAGGAGCAGGAAGATGAGTGTCGCATTCACCAAACACACTGTAATTGCGGCCGCTGGCGCCGCGCTGTTTTTGTCCACGCCAGCGTCTGCGGCTGAACTGCCGCGCGAAGCAAGCATGCAGCATCACGAATTTGCTGCCGAGCTTCCGTTGGGCGACCTCACTGCGAAGCATGACCGCAAATACAAACGCCGCGATCGCCATGATTACGATGACGACCGCTATTACGGCGATCGCTATCGCGGTGACCAGAGCTACAGCCGCTATGGCGAGCCGGTCCATCGCAACACGCGGGTCTGGCGCGGAGGCGATGGGCGCTATTACTGCCGCAAGGAAAATGGCACCACCGGCCTGCTGATCGGTGCCGGAGTTGGCGGCCTGATCGGCAATGAAGTGGCTGGGCGCGGAGACAAGGGAGTTGGCATACTGCTGGGCGCGGTCGGCGGGGCAATCCTGGGCCGCGAGATTGACCGCAGCAATTCGCGCTGCCGCTGATTAACAACGATAATCAATAACTTAGACTTCTTTCAAAGGCAGTCTGGGCACGGCTCCCACCAAGCCGTGGAAAGCGCTCCTGTGCCAGTTGGTGCAGGGGCGCTTTCTTCCGTGCGCCCTTGATCATCAGCGGTTTCTCAGCCCCACACCGATATTCGCGCGCGGTTGCTCCACCTCTGTGCTGGCGACGGGATAGGCGCAGTAATCCGCCGCATAATAGGCCGCCGGGCGATGGTTGCCCGACAGGCCCACACCGCCAAATGGCGCGGCTGATGAGGCGCCGTTTGTGGGGCGGTTCCAGTTGATGATCCCAGCGCGAACATTGGCCCAGAAGCGATCGAAATCATGCGGCGTTCCACCGATCAACGATGCCGAGAGGCCAAAACGCGTATTGTTCGCTTCGGCGATTGCGGCGTCGAAATCCTTCACCCGGATCACTTGCAGCAATGGCCCGAACAGTTCGACATCGGGCCGTTCGGCCATGTCGGTGGTGTCAATGATACCGGGTGTGAGGAACGGCAGATTCTCGTCGGTCCGGCGCATGTTGAGGAGCGTTTTGCCGCCATGACTGATCAGGTGAACAAAGCTGTTCAGCAATGCTTCGGCGGTGGGATTGTCGATCACCGGGCCCATGAATGGGGCGGGTTCGGCAAAGGGTTCGCCGATGATCAACCGCCGGGTGAGCATGAGCAATTCCTGCATCAGCGGTTCGAACAGGTGATCGAGCACGATCAGCCGCCGCGCAGCGGTGCAACGCTGGCCAGCAGTGGTGAAGGCAGATTGGACGATCAATACCGCAGCATCGCTCAGCAGAGGCGTATCGATCACTACAATCGGGTTGTTTCCGCCCATTTCAAGCGCCACGATCTTGGCTGGATTGGTCGCCAGCGTGCGATTGATCGCAACGCCGGCCTGCACCGACCCGGTGAACAGCACGCCGTCGATACCCTTATGCGCGACCAGCGCCTTGCCTTCTTCGATCCCGCCGATGGCCAGTTGCACCGCACCTTCCGGGATGCCCGCGAGGTGAAAACACTTGACCAGGAATTCGCCCACCGCCGGGGTTTTCTCGCTGGGCTTGAACACGATCGTATTGCCCGCGATCAAGGCTGGAACGATATGGCCGTTGGGCAGGTGGGCAGGGAAGTTATACGGCCCCAGAACCACCATCACGCCGTGCGGCTTGTGGCGCACCGCAGCCGTGCCCTGCAGCGCACTGTCGAGCTTTTTCTTTCCGGTACGTTCAGCATAGGCGTTGACGGAAATCTCCACCTTGTTGACGACTGCATCTACTTCGGTGCGCGCTTCCCATAAGGGCTTGCCGGCTTCGCGGGCGATCAACTCGGCAAACTCGTCACCCGCCTTGCGGACTTCGTTTGCAAATCGGCGCAGCAGTTCGATCCTGTTGGCAAGCGGGCGCGATGCCCATTCGGGCCAGGCGTGCCGTGCTGCCTGCACACAGGCGTCAATATCGCTCGCCTCGGCCCGCCACAATTCTTTGCCGGTTGCCGGTTCGCAGGAGATGTAGGTCTGCACGTTCACGATTGTACCTGATCGCCCCTTTCGCGCATGGCGGTTAGTCTGGTAAGCTCAAAATGGGAAGCAAATTGCGGCAATTGTTCACTGAACCTTGCGTGACTGCTGCGCATCTATCGCCCTCCCGAGCCGAGATGGCCTGCCGGCCGGGGCGCGGTGCCGTGCGCTTCGCCCATGCGGCGGATCGCGGCGATCTTGTCATTCAAGGGAGCCCAATCGTCGCGCTCGTCGATAGCTGACCACAGTGCTTCGACTTCGTCGATCAGCAGGGTTTGCGGGCCATCTTCATGCCAATAGCCATGCTCGCTCGCGACCGGCTGATAGGTTTGGAAAATCTCGCCCAGTTCGCCCTCTGCGCCGCGTCCACCGCGATGCGCGTGGAAGAACACATCGGGTTGCACCTTGCTTTCGCGCAGTGCCTTTTCGCAAGCGGCCACCATGGCGGTATCGTGGTCTGCGCCGCGCGGCTTAATCCCCAGCCGCCAGCACCATCGCCGTGCGACGGCCTCCATATAGAGCGGCCCAAAGCGGTTGAGTGCCGCAATCAATGGCTCGCTTTCTGCCAGCAGCCGCAGTGCTACTGCCAATTGGCCGCAATTCCAGTGCAGCGCTTCGGGCTGCCGGCCAAAGGCATAGAGCCCCTGTTGGTCGAAATAGGCAGCGGTAAAGCCCGGATCCCAGCCGGGCAGCCAGCGCCACGGCCCATAGTCGAAGCTTTCGCCCGAAATGTTCATATTGTCAGTGTTGAGCACACCGTGGACGAAGCCTGCCACCATCCAGCTGGCGGCAAGATCGGCCAGGCGCTCGACCACCTGATGCAGCAGTATCACTGCCGGTTCGCTGCGCCCCGGCGCATCTTCAGGCGGCTGCGGCCCGGGAAATTTCGCCAGACAATACTCGACCAACGCTTCCATATGCGCACGCTCTTCCAATGCCAGCAGCCGCTGGAATGTCCCGATACGGATATGGCCGTGGCTGAGCCGCACCATGACTGCCGAACGGGTGGGCGAGGGCTCGTCATTGCGCCACAATTCCTCGCCAGTCTCGATGATCGAGAAGGTTTTCGACGTGTCTACGCCCAGCGCCTCGAGCATTTCCGTGGCAAGAATCTCGCGCATGCCGCCCTTGAGCGTCAGCCGCCCGTCTCCAGCGCGGCTATAGGGCGTCTGCCCTGAGCCCTTGGTGCCAAGGTCGAGCAGGCGGCCTGCACCATCAATGAGCTGCGCGAACAGGAAGCCGCGTCCATCGCCAATCTCCGGGTTGTACACGCGAAACTGGTGGCCATGATATTTGAGTGCGAGTGGCTGCTGCAGATTGCCGGGCAATGGCTCGAAACGAGCGAAATGCTGCACCCACTCTGCATCACTTAGAGTGCCAAGCCCCACGCCCTCGGCCCAGCGTTGATTGCGGAATCGCACCCGGCAATCCGGGAAATCAGCCGGTGCTACCGGCGCGCCAAGCCAGTCGGAAACTGCCTCGATTGCGGGTTCGGGGCGATAGGGGGCAGCAGATGGCGCACTGGGCATAGGGCCTTTGTGGAGGCTATGTGCGTCAGCCGCAAGTGTGGCTTCCGCGCGATGGCGCTTGATTTCCGGCGCAAATTGCCCAAGGCCTCGCACAATCATGACGGCATCTTTTTCTCACGAATACTGGACCAGCCCGGACGGGCTCAAACTGCATTATCGCGATTATGCCGGTCCGGCTGACAAACCCCCGGTGCTGTGCCTGCACGGGCTGACCCGCAACGCGCGCGACTTTGCCCCGTTGGCCAACCACCTTGCCGGCAAATGGCGCTTGATCGTGCCTGAAATGCGCGGGCGCGGGATGAGCGAATATGCCAAGGACGTGTCGACCTATTCGCCGATCACCTATGTCGCCGATGTCGAAGCCTTGCTGAGCGGATTGGGCATCCGGCGTTTCGTGTCGATTGGTACATCGATGGGCGGGCTGATGACCATGCTGATGGCAGCAGGCGACGCGAGTCGTTTCGCAGGCGTGGTATTGAACGATATCGGGCCTGAGCTTGGCCCTGCAGGTTTGGAGCGGATCGCAGGCTATGTCGGCCATGGCCGCAGCTTTCCTACCTGGATGCATGCCGCGCGGGCATTGCAGGAAATGCAAGGCGAATGGTTTCCTGACTACGCGATTGAGACGTGGCTCGAAATGGCAAAGCGCACCATGGTGCTGGGCCAGAATGGCCGCATAGCCTTTGACTATGACATGGCGATCGCCGAGCCGTTCAACGAGCCCGGAGGTGCCGCGCCGCCTGATTTGTGGCCCGCGTTCGAAGCGCTTTCGGATGTGCCGGTGCTGGTCCTGCGAGGGGAATTGTCGGACTTGCTTTCAGACGATACGGTTGCGGCGATGAAGGCGCGCCACCCCTTGATGCGCTCGGTTACCGTGCCGCGTGTCGGCCACGCGCCGATGCTGGACGAGCCTGTTTCGCTTGCGGCGATCGACGAGCTTCTGGCTCAGGTCGAATGAGTTCAGGAACGGGCGGCTTGCCGCGTATTCTGCATATCCATCCGGATTCTCCGAATGGTTCCTTGGCACGGATATGCCTGGAAACAGTGGCCGGTCTGGGCGGTGCGTTTGCACATGATTTTGCTGGAGGACGGATCGGTTCCGGTGCGCTCGCAACGCTAGGTGTCGGCGGAAACAGCCGCAGGTTGGGCGGGGTTTCTGCCATCAGCGGATATATCGGCCCGGGCGGCATGGTCCGCCTGGCGCGCGCTATGGCCGGATATGATTTGGTGCTCACTTATGGTTGGGGCGCAATCAATGCGGCGATGGCGCATAAAGTGTTCGGACGAAGTTTTTCGCTGCCGCCATTGATCCATCACGAAACGGGATTGGGCGAAGCAGGCGATGACGAATTCTCGCCATGGAGAAACCTTTACCGGCGCGTTGCGCTGGGCAGCGCGCAAGGCGTGGTGGTCGAGACCAGCGAAATGGCACGCCTTGCGGCACAGGCCTGGCAGGTGCCGCAGTCGCGGCTGCACATCATCCCGCGCGCGGTTGAAATATCCGCTGATGGCAGGAAGCCCGCACCGGACGCCTTGCCCGGCCTGATCAAGCGCAAGGGCGAGTGCTGGGCAGGAACGATCATCGCAGACGACGAGATTCGAGGGGCAATTCCCCTGATCGAACAAATCGTCGACCTGCCTGCCAATTGGCACCTGATTGTTTTTGGCGAGCGATCCGCCCTCACTGGAATCAAGGAGAGTGCCGATCGGCTGGAGCTGAGCCACCGCGTGCATCTTCCCGGCATGGCAGGCGACCGCACCACAGCGCTGGCTTTGCTCGACATATATGTAGATTGCAGCGCCAACTATGCATTTCCCGCGGCAGCAATTGAAGCGATGGCAGCGGGATTGCCGGTGGTATCGCGCCTCGGGAGCCCTGCTGCAGGTATGGTCTCGCAACCGAATCGAAACCTTATCGAAGGTTCGGACGATGCCGCTGCATTTCTCGTCCTGGCGGAAGAGGCACAGGTACGTCAGGAGATCGGCAAGGCCAACCAGCTTGAAGTGGCGGCAAATTTTGGCGCTGCCAATGCATTGACTCAGTATCATGCGCTCTATTCCGGCGCGCTCACAGGCGATAGTTGAGCCATGCAAGGCTGTGCATTGCTTCACCCGGGGTTCAACTGGCGAAGAACACAGACTATGCGGCATTGCGGATGGCGCGCCGCGTCCCTACAAGCGCGCCGAAACGAGCAAACAGTCGAGGAAAGAGCCAGCCAGTGGCGCTGATACCAGGTAGCAAAAAGAACCCCGAAGAGAAAAAGGCGGCTGAGGACGATGTCCTGCTGCGCGAGATCGATGATGCCGTGCGCGAGGACCAGTATCTTGAGTTCGCGCGCAAATACGGCCGTCCGCTGCTTGGGGTGGTGATCGCGGCCCTGTTGGCCTTTGGCGGTTATCTGTTCTGGGATTCGCGCCAGGAAGCGGCACTGGAAGCGCAGTCGGAGCGGCTGGTCGCGGCGCTCGACCAGGCTGATGCAGGCAATTTTGACAGCGCCGATAAAACTGCGGCGACGCTTGCGGATGAAAGCACGGGCGGTGCGCGGGCGGCGGCGCTGCTGCTGCGCGCGGGGATCGCAATGGATCAGGGGCGCACCGACGATGCGGCTGCGCTCTATGCCCAGGTCGTTGCCAATAAAGACACTCCACCGGCGCTGCGCGATCTGGCCTCGATCCGCGAAATGGCGGCGAGTTTCGACACGCGCGATCCGGCAGAGGTGATAGGGCGGCTCGAACCCTTGGCTGTGCCCGGCAATCCCTGGTTCGGAAGCGCAGGCGAGCTGGTGGCCATGGCTTATCTCGAACAGGGCAAAAACGAACGCGCTGGACTGCTCTTTGGCGAAATTGCGCGATCCAAGGATGTGCCTGACACCTTGCGTTCGCGCGCACGGCAAATGGCGGGCCTGCTGGGGGTCGACGCGATCGAGGATGCCGACACCTATATGGAAGAACAACGGCTGACCGATGGCGGCGCAAACGCCGCTGTCAGGTGAACCTTGTTACTGGGATCAATGGAATAATGATGACACGTAATTTGATACGCTCGATCTTCGCGGTGGCGCTGGCAGGCACGGCCGTGGCGGGATGTTCCGGCGGAGACAAGAAGACCACGCCGACTCTGGGTGAGCGCATTCCGGTGCTGTCGCGGATCGAAAGCGGCGCCAGCGTTGATCCGTCTCTCGCCGGTGTCAGCGTGGTGCTGCCCCCGGAGCAGGTCAATCCCGACTGGGCGCAGGTTGGTGGATCAGCGAGCAAATCCTACGGGCATCTGTCTCTGGCTGAAAACCCTGCACGGGTGTGGACCGCATCAATCGCCGGATCCAGCACGAGTCGCCGGTTGGCGGCCGCTCCGGTGGTGGGCGGCGGCAAGCTGGTAGCGGTCGGCACCGATGGCATGGTGCATGCATTTGATGCCAAGACCGGCCGCCAGCTGTGGCGTTACCGGATGGAAGTGGCAAACAACCTTGCAGCCATGGCATTCGGCGGCGGTGCCAGCATCGACAGCGGACGCGTCTATGCCACTAATGGTGTGGGCGAAGTGGTTGCGCTGGATGCTGAAACCGGCAGCCAGATCTGGAAGGTCCAGCCTGCCGGTCCGCTACGCGGATCGCCCACGATCGCTTTTGGCCAGGTGTTCGTGATGACGCAGGATAACCAGATATTCTCGCTCGACGCGGCCAATGGTGATCTGGTGTGGCAGGAAGGCGGTTCAGCGACGCAGGCAGGTGTGTTTGGCGTGGCAGCACCGGCAGCCGGTCAGGGCTCGATTATTGCGGGCTATTCATCGGGCGAATTGAGCGCTTACCGTTATGAAAACGGCCGCACGCTGTGGGCAGATGCGCTGGCGCGCACTTCGATTTCTACCGAGGTTGGCGCATTGAGCGACATCGATGCCGACCCGATCATTGATGATGGCCGCGTTTATGCACTTGGGCAGGGTGGGCGAATGGCAGCCTATGAACTGCTTACCGGTCAGCGTATCTGGGAACTCAACCTTTCGGGCATTTCCACGCCTGCGATTGCCGGTGAGTGGATCTTCACGCTAACCGATGACGCACGCCTGCTGGCGATTGCGCGCTCAACAGGGCGGGTCCGCTGGATGACGCAGCTTCAACGCTATCGCAACGAAAAGAACCGCAAGGATCCGATCTACTGGACCGGCCCGGTTCTGGCTAGCAACCAGCTGTGGGTCGCGAGTTCGCGCGGTATGCTCTACAGAGTAAGCACCGCCGAAGGTTCGGCGTTTCAATATGCCGATCTCAAGCAGCCGGTCAGCCTGCCGCCGATTGTGGCAGACAACATGCTCTATATTCTGGATGATAGCGGCCGGATCACCGCTTATCGTTGATCAGGCGCGGGGCGGCACGTTCAAAGTGGCTGCCCTTCGTCGGTTTCATAACGTCGCAGGGAGCGCGAAACCGGCGGGTTGGCGGCCATTACCTGCTGGAATGCCGCCATATGCGGCGAATCGAAGTGCGCCATCAACGCTTGCTGATCACGCCACCGCTCAAACACTATCAGTGTATCCGGATCGGCCAGATCCTGCGCAAAAGTGTAATCGAGGCAGCCATCCTCCGCGCGCGAAGCTTGCACCATCTGCACAATAGCAGCGATCACATCAGGTGAGCTGGCAACCGCGCCGGGTGCCAATTGGATTGTGCCGTTAATCTGGATCATGCCGCTTTTCCGCTCAACTTCCCTAGAAACTGTATTTGTAAACCTGCGAGATGTCCTCGCCCCATTCGCCATGATACATGTCAAGCAGGCGTTGCGCCGGCACCTTGCCGCTGTCCACGATCTCATCAAGCGGCTCAAGAAAGCCGGTTTCATTGTCGCCGCTGGAATTGAGCCGCGCACGCGCGTTCAGCCCCTGGCGCGAAATGGCTAGCACCTCTTTGGCAAGATCACGCAGCTTGCCGCCGCCCGGAAGGTTTGCGTCAAGCGCCAGGCGCGGTACCTCACTGCGAAGTTGCTCGCGTTCTTCCATCGACCAGCGCTTGACCAGGTCCCACGCGGCATCGAGCGCACCCTCATCGTAAAGCAGGCCAACCCAGAACGCGGGCAGCGCGCAAATCCGGTTCCACGGACCGCCATCCGCCCCGCGCATCTCGAGGAAGCTTTTGAGGCGGACTTCCGGAAATGCAGTGGAAAGATGGTCGATCCAGTCGCTCTGGCGCGGCAACTCGCCCGGCAGCACCGACAGCTCCCCCTTCAGGAAATCACGGAAGCTCAGCCCGGCTGCGTCGATATATTTGCCGTCGCGGAAGACGAAATACATCGGCACGTCGAGCATGTAGTCGACATATCTTTCATATCCGAAGCTGTCTTCGAACACGAAGGGCAGCATTCCGGTGCGATGCGGATCGGTGTCTGACCAGATATGGCTGCGATAAGACAAAAAGCCGTTGGGTTTGCCTTCGGTGAAGGGTGAATTGGCGAACAGCGCGGTCGCCAGGGGCTGCAGTGCCAGACCCGTGCGGAATTTCTTCACCATGTCGGCTTCGCTCGAATAGTCGAGATTGACCTGTATCGTGCAGGTGCGCAGCATCATGTCGAGGCCGAGATTGCCGACGCGCGGCATGTGCCGCAGCATGATTTCATAACGCCCCTTGGGCATTATGGGCAGTTCTTCCCGCGTCTTGTCGGGCCACATGCCCAGGCCCAGAAAGCCGACCCCGCAGGCTTCGCCGATCTCCTTGACCTGAGCCAGATGACGGCCGGTTTCGGCACAGGTCTGGTGCAGATTTTCGAGCGGCGCACCAGAAAGTTCGAGCTGGCCTGCAGGCTCGAGGCTGACGTTGCCATCATCGCCCTTCATCGCGATGACCTTACCGTTCTCTTCGATCGGCTCCCAACCGAAGCGCTCCAAATTCAGCAGCATGTCGCGGATGCCGCAGGGCTCATCATATGACGGGGCATGGAAATCGCTGCGCTTGTAGACCAGCTTTTCGTGCTCGGTGCCGATGCGCCAGGCAGATTTCGGCTTTTCGCCCAATTGCATCGGCTCGACCAACTGATCGCGCGACTCGATGATGGGCTCTTCTGCCCCGGATGCTTCCCGTGTGCTCATTTCGGTTGCTCTAGAAAACGGACTGGCACTGCGCCAGCAAATTATTCGCGACCAGTCATCGCATTTTCGCGCCAGTCCCCGACGGTCCCCATCCACAGCGCGGTGCCCGCGATAGCGGCGGTTTCGCCGCGCAGGATACGCGGGCCCAGCGTAATCGCGCGCGCCTGATGCAAGCTGCGGATCGCCTCACGTTCTGCCTGATCAAAACCGCCTTCCGGGCCGATCAGCAGCGCTGCGGGGCCGGAATGTGCGGCGAAGCCTGCAATGGCCGGCTCGCCGCCAAGCTCGTCGGCGAAGAACAATGCGCGATCTTGGGGCCATGCTGCCGGCAGCGCGTCAAGTTTCACTGGTTCGAAAATCTCTGGCAGGGCCGTGCGCGCGCATTGCTCGGCAGCCTCGGTCACAATACTGCGCGCGCGGTCGAGGTTGAGCTTGTCCGCCACGCAGCGCCGCGTGATCACCGGCTGGATTCGCGCCACGCCCAGCTCTGTTGCCTTTTCCAGCACCATGTCGAAGCGGTCTTTCTTCAGCAGTGCAGCGCAAAGCCAGAAATCCGGCACTTCCTCGCGCGGGTGGAGCCGCTCGATCACTTCCAGCGCAACGGAGCGTTTCGCTACTTCGTGTGCACGGGCGGCCCATTCGCCGGTCACATTGTCGCACAGGATCACCGTGTCGCCGGTCCCGATCCGCATGACCTTGCCAAGATAATGCGCCTGATTTCCCTCGATCGAAAGGTGCCGTCCTTGGCCCAGTTCCGTGTCGACGAACAGGCGCGGCGCACTGCGCGGGGGCCATTCCGGTTTCCTTGGGCGAGGAGTTGCAGGCATATCTGCGCGTTAGACGAGCGCGCGCGAGGCCGCTAGAGCTAGCGTGATGTCGGCTCGAACTGCTCAATATCTGATTGCGTCCGTATTCCTCTTGCTGGGGGCATGGGCGCTTTTGTTTCCGCGTTCAGTAATCGAACTGGCGGTGACGCCAGAATATCGCGACACTTCCTTTCTCGCACTGTTTGCCCTGGCATGTTTCGGCGCGCAGGCTTGCATCTTCGGACTCATGTCGCTCGTGGTGCGCTATACCAGCCGCGGGTTCCTTACCTTCGCGATCATCCTCGTTCCGTTCTTCGTGTTCGACTGGTATTTTCACAGCGTTGTGCCGGTGCTCAATTCGATCGGCATGCTCGACCTCGTTGGCAATGTGGTGATGTTCGGACTAGCGATTTATGGCTGGAAACAGGCAAAGGCTGAAGAAGCAGGTGCATGGACGAACAGATAGTCCCGGATAGCGAACATCGCGGAATCATTGCGCGCCTGCCGCAAATGCCCAGGGATCTTGCGCAACTGGCACGGTTCGACCGGCCGATCGGCTGGTGGCTGCTGTTCTGGCCGTGCCTGTGGGGCGTGTGGCTGGCCGGTGCAGGGCTGCAATGGCAGCTCGCGGCTTGGCTATTGCTGGGCAGCATTGCCATGCGGGGGGCAGGCTGCGTCTACAACGACATCGTAGATGCCGATCTTGATCGCAAGGTGGCCCGCACCGCGCTGCGTCCGGTTGCGAGTGGGCGGGTCAGCCGGAAACTGGCGTGGGGCTGGTTGCTCGCGCTGTGCCTGATCGGTCTCCTCGTGCTCCTGCAATTGCGGCTCGAAGCGCAAGCAGTGGCGCTTTCCAGCCTGGCGCTGGTCGCGGCCTATCCGTTCATGAAGCGAATTACCTGGTGGCCGCAGGCGTGGCTGGGGCTGGTGTTCAGCTGGGGGCTGCCAGTGGGCTGGGTGGCGCTGCGCGGTGACAATTGGGATGCACTCGCGGCGGTTTATGCCGGAACAATATTTTGGATCATCGGCTATGACACGATCTACGCCCTGCAAGACCGCGAGGATGACGCGCTGGTCGGGATCCGCTCATCCGCCTTGCGCCTGGGCGACCGGGTACGCAGCGGGACAACCATGTTCTACGTGCTCGCCGTGGCGCTTTGGGGGCTGGGCTTCTGGCTCTACCGGCCTGACTGGATAGCGCTGCTGACCTTGCTGCCGGTGGCGGTCCATCTGGCTTGGCAGGTGGCGACGCTTGACAGCGGGGATGGCGGCAATGCGCTCGAGCGTTTCCGCTCGAACCGGCTGGCGGGCGCGCTGATGGCGGCGGCGTGTTTCGTGGTCGGCAATGCCTGAGGGCTGGGCCAGATGTGCAATCTCTATCGTATGACCAAGGCTCCGAGCGAAGTGGCGCACTGGTTCGATGCGGCGGAAATGCCCAGCGGCGCGAATTTTGGAGCGGAAGTCTATCCCGGCTATCCTGGACTGGTCGTGGCCGATGGGCAGCTAAGGCAGATGAGCTGGGGCTTCCCGCTGCAGATGAAAGGCAAGAGCGGCCAGCCGCTGAAGCCCAAGCCGGTCAACAATACCCGCACCGACAAGCTCGACAGCTTCTTCTGGCGCCATTCGTTTGAGCAGCGCCGCTGCCTCATCCCGATCACCGCCTGGGCCGAGGCCGAAGGCCCCAAGGGGGGCAAGACGCGCAGCTGGCTCTCGCTGCCGGGCGATGAATTGTTCGCCTGTGCGGGCATCTGGCGGAATAGCGACGAATGGGGCGATTGCTACTCGATGGTGATGACCGACGCGGCTGGCATGGCGGCTGAAGTGCACACCCGCATGCCGGTGATCGTTTCGTGCGAGGATTATGGTGTGTGGGTGGGTAGCGATATTGAGGCGGCACGCGCGCTCTGCCGCCCGTGGCAGGGCGGCCTTGCGCTGGAACGTACCGCCCAGCCCTGGGCGGGCGGCGCGGCGGCGGTTAGTCCGCCTTCACCAACCGACCGCCCTTCATAACGACATCGATATCGGCCAGCTCGCCGACATCGGCCAGCGGATCTCCATCAACCGCGATAAAATCGGCCCAGGCACCTGGCTTGACCACACCCACTTGGCCCACCTGGCCAAGCGCTTCGGCGGCATTCACAGTTGCCGCGCGGATCGCCTCGATCGGTGTCATCCCGTATTCCACCATCACGCGGAACTGCCCCCCGATCAGTTCATGCGGCATCACGCCTGCGTCACTGGCGAAGACCATCTTCACCCCGGCCTTGTGCGCCTTGCGGAAATTGTCACGCTGGATCTGCGCGATCTCGCGGTCCTTGCGCAGATTCTCCTCAAGCACGCCGTTCGCCTCACCGGCAGCCTGGGTGTAATCGGTATTGAAGATGTCCATACTGAAATAGGTGCCGCGCTGCGCCGCCAGCTTGATCCCTTCATCATCGACCAGGCTGGCATGTTCGATCGTGTCGATCCCGGCGCGTATCGCGTGCTTGATACCTTCAGCCCCATGCGCATGGGCGGCAGTCTTGAGACCCCAGAAATGCGCCTCTTCAGCGATGGCGCGAAGCTCTTCTTCATGCAGCTGTGCCTGCCCCGGCTCGGTATTGCGCGAGAATACCCCGCCGGTTGCGCAGACCTTGATCACTTCGGCGCCATATTTGCGTTGTTCGCGCACGCGCACGCGAAATTCTTGCGGGCTGTCTGCCACGCCGGGGCTCCTGGCTCCGAAGCTGGGTGGGAGGAAAGTTTCGTCGCAATGCCCGCCGGTGGCGCCGAGCGCATAGTTCCCATTGACAATGCGCGGTCCGGGAATCCAGCCTTCCTCGATTGCCTGGTCAATGCCGGCGACATTGTAATCGTCGTCGCCAAGGTTGCGAACCGTGGTGAAGCCGGCATGAAGCATCCGGCGTGCATTCTCCACGCCCAGAACCGCGGCAAAGCGGTCAGTGAATTGCAGGCTCGAATAGCCGCCATATTCCGGCCTGCCGTCCAGATGCACATGCATGTCGATCAGGCCGGGCAGGATCGTGTGACCGGAAAGGGCGATCACCTCTGAGCCTTCTGGAGCAGTCCCGCCCGATTGGACACTTACGACCTTTCCATCTTCGACCGCGATCAATGGCGCTTCGATATAGCGCCCGCTTTCCACATCCAGCAGGCGATCGCCCGTGACATAGGTGGTTTCAGCTACGGCAGGTGTCGCGGCCAGGCTCAACAGCGAGACGGCGACGGCGGTCGAAAACTTGAATGCGTACAAGGCTTGGATACTCCCGTTGGTTCCTTTGCGCCCTGTTTGGCAGCAAGTTGGCGATTTGCAAATGGCCGGAACATCGGTTGGCGCAGGATCGGCTCGTTCATGGGGTTTGGTCTGCATAGCTGACCACTTCGAATTCAATACCGTCCCAGTCGATGAAATAGAAAGTCGACGGGCCGGGATTATAGGCCCCGTGATTGAACGGCTCGAGGCCAGCTTCCAAAACGGTCTTCTCTGCGGCGGCCAAGTCATCAACCTGTAGCCCGACATGGCTGAGCGGCTGGCCCTTGGCAAATTCGCCGGTGACCTGGTCATTGGTGTAAAGCGCCAGATAGGCGGTGTCGCTGCCGACATGGATGGTGCGGCCATTGTTCATTGATGGCCCCTCCCACCGAATGTGCCAGCCGCACAGGTCCATCAGCAAAGCGGCCGAGCGGGCAGGGTTGGTGACGGTCACATTGACGTGTTCAAGTTTGGCTATGGACATTGAATTCTCCTGAATTTGCTAAGCTGGCAATGCCCGTTTCCACCAGGCGCGAAAGGAGCGCTGGCGGGTACGAATCATCGCATTTGCCGATCGTGCAATCTCAAGCTAAGTTGAGGTCAAGTTATTTTCTCACGAGGGGTTCGGGCCATGCCGCGCAAGCTGAGCAAGAATGATTTTCTTCCCATTGGCGATCTTGCGCGCCGCACCGGCCTGTCGGTTTCCGCAATTCGCTTCTATGAGGAAAAGGGCCTGGTTGAGCCGATCCGCACTAGCGGCAACCAGCGGCGCTTCCTGCGCAGCGACATCCGCCGGTTGAGCTTCATCCTGATTGCGCAGCAACTGGGGCTGGCGCTATCGGAGATCGAAACAGAGCTGGCAAAGCTGCCGCATGGCCGCACGCCAACCGCAGGCGACTGGCAAGCCATCAGCCATTCGATCCGCGGGCAACTCGACCGCAAGATTGCGCAGCTCGAGCGGACCCGCGCCAAGCTAGACGGTTGCATCGGCTGCGGGTGCCTAAGCCTCAGCCATTGCCAGCTCTACAACAAGGACGACCACCTGAGTGCTGAAGGGCCGGGCCCAAGGCATGTGCTGGATTAGACCTCAGGCCCGAGCTCCGGATCAAGATCGCGTGGCCGGGCGAAATAGACCAGCTTACCGCAGCCCGGCTTGAGCTGTGACCAGTCATCGATATCGAGTTCGAACACGGCATAGGATGCGGTCGGAAACTTGCGCGCGGCTTCGAAAAACAGCTCGTTTTCATTGGCGTGAGTGACGAGCTCGAACAGAACCTCCTGCAAGCCGGGATTGTGGCCGGAAACCAGCACTGTGCCCGCATCGCCAGCATGGTCGGCGATCGTTTCCAGGATCGTGTCGGAGCTCGCAAGATAAAGCCGCTGATCATATTCCACCTCAGCGCCCGGCATGGCGGATACAAGTGTCTCCTTGTTTCGCACCGCAGGGCTGGCGACGATTACGTCCCATTTGATGCCGTGCTTGCGAATGTGATCGCCCATCAGCGCGGCTCCCCTGCGCCCGCGATCATTGAGCCCGCGATCGAAATCGCGCTTTGCCATGTCATCCCAGTCGGATTTGGCGTGCCGGAAAAGACCAAGGATCTTCATGACAGCAATCTCACGTCAGGATGCGTCCTTTCCAGCCGGTTCGGCGATTCCGGCTTGTGCAGTGTGATAGCCCGAAACACCAGCTTCAACTCGTTGTAAAGCTTCCTCAAGCGTCAAGCGGATGACAGGCGTTCCTTCCGGGAAAGCGGTCAGCAGGCGGCTGGGGAAGGCGGGTGAGAGCACAATGAAATGCCCTGCATCTCCCTTGCTGCGGATCAGCCTGCCGAACGCCTGCGCCAGCCGCGCACGGATGATCCGGTCATCATAGGCGCTGCCGCCGCCCGCCAACCGCCGCGCCTTGTGCAATATGTCAGGGCGGGGCCAGGGCACTTGCTCCATTACCACGCAGCGCAGCGAATGGCCGGGCACATCCACCCCGTCACGCAAGGCATCGGTGCCCAGCAGTGAGGCGCGCGGATCATCGCGGAAAATATCCACCAGCGTGCCGGTGTCGATCGGGTCGACATGCTGCGCGTATAGGGGCAGCCCGCCGCGAGCGAGACGATCGGCAATGCGGCCATGCACCGCACGCATCCGGCGGATCGCAGTGAACAGGCCCAGCACGCCGCCCTGAGAGGCTTCGATCAATCGGGCATATGCACCGGCAAGCGCGGGCAGATCGCCCTTCTTGATGTCAGTAATGATAAGCACTTCGGACCGGCTGGCATAATCGAACGGGCTTTCGGCAGCCGTTGTGAGAGGCGGCGCATCGAGATAGGCCGCACCTGACCGTGCCATTGCGCTATCCCACTCGGGCCCGGTCGCACCGCGGTCAGTCAACGTGGCGCTGGTCAGCATCACACCATGAGACGGTTCCAGCACAGCCTTGGCAAAGGGCTTCATCGGATCGAGCCAATGGCGGTGGATCCCGACATCGAATTCGCGCGCATCCGAGCGTTCAACTGCAAGCCAATCGACGTATTCAGGATCTGCTGGCCCCGCCAGGCGATCAAGCAGTGCCTCCCAAGCTGCCAGCGTATCGATCCGCCAGGCGAGCGAATGGCGCGCGCCCTCGATCCGTGCTCGCCCCTGGGTGTCGAGCCAATCGGGAGCATCCTCCAGCACTGCCTCCAGCCTGGTCGTGAGTTTAATCAGCGGGCCCCTGATTGCTGCGAGGGCTTCCTCTGCCTTGCCAGCGGCCTCGATAAGATCGCCGGGGAGCGAGGCGGCTTCCGTTTCGATGCCATAGCCTGCTTCCTGCCCGCCGGATTCGTCGCGCGCGTAGGTGGCAGCACGCACCGCCGCGAGCAGCGCCTCGATCGGTCCTGAGGGCGCGCCTTCATTGAGCCGCTGCAGCCAGCCATCGCCCGGCAGGGCATGTGCGGCCTCGACAGCGGCTTCCACCGCTCTGCCGCCTGCTTCGTCATAGCTGGCAACATCGGCGAGGCGGGCGGCCAGCCCCCGCCGCCGACCCCGGTTCTTGCGTTCAGGGCCGATAATCCATCGCCTCAGCTCGATCGTTTCCTGCCCGGTCAGCGCGGCGGCAAAAGTCGAATCCGCCGCTTCGAACACGTGGTGCCCCTCATCGAAGATAATGCGTGTCGGGCGCTGGGCATGATCCCGACCCCCTCCGAATCCGGCGCGCGCAGCATTGACCATCACCAGTGCATGGTTGGCGATGACAAGATCTGCCTGCGCAGAGCTGCGCGCGGCGCGCTCAATGAAGCATTTGCGGTAATGCGGGCAGCCGGCATAGACGCACTCGCCGCGCTGGTCAGTCAGCGCAGCGATCCCGCGCTTGCGGAACAGTGTGCCAAGCCAGCCGGGCAGATCGCCGCCGACCATGTCCCCATCCTGGCTGAACGCGGCCCAGCGTGCCACCAACTGGGCCAGGATCGCCGCGCGCCCGCTAAAGCCACCTTGCAGGGCATCTTCCAGATTGAGCAGGCACAGGTAATTCTCGCGCCCCTTGCGCACTACCACCGGCTTTGACCCGTCGGCACGCTGCGCGGGCCAGGCGCGGCGGCTTTCCTGCCGCAGCTGGCGTTGAAGGTTCTTGGTGTAGGTTGAAACCCACACCGTGCCGCCCGAACCCTCTGCCCACAGCGATGCCGGGGCAAGATAGCCGAGCGTCTTGCCGATTCCCGTGCCTGCCTGCGCCAGCAAAAGATGCGGACTGCCGCGCCTGTCACGCGGAGCAAAAACCTGTGCCACATCACGGGCGTAGGCTTGTTGGCCCGCGCGCTTCTCGGCCGCTTCGCCGGTCAGAGTATCAAGTCTTGCGCTCACGGCATCGCTGGCCAGTTCGATCTGGCGCGGGGCAGGGCGTTCGGGCGCGTCCTCCCATTCGGGGCGCCTGGAGAACAGCCATTTCTCGGCGCGCTCTGGCCGCGCGATATGCGCGGCCAATACCTGCGCCCATGGCCAGCGCAGTTTGACCAGGTTTTGCAGCGCGCTCCACGCGCCCTCGCGCTCAGGCCAGTGCTCGCTTGCGCAAGCTGCGATCAACGCGCCCGCCGCCAGCTGAAGGAAGGCCGGGACATGCTCGTCGCCATCCGGCTCGCCCAGATCCAGTGCCTCGGCCAGCCCGCGCGGGGTTGGCACACAGAACCGCGCTGGATGGACGAAGGCGAAAAGTTCAAGCAGGTCGAGCCCGGAAAGGTCGGGATATCCCAGCCGATTGGCAACCAGCGGCGCATTGAGCAGCAGCAGCGGGGTATCCGCCGCCGCCATGATGGCATCGCCCTTGGATACGGTTTGCGTCGCACCGCTGGCCGTCTTCAGCCATGTGCCGGAATGGCTCGCGTGCAGCGCGGGTAGGGGGAGCGGAGAAGACACCGCGCCAACGATAGAACGCGGGGCGAATGGCTGGCAAGGTGGCTGAGGCTACATTGCCCCCATCGGCGCGCCTTCTATCCACTTTGTCAGCATCCACACCGCCATGCCGATCATGAACAGGTTCTCGGTCAGCGAGACGAAGCCCAGCGGCACGTTGGAATCCCCGCCGACACAGGCGCATTTCAGCTCGCGCTTGTCGATATAGACCTCCTTGAACACGCTCACCGCGCCAATCGTGCCGATGAACAGCGCCACCGGGATCGAAAGCCAATCGAGCGCCTGTGCGGTCATCAACACGCCCGCCAACCCTTCGGCGAACGGGTAGATATAGGCATAGGGCACCCAGCGCCGCGCGAGCAGATCGTAATTGAGGAACATGGTCGAAAAACTCTCGACATCGCGCAGCTTGAGATAGGCCAGCCCGCACATCGAGAAGCTGACGAACCATTCAGCCGCCAGGATGGAGAGCGGGCGGCCCGTGGTGACATAGGCTGCCGCCAGCGCCATCGCCGCCATCATCGCAAACAGCACGATCACCGGGCGATAGGTCGTCTCGCCCTTTTTGAGCACATGGCGACCAAAATGCTCGCGCAGGTCGGTATATCCGCCGATCCGCTCACCCGCGATCCACGCCTGCGGGGTGGTCGAAACACCGTGCTCGTCCTTGAATGCATCGGTTTCAGGGCGAGTGGTCAGGTGGTGGTCGTCCACCTGATAGCCTTGGTTTTCGAGCAGCCACTTGGCCTTGAGCCCAGAGGGGCACAGGTGATCGGGCATCACCATGCGATAGAGTGTAGCGGTCTTGGCAGAGGTCATCGGTTTGTCGCCTTATTTGCGCGATCGGTTCATCAGGTCGACCAGCTCTTCGAACTTCTGGCGCTGTTCGGCTTCGTCGCCGCTGGCAATTGCCTCAGCGACGCAGCACGCGGCGTGATCCTTGAGGATCTGGCTTTCGACCTGCACCAGCGCAGACTTGATCGCCTGGATCTGATGCAGGATGTCGATGCAATATCGATCATTCTCGATCATGTTGGCGACGCCGCGCACCTGTCCGGCGATGCGGTTCAGCCGGTTGATCTTTGCACTGTTTGCATTGGCCATTACACAAGCACCTATTGAAATACCCTATGGGGGTATATATGTGGGCTGGAACTAAACGGTTCAAGGCAGCGTATAAGATTTTATGGCAATCCATCTAAACCGCCGGAATTTCATTGGATCAACCGCCGCGCTGGCCGCCGCGGCGGGTTTGCCCATGCCCGCCTGGGCAAAAGGCGTGTCGTTGTCGCATGCAAGGCGCGGCTTTGGCGAAGTTTCGGGCGAGGATATCCGCCTGACTATTGCCGAACATCACTTTACGACCGGTCGCCGCGCGGGGCATGCAATTGCCGTTAACGGCAGTGTGCCGGGGCCGCTGATCCGCCTTCGCGAAGGCCAGGACGTGCGGCTTCATGTGACCAATAGTCTTGAGGAAGACAGCTCGATCCACTGGCACGGGCTGCTCTTGCCGTTCCAGTTTGACGGGGTGCCGGGGGTGAGCTTTCCGGGCATCGCGCCGGGTGAGACCTTCACCTATGAATTCCCGATCCGCCAACATGGCACCTACTGGTGGCACAGCCATTCAGGGCTGCAGGAGCAAGCGGGGCATTACGGTCCGCTGGTGATCGAAAGCGGGGAGCCCGATCCGCGTTATGACCGCGATTATGTGGTGTTGCTGAGCGAGTTCACCCCGATCCATCCTCATGAAATCATGCGCAAACTGAAGGTTGGCGAGCACTATTTCAACCGCCAGATGCTGACCGCGACAGAAGGGAACCTAAGCGGGGCAGAACGCCGCATGTGGGGCCAGATGCGGATGAACCCGCGCGACATCGCCGATGTTTCGGGCAGCACCTACACTTATCTTATCAACGGGCATGGGCCAGCTGACAATCTGGCACTTGAATTCAGGCCGGGCGAACGGGTGCGGCTGCGGATCATCAATGGCAGTGCGATGACCTTCTTCAATGTCCGCATTCCAGGCGTGCCGATGACGGTGATCGCGGCTGACGGGGTGGACGTGGCCGAAGTGGAGGTGGACGAATTCCAGATCGGAACCGCTGAAACCTACGATGTCATTGTCAGCCCGCCCGATGGCAGCCATGCATTGGTGGCCGAAGCGATGGACCGCAGCGGCATGGGCGTTGCCAGCCTGACCTCGCGCGCTCCCGGTTCTGGGGCCAATATCGCCACCCCGCCGCCGCTGCGCGAGGTTCCCACCTTGACCATGGTCGATATGGGCATGGGTAGCATGGATCATTCCGCGCATGGTGGCGGGCATACGATGGACAACTCCATGCGCGATACCTCGCTGCTGCCCGATGACGTGAAGGTCGGCCCCGGTATCGACATGGTTGCGCCGATGCCGGCCGACCGAATGGACTTTCCCGGCCTGGGCCTCGACACAGTAAAGCACCGTGTGCTGCGTTACACCGATCTCAAGGCCGCGCGGATGAACCCGCATCGCGAGATCGAGCGCGAGCTGGAAATCCACCTCACCGGCAATATGGAACGGTATATGTGGTCGTTCGACGGCAAGAGCTTTTCCGCCGTCACCGACGATCCGATCCGCTTCGGCTATGACGAGCGGGTGCGGGTGAAGCTGGTCAACAACACGATGATGGCGCACCCGATCCATTTGCACGGCCATTTCTTCGAACTGGTCAACGGCGCGGACCATATGCACCAGCCGCTCAAGCACACTGTGGTGGTGCAACCGGGCGGCAGTGCCACTTTTGACCTTACCGCCAACGAACCGGGCGACTGGGCCTTCCACTGCCATCTGCTCTATCACATGCATGCAGGCATGATGCAGGTGGTGACGGTGCGGCCCTTTCCGCACGGGGAGCACCATTGATGCGCGCGCTCCTGCTTGCCGGTGCGGCGCTGGTCGCCTCCCCTGCCGCCGCGCAGGACCATTCCGCGCATGATCACTCCGCCACCCCAGCGGCGCAGGAAGCCGCCCCGCCGGAAGACCATTCGCAGCACACCATGCCGATGGACGACAAGTCAGCCCCCGGCGCTGCGCCCGAAAACGCCGTGCCGCCGCGCGCGCTCGAAGGACCGCTTCATGCCGCCGACTCGATCTGGGGTGAGGGTGCCATGGCCGCCGCACGCGATGCCGAACGCCGCATGCATGGCGCGATGAGTACCGGCACGCTGCTGGTTGAACGGCTCGAGGCGCGCCTTCCTGTCGAAGGTGGCGAAGAAGGCTATCTGTGGGACGCGCAGGGCTGGTACGGCAACGATATAGACAAGTTCGTGCTCAAGTCAGAGGGAGAGGGAGCATTCGGTGGCTCGGTGGAAGATGCCGAAATACAGGCGTTGTGGGGCCATGCGATCGGCCCTTACTTCGACCTGCAAGCGGGTGTGCGGCTTGATCTGGAACCGGAAACCCGCAGCCATCTGGCGCTGGGAGTGCAGGGCCTTGCCCCCTACATGTTTCATGTCGATCTGGCGGCCTTCCTGTCCGATCGCGGCGATGTGACCGCGCGGCTGGAAGGCGAATATGACCAGAAAATCACCCAGCGGCTGATCCTGCAACCGCGCGTTGAGCTGGAACTGGCCGCACAGGATATTCCCGAACGCGGGATCGGTGCGGGAATCACCAAGATCGAGCCGGGGCTGCGCCTGCGTTATGAGATCGTGCGCGAGTTCGCCCCCTACGTTGGCGTGGAATACGAGGCAAAGCTGGGTGAGACGGCGGACATTGCCCGCGCCGAAGGCGAGGATCCCAGCGGCTTCAAGTTCCTGATCGGGGTGCGCGCCTGGTTTTAGGGTCAGAACCCCGGGCGCTGGGCGCCGAGTAGCGCGCTTGACTCATTATTGTTAACGTGGAATCTCCCGCAGATTGTAACAGGGTTGCCAAGCATAAGCTTGTTCACACGCGTTCAAGGCGCGTGCGGGTGGGGGCAATATGCAATGTCTGCTTCGGGCCGCATAACCGACAGGAGACAATGATAATGAGTAATATCCTACGTATCGGCGCGCTCGCAATCTGCCTTGCCATTCCGGGCATCGCCCATGCCGGCACCGCAACCTACACCACTACAGGCGGTCCTGAAAAAACGGTCGGGACAGACCAGTACCAGGGCAGCTATCAGGACGGCACCTCAGTGGTGACCTTTTCCGATGGCTCCAAGGTCAGCGAGAAGTGGACCTGCATCGGCGTGTCGCAGCCGCCCAATGCCAAGGTGTTCGACTTTCACTTCGCCTGCAATTCCAGCTCGGATGCAGGCAGCTATTCGATGATCTTTGGCTGCAACAATGTTCCCGGCGGAAATGGAATGCAGGGCTGCGTCGGTGGCCTCAACGGCAAGACCGGCCGCTATGCCGGAAAGAACGGCGCGACCACCTGGTCGGGCACCGGCGGCACCGGAACCGGCACAATGCAATGGACCGATTGAGCTGAACAGCGCATGGAGGGGTCGGTCTGCCGACCGACCCCTTCCTTCGCGCCTGCAACATGGCGCTTGCAACGCGGCGCGGCATGCGCAAGAGGCAGCGCGCATGAGCATGAACGATCTGATCGCCGCCGCACGCGTAAACAAGGCCTGGCCGTTTCAAGAGGCCCAGCGGCTGCTCAAACGCTATCCCGATGGCACCAGACCTGATGGCTCGCCGGTGCTGTTCGAAACCGGTTATGGCCCGTCAGGCCTGCCGCATATCGGCACCTTTCAGGAAGTGCTGCGCACCACGCTGGTGCGCCGCGCATTCGAAGCGATGATCGGTGCAAAGCCCGAGGACGGCAAGACGCGGCTGGTGGCCTTCAGCGACGACATGGATGGGCTGCGCAAAGTGCCCGACAATATCCCGCAACAGAAGATGGTGGCCGCGCATCTCGGCATGCCCTTGAGCCGCATCCCCGATCCGTTCGAGAAGGGGCACGAGAGCTTTGCCGCGCACAACAACGCCATGCTGCGCGCCTTCCTTGACCGGTTCGGCTTCGAATATGAATTCGTCGCATCGAACGACATGTATAATTCGGGCCGTTTCGATCCAGCGCTGAAGCAGGTGCTGCGCTGCAATCAGGCGATTCTCGACATCATGCTGCCAACCCTGCGTGAGGAACGGCGGCAAAGCTATTCGCCGGTGCTGCCAATTTCACCCAGCACGGGCCGTGTATTGCAGGTGCCGGTTGAAGTGGTCGATCCTGAAGCCGGGCTGATCCGTTTTGCCGATGAAGATGGCAGCATGGTCGAACAGAGCGCGCTGGGCGGCATGTCCAAGCTGCAATGGAAGGTCGACTGGGCGATGCGCTGGTATGCGCTGGGCGTCGATTACGAGATGTATGGCAAGGACCTGACCGATAGCGGCGTTCAATCGGGCCGCATCGTCAATGTGCTGGGCGGCCGCAAACCAGAAGGCCTGATCTACGAGCTGTTTCTTGACGAAAAGGGCGAGAAGATATCCAAGTCGAAGGGCAATGGCCTGACGATCGAACAATGGCTGACCTATGGCAGCGAAGAAAGCCTGGGTTTCTATATCTTTCCCAATCCCAAGAGTGCCAAGAGCTTGCACCCCGGCGTGATTCCGCGCGCGGTTGACGATTACTGGCAGTTCCGCGCTGCGCTGGGCGAGCAGGAGCTCGACAAGCAACTTGGCAACCCGGTGTGGCACCTGCTGCGCGCCAATGGCGGGTTTGAAGCTGACGAAGCGCCGGGCGCAGGCGATACCTTGCCGGTTACCTATGGCTTGCTGCTCAATCTGGTTGGCGTGCTGGGAGCCGAAGCCGATCGCGATTCCGTGTGGTCATATCTTGCCAATTACGTCGAAGATGCAGATCCGGCCAGGCACCCGGAGCTGGATGTTCTGGTAGGCACGGCGCTTGCCTATAATCGCGATTTCGTCGCGCCAACGCTCATCAAGCGTGCTCCGACCGAGAATGAACGCGACGCCCTGAAAGCGCTCGATTGCGCACTGCAGGTGATGGCGTCCGACATGCCCGCTGAAGAGATCCAGACCATCATCTATGAAATCGGCAAGCGTGAGGAGTTTGGCTTCGGGAATCTGCGCGAATGGTTCAAGTGCCTGTATGAGATCCTGCTCGGCAGCGAACAGGGCCCGCGCATGGGCAGCTTCATCGCGCTCTACGGGATCGAGAATTCGCGCAAGCTGATCGCTGAGGCGCTGGAGCGCAGCTAACGCCTCACGTCCATTTGCGCGTGCGATACCACTTGGTGATCACGTATTTGCTGCCTTTGATCACCGGCGTGCCGGCATGCATCGTATCTTCATTGGGCGTGCCGTCGGGCAGGGCGTTGTTCCATACCAGCAGCACACCCGGCTTGGGCTCGAACTTGATACCGACATGGGTGAAATGCGTTTCGCCGCCTTCTTCCACCTCGTTGAGGAACGCCATCGCGGTCCAGCAGCGCTGCCCGCCGCGCTTGCGCTCGTACTGCCAGTACTTCTCGCTGGTGTAGAACCAGTCATTATGCGGCTGGAACTGTTGGCCAACCAGATAGCGCTGGCCCTGGATTGCCTCGCCGCATTCGGGGTTCATGCCCAGGAGATCGTCGATCCGGCGTGAGATACCCATCACGAAGGGGTCATACGGGTCGAGGTCGCCCGAATATGAGGTGCGAAAGCCGCTGGCATAGTCCTGCTCGTGCAGCGTGGAAGGCTTGGCGGTGAGATCGATCATCAGGCACAACCGCTCGCATTCTGCCGCGGTGAGGAAATCGCCGAATGCGAAAATCTCCGCCAGCTCGGTATCGATCCTGTAGGCGCGCGGATCGGCTTCGATACGTTTGCGCACCTGCTCGCCGACCCGCCGCAGTGCGTCTTTATCCGGTATGACCTCAGCTTTTGCCATGGTCAGCCTGTTAGCAAAGGCGGCTGGCGGTGCAAGCCATACAGGGCCACTCGCGACCGGCTTGTCGGTTATGGCGAACACGCTACTATGCGGCTTTTCCTTGGAACCGAGAGGTGCGCTCAATGACGGACATGACTTCAAGACGTTACAGCCCAATGGCGATGACGCTGCACTGGCTGGTGTTTCTCGCGGTGATTGCCAATTGGCGGATCGCGGAAGCAGCCGAACACGCCGCAACCGACGAAGCCAGAAGCGCGATCATGGGCAATCATTTTGCCATTGGCGTGCTCATCCTGCTGATGATCCTGCTGCGCTTTGCCTGGCGATTTGTACAAAAGCCGCCCGAACTTTCGAGCGCGCTGGCCGGATGGGAACGCATTCTCGCCAAGGTGACGCATGGGCTGTTCTATGTCCTGCTGATCGTGATGCCCCTGGCGGGCTGGCTGGCGATGTCGAAATATGGCGTGCCGATCAACGTCTTCGGCATCTTCTCGGTGCCGCCGCTGCCGGTTGCGCCCGATCCCGACGGTGCCAAGGCGATTTTCGAATTGCATGCCACTGCGGGTATTTCGCTGTTAATCCTGGTGGCGCTCCACATCATCGGAACGCTCAAGCACACGCTGGTGGACAAGGACGGGAACATCTTTCGCATGCTGCCGTTCGGCGAGCCCAAGGCCTGACCCATTCTGCTTTGTAGAATCAAAACCCCGCCAGTCGCGCTGACTGGCGGGGTTTTTGCTGGCCGGACCAATGAGGGGGAGATCCGGCCAGCGTGACGGTGGGTTTACCAGAAGAAATCGTGGATCACGTCGACCACTTCGCCGCTGTAGATATCGACCAGCAGGGCGTCATCGTAATAGCGCACCCAGCGATAGGGGCCGTAGGCTTCCGGCAGGCGATATTGCCAGGGATCATTGATCCAGTACCTTGAGCCGAAGAACAGGTGGTCGAGGTAGAAGCCGATGCTCACACGGCTGTAATAATGGCTGCGATAGGGCGCGTAATAGCGGCCCAGCCGGTATATGCTGCGGTGCGAGTGGCGATAATTGTACCAGTTGTAGCGGTGGTTGCTGCGCCAGCGCTTGCGATCCCAGCGGTGATAGTCGCCGCGGTATTTGCCGCGATCGTAATAACGCCGCTCGTGATAGACGTGGCGGCTTCCGTCGCGATATCCGTCGCGGTCGCGATAGCGATCACGGTCACCGTCGCGATAGCCGTCCCGTTGGCGATAGGTCGAGTTGCGGCTGCCGTCACGAACGCCTTCGCGGCGCACGTCACGATAGCTGCGGTTGCGGTTCGCGTCCGAATAGCTCTGGTTGCGGCGGGTATCGGCCCCGCGCTGCTCAGACCGGTCGCTGCGGTTCCATTCACGGGTCGAGCGAGTTTCGGCAACGTCCGCGCGCCGGTCGCTGCGGTTCCATTCACGGGTCGAGCGAGTGTCGGCTATTTCCGCACGGCGGTCGCTGCGGTTCCATTCGCGCCCGCGGCGCTCGTCACCGCGCTGCCCGGTCCGCTGTTCGACTCGTTGTTCGGGGCGCCGTTCGATCCGGCGATCCTGCCCCGGGTCGCGGGCGACCTCGCGAGCAATACGCGGTTCGGCGCGATCGCTGCGGCTGATGCGGGCGTCACGCTGTTCGCTGCGCCGCTCGACGCGCTGCGGGCGCTGCTGCTGGCGTGTATCCTTGCGGGCTTCGCCGCGCGAATCGCGGCGGTTCTCGCGCGCTTGCGAACGTTCGGGGCGGTTATCGACCCCCCCGGCCTGCGCTTGGGCAGCGCTGGGCATGGCCGCAAAGGCAAGCACGGCTGCAAGGGCGGTGAAGGCGCTTCCCTTCAAAAGTCTGGCATTGGTCATGGTCGGTTCCTGTACACGCCGCTCCACCACTAACGGCCATGAGTAATGGGTTGGTGGTAGACCCCCGTCACTGACTTCAAACTGAACCGGTTGCGTAGCCTTCTGTTAATGTTTGTTAGCATTTGAATGAACAAGACCGCTCGGCTCATCGCGCGTGGGGCACGCTTGGAACGCATGGAACAGGGTTGAAAAGATAAATTCCGCATCGCAGTGAGCGTGGCTCCGCTGTGTTACAGCGCAGGTTCCCTGCGGGCTTGAGGGCGAAGTTTCGGCGGGCCATCCATCAGTAATAGATCAGCGCCGCATGGTAGGAAATGCCGGCCTGTCTCGATCGCCCTCGCAGCGGGGCCTGGAAGCCTGAAACTGCCGATCCGGCATCGCAACAAAGTTGCAGCCTCACGCATGAGAATCGGGCTTCACCCGCATGTTCCAACCCGCATGTTGGTGCGATCTTTCGAATCGAGGCCGCTGCGGCAAATGCTGGAACAACCAACTCTCCCTTTCCGTTGTGCCACTGTTAAAGAACCAGAGGAGAGTAAGATGCAGATTCACACATGTATGAGTTCGGACGTGCAAACCGTTTCGACCGATACACCGCTACAGGCCGTTGCTCAAAGCATGGCGGCCCATGACCTTGGTTCTATTCCGGTGGCCGAGAATGACAGATTGATCGGCATGATTACTGACCGGGATATCGCCGTGCGAGGAATCGGCGGGGGTCTAGGACCAGATGCGAATGCTTCCGAGGTGATGACCCGCGAGGTCCTCTATTGCCGGGCGCAAGACGACGTTGACCAGGTTTTACAGAACATGGGCGAGAACCAGGTTCGCCGTCTGCCGGTGGTAGATGACGACAAGCGATTGGTGGGCATCGTTTCCATTGGCGATCTTGTGAAGGCCCGCCCGGCACAAGGCGGTCAATCATTCGCCAAGGTCACGCAGCCGTCCGAACTTCATTCGCAGGTTTTGGCCTAGGAGCGGACAATGAACAGCATGTCGGAAAAATACGAGTTCGGCGAAGGATCAATTGCGGAAATTCCGCGTGAAAGTGAGCCCGTTGATGCCGGGCAGAGCGACCATGGACTGATCGCTTCCAATCGGGTCGAAGGGACGAAAGTCTTTCGCCCGAATGGAGATCGCATTGGCGAGGTCGACCATTTCATGGTCAACAAGCGGAGTGGAAGAGTTGAATACGCCGTGATGAGTTTTGGCGGCTTTCTGGGGCTGGGCGAAGAACTGCGCCCACTTCCCTGGAAAGCCCTTGAATACAATCAGGATTTCGGTGGGTATGTGGTATCTGCCGAAGATGACAAGTTCAAGAACAGTCCTTTCATCAAGGGCGGCACGGCCCCGGAATGGGATAGCGCCTATGCCAGCGCGCTCTACCGTTATTGGGGTGTGCCTTTTTGAGGGTGATGCAGGCCAATGCACAGTAGCCTTGCCGGTTTTGTGCCACGAAGCCGCCGATGACTTTTGTCGCGGCATATTGGTGGAAAGTCCGGCCCGGATGCGAACAGCAATTTCGCGAGGCATGGCGGCGCGGAACCGAATTGATCCAGCAGAAATACGGATCAAAGGGTTCGCGATTGCACCTTGATGACCAGGGGCGCTTTATCGGCGTGGCTGACTGGCCTGACAGAGCCACCTGGCAAAAGGCCTATGATGCCAAGATGGTCTATGATGACGCCGAAGTGCGCGCTGCCTTCGTCGACGCCCTTGCGGATTGGGGCGAAGAGCCATTGCTGCTGATGGAGGTCACCGATGACATGCTTGATTCCACCAGCCTTGCATCAAGGGGCTCCTGACAAGGGGAGCGCAGCGCGGAAGGCTTCGGCTTGACCCCGTATCCAGCTTTCCTCCATCCCGTCGATATGGACAGGGAAGCGCACGGCGGTTGGGTTTACATAATGGCAGACCGCTTTCGCGGCGCGATGTATGTGGGTGTGACGGCGGATTTGCCATTGCGCATTTCGCAGCACCGTGAGGGAACGGGTTCGGATTTCTGCGCGCGTTATGGCCTTGGCCGTCTTGTCTGGGCCGACCGGCTGGACACCATCTACGATGCGCTTGCCTTCGAGAAACGGCTCAAGCGTTGGCGGCGCGAATGTAAATTTGAACTGGTCGAGAAAGCCAATCCAGACTGGGACGATCTGTTCGATCACCTGGTTTGAGGTTTAGTTCCGACGTCATGCCGGACTTGATCCGGCATCCCGCTTTTCTTTTACCTGTCGCTATCCATCAAGAAGCGGGACCCCGGATCATCCTGAGCTTGTCGAAGGGCCGGGGTGACGGTGCTATTTGGTGCGATGTTATGCCGGCCTTCGAGTTGGGTTCTCCTGCTTTTCAACGTCATTCTGTCCCCCGAGCCGGGATCACACTTACTTCTTACGACGTACTGTTCCTCAAGAAGCGGGACCCCGGATCAAGTCCGGGGTGACGGATTGGGGGGTGGAGTCGACTACCAACTTCGTCATGCCGGGCTTGAACCGGCATCCCGCTTCACTTCTTTCCGACTGAAAAGGCATCGGGACCCTGGACATCCAGAGCATGTCGAAGGAGCAGAGTGACATTGGAGCTCATTGCCAGACTGGCTACCCGCCTGCACGGGAATGACGACGTGTAAAGCCGTACCCCGGTTCACCTCACCGCGTTAGCTTCTTGTACGCCAGCCTGGTCGGCCGGTCCGCCGCGTCGCCCAGCCTGCGCCGCTTGTCTTCCTCATAAGCCGCGAAGTTGCCTTCGAACCATTCGACATGGCTGTTGCCCTCGAACGCCAGGATATGCGTGGCGAGGCGATCGAGGAAGAAGCGGTCGTGGCTGATCACCACTGCACAGCCGGCGAAATTCTCGATCGCGTCTTCCAGCGCGGCGAGGGTTTCAACGTCAAGGTCGTTGGTCGGCTCGTCGAGCAGCAGCACATTGCCGCCTTCTTTCAGCATCTTGGCCATGTGCACGCGGTTGCGCTCACCGCCTGACAGCTTGCCGACATTCTTCTGCTGGTCGGCGCCCTTGAAGTTGAACGCACCGACATAGGCGCGGGTCGACATCTCCTGCTTGTTGACGGTCATGTAATCGTGCCCGCCGGAGATTTCCTGCCAGACATTATTGGCGGAGTTCAGATGGTCGCGGCTCTGATCGACATAGCCCAGATGCACCGTCTGGCCGATCTCGACCGTGCCGCTATCGGGCTGTTCCTTGCCGGTGATGATCTTGAACAGGGTTGATTTACCCGCGCCGTTCGGCCCGATCACGCCCACGATGCCGCCCGGCGGCAGGGTGAAGCTGAGGTCTTCGAACAGCAGCTTGTCGCCATAGGCCTTGGAGATGTTCTTCACCTCGATAACCTTGCCGCCCAGCCGCTCGGGCACCTGGATCACGATCTGGGCCTTGCCGAGTGCGCGGTTATCCTGCGCGTTCTGCAGTTCCTCGAACTTGCGGATACGCGCCTTGCTTTTGGTCTGGCGCGCGGCGGGGGTCTGCCGGATCCACTCAAGCTCGCGTTGCAGCGCCTTCTGCTTGCCCGATTCCTCGCGGCTTTCCTGCTCCAGCCGCTTGGCCTTCTTTTCCAGATAGGTCGAGTAATTGCCTTCGTAGGGGTAGTAGCTGCCGCGGTCCAATTCGAGGATCCAGCCCACCACATTATCGAGGAAATAGCGGTCGTGGGTGATCATCAGCACGGCGCCGGCATATTCCTTCAGGTGGTTTTCGAGCCACTGTACGCTTTCGGCGTCGAGGTGGTTGGTCGGCTCGTCCAGCAGCAGGATCGAAGGCTTCTGGATCAGCAGGCGGGTGAGCGCCACGCGGCGCTTTTCACCGCCGGAAAGGCTTTCCACGCCCATGTCGCCGGGCGGGCAGCGCAGCGCCTCCATCGCGATTTCGAGCTGGTTGTCGAGCGTCCAGCCATCGACCGCGTCAATCTTGGCCTGCAGCTCGCTCATTTCTTCGCCCAGCTTTTCGAAATCGGCATCGGGATCGGCCATTTCGGCGCTGATCGCATTGAAGCGTTCAACCAGATCGGCGGTTTCGCGCGCACCGTCCCTCACGTTTTCGAGCACGGTCTTGGCCGGATCGAGCTCCGGCTCCTGCTCGAGATAGCCCACGGTAATGTTCTCGCCCGGCCACGCTTCGCCGGTGAAATCCTTGTCGATCCCGGCCATGATCTTGATCAGGGTGGATTTGCCCGCGCCGTTTGGCCCGACGATGCCGATCTTCGCACCCTGATAGAACTGCAAGTTGATATTGCTGAGCACCGGTTTCGGGGCACCGGGGAAGGTTTTGGTCATGTTCTTCATGACATAGGCGTATTGCGCGGCCATCTGGGTCGTCCTTCAAGGAAATTCGCGTGAACGGGATTTGACCGCGCAGATAGGGATTGCGCGGAACAAGGGCAAGCTGGACTTGGCAGTGCCCAATATCGTAGCAATTTTGCCACGATTCCCGCCGCATTTGCGCCCGAGGCGGAGATCAAATTGACCTTGCGCATATATCACGCAAGAGGGCGTTCATCGTTAGATTGGGTCTCAACACCCGGATTGGTCGCGCGCTTTTTCCCAGGCAGCAGGCCGATCCCGCAAGACAGGGCACACACCACATGCGTTCTTCCCGCCTTCTCGGCACCGCCGCAAGCGCCGCGATTGCCACCACTCTGTTCACCGCCGCCCCCGTGGCCGCGCAGGATGCCGAAACCGCAAGCCAGGCCGACAATGGCGTTGGCGTGATTATCGTGACCGCGCAGCGGCGCGAGGAAAACCTGCAGGAAATTCCTGTTTCGGTTGGCACGCTGGGCGGTGAAGCGCTGCAGGTCGCGACCAGCGCCGGCGCCGATATTCGCGCGCTGTCAGGCCGCGTGCCCAGCCTCAACATCGAAAGCTCGTTCGGGCGCACCTTCCCGCGTTTCTACATTCGCGGCCTGGGCAATACCGATTTTGACCTCAACGCCTCGCAGCCGGTCAGCCTGGTCTATGATGACGTGGTGCTGGAAAACCCGGTGCTGAAAGGCTTCCCGGTGTTCGATCTTGACCGGGTCGAGGTGCTGCGCGGCCCGCAGGGCACGCTGTTCGGCCGCAATACGCCGGCCGGGATCGTCAAGTTCGATACGGTCAAGCCGGGGCAGGGCGATAATTATCTGCGCGGCAGCTATGGCAGCTTGGATACGATCAACCTTGAAGGTGCGGCTGGCGGCCAGCTGAGCGACACCGTGGCGGTGCGCGTTTCGGGCCTCTACCAGGGCCGCAGCGACTGGGTCGACAATCTCGACGAGCCGGGCAAGAACAACCTTGAGGGGTTTGACGAGTTTGCCTTGCGTGCGCAGGTGCAGTTTGAGCCGACCGAAGATTTCTCGCTGCGCCTGATCGGCCAGTATCGCGATCTGGACGGCACCGCGCGCGTGTTCCGCGCCAATGCCTTTGCCCCCGGCAGCAACAAGCTGATCGGGCTTGATGGGCCGGGCAGCAAGTTTGATCGCAAGGAAGTGCGTGCCGATGGCCTCAACTTCCAGGATCTGAAGAGCTACAATCTGGGCGCCGTGCTGGATTATGATCTGGGCCCGGTCACGATCACTTCGGTCACCAGCTACTGGAATGCAGAACTGTTCAGCCGCGGCGATATCGACGGCGGCTTCGGTTGCAGCTTCTGTGGGGCTGGCTTCACCGACAACAGCAACCCGGGATTCATCCCCTTTGCTGCGCAAAGCCAGGACAATGTGCCCAGCCTTGACCAGTTCACGCAGGAACTGCGCTTCGCCTCGAACGATGGCGGCCCGCTGGGCTACCAGGCAGGCGTGTTCTACTTCAACGAGAAGCTGGACATCGAAAGCTTCGATTTCGGCACGCCAACCGACACCACGCCGGCTGCAGTCGCGCTGCAGCGCCAGGTGAGCGAGGCCTGGGCGGTGTTCGGATCGGTATTCTACGAATTCGACAACGGCCTGCGCCTGCAGGGCGGCATCCGCTATAATGACGACCAGCGCGATTTCGCCGCCAGCCGCCCGATCGATACGCGGCCCGGCTTCCTGGGCTTTGGCGGTCCGGTGCCGGAGCAGACCGCGAATGTCGATGACGAAGTCCTTACCTGGGATATTGCCGCCAGCATGCCCGCATCCGAGGACGTCAATCTCTATGCCCGCGTCGCGCGTGGCTATCGCGCGCCTTCGGTGCAAGGTCGCCTCGTCTTCGGCCGGGAACTTTCAGTTGCCGATAGCGAAACCACGATGAGCTATGAAGCGGGCGTGAAGACCATCCTTGCCGGTGGCAAGATCCGCTTCAACCTGGGCGGTTATTACTTCAACACCGAAGATCTGCAGCTCACCGCCGTGGGCGGGGCCAACAATTTCACCACGCTGCTCAATGCCGATGAGGTGGAAGGATATGGCTTCGAGGCCGAGCTGCAGGCACGCCCGACCGATGGTATCGAATTCGCTGCGGGGCTTTCCTATAACGACACGCAGATCAACGATCCCGATGCCTTCGTGGCGGGCTGCGGTGCGCCTTGCACCGTGCTCGATCCGGAACGCACGCCGGGCAGCAACATTTTCTCGATCGATGGCAACCGGTTGCCGCAGGCTCCGCGCTGGACCGCGAACTGGTCGCTTGGCCTGACCGAGGAAATCCCCGGCACCAGCGGAGAGATTTACCTCTTCACTGACTGGGCATACCGCTCGAAGGTGCAGTTCTTCCTTTATGAATCGGTCGAGTTCAGCGACGATTCGATGCTCGAAGGGGGCTTGCGCATCGGCTATCGCACCGATCGCTATGATATTGCCCTGTTCGGCCGCAACATCACCAATGATGTTTCGGCGGTATCGGGGATCGACTTCAACAACCTCACTGCGATGGTCAATGAACCGCGCATCTGGGGTGTCGAGGCCGGCATCACCTTCTGATCCGGCTTTGATCGGAGATATGGGGCCGCGCGCTTTCGAGTGTGCGGCCCTTTCTCTATCCGGTGAAGCTGCGGCGCATCAGCCCCGGCATTAGCGCCGCCTGCAGCCCGGCGCGCAGCAGCAGGAACAGCACGAAACTGCCCCATAGCGCGTGATTGCCGAGCGGCCAGCTGAACCACAGCGTCAGCGCGAATACCGCCGCCGCACCCGCCATCGATAGCAGCATGGCGCGGGTCCAGCTGGCGCCCACGAACACCCCGTCGAACACGAAGCTGGCAACGCCTGCAAAGGGGATCACCGCCAGCCAGATTGCCTGCGACTGTGCAATGCGCTCCACCCCCGGCGTTGCCGCAAAACTGGCCAGAATCGGATCCGCGAAGAGTGCGAAGAAAATGGCGACCAGCGCCGCCGCGCCGAGCCCGCGCCATAATATCGCACTGACATAGCTCGCAAACCCCGCGCGATCATTCGCGCCCGCACGTTCGCCATTGAGCACCTGTGCGGCATTCTCAAACCCGTCGAGCAGCAGCGCGGTCAAGATGAACAGCTGGTAGATGATGCCGTTCGCGGCCAGCACTTCGGGGCCGCGCTCGGCGGAAAGGCGCGTGATTGCCGCCAGCGCCACGGTGAGCACCAAAGTGCGCAGGAACAGGTCGCGATTGACCGACAGGAACGGGCGCAGCGCCTGCCAGCGCAGCACCGCGCGGTCCGTCAGCGCGGCGAGCAGCGCGCCGCCTGCCGTGCCGCGCCACACCAGCACGGCAAGAATCGCCAGCTTGGCATATTCGGCGATAAAGCTTGACCACCCGATCCCCGCAATGCCCCAGTCGAGCCGCAGCGCAAGAAACAAGCCGAGCGCGACATTGAGCGCGTTGTAAATTACCTCGATCGCCAGCACCATGCCCATCTGGCGGCGCCCGACGAGGAAGCCGATCAGTGCAAGGTTGAGCATTACGCCGGGCGCGGTCCAGTAACGGATTTCCGCATAGACCTGCGCCGCTGCAAGCACGCGGCCATCGGCCCCCAGCGCGCCAAGCATCAAGGGCATCAGCAGCGGCTTGAGCAAGAGCAGCGCCAGCGCGATTGCCAGCCCGATCGCTATACCGCGCGCCAGCAATTGCGCCTGCGCCGCCTCGCCGCCCTGTTCGCCAGCGCGGGTGCCGGCCTGCGCCACCATCCCGGTGGTGCCGGTCTTGAGAAAGTTCATCACCGTGAACAGCACGGCGAAAAGCCGGGCGCCAACATCGACCGCACCCTGCGTCGCGGCATCTTCCAGCCGCCCGACAATCCACATGTCACCGATCCCGATCAGCGCGGTGGCGACATTGGTGAGCATGGCAGGAATCGCGATCACCCAGATCGCACGAGTATCGAGAGGGAATGCTTTGGCGCGGGCTTGCGTCACGCGATTGCTGTTCCCCTCGCTAATCGAAACTGGTCGGGGAGACTGGATTCGAACCAGCGACCCCCTGTACCCAAAACAGGTGCGCTACCAGGCTGCGCCACTCCCCGACCGATTTCAACGCATCACTGCGGGCTTTACCCCGCCGCCGCTGGTGGGCCCGGCAGGATTCGAACCCGCGACCTAGCCGTTATGAGCGGCCAGCTCTAACCACTGAGCTACAGGCCCGTACAGCGGAGCGCGATGCGCGATGGCCCCTACAATGCAACATCGCGCGAAACAAGCGCGCTTATGCGCTTGTGCGCAAATCGGCCTTGCGCAAGGCGAAAGGCGGCGTCAGCCCGCCTCGCTGTGCGGCGGGCAGGGCTCTTCTTCATCGCCGCCATTTTCACCGATATCTTCGCCGCCCAGCGTAACCCCTGCCAGCGGCAGCGACAGGCACACCCGGTCTTCCACCTGCACCAGATTGCCGCCCGCTCCGCGCGCCTCGGCCCGCGCCAGCCGCATGCTGAAACCGGCGCCGAACAGCCCCGCGCTGAGCCCGCTGGCGTTGGGGCGGATTTCGGCAGTGAAAATATCGTCTTCGGCGATCAATTGTGCCGGAATCTGGCACCACAGCCGGGCTTCGTCATCGTCGGTTTCAAGCTCGGCGGCCAGCTCTTCGCCTGCGGTAACCGCGCCTGCCAGCGTGGCCAGTATGCGCCAGGCCAGCGCCTCGGCTTCCTCAGGGTCGATTTCAACCCAGATGCCGCGCGCGCCGCCCTGGGCCAGATCGATCCCGGCCATGCGCGGGGCAAGCACCTGGGACAGCTGATCGCTCATGCGCCGCGCCAGGGCACTGAAATCGGTCTTGCCGCCGGCAATCGAAGTGATGCCGCTCTCGAGTTTGGCCAGCCGGTCGAGCTCGTCGAAACCCGCCAGGATATTTGCTGCATCGCCTGCGATCGTTGCCGCGAGCGCGCGATAGGCATTGGGCACCGGGCCATAAAGCTGCTGGTGAATCAACTCGGCGAAACCTTGCACCGCGTTTACCGGCGTGCGCAATTCGTGCAGCAGCTGGCGCAAGCGGTCTGCCTCGCTTGATGCGCCTGCACCGTGCCCGCCCGGTGAGAACGGGCGGCGGAAGCGCCCGACATAGCCGTGGAAGCGGCCGCCGGTGCGCGAGAAGCGCGGGTGCGCATCGACCACCCATTCGCCGCGGATCGCCTGCGCGCCTTCCAGCGTGCGCAGCTGCGCCTCGATCGGTTGTTGCTGGGCAAAAGCGCTGGCGATCGGGTTGCGCGCGCCGCCGTTTTCGTTGGCGCTGCGTTCGAACAGCCGCTGGCCGACCACCATTGGCGCGGCCACCGGATCGGCCCATTCGATCCGCCCCTCCGCATCGCAGGCAAAACCGAAGCCGCCGATCGCGTGTTCAGCCCGCGATGATTGCTCGCCCAGCGGCAGGCGCGGGGAAAGGTCGCTGGCGGGCGGTTCGGCGCTGCGGTCACGACGGAACTGGGCAATGCGTTCGACCAGCGCGGCAATTTCGTTCTTCTCGCCCGCGCTGCCGGGGATTGGCGCTGCGGGGCGCATACGGCGGACCGCCGGTTCATCGCGCTTGCCAGCACTTTGTACCGGCTCGGGCTCTTCGCGTTCGGGGATTGGCGGGGCTTCGAAGTCGTCCGCGATCTGCTGTGCATCCGTCAACTCAAGTGCATCGCCAACTGCGGGCACATCGTCTTGCGGCTGGGGCAGGCCGCGATCGTGGATGCCCAGTTGATCGAGCAACTGCTCGGCGCGCGGCGGCAGGTCGCGCCGCAGCCGAAGGAAGCCGCGCGCGCGGATTGGCAGGCGCGGGATCAGCGCGGTCCAGTCATCTTCGGTCAGCTCTGCCCGCGCCAATGCTGCGGAGATCACTTCGGGCTCATCCTCGGCCAGATGCGCGGCAAGCTGCGGATTGCGAAAGCGCCAGCCTGGCTCGCGGATCATCCGTGCGCGTTCACCCGCCGGGATCTGTTCACCCAGCGCGCCCAGCCGCAACCACGCCGCCGCAATCAGGCTGTCGTCGCGGCCATATTTGCGATTGCCCAGCAGATCGAGCAGCTGCCTGAACTGTGTGCGCGCGCCCCGCTCGCTGGTGGCGCGATGGCGCAACACAGTGGCAAGGCGGTCATCGAAAAACATCACTTCTCCAGGCAGGCGCGAATCGCGCAGGCAAAGCAGGTGCGCACAATGCACGCCGAACTTGTCCTATCAGCAAGAACACTGGTTTGGGCAAAGCCATTCTCGATGCGTTGCAAAGCGGGACAATTGCTGGCAGGAACAATAATATTATCCCAGAACGCCCGAAAAGGGCGCAAGTGTTGCATTCCGGCCCAAATCAGGGCGGATTTCGAGTCAAGGACGCAAGAAATGGCCAATCTGGATGAGATCGATCGTCGATTGCTGTCGGAATTGCAGCGCGAAGGGCGCGTGACCAATGTCGAACTGGCGCAGCGCGTGGGGTTGACCGCGCCGCCTTGCCTGCGCCGCGTTCGCGGGCTTGAGGAAGATGGGGTGATCAAGGGCTATCACGCCGATCTCGATGCCTCGAAGCTGGGCTTTGCGATCACCGTTTTCGCCATGGTCAGCCTCAAGAGCCAGGCCGAAAGCGCGCTGCGCGAATTTGAAGAGCATATGAAAGAGCTGCCCGAAGTGCGCGAATGCCATATGCTCAATGGCGAGATCGATTTCATCCTCAAGGTCGTGAGCAAGGACTTGCAGAGCTTCCAGGAGTTCCTCACCAGCAAGCTTACGCCTGCGCCCAATGTGGAAAGCGTGAAGACTTCGCTGACGATCCGCACCGCCAAGCATGAGCCGGGCGTGCCGCTGGAGTAAGGGAGATGGCTGAAGCTGCGTCCGAGCCAGGCGAAATCAACGGGCATTGCCTGTGCGGGGCAGTGCAGATCACGCTCAGAAATCCGAAGCCGCAGGTTGAAGTTTGCCAATGCGCCATGTGTCGGCGCTGGGGCGGGGCGTTCTATTCGGCACTGAGCGGCGAGAGCTTTGCCATTACCGGCGATGACAGCATCGGCACCTACCGTTCGAGCGATTGGGCCGAGCGGGCCTTCTGCAAGCATTGCGGCAGCAGCCTGTGGTACAAGTTCCTGCCGACCGGCAACCGCAGCTTCCTGGCGGGGCTGTTCTCAGCGGCTGACAACTATCCCGTCGAGCGCGAGATCTTCGCCGACGAGGCCGCGGCATGGACCGAGCTGCCGGGCGAGCACGCCCGGTTGAGCAGTGCGGAGACCATCGCCGAAGCGAAGGATGCGGGCTACGATCTGGGATGAAGTGGTGAAGCGGATCTAGATTCCCGCCTTCGCGGGAATGACGGGCATTGGCCCGCTAGCTGACGCTCACTCTTCCCGCTTCGCCAGCACCTCCGCCGTGTCCACCACTTGCACGTCGGTCATCATCCGCAGGTAGGCGTCAAACCAGGGCTTGTGCGCCGATCCCACAATCACCAGCACGCGCCCGCCAGGGTGGCGGGCAGCGACTTCGCGGATGTTGGCAACCATGCGAAGGTTGCGCACTTCCCACAGAGCGACGCGATGGCGGCCAACCTGGTCGGGGCTGGGGCGGTTCAGCATGTTCAGCCATTGCCCATCGGCATCCAGCTGACCAGAGGCCGGGCTGTTCAGTAAGCGATAAGTGGCCAGGGTTTCGGCGGGTGTGTTGAGGTGGTCGGAAGCTTCGGCCAACGCCTTGAAGCGCGGATCGGCCAGCAACTCCGCCAGCCAGGGTTCGGCCATGAAGGCTTCCATTGGCTTGTTTATCGCCGGATCCTGCTCATCGCTCTGATCATCGGTGGGGTTCACGCGTTCCAGGCCCAACCGCACTGCCAATCGGACGGCGATCAGATGATTTTCATTGCGGCGGGCGGCATAGGTGTCGAGCTCGCGGCCCAGAAGCGACGAGATACTGGCATCGGCAATGCGATCGGCCGGTGCCAGTCGCCACCATTGCACCAGCGCCGAATTCGGATCGCCGGCTGCAACGAACAGTGCTGCCAGCCGCCGCCGCTGTGCCGGTGTAGGCGCGTCCGGCCAGGCAGCTAACGTGCGCCGCACCTCGGCCTCGGCCTGCGGCATGTCCATTGCCAGCGTGGTGCGGCTGATACCGGCTAATATCATAGCTCTGCCACCATAGGTTCGCGCCACGTCGGGGTAAGATTCCCGATATGCCCACATGGAGTGGATGCCGACCCCGGTCAGCGCCTCGATGGCAATGGCATCAGGTTCGAAACCAGCCAGGCGATCGAGCAGCGGTTCCAGCACCGACGGGTCCCAGCCATCGGGCGTTCCGCTGAGATGCGGGGTGCCCAGCACCATGATCTGTGTTGGCTCACCCACATGGGCCTGCTGGTAGGTGCGCGGATCGAAAGGGGCCGCGGGGTCTTGCGAAGCGGCCAGCGGAGCTGCCGCCAGACCGGCAATGAGCAGGATCAAGGTCGAGATTGGAGCTTTTGACATGTTTCCCTTTCGCACCGGGCGCGGCGATTCACTGTATTACTGTTGTATAACAGCAACCTTCAGCTAGTCAATCGCGGGCGCGATGCCACCAGGGACCGTCGCCTTGAATGTCTGCTATGCGCAATGCCAAACGTGCTGGCGAGCGTCTGCAAGTGGGTCGTCAGCTGACGCTCACCCCTCCCGCTTCGCCAGCCATTCCTCCAGCCACTTGATGCTGTAATCGCCGTTAAGCACATCGTCCTGCCGGACCAGCTCCTGGTGCAGCGGGATATTGGTCTTGACCCCTTCGATCACCATTTCTTCGAGCGCGCGGCGTAGGCGCATGATGCAGCCTTCGCGGGTGCGGCCATAGACGATCAGCTTGGCGATCATGCTGTCGTAATAGGGCGGCACCGAATAGCCCGCATAGAGCCCCGAATCGACCCGCACATGCAGCCCGCCCGCGGCATGGTAGTAATTCACCCTGCCCGGCGAGGGGGCGAAGGTGAACGGGTCTTCCGCATTGATGCGGCATTCGATCGCATGGCCGCGAAACTCGAGATCTTCCTGCTTGACCGACAGCGGGCGCCCTTCGGCGATGCGGATCTGTTCGCGCACCAGATCCACTCCGGTGATCGCTTCGGTAACGGGATGTTCAACCTGCAGGCGGGTGTTCATCTCGATGAAGTAGAACTCGCCATTTTCCCACAGGAACTCGATCGTGCCCGCGCCGCGATAGCTCATATCGCGCATTGCCTGCGCGCAGATTTCGCCCATGCGGTGGCGATCTTCTGAAGTGATGACGGGCGAGGGCGCTTCCTCCAGCACCTTTTGATGGCGCCGCTGGAGCGAGCAGTCGCGCTCGCCCAGATGGATCGCATTGCCCTTGCCGTCGCCGAACACCTGGAATTCGATATGGCGCGGATTGCCGAGATATTTCTCGATATAGACGGTGGCATCGCCAAAGGCCGCCTTGGCCTCGCTCCCCGCCTGCTGCATCAGCGTTTCAAGCTGGTCTTCCGCCTGGCACACCTTCATCCCGCGCCCGCCGCCGCCCGAAGCGGCCTTGATGATGACGGGATAACCGATGTCCCTGGCGATCTTGCGCGCCTCGTCATAGTCCGACACCGCGCCTTCCGATCCCGGCACCAGCGGCAGGCCGAGCGCGCCAGCGGTTTGCTTGGCGGCAACCTTGTCACCCATGGTGCGGATATGTTCGGGTTTGGGGCCGATCCAGGCGATATCGTGCGCCTCGACGATCTCGGCGAACTTGGCATTTTCGGACAGGAATCCATAGCCGGGATGGATCGCGTCGCAATGTGCGCATTCTGCCGCCGAAATGATGTTGGCGATGTTGAGATAGCTGTCGGCTGCCGCTGGCGGGCCGATGCACACCGCCTGATCCGCCAGCCGCACATGCATGGCATCGGCATCGGCGGTGGAATGCACCGCCACCGTCTCGATCCCCATTTCATGCGCCGCCCGATGGATCCGCAGCGCGATTTCGCCGCGATTGGCGATAAGAATGCGTGAAATACCCATGCGTTAGCCGATGATGACGAGCGGCTGGCCAAACTCGACCGGCTGCGCGTTCTCGATCAGGATCGCATTGATCGTGCCCGATGCGTCAGCGGTGATCGGGTTCATCACCTTCATCGCCTCGACGATCAGCAAGGTGTCACCCTGCTTCACGCTGTCGCCAACTTTCACGAAATTGTCCGCGCCTGGTTCGGGCGAGAGATAGGCGGTGCCCACCATCGGTGACTTGACCGCGCCGGCATGATCGGCAGCCGGTGCTTCCTCGGCTGCGGGTGCTGCGCCAGAAGGAGCAGGGGCGAGGGCAGCAGCCGCTACCGGAGCCGCTGTTACCATTGTACCGCCGCGTGCGACGCGGATCTTGCGGTCATTATCCTCGACCTCGATCTCGGTAAGTCCCGTTTCATTGAGCAGTTCCGCCAGTTCGCGAACCAGCTTGGTATCGACATTCATGCCGGAATTGCGCCCGGCATCGGTCTTGCGTTCGGCCATTGTTGCCCCTCAAACTTCAGTTGCTGGCGTGACTATTCGCGCGAATTGTGGCTGGCAAGAGGCGCCGTGGCAATTTTCGCATATGTCGGCGCCTCAGATTTCGCCGCTGGCGACCGCTTCAAGCGCGATCAGATAGCTTTTTGCCCCGTGGCCTTGCACGCATTTGGCGGCGGCCATGCCGACATAGGAGATGTGGCGAAACGGCTCGCGCGTCATCGGATCGGACAGGTGCACTTCCACCACCGGCGTGCGGATCGCCTTGATCGCATCCAGCAGGGCGATCGAAGTGTGGGTGTAGGCCGCCGCATTGAGCAGCACCGCGCGCGCGCCCTCCGCCTGCGCTTCGTGCAGCCAATCGACCAGCATGCCTTCGTGATTGGTCTGGCGCATGTCGATGGCAAGCCCGAGCTCGCGGGCGCGATCTTCCAGCATGCCGGCAATATCGTCGAGCGTGTCACTGCCGTAAATCTCCGGCTCGCGCGTACCGAGCAGGTTGAGATTGGGGCCGTTGAGGACGTAGATGAGGTTGGTCATGAGCGTTGCTTAGCGGGAAGGGCTAAGGCGGGGAAGAGGGTGGCTAGTATCGACCCGATGCGGTCTTTAGGCCGTGCAAGAACAGACAGAGCCTACAGGTCGAAAATCACAACCCATCTGCCTTTCCCACTCCGGAATCCATTATCACTCAAGTAGCGAATGATCGCCCTCATGTGTCGAGCACCATAGATAACACCAATGCTCTTGCCTGTAGCGCCTGACAAGGCGATCTCTTCTTCAATTACTGAAATCAGGCGCTCATCGCGAGCGTCACCTATACTCTTGCTAAATGCTTCAAAGTCCGGGCTCCATCTTAAGATCTCATCAGAACTTGGCAGGTCGTCAAAAGCTCGACCTCTTGCCAAGCTCTTACGCGAAGCGAATAGCCGCTGCCAAATTCCATAAAGGGGAGCCAACACAAAGAATGCAGCCCTCAAATACAGTTTCACATTCTTCCATTCGCGATGAAATTCTTCAGGTTGCAAGTCAGCATGAACCAGTCGCGCGTCTTTCACCAATTCTGGGGTCAGTCGCGGCTGCTCGACCAAACCAAGTTTGTCTAAGCTCATCCATCTATAGGATCGCGTTAGATTTCGCCCCACCGACGACCTGATCCCTTCAAATAGGATCACATCGCAGCACGACGCTTCAGTAAAGGTCTCATCGTAAAAGCGCTGCTCACCCACATGGACCATTGGGAAGAGCTCGATTGTGATCTCTGGATTTTGCCTTTTGAAACTCAGCCTAGCACTTCGCAAACCAAACATAGAGGAATCAAGTATCTGCACCGGATTCTTATAACGTTCAGATCAAGTTAGACAACAACCGCTCTTCACCCATTTGTAGGCATCGCGATTACCGGTCCACCCCTTTCACCTTCCCCCATTGGCGCGCGGCGGTGTAGCCGAGGTAGCCGGTGCCGAACAGCGCGAACAGCGGCTCGGGCAAACCGCCCAGATAGGCGTTCATGCCGCTGGCGATATCGCGCGCGGCAGCGGGATTGAAGGCCGCGAGCACGCCCATCGGCAGCGCCCACAATATCATCGCATACATCACGTAGAGGAAGCTGGGGCGGGCGCGGCTGGTCCAGGGGTCGGCGGAATTGGCCTCGGCCACGATCGCCTGCAGCCGCGCCTCGATCAGTTGCATTTCCTGCGTGCCTTCCAGCCGCAGCAGCTCAAGCTTGGCCTTGGCGCGGGCTTCCTTGTCGGGAATGATCTTGTCGATGATCGAGGCGAGCGGGCCGATCAGCGAATCGAGTAAGGCCATTTCATTTGCTCCTGTGATGTGATTTGCAGGAGAAATAACCAAATCGGTTCGTGTAGGAAAATCAGGCGCTTTCGCCTGCCTCCGCCAGCAGCCTTTGCGCCAGCGCCAGGTGCGGCCGATCGAGCATCTGCCCGTTCAGCCCCACCGTGCCCGCGCCGGGATTGTCGGCAAAGGCCTGCACTATGGCCCGGGCATGCGCGATCTCATCCGCACTGGGGGTGAAGGCTTCGTTTATCACATCGACCTGCGCGGGGTGGATCGCCAGCATCCCGCGATAGCCCTGGCTGCGCACCATCAGCGCGCGCTCGCGCAAGGCCTCCAGGTCGCGAAACTCGGGCATCACCGTTTCGATCGGCGCCACGCCTGCCGCCACCGCGCCCAGCAGGCACAGGCTGCGCGCCAATTCGAACACCGGCATATAGGAACCGTCGGGCCGGTGCTGGACCCGCGCGCCGAGCGCAGAGGAGAGGTCTTCCGCGCCCCAGCTCATCGCCACCAGCCGCGGTGCGCCGCCGTAGCTGCCGCAATGGAACATTGCCCTGGGTGTTTCTGTGACCAGCGCCGCAACATGGGTTGAGCCTATCGCCACACCATGCGCATCCTCATGCTCGCTGAGCCGCATGTCTAGCATTTCGATATCGCCGCGCCCTTCGGCCTTGGGCAGGAACAGCCCGCCGGGTGCCGCACCCATGATCGCTTCGAGATCATGCGTGGTTTCCCCGCTCGGAAGCGGATTGATCCGCACCCAGATGCGGTGCCTGTCATCGCGGCCCTTGAGAAATTCCGCCACTGCCTTGCGTGCGGCGGGCTTGTTTTCAGGCGTGACCGAATCCTCAAGGTCAAGCAGCACGATATCGGCGGCGCTGTCGCTCGCCTTGGCCATCTTGCGCTCGGAATCGCCCGGCGCGAACAGCCAGCTGCGCATGCGTGGAAGGGGTGGGCGCTCGCTCATGCACATATCTCCTCGGCCACGCGGGTTAGGGCGCGGGCAAGCGAGGTGCAACAGCAAGTTGTAAGGGGGTATTCCACTGGTCGGGATGACTGGATTCGAACCAGCGACCCCCACACCCCCAGTGTGGTGCGCTACCAGGCTGCGCTACATCCCGTAACCAGTGGAGGGCGGGCCTATAGGGCGGTGCATCATGGCTGGCAAGCCGGGAACGGCGGTGTAGACGCACTGACACAGTTTATTTCCTGAGATGGCCCAAAAAATTGCGGCGCGCTTGCAATGCTGCTAACCGCGCCCACTTAGCGAAGCGGAAAGGCATGGGGGCACAGGGAAACCAGTGCCGGATGCTGCCCCGCAATGGTTCAATTCTCAGTCTGACAGGCTTCACACAATGCTTGAACTCCTTGCCGCCGCAGCCGGCGCCGATGCACCGCCCGGATGGATCCAGTGGTTGCCGATCGTGGGCATGATCGCGATCTTCTGGTTCCTCATTATCCGCCCGCAAATGAAGCGGCAAAAGGAACACCAACAGAAGATCTCACGACTCAAGAAGGGTGACCAGGTTGTCACCGCTGGCGGCCTGGTAGGCAAAGTGGCCAAGGTGGATGACACCTATGCCGAGATCGACCTGGCGCAGGGCGTGCGGGTGAAGGCGGTCAAGAGCACGATCGGCGATATCATCCCGCCCGGCGGCAGCGCCGCAAACGACTAACGCGAACAGACGGACGGATTCAAAAGCCGATGCTCGATTTCCCGACCTGGAAGAAGGCCTGGCTGTGGGGGCTGACACTGCTTGCGGCCGCCGCCGCATTGCCTTCGCTGGTTTCGACAGCCAATCTCGATTGGCCGGACTTCCTGCCCGATCCCGAGATCAATCTCGGCCTCGATCTTGCCGGGGGCAGCCACATCTTGCTGGAAGCCAAACCCGAGCAGGTCGCAGCGCAGCGGCTCGAAAACATGGAAGAATCGGTCCGCAGTCTTATGCGCGGAACGACTCCGGAGCAGCGCATTCGCATCGGCGATGTCTCGACCGCCGATGGCCGCCTCAGCTTTATCCTGGACGATCCCGCCGATCTTGATCGGGCGCGTGAGATCATGCTGCCGGTGATGAGCGGCAGCGGGCTGGTGCGCGAATGGAACCTGTCGGTGGTCGATGGCCAGCGCATGATTCTGACGCCGACCGAGGACGGGCTTGAAACCGCAGTAACCCAGGCGATGGACAGCGCCACCGAAGTTGTGCGCAAGCGTATCGATGCGCTGGGCACGCGCGAGCCGACTATCATCCGTCAGGGCGATACCCGCATCGTGGTGCAGGTGCCCGGCCTACAGGATCCTGACCAGCTCAAGGAGCTGCTGGGCCAGACTGCCAAGCTGGAGTTCAAGCTGGTCGACCAGAGCGCCTTGCCCAGCGATGTCGCGCAAGGGATTGCCCCGCTCGGTTCGGAAATCTTCCCTTATGCCGAAGGCACGCCGTTCGAGGGTACCTCGCTGGCTGTGCGCCGATTGGGCGGCATTCGCGGAGACAGCTTGACCAACGCGCAGCAAGGCTTCGATCCGCAAACTAACGAGGCGGTGGTCAACATCCAGTTCAACCAGCAGGGCGGTGCGCGATTTGCACGGCTGACAAACGAAAATGTCAATCGTCCCTTCGCCATCATTCTGGATGGCAAGGTCCTTTCGGCCCCCAATATCAACGAACCGATTCTGGGTGGCAGCGCGCAGATTTCAGGCAGTTTCACGGTTGAAAGCGCGAACAATTTGGCGATCTCGCTGCGATCGGGTGCGCTGCCAGTTGACCTGACGGTTATTGAAGAGCGCACCGTAGGGCCTGACCTCGGGGCGGATTCGATCAAGCGCGGCCTGCTCGCGATGATGATCGGCTCGGCCGCAGTGATCGCGTTGATGATCTTGAGCTATGGCCGTTTCGGCATCTACGCCACGATCGCGCTGGTCTTCAACGTGCTGATGATCCTGGGCATCATGGCCGGGCTCAACACCACACTGACCTTGCCCGGCATCGCCGGCTTCGTGCTAACCATCGGTGCGGCGGTGGATGCCAACGTGCTTATCAACGAACGTATCCGCGAAGAGCGAAAACGCGGGCGGCGCGTGGTGGCGGCTGTCGAAAACGGCTACAAGGAAGCAAGCCGCGCGATCTATGATGCCAATGTGACCAACTTCATCGCCGGTATATTGTTGTTCCTGTTCGGCTCTGGCCCGGTGCGCGGTTTTGCCGTGGTGCTGGTGATCGGGCTGTTCACCAGCGTGTTTACCGCCGTGACGCTGACCCGCATGTGGGTTGCCGGATGGCTGCGCAAGGCGCGGCCCAGCGATATCAATCTGTAAGGGGATCGGACCGATGCGACTTCTCAAGCTCGTCCCCGACGACACCAATATCAAGTTCCTCAAATGGCGCGTTCCGTTCTTCGTCGTTAGCCTGCTGCTGATCGCGGCAAGCTGGGCCCTGGTGGTGACCAAGGGCATCAATTACGGGGTTGATTTCGCTGGCGGCCAGGAGGTGCGGCTGACCTTCGTGGAGCGCGAAGAAGCGCCGATCCCGCAATTGCGCGTGCTTGTGGAGGAGCTTGGCTATGGCTCGCCAGTGGTGCAGGAATTCGGCGCGCCGAACCAGGTTTCGATCCGGGTGCGACTGCCCGCAGAGGCGGAGAACACGCCGGGGGCGGCTACCGAGATAGGCAACAGGGTAATCTCCACCATCGAGGCCGAATATCCCAATGTGCGGCGCGACGGGAACGATACCGTTTCGGGCAAGGTCGCAGGCGAATTCCGCAATGACGCCGTGCTTGCACTGGTGGCGGCGATGCTGGCGGTGGCGCTTTACATCTGGCTGAGGTTCGAATGGCAGTTCGGCGTGGGCGGATTGTTCGCCCTGTTCCATGATGTTTCGCTGGCGTTGGGCATGTTCGCGCTGTTCCAGCTCGAATTCAGCTTGCAGATCGTTGCCGCGATCCTGGCGATCATTGGCTACTCGCTCAATGACACGATCGTGGTTTACGACCGCATCCGCGAGAATCTGAAGAAATATCGCAAGATGGAGCTGCCGGAACTGCTCGACCTGTCGGTTAATGAAACGCTGGCGCGTACGGTGATGACCAGCCTGACCCTGCTGGTCGCGCTGGTGCCGTTGTTGTTGTTTGGCCCGGCCAGCCTGTTCGGTCTGACCGCTGCGATTACACTGGGCATCTTCGTCGGCACCTACAGCTCTGTCTACATGGCGGCGCCGCTGCTGGTGTGGCTGGGCGTGACTTCGGACAGCTTCGTGCCGCAGGAAAGCGCAGCTGACCGGCAGGAAAGGAAAGCGCGCGGCGAAGTCTAGCCGTTACAGTTTGCGCACCAGCATTTCTGCAACGGCAATCCAGGCCGGATTGTCGACCACTTGCTGCTTCTGGCCGCTTCCGGGCGGCAGAATGCCAACCAGTTCGCCCTGCCGGTCAATCAGGCGCCCGAAGGCAAAGCGCCCGCCGGGGCGGGGCACCAGCACGTCGCGATTGATCGCGTGCGCCGCGTCCTGAGGCGCTAGCTGGCGCAACCATAGCAGGTCGCCCGGCCTGAACTCGCCGACACTTTCCGCCACGCTCAATACGGTGAGCGCACCTTCGCCGGCAATGTCGCTGGGCAGCAAGGCTTCGCGCGGCTTGGTCAATGCTTCCGGGCCGGCCGCGCGCAAGCTGGCCACCACCATTGGTGCGGGTGTTTCTTCTGAGCGCACCAGCATTTCAGGATCGATGTCGAGCGCTGCCGCAATCCGGTCCATCCATTTGAGCGACAGGCTGCGCATGCCGGTCTCAAGCCGACCGATGGTTTGCGGCGTTGTTGGCGGGGTGCAGGCTTCGGCCAGCTCGGCCAGGGTAAGCCCCTTGCTCTTGCGGATGTCGCGGATGCGATTGATCACCGGAACTCTCTTTCGGTAGCTAACCTTATTGGTGATTTATCTTTCCTACATGAACCGCCGCGTTGCAAGCCCCGCGCCCGAAACATCAACAGGAGACAAGGCAATGCGGCGGCAATTGGTGGAACGCGAGCTGACTGAAGAAGGGCCTGTCCGTGGTTCGCGCGCGCGCGGAAAGCGCCGCACGGTTACGGTAAATTTGGCCGAGTCACCCTTGAGCTGGCTGCATGCGCGCGGGCATCTGGATGATCGGCTGTTCGACGCGGGCGAGCGGCTGCGCGCCGATTACGAGCGCGCCCAATTGGGTGCCAGCATCACCATGCGCTGGGACCCGGTGCGAGTGAAGTCGACCGGCGATCAGGGCCTCAATGCAAGCGAGCGGCAAATTGCGGCCAAGCAGCGTTTCGACGCGGCGCTCAGGGAAGCGGGCGCTGGCCTTCAGGACATTCTCTGGCGCGTGGTCTGCGCGGGTGAGGGCCTGCCCGATGCCGAAAGGCAGCTCGGCTGGCCCGCGCGCAGCGGCAAACTGGTGCTAAAACTGGCGCTCGATCGGGTGGCGGATTTCTACCGGATCGGATGAGGAGAAAATAATGTCAGGACGGTGTTCCATGTGTTCCATCCTGCAGGATCATCCCTCGACCATCTCCGCCAGTTCAAGCCAGCGTTCTTCCGCCGCATCCTTTTCGGCGCGGGCATTCTCGATGCCCTGGCTGATGGTGGCGAATTTCTGCGGGTCGGCGGCGTAAAGGTCTGGATCGGACAGGATTGCTTCGCCCTTGGCGATGGCGGCTTCCAGCTCTTCGATCCGTGCGGGCAGCAATTGGTAATCGCGCTGATCCTTATAGGAAAGCTTGCCCGATTTCGTTGGGGGTGGAGGTGTCGTTGGCGCAGGTTTGCTGCCGTTTGCAGCGGGCTTGGGGCTGGCGGCATTTGGTTCGCGCCGCTTTTTCTCCCAATCTTCATATCCGCCCGCGACCACATCGACCTTGCCCGAACCATCAAGGCCGAGCGTGATGGTGACGGTGCGATCAAGGAAATCGCGGTCATGGCTCACGATCAGCACCGTGCCGTCGAAATCGGCGATCACTTCCTGCAACAGGTCGAGCGTTTCGAGGTCGAGATCGTTGGTCGGCTCGTCAAGCACCAGCAAATTGGCCGTGCGGGCAAATTCGCGTGCCAGCAGCAGGCGCGATCGCTCGCCGCCAGACAATATGCCAACCTTGGTGTCGACGATCTTGGGATCGAACAGGAAGTCCTTGAGGTATGCCTGCACGTGCTTGCGATTGCCGCGCACATCGATCCAGTCGCCGCCCTCGGCCAGCACCTGGCGCACGGTGCGGTCAGGCTCCATCAGGCTGCGCTGCTGGTCGATCATCACGCCGGACAACTTCTTCGATATCTCAATAGTGCCGCTGTCAGGCTGCATTTCGCCGGTAAGCAGTTTGAGCAGCGTGGTCTTGCCCGCCCCATTCGCGCCGACGATGCCGATCCGGTCGCCGCGCTGGATGCGCAGCGAAAAGTCGCGGATCACGCGGTTCTCGCCGAAGGACTTGCTGACCCTGTCGACCACGATCACCGATTTGGACTTGAACTCCTCGTCGCTCGCCAGCTTGAGTTTTGCGGTGCCGGCGCTGCTGATCATTGCGGCACGGGCGGCGCGCATTTGCCACAGCTTTTCCAGTCGCCCCTGGTTGCGCTTGCGCCGTGCAGTTACGCCGCGCTCAAGCCAATGCGCCTCGATCTTCAGCTTTGCGTCGAGCTTCTCCGCCGCGCGCGCTTCTTCGGCATAGACCTGTTCTTCCCACGCCTCATAGCCGCCAAAGCCCACTTCCTTGCGCCGGATAATCCCGCGATCGAGCCACAGCGTGGCGCGGGTCAGCCGCTTGAGGAAGGTGCGATCATGGCTGATGACAACGAAAGCGCCCTTGTAGCGGGTGAGCCAGTCTTCCAGCCAGTCGATCGCGCTGAGATCGAGATGGTTGGTTGGCTCGTCCATCAGCAGCAGGTCAGGATCCTGCGCCAGCGCACGGGCAATCGCCGCCCGGCGCCGTTCGCCTCCGCTGGCAGTGGCGGCAGGGGTGGCCATATCGATGCCAAGCTGGCCGGCAATCGATTCCACTTCATGTGTCTCGGGCGGATGATCGCCGCCCAGCGCAAAGTCCATCAACGTAGTGTATTCGGAAAAGTCTGGCTCTTGCTCGAGGAATACGATCCGCAGGCCCGGCTTGACCTTGCGCTGCCCCCGGTCGGCCTCGATCCGGTTGTCGATGAGACGGAACAGCGTGGTCTTGCCCGCTCCGTTGCGCCCGATCAGCGCCAGCCGGTCGCGCGGGCCGATATGGAGATCGATCGGATCGCGCCCGGTTTCATTGGCCGGCCCGCCCAGCAGCCAGCGGCCGCCTTGCTGCAGGCCAAGGCCTTCCCAGGAAAGGATCGGTGGTTGCGCCATAGAGCGCGCCCGTTAGGCGAGGGCGCGCCGCGCGGCAAGCCGAACCCGCTACTTCGCAGCGATAGCGTTGTGCTTCAGCTTTTCCGCCTCAACCATTCTTGCCACGCTTTCGAGCAGGGCCGGTGCATCGAACACGATGCCGTCCTTGATCGTCCAGCGCACCCCGCCCACGGTTTCAAGCCGGTTGGTCACGCGGTTGAGGCGGGTATGCCCGGTGCCGTAAAGCACTTTGAGGTTCGCCAGCGGGTTTTCCGGCACGATCACCAGGTCAGCCAGTTTGCCTTCCTTGATCGATCCGAAGGGTGGCTCGCTGCCCAGAGGATCGTAGATCTCGCGGGCGCCATTGATGGTAGCCGCCTGAATCACCTCAAGCGGGGTAAGGCCAGCTTCGCGCAGCATTTCCAGCTCACCGATATAGGCAAAGCCCCAGGTCTGGTAGATATAGCCGGGATCGGAACCCGCGGTGATCCGCCCGCCGCGATCCTTGAACTCGCGCGTCAGATCGAACCACTTGCGATAAAATTCCCGCCAGGCCGCTTCGTCTTCGCTGGTCCAGTCATGGTAATAGCTGCCGTGATTGGTGAGGCTGGGCGCATAGAACTGCATCAGCGATGGAAGAGTATATTTTTCGTGCCATTCAAGGTTGCGCGCCCGCATCACGTCGCGGCTGGCGGAGTATATGTTGAACGTGGGGCTCAGCGTTACACCGCTGTCGATCATGAACTGGATGTATTCGTTCCATTCTTCGCTGCCCGGTTCGCCCGCCTGATCGGCCAGTTTCGCCACCCAGGCAAACCGCGATTGTTCGTCCAGGTAATTGTAATCGGAGGGGTATTGCGGGATTGCACTGCCATCGAGCAGGCTTTCGAAATGGCCGTAGAAATGGGTTACCCCGTCAAGCCCAAGTTCAATCGCCTTGCGTGCATTGACTTCGGCAACGCCCCGTTGGCCCAGGTGGGCAACCGTGCCCAGCTGCTGCTTTTCCGCCTCATCAAGGATCGCGCCCAGGATGTACGGCGGTTCATTGTTGAAGAACTTGACCCCGTCATACCCGCGCGCCTTGATCCAGCGCACCCATTCACGCCCCTTCTGCGGGCTGTCGATCGCGCCATTGGGCCAGACATCACCCGGCACGGCATAGGCAAACAGCCGCGGCGCGGTGATGGTGTTGGCGGCACTGCGCCGTTTCTGGTCAATCGAGGGATCGTTCGCGCCCCAACCGAAGCCCACCCCGCGCACGCTGGTGACGCCGTGCGCCAGCCACAGCTTGAAGCCATAGGAGGGCTGCGGAGCCTTGGAGGGATCGCCATTGTGGCCGTGCACATCCACAAAGCCGGGCATCACATACATGCCGCTGGCATCAATTACCCGGTCGGCTGCCACGCGCGCGCCGCCACCGCGCACGATCTGCGCGATGCGATTGCCCGTGACCACGATGTCGACCGGCCCCTCAGGCGGCGCACCGGTGCCGTCAATCATGGTTGCGCCCTGGATCAGCAAGGTCTGATAGGGCCCTTCACCCTCGCTGGCCGGGCGATCGGGCACGCGTTCCATCTGTCCCTGCGCACTCAGCGGCTGGGCCGCGCCGAACAATATCGCGGCCAGCCCGATCGTGAAATTCTTCAGCATCTTGCGCTCTCCCTGTGAGATTGCACCTAGCGCGCGCTTTGTCGCTTGCAAACAGGGGTATTCAGCGCATGGTAACATCATTTCCTACAGCAGGGGCTTCAGGAGGTATCCGAATGAAATATCCATTTATGGCCGCAGCCTTGGCGATCTCGGCCGTCGCAGTCCAACCGGTGGCCCATGCGGGCGAAGTGCAGATGACAGCCACCGGCCCGGTAATCGAGCTGAGCATCTATGAGTCGGTCGAGCTTGAACCCGATATCGCCACCATCAGCGCGGGCGTAACCAGCGAGGCTTTGACTGCTGTCGAGGCCTTGCGCGCCAATTCTGCCGAGATGCGGCGCGTGGTTGAGCGGATCAAGTCGCTCGGCATTGAGGCAAAGGACATCCAGACCAGCGGGATCAGTCTCAGTCCGCGCTACGACTATGACCGGGAAGGCCAAAAGCAGATCTTTCGCGGCTATCAGGTTTCGAACCGCGTTTCAGTGAAATTGCGAAAGATCGAACAGACAGGTGAGGTGCTCGATGCGCTGGTGGTAGCCGGTGCCACCGACATCGGCGGGCCGAGCTTCTCGGTCGATGATGACAGCGCCGCGCAGGAAACTGCCCGCAAGCGGGCGATGGAGCGGGCGCGCCAGCGTGCTGAGGCCTATGCTGCCATGGCTGGCTATGACGGTCTTCGCTTGCTCGAGATAAACGAAGCGCTGATGGGCAGTGGGCCGGTACCCATGGCCGACAAGCGGGTGATGGTGGCCCAAGAGAGCGCGGCCCCGCCGGTCGAGCCGGGGATGATCACCACCGGAGTGTCGCTATTGGTGAAATACGAAATGGTCAGGAACGGCCAGTGATTTCTGAACGCCGGGCGCGCGGCATATTCACACCTTGTTCAATGCTGCGCGCCTAGGCACGGTGCCATTATGAAGCGGATTGCCCTCATTCTTGCGCCTCTCGCATTGGCACTCACCGGCACCACCGGTGCGCTTGCGAACGAAGGCCAGGCTCGCAGCGATCAGGGCGAGGCGCGCAAGGAAATGCGGGCCGGCAATGTCCTGTCGCTGCGCGAGATCGAGCGCCGCGTGCTGCCCCAGATGCGCGGCAGCGAGTATCTCGGGCCATCCTATGATTCGACCGCGCTCGCCTATCGCCTCAAATTCATCAAGGACGGGCGCGTGACCTTTGTTGATGTCGATGCGCGCACCGGGCGCATCATCAATCGATCGCGCTGATCGGCCAAATTTGCGCGGGAGGAGAACCCCCTCAGCCGCTTGACGCCATTGGCACAAAGGCCCAACAGATTGCGCCATTGGATACAGGAACAGCAGGGAATTTATGCGCATCCTCATCGTCGAAGACGAACCGACCCTGGGCCAGCAGCTCAAGTCGACGCTTGAGCAGACCGGCTATGCGGTGGACCTTTCCACCGATGGCGAGGACGGCCATTTTATGGGCAGCACCGAAGATTATGACGCTGTCATTCTTGACCTGGGCCTGCCTGAAATTGACGGGCTGACGGTGCTGGGCATGTGGCGCAAGGAAGGGCGCGGCTTTCCCGTTCTGGTGCTGACTGCGCGCGACAGCTGGTCAGACAAGGTGGCCGGGCTTGACGCAGGGGCGGATGATTATCTCGCCAAGCCGTTCCAGACGGAAGAGTTGATCGCGCGGCTGCGCGCGCTCATCCGCCGTGCTTCAGGCAATACCTCTGCCGAACTGACTGCGGGTGACGTGCGGCTCGACACGCGTTCGGGCCGCGTCACGTTAAATGGCGAACCGGTCAAGCTGACGGCGCAGGAATACAAGCTGCTGTCCTATCTCATGCACCACAAGGGCAAGGTGGTGAGCCGCACCGAATTGATCGAGCATATTTATGACCAGGATTTCGATCGCGATTCGAACACTATTGAAGTGTTCGTGACGCGCATCCGCAAGAAACTCGGCGCAGAAGTGATTACGACGATACGTGGCCTCGGATACAGCCTCGACGACCCCGCTGACCAGCCACGGGGCTGATCCGGATGTAGCGCAGGAGGGAACAGTGCCCCCCGCGCCGCAGCCGGTTATCCGGCCAGCTCCGGCTGACATTCCGCAAGCAGTGCCGCTTGTCGCGGGCCAAGGCAGCCTGGCCAGGCGCATGGCGCTGATCGCGGCGGGGTGGATTGCGGTTTTGTTGCTGCTTGGCGGCGTTGCGCTCGATCGCACGCTCACCAGCCTCGTCTCGCGCAATTTTGACGAACAGCTCGAATACATGCTGACCGCGATGATCGCCTCGGCGGAAATCGGGCCTGATGGCGAGGTGTTCTTCTACCGCACGCTGGGCGACCAGCGCTTCCTTGAACCCAACAGCGGGCTTTACTGGCAGATCACCGGCGACGGGTTCGAGCCATGGCCCTCGCGCAGCCTGTGGGATCGCACGCTCAGCCTGCGCGGCGACCACATCGACAACGAAGCGCACTTTTACGATTCAAACCAGTTTGCGGGTGAACCGCTGCGAATGGCTGAGCGTACTGTGATCCTGCCAGGCAGCGAAACACGCTGGTCCTTCGCGGTGGCTTCCGCGACGGAAGATCTGGACGATCAGATCGCCAGAATCCGTGCAATACTGGCATGGAGTTTCGCGGTGCTCGGACTCGGCCTTTTCCTGATGGCACTGTTCCAGATACGCTATGGCCTGTCGCCCTTGCGGCGCGTGCGCGCGGCGATTCAGAAATTGCGAACCACCGGGGCGAACCGGATTTCCGAACCACTTCCCGAGGAGGTGCAACCACTGGTGCAGGAATTGAACGAGTTGCTCGAACATTCCGAGCGCCAGGCCGAGGAAGCGCGCACCCATGCCGGCAATCTTGCGCATGCACTCAAGACCCCGCTGACCGTAGTCAACAATGCCGCGACCGCACATGCGCCCGACCTCGCCGAAACGGTGATCCGCGAAGCGCGCACCATGCGCCGCCATGTTGATCACCATCTGGCGCGGGCGAGGGCAGTGGGGCGACGCGCGATCGGGCGTGCGCGCACGCCGGTATGCGAAAGCGCCGAGGCGGTTCGCCGCGCGGTCGAGCGGCTCTACCCGGAAGTTCGCGTCGACATTGCCGGCAATCGCCAGGCGCTGGTGGCAATCGAGCGACAGGACCTTGACGAAATTCTGGGCAATCTGATCGAGAATGCGGCCAAGTATGGCGGCGGCAGCGTGTTCGTGACGGTCGATGAAGATCCTGACGCGCCTGTATGCTCGATCTGGGTGGAAGATGATGGCAAGGGCATTCCACCGGAAAAGCGCGAGGAAATCTTTGTGCGCGGTGCCCGGCTTGACACCGGCAAACCCGGCACAGGGCTGGGGCTTGCGATCGTGCGCGACGTGGCAGAGATCTATGGCGGTTCGGTTGAGCTTGACGATAGCGAGGATCTGGGCGGTTTGCTGGTGAAGCTGTCATTGCCGCGGGCAGCAGGCGCCGGGGGATGATGCTAACTCAAATCTCCGCGAACCCACGCGCGTGCCGTGCGCAGCATTTCCTGTTGTGACATTGAATCGTAATTATCATGCAATTGGCGCAGTGCATGCAAGGTTTCAGCCGGGACGGGTTCTTCGAAAGTAACGCCGATCCTGACGCCATGTGCCCATACGCGATCGAAAAAGGCGTCAAGCGGCGGGCATTGCAGAATGCCGCTCTGGCTGATCGGTCGTGTTTTCTGAATGACTATCCTGGCGCCGGTCTGCGATATATTTTCCAGGATACAAGGAAGCGCCCCGTCGACAAGGACCAGGCGAGCCGGCATGTAAAGCCTTAGGCGCGCAGCAGCACGTCTTCCCGTATGCGTGTGCGCCGCCAAATCTGGCAGCTTCTTTTCCACGCTCAGCGCATTAAAGGAAAACGACCGCAAAAGACAGAAGGCAGTGCCCGGGCAATCCCTTATACCCGATCCGCAACCGATTCAGTTCGGCCGGTTGGCATCAATTCTGCCGGGATTGCGCCTTTTCGTGGTGGCGGATCACCTCATCAATGATGAAACGCAGGAATTTCTCGCTGAACTCTGGATCGAGATTGGCCTCTTCGGATAGCTTGCGCAGCCGCGCGATCTGCCTTTCCTCGCGCGCCGGGTCTGCCGGGGGCAGGGTCACCTTCGCCTTGTATTCACCCACTGCCTGGGTGATGCGGAATCGTTCAGCCAGCATATGGATCAGCGCGGCATCGATATTGTCGATGCTCTTGCGGAAACTGGCAAGAACCGGATCGGGGGCGCTGCCGGAAGCGGCATCGCCATCACTGGAGTAGGGTGGCTGGCTCGACATAGGTCGCCATTGCTAGCAGCAAATCCACGCTTGCCAAGCAGGCTTGCGAGCGCCATGGCCGCAGCATGAGTGCCGAGGTCGTCCCTCTCCCCCGCAAGCAGCCTTCGCTGGAACCGATGCTGTCGCTGACGGCAGGCGGCATGAACGCGGTCAATTCCGTGATCCTTGAGAGGATGCAGAGCGAGATTCCATTGATACCGGCGCTGGCAGGACATCTGATTTCCGGCGGCGGCAAACGGTTGAGGCCGATGCTGACGCTCGCGGGTGCGGCGCTGGTTGGCTACGAGGGCACGCGTCACCACAAGCTCGCCGCCGCGGTCGAGTTCATCCATACAGCAACGCTGCTGCATGACGATGTGGTGGACGGCAGCGAGCTCAGGCGGGGCAAGGCGGCAGCCAATATCATTTTCGGCAATCCGGCCACGGTGCTGGTGGGCGATTTCCTGTTCAGCCGCGCTTTCGAACTGATGACCGAGGACGGATCGCTGCGCGTGCTCAAGATTCTGAGCCATGCCAGCGCCGTGATCGCCGAGGGCGAAGTGTCGCAATTGTCTGCGCAACGGCAGATTGAAACCAGCGAAGAGCGCTATCTCCAGATCATCGGCGCCAAGACCGCCGCGCTGTTCGCGGCTGCCAGCCAGATCAGTGCGGTAGTGGCCGAATGCGGTCACGAGCAGGAGCGCGCGCTCGAGGATTACGGCCGCAATCTGGGCGTGGCATTCCAGCTGGTCGACGATGCACTCGATTATGATGCGGACGCGGCACAAATGGGCAAGGACCAGGGTGACGATTTCCGTGAAGGCAAGATGACGCTGCCGGTTATCCTGGCCTATGCTCGCGGAGGCGAGCCGGAGCGCAAGTTCTGGAAAGACGCGATCCTGGGCCACCGCTCATCCGATGCGGACCTGGGCCATGCCATCGAGCTGATGGCACGGCACAATGCAGTTGCAGATACGCGCGAACGTGCCCGCCATTTTGCCCAGCGCGCCATAGACGCGATTTCGATTTTCCCGGACAGCAAGGCGCGTCAGGCGTTGGCCGAAGCGGCACAGTTCGCGGTCGCGCGGGGTTATTAGGGCCCGCCACTTTTCCCTGGAGATTGAATATGCAGCATCGCCGCTTGGGCTCATCAGCAATCGTCGTGTCGGACATCTGCATGGGCACCATGACCTTTGGCAGCCAGACCGACGAGGCCGAGGCGCTGCGGATTCTCGACGCCTGTTTCGATGCCGGGATCGATTTCTACGATACAGCAGAAGGTTATCCGGTGCCGCCTGACACCAAATGGGTGGGGCGGACAGAAGACATCGTCGGCAAATGGCTCAAGACCAAGCCGCGCGATGCCATCATCCTGGCGACCAAGGTTTCCGGCCCCAGCCATGTTTGGTTTCGCAGCCCCAAACGTGCGGGAATGACCGCGCTCGACCGGCGCAATATCATGGTCGCGGTGGAGGAGAGCCTGAAGCGGCTCGGCACGGACTATATTGACCTCTACCAGACCCACTGGCCCGATCACGACACACCTTATGACGAGACGATGGAAGTGCTCGACGAGCTTGTGCGTGCGGGCAAGGTCCGTATCACCGGCTGCTCGAACGAGACAAGCTGGGGCCTGATGAAGTCCATTGCCGCGGCCGAGCGGTTGGGAACTGCGCGTTACCAGACGATCCAGAACAATTTCAGCCTCAACAACCGGCGGTTCGAAGACGAGCTGAAGCAGGTCTGCCGCAAGGAAGGGGTCAGCCTGATACCCTATTCGCCAATCGCCGGCGGGGTGCTCTCGGGCAAGTACAATGGCGGCGCGCGGCCCGAGGGTGCGCGGTTCAGCCGCTATCTTGGCATGGAAGGGCGGCAGGCGGAAATGGGCCGGCGCTTCGTCAACGAACGTTCGCTCGAATCGACGGCGCGCTATGCGCAAATCGCCGAGGAGGCCGGGCTCGATCCGGTGACCATGGCGGTTGCATGGTCGAAGCAACACGATTTTGTCGCTTCCACGATTGTCGGCGTGTCTTGTTTCGACCAGCTCGATCCGATCCTGGCCGCCGCCGATATCGTGCTGGGTGAGGATACGCTCAAGGCGATCAACAAGGTCTCGCGAGAAATCCCTTACCCGATGGGATAGGATGCGGCATGGCAAGGCCATGAGCGAGCTTCCGATCAACGCCGTGATGCCGCAGGTGCTCGGCGCGCTGGCCGATGGCGGCGCAGCGGTGCTGGTTGCGCCGCCCGGTGCGGGCAAGACCACGGCGGTGGCCCCCGCATTGCTCGATCAGCCGTGGCGCAGCGGCCAGATCATCCTCACCAGCCCGCGCAGGGTTGCCGCGCGTGCCGCAGCCGAACGCATGGCAGAAATGCTGGGCGAAAAGCCCGGAGAGACCGTAGGCTACTTGACCCGGCTCGACAGCAAGACTTCTGCCAGAACCCGCATTCTCGTGGTGACCGAAGCGATCTTCGTTAATCGGATCGTCGAGGACCCGGAATTGTCCGGCATCAGCGCAGTGCTGTTCGACGAGGCGCATGAACGCCACCTCGACAGCGATCTGGGGCTTGCGCTTGCACTCGAGAGCCGGGCGGTTCTGCGTGAAGACCTGCGCGTGCTGGTGATGAGCGCAACGATTGACGGGGCGCGCTTCGCGCAGCTGCTGGGCGAGGACACGCAGGTGGTCGAAAGCGAGGGCCGGGCCTATCCGCTCGAAATTCGCTGGCTCGGCGCATCGCCCGATGCGCGGATTGAAGATGCGATGGCCCGTGCGGTGATGCAGGCCTGGCGCGAGGAAGAAGGCGACATCCTGGCCTTCCTGCCCGGCGTGGGCGAGATCGAGCGCACCCGCGAACGACTGGAGGCGAAGCTGCCCGGCGTCCCGGTGCTGCCACTGCATGGACAGGTCGAGCCCGCAGCGCAGCGTGCGGCGATCCGGCGCGATCCTGAAGGCCGCCGCCGGATCGTGCTGGCGACGGCGATTGCGGAAACCTCGCTCACGCTCGACGGTGTATCGGTGGTGGTTGATAGCGGACTCGCGCGCCACGCGGAATATGACAAGGCGGCGGGAACCACGCATCTGGTGACCTATCGCGCCAGCCAGGCGGCGGCGGCGCAAAGGGCCGGGCGCGCGGCGCGGCAGGGGCCGGGGGTCGCCTATCGCCTGTGGGATGAGCACGGCCACGCCGGACGGCCTGCATTCGACCTTCCTGAAATCGAGACCGCTGATCTGGCTCCGCTGGTGCTGACGCTGGCGAAATGGGGCACCGCCGTTCCAGCCTCGCTGCCCTGGATTGACCCGCCGCCCGAGGCTGCGGTGTCGGCGGGGCGCGCGCAGTTGATGCAGCTTGGTGCGCTTGATAGCGATGGCCGGATCACGCCGCAGGGGGAGCGGATTGCGTCCTTGCCGATGGACCCTGTGTCTGCCGCTGCGGTGCTGCTGGGGGCGGAGGCTGGCCAGGCCGGGCAGGTGGCGAAACTGGTGCTGTTGCTCCAGGAGCGCGGGCTGGGTGGACGCGAAGAGGACTTGCTGCGGCGGATGCAGCGCAGGAATGGCGAGCGTGGAAGCCGCACTGGCCCATCGCGCAAGCTGGCGGCGCGATGGGCCAGTGCGGCGGAAAAACTAGTCCCTGCGAAGGATCGTACAGCCGCCAATCCCGCGATCTTCTTCGCCTTGGCTCGGCCCGACTTCGTGGCCAAACGCCGTGACGCATCGGGCGAGCAATGGCTTTCGGCAGGGGGCAGGGGGTTCCAGCTTGACGCGGCATCTCCGCTGGCACGCGCCGAATGGCTGGTGATTGGCGACGCGCAGGGCCAGGCCAAGGGCGCGCGGATCACCGCCGCCGCCGAATTGAGCGCGCAGGAGATCGAGCAACACCTTGCTGGCAGGATCGAGAGACGCTCGATAATCCGCTGGAACAAGGACGAAAATCGGATCGAGGCACGGCTCGAAAGGCGGCTCGGCGCGATCACGCTGGCAAGCGGCCCGGACCCCGATCCCGATCCGGAAGCGATTGTGGATAAGCTTGTGGACATAGCGGTGGAGAAGCTGGGGGAACTGCTCCCGGCGGGCCTGCTGGCGCGCGGTGATTTTGCAGGCATCCGGGCGCTTGATCTCGAAATTCTGCGACCCAATGCCCCGGTCTGGCTGCGCCCCTTGCTGGACGGGCGGCGCGACCTCGACCTGCCGCGCGGCAGGATCATTGACGCCGTTCTGGGCCAGCTCGACTGGGATGACCGCCAGCGGCTCGATCGTGCGGCGCCGCGCGAATTTAGGTCGCCAGCCGGTACGCACCATCCAATCGACTATGCGGGCGAGGATGCGCCCAGTGCAGAGGTGCGAGTGCAGGCGCTGTTCGGGCTAGACCGGCACCCGATGGTGGGGGATATGCCGCTGTTGCTCAAGCTTACCAGCCCGGCAGGCCGCCCGATCCAGTCGACCCGCGATCTGCCGGGTTTCTGGCGCGGCAGCTGGGCAGATGTGAAAAAGGACATGAAGGGTCGCTATCCCAAACATCGCTGGCCGGATGAGCCATGGGCGGAAAAACCCAGCCTCAAGACCAAAAACGCCTTCAATCGCAGCGAGAGTTGAATTAGGGGGTCTCGGGTACGACGTAGTCGGACCGCAAGCGCGACTGCGCGTCGGCCGGTTAGGCCGGAGCCAAGGCGGACGGATGTCCGCCGCCCGGCGATTGAGGGACACGACAGAAATGAGCGCGAGAATCTATCAGAGACCGAAGAACGCCATGCAGTCAGGCAAGGCGCGCACGCAGGAATGGGTGCTCGAATTCGAGCAATCCGAAGCGCGGCGCCCCGATCCGCTGATGGGCTGGACCGGCAGCGGCGATACGCAGGCGCAGGTTTCGCTGACCTTTCCGAGCAAGGATGCGGCCAGGGCTTATGCCGAGAAATACGGCATCGCGGCGCGTGTCCATGCGACGCCGCCCAAGGCGCTGAAACTGCAAGCCTACGCTGATAATTTCCGGTAAAGGCCCGTCATTGCGAGGAGCCCGATAGGGCGACGCGGCAATCCATTACGGGCCATGGATTGGTTGGCCTTTGGCCGACTTCGTCTCGCTGCGCTCGCAATGACGAGTGACTTGAAATCCGCCTCACATCCGGCCATATGCGCCCTGGGAGTCGGTCGGACGTTCGCGTCCGCTCACCGGGTCAGGTCCGGAAGGAAGCAGCCCAGGTGGATGGCAGCGGGTCGGCCGGCTCCTTTAGCTTTTTGCGCCGGTGCCGTTCTTCAGCAAGAACGTCCGGCTCCTTTTCCATGCATTTATGCAGTCCGATGGCATGACAATGCTGCGCCAAGCGCGTAGCAAGCAGGCATGGGTGATTCACCGGATAATTCGGATACCCCGCCCTGGGATCAGGAGCAGGAGGACGAGAAGGCGAGCGCCGCCGAACTCGAGGCAGCTGGCCAGTCGGCCATGTTTGGCGATCCCGCTCCGGCTTCGGCGCCAGAGCCGGGTGTAGTAACTGCGGCAGAATCCGAGCCGGCCGCACCTTCCGTGAGCCAGCCCTATCGTGTGCTGGCGCGCAAATACCGCCCGCAGACATTCAGCGAGCTGATCGGGCAGGATGCGATGGTGCGCACGCTGGCCAATGCGATCGAGCGTGACCGGCTGGCACATGCCTTCCTGATGACCGGCGTGCGCGGGGTGGGCAAGACCTCGACCGCGCGGCTGATTGCCAAGGCATTGAACTGCGTCGGGCCAGACGGGCAGGGCGGACCCACGATCGATCCTTGTGGCAAGTGCGAGCCGTGCATCGCCATTGCTGAAGGGCGCCATATCGATGTGATCGAGATGGATGCTGCCAGCCACACCGGCGTGGACGATGTGCGCGAGATCATCGAGGCGGTGCGCTATTCGGCGGTTTCGGCGCGTTACAAGATTTACATCATCGACGAAGTCCACATGCTCAGCCGCAATGCCTTCAACGCCTTGCTCAAGACGCTGGAAGAGCCGCCCGCGCATGTGAAATTCCTTTTTGCCACCACAGAGGTGGAGAAGCTGCCGGTCACGGTGCTGAGCCGCACCCAGCGTTTCGACCTGCGCCGGATCCCGTCCGAACTGCTGCAACAGCATTTCGCCCTGATTTGCGACAAGGAAGGGGTCGAAGCAGAGGCAGAGGCGTTACACATCATCGCCAATGCTGCCGAAGGATCGGTGCGTGACGGCCTTTCGATCCTCGACCAAGCGATAGCCCATGCCGATATGGGGGACGGGGGCAAGGTTACTGCGGCGCGGGTGCGCGACATGCTTGGCCTGGCCGACAAGAGCGCTCAGCGGCGCTTGCTTGGGCACCTGCTCGGCGGCGATGCCAAGGCGCTGCTCGATGCGGTGGAGGAACAATATGCGCTGGGGGTTGAGCCCATCGCCCTCATGCGCGGTTTGATGGATCTGATCCACCGCATCACCTTGGCGCAGGTCTCGGGGGCGGAACCCGATGCCCCGTCATCCGAGGAGCGGGCGGCGCTGGGTGAATTTGCGCAGCGCCTGTCAGCACCGCAGCTTCACCGCCTGTGGCAATTGCTGCTGAAGGGTCATGAGGAAGTGCGCCAGGCGCCCGATCCGCTGGTTTCGGCGCAAATGGCGCTGCTGCGGGTGATGCACGCAGCCGACATGCCCGATCCGGGCAAATTGGCGAAGCAGATCGAAGCATTGGTCGAACGCGGCGTTGCCCCCGCTGCAAGCATTTCGGAATCGCAACCGGCCGGCTCTGCTCCCGGTGAGGGGGCGCATTCGGAGGCGGCGGATTGGGCCGGGCTTGTGCAGCAGGTTGAAGACAGCGGGCAATTGCGTTTGGCGCAGCTCATGCGTGACTGGATGCGCGTGGTCGAGCTTGGGGCAGGGCGGCTTGTTTACCAGATCGCCGAGGGACTGGCCGAAGATCCCGGCCCCGAACTGCGCGATTGCCTGTTCCGGCTGACCGGCCAGCGCTGGCAGGTTGAGCGCGGCGAAGGCGAGGCATCCCCCACCTTGCGCGAGCAGGAACAGGCCGCAAAACTTGCCCGTGAAGAACAAATTCGGGAACATCCGCTGGTCAAGGCCGCTTTTGAAGCGTTCCCCGATGCGGAACTGCTGAGTGAGGGCGAGAATATCGCCCGGGCCGGTGGAAGCAAATGGAGTAGGTAACCCCCAATGAAATCGATGGAAGAGATGATCCAGGCCGCGCAAAAGGCAGCCGAAACGATCCAGACCCAGATGAACGAAATGCAGGCCAAGCTCGATTCGATTGAGGTCGAAGGGCAGGCTGGCGGCGGGCTGGCGAAAGTAAGGGCCAGCGCCAAGGGCCGTATTCTGGGCGTGACGATCGACGAAAGCCTGATGAAGCCGGAAGAGAAGCAAATGGTCGAGGATCTGGTCACCGCAGCCTTCAACGATGCGCGCGACAAGGCGGATCGCGTATCGAACGAGGAAATGCAGAAGATTCAGGGCGGGATGGGCCTGCCGCCGGGATTCAATTTGCCAGGCATGGGCTGAGCGCGACTGTGCTATAAACCTGGCGAACAGAGATCGGGGAGTTGATACGATGGCAACTTTGATGAATGACAATGGTTCTGGTTCGGATGCGGATATCCGCGCGCAGGTCAGCGACGAGGAATGGCAGGTTCGGGTTGATCTTGCCGCTGCCTATCGCCTGGTTGCGCTGTATGGCTGGGATGATCTGATCTTCACCCATCTTTCGGCCCGTGTGCCGGGGCCGGAACACCACTTCCTGATCAATCCCTATGACATGATGTTTGAGGAAATCACCGCGTCCTCGCTAGTCAAGATCGATGTCGAGGGGCAGCCGGTTATCCCCACCTCGCATCCGGTCAATCCGGCCGGTTTTACGATCCATTCCGCCCTGCACATGAATTGTGAGGATGCGCATGCGGTGATGCATCTTCATACTCCCGCCGGGCAGGCAGTCAGCGCCATGGCCGACGGGCTGATGGAGCATACGCAGACCAGCATGATCGCGCGCTCCGACATCGCCTATCACGAGTATGAAGGCATCGCGACCGATCTTGAAGAACGCGAACGACTGGTTGAGGACATGGGGGACAAGCACGTCATGATCCTGCGTAACCATGGCACGCTGGCAATCGGCAAGACCGTGGGCGAATGTTTCTTGCGGCTCTATTTCCTTGAGCGGGCCTGTGATGCGCAGGTCAAGATGCTCGCTGCCGGGCGTGACGGGCTGCACAATCCGCCGCAGGGAACGCCGGAAAAGGTCAAGGCGCAGACGCCGCCTGCCGGAATTGGAATGGTTGCCAATGCGCTTGCCTGGCCAGCGCTGCTCCGCAAGCTGGATCGGGTGGATCCCGGCTTCCGCGACTAGGGCTTGGGCGGGCAAGCGAATCCTGGTCCGGCCTTTGTCATAAGGGCCGAAGAACTGACCGCCGTGAACTATATCGCGGCCAGCCACCCACGGCCGCAATCGGTGGAATGGATCAACCGCGGCACCAACCAGCTCCTGCGGCCGACCACCACCGACATGCTGCTGCGGACGTTGTTCCAGCCTACGGATTCGCCCAGTGTTCAGCGGCTGCATGAAACGGCGGGATTGCGGATCGTGTTCCGTTCCGAGAGCGACCGGGTGCGGTTCGCCAGCGAATTCGAGGCTGCGCTGCGACGCGAACAGGCGGCGCGCGAACATGTTGTCACCGCCATTTTCGACGACCGCGAACGGGCCGAGGCAGCGATTGCCGATTTGTGTGCGGGCGGGTTTCCGCGGCAGTCGATCTCGCTGCTGTGCCGGGCGAGCCACTTCAGCGACCCTGAAGCCAAGTGGCCCGAAGGGCACCGCACACTGGACATTACCGGGGTTATCGCTGGCAGCGGTGTCGCAGGCGCGCTGCTGGGGCTGGCTGTCCTGCTCGTGCCAGGCGTGGGAGCAGTGGCGGCGGCCGGTGCGATCACGGGCTCTGCGATCAGCTCGATCGCTTCGATCAGCGGCATAATCGGCGCGACCGGAGGGGCAATCGCCAAGATGCTGACCGATCATGATGTCGACGGGGTGTCCGCCGCCTTCTATGACCGCCAGATCCAGCGCGGGAAAGTGTTCGTTTCGGTCGATGTCATGCACCCGGATGCCGACAGGGCGCGCGCGCGCGAAATCCTCGATGCACACGGTGGGCGCACTCCGCCCGGCTGACCGGGCAGCGGCAGGAATTGCGCCGGGTACGCCCCATCCACAGTTGCAGTGCTGCGCCCCATTGCGAGCCGCGACCCGGCTACCCATATTCACGGCAAAGGCAGGCCCCAATGGCTGCCACGGACATATATGACTCAAGAATACCCTCTTCTTCCGCTGCGCGACATCGTTGTGTTTCCCGGCATGGTCGTGCCGCTGTTTGTCGGACGGGACAAATCGGTCGCCGCCCTCGAAGCCGCAATGGAGGCCAGCAAGGACATCTTCCTGCTTGCCCAGCTTGATCCGGGATGCGACGATCCCGAAACCGATGATCTGTATGACATTGGTGTTGTTGCGCAGGTGCTCCAGCTGCTGAAGCTGCCTGATGGAACGGTTCGTGTGCTGGTCGAAGGCACGGCCCGTGCCCGCGTCCACGCTCTGCGTGCCGGGCAGGACCATGTAGTGGCAGACGTCTCGATGCTTGAGAGCGAGACGGTTTCAGGCAGCGAAGTTACCGCCCTGATGCGCCAGGTGGCAGAACAATTCGGCGAATATGCCAAACTCAACAAGAATCTGGGTGACGATGTCGCAAGCGATATTGGCGATATCGACGATGCAGGTGAACTGGCCGATACCATTTCTGCCGGGATCAGCGCCAAGGTGTCAGACAAGCAGGCGCTGCTGACGGAAACGAACCCGCTCAAGCGGCTCGAAATGGTCATGTCCTTCATGGAGGGCGAACTTTCGGTGCTGCAGGTCGAACGCAAGATCCGCGGCCGGGTGAAGCGCCAGATGGAGAAAACCCAGCGCGAATATTACCTCAACGAACAGCTCAAGGCGATTCAGAACGAACTGGGCGGGGGTAATGGCGAGGACGTTGATGAGCTGAGCGAACTCACCGAAAAGATCGAAAAGGCCAAGCTTTCAAAGGAAGCGCGGACGAAAGCCAAGGCCGAACTCAAGAAGCTCAAAAGCATGCAGCCGATGAGCGCCGAAGCAACCGTGATCCGCAATTATCTAGATGTGCTGCTTGGCTTGCCGTGGGGCAAGAAAAGCCGCCTGAAGAAAGATATCGGCAAGGCGCAGGAAATTCTCGATGCCGATCACTATGGCCTGGAAAAGGTCAAGGAACGGATCATCGAATATCTTGCGGTGCAGGCGCGCACCAACAGGCTCAAAGGCCCCATCCTGTGCCTGGTGGGCCCACCGGGCGTAGGCAAAACCTCGCTTGGCCAGTCGATCGCCCGCGCAACGGGGCGCAAGTTCGTGCGCCAGTCATTGGGCGGGGTGCGCGACGAAGCCGAAATTCGCGGCCATCGCCGCACCTATATTGGATCGATGCCGGGCAAGATCGTGAGCAACCTCAAGAAGGTTGGCACCTCGAACCCGCTGTTTCTGCTCGATGAAATCGACAAGCTGGGGCAGGATTTCCGCGGCGATCCCGCTTCGGCGCTGCTTGAAGTGCTCGATCCAGAACAGAACAGCGCGTTCCAGGACCATTATCTCGAGCTTGATCTTGACCTGTCCGACGTGATGTTCGTCACTACGGCGAACAGCCTCAACCTGCCGCAGCCGCTGCTTGACCGGATGGAGATCATCCGGCTCGAAGGCTATACCGAAGACGAGAAGGTCGAAATCGCCAAGCGTCACCTGATCGCCAAGCAGATCGAAGCCCACGGGCTCAAGAAGGGCGAATTCGAGCTGACCGAGGAAGGCCTGCGGGATCTGATCCGCTATTACACGCGCGAGGCCGGGGTGCGCACGCTGGAACGCGAGATTGCGCGGCTGGCGCGCAAGAGCCTGCGAAAGATCCTGGAGAAGGAAGCGACCAGCGTCACCATCACGCCGGAAAACCTTGGCGACTTTGCCGGGGTGCGCAAGTTCAAGCACGGCGTTTCCGAAGAGGAGGCGCAAGTTGGCGCGGTAACCGGGCTGGCCTGGACTTCGGTGGGCGGCGAGTTGCTGACCATCGAAAGTGTGACCACGCCGGGCAAGGGTGAGATCAAGTCAACCGGCAAGCTGGGCGAGGTCATGAGCGAAAGCATCGCGGCTGCATTCAGCTTCGTAAAGGCGCGCGCTCCTGCCTATGGCATTAAGCCCTCGCTGTTCCAGCGCCGAAACATCCACATCCACCTGCCTGAAGGCGCGGTGCCCAAGGATGGGCCGAGCGCGGGCATCGGCATGGTGACATCGATAGTGTCTGCTCTCACCGGCATCGCCGTGCGCCCCGACATTGCGATGACCGGCGAGGTAACATTGCGCGGAAGGGTGCTGGCGATTGGCGGGCTCAAGGAAAAGCTGCTCGCGGCATTGCGCGGCGGAATCAAGACGGTGCTCATCCCGGAAGAGAATGTGAAGGATCTGGCCGAGATTCCCGACAATGTGAAGGAAGGGCTGGAGATTATTCCGGTCAGCCATGTCGATGCAGTGCTGGAACTGGCGCTGACCGAGCCGCTCGAAGCGATCGAATGGAGCGAGGCTGACGATCTTGCCAGCCAGCCCGCGCCAAGCGGTATCAGCGGCGAAGGACACCCCACAGCGCATTGATCAGGGGCTGGATGCCAGACGGCATTCGATGGTGCGGTGCAGCGACTCGGCGTCGCCTGCACTCGCATCGCCGCGATCTGACAAGGTTAATTTGCAGGTGTTCGCGAGCCGTTCCCAACGGTTCATCGAAATTGGCCGTGAATTCTCCAGAAACGACGCATTTCTGCGCGATTTGCCTTTGACAGCCCCGCCAAAAACGTCTCAATTTGTGCGCTTTCGAAGTGGCCTTGAGCCTGTCAAAAATCCACAGTCGAGTTCCGGGGGATTTCCATAATGAATAAGAATGATCTGATCAGCGCGGTTGCCGATGCCAGCGGCCTGTCCAAGAGCGATGCTTCGAGCGCGATAGAGGGCGTGTTCGATACCATTACTTCGGCCCTGTCTGGCGGTGATGAAGTCCGGCTGGTCGGCTTTGGCACTTTTTCTGTCGCGAAGCGCAAGGCTTCGACCGGGCGCAACCCGCGCACCGGCGAGCCGATGACGATCAAGGCATCCAATCAGCCAAAGTTCAAGGCTGGCAAGGGCCTGAAGGACGCGGTCAATTGATCTGGCGGCGCAGCTTGCGGTAAAGGCCGCTGCGCCGATTTTTGAAGAATGCCCCGCAGGTTAGCCTGGCGGGGTTTTCTTTTGCCTGCCCGGCGCGCGGCGCTCAGTTGCCGAGCTTGATCAATGCGGTTGGAGCGGCCAGGCTGCGCTGGTCGACTTTCCATACCAATCGCGAAGCGTCCACGCCGCGGGCTGGGCCCTCATCGGTATTATTGGCCAGGATCTGGCCGTTGGTGACGATGGTGAAGGTACCATCCATAGTCGGCAGATTGGGCAGCTCGTCGGTCTTTCCCTTCGATCCGCCCATGGCCACCAGCCCGGCCATGCCGCCCATCATCGAACTCATCGGGTTGGCTTCGCCCTGTGCCGAAAATGCCGGGGCGATCACTCGCACCACATTGTCATCGCGCAGGACCACCTCGACGAACAGATTGGCCGGGGGGAATCCCTCTATCACCGGGAACATCATGTCGTGAGTCAGCTGGCCCGATACCGAATAGCTGACGTCGAACACTCCGTCGCCCTTGTGCTCGACCCGGCTCCAGCCCCTGTGGCGTAACAGCAGCGTGCGCAGTTCCTCAGCCGCTTCGGGATCGGTCGGATCGATCCCGCCCATCAGCTGCGCCATCTGCTGCGCCTCCTTTTGTGCCTTGGCCGCACGCTCCCCGGCTTGCGCTTCCCATTCCGCGCGCTGTTCCTCGATTTCGCTGAGTGTGCATTCGCGCTGTTCGAATTCGTCATCGAAGCAAGCATCTGCTTCAAACTCTTTGTTGACCGCATCCATCTGCGCCAGCTTGCTGAGGCCAAGAAAAAATATCTCGCCTTCATAGCTGAAACTGAACGAGCCATTCCGATCAAGCGCCAGTTCGGACGTGAACTTGCCGGGAGTGACGAAGCATCCCGTGAGCATCAGCGCAAACGCCGCCAGTATTGCGGCGGCAGCTGAGCACATTGGGCTGGGGACATTCATGGGCGGTTCCTTTCGGGCGTGTCAGCTTGATCGCGTTGCCACTGCATAAAGCGCAATTGCGGCGGCATTGGAAACATTGAGGCTTTCGACAGCGCGAGTGATCGGCAGCCTGGCGAGCGCATCGCAATGCGCCTCGATATTTTGCCTCATGCCGGCACCCTCCGCGCCCAGCACCAGCGCCACCGGGCCGGCAGGCAGCGCTTCTGCAAGTGTTGCCTCGGCATGTCCCGTCAGGCCGATGCGCCAGTATCCGGCTTCGGCAATTTCCTCCAGTGCGCGGGCCAGGTTCACCACGCGCACCCAGGGAACCACTTCCAGCGCACCCGAAGCCGATTTGGCAACCACGCCCGATTCGGGCGGTGCATGCCGGTCCTGCGTCACGATCGCCGCCGCGCCGAAGGCCGCGGCAGAACGCAGGATGGCGCCGACATTGTGCGGATCGGTAACCTGGTCAAGGATCACCAGAGGACGCGCGGCCTCGCGGTCCATTACTTCATCCAGGAAGACATCCTCCAGCGGCCCGCATTCGAGCACCAGGCCTTGATGTGGGGCGTCCTTCGCCACCAACCGGGCAAGGTCATGCACATCGGCATATTCAATCGGGAAATCGGGCGGCAGCTCGCCGTCGAGAGTGTCGATCCCCTCGCGCGTTGCCCAGAGCTTGCGATGCTGGCGCTCAGGATTCTTGAGCGCGGCTTCGACCGCGTGGCGTCCCCACAGGCGTACATTCCCGGTGCTGGCGCGGCCCGAACCGCGCCCGCCCTTCATTCTTCCCGCCCGTCCTCTGAGCGCGCGTTTGCGCTCGCCCTTGGCCATTGCCGATCTCCATAAAGTGCTGCCTATCCGCTCCCCTGCCAGCAGCACCATTGACAGGCAAGCGCCGCTTCGCCAAAGGGGCGCCTCTCGGCAAGCGGGGCCACACATCTGGCCCTTATTTTTCCGCAAGAATGGTGTGGACAGGTGGCCGAGTGGTTAAAGGCAGCAGACTGTAAATCTGCCCGCGCAAGCGTACGCTGGTTCGAATCCAGCCCTGTCCACCACTCTTCGCGAATGTGAGATACACGCCGCTGCCATGGCGGTGGCTCGAGCATTCGCGGCTTGCCGATTGGACCGCGCAGGATTAACCATCCACGCCATGCAGATGTCGTACCGCCCCGTCATTTCCTCGACTGGCCTGTTCACGCCAGAGGATGTCATCACCAATGAAGAGCTGGTTGCCAGCTTCAATGCCTATGTCGATCGTTTTAACGCCAAACACGCAGATGCGATCGCGGCGGGCGAGATAGAGGCTCTGGCGCCCAGTTCGGTTGAATTCATCGAAAAGGCCAGCGGAATCAAGGCGCGCCATGTGGTCGCGAAAGAACCGGTGCTCGATCCGAAAATCATGGCGCCGCGCTGGAGAGAACGCGGCAATGATGAGCTATCGATCATGGCCGAGATCGGCGTGAATGCTGCACGGCAGGCGCTTGAACGGGCGGGGCGGGATGCGAAAGATGTCGATGCCGTGCTGTGCGCAGCCTCGAATATGCAGCGGCCATATCCGGCAATGGCGATAGAGATTCAAGACGCGCTGGGAATCGATGGCTTCGGTTTCGACATGAATGTGGCCTGCTCCTCGGCGACCTTCGGGATCCAGACAGCGGCGGACTATATTCGCGCAGGCAATGCGAAAAGCGTGCTGGTGGTGAGCCCGGAAATCACCTCTGGCCATCTCAACTGGCGTGATCGCGACAGCCATTTTATCTTCGGTGACGTGGCAACGGCTGTGCTGGTTGAAGATGCTGCGATCGCGCCGGCACAACATTGGGACATTCTTGGCACAAGGCTGAAAACCGTATTCTCCAACAACATCCGCAACAATTTCGGCTTCCTCAACCGGGCGCACCCTGAAAGCGAAGGCGCGCCAGACAAGCTCTTCGTTCAGGAAGGGCGCAAGGTGTTCAAGGAAGTGGTGCCGATGGTGGCGCAGATGATTGTCGAAGAGGCGCAGCGGCTCGAAATCGATCTGCATGCGCTGCGGAGGTTGTGGCTGCACCAGGCCAATGCCGGGATGAACCGGCTGATTTCACACCGGGTTCTGGGGCATGAGGCGAGCGAAGATGAAAGCCCCACCGTGCTTGATACCTATGGCAATACCTCCAGCGCTGGCTCGATCATCGCTTTCCACAAGCATAGCGATGACATGAGGCCGGGCGACACGGGGCTGATCTGCAGCTTTGGCGCAGGCTATTCTGCGGGGACGGTATTCGTGCGCAAGGCGGCCTGAGCGGGAGGCAAAGGCTTCGCTTGCAGCGTCAGGCAGCAGGCCCTAGATGCGGGGCATGGCTGGAGAAATTCTAGATAACAAGGGTCGCGGCGATGTCAGCTGGAGCTGGCCGGCGATCCACCCTGAAGGGCGCAAGTTCGGATTGATCGCGGTGGGGTTGAGCCTCATCCCGCTGATTCTGCTCGATTGGGAAATCATCGGTTGGCCAATGCTGCTGCTTTCTGCGGGGGTGTTCGCTTTCTTCCGCGATCCCGAACGGGTGGTGCCGCAGGGCGACAATGTGATTGTCGCGCCAGCGGACGGGCTCGTTTCGATGATCACTGAAGTCGAGCCGCCGGCAGAGCTGCGGGTAGAGGATGGCTCGGGCGCGCCGGGCCTGCCGGATGGGCCGGTGACGCGCATTTCCATCTTCATGAGCGTGTTTGATGTGCACATCAACCGCGCCCCGATTGGCGGAACGGTCGAGCGGCTTGTCTATATACCCGGCAAATTCATGAATGCCGATCTCGACAAGGCGAGTGAAGAGAACGAACGGCAGCACTTGCTTATCCAGCGGCAAGACGGATTGAAAATCGGCTTCACGCAGATCGCCGGGCTGGTGGCGCGGCGGATAGTGCCCTTCGTGAAGCCTGGCGACATCGTGGCGAGCGGCCAGCGCGTCGGGCTGATCCGTTTTGGTAGCCGGGTTGACGTCTATCTGCCGCTGGGCACCTCACCGAAGGTGCTGATGGGGCAGAAGGTAATTGCGGGCGAGACCGTCCTGGCCGAACTCGGTACTCAGAAGCTGCTTGAAGGTATTTCGCAGTGATTGACGAGCCGCGCGAAGACAGCGTGGCTGCTGGATCGGCGCGCGTTGGCCCCAAGGCCACCGAAGATGAAGTTCCCGTCGGCACGACCAGAGGCGGACTTTCGCTGCGCGCGCTGCTGCCCAATGCGATCACTGCTGCCGCGCTGGCTGCAGGGCTTACCGGAATCCGCTTCGCAATGGCGGGCCAATGGAACATGGCGGTTTATGCCATAATCCTGGCAGGGTTGCTTGACGGGATCGACGGGCGCATTGCGCGGCTTCTCAAGGCGCAATCGCGTTTCGGGGCCGAACTCGACAGCCTGGCTGACTCGCTCTCTTTCGGTGTCGCGCCCGCGTTGATCCTTTACCTCTGGTCGATTCAGGATCTGCCGCGTCTTGGCTGGTTTGCTTCGCTCGCCTTCGCGATTTGCGCGGCGCTGCGGCTGGCGCGTTTCAACGCCCAGATCGATACTGATGACCAGCCGCACAAATCTGCCGGTTTCCTTACCGGGGTGCCTGCCCCGGTCGGGGCCGGGCTGGCTTTCCTGCCGTTCTATCTCTGGAGCGCGACCGACATAGTCGAATTTCGCAACCCGGTGTTCGTATCGATCTGGCTGGCGGCGGTCGGGGTGATGATGATTTCGAACGTTGCCACATTCAGCTGGAAATCGATCCGTCCGCGGCGCAGCATCCGGCTGGAAGTCATTGCCGTTTTTGCCCTGGCATTCGGTGCCTTGTTGCAAGAACCGTGGTGGACACTGGCGGGGATCTGCGTGATCTATCTTGCGCTGATGCCGTGGGCCCTGATCAAATACGCCAGAGTCAGACGGCAACGGCAAGCGCGTTAGCGCGCGCCGGGCGGCCCCGGGCGCATGGTGCAACACCACCACGGCAGAATCGTTGAGCGGGGTGGGCGCCGTTTGCTCGCGGGCGAGTTCGCGCCTGATTGCTGCCCAGGCATGGCGCAGCTTGACCGCGCTATCGGCGAGCGATGTCAGCGCGGCAATCCCGCATGTCGCAAAAAGGGCGGTTAACGCAAAGCTCAGCATGGTCGTGTCTCCTCGGTGTCCTGCCTTCACCTGACCTCAAAGTGGAGCTGTGACTGCAGCGGTGTACCATGTTTGTTCTCTGCGTGAAGTTCTCTATTTGTTCCGACGTGTCAAGCCTGAAAATCGGGCGAAGTACGAATTTTGGCGAATCAGGCTGGATTTTTGGCGATAGGGCGGCTAGGGCGCGCGACGTTCGCTAGGAGAAAGGCAATGGGCCTTCCTGCAGGCGGGCAAATCCACATGGTGAGCACACATACCGGTGCCTGACGCGGGAAACGCCGCAAAACAGGTTCCAGCTCTCCAGAGGCATAACCGGAAAGGAATTTGATTATGGCGGCTCCTACCGTCACCATGCAGCAATTGATCGAGGCCGGGGCGCACTTCGGCCATCAGACCCACCGCTGGAACCCGCGGATGAAGCCGTATATCTTCGGCGCCCGCAACGGTGTTCACATCATCGACCTGTCGCAGACCGTGCCGCTGTTCGCGCGCGCGCTGGACTTCGTTGAGCAAACCGTCCGTGCGGGCGGCAAGGTGCTGTTCGTGGGCACCAAGCGCCAGGCGCAAGAGGCGATCGCGCAGGCTGCGCGTACTTCAGGCCAGCACTTCGTCAACCACCGCTGGCTGGGCGGCATGCTCACCAACTGGAAGACGATTTCCGGATCGATCAAGCGTTTGAAGACGCTGGAAGAGCAGCTTTCGGGCGACACCAGCGGCTTTACCAAGAAGGAAGTCCTCCAGCTTACCCGCGAACGTGACAAGCTTGAGCTGTCGCTCGGCGGCATCCGCGACATGGGCGGCATTCCCGACGTGATGTTCGTGATCGATGCCAACAAGGAAGATCTTGCGATCAAGGAAGCCGCTGTGCTCGGCATTCCGGTGATCGCAGTGCTCGATACCAATGTCGACCCCAACGGCATCGCATTCCCGATCCCCGGCAATGACGATGCTGCCCGCGCTGTGCGCCTCTATTGCGATGCCGTTGCCGGTGCCGCGATCGCGGGCCGTGGCGGTGCCGTGGCGGATTCGGGTGCCGATTTCGGCGCCATGGAACAGCCGCCGGTTGAAGCCGACGCCTGATTTGCGGCGATGGGCCGCAATCGGCCTGTCACAATCCAGACCTAGCGCACCGGTCCAACTCCCCCCGGGCCGGTGCCCAAACATTTGAGAAGGAAATCACCATGGCTGCATTCACTGCCGCTGATGTGAAGGCCCTGCGCGAGAAGACCGGCGCGGGCATGATGGACGCCAAGAAGGCGCTTGAGGAAGCAAACGGCGATATCGAGGCCGCGATTGATGGCTTGCGCGCCAAGGGGCTTGCCACTGCGCAGAAGAAATCGAGCCGCACCGCCGCCGAAGGGCTGGTTGGCGTGGCCGTTGCGGGCACCAGGGGCGTGGCTGTCGAAGTCAATTCTGAAACCGATTTCGTCGCCAAGAACGAACAGTTCCAGGATTTCGTGCGCAAGACCACTGCAGTCGCGCTTGCGCTTGATGCGGACGATGCCGAAGCACTCAAGGCATCAGCCTATCCCGATGGCGGCACCGTTGGCGAGAAGCTGACCGGTAATATCGCCACCATTGGCGAGAACCAGCAGGTCCGGCGCATGAAGAGCGTGGCCGTGTTGCAGGGCGTGGTCGTGCCTTACATGCACAATGCCGCTGGCGAAGGCCTGGGCAAGATCGGCGTGCTGGTTGCGCTCGAAAGCGCGGCTTCGGCCGATGTGCTCGAACCGCTGGGCAAGCAGCTGGCTATGCACATCGCAGCCGCATTCCCGATGGCGCTTGATGCAGATAGCCTTGACGCGGAGGTGATCGAGCGTGAGCGCAAGATCGCGGCGGAAAAGGCAGCCGAAAGCGGCAAGCCTGCCGAAGTTCAGGAAAAGATGGTTGAAGGTGCGGTGAAGAAGTTCGCCAAGGAAAACGCGCTGCTCAGCCAGGTTTTCGTAATGGACAACAAGACCCTGATTGCGGATGTGGTTGCCAAGGCCGGCAAGGACGCTGGCACGGAGATCGTGCTCAAGGATTACGTCCGCTTCCAGCTTGGCGAAGGCATCGAGAAGGAAGAAAGCGATTTCGCCGCCGAAGTGGCTGCTGCCGTCGCTGGCTAACTACCACTTTCCATTGCCGACAATTTAGCAGCCGCTTGTACCAGGGTGCAGGCGGCTGCTCTGTTTTTGCATCCTCAACGAATAGTCTGGTCCAAGTTACGGCCATGGGCTTGATGAGTCCTGACCCTAGGCAAAGAATTGTGAAATGTATGAGCCGCGGCGGTGCAAGAACGACCGTAACATTTCGGGATATTGATCTGAGACGGCAGCCCGCACAGACGGCCGCAGCATGATAAGCTTTCGCCACGCAGCGAAACGCGGAAGTCCGTCTGCAAGTTCAAGCGGCAGACTTTGTTCCATTACATCGAAATATCGTATCACTGTGGCCCACACGCCGTCGATGAGCCGGAAGCTTTCGCCTTCGAAATATGGTCCCTCGATTTCGACCTCAAGCCGCTCAAGTTTGGTGCTGATTTCCCGTCGCTTCGCCTCGAATGCGACTTCGTCTGCCGCATTGTAGAGACCTGCGATCGCATTCAATGTGCTTGATCCGAACTCGATCCAGCTGCGTTGGCGGGCCCTTTCCTGCGGATCGGTCGGGTGAATGTGGCGCGCTCTGGTTTCATAGAGATATTCGGCAATCACCTGACTCTCGAACAGAACTGTTCCGCCCAAGTCGAGCACGGGTGTCTTGCCAAGCGGTGAGATTTCCTGAAACCATTCCGGCTTGTTGGATAAGTCGATGTCCACGCGTTCAAACGGCACACCTGCTTCCAGCATCACAATAACCGCACGCTGGACATAAGGACATAGATTGTGGCTGATCAGGCGCATGTTGTGACCTCATTGTATTTACATGCAGATGCATATAAATACAATCCTTGGGGGAACAAGGGGCCGGGCACTGGCAGAGGGCAGGCATGAACAATTTCGATGCTGTTTCAGTTTGGCCAGCAATCGTGCGGGCCTATCAGGGCATTCGCGCCGAAGCGGAGCGGGCACTGAAGCCGCACGGGATTGCCTCACTTGAGGAATATGACGTTCTGCTCGAACTTAGGCGTGCAGCGCGGCCATTGACCCACTGGGAAATCGAGGAGCGCACCTTGCTCAGGCAATACCAGCTTTCCCGGCTAGTCGATCGGCTCGTACGCAAGGGGTTGGCCGAGCGTACCGTGTCCAACGATGATGGCAGGGCCAGGCTGATTACGCTGACCGCCAAGGGCCGCAAGGTTCAGAAATCTGCCGGCGACGCTTACATCGCAGTCCTGGAGCGAAAGATTGCCCAGCGGATCGGGCAAGATCAAGCCAACGCAGTCAAGTCACTGCTGGTCAGGATTACTGCCGATTGAGCCCCTGTCATCACTTGTTTGCCCTGCAACTGGCGGCTAAGCGGCGCCACAACAGATCACATCCGGATCGGGGATTCATGCCTTTTTACAAAATGATATTGGTTGGGGCGGCGATGCTTGCGGCCTGTTCCGCGGCCCCGGCATCGCAGGCGGATGGCGGCTCTCTCGCCAGCGTGCCTAGCCAGCGCGGCGATGGGCAAGCCTACGAAATTCTCGGAACACAGGTATTCGACGTTCCCGATCCGGCCAGCGGCATTCCTTACCAGGTGTTTGTCAGCCTGCCGGCCAGTTATGGTGAGGATTCTTCGCGGACCTATCCCACAGTCTACGTCACCGATGCCGATTACGGCTTCCCCATGCTGCGCCTGATCGGACGAAGGATGAACGGCGAAGGCCCGCGGGTGGAGGAATTCATCCTGGTCGGCCTGTCCTATGGCAAAGGTCAGGGCGGCATGGAGAGCCGCCGCCGCGACTATACTCCAACGCCCAACGGACCGGTCGGTGCCCCGGCTGATGCCCGGCATGGCGAGTCGCTGCGCTATCGCGACTATCTGCGCGATACAGTGCTGCCCTTCATTGACGGGAAATTGCGGACGCGCCCGGATCGCAGGATATATGTCGGGCATTCCTATGGCGGTTTGCTGGGCGCACAGATCCTGATGACGGATCCTGCCATGTTCAGCGGATACGTTCTGGGAAGTCCTTCATTCTGGTATGACAAGCGACACCTGTTGCGGGAGACGCCGCAGCTTCTCGCGCAGCGCGACAATCTGTCCGCGGCAGTCTATCTTTACGTCGGAGAGTTTGAGGCGGTGCGCGCGGGCGACCGCCGCTATAATCGGGAGGCCGACATGGTGGCCGACAATCGCCGCTTCGCAGAACTGCTTGAGGCCAAGGCTTACCCCGGGCTCAAACTGAAGTCTGAAGTGCTGGCGGGCGAGGATCATCTTTCGGTGGCGCCGCGCGGCTTTACGCAGGGGCTGCTCCACTTGCTTCCGGCAGCTAATCCCGCAGACTAGCGCCGCCTTTCTCTTTGCGCCAGAGGGTGCTTGCCGCTAAGGAACCTCGCAGTTCCCAACCACAACCAGCCGACGGATTCTCATCGCTCATGCCGATACAGCAATACAAGCGCATCCTTCTGAAGCTTTCGGGCGAAGTACTGATGGGCGAGCAGGAGTACGGCATCGATCCCGCCTATGTCGCCCGGCTCGCCGAAGAGGTGAAGGCGGCGAAGGAAACAGGCCTTGAAGTTTGCCTGGTGATCGGCGGCGGTAATATCTTCCGCGGAATCAGTGCTGCAGCCAAGGGGCTCGATCGTACAACCGGCGATTACATGGGCATGCTGGCCACGGTCATGAACGCGCTGGCGATGCAGAACGCGCTTGAGCAGCTGGGCGTGCAGACGCGGGTTCAATCCGCGATCCCGATGTCGAGCGTGTGCGAGCCCTATATCCGCCGCCGCGCGGAGCGGCATTTGCAAAAGGGCCGCATCGTGATTTTTGCTGCGGGCACCGGCAATCCCTTCTTCACCACAGATACCGGCGCTGCGCTGCGAGCGGCGGAAATGAACTGCGATGCCTTGCTCAAGGGCACCAGCGTTGACGGGGTTTATGACAGCGATCCCAAGCACAACCCCGGTGCGAAGCGGTTCGACACCATCAGCTATGATCAGGTGCTGTCCGACAATCTCAAGGTGATGGACGCCACCGCCGTTGCGCTGTGCCGCGAAAATTCCATTCCGATCGTCGTCTTCTCGATCCGCGAAAAGGGCAATGTCGCCCGCGTGCTGAGCGGAAGCGGCGTACAGACAATTGTGCAAGAGGAAGCCTAAGCCATGCCGCAATATGACAAGCCCGATATCGAACGCCGGATGAAAGGTGCCGTGGAATCGCTCAAGAGCGACCTTGGTGGCCTGCGCACCGGCCGCGCCAACACCACCCTGCTCGATCCGGTGGTGTGCGAAGTTTATGGCGCGATGATGCCGCTGGGCCAGGTGGCGACCGTCTCCGCCCCCGAACCGCGCATGCTGAGCGTGCAGGTGTGGGACAAGTCGAACGTGATCGCGGTGGAGAAAGGCATTGCCCATGCCAACCTTGGTCTCAACCCGATCATCGACGGGCAGACGATCCGCCTCCCCATTCCCGATCTTACCGAGGAGCGCCGCAAGGAATTGGCCAAGCTGGCCGGGCAATATGCCGAAAAGGCCAAGATCGCGATCCGCAACGTGCGGCGCGATGCCAATGAAGCGCTCAAGACGGATGAGAAGAAGAAGGAAATCTCCGAAGACGATCGCAAACGCAGCGAGGATGACGTCCAGAAACTGACCGATAAATATGTTGCGGAGACGGATGAGGCCGCGGCCAAGAAGGAACAGGAAATCCTGACCCAGTGAGCGGCAGGATGTCCGGAGGGAATTAATGGGCGAGAAGCCCTCACACGAAATCGGGCGTGCGCGTCACGTCGCCATCATCATGGATGGCAATGGCCGCTGGGCGAAAAGGCGCGGCCTGCCGCGTTCGATCGGGCACCAACGCGGCGTGGAGGCCGTGCGCGAACTGGTGCGCAGCCTGGCCAATACCGGGCTCGACTGCCTGACCCTTTATGCCTTCAGCAGCGAAAACTGGAAGCGGTCAGACGACGAGGTCGGCGATCTGATGAATTTGATGCGCAAGTTCATCAAATCTGACCTGCCCGAATTCATTGCCAATGATGTCCGCTTGAAGATTATCGGCGATTGGCAGGCACTTGCGCCGGATATTGTGGAAATGCTCGAGGATGCGCTGGACAAGACCAGCAAGGGCTCGCGGGTGCTGGCGGTGGCGCTGAACTATGGCTCGCAACAGGAAATTGCGCGCGCTGCGGCCAAGGCGGCAGCGATCGGCGAGGTGAACGAACGGTCCATTGCCGCGCATCTCGATACCGCCGATTTGCCGCCGCTCGACCTGCTGATCCGCACCAGCGGCGAGATCCGCCTGTCGAATTTCCTGCTGTGGCAATCGGCCTATGCCGAGATGCTTTTTATCGATACGCTGTGGCCCGATTTCACGCCTGAAATGTTGAGCCACGCGCTTGATGATTTCGCGCAGCGGGAGCGACGTTTTGGCGGGCGCTGAGGCCACGAAAAAGAGCTCCGACCTCCCGGTGCGGGTTGCTTCTGCGGCGGTCATGCTTGCGGTGGCGGGCACGGCGCTGTGGCTGGGCGGGCTGTGGTTCGATCTCTTTGCGCTGGTTGTGGCGCTGCTGTGCGTCAGCGAATTTGGCAGACTGGCCTTGCAGGCATTCGTGGGGCGCATGGCAAAGATCGCCGCATTGCTGCTGGGCGGGGCCTATATCGCGGCTGCGGCCTATTCGCTTATCATCCTGCCGGTGGAAGTGGTTCTGGGTGTGATCGCGGTGGTGGTGGCAACCGACACCGGCGCCTATTTCAGCGGTCGCACAATCGGCGGCCCGAAGATCGCCCCGAAAATCAGCCCGTCCAAGACATGGGCGGGGCTGGGCGGCGGCATGCTGGCTGCAGGGCTGGTTTCGCTCGCCTTTTTCTATTCCAATGTGGGTGAGCGTGCTTTTTCGCCCATGGGTCTGGTTGCGCTTTGCATCGGGGCGGGTTTGGCGGTTGTCGCGCAATCGGGCGACTTCTTCGAGAGTTGGCTAAAGCGCAAGGCAGGGGTGAAGGACTCCTCGAACCTCATTCCCGGCCACGGCGGCGTTTTTGACCGGGTGGACGGGCTGCTTCCGGTGGCCATCGTCACCTTGTTTCTGTGGTTTGGCGCGCACCCATGACCCGCACTCTCACCATCCTCGGCGCAACCGGCTCTGTGGGCGAGCAGACGCTTGATCTTGTCCGCCGCAATCGCGAGGCGTGGCGTGTGGAGGCACTGACCGCCAACGGAAATGTCACCGACCTTGCAAGGCTGGCCCGCGAATTCGGTGCGAAACTGGCCATTTGCGGCGATGAGGGCTGTTTGCCCGAACTGCGCGAGGCATTGGCCGGGAGCGGTATCGAAACCGCTGGCGGAGCGCAGGCTCTGTGCGAAGCGGCGGCACGACCCGTCGATATCACCGTGGCGGCGATCATGGGATGTGCCGGGCTTGCCCCGGTGATGGCCGCGATCGAGCAGGGCGGCACCTTGGCGCTCGCCAACAAGGAAGCGCTGGTTTCCGCCGGAGACGTCATGACGGCTGCGCTCGCGCGGCACGGGGCAACGCTGCTGCCGGTCGATAGCGAGCACAATGCGATATTCCAGTGCCTGGCGGGCAACCGGATCGAAGATGTTGCGCGCATCACGCTAACGGCGAGCGGTGGGCCATTTCGCACCTGGTCGTTCGAACAGCTCGAAGCGGCAACGCCCAAGCAGGCGGTGGCTCACCCCAATTGGGACATGGGCGCCAAGATCAGCGTCGATTCGGCAACGATGATGAACAAGGGGCTCGAATTCATCGAGGCGCATCATCTGTTCCCTGTCGGGCTGGACCGTTTGCGGATCGTGGTTCACCCGCAGAGCGTTATCCATTCGATGGTCGAATATCGCGATGGCTCGACACTGGCGCAGCTCGGCCCGTCCGACATGCGCGTGCCGATCGCCTCATGCCTTGCCTGGCCGCAGCGGATGGATACGCCGCTGGCCCCGCTCGATTTGCCGACGATTGGCGAGCTGAGCTTTTTCGTACCCGATGAAGCGCGCTTTCCCGCCACGCGGCTGGCCCGCGAAGCGATCGAAGCGGGGGGAGGGGCGCCTGCAACGCTCAATGCAGCCAACGAAGTGGCGGTGGCGGCCTTCCTTGCCGGTCAGATTGGGTTCACCCGCATTACTGCAGTGGTGGAAGACACACTTCACCGCTATAGCGCTCCGGCGCCGCAATGCCTTGATGACGTTCTTGGTGTCGATCGCGAGGCAAGGGTGCGTGCGAGTGAACTGCTGGAGATAGCCTAATTGCTTGAATCACCACCTTTCTGGATGTGGGTCCTGGGTTTCCTGCTGGTGCTGGGCCCGCTGGTAACTGTTCATGAACTGGGGCATTACCTCGTCGGCCGCTGGTTCGGTGTGAAGGCCGATGCCTTTTCAATCGGCTTCGGCAGGGAATTGACGGGCTGGACCGACAGGCGCGGCACGCGCTGGCGATTGGCACTGATTCCGCTGGGCGGATATGTCCAGTTCAAAGGCGATATGAATCCGGCCAGCGTGCCCGATCCGCGTGCGCCCACAGATAGCGATACTTTTCAGTGCAAGCCGCTTTGGCAGCGTGCGCTGATCGTGTTTGCCGGCCCGGCAACCAATCTGCTGCTGGCGGTGGCAATCTTCGCGTCCTTCAATCTGGCGTATGGCAAGATTGAAACCCACAGCGAGATAGGTGGCTTTGCAGAGATTTCCGCTGCGCGTGACGCGGGGCTCCGCCAAGGCGATCTGATAACCCGGATCGATGGCAAGGCGATCAGCGATTTTTCCGATATCGGCGCGCTGGTGATGATGTATCCCGGGCGCGAAGTGCAACTCACCTATCGGCGCGACGGGGCGGAAAATACTGTGCCCGTGGTGATTGACGAAAGCGTGGAAAGCGATCGGTTCGGTAATGAATCGCGCATCGGGCGGCTGGGTGTCTATTCACAGCAGCCCGATATTATTCCGGTGGGGCCGGTGGAATCGGTTGCACTTGCTTTCGAGCAGAGCTTCGGACTGATGGAAATGATGGTCACCGGCGTCAAGCAGATCGTGCTTGGCGATCGTTCGATCAAGGAATTGGGCGGCCCGATCAAGATCGCCAAATATTCTGGCGAACAGATGAGCCTGGGGCCGCTGGCCATGGTCAGCTTTGCTGCGCTGATTTCGCTTAATTTGGCATTCATTAACCTGCTGCCAATCCCTGCGCTCGACGGTGGGCACCTGGCTTTCTATGCGGCAGAAGCTGTCCGCCGGAAGCCGGTGGGTCCACGCGGCCAGGAATGGGCATACCGTACCGGCATGGCTCTTGTGCTTGTGTTGATGGTGGTGGTTACGGTGAACGACATCGTCTCGCTCCCGTTTTTCGGGAGTTAGTCGGGGAAAGGGCACCGCACGTCGGCAATTGGCGGGACGCCCCGCTTGATTGCCAACCCCGCATCGGGCAGAGGCGGCGGGGATTGCGCCGTCCGTGTCTGTGGCCGGGTGGCGGGGTTTGGAAGAGTTGAGAATTTGACGGGAAACTTGCGAATATGAGTGGACGTATCAAGGCTGATGCCGGCGCAAGTATCCTCGCCGGGCGATGGGCCGCAGCACTGCTGGGCACGACAATGCTTGCAGGGCTGCCCTTGTCAGCGTTGGCGCAGGAAGCGCCGCAGGACGAGGCTGAGGAAACGCAGCCTGTCGAAGCGCCGGACCAGGCGCAAGCCGGCAACACGATCCGATCGATTACCGTAGTCGGGTCTGAGCGTCTCGAACCGCAGACGATCCTTAGCTATGTGCGTCTGCGCGTGGGGCAGGAATATACCTCCGTGGCTGCCGACGCTGCGCTGAAGGATCTCGGCGCGACCGAACTGTTTTCGAACTTCTCGATCCGCAATGATGGCGGCAATGTCGTGATTGAGGTGACGGAAAACCCGGTCATCAACCGCATCATCCTCGAAGGCAACAAGCGGATCAAGAACGACAAGATCCTGCCGGAGATCAAGCTTTCGCCGCGGCAGATCTTCACTCGTTCCAAAGTTCGCGCAGACGTGTCGCGTATTGTGGAGTTGTACAAGCGCCAGGGCCGGTTCGCCGCGACGGTTGAGCCGAAGATGGTGCAATTGCCGCAAAACCGCGTCGATATCGTTTTCGAGATCAGCGAAGGCCCCAAGTCCAAGGTTCGCCAGATCAACATTATCGGCAACGAGAAGTTTTCTGACGGTGCGTTGCGCAGCGAGATGGTGACCAAGCAGTCTCGCTGGCACCGCTTCTTCAGCTCGAACACCAGCTATGACCCGGATCGTTTGGCGTTCGACCAGCAGAAGCTGCGCCAGTTCTACCTTACCGAAGGCTATGCCGACTTCCGCGTGGTTTCGGCTGTGGCCGAGCTAACGCCGGACAAGGAAGATTTCATCATCACTTACGTGGTGGAAGAGGGTGACCGGTACAAATTCGGTGATGTCAAGGTGGAGAGCCAGCTGCGCGACTTCGATGGCGATCTGATGACCCAGCGGCTGCCAATGGCCAAAGGCGACTGGTACGACGCGAAGCTGGTTGAAGATACTGTCGAGCAGATCACCGAATTGGCGGGGACCTTCGGCTATGCCTTTGCCGATGCCCAACCGCGGTTTGATCGCAGCCGTGAAGACCTGACCATGGATGTCAACTTCGTGATCCGGGAGGCGCCGCGCGTTTATGTCGAGCGTGTGGACGTCAACGGCAACACGCTGACGCAGGACAAGGTCGTGCGGCGTGAATTCCGCATTGCGGAAGGCGATGCGTTCAACTCGCTGCAGGTCAAGCGCACCACAGCCCGCATCAACTCGCTGGGATTTTTCCAGGAGAATTTCGAGGTCAGCCAGGTTCAGGGCAGCCAGCCTGACCGGATCGTGCTCGAAGCAAACGTTCAAGAGCAGCCGACCGGCGAATTGCAGCTTTCGGCAGGTTTCTCTTCGCTTGAACAGTTCATTCTTGCCGCGTCGATTCGCCAGCGCAATTTCCGTGGGCGCGGCCAGACTGTCGGTCTCAGCGTGAATTGGTCGCGTTTCAGCCGGTCAGCTTCGGTCAGCTTCACCGAACCCTATCTGTTCGATCGCAATATCTCGACCGGCGTGGATATTTTCCGGCAGGATTTCAACAGCTTCAACTTTGCCAGCCGGGATCGCAACCGGACTTTCGAGCAATCGACCACCGGCTTTACCGTGCGTGCGGGCGTTCCGATGACGGAATTCGTGTCTTTCATCGCCAGCTACACGCTCAAGGTTGACGACATCACCCTTGATCCGAACGTGTTCTTCGCCGATTTCGACGGGGATGGCATCCGCACCTGCGAGCCTTTGCTGGCGGGCCGTTTCCTGTGCGATGCGATCGGTAATCGGACCAGTTCGATCCTGGGTGCAACGGTTGTCCACAATTCGCTCGACAGCCGCCTGCGGCCAACCCGCGGGAGCAATGTTTCGTTCACTACCGAATTGGCCGGGCTTGGCGGCGATGTAAAATACGTCCGTGTGCGCGGCAAGGCATCCCAATTCTGGCCAGTCATGGGCGGTTTCATTTTTTCGCTTTCGGCCGAGGGCGGCGCGATCAATGCCCTGAGCGGTTCGCGCGGGCCAGGGGTCGACAAGGTCTTGCTGACCGATCGTTTCCAGCTTGGCGAACCGCAGATCCGCGGGTTTGATATTCGCGGCGTTGGGCCACGCGTGCTGCGCCAGCAGTATGTTGACGATGCTGACGGAAATCCGGTGCTGATCACTGACCGGGACCGGGTTGTGGATGATGCGCTGGGTGGCCGCGCCTATTATCTGGGCCGCGCCGAGCTTGAAATTCCGCTGGGTTCGGGCGCACGCGAGCTGGGGCTGCGCCCATCGATCTTCCTTGATGCCGGCGCTCTGTTTGGGGTGACGCGGCCGATCCTGCAGGATAATCCCAACGGCGTTCAGTTTCGCGATGCAGATGGCAATTTGCTGTACCTCGAACTGACCACCGGGTCTGATGGAGTCCAGAGGGTCATCACCACCACCAACCCCATTGCGGCTGACGGCGTGACGGCCAATGCACCGTCGATCATCCAGGGCAGCCGCTTTCGCGAAATCTTTCTTGGTGATAGCGCCCAGCCGCGCATTTCGGTTGGCATAGGGGTCAACTGGAATTCACCCTTCGGTCCATTCCGGATCGATCTCGCCAGAGTGCTGAAGCAACAGCCGGGCGATGACACCAAAAGCTTCACATTTAACGTAGGAACTCAATTCTGATGAAATCTCTCAAAAACCTGCTCGCCACTGCGAGCATCGCCATCGCGGCTGTCGCCGCGACCCCTGCCGCCGCTCAGGTTCAGGGCAAAATTGCTACGGTTGATATCCCGGCAGTGGTTATCAGCACCAATGCTTTTGGCACGGCGTATCAGCAGGTCGGCACCACCTACAAGGCGCAGATTGATACGATTCAGGCGCGCCAGCAGGAAAGCCAGACCTTGCTCAAGCAGCTCGATACCAACAGTGACAACCAGCTCGATGAAGCGGAGCAGGAAGCTGCCCAGAACACCCCTCAGGCTAAGCGGCTGCAGGCGATAGAGCAGGAAGTCGGCCAGCTGAGCAACCAGGTTGAAGCAGCGCGCGTCTATGCCGTCGAGCAGATTCTCGCTCAGTATGGCCCGGCGTTGCAACAGGTAGTCCAGCAGCAGCAGCTGCAGCTCGTGCTTACACCCGAAGCGGTGATTTACGCGCCGCCGCAAGCCAGCATCACCCAGCAGGTGAGCACTGCACTCAACACTCTGGTGCCGTCGGTTGCAATCGTGCCGCCGCAGGGCTGGCAGCCCAACCGCAATGCCGTTGGCCTGTATCAGCAGATCCAGCAGCGATTGGTCGCTGCACAGGCGATGCAGGCGCAGCAGCAAGCCGCCCAGCAGCGGGCCGGACAGCAACCCCCGGCAACACAGGCGCCCAGCGGGCGCTAAGCGGTCAGCGATGAAGAGGCGGGCAGGGCAATGAGCGATGGCGACGGCGCAAGCGCGTATGACATTCACAAAATCCTCAAGGCCCTGCCGCATCGCTACCCCTTGCTGCTGGTTGACCGGGTGCGCTCCCTCGAACTGGGTGAGCGTATCCATGCGGTGAAGGCGGTTTCCTTCAACGAGGAATTCTTCCAGGGGCATTTTCCCGGCGCCCCGATCATGCCGGGCGTTTTGCAGATCGAGGCGCTGGCGCAGGCCGCGGCGATTCTGGGCATTGAAACGCTCGAACTTGCGGGAACCGGCAAGCTGGTGTTCTTCATGGGGATCGAGGGGGCCAAATTCCGTTCGCCGGTGACGCCGGGCTGCCTGCTCGATCTTGAGGTGGAATTCATCCAGAAGCGCAGCCGGGTCTACAAGTTCAAGGGGCGGGCGAGCGTGGAAGGCAAGACCACTACGGAATGCGAATTCACCGCGATGATCGCCGATCCGCCAGCCTAGCGTTCAAAAAACTTGCAATCGCGCAGCCTGCCCGCTAACCGCGCGCCTTTCCGAGAACACAGCACCGCCGGTCGGAACCGGCGCAAGCTATAAAGGATATTCGAGATGAAAGCCGAAGGGCACCCCGATTACCACACGATCACGGTCAAGATGACCGATGGCACAGAGTTCCAGACCCGCTCCACCTGGGGCAGCGAAGGTGACACTTTGACGCTCGAGATCGATCCCACCAGCCATCCGGCATGGACCGGCGGGCGTCAGCAGCTGCAGGAAGGTGGCCGTGTGGCGGCGTTCAACAAGCGCTTTGGCGGGCTTTCGCTCAAGAAATAGACGTCACTTTCGACGTCGGCAGAAGAAAGGGCGGTCCGATTGGGCCGCCTTTTTCGTGTCAGGATTGCCGGGTCACGCGCAGCTGATGCAGCGCGTTGCAATAGGGCGTGCTTCGAGCCGCTCGCGGCTGATCTCCTCGCCGCAGATCGCGCAGGTTCCATAGGTTCCGTTCTCGATCCGCAGCAGCGCCAGGCGAATCTGGTGGATTTCATCACGCAACACCGTGTCCACGCCTTCGAGTGCCTCGTCATCGGCCAGATCGACCGCCTGCTCTTCCCAGTCGGCATCAAGCGGATGACGCAGATCGTCCTCGATCACTTCGGCGCGCTGAAGCAGATCGTCCAGCCGGGCGCGAAGCTTCTCGGCGATGTCCTTGTAGTCACTCATTATCAAGCCCACTCCTTTTCACGGTACCACTTGGTTATCACATATTTCAGGCCATGGCGCACTTTCATCCCGTGATGAAGCGTATTCGGATTGACGCTGCCGTCCAGGCGGCGGTTATTCCAGCACAACAGCTTGCCGGCTTCGGGCTGAATAGTTTTGCCAATGGCCTTGAACCTTGTCGCGCCGCCAGATTCCACGTCATTGAGATAGATCATGAAAGTCCAGGTGCGTTGGCCCGCGATCGCGCAGAATTTCCGGAAGTCGGCCCCGTCGGGGGCAAAATAATCGGTGTGCGGCTTGAATTCCTGCCCCACCGCATAACGTTGCCCCTGGACCGGTTCGCCATAGGCCGGATCGATCCCCGACAGTTCGGCCAGAAGAACTTCAAGCCGCTGGACCACGGCCTCGCGGGCTTCGAGATCGCAGGTTTCGCTGGTGCGAAAATAATGGTCGCCATTGTCGTCCGCGATAGTGCTGGGGCGGCGGTTGGTTTCGATCAGATCGATCAGTTCGCGGCGCATATCTGCTGGCAGAAATTCGCGGCACTGAAACAGCTCAAGTTTGGCGCTGGGCACGCGCTGCATTTTTTCCCGCATCAGCAATCGCTCAGCGGAAGAATCGCCCGGGCTTGTCATTGCACTAGAATAGGCGGCCAGCGTGTGCGCGCAATGCACGAAATAATCTTGCGCGATCAGCCCCTGAGCGAAGTTTTCACTTCCCAAACCGGCCCGGCTATGCAACAGGCTCGCGCCCGTTGCAGCTGGCCTTGACCATGCTGCGGCAAAGCGTATCAGCCCCGCTTGCGCGGCTCGACTTGCAAAAGCGGGACGGGGCATGTGGCGATCGTAGCTCAGATGGTTAGAGCGCCGGTTTGTGGTACCGGAGGTCGGGGGTTCGAGACCCCTCGATCGCCCCATCTTCCCCCGTCAGCACAGTCAGACGACCGCCGAATCAGGCATGGTCAAAGGACATGTGGCATGACGGTATTCTGGAACGAACCCGATTTTGACGATCACGAGCAGGTGCTGTTCGTGCGCGACGCGGCATCCGGCCTTACCGCGATCATTGCTATCCACTCTTCACACCTCGGCCCGGCCGCGGGCGGCACACGCTTTTGGCACTATGCCGATCGGGCCGACGCGATTCGTGATGCCCTGCGCCTTAGCCGCGGGATGAGCTACAAGAACGCCATGGCGGGCCTGCCGGCCGGAGGCGGCAAGGCTGTGATCCTTGCTGACGAGAATCGCACCAAGACACCCGAAATACTCGCTGCTTTTGCGCGTGCGGTCGAAGGATTGGGCGGCCAGTATGTTACCGCGCAGGACGTCAATATCACCCAGGACGACATGCTCGAGATTGCGAAGCATACTTCGCATGTTGGCGGCATGCCGGACCAGGGGGGCGATCCCGGGCCCTATACTGCGCGAGGCATCTATCTGGGCGTCAAGGCAGCGGCCAGGCGGACGCTGGGCGCTGGCGATCTCAAGGGCGTGCGCATTGCCGTGCAGGGTGTGGGCAGCGTGGGCGGCGGGTTGGCCCGTCATCTCGCCAAAGCAGGTGCAGACCTGATTCTGGGCGACATGAATGCCGATAAAGCAGCAGCCCTTGCCGACGAACTGGGCGCACAGGCTGTCAGCGCTGAAGAAATCCTGACCGTTGAAGCAGACATCGTCAGCCCCAATGCACTTGGTGCGGTTCTGACCGAGGAATCGATCGCCAGACTGAGAACCAAAGTGGTTGCCGGCGGCGCCAACAATCAGCTTGCGACCGGCAGTGAAGGCAAATTCCTGCGCGATCGCGGCATTCTTTACGCGCCGGACTATGTCATCAATGCCGGGGGCATCATTACTGTATTGCGGCATATTGACGGGGCAGACGAGGATACCATCAATGCGCGGATCGACCGCATTCCAGACCGGCTCGAAGCGATCTGGCAGGAAAGCGAAAACACCGGCGAAACTCCCGATGTGGTCGCAGACAAGATGGCGCAGCGCCTGATCGGACGCTAGGGTCCTGACCCTGGGCGCAAAGCGAGTTGCGTATAATGCAGTCTTGCGGGCGATGGAGAGCGCTGCGATAGGCCCCGCAAGAGGTTTTGATAATCTATGCATGGCTTTGCCAATCCCACGCGTTTCCTCAAGCTTGCACGATGGCTGACCCCGCTGCTGCTGGTGTCAGGACTTGTGCTGGTTGCCGGCAGTTTGTGGTGGGGGCTGTTCAAGGTCCCGCCAGACCGGCTGATGGGCGACACCGTGCGCATCCTGTTCATCCACGTGCCCACCGCATGGCTGGGGATGGGCGGTTGGAGCGCGATAGCAATTGCCAGTCTCGTTTACCTGGTCTGGAAGCATCCACTGGCGGCGATTGCCGCGCGCGCGGCGGCGGTGCCGGGCATGGTCTTTACCGCCATCTGCCTGGCGACGGGGTCGATCTGGGGGCGCCCCACCTGGGGCACCTGGTGGGAATGGGACGGGCGGCTCACCAGCATGCTGGTGCTGCTGTTCCTCTATTTCGGCTATATCGCTTTGTCGCAGGCAGTTGAGCGGGAAGGTGTTTCACCGCGTATCGCCGCAATCTTCGGGCTTGTCGGCGCGGTCAATATCCCGATCATCAACCGTTCGGTGGTGTGGTGGAACTCGCTCCACCAGCCGCCCAGCATCACCATGGGCAAGAGCGCAATCGACCCTGCTTTCCTCAATCCGCTGCTGGTCGCGGTGTTGGGCTTTTCGCTGCTGTTCGGCGGGGTAGTGCTGGCGCGGATGCGGGCCTTGCTCGCCGACGTGCAGGCCGAGGCGCGCCTGCGCCGCATGGCACTGGAGGCGGCGTGATGCGCGAAGGACTGGACCAGTGGGATTTCGTGGTGGCGGCATATGCCGTGGGCCTGATCGGTTTGGCAGTGCTGGTTGCTTGGGCATGGTGGGATATGCGACGCGCCGAAGCGCGCCGTGATGAGGTGAAACGAAAATGAATGCGTTCAAGCCCAAGCATCAGCGACTGGTTCTGGTCAGCCTGGCGCTGGTGGCCATCATCGCGGCGGGCCTGCTGGCGGCGTGGGCGCTGCGGACTCAGGCGGACTATTTTTACCTGCCAAACGAAATGGTGGAGGAACCACCCGAAGTTGGCCGGGCGGTGCGGCTCGGCGGCATGGTGGCCAAAGGATCGGTTCAAACCATGGCCGATGGCGTGACCGTGGCTTTCATGGTGACCGACCAGACCGAGGTGCGCATGCCGGTGCGCTATAGCGGCATCTTGCCTGACTTGTTCGTAGAGGGTTCGGGCGTGGTTGCCGAAGGCAGCCTGGGCGCAGATGGGGTGTTTGTGGCGGACAATTTGCTCGCCAAACATGACGAAAATTACGTACCGCGCGAATTGCAGGAAATGGATCAGCACCGGGCCGCGAAGATGGCCGAGGAAACGACGATTGGACTCGAATGAGCGCTGAACTCGGCCTTGCCGCGCTGTGGATGGCCGCTGCGCTTGCATTCCTTCAGCTGGCCGGAGGCGCGCTGGCGCAGCGTGACCCTGAAGCGCCGCTTGCCGCGCTGGTGCGCCCGGCTGCGATGCTGCAGGGCCTGCTCGCCCTGTTCAGTTTTGCGATGCTGCTGTGGGTGTTTGCGACAACCGACCTTTCGGTGAAGCTCGTGGCGTCGAATTCGCATTCGATGAAGCCGATGATCTTCAAGCTTTCGGGTGCCTGGGGCAATCACGAAGGCTCGATGCTGCTGTGGGTCACGGTGATGGCGCTGGCCGGGGCGTTGATCGGCTGGCTTGAGAAACGCTTGCCGGAAAAAACCATGCAGGCAACACTCGCTGCACAAGGCTTTGTGGCAATCGGATTTTATGCCTTTCTGCTGCTCAGCTCCAACCCGTTTGAACGGCTACCCATGCCGGTGGCCGAAGGAAACGGACTCAACCCGCTGTTGCAGGACATCGGCTTGGCCTTCCACCCGCCTACGCTGTACATGGGCTATGTCGGCCTGTCGGTTGCCTTCAGTTTTGCTGTCGGCGCGCTGCTGACACGGCAGGTGACGCCTGAATTTGCCCGTGTCATGCGCCCCTGGGTGCTGGGGGCCTGGGTGTTCCTGACGCTGGGCATTACTGCCGGATCCTATTGGGCCTATTACGAGCTGGGCTGGGGCGGCTGGTGGTTCTGGGACCCGGTCGAAAATGCATCGCTGATGCCGTGGCTGGCGGCGACAGCCTTGCTTCATTCGGCCAGCGTTCTTGCAGCGCGCGACGCACTGCGCGCATGGACCATCATGCTGGGCGTTGTGGCCTTTTCGATGAGCATGGTCGGCACATTCCTTGTCCGCTCGGGAATCCTCACCAGCGTCCACGCCTTTGCAGTCGATCCCGAACGCGGCACATTTATTCTTGCGCTGCTGGCGGTGTATATCGGCGGCGCGCTGCTGCTGTTCGCCCTGCGCGCAGGCTCGGTCTCTGAAGGGCGGCGCTTTGCGGCAATGAGCCGTGAAGGCGCGCTGGTATTCAACAACGTCATGCTTTCGGCCATCCTTGGGATCGTGCTGCTGGGCACGCTCTATCCGCTGTTGACCGAGGCGTTTGGCGTGCGGGTTTCAGTTGGCCCGCCCTATTTCAACCCGGTGGGCGCGATCTTCACCATCCCGATGCTGCTGGTGATGACAGTCGGCCCCCTGTTGCGCTGGCGCGAAGACAATGCAGAGCGCGTGCGCGTGCCGGTTGCCATCACGACCGCGCTGATTGTGACGACCGCGCTGTTCGTAATGCTTGCGGCAGGCAATATTTCACTATTGCCATTGCTTGGCCTGGCGATTGCAGTGGGGCTGGCAGTGGCCAGTTTGATGCCGCTGCGCGGGCGCAATCTGCTGCGCACACCGCTTTCGACCTGGGGTATGGTTGTGGCCCACTTCGGTATCGCTGTGTCGCTTTTGGGCATGGCGAGCGAGAGCGCCTTTACCGAGGAAAAGCTGGTGGCTGTTGCGCCGGGAGACACCACTGAAGTTGCCGGTTGGCAAATCGAGCTGGAAGGCATTGACCCGGTTGCAGGCCCCAACTGGACTGCAATGGAGGCGCGCCTGCTGGCGCGGCGCGGCGCGGGTGAGCCGCACGAATTGCGCCCCGAGGCACGCAGTTTTTGGGCTCCCGTTCAGCAAACCACGGAAAGCGCGCTGCTAACCCGCTGGGACGGTCAGCTTTATGCCGTTATCGGTGACCAGGCGCCTGATGGTAGATGGCAATTGCGCCTGTGGTGGAAGCCACTGGTAACGCTGATCTGGCTGGGGGGCTTGCTGATCGCACTGGGCGGAGTGCTGTCGATCATCGGGCGGCTTGCAAGCGATATACGTCGCCGCTCGGCTGACCGGCGCGAGGCTGACGAACATGACGATCTGGCGCAGATCAGGGCCGGACAATCAGTCCCTGCCGGGGAGCCGGTGTAATGCGCTGGACATTATGGGCACCTTTGTTGCTGTTTGCCTTTTTCCTGGGCCTGGCCGGTTATCAGTTGAGCCAGCCGAAAGAGCAGTTCATTCATTCCACCATGATCGGCAAACCATTGCCCGGGTTTAACCTTGAGCCAGCGAGCAGCACCCGGCCCGGGGTGTCCCTGGCAGATTTCAAGGACGGCAAGCCCAAGCTGCTCAACATCTGGGCGAGCTGGTGCCTGCCCTGCATCGCCGAAGCACCGCAGCTTGAGGCGTTGAAGGAAGCTGGAGTCGAAATCATCGGCGTCGCGATCCGTGACCGCCCCGAAGATGTTGACCGCTTCCTGGAAATGCACGGCAATCCTTACACCAGGATCGGTGCCGACGATATTTCGGCGATCCAGCTTGAAATCGGATCTTCGGGCGTGCCGGAGACTTTCGTGATCGACGGGCAAGGCATCATCCGCCACCAGCATATCGGGGATGTGCGCGCCGGGGACGTGCCCGAACTGCTGGCCAGGCTGCAAGAGGCCGCGCGGTGAGGCATTTCATCATCCTGCTAACGGCGATGTTCGCCGCCACTGCGGCGGCACAGGATGCGCTCCCGCCCGCGCCCTATGCCTATCGCCAGCTCAATGATCCCGCGCAGGAAGCCAAGGCGCAGGAACTGATGGAAACGCTGCGCTGTCTCAAATGCCAAAGCCAGTCGATTGCCGATAGCGATGCACCGATGGCTGGTGACATGCGCCACCAGGTCCGCACCCGCATCGCGGCCGGCGAGGATCCCGAGGCGATCCGGCAATGGCTGGTCGAGCGGTATGGCGACTATGTCAGCTATGCGCCCCGTGTAACGGCATCGACCTGGCCATTGTTTGCGATCCCCTTGTTGCTGTTGCTTGCCGCGGCGATAGTCCTGTGGCGGCGCATCGGCGGAAAAGCCGAACACCGCCCGGACGAATATTCTGACGGGGAAGAACTTTGATGGTGTGGCTGCCGATCCTGCTGCTGGGCGCATTCGCCATGCTCACTGCCATGCTGGTTCTGCGCGTACCAAGGCAGAACTGGATGCTGCTCGGCGCTGTGCTGATGTTCGGCCTCGCCGGTTATGGCTTGCAAGGCTCACCGGGGCTTCCCGCAGCGCCCAAGCAAGCTTTGACACAGGCTCCGCAATCGGGCGAAGCGCTGGTGGCGGCACGGCGTGCCTTGTTTGATACCGGGCAGCAGCCCCCGAATTACCTTGTGACCTCGGATGCCTTTGCGAGGCAGGGCCAATATAGCCACGCAGCGGGCCTGCTCCGCCGCGCAGTACAGGATCATCCCGGCGATGCGGAGGCGTGGCTGGCGCTGGCCAATGCGCTGGTCGAACATGCTGAAGGACAGATCACGCCGCCCGCACTTTATGCTTTCGAGCGGGCGCAGAAAGCTTTCCCGGGGCATCCCGGCGCGGGCTATTTCCTGGGCATGGCGTATCTGCGTTCCGGCGATCCCGTGCGGGCGCGGCAGGTGTGGGCAGAATTGCTCGATCGGTCGCCGGACGATGCCCCCTGGCGCGAAGACCTGGAATTCCGCATTGCCAGCCTCGACCAGCTGATCGCGCAAATGGAGGGCTTGCGCCGGATAACGGATACTGGCCCGAGCGAGGTAGCACCGCCGGAACAGGGGCGCGAGCCATAAGCCGCCGCTTGCAGCGGGCATATGGTGGTGCTAAGCGCGCCAGCGTTTTGCGGTCCGCAAACGAACAGCGACCGTTGGATTCGGCGCTGGCGAGGCACACGGGCAGTACCGGAGCCAATCGGGAAATCCTTTCATTATGAGCCAATCTTCAGCGCCATCAGATCAGCCCAGGAGCACCGCTGCAAACGGGCATGGTGCTTCAAAGGCGGCACTTGCATTTGGCGCGATCGGGGTGGTTTTCGGCGATATCGGCACCAGTCCGATTTACGCTTTTCGCGAAACCTTTGCCGGCCACAATCCGCTGGCGATCGATCAGTTGCACGTATTCGGCGTCGTCAGCCTGATTTTCTGGTCGATGACGCTGATCGTTTCGATTCAGTACGTCACCATCCTGATGCGCGCCGATAACAAGGGGCAGGGCGGCTCGCTCGCCCTGGTGGCACTGATTTCGCGAAGCATCGGCAAATCGAAACACAGTTGGATCGCGGTTTTGCTGGGCGTTTTTGCCACATCGCTGTTTTATGGCGACAGCATGATCACGCCTGCGATTTCCGTTCTTTCGGCAGTTGAGGGCCTGACTGTGGTAAACGAAGATCTCGGGCGCTTCGTGATACCGATCGCCTTGGCCCTTCTGGTTGCCCTGTTCATCCTGCAGAAGCGCGGAACGGCCAAGGTCGCGGCCCTTTTTGCACCCGTAATGGTGGTCTATTTCAGCGTACTGGCCACGCTCGGTGTTTCGCACATAGTGCAAAATCCGGAAATCCTGTGGGCGCTTAATCCGTGGTATGCTGTCCAGTTTTTCCTGACCGACAAATGGATCGCCTTCCTCGCATTGGGCGCCGTGGTGCTTGCCGTGACCGGCTCCGAGGCACTTTATTCGGATATGGGGCATTTCGGACGCGGGCCGATGCGGCTTTCCTGGTTCGGTTTCGTGATGCCGTGCTTGCTGCTCAATTATTTCGGGCAGGGCGCGATGATCATAGGCCTTGATCCTGTTGCGGCCAAGGAAGCGATCAAGAGCCCGTTCTTCATCATGGCTCCGGAATACTTGCGCCTTCCGCTCGTATTCCTGGCCACCATCGCAACTTTCATCGCCAGTCAGGCCGTTATCACCGGCGCATTCTCGATCACGCGTCAGGCGATCCAACTTGGCTTTGTGCCACGGCTTTCGATTCGCCATACCAGTGAAACGGAGGCAGGCCAGATCTACATTCCTGCGATCAACTGGGCACTGATGGTTGCGGTGATCCTGTTGGTGCTCACCTTCCAGAATTCATCGAACCTCGCGGCTGCCTATGGCATTGCCGTTACGGGTGCCGTAACTATCGACACCTTGCTGATGGCGGTGCTCATGTTGAGCGTGTGGAAATGGAAATGGTGGTATGCCGTTCCGATCGTGGTGCTGTTCCTGGTCGTGGATGGTGCATACTTCCTCGCCAATATGACCAAGGTGACCGACGGAGGATGGTTCCCGCTTGCAGTGGGCCTGTTCGCTTTCACGTTGCTCACCACCTGGGCGCGGGGGCGCAAGCTGATGCGCGACCGAATGAGCGAGGTTGCGCTGCCGATAGAGATCTTTGCCAAGTCGGCGAAGAATTCGGCGCTGCGTGTGCCCGGAACCGCGATCTTCATGGCTTCGAGCACAGCGGGCGTACCCTCGGCATTGCTGCATAATATCAAACACAACAAGGTGCTGCACGAACGAGTGGTGATCCTCACCGTCAATATCGAGGAAGTGCCTTACGTCGATCCGGTCGACCGCTGCGAATATCATGAGCTGGGTGACGGTTTCTTTCGTGCAGTGCTGCATTACGGTTTCATGGAAGAGACGGACGTCCCCGCCGGGCTGAAGCAGATGCGGCAATGCGGCGGCGAGTTTGACATGATGCAGACCAGCTTCTTCCTCTCGCGGCAAACGCTGCTGCCTTCAAAGAAGCCTGGCATGCCGATCTGGCGCGAAAAGATATTCGCCTGGATGCTGCGCAACTCGGCAACCGCGATGGACTTCTTCAAGCTGCCGACCAACCGTGTGGTCGAACTGGGAAGCCAGGTGGAAATCTAGAGGGTCAAGAGACCAGGCGCAATCCGGCTGTCTCCAACTGGTCATCAAAACCCGGATTCACCGCATTTCGCCCGATTGCGGCCAGCCTATTCAATCCAGCTTGGGCGGCATCCCCGGCTCGGCCTTGGCCATGGCGCGTTGATAGGCCTCGCGCTCGCCGATGCGTTTGAGATAGGCCTTGAGGTTGGGCATATGATCGATGCTCATACCGCTCATCACGCGGCTGGTGGTGAGCTGGAAGCCCATCATGATGTCCGCCGTGGTCAGCTGCCCGCCGCCGAAATAATCGGCTTCTCCGAGCCGCTTTTCAACGATCGCCCAGCCTCTCTGTACCCGGTCGGCAACAAAGGGCGACAATTCTTTCGCCCCCATGAACTGGGCAACCAGCGCCATCATGCCATTGGTCATGAAAGTGGCGTTGGCCCAGTGGTAGTAGAACAGGTGATCGGCGAAATCGGGATGATCCTTGGCCGGGACCATGCCGCGATCGCCATATTTGGCGATGATCCAGTCAATGATCGCACCGCTTTCGCCCAATACGAAGCCGTCATCGGTGATGACAGGGGCGATTCCCATCGGGTGGAGCGCCTTGTATTCGTCAGGTGCCAGCCGGTTATCTTCGCGCCGATTGTAGAGCTTCAGCTCGTAATCGATGCCCAGTTCCTCGGCCAGCCAGACGATGCGTTCGGATTGCGACAGGCGCAGATGGTGTACGGTTAGCATGGCAATTTCCTTATCCCCTTGGTTACACCCCTCGCAATGGCGTGCCCTTGTGTCAAACGAAGCTGTAAGGATCGATATCTACGCTCACGCGAACGCCGGGGGCGAATTCATGTGCGGCCAGCCAATCGCCCAGCACCTTTTGCAGGTTCGCCGTGCGCCGTGCGTTGACGAGGAAGCGATAGCGATAGCGCCCGCGCAGCAAGGCCAGCGGGGCAGGGGCTGGGCCAAGCACCATCAGACCGTCGATCTGCGGGCGCGTGTCACCCAGCCGGTTGGCGGCCTGGCGGGCCTCGGCATCTTCCTCGCTTGAGATGATGATTGCGGCCCAGCGGCCAAATGGCGGGGCGCCGGCATCTCTGCGCGCTTCGGTTTCCGCTTCGTAGAACGCATCACGGTTGCCGCCCGCGAGGGCTGCGATCACCGGGGTATCGGGGTGGCGAGTCTGGATCAGCACTTCGCCCGGTTTCGCCCCGCGCCCGGCGCGCCCGGCAACCTGCGCCACCTGTTGATAGGTGCGCTCAGCCGCGCGCAAATCCCCGCCTTCAAGCCCCAGATCGGCATCGATCACGCCCACCAGGGTCAGCTCGGGGAAATGGAAACCCTTGGTGACGAGCTGCGTGCCGATGATAATGTCCACCGCGCCGCTTTCCGCTGCGGCGATGAATTCCGCGGCGCGTTCGGGCGAATTGAGCGTATCCGAGGTTGCGAGCGCCACTCGCGCTTCGGGGAACAGCTGGGCCACTTCGTCGGCGATCCGCTCCACCCCCGGCCCGCAGGCGACCAGGCAATCGGGCTCGCCGCATTCGGGGCAGGTGGCGGGCGGCGCTTCTTCGTGCCCGCAATGGTGGCAGGCGAGCCGGGCGGAGAGCCGGTGTTCGACCAGCCAGGCGCTGCAATTGGGGCATTTGAAGCGAAAGCCGCAATTACGGCACAGCGTGAGCGGGGCATAGCCGCGGCGGTTGAGGAACAGCAGCGATTGTTCGTGCCTGGCGAGGCGGTCTTCGATCGCCGCGATCAGGCGCGGGGCGAGCCAGTGCCCGCGTTCGGGCGGTTCTTCGCCAAGGTCGATGGTGTCGATATGCGGCAGCTGCGCGCCGCCGAAACGGCCCGGCAATTCCAACCGTTTGTAAGTGCCGCTTTCCGCCATGTGCAGGCTTTCAAGCGCAGGGGTGGCGCTGGCGAGCACCACCGGGAAACCTTCGAACTGCGCGCGCATCACGGCCACGTCGCGGGCATTGTAGCGCACCCCGTCATCCTGCTTGAAGCTCACCTCATGTGCTTCATCGACCACGATAAGGCCCAGATTGCGATAGGGCAGGAACAGTGCCGAGCGCGCGCCCACGATCACCTGCGCAGAACCTTCGCTTATGGCGCGCCAGGCGCGGCGCCGCTCGGTCGATTTGAGCGATGAGTGCCACAGCACCGGCTCGGCGCCGAAGCGGGCTTCGAAGCGCTTGAGGAAATTTTCCGTCAGCGCGATTTCGGGCAGCATCACCAGAACCTGGCGGCCCATGCGGATCGCCTCTGCAATCGGCTCGAAATAGGTTTCGGTCTTGCCCGAGCCGGTCACTCCGTCGAGCAGGAAGGGTGCAAAGGCGCGCGCGCGCACCGCAGCTACGAGTTCGTCCGCCACCTCGCGCTGGTCGGGCGATAGCTCGGGCTGGTCGAAATCGGGACTGGCGGGTGTGAAGGGGCGGTCGATCGCGACTGTTACCGGCTCGATCAACCCAGCGCCCGCCATGCCGCGCAGAACGCCTTCGGATACGCCCGCGATGGAAGACAGCTCGCGGATCGTGCCCTGTTCGCCCTCCAACCGCTCTAGCGCCTGCTTGCGCTGCGGGGTCATCCTTTCCGGTAGCTCGCCGGTCAGCCGGTATTCGGTCATCGTCGCGGGGCCTTTGAGCGCGCCGCCCGATGAAATCACCATTCGCGCCACCGCGCTCATCGGTGCGCAGTAATAATCCGCGGTCCATTCGATCAGCCGCCGCAAAGGCGCGCTGAGCGGCGGGACCGGCAAAACTTCCAGGATCGGGCGCAGCTTTTCCGCCGGCACCTCCTGCGCCGGGAGGCGTTCGGGCTCCCACACGATGCCGGTAATCTGGCGCGGGCCGAGCGGTGCGAGCACGACCGCGCCCGGTTCGGCGACCACGCCGTCAGGCACGCGATAGTCGAGCACCTCAAGTGCACGGTTGAATACAAGGAGTCGGATACGGTTCATGTTACAAGCGGCAATATGGGACTTGCATCGCACCCGCCACAAGCATGAAGGATCAGGATATGAACGCTTCAATTGACCTTAGGTTGGGCCGGCGTGGCTTTCTGGGCGGGGCCGCGGCAGGCGCGACCGTGCTGGTATTGCCAGGCTGCGCCACTACGCCCCGCTTCAGCCTGACCGAGGCGATCCGCCGAATGCTGCTGCTGTCGAGCGAACGCGCCTTCGCCCGGATGACGGAACCCGGTGGATACTGGGACGCACAGGTGGCACGGGTGGGTTTGGGCAATCTACTGGGCACACGCGGTGACGTGCTAAGCGACATTCTCACCTCGGCGCTGTTCAAGCGCCGGCTGGAACATGCCTTTGCCGATGTCGCGATCGAAGGCTCCTACCGGGCTGCACCGCTGGTGGCGGATGCCGTGCGGGTGATCGGGATTGAGAATGCGGTGGCGTTGGTGCGCGGGGGGCCGCGCGCGGCCACGCAATATCTCCAGGGCGAGATGGGCGGTCGGCTGATCGAGGCAATGGTGCCTGAGCTCGGCCGCGCAATCGAGATCGCTTCCGACCCGCTGGTAGGCCGGTTGATCGACGCGCTTAGCGGCACCAATGCCAGCGGCGTGGCAAGTCGCCTGGCAGGCCGGGTCAATGATGCGATCTGGGACGAGATCGGCAATGAGGAGGCGGCGATCCGCGCCGATCCGCGTAGCACGAACGACCCGATGATTATCGGCGTGTTCGGGGCCGGGAACTTACCCTAGCGCCGGCATCCAAAGAGGAAGGGTGGCGGCAGCGGCACAGGCTCGCTAAAGCTTTTCGGGAATCGCACATCCCGGAGCCAACCCATGAAATTCTTTGCCGACACAGCCGAAATCGACGACATCAAGGAATTGGCCGCTACCGGCCTGCTCGATGGCGTTACCACCAATCCCAGCCTGATCGCCAAATCAGGGCGCGACTTCATGGAAGTCACCCGCGAGATCTGCGCAATTGTCGATGGCCCGGTGAGCGCCGAAGTGGTCGCGCTCGATCATGCGACGATGATGAAAGAGGCGGAAGTGCTGCGCAAGATTGCAGACAATGTCTGCATCAAGGTGCCGCTGACGATTGACGGGCTGAAGACCTGCAAGGCGCTGACCGGCGAGGGCACGATGGTCAACGTCACGCTATGCTTCAGCGCGAACCAGGCGCTGCTGGCGGCGAAGGCGGGGGCGACTTTCGTTTCGCCCTTCGTCGGGCGGCATGACGACAATGGCGTTGATGGGATGGAACTGATCAGCGACATTCGCCTGATCTATGACAATTACGCATTTGAAACCGAAATCCTCGTCGCCAGTGTGCGCCACGTCACCCATGTGCTCGAGGCTGCAAAGATTGGCGCGGACGTGATGACCGCGCCGCCCGCGGTGATCAAGGCACTGTTCAAGCATGTCCTGACAGATAAGGGGATTGAAGGCTTCCTGAAGGACTGGCAGGCGACCGGGCAGAGCATAATCTGATGTCGTGTGATCTCCGTCGGAAGCCGGAGTCCAGTTGATTGGCGGACGCTTTCAATGGGTTCCTGTTTTCGCAGGAACTCACACAGGGTGAGCTTTGGATTGAATGGCGGAAGAAACACCTCTCGATAAGTTCAAGGCGGCGTTGACTGGTGCCGCCCGTGCGATTGCGCGCGAGGCGGAGGTCGAAGTTGCGTGGAGCGCGGATGCGCCCTCTTCGAGCGGGAAGAACTTCCGCGTGCCTTTGCCCGGGCGCAATCTGCCGCCTGACCAAGTGGCCGAGGCGCGCGGTTTTGCTGACAGTTTCGCGCTCAGGCTGCGCCATCACAACGCAGACATGCATGGCCGCAAGGCCCCGCCAGAGGCAACGGCGCGCGCCTGCTATGATGCGATTGAACGGGTGCGTTACGAGGCACTGGGCGCCAGCCGCTTCGGCGGGGTGAAGGCCAATCTCGATCATGCCACCGAGATGCGCGTTGCCTCTGACCCGATTTCGCGTGCGCAAAGTGCTGATGACGTGCCGCTGCAAACCGCGCTGTCGCTGATGCTGCGCGAACGGTTGACCGGCGAGCCGGTGCCCGAACGCGCCCGCGCCGGGGTAGAGCTGGTGCGCGGTTTCATCGAGGATCGCATCGGGGACGATTTCGATGCGCTGGCGCAGTCGCTCACCGATCAGAAGGCGTTTCAGGCGTTGAGCCTCGACATGCTCGAACATCTCGACCTCACGCATCCCTCCGATGTGCCCGACGCAGCCGATAATGACGAGGGTGACGACGAGGACGGCCAGGACGAAGACCAGGAGGACGGCGAACAGGACCAGGGCGAGGGCGATCCGCAGGCCGCCGAAATGGCCGGCGAAATGACCGACGGCGATTCAGACGGCGAAGGCGAAACCGAAATGTCGTCCGAGCAGGAGATGCAGGACGGTGAGGCAGGCGAGGAGGGTGACGAAGGCATGATGCCGGTGCGCCCCAACCGGCCGCATGGCGAGATTCCCGATGGCTTCGATTACCACGCCTATACCACTCAGTTTGACGAAGAAGTGCCCGCCGCCGAACTGTGCGACAATGAAGAACTTGACCGGCTGCGCGCCTATCTCGACAGCCAGCTCACCGGCCTTCAGGGTGTCGTCACAAGGCTCGCCAACCGGCTCCAGCGGCGGTTGATGGCACAGCAGAACCGCAGCTGGGATTTCGATCAGGATGACGGGGTGATCGATGCCGCGCGCCTTTCGCGGGTTATCATCACGCCCGGCACCGCGCTCGCCTACAAGGTCGAACGCGATGTCGAGTTCAAGGACACTATCGTCACACTGCTGATCGACAATTCGGGCAGTATGCGCGGGCGCCCGATCAGCATTGCCGCGATCAGCGCCGATATCCTGGCTCGCACGCTCGAACGCTGCGGGGTCAAGACCGAGATCCTCGGCTTTACTACGCGTGCGTGGAAGGGCGGGCAAAGCCGCGAGAAATGGCTGGCCGATGGCAAGCCGCCGCAGCCGGGCAGGCTCAATGATCTCAGGCATATCATCTACAAGAAGGCTGACGAGCCATGGCGCCGCGCGCGCCGTAATCTCGGCCTGATGATGCGCGAGGGGTTGCTCAAGGAAAACATCGACGGCGAAGCGCTGTTGTGGGCGCATAACCGGCTGGTCGCGCGGCGCGAGGAACGCCGCATCCTGATGGTGATTTCGGATGGCGCCCCGGTGGATGATAGCACTCTGTCGGTCAATTCGGCCGGCTATCTCGAAAGCCATCTGCGCAAGGTGATCGAGTGGATCGAGAAGGCCTCGCCGGTGCAGCTGGTGGCGATCGGTATCGGGCATGATGTGACGCGCTATTATCGCCGCGCGGTGACGATCATGGATGTCGAGCAGCTCGGCGGCACGATCATCGAGCAGCTGGCCGAATTGTTCGAGGATGAGAGAAGCAGATGAACGTAACCGAAGCCGTCCAGTCGCGCCGATCCGTTCGCAAGTTTCTGGACAAGCCGGTCGATCGTGCCACGCTCTCCCGCGTGCTCGAACAGGCGCAGCGCGCCCCGTCGGGCGGCAATACCCAGCCGTGGAACGCCGCAGTGCTGACCGGCGAACCGATGCAGCGGCTCTTCGCCCGGATCGCGCAGGAATTTCCCAAGGGGCGTGAGGCGCACAGGCCCGAATACCATATCTACCCGCCCGAGCTTGACGGCACCTATGAAGAGCGCCGCTTCGGCGTAGGCGAAGCGCTCTATGCCGCGCTCGATATCCCGCGCGAGGACAAGGGCAGGCGGCTGATGTGGTTTGCCGAGAATTTCCGTGCCTTCGGCGCGCCTGTGCTGATGCTGGTGCACACGCCGAAATACATGGGCCCGCCGCAATGGAGCGACATCGGCATGTGGCTCCAGACCATTGGCCTGCTGTGCCGCGAGGAAGGGCTGGACACCTGCTTCCAGGAGGCATGGGCGGTTTATTCGCCGCAGATTCGCGAAGTCGTGACCATCCCTGAAGATCACACCTTTTTCTGCGGTGTGGCTATCGGCTATCGTGACCCCGATGCGCCAGTGAACACGTTCACCGTGCCGCGTGCTCCGCTGGAAGAAAGCATACGCTGGGAAGGTTGGGAGTAACTTCACCTGCGTCATCGCGAGGAGCCGCAGGCGACGTGGCGATCCATTTTCTAACGCCTGGATTTGTTGCGACAGCAGAATCTGGATTGCTTCGCCTTCGGCTCGCAATGACGAGGAATTGACCGCAAGGCATTGTCGCGCCAAAGCCCGCCAACATGTCTGAACTGAAGCTCTTCAACAGCCTGACCCGCAAGCTGGAAACTTTCCAGCCCGTCCATTCGGGTGAGGCGCGCGTCTATACCTGCGGCCCCACGGTCTACAACTATCCGCACATCGGCAATATGCGCGCCTATGTGTTCGCCGATGTGCTGGGGCGCACGCTCAGCTGGAAGGGCTACAAGCTCACCCATGTGATCAACATCACCGATGTCGGCCACCTGACCGACGATGCGGATAGCGGCGAGGACAAGCTGGAGAAGGCGGCGGCGGAGAAGGCGCAGTCAATCTGGGACATCGCCCGCCACTATACCGAGGCCTATTGGGCCGACGTAAAGGCGCTCAATATCCGCGAGCCGGCCAAATGGTCAGTGGCGACCGATTACATTGACGAGATGCTCGAATTCGCGAAGCAGATTGCACCCAAGCACTGCTACGAACTCGATAGCGGGCTCTATTTCGACGTTTCGACCGTCGATGATTATGGGCGGCTGGCGCGCGCGCATACCGAGGAGGGTGAGGGCCGGATCGACGCTGTCGAGGGCAAGCGCAACGCCGCCGATTTCGCCATCTGGCGCAAGACTCCGCCGGGCGAGAAGCGCCAGATGGAGTGGGACAGCCCGTGGGGCCGCGGCGCGCCGGGCTGGCATCTGGAATGCTCGGTGATGGGCGGCAAGCTGCTCGGCTTTCCGTTCGATATCCACACCGGCGGGATCGACCACCGCGAAATCCATCACCCGAACGAGATCGCGCAGAACCAGGCGTACTGCTGCACCAATGGCTTGGACGTGGCGGAGAATTCCGGTGCGCGCATCTGGATGCACAACAACTTCCTGGTCGAGCGGTCCGGGAAAATGTCGAAATCCAGCGGCGAATTCCTGCGGCTGCAATTGCTGATCGACAAGGGCTATCACCCGCTCGCCTACCGGATGATGTGCCTGCAGGCGCATTACCGCAGCGAGCTGGAGTTTTCGTGGGAAGGGCTTGGCGCGGCGCTGACGCGGCTAAAGCGGATGGTGATGGCGGTCAGGAAGTGGTGGGCCATCCACGAGGAAACGGGCGGTCCGGTATATGGCGATGCGTGGGAACGCAACGGCGAAACAGTCGCTCTTCTCGAGCGATTCGATGCTGCCCTTGCCAATGATTTGAATACTGCGGACGCCCTGACCGCCCTTGATGAATGTCTCGCGCTCAAGCGGGGGGATAGCAATTGTATCTTGTCAGCGGTTGCCCGGATGGACTTCGTCCTTGGTCTGAACCTGATCGACCTCACCCGCACCGATCTTCGCATCCGCCCCAAGTCCACTCAGATCACCGAGGACGAAATCGAAACCGCGCTCGCCAAGCGCAAGGAGGCCCGCGCGGCCAAGGATTTTGCCACCAGCGATGCTATCCGCGACGACCTTGCCGCCAAGGGCGTCGAGGTGATGGACGGCGATCCGCTCGGCTGGGAGTGGAAACTTGCATGAACCTCAATTTTCGTCATTGCGAGCCGCAGGCGAAGCAATCCATCGGCTGACCTTGCACTTGGGCGCTCGCTTGAGTCATGGATTGCCGCGTCGCCCTTTCACTGCGTTCATGGGCTCCTCGCAATGACGACGAAGGACAACAGATGACCACACTCGCGCTTTCCGGCCTTATCCGCCCACTGCTCGAACCGCGACTGCCCGAAGGGCTCGACGTGCGCTGGTTCATGACCAAGGAAGAGGCGCTCGAGGCTGTGCCCGATGCCGAAATCGGCTGGTTCGACATGTATGAGCAGGAGGCGATGGCGGAAACGCTGCGCGCGGCGACCAAGCTCAAATGGCTCAATTCTATCTACGCCGGGCTCGATTTCCTGCCGATGGATGTGCTGATCGAACGCGGCATTACCGTGACCAACGGGGCGGGGATCAACGCGCTGACCATCGCCGAATACGTCGTGATGGGCATGCTCAACATCGCCAAGGGTTACCGCGATGTCGTGCGCGCGCAGGATCGCCATGAATGGCTGCTCGACAGCCCCGGCAAACGCGAGCTGGCGGGCAGCAAGGCGCTGCTGCTGGGCTATGGCGCGATCGGCAAGCTGATCAAGCCGCGGCTCGAAGCCTTCGATGTCGAAGTGAGCGTGGTGCGCCGCAGCGGCGGTGAAGGCGTGCTGACGCCGGATGAATGGCGCAGCAAACTGAGCGAATTCGACTGGGTGATCCTGGCGGTTCCCGCCACGCTGGAGACCGACGGCATGATCGGCGCGGATGAGCTTGCCGCAATGAAAAGCGATGCGGTGATCGTCAACATCGCACGCGGTGCGGTGATCGATCAGGCTGCACTGGTCGAGGCGCTGGAGCAAAAGCGCATCGGCGGGGCGTTCCTCGATGTCACCACACCCGAGCCGCTGCCGCCTGAGCATCCGCTGTGGTCGCTCGATAACGCGCATGTGACCATGCACCTTTCGGGCCGCGCGCAAGACAAGATGTTCCTGTGCTCCGCCGATCGCTTCCTCGTCAATCTCGAGCGATGGCTCAAGGGCGAGCCGGTGGAACCGCGCTTCGATCCCAAGCTGGGGTATTAGGCACCTAGGCCTCTTCCAGCAGCAGCAAGACCGTCGTCACCACTATGCGCGGGCCGGGAATCAGCTGATGATCGACTTGGCTGATCGTGGCATCGGCAACCAATTGCCCGGGGATCGCGAATTCATGATCGGGCAGGGCGGCGATAAAGCGCTCGCCCGCCGCCACCGCTTCCGGCCCTTCGAAACTGAGCATGATCTCATGGCGCGAGCCGGAAAAGGTGATGCTGGCCCAGGGTGTCTCCTGATGGCTCAGCAGGCTCGCCTGCGCCTCGGCCAGCATCAGCACGGCTTCGTGCAGCCGGTCACCCGTGGTGCGGCGCGGGTGATAGCGGCGGGCCTTGGTTTCGAATCCCGGAAAGTCGATGAATTCAGCGCGCATGGGCATAGCCTCCGAATTCGCGGCCCTTGATTTCAAAGGCTGCGGGAACCGCATCGGGCGTGTAGCGCTGCATCCAATTGCGCACGCGCGCCTCGGTGCCGGGGCGCGGGATGCGGCCCATGCGCAGGTCAAGCACAAAGCGCGGATCGTGCGCGGCAAGGCGGCCGAATTTGGTCGCGGCCATTTTGTGCTGGCGGAGAAAATTTTCGATCGTTCGGATCAGCATGGCGTCCCCTCATCATCTGCGAGTCAATGGCGAATCAGTGATTGTGTTCACGCGTCGTTCCATCTGAAATCCTACTTGTCTAGGAAAAATCCTATGCTATAGGAAATTTCACATAAGTTGAGGAATCGAGCGATGGGCACAGGCAAGGATGAGCGCGAAAACCTGCTCGCACTGGCGCAGGCGGGCGGGATCAGCCTGGCCTCACTGTCGGACATGATCGGGCGCAACCCCAGCTATTTGCAGCAATTTATCCGCAAGGGCAGCCCCCGCAAGCTGGAGGAGCAGGACCGGCGCGTATTGGCGACATTCTTCGGCGTGGATGAGGCCGAACTGGGTGGCCGCGAGCCGGGCGTGCAGGAAAAATCCTACGTGAAATCCCGTGCAGCACCGCTGCGCGCCGACTGGGTCGAGGTGCCGCGGGTCGATGTGGGCGCGTCCGCCGGGCCGGGGGCGCTGCCATATGCAGAAACGCCGTTCGACACCTTCCGCTTTTCGCGTCGCTGGCTCGCCGAGCAGGGCCTGGAGGGCGCGCAGCTTTCCGCGATCACGGTGGAGGGTGACAGCATGGAGCCGCTGCTGCGCGATGGCGACGAGATCCTGGTCGACCGGAGCCCGCGCCCGTTCCGCGACGGGGTGCATGTGGTGCGGCTGGGCGATACGCTGATGGTGAAACGCGTGGCATCGCAAGGGCAGGGGCGGCTGGCATTACTATCGCAGAATCTTGCCTATCCGCCGGTCGAGGTGAGCGCCGAGGAAGTCGAGATCGTCGGCCGGGTTGTGTGGAAGGGCGGGCGTATCTAGGTCCAGCCAAGTTCGCGCAAGGCAAACCCGTCGTTCCAGATTTTCACCATGTTGCTGATCTTGTCGCCGCTGAATTCGATCACATAGCAATAGTGGGAAGCAGTCGATTTTCCTGTCGCCGGCACAGGGCCGCCTTCACCGGTATGGGTTGCCTTGAACGTCGCTGCGGCACAGACTGATCCGCGGTCCTCGTCCACCCCGAATGACAGCATTTCATACCTTGCATCGGGGAGAGGAGCGCCCATGCTGTGCATCCAATTGGTGTAGCCTTCGAGTGTCGTGACGCCAGCCAGCGCATCTGCCTGAGCGCTAAAGGTGGCGTCGGATGTGCACCATTGCTTGCACACGTCCCACCCTTTTCCGGTTTCACACGCATCAAAGAAATCCAAAGCTGCTTTCCTTATTGCCATGAGCAATTCCCTCCGAAAGCGACCCGGCATGCTTGCATTAACACCCGATGGCGGCCACATCCAGCGAATGAACGACACGCCCAAACCCATGCCCCCAATGCGCGCCGCGATCCTGCCTGTTACGCCGCTGCAGCAGAACTGCTCGCTGATCTGGTGCACCAGGACCATGCGCGGGGCGCTGGTCGACCCCGGCGGCGATTTGGACAAGCTCAAGGCCGCGATTTCCAAGGCAGGTGTGACGCTGGAAAAGATCCTGATCACGCACGGCCATCTCGATCATTGCGGGCAGGCGGGCATGCTGGCGGAGGAACTGGGCCTGCCAATCGAAGGCCCGCATGAGGATGACCGCTTCTGGATCGCGCAGCTTGACGATGACGGCAAGCGCTGGGGGATGGAGGCGAAAACTTTCGAGCCCAACCGCTGGCTCAAGCATGGCGACACGGTGACGGTAGGCGAACTCACGCTCGACGTGATCCACTGCCCCGGTCACACCCCCGGCCATGTCGTGTTCTTCCACAAACCCAGCCGCTTTGCGATCGTGGGTGACGTGCTGTTCCAGGGCTCGATCGGGCGGACCGATTTTCCCAAGGGCAATCATCAGGACCTGATCGATTCGATTACCCAGCGGCTATGGCCACTGGGCGAGGACGTGATGTTCATCCCTGGCCACGGGCCGACCAGCACATTTGGCCAGGAACGCAAGACCAACGCGTTCGTGAGCGACTACGCGCTGGGATAAAGGGCTGCGCAGCCTGGCGCCGCCTTTGTCACGGCGCTGCAGGGCAGAGCGGCTCACCGCCCAGCGCCACCGCGCTCCATAGCTGGGCGGCATTCGATTCGGTTTCGTGCCCGAGTGCCTGCCCAAATGGCAGCATCTCGAACTTGCCGTCACGATAGCGCCATGACCACAGCTCGCTCGCCTGCAATTCGGCGGTGTCATCAATTGCGCGCGCGATTTGGTGGCTCGCCTGCTCGAGCAGTGCCCGCGTTTCCTGCGTAAGGTCGCTGCGCTGCAACTGGCAGGCGATCCCCGATTTGAGCAGGCCGTGATGCCATGACCATACCACTGCGCCGTGATAGCGGCTGTTATCGAATTGTGCCGCGCGCTCGGGCTCTGCCAGCGCGGGGTTGGCCACCACCATACCCGCCTCTGTCATCAGCCCCGCGGGAAAGCGGCGCATGGCCTCACCCAGCGCCAGCTGGATCAGGGCGTCATCAGGCCGGTTGAACAGCAGCATGAAACCGATATCCGAATGCATCACGCTGAGCGGTTTGCCGGCTTCGTCGAGCGCCAGCGCGAGATATTCCACCGCTCCCGCACCTGATTGCACTGCTCCGATTCCGAGGTTTCGCGCATAGGCATCGCGCAGTGTGGCCGCCTCGCCGCCGGGCACGTTGACCGCGAAAAGCCGGGGCGCCGCCGTGGCCCAGATCCGCGCCAGATCCGCATCTTCCGCCGAATCTGCATTGCTCGGCCCAAAGGGTTCGAGCAGTCCGCTCTCTTCCAGCCGCACCACGGCGTCGAGCGCGGCGGGAACCAGCGCGGCATTGACGCTGAAGGAGTACCGGCCGTCACCACCCAACCCGGTGGTGCTGTCGCGCCAATCGCCCACTGTCTTGCCCGGCTTGAGCGCAACCAGGTGCTCATAGCTTTGCTGCTGGGCAAAGGGGCGAGCGCTGGCGCGGACGAAACCGAGGTTCCGCTCCAGCAGTTCGCCATAACTGCGGCCCGAAGGCGCCTTGCGGGCAAGGAAGCTCGCGGCGCGCTCTCGCCCCTCGGGCGTGTCGAGCAGATAGGCCGCAACCACGGGGCCAAGCATGAAATCGTCATCGACCATGGCATAATCGAGCACCGGCACGCGCGCATCGTGCCCCGGCCGCCCGATCAGCGCGAATTCTCCCACGCCTTCTTCGTGGGCGACCTCGCCCTGCGGGTTGAGCCGTTCGATCACCGCGCCAAGCTCGGCTTCGATCGCGGCAGGCTTGAGTTGCGGTAGCATGAGGCTGAGCGTCATCAGCGTGTCGCGCCCGAAATAGGTGTTGAACCGCCAAGATCCGGCCAGCAGCTTCTCGCGGTAGGACAGGAATGTCACCGCATCGCGCAGCCGCGCATCGCCCGAAGCGCTTTTGAAGATTTCCGCCTCGGTCAGCGGAGTGAGCGGTTCATCGCCGGTCAGGCCCGTCACCACCATGCGCAGCTTCGGCCCGCGCGAAGTCAAGGTGATCGCGCCGCCATCTTCCGTCACTGTGCCGCCGTGCAGGCTCAGTGTCATCGCATAGCCGGCAGCCCCGTCGAGCCTGCGCCGCTGCCATGTGACGCCTTGCTGCGAAATCTGCGGTTCCGTCTCGACTTCGGGCGGTATCGGATTGCCATATCCGTGATCGCGCAGCACCCGCACGCTGCCAAGCAGGGCACGGTTGATGGTGACCGAGCGCGCGTCAATCTCCAGTTCGGCAGTGATCCCGCGCCGGATCGAGCCATCAGGCAGAGATTCCGCATGTGGCTTGAGCGGCGCGACCAGCCGCCATTGCACCGGCTCGCCAAGCCATAGGCCGACCCCGCTATTGCCCGCAGGAAAGGCAATCACCAGCCTTGCATCTTCGCCCGAGCGGGTCAGCAAGTGTGCGGCAATCGGACCTTCCCGGAAGAAGTGATTGTCGATCCGGCCTTCCTTGATCGAGAATCGCACGTCAGGTTGCGCTTGCGCATTTGCCCCGCAGAAAACCAGCAGGCACGCAGCCAGAACTTTCAGGAAATCAGACATTGGTATCAACCCAGCAGAACGCGCTTACATAATTCTCATCAATATTAGCACCGCGACCACCGCCAGGCCGAGAAGGGTGAGCATTGTTACAATGATGCCAACCGAGCGGCCCCAGCCGAGCTCCCCGCCTTCCATCCCGAATCCGTGCAGGATTCGGCCGATGAAATAGGCGCCCGCGACATAGGCAAGCCAGGCGTCGCCCTTTCCGGTCAGCTCGATCGCGCCAATCAGCAGCACTACAAACGGCGCGCTCTCGACAAAATTGGCATGCGCGCGCATGCGGCGGATGACCTTTTCGTTTCCGCCATCGCCCACGCTGACCTTTTCCGACATGCGCACCTGACCCACCCGGATCATCAGCCACACAGCCAGAACGGCGGCTGCAGCGGCAGAAGACAACGTAACAGGCACTAGAATCGACATAATTTCCCCCCTCTTGGTCTGCCCCTTTGCTATGCGGTGCAGCCACGGGTTGCAACGGAAGAAATATACGCTATAGCGCGCGGCTTCCCGCCATGGTCGGGCACCACGCCGCACACGAGTGACTTGTGCGTCCGTGGTCCTTGCCTTAGAGCGGCCCACGATTTTGTTGATTTATTTGAGGAACAGGTGCCGCAATGGCTGTCCCCAAGAGAAAAGTATCACCCCATCGCCGTGGCAACCGCCGCGCACATGATTCGCTGAAGGTTGAAGCATTCCATGAATGCTCGAACTGTGGTGAGCTCAAGCGGCCGCACAATCTGTGCCCGCACTGCGGCTATTACAATGGTCGCGAGGTTGTCGCGGTCGGCCTTTAAGCACCGCTGAGTTGGAGAATCGGGAATGAGTCTGCCGCGTATCGCGATTGATGCGATGGGCGGCGACGAAGGCGTTCGCGTGATGATCGAGGGCGCCGCCCTCGCGCGGCGTAGCCACGATTCGTTCCAGTTTCTGCTGGTGGGTGACGAGACGCGGATCAAGCGCGCGCTCGATGATCACCCCAACATGCGTGGTGCTTCCGAAATCCTGCATTGTGATGATGTAGTGGGCGGCGATGAACTGCCCAGCCGCGCATTGCGCCGCGCAAAGACCACATCGATGGGCCTGGCAATCAATGCTGTGAAACAGGGCGATGCCGGCGCGGCTGTGAGCGCGGGCAACACCGGGGCATTGATGGCGATGAGCAAGCTGGCGCTACGCACCATGCCAGGGATTGACCGGCCTGCGCTTGCCGCGCTGCTGCCCACGCTGGAAGAGCATGACGTGGTCATGCTCGATCTGGGCGCCAATACCGATGCGGATGCGCGCAATCTGGTGCAATTCGCGGTGATGGGCGCCGCCTATTCGCGGATCGTCAACGGCTTTGACAGCCCGCGCGTGCGGCTGCTCAATATCGGCACCGAAGAGATCAAGGGCACCGAGGCGCTGCGCGATGCCGCCGCCGTTCTGCAACAGGCAGCGGGCAGCCTGGCGCTGCGGTTTGATGGCTTCGTTGAAAGCGACAAGATCAATCGGGGCGAAGTGGATGTCGTGGTGACAGACGGTTTCTCTGGCAATATCGCATTGAAGGCGATCGAGGGCGCCGCACGCTTCGTAACCGATCTTTTGCGCAATGCCTTCACCAGCTCGCTGCGCTCCAAGATCGGGTTTCTCGTTTCACGTCCAGCCACCGAACTGCTCAAGCATCACCTAGATCCGAACAATCACAATGGGGCGGTATTCCTGGGCCTCAACGGAGTGGTGGTGAAGAGCCATGGCAGTGCCAATGCAACCGGCGTTGCCAATGCCGTTGCGGTGACAGCGCGGCTGCTGGAGAACGATCTGACCGCCCGCATTGCGCAGGATCTGGCCGAACTGGGTGAAGGCCGCTTGCGCACACCGCCCGCAAATGGCGGCGATGCAATGGGGCAGGTAAAGTGATCCGCTCTGTCATTCGCGGCAGCGGTTCGGCGCTTCCGGCCAATGTTGTGACCAATGCCGATCTGGCCGAAAAAGTTGACACCAGCGACGAGTGGATCGTCGAGCGCACCGGAATCCGCCAGCGCTACATTGCGGGCGAAGGCGAAACCACGGCAACGCTGGCAACCGATGCGGCACGTGCGGCGCTGGCCGATGCGGGCATTGATGCTTCAGACATCGATCTGATCGTGCTGGCAACCGCCACGCCCGATAATACCTTCCCGGCTACCGCCACCAAGGTGCAGAACGCGCTCGGCTGCAACGGCGGGATCGCCTTCGACGTTGCGGCGGTCTGTTCGGGGTTTCTCTATGCGCTCGCCACTGCCGACTCGATGTTGCGAACAGGCCTTGCGAATCGCGCGCTGGTGATCGGTGCGGAAACTTTCAGCCGGATACTCGACTGGGAAGATCGCACCACTTGCGTGCTGTTTGGCGACGGTGCCGGCGCAGTGGTGCTGGAAGCTGTGGAAAGCAGCGCGAAGGACGCGCCCGGCATCATCGTCACGCGGCTTCATGCCGATGGCTCGTGCCATGATCTGCTCTATGTCGACGGCGGGCCATCGACCACGCAGACGGTTGGCCATGTGCGCATGAAGGGGCGCGAGGTGTTCCGCCATGCGGTTGTCAACTTGGCAGAGGTTCTGCGTGAAGCCATTGAAGATGCAGGGCTTTCATCGGATCAAATCGACTGGGTTGTCCCCCACCAGGCAAACAAGCGCATCCTCGATGCAACCGCGAAGAAGCTGGGAATTGCAGCGGACAAGGTGATTGTCACGGTCGATCGCCACGCCAACACCTCGGCTGCATCGGTGCCGCTGGCGTTCGATGTCGCGCGCAAGGATGGGCGTATCAAGCCGGGCGATCTGGTAATGTTCGAGGCCATGGGCGGCGGGTTTACATGGGGCGCCAGCCTCGTGCGCATGTGAACAAGATTGCGCCATACAAGTGCGTGATTTGCAAAGCTTCCTCGAAAATAATACACACTGGCAATAAGGGTCGCCGAGCAAATTTTGGGAGATAGCGCATGATGCGTTCGGTAGGCACGCTTACACGCTCGGACCTGGCCGAGACAATCAATCGCAAGATGGGATTTTCTCGCGCCGAATCACTCGACATGGTCGAAGCGATTCTGGAGAAAATGTCCAAGGCGCTCGAAACGGGCGAGAACGTCAAGATATCCGGTTTCGGCACCTTTGTGCTGCGTGACAAGCGCGAGCGGATCGGCCGCAATCCCAAAACCGGGATCGAAGTTCCGATTACGCCGCGGCGGGTGCTGACGTTCCGTGCCAGCCAGCTCTTGAAAGAGCGGATAGCAAAGGGCAGCTGAACCGATGTCCGCCGCCTTCGAAGATGGCAAGGATCCGTCGGCGCTCAGGACTATCGGCGAAGTGAGCGATGCGCTTGGCATCAAGCAGCATGTTTTGCGCTATTGGGAGCAGCAGTTCCCGATGCTCAAGCCATTGAAGCGCAGCGGCGGACGGCGTTATTACCGGCCTGAGGATGTGGCGCTGGTCGAGTTGATCGACCGGCTGGTCAACCGCCAGGGCTATACGCTCAAGGGTGCCAGGGCGGCCATCCTTGAAGACAAGGCGCCGCACCCGCCAATGAGGGAGCCAGCGCCTGCCGTTTCACAAGCTGGCGGTACGGAAGAATTGCTGCCCCGGTTGAAAGCTATCCGCGCACGGCTGGAAGCGGCACTGGCTGCCTGAACCTGCGGTGCGCGGCTACTCCGCGGCCATCAGTTCGGCTTCGCCCAGATCCACGCTGACCAGGCGGCTGACGCCCTTTTCCGCCATCGTTACGCCGAACAGGCGGTGCATGCGGCTCATCGTCACGGCATTGTGGGTTACGATCAGATAGCGTGTCGCCGTATCCTGAACCATGGAATCGAGCAGGCTGCAGAAGCGCTCGATATTCGCATCGTCCAATGGCGCATCTACCTCGTCGAGCACGCAAATCGGCGCCGGATTGGTCAGGAACAGCGCGAAAATCAGCGCGGTAGCGGTGAGCGCCTGCTCGCCCCCCGATAGCAGGCTGAGGCTTTGCAAGCGTTTGCCCGGCGGCTGGGCGTAGATTTCCAGCCCGGCCTCAAGCGGGTCATCACTATCGACCAGCGCAAGATGTGCCTGGCCGCCTTCGAACAGCCGGGTGAAGAGCTTGCGGAAGTGACCGTCGACCTCCTCGAACGCTGCGCGCAGCCGCTCGCGGCCTTCGCGGTTGAGATTGCCGATTGAGCCGCGCAGACGGTTGACCGCTTCGGCCAGCTCGGCCTGTTCGGTGGCGCTGGCGCCGTGTTCTTGCTCGATCCGGTTCAGTTCCTCGGCCGCGACGAGGTTGACCGGGCCGATCCGCTCGCGGCTGGCGACAAGCTGATCCATCGCTTCGGATTCGGCAGCGGCATCCTTGATGTTCCCTGGCTCGAAATCGAACCTGTCGGCCAGCAGGGGGGGTGGGCACTGGAAACGTTCGCCCGAAATACGCGCCATTTCGCCGCGGCGTGCCTCTTCGTTCTCGGCCCGCGCAGTAAGGCCTGCGCGCGCTTCGCGCTGGGTGGCGAGCGCTTCGTTGGCCTCGGCAAAGGTACGGTCGGCAGCGTCGAGCGCGGCTTGCGTCTCGGCCACCACGCCTTCGGCCTGTGCCAGTTCCTTGCCGAGCTTTTCGCGCATTGCATCACCCTGCTCGATCTCGGCCATCAAGCCTGCAGGCTTGGCCGCGACCACCGCGCGTTCTTCGTCGATTTCCTCAAGCCGCCGGGCGACTTCCGCCATGCGCCGCGCCGCCTCGCCCGAGCGTGCCTCCCAATTGGACTTGTCGCTGCGCTGCGCCGCAAGCCTTTCGCGGGCCACCGCCAGCGACTGGTCATGCCCGGCAAGCTCGGCGGCGCTCGCCTGCACGCCGCTCCGGGCGGCCTCGTTGCGAGCTTGAGCAGCTTCAAGCGTGGCGCGGCCGCGGTCTGGCGAGGGCAGTTCACCGCGTTTCGCCTCGGCAGCGACCACCTCGCGGCGGGCTGCGGCGATTTCCTCGGCTGACAATGCCAGCGCCTCGTCGAGTTCGCGGCTGCGCCCGGCATGGCGGTCGCGCGCCGCCTCTGCCTGGTCGAGAGCACGCAAGGCCTGGCGTTCGTCATCGGCAGCCTGCGCCAGCGCCCGTTCGTGAGCGACGAGATCGGTCTGCAGCTTGCCCAGTTCCTCGCGCACAGCGGCTTCGGCCTGCTCGGCGGCATCCAGCGCCTGTCTCAGCGCAGGAAGCTGCTGTTCGAGTTCGGCAAAGCGGTTGGCGGCTTCGAGGCGGGCCGCCTCAGCCGCGCCTTCGCCGCGCGCAATGAAGCCGTCCCAGCGCCGCAGGTGCCCGGCGCGGGTGACCAGCCACTCGCCGGGGCCAAGCGTGCGCCCATCGTCAGCCTCGGCGAAATGGACCAACGCAAGGCGCGGCCTCAATTCATCCGGGCAGGAGGTGATATGCTGCAACAGGCTGCCTGCCAGCGGGGCCGGAGCCTTGCCGCCGGTCCAGTAGCGTCCTTCGCCGTCGCCGTCCGGGCGCCCCAGCGGCGATTTGCCGTCACGCCCGAGTACGGCGGCGAGCGCACGCTCATAGCCGGGCGCAACGGCGATCCTGTCGAGCGCAGCAGGCATTCCGGCGCGGCTTTGGGCCTGGCGTTCGCGCGCCTCGCGGTCGCGCACCAGAGCCTGGTGCTCGCGTTCGACCCCGGCCAGTTCTGCCCTGGCAGAGGACAGTGCGGCGCTTGTCTCGTCGCGCTGCGTTTGAAGTTCGGCCTTGCGTGCCTGGCCGGCCTCGAGTGTGCCGCGCAGTTCCGCCAGCACCTTGGCGGCATCATCGGCCTCGGCGCGAGCGGCCTCGACGGCAGCTACAGGATCGCCGCTGGCGGTGAGTTCTTCCAGCTGACGCTGCTGGCGTGTGCGATCATCCTCGAGCCGCCGCAAGCGTGCCTGCGCCTGGGCGATTTCGGCCTCCGCTACGCGCCATTCGGCCTCGACCCCGGCATGGTCGGCGGTGGCCTTGGCCAGTGCAAGTTCGGCGGCGCGCGCTGCCCGTTCAGCCTCTTCGGCGCGGCGGGCGATTTCGGGGCGGCGCTGTTCGTCCTCGGCCAGCGCCCTGGCACTCGCTTCGATCTCGCGCTCCAACTTGCCAAGCGCTTCGGCGGCATCGCTGGTGACCCGCCCGGCATCGCCGCGATCTTCCTCCAGCCGCTGCTTCTGCCGGTCAAGATCCGCCAGCCGCTGTTCGGCGGCCTCAAGCTGGCTGGTCAGCGCGGCCATGCGGTGGCCATGCGCGCTGGCATCGTCGCGCCGGTCAGCCAGTTCGTCGCGCGCTTCGGCCACTGCCCTGGCGGCCTTTGCCTGTTCTTTCTGGGCCTCGTCGGCTGCCCGTTTGGCGATCTCGACGCCTTGATCGGCCTGTTGCGCGGCGCCGCGCGCCTCTTCCGCCATGCGCGCGGCATCGCGCCAGCGGGCAAAGAGCAGCCGCGCTTCGGCCACTTTGATTTCGGCTGATAGCTTGGTGTAACGCTCGGCCTGTTTGGCCTGCCGCCGCAGCGTGGACATTTGCGCGTCCAGCCCTGCCATCAGATCTTCGAGCCGCGCCAAATTGGCCTCGGTCTGGCGCAGCTTGCCTTCGGCGTCCCGGCGCCGCACATGCAGGCCCGCGATCCCGGCGGCTTCTTCCAGCATCTGGCGCCGTTCAGTCGGCTTGGCAGCAATGACCTGGGCGATCTTGCCCTGGCTGACGAGTGCGGGTGAATGCGCGCCAGTTGCCGCATCGGCAAAGGTCAGCGCGACATCCTTGGCCCGCACGTCGCGCCCGTTGAGGCGATAGGCGCTGCCCGCGCCGCGCTCGATCCGGCGGGTGACTTCAAGCTCTTCACCTTCGTCGTCGCGCCCTTGCAGCACCACTTCGGCAAAGTCGCGCGGCGGGCGCGCTTCCGTCCCGGCAAAGATGACGTCCTCCATCCCGCCCGAACGCATCGACTTGGGCGAATTCTCGCCCATGACCCAGCGGATCGCTTCGAGCAGGTTGGACTTGCCGCAGCCATTGGGGCCGACCACGCCGGTCAGGCCGGGCTCCACGCGCAATTCCGCCGGCTCTACAAAGCTCTTGAAACCGCTGAGCTTGAGCCGGTGAATCTCCATCGCGCTAGATCGTCTCCCGTATTCGCGCGCTTAGCGAGCGCCGGCCCGCTGGAGTGCCGCCTCGAGCCCGGTCCAGTTCATAGAACCGATCGACTGGCCGTTGATCACGAAAGTGGGCGTGCCGGTGACCTCGAATTCTTCTGCCGCCGCTGTGGTCTGGTCAGCCAGAGTTTTGGCTTTCTCTCCATCGGCCAGGCAGACATTGGCCTGATCCGCGGGAATCCCGCGAGAAGCGAAAAAGTCCGTCATTCCCGTGACCTGCGCGAGCGCGGGGATGAGCTGTTGCTGTGGCAGCTTGCCCAATGATTGCTGTGTGGCTTCGTCCAGGGCCTGCAAGTTGGCGAACATCTGGGGCTGCCATTCCCAGAACTGTTCGCTTAGCGCGATGACCGCTTCGGGCGATCCGCAGGTTGCCAGCAGCGTGGCCGACACATCATAGGGGTTGAGCATGAAATAGCGCAGTTCATAGCTTACCCGGCCGCTGGCCACATATTCGTCACGCAATGAGGGGAAGCCTTCCTCCGCGAAATCGGCACAGTGCGAACAGCTCAGCGCGGCAAATTCGATCAGCTTGATCGGCGCATCGGGATTGCCCATCCGATAACCGCCCTTGTCGGTCGCTTCGAGCATCTCGGTCCATTCCTGGCCATCCGGGGCGGGGATTGCTGCGATGGCGTCACCATCCAACGTGGCCGATTCACCCTCGGTGCCGTTGCAGGCGGCAAGGGCCAGTGTCAGGCCAGCGGCAATCGAAGTGGCAAGCAAAGCGCGTGATTTGATCATTTTCATGTGAGTCCTTTGGCTCGAGCAGGTGAGGCTATACCAAGCGGGTGTGGGGGTGAAGCGCGGGGGGGAGCTTTCCACAGCTCCTTGGATCAGGGCGAATCGCCGGCCTTGGTCGTGAGATGCGTATCGAGCGCCTCTTTCAGTTTCGGCCAGCCATGCACGCCTTCGAGCAAGCGGTCATTGATGGTGAAACTGGGAGTGCCCTGAAGTTGCAGACGCACGGTGTCGGCGCGCGAAGCCTGGATCAGTTCGCTTTCCTTCTCCGGGTCGGCCAGGCAGCGGTCCAGATCGGTGATGCGATAGCCGCGTCCTTCCATCAGTTGATAGAAATCGAGATCGCCCGCAATTGCCCGGCGCGCCGCTGCGCGATCGGGGTCGGACCAGCGGCGCATCTGTTCCGGCGTCGCCTGTCGCGCCACCTGCATCCATTTGTCCTGACCGAGCATGATCGCCGCGTGGTTGAGCGGGAATTTCTGCGGGTCGCCGCAATGGGTCAGCATGGCGGCGGTAAGGTCGATCGGGTCGCGCAGCATGTGGCGCACCTCCACCGAAACCTTGCCAGTGTGGACATAGAGGATTTTCAGCGCCGGATCGCCGTCGCGGGCGAACTGGGCGCAGTGGGAACAGGTGTAGCTGACATATTCGGCCACCCTGGTTTCCGCATCGGGATTGCCGATCAGATGTCCAGCATCGGTTTCCGCTACGGTGATCGACCAGTCGGGGGCAAAGCCCCCAGTCATCAGAAATGCGCTAATCAACAGTGCTGTCTTGATGGCCTTCACGTCTGTTTGTCCTCCTTGTCACCCATGCTTCGGGCAAGCGATTCAAGCACTGCGCGCAGTTCCGGATCGCCGATGTCACGCAAACTATCCCCCAGTTCCATCGGGATCGGCTTGAGCGATGGTGGCGGCCTGGCCGACTTTTCAGCACGGGGAGGCTTAACCTCTCCTTGCCGTAATTTGACCCTGGCCACCGCCTTGTAACCGAAAAAACGGTTCACCCGCTCCATGATTTCAGGAATCACCTGCTGAATTAGCGGGGCGTGGGCCGGGATTACCACCAGTTGCAAAATTCCATCAGACTTCTCGCCGGGCGGAAAGCGGATCGCTTCGGGCATACAGACCCGCGCATGAACCGGCCCGACGATCTCCGGCCAGCGGGTAACGATGGAGCTTTGCACGAAGCCGAAGCGGCGAAAGGCCGTTCGCCCGATCTGCGGCATCAGCTCACCGATCGGCTTGGGCGATCCTCCGCGCGGCCGCGAGAAAGGCTTTGCCCCTGTTCGCCTGGTGCCCTTGCTTGTGGGCTTACTGGGTTTGTCCCGTTCCATTGCAGCGCCGCCAATGCCATAGCCTGGGCGTGACTGCCAGCACCATGACCATCGCCGAGGCATTGCTCCACTGGTATGATCGCCATGCGCGCGAGCTGCCCTGGCGCAATCCGCCGGGTGCGGCCCGGCCCGGCGACGCGGCCTGGCCCTATCGCGTGTGGCTGTCGGAAGTGATGCTGCAACAGACCACTGTGGCGGCGGTAAAGCCCTATTTCGCGAAATTCATCGCGACATGGCCCAGTATAGAGGCGCTGGCGGCTGCGGACGAAGCCGAGGTGATGGGCGCCTGGGCCGGTCTGGGCTATTACTCGCGGGCGCGCAATCTGGTGAAATGCGCGCGCGAGGTTGCCGCGCGGGGCGGTTTTCCGCAAACCGAGGCTGAATTGCGCCAATTGCCGGGGCTGGGGCCCTATACCGCCGCTGCCATCGCGGCGATTGCCTTTGATGAGCCAGCCGTGGTGGTCGATGCCAATGTCGAGCGGGTGGTGGCGCGGCTGTTCGCCATCGACACTCCGCTGCCGGCAGCCCGCGGGGCGATCCGCGAGCGGGCAGGGGAGATCACTCCGAAGCAGCGCGCAGGCGATTTCGCGCAGGCGATGATGGATCTGGGCGCGACGGTATGCACCTCGCGCGATCCCAGGTGCCTGCTCTGCCCGCTGGCGGTGCAATGCGCCGGGTGGGCAGCGGGCGATCCGGCGCGGCTGCCACGCAAGACAGCTAAAAAGCCCAGGCCCGAGCGGCGCGGGCGCGCCTTCTGGATCGAGCGCGAAGGGGCGGTGTGGCTCGTCACCCGGCGGGGTAAGGGCATGCTGGGCGGGATGCGCGCCTTGCCTGATGACGGCTGGAGCGCGCAGGCAGACGGCTCAGGCGAGGCGCCATCGTCAGCCAAGGCAGAATCGCTTGGCGCGGTGCGGCATGTTTTTACCCATGCTTCGCTGACGCTGGAGCTAGTGCGGCTCGATAGTGAACCCATGGGCGAGGGCGAGTGGTGGCCGGTCGAGCGGATCGACGAGGCGGGGCTGCCCACACTATTCGCCAAGGCGGCGCGGCTCGCGCTTGCCCGGCGTTGAATGGCCGCTGGGTTAAATAATGCCGCCGCCGATCATCAGCCTGACGGCCGCGATCAGCAGCACCACCAGGCAGAAATTCCGCCCGCTATCCTTGGACGATAGCTGACCGATCACGATGCCGATCGCGACCAGGGGCAGTGCAAGCCAGTTGGCCCAGCCAAGCAGCGGGATTTGCGCCGGGATCACGATCACCAGCGAGACGATACCAATAAGGATAGAGATCAGATTGAACATGTGTCTTATATGAATAAAACACCTTACGTTCGCAAGGGGGTAATTGACCCGTTGGCGTCAATCGCTCAAACAGCGGCAAACAAGTTTCACTCGAGGACGCAATAATGGCATTCCGCAGCTTTGAATCTTCAGCACTTTCGCGCCGCGCAATGTTTCGCGGCTCTGCCTATCTTGCCGCCACCGGTGCGCTGGCTTCGGTACCGTTCGGGCGCGATTTGCTGCGGGCGCATGATGTCAGCGCGATGTGGCCCCGCGTGGCGGAGCGGGTCGAATATTATGTCGGCAGCCAGAAGGTCGCCAATATGGTTGCGAGCTTCGGCATGGGTGGCGGCGATCCGCACAGCGTTGCGCGCGGCACGCTAAGCTTTGGTGGTACGACAGCGGCCAACCTCGACAGTCTCTATCGCATCTATTCCATGACCAAGCCGATTACCGGCATGGCCGCCATGATGCTGGTGGAGGATGGCAAGCTGGGGCTTGATCAGCCGATCGCCGATTTCCTGCCCGGTTTTGCCGAGATGCGCGTGCTCAGGCGTGCGGACGGCCCGCTTGACGATACCGTCCCGGCAGAGCGCCCGATCACCCCGCGCCAATTGATGACCCATACTGCGGGGCTGGGCTATGACATCGTTACCAAGGGGCCATTGCTTGTCGCCTATCGCGAGAATGGGATTTCGGGCGGACAAATCAGTCGCATGCCCATTCCCGGCATCCCCATTGCCAAGTCGGCGCCGGGTCTGGAGGTCTGGGCTGACCGGCTGGCAACGCTGCCGCTGATTACCCAGCCGGGCACATTCTGGAGCTACTCGGTCGGGCTCGACCTGCTGGGACGGGTGATCGAGGTTGCATCCGGCCAAAGCTTCGCGGACTTCCTGCAGCAGCGCCTGTTCGATCCTTGCGGGATGGAAAGCACCTGGTTTCAGGTGCCGCAGAGCGAGGTCGGGCGGCTGACCGACAATTACGGGGTGCTGGCAGGGATGCCGCTGCCGATCGACCCGGCACAGGCTTCGATTTTTCTCGACAGCCCGCCGGTGCATTGGGGCGGGTCGGGCCTCGTTTCCAGCCCGCGCGACTATGACCGCTTCCTCAAGATGCTGGCCGGTTACGGCAAGATTGACGGCAAACGGGTGATGGGCGATCTGGCGGTGCGCGTGGGCACATCGAATATCCTGCCCGATACAGCAACGACCGAAGGCACTTGGGTGGCTGGCCAGGGCTTTGGCGCAGGCGGCCGGGTGGTCGGGCAGACCTATGGCTGGGGAGGGGCGGCGGGAACGCTTTCCGCAGTCGACATGGGTTCGGGACTGCGCAGCGGCCTGTACACGCAATATATGCCAACCGAAGCCTATCCCATGCGCGACGAGTTCCTCGCCGCGCTGGAACAGGACCTGGCGGCGATGAAGGCTGGCGCTATCTGATGGCCGCAATAAGATCGATCGCTTTCTCAGGCTCGCCGATCGAGCGGGCAGACCAGATCCGGGTTGATGACGATGCGCTGGCCGCGCAGATGAACTGGCGCGCGCGGGTGCTCAAGCTCGACGGGCTCAATCCTGTGTTTGATGAAATGGGCGCGCTCGAATGGGGCACGCTGGCGGATGTGGCGGAGGATGCCGAGCTTTGCTTCCTCGGCTTGCTCGAAGGCAAGGCCTGCTTCGCTGCCGTGCCGGATCAGGGTGCGACCGGGCCGGCCTATGCCAATCCGCAGATATGGGCGGCGATGCAGGCGCTGCAGCCGGGCGAACTGGCGACCTATGGCGGTGCCCGCAGCCTGGTCGATTGGCACGCGCGGCACCGCTTCTGCGCGCGCTGCGGGGCGGTGACCAGTCCTGCCAAGGGCGGCTGGCAGCGCAATTGCCCCGAATGCCATGCGCAGCACTTCCCGCGCACGGATCCGGTCACGATTATGCTGGTCGAGCACGATGGCCAATTGTTGCTGGGCCGCCAGCCGCGTTTTCCCGCGCGGATGTTTTCTGCGCTGGCAGGCTTCGTGGAGCCGGGCGAGACGATCGAGGAAGCGGTGGCGCGCGAGGTGAAGGAAGAGGCGGGCGTGACGGTGCGCGACGTGCAATATATCGGCAGCCAGCCATGGCCGTTCCCCAGCCAGCTGATGATCGGCTGCTATTCGGTGACTGACGATCCCGAGCTGACGATCGACAAGACCGAGCTTGACGATGCGCGCTGGTTCACTCGCGATGAGCTGGAGGCGGCGCGCGCCGCCGGGCCGGAAGGCACAGACGACCTGCTGTTTCCGCAGCGTTTCGCAATCGCGCATCAACTGATAGCATGGTGGCTCGACAAATGACCGACACAGCACCCCATCGCCTGACGATCGACATCTACTCCGATGTCATGTGCCCCTGGTGCCTGATTGGTTATGGCCAGCTCACCAAGGCACTGACCCAACTTGAAGGCGAGATCGAGGCGCAATTGCGCTGGCGCCCCTTCGAGCTCAACCCCGACATGCCTGCCAGCGGCGAAGAGCAGGAGGCGCATTTGCAGCGCAAATACCGCCGTAGCGCGGCGGAAGGCGAGGCGGTCCGCGGGCAGATGAAGGCGATTGCCGATAGTGCCGGGGTTTCACTCGTTTACGAGGGGGAGGGCGAGGCACCGCCAGCGATGATGTGGAACACCCGCGCCGCGCACAAGCTGCTGACATGGGCGCTGGAAGAGGCCGGGCCGCGCGTGCAGACACAGCTCAAGCTGGCGCTGTTCAAGGCCCATTTCAACGAGCGCCGGAACGTGTCGGACGAAACAGTGCTGCTCGATATCGCTGCCAGCGTAGGTCTGCACCGCGAAGCAGCCAAGGCGGCGCTGGCGGACGCTGATCTCGAAGCCCGCGTGGTGGCGGAAGAGCGGCTGGCCTGGGATCTCAATATCTCGGGCGTTCCGGCAATGATCGTGTCTGGAGCAACGGGAGGCAAGTTCATGATCCCCGGCGCGCAATCGCCCGAAACCTATGTCAATGCGCTGCGCCGCGTGGCGGAGAAAAGCGTTTCCGTTGCCTGATTCGTCATTGCGAGCCGACGCAGTCGGCGTGGCAATCCATGGCGGTCCATCGATCGCTTCGCTATGCTCGCGATGACGGTTGAGAGGTAAGTTGATGAGCGACATATGGCATCCGAAGTCCGCAGTAATCACCGGCGGGGCGAGCGGGATCGGGCTGGCGATTGCGCGCGAACTTGCGGGGCAAGGCATCAAGGTGATGCTGGCCGACCTGCCGGGTGAGCGGCTGGAACGGGCTGCGGGAATGCTGCCTGGCGCGCTGACCCATCCCTGCGATGTGGGCGATCTGGCGCAGGTCGAGGCGCTGGCCGATGCGGCATTCGAACAGCTGGGCGAAGTGCACCTGCTGCTCAACAATGCCGGGGTTGGCGGGCCGCGCGGCAAGCTGTGGGAGGTCGATCCGGATGCGGCGCGGGCGCATTTCGATGTCAATTTCTGGGGCGTTTGGCATGGCTGCCGCGCCTTCGCGCCGCGCCTGATTGCTCAAGATGCACCCTCGGCGATCTACAACACCGGCAGCGAGAATAGCTTCTTCTGCGCCGTGCCGCAATCGGCCGCCTATATCGCCGCCAAGCACGCCGTGCTGGGTCTGACCGAGAGCCTGCGCGAAGATCTGCCCGCGCATGTCCATGCCGGAACGATCATCCCCGGCTGGGTCTATACCGCGATTGGCCCGGAGCAGTTCATGAAGCCGGGCATGCCGGCGGAAGATTTCGCCGCGATCGTGGTGCCGCAGATATTGGCGCTTCGGCGCTTTGTGGTCAGCCACGGCTACAATACGGTGCGGATTGCCGAACGGATGGACGAGCTGGCGCAAAGTTATGCCGAATATGCGCTGCCACCCGAAGAAGACGCCAAATACGATGTGCGGCTGGTGATGGAGCAATTGCGCAAGGCGCAGCAAGGCTAGATCCCAGAACCTAAGCTTTCAGCAGCGCCAGATAGTCGTTCGTCCGGCAATCGGCCGCGCAGGTGATCGGCACAAGCTGTGTCCGCAGCAATCGCTTGCGGACGCCGAAGACGGTGTAGCCGATCTCGTTCAGTATCCGCCCGATTTTTCCATAAGGTGCAGCCTCAGTTCCATGATGCTCGAACAGGATCGCGCGGGGGCGGAGCCGCGCAAGTTCATCGGCCATCGACTCCAGGATGGGCAGTTCGTGGCCTTCCACATCGATCTTGATTAGTTCGAGGCGCTCAAGGCCGCGCAGAAAGTCGCCCGCATTGGCCGTTGGCACGCGGATTTCGCCCGCAGGATCGATGCGCGATGCGCCGCGGTTTGCCTGATCGATGCGGAAGCGCAGCTCGCCTGCGGCGTCTGACAGTGCAATCTGCCGAGCCAGCGCGCGCTCGCCAAACTGGGCAAGATTGCGCTCGAGCAGTTCGAACACTTCCGGCTGCGGTTCGATGCAGATCGCCGTTGCATCGGGCACCTGGGCAAGAATGCAGCCGCTGACGTAGCCGATATTGGCGCCGATATCGAGCAGGCAGTCACCCGGCAGGGCATGGTCAAGCAGGGCCTGGACCACGCTGCGGTCAAACTTGCCTGACAGGATCAGGTGGCGGCCGATATGGTCGTCGGCAAGCACGCTCATGGAAAAGCCGTCGCTGGTGCGCACTTCGCGCGGGCCGTGGCCGAGATTGATCCCGCGCGCCCAGCGATCAATGAAGCGCCCCGAACCATTGGCGAAGGGCCAGCGGCGCGACAGCACGGCGAGAGGATGCATTGTCATCTGACCCTAGATCAGTCCAAGTTTCTGCAACTGGCCAGCCAGCCTGCCGGGCATGGCATCGCCTGCATCCTCGCCCGCATCGAGATCGCGCGGGGCCTGTTCCTCGGTGAGATAGCGCCAGCCCTGATGCGCGCGCTTGGGCTGGGGGTGGACCCGGATCAGCCGCGGCTCAAGCTCGATATGCCAGCGCCCGTCCTTCGCCCTGGGAAAGCCCAGTATCGGTGAGCGGGCGACCAGTGTGTGGTCGAGTATCCAGTAAAGCGAGCCGCCCACCATCTCTTCGTGCCGCTTGGGCAGATAACGCGTGGTCATGAGGAATTGCTCGCGGTTTTCGAACCAGCTGGCGAGATCGCTCCAGCTCTTCGCCCCGAAGGCGATCTTGGTCATGTGCAGCGGCATGGGGGCTATCTAATGTCTCTTTCCGTCATTGCGAGCGAAGCGAGGCAATCCAGCTTCCGGCCTTACCGCTTGGCGCAACTGTGGACCAAGGATTGCCGCGCCGCCGCCCGCGCGGCTCCCCGCAATGACCCCCGCATTGACCCTAGCATTGACAAGATCAAGCCAGCCCCGCTGCCACCGCCAGCCCCAGGAAGGCGAAGAAGCCCATCGAATCCGTGATCATCGTCACAAACACGCTGGAGGCAACCGCCGGATCCTGGTTGAGCCGTTCGAACATCACCGGCACCAGCACGCCCGCCATGCCCGAAACGATGATATTGATGATCATCGCAGTGGCAATCACCGCGCCCAGCTGCGGCGTGAAAATGGCCGCCGTGCCAAGGCCGATCAACACCGCGATGGTCGCGCCATTGAGCAGAGCGACGCGCAATTCGCGCCTGACGATGCGCCAGGTATTGGCGCGGGTCAGCTGGTTGGTGGCGATCGCGCGCACCGCCACCGCCATGGTCTGAGTGCCGGCATTGCCGCCGATACTGGCAACGATCGGCATCAGCACCGCCAGCGCCACCAGCTTTTCGATCGCGGCGCCGAACATGGCGATGATGAAACTTGCGACCAGCGCCGTGCCAAGATTGGCGATCAGCCAGCGCACGCGGCTGCCATAAGCCTCGCGGATCGGCTCGTTGATGTCGCCTTCGCCCGCGCCCGACAGCAGCAGCACGTCTTCGCCCGCCTCTTCGGAGATGATGTGGACCACGTCGTCGACGGTCATCTGGCCGACCAGCCGCCCGCTTTCATCTACCACCGCGGCCGAGATCAGCGCGTATTTCTGGAACATCAGGGCGAGCTCTTCCTGGTCGGTACTGACCGGGATCAGCGTCTGGTCGCGCTTCATCACGTCGGACAAGGCGATGTTGCGCGGCGTGGTGAGGATCCAGCTCAATGCGCAGGTGCCGACGGGGTGATGCCGCTCGTCAACCACGAAGATCTCGAAGAAATCGGTCGCCAGATCATGCCGCCCGCGCAGGTAATCGATCACATCGCCCACACTCATGTGCTCGGGCACGGCCACGAAGTCGCGGCTCATCAGGCGCCCGGCGGTTTCTTCGGGATAGGCCAGCGCGCTTTCGATTGCGGCGCGGTCTTCCGCATCGAGTTCGGCCAGCACCGCCTGCTGGTCCTCTTCGTCGAGATCCTCGATCAGCTGGACGGCGTCATCGGTTTCGAGCTGTTCGGCGATGAAAGCAACAGCCTCTGCCGGCAGCGCCTCCATCATGTCTTCGCGAACATAATCGTTGAGTTCGGCGATCACTTCCGAGCTCATCAGGTCGGTGATCGCGCGCGCCAACGCAGTCCGGTCATCGCGGTCGAGCAGCTCGAACAAATCGGCGATGTCGGCCGGGTGGAGCGGCTCTACCAGGTCATAGACCGCGCCCTTGTCGCCTTCATCAAGCGCATCGCGCACGCTACGGACATATTCGGGCTTGAGCCGGTTTTCCTCGTCGTGGCGCTCGTCGTCGATGCGGTCGTCCGGGTGCGGGCCTTCCTCTTCCGGCGCATCGGCCAGCAGAAGGTCCTCATCTTGGTCAAGGCGCACGTCTTCGGACATGCGCACGGTCTAGGCTCGGGCGCATGAAAAGCAAGGCTGCAAGCCGCCTTGGGGGTGACTCATGCCCACAAGTCTCTATATCGGCGCGCAGGAGCCCCAAGGAGATTCACGCATGGCTGATACACTGACTTTCACCCTCGACACCGGCAATGGAGAAGGCGGCGATGTCGTGATCAAGCTGCGCCCCGATCTTGCCCCCGGCCATGTCGAGCGGATCACCGAGCTGGCAAAGGAAGGCTTTTACGATGGCGTGGTGTTCCACCGCGTGATCCCCGGCTTCATGGCGCAAGGGGGCGATCCCACCGGCACCGGCATGGGCGGCAGCGACCGGCCTGACATCAAGGCCGAATTCAGCGCCGAACCGCATGTGCGCGGCACCTGCTCGATGGCGCGCACCGCCGTGCCAGACAGCGCCAACAGCCAGTTCTTCATCTGCTTCGATGACGCGCGCTTCCTGGATAACCAGTACACCGTGTGGGGCCAGGTCGAGAGCGGCATGGAACACATTGACGCGCTGCCCAAGGGTGAACCCCCGCGTGAACCAGGCAAGATTGTGAAGGCAGTGGTTGGGTAAGCTGACGCGAAACGCGTTGCGGGGAATAGCGCTCCCTTCGCTCGCCTTGCTGCTCAGCGGCTGTGTCACCTATGCTGACATCACCCAGTCGCGCAGTCCGTGCCGGATGGAGCCGGGCGGTTGGTGCGGATTTGTGCGTGAGGCGGCAGCAGAAAGCTATCCCTATGCACTCGCCTCGACCAATGCCTATCTGGGCGATAGCGACGCTTATGGAAGCCTCGAACCTCTGTTGAAGCGGATCGAGCGGCTGCCGATCGATGAAGCGGACTCGAAAACGGGCTTCGACTATCAGGTTTTTGAGCAGTTCGCCCCGCCACGCGAGAGTGCAGAGCGCAGGTTGATCGCGCGCATCGTTGCATTCCGCGGAACCGATTTCGACGGTGCGCGAGACATCTGGTTTGGCTCGGTCAAGAACGACCAGAAAGACATCGCGCTGCGATACTTCGCAGCCGAGAAAGAGCGTTGGGGCGATGATGTACCGTGGATTGTGACCGGTCACTCGCTGGGCGGCGCGCTCGCGACCGAGGTCTCCATCGTTCATTCGGACGTGAGGGCCTATGCATTCAATGTCTCGCCCTTCTATCGTGGCGATTCGATGGTGAATGCCGCCAACCGCACGGTAATAAACGAACGCGGCGAGGCGCTGCGCTATTTTCGCAAGTTCCGCTCTGCCCCGGCGGCGGATTTGTTCGTGGTCAACTGTGCGCCAGAAGCGGATCGGTTCACCAAGCACAAGATCAGGCAGCTGGCTGACTGCATCACCTGGATTGCTGCGTATGACCGTTCGGACGCGCATGAAATCGTGAAACGCTACGCGATCGCAAAGCCCCCGGTCGAATGCGGCACGCCCGGCAAACCGCATCCCGGCGCGGGCGCGCCTGTCACCGAACCTTGCGTGCATGTGGCACGGCGGGAGAAGCCGGGAAAGAATGGCGAAGCCGAGTGATCCTGCGCTAGCCGCCTCATTGGCGCAGCTCGCACAAGTCATGCGCGATACGCGCGACGACTGCTGGGTGATCGGCAGCGCGGCGGTGGCACTCCACGGAGGCGATCCGGGAGAAATCGCCGATATCGATGTGATCGTCTCGCGGCGAGATCTTGACGCGCTTTATGAACGCCTGTCGCTCGCCGACACGCCCGATGCGGGCAAGGCGATGTTCCGCTCGCAACGCTTTGGCCTGTGGAGCGAGCCCGCCTTGCCGGTCGAATTCATGGCCGGGCTTCAGGTTTTGCGAGGCGGACAATGGCTGTCGGTGCAAGTGCAATCGCGCGCGATAGTCCGTTGCGGTGACGTCCATGTGTTCGTGCCCGAACGTGCGGAGCTGGTTGCCATCCTCGAACTATTCGGCCGCGAGAAGGATCTTCGGCGCGCTGCCACACTTTCGTGAGTTCCTGCGCAGGCAGGAACCCAGGCTGATCCGCCGCAACTATGCTCGCGCTTGCGCAGGAGCGCACAGTCCTTGGCAGGGGCGAACCTTCCCGCTAAAGCGCCGCCTCCAATGAAACCGTCCCCCGCCCCCAAAACCTACCGCGTCAAGAGCTTCGGCTGCCAGATGAACGTCTATGACGGCGAGCGCATGGCTGAGCTGCTGGGCGATCGCGGCATTACGCCCGCGCCGGAAGGCGAAGAGGCGGACCTGGTGGTGCTCAACACCTGCCACATTCGCGAGAAGGCCGCCGAGAAGGTCTATTCCGACATCGGCCGGCTAGTGAAGGCGGGTGAGGCGGTCGGCAAAAAGCCGCTGATCGCGGTTGCGGGATGCGTCGCACAGGCCGAGGGCGAAGAGATCATGGCGCGCGCCCCGGCGGTGAGCATGGTGGTCGGCCCGCAGGCCTATCACCGTCTGCCCGAGATGCTCGACAAGGCGGTGAAGGGCGAACGCGCGGCCGATACCGACATGCCTGCGATCGCCAAGTTCGATTCGCTCCCGCAACGCCGCAAGATCGGCCCCACCGCTTTCCTCACCGTGCAGGAAGGGTGTGACAAGTTCTGCACCTATTGCGTGGTACCCTATACGCGCGGGGCAGAAATCTCACGTCCGTTCAGTGATTTGATTATCGAAGCTCAGAGACTGGTGGAAGCCGGTGCGCGCGAGATCACGCTGCTGGGCCAGAACGTCAATGCCTGGTCCGGCGAGGATGACAAGGGGTGCGCGCAGGGGCTGGCGGGGCTTATCCGCGCGATTGCCAAAATCGATGGGCTCGAGCGGATTCGCTACACCACCTCGCATCCGGCCGACATGGATGAGGCGCTGATCGCCGCGCATGGCGAGGTCGCCAAGCTGATGCCCTATCTCCATCTGCCGGTGCAGAGCGGGGCTGACCGGGTGCTGAAGGCTATGAACCGCAGCCACACGGCGGAAAGCTATTTGCGGCTGCTCGAACGGTTCCGCGCGGCCCGGCCCGACATTGCGCTGTCGGGCGATTTCATCGTCGGATTCCCGGGCGAGACCGAGGCCGAGTTCGCGGATACGCTGAGCCTGGTGGACGAGGTCGGATATGCGCAGGCCTACAGCTTCAAATATTCGCCCCGTCCCGGCACGCCCGCCGCGACCATGGATGGGCAGATCGCGCGCGAGGTGATGGACGAACGGCTCCAGCGCCTTCAGGCCGCGCTTAATCGCGACCAGTTTGCGTTCAATCAGGCCAGCGTAGGCAAGATCTGCGAGGTGCTTGTCGAACGCAAGGGCAAGCACGACGGCCAGTGGCTCGGCAAATCACCCTGGCTGCAAAGCGTGTGGTTCGAGGGCGACTGCGCGATTGGCGATATGGTCACGGTCGAACTCGCCGAAGCCGGGCCAAACTCGCTCAAAGGCTTGCAACTTTAGTCGCCTTCATCCTTGTTCATGGAACGAATTGTGGAATCGTACAGCGCAGTTCCGGGCGCATTCGCGCGCATTGCATACAATCCGCGAAGATAGGCTAGGTCGAAGTCTGATAGTTCAGGTGGTGCCATTTCGGGAGCAAGAAAAAGCGAAAGAATCGTAGGTAGGCTGCTTGCTGCCTCTTCCGAGATTTCGTCAGTCGTGGCGAACAGGCGGAAACTGGCGTAATCGGCCAGTTGTATCGCTGTCTTACCGGCAACCGCGCCGGTATCGATCAGGACGACCGCTGCGGTCACGTCCATCCGGATTGGCTGATTCAGTCTGCCAATCTGGAACTGGCTGTTTACCTTCACCTCGTTTCCGTTCATCTGCATTCCGGAAAATTCCCTGCCATCCACTCCGCGCACCTCAGTTACCTGCCAGGCAAAGACCGGATCGCGCGAGTTGAGCAGCTTTTTCACATCAAGTTTCTTCAAGCTGTCGAACAAGTGAGGATAGTTCTTGCGTGCCGCGCTGAGCTGTCCACGCCCGTCGCGCGACAGGATAACCAGGGCATTGGGCTGGCATTCGCCATCGGCAACCGGCACGTCTGCGCGCTTGGCATTTTCAATTATACGCGCCGCAAAGCTTTCTCCCACGGCGGGATTGACTCCTGCCACAGCGAGGCACAGCGGCTCAAAAAAGCGTGGTAACGGGCGCCCGAACTGCAGGCGACCAACAACCTCCTTAGCCAGGCGGCGCGCAGCGACTTCCTGCTGCTTCCGGTTGCCCTCGACCAAAATCGACGGGTCATCCTCCGCTTGCGCCGCGGCTGGGGATGGAAACAGAAACATCGCAGCACCGATCAGGGCAAGTGCTGCATAGTTCTGGCGAATTGGGATTACACGGTGCTGTTTCATTCCAAGATGAACGCACAAATTCCTATAAAATCAAAAGATAAAGGACGAATGGCGGATATCCTTCGGCCAACGGCACAAGAGCGCTTGTCAGGCTCGGCCAAGAGCCTAAATTCAACAATATCGAGTTCGAAAGGAGCGCATGGCACGTAAACCCGCTAACAAGCATCCGGGCGAGACCGGTTCCACGGTTTCCGCCTTCCCTGCAACCAAGCCGCGCCGCGCGCGCATCGAAATGAGTTTCGAGGATCAGTCGCTGCTGGGCGCACTGTTCGGCCAGTTCGACGCCAATCTGGTTCAGGTCGAAAATCGGCTGGGCGTGTTCATCTCCGCACGCGGCGGCCAATTGCAGATCGAGGGGCCGGAAGACAGCGTGGCGCGCGCGCGCGACACCATTCAGACCATGTATGATCGGCTGGCGCGCGGCGAAGACCTTGATGCAGGCGCGATTGAATCGCTCATCGCCATGTCGAACGAGCCGACGCTGGAAGGGATCATCTCGGGCGAGGATGAGGCCCCGCCAATCATGATCCGCACGCGCCGCAAAACGATCGTGCCGCGCAGCGCCAACCAGATCCCCTATATGCGCCAGCTGGCGAAGGATGACATCATCTTCGCACTCGGCCCAGCGGGCACCGGCAAAACCTATCTTGCGGTGGCACAGGCCGTCAGCCAGCTGATCAGCGGCAGCGTGCAGCGCCTGATCCTGTCACGCCCGGCGGTGGAGGCGGGCGAAAAGCTCGGCTTCCTGCCCGGCGATATGAAGGAGAAGGTCGATCCCTATCTTCGCCCGCTCTATGACGCGCTCTATGACTGCATGCCGCCCGAGCAGGTTGAGCGGCGGCTGGCCAGTGGCGAGATCGAGATCGCGCCGATCGCCTTCATGCGCGGGCGCACGCTGGCCGACAGCTTCATCATCCTTGACGAAGCGCAGAACACCACGCGCGAGCAAATGAAGATGTTCCTCACCCGCTTCGGCCAGAACAGCCGCATGGTCGTGTGCGGCGACCCCAGGCAGGTCGACATTCCCGGTGGGGGCGGGCAATCGGGGCTGGCCGATGCGGTTGGCCTGCTGGAAGGCGTCGAAGGCATTGCGATCACCCGCTTCACCGCCGCCGACGTGGTGCGCCACCCGATTGTGGGCCGGATCGTCGAGGCTTATGAGGGGAAGGCGGAGTAGGTTCGGGGGGAATGTCCCCAAACGCACCAGTTGCGGACGTTAGCAATCAGGATTTGGTGTTCGAATCTTTCTTACACCCTACCGCACCAATACATGCTCCAGAAGTCGCCAACGCGTGCGCCACTCACTCGGACGGCGCGACACATCTCGCAGATTTTCCAGCGCGGCCTCATCGTACCAATACCCGTTGGCCATCACGCCAACCGGTCGGCGCAATATCTGGAAATCCTTTCGCGGATCGGCGTCGAGCAGCACCATATCGGCAGCCAGCCCTGGCGCGATGCGGCCGGCGCGGACTTCCGGCGCCATGATTACAGCCGCATTGATCGTACCGGCCTGCCATGCGGCGACCGGCGTCAGTCCGGCGCGCACAAGGGCCTCCAGTTCTTCGATCGCAGAGACGCCGTGCGGCGTGGCCATCACTCCGGCGTCGCTGCTGACGACAAGCGGGACACCGGCGGCGTGAAGAGCGCCAGTGAAATCTTCGTAGGCCGCCTGCATGCGAGGACGGTCGCTTGTCTCCTGGTTAGACCAGTACTCGTATTCGCTTTGCTGAAAATCGAAGATGACCGGGTTGAAACCGGTCATGTCGGCGCGCTCAAGGTGGGCGCCGCGGGTTTCCACGATACGCGCGAGATTCGCGTGCACAGCAAGGGTCGGGGAAACCGTCACACCCGTGCGCGCGAATTCCGCTGCGAGCTGGTGCATGCGCTCCGGATCGGTTTCGTCGTCGAGACCATGCCAGACGATTGATTCGGCGTGCTCTATGGTTCGAAACCCCGCCGCCAGCGTGGCTGCAATGTCTATGGGGTCCGCCTCCGTGCCCTCAACAGGATGTCCGCTGACGCTCATGCCTAAGCGGTCGGCCTCGGCCAGAATGGCTGCAAAACTTTCATGCGATAAGTTGGAATAGAGTTTGAGGCGCCGATAACCTTGCTCGTACTGACGTCTCACAGCCCGGCGCGCTTCTCGCGGTCCGGACACAAGTGTCTGGAGCGGATTGGTGTTCCGGCCGCCGCGTTCATTCAGGATCGTGCCGGTTGTGATCAGGCGCGGCCCGGCTAACCGCCCGGTTGCGATACGCTGCGCCATCGGCAGGTGAAAGGGCATGCCGCCAAGATTGCGGATCGTGGTCACGCCGTGTGCAAGGCCGGCCGCCAGATCGGCCTCATCGAAGACATGAACATGCAGATCCATTAGGCCGGGCGTCAAGACGAGCCCTGTCCCGTCAAGCAAGCGGACGCCATCAGGAAGAGTGCGCCCCGCCAAGTCACCAACTGCCTCGATCATCTCGCCGACGACAAGCACGTCCTGCGGCGGCGAAAGCGCGCTCTCCGATGGGTCTAGCACGGCGACATCGTGAATGAGATAAGCCGGCGCCCGTTCGGGCGGTTTCAGCGCTGCCGGCGCGCCGCGGCCGCTGAGAAGCAGAAGCAGGAGCAGGAGCAGAGAGATGATGAGAAGGACGAAAAGGCAAGGTTTGGCGCGGAACATGTTCGTCTCCTTGTGGATCGAGACGGCAAGGCCTAAAGGGTTAAGAAGCGCCGCGTCGTCCGAGATCCGGAATCCGCACGTGCGGAAAATTCCGGACGCTCGGCCTGACTGGATCAATCGACGGAGGAAGTACCTCGCTCAGCATCGCGCCGGATGGCAAGCCACGCGGTGGGTGTCTGCGTGAACGCACGCTTGAACGCTGCATTAAAGACCGATTTCGAACTGAAGCCGGCGGTGAAGGCGATCTCAAGCACGGTGGCGCGCGATTGACCGGCGGATACTCTTTCCAGCATGGCGCAGACGTCCTGTAGGCGTAGGGCGTTTATATAGTCGTTGAAATTTTGCCCCGTCGCCTGCCTGATAGCTTGCGAAACCTGCCGCTCGCTCAGGTCGGCTTCAGCGGCAAGTTCGGCGCGCGTAAGACGGGGCTCGGTGTAGAGCGCTTCTTGGTGTAGCACCTGCTTGATCCGCGCGAAATTGGATGAATCGAGACTGGGTTCGCCCGATGGCTGAATTTCCGCCGGTTCCTCCTCAAGGCTGTCGGGCGGCAGGCCTTCGAACAAATTTTCACGCCGCACTGCCATGAAGATTAGCCCCGCCGCCATGGCGAGCGACACGCTCAGCTGGACGATGTAGGCTTCGTTGGAGGCGAGCCAGGGCCATTCGTCATGCAGCCAGCGCCCGTCCATGCGCAAGCTGTCGAAGCCCCCATTAACGACGAACACCGCGATTAGCCCATAGAGCAGGTTCAGTCGGATGCGCGCCGCGTCCGAGCGCCGTTCCGGCAAAGTTCTGTGAAAACGGTGAACAAGCCACGCCGAAGCGCCGGCATAAATCAGCAGGCTCAACCGCGCTCCATGCTCGACAAGGTCAAGCTGTGAACCGGTAAGCACCAGGCCGATGATAAATGGCAGGATGTGCAGCGCATCGGCGGGGCGCAGGGCTGACCCGGAAAAGATCAAGCCTCTAATGAGCAGATAAAAGAGCGGCGGGAAGAGCAACCGAAAGGCCGGTGTGACAACCCAGATAGACCGAAACCCGGCCGCTTCCTCCACAATGTTGAACACCATCCAGATAGCCGCCATCATCATCAATGCAGTTGCGGCGTGAAGACGTGGGCGGCCTAGGCTAAACGCCACGCCTGTTAGGGCGATAGTGGCCAGAGCCACTTGAATCAGATTGGCGAGACTAACCTCCATCTTGACTGGTTAGCCCAACGTGGCCCGCCGCGAAAGCATACGGATAGCACTGTCAGAGAGGCTTTGTCGGGCTAGCGTGGCTGCTGGGTAGTAGGGATTCAAGTTCGTGGCCATGAGCCGAAAACCGCGAGGCTTGCCTGAATCCGATTCCACCCCCTTGCAGACATCGCGCACGCTTGAACGCGTTTCCTACGCCGGTTTGATCGCGCTTTGGCAGGGGTATGTCCGCACCAACAGTCCCTTTCCAGCACCGCCGCCTGATCCCGCAGATCGATGATCCCGAAATACGGCATGTCCTGCAACGCTTGAGAGATGCTTCAGATGAAAACCATCTTCCGGCGTTTCGAAGGTGCCTGCGCCGATACGGCCCTGCGTAAAGCCATGCCGATCAGTGCGGATTTCTGTTGTTCGCTTAAGTGCGAACAATTCCTTCTGAAAAGACAGCCGAAAACACTTATTCGGTAGTTTTGCCGTCGAAGTGTTCGTGGCTGGCGTTTGCGTCGGCGCAGGTCTTGTGAATAGTTCCGTCCAGATGCTCCGGCGGACCATAGATCGTGTAGAGTTTGAGGGGCTCTGACCCGACGCTTTTCACATTGTGTTTTGCGCCTTGGGGCACGATTACCCCATCATCTGCTTTAACCTTATACACCGTGCCATCGATGGAGATTTCACCCTCTCCAGCCTCGATCCGGAAGAACTGGTCCCGATCATCGTGAACCTCCTCGCCTATCTCCTCTCCAGGCTTGATCGACATCAGCACCAGTTGAAGATTATGCCCGGTGTACAAAACGCGGCGGAAGTCACTGTTGGCTTCCGTCAGGCTTTCAATGTCGTCGGCAAAACCCTTCATGACACTCTCCATCTGGCAAGGTATGGTAGTAGAATGACTTGTCGGCCATGGGCGCACAAGAAAATTGTGAAGAGGTTGGATCGGTGGAGCGCGACTATGATCTTTAGAATGCCCGCCCTCGGCCTGTTGGGCTTCATCGGCTACAAACGGTTGAAACCAAAACATCGTGCTGTGAACGCAGCTTATGCTGCTGACCAACCCCACAACCACCACACCGACATTCGGGATGCAGGCCCCGAAGCCATGCGCGACCCTCCCGGAGGTGAGTGGACGGAGACTGACGAAAACCTCGACGAGAGCTTCCCGGCAAGCGACCCACCGGGCGGATATTGAGTGCTGCCCTATTTGCCACCCCCTTCAGCCATCGGGCAGGCTTGAACGCGTTTCCTACGCCGGTTTGATCGCGCTATGGTGGGGCATGGCCGCACCAATAGATCCCTTCCAGCACCCGCACCTGATTCCGCAGATCGGGCGGGGCCGCTTTTTATCCTTTGAACCCTGTTCCATGTGTTCCATATGGGCATCAAGCGTGCACTTGCTGCGATGAACCGAGCAATATCTCGGTCCGTCATTCCCTCGAACGCGGGAATCCAATGCGGAGGCACCCTTTCTATGACATGGTTTCCCGCTTTTGCGGGAATGACGAAAAACTGATGAATCTCGATATCGACATCGAAAGCTGGCCTGCAGGCGAATGGGAAGCACTGGCCTTGCGCGTGGCGGAGGCTTGCGCGGCAATCGCGCCCGAACTGGCCAACCCACGCCTCGAAACCTCGATCCTCTTCACCTCGGACGAGGAAGTTCACGCGCTCAACCGCGAATGGCGCGGGCGCGACAAACCCACCAATGTCCTCAGCTTCCCGATGCTGATCCGTGCGGAATTGCTTGAGCTCGCACCGGAAGGCCCGCCCGAGATGTTGGGCGATCTTGCACTCGCCCATGGCACTTGCGTGCGCGAAGCGGCGGAGAAGGGCGTGCCGCTGGAACACCATGCCGCACATCTGATCGTGCACGGATTGCTCCATCTTTCCGGCCATGACCACGAGACAAGTGAGGAAGATGCGGACAAGATGGAGGCTTTGGAGATTGCGATACTTGCAAACTTGGGTATCGCAGACCCATATGGCGATTGTGATTAACAGGAGCGACGAAGTTTAGGGCCATGCCCGATTCCCCATCCCCCGCGGGAGACGCGGACAGTAGCAGCGGGCTGATGTCCGCGATTCGCAGGATCTTGAGAATCGGTGAGGGCGACCGCAGCCTTCGCGCGCAGCTCGAAGAAGCGATCGACGAACACGAGGACGAGCAGGGCAGCGAAAGCCAGCCCGTGGCAGGCAATGGCGATCTTTCGCCGGTCGAACGCCAGATGCTGCGCAATCTGCTGCACTTCAGCGAGCACGATGCGGATGACGTGGCGGTGCCACGCAGCGAGATCATCGCGGTCGAAGCGACAACCAGCTGGGATGCACTGGTCGCTGCCTTCAGCGAAAACGGGCATTCGCGTATGCCGGTCTATCGCGACACGCTCGATGAAGTGATCGGCATGATTCACATCAAGGACGTGTTCCCCTATCTGGCGAAACGCGAACCTCCACCCAGTGACTGGACCACGCTGATGCGTCAGCCGCTTTACGTGCCGCAGGTGCGCGGCGCGCTGGACGTGCTGGCGGATATGCGCGCGCGGAGAGTGCACCTGGCCATCGTGCTTGATGAGTTCTCCGGCACGGACGGCCTGATCACGATCGAGGATCTGGTCGAGGAAATCGTTGGCGAAATCGAAGATGAGCATGATGACGCGCCCGAAGCGCTGATTGTGCCGATCGGCGATGGAATGTGGGACTGCGACGCCCGTGCCGAACTGGATGATGTCGCCGAGCTCGTCGATCCGCGCCTGGCCGAAGTCAACGAAGCGGTCGATACGCTGGGCGGGCTCGCCTATATCCTGGCCGAACAGGTGCCTGCGGTCGGTGCGGTGGTGGAGCATCCCAGCGGTTGGCGGATCGAAGTTACTGCAGGCGACGAAACCCACGTTACCCGGCTTCGGCTGCACGCTCCCGCAGATGCGGGAACAGCAAGCAATGAATAAAAATCAGCCCTGAGGTTCGATTTTCTGCATCTTTTCGGCGCGCAATGCGTATCAGTCGAAGGAGATTCGCCAGATGCCCAGCCGCCGCCTTCCCCCCCTTCGCGCCCTAGAGGCTTTCATGCGCACGGTGCGCCTGGGCTCGGCACGCGCGGCGGCCGAGGAAATCGGGCTGAGCCCTTCGGCGCTGTCGCGCCGGATCACGAATCTTGAAGAATTCGTCGGCAAGAAATTGTTCACCCGTGCGCGCCAGTCAATGCAGCTCACTGACGAGGGGCAGGCCTTCTACGAGGCGGTCAATCCGCACCTCGAGGCTCTGGCCCGTGCGGTCGAAAGCCAGTCTGACAATATTTCGCTGTTGCGCCTGAGGCTGGGGGTCTTGCCGCTATTCGGCAGCCAGCGACTGTTCCCTCATCTGGGCGAATTGCGCAAGCGCCACCCCCTGCTCCACATCGACATTGACACCGGCCCGCATCTTGAGGACCGAGTGGGTGACACGCTTGACGCGGCGATCATTCTGTCGCGCGGGCCGAGGCAGGGATTGCACGCGGTGCGGCTCGATCACAACATGGTCCATGCGATCTGCAGCAAGGAATTGGCGCAGGCGTTGGGCGATACCCCCGATATCGAGAAACTCGCCAAGCAGACCTTCCTGATCCACAACGAGCTGCCTTCGAGTTTCGAGGCGTGGAAGCAAGCGCTGGGGCTGGAAGATCTCGAGCCGACAGCGATCGATCATTACGATTCGGGCCAGTTGATGCTGGCCGCCGCGGCGCAAGGGCTGGGCATAGCGATCATGCATGATGATCACATGCGCCGTGCCGCCGACAGCCGCCTGACCGATCTCTACGGGGTCGAGGTCGAAAGCCCATACAGCTATTGGTTTGTGTGCAAGCCTGCCGCGCTCGAATTCCGTCCGGTGCGATTGTTCCACGATTGGCTGGTGGGCGCCGGGCTGTAATCCTATTCGATCGGGTACTGCTTCTCGGGTGCGCGGTAACGCACCGGATCGACCGAGTATTCGAATTCACGCAACGGCTTGCCCAGCGCATTTTCCAGCGCCTCCTCGATCCGGCCCCGCGCCTCTGCCGCGATGGCCTTGCGCCCGTGGTGGTCTTCGGGGCTGAACGGCTCGAGGAAATGCAGCTCAAGCTGGAATGAGCCCTTGCGGGCAAGCACCCGCTTGGCATTGTTCAGCCCGGTCTCTTCACCCACCCAGCCGATCCACTCGGCAATCTCGCCGTAATGGAGCATCACTGGCTGCACCAGCACCTCGGCGGGCGGTGGCTCCAGCACGCGCAGCATGCTGGTCTTGAAGGGCAGCAGCGAATGGCCGTCGGTCACCGTGCCTTCGGGAAAGACAGTGACTGACCAGTTGTCGCTCAGCGCTTCACGCAAGGCGTTGATTTGCGCTGCCACCCCCATGCGGTTCTCACGTTTGACGAATACGGTGCGGTTGAGGCTTGCCAGCCACCCGACCACCGGCACTTCCGCCAGTTCCGCCTTGGCAACGAAGGCAGTGCCGCTAGCCCCGGCGACTGCGAGGATGTCGAGCCACGAGACATGATTGGCGATGAAGAATACGTCGCGCTTGAGCGGCGTGCCCACCACTTTTGCGCGCGCGCCGCAAACCCGCGTGGCAAAGCGCAGGAAATACATCGGGAAGGGAGAGCCATAGGCAAGCAGCCGGTAAAGATAGTGCAGCGGCACCAGCACCACGAGGGCCAATACCAGCTGAAATGCGCGCCAATAAAGGCGCATCCATCCCATCGGGCTAATCTTGGTGGGTTCGCCGCGCGCCGCGGCCGCACGCAGTTCCGCGTCAGTCGTCGCGCGAGAGGCGGACGCCATAAAGTTCCATCCGGTGATCGACCAGCCGATAGCCCAGCCGCTCCGCGATCACGCGCTGCAGCGCCTCCAGTTCCGGGTCGACGAATTCGACCACCTTGCCGGTTTCGACATCGATCAGATGATCATGATGCGCTTCGGGGGCCGCCTCGTAACGTGCCCGCCCATCTCCGAAATCGTGCCGGTCGAGTATGCCGGCCTCTTCAAACAGGCGGACCGTGCGATAGACCGTGGCGATCGAAATTTTCGGATCAATGGCAGAGGCACGTTCGTGCAGCAGCTCGACATCAGGGTGGTCCGCGCTTTCGGACAGCACGCGCGCGATCACGCGGCGCTGTTCGGTGATCCGCAGCCCCTTGTCGGCACAAAGTTGTTCAAGATCGATCTTCTGCGGCAAAAGGCCCTCCGCCAGGTTAAGTAAGCGCCCTGTACCTCTATAACCAATATCGGCACAAGGCGCTCACCTCAAGCTGATGCCTGGAAGATCAGGCAGTTTTCTTGCGCCGACCGCGCTTTTGGCCCGGAATTTTGCCAAGGCCGATCTCCTTGGCGAGCTTGCGCCGCGTTTCGGCATAGTTTGGCGCCACCAGCGGGTAATCCGGGCCAAGCTCCCACCGCGCACGGTATTCGTCGGGGGTCATGCCATGCTCAGTCGAAAGATGCCGCTTCAGCATCTTCATCTTCTTGCCGCAATCGAGGCAGACGACGTGATCCTTCTTTACGGACGCACGAATCGACACCGCCGGTTCGGGCCGCGCCTCTGCCACGGTTGCCCCACCGCCGAGCGATGAAAGCGCTGCGAATACATTGCTGATCAGCGACGGCACGTCGTCAACCGCTACGGAATTATTGCTGACATGCGCCGCTACGATGTCAGATGTAAGTGTAATCAGCGTCTCTTTCATATCTGCTTCGGTCGTATCCATGAGTTCCTCGCAATTTTTTTGTGCTCGGAGTTTTCCCCCCGATCGTAAAACGATGAACCCAAATTCGTGAATTTGCAACCGGATAAGATGGATAAATTTACCTTATCCAGTAATTCTGGCTACTCAAGCGACAGGGCATAAGTAATTGCGTCCATGCGCGTGCCATCAGCCAGCAAATAATAGGCGCGGCGTCGGCCAATTGGCTCGAACCCCACCTTTCGGTACAACTCTGCTGCCGGGTTGTTCTCGCGCATTTCCAGGAAGATTCGTTCTGCTCCGTGCCAGCGGGCATGATCGCGCAAAACGGCAATCAGGCGCTCACCCAAACCGCGCCCTCGCATTTCGGGACGCACTGCGATCAGAAGCAATTCGGCCTCGCCCGGTGCATAACGCGTCAGCAGGAAGCCAGTTGCGATGGCTTGAGGCGATGCTGCGAAATCCAGCAACTCACCGGCGTCATTAACCACGAAGGCATGGGTATTGGGCATGGACAGCGCATCGCTGACCTGTCGCCGGTTCCAGGCCTCGCCCCATGCGGGATCGAAGGCGGCTTCCATTATCGCCATGACATGATCAAGCTGGCTGCCAGCGGAAGCGACCGGGCCGCTCATTTGGCCGCCACCTTGGCGGGCAATTTTGCATCGGGGCCGCGGCCATAGATCGGCGCCACCTCGGCCCCGAGGTGCAAGGGATCGAGCAGAAGGGCTTGCCGGGCATCGGGCAGCAGATCGAGTGCCTGGGCGTGCGCCCCGGCAAGATCGGCCAGCTCCTTCGCACGGTTGCCGGCAATAAGCGTGTGTTTGCAGGCGGTAATTGCATCTGCGGGACCAAGCGAGCGGACCTGGCCCTCGGCAATCGAATCGGCTGTGAAATTCTGGATGAATAATTCGCCGTGCCCGCCATTCATGCAGATGGTGACGGCCTGCTGTGGCCGCTGCGCCTTGGCCATCGCGGCCACCAGCGACAGCGTCGGATAGCCCAGCACCTCCGCCTGCCACGCAAAGCCGAGCGCGCGGGCGGCCGCAATGCCGATCCGCACACCGGTGAAACTGCCGGGACCAAGCGAAACGAGGATCCGGTCGGCGCGGCCCCTGTCCGGCAAAGCCGCGATCATTGGCACGAGCAATTCCGCATGGCCGCGCCCTAGCAGGCGGTGGTCATGCGCAATCAATTCGGTGCCTTCGAACAGCGCGATCGAACAGGCTTCCGTGGCAGTCTCTATCACCAGAGTGCGTTTGGGCGTGCGCATGACGCTGCGATGCCTCAGCTTGGCGGTGCCTGCAAGCTAGACGATCGAGTTGAACTTGTCGAAATCGGGCCGGGGGCTGCGTTCGAAAATGCTTTGCGGGTCGCCATAACCGATCGAGCAGATGAAGTTCACCCTGTGGCGCGGTTCATCGGCGAAGAAGGCGGCATTGACCGCACTGGCGTCAAAACCGGACATCGGCCCGCAATCAAGCCCCAGCGCACGCGCGGCGAGAATAAGATAGGCACCTTGCAGCGAGGAATTGCGAAAAGCGCCTTCCTCGCGCGCGACTTCGTCGCCTTCGAACCAGCTCTTGGCATTGGTGTGCGGGAACAGCCAGGGCAGCTCCTCGTGAAAATCGATGTCATAGGCGAGAATCGCAGTGACCGGAGCAGCCAGGATCTTGGCCTTGTTGCCTTCACTCGCACAATCGGCCAGCTTCTGCTTCGCTTCGGCCGATTTCGCCCACACGATCCGTATCGGCTGCATATTTGCCGAGGTGGGGGCCATTTTCATCAGGTCATAAATGGCGCGCAGCTGGTCATCGCTCACCGGCTTGGCGAGCCAGCCATTATAGGTGCGCGCTTCGTTGAACAGTTGATCGAGCGCGCTGCTGCTGAGTGTGACGTCGTGAAATTGCTTGGTCATGGGAATGTTCCGGCGTCGGAGAGGTCAGGCGGCGCGAACTTCGGTGACTTCGGGCACATAATGCTTGAGCAGGCCTTCGATGCCGTGCTTGAGCGTGGCGGTACTTGACGGGCAGCCGGAGCAAGCGCCCTGCAGCGTCAGGTAGACTACCCCGTCCTTGAACCCGCGATAGGCGATATCGCCGCCATCGCCCGCGACAGCGGGGCGCACGCGGGTTTCAAGCAGTTCGTGGATCTGTGCGACAATCTCTGCATTGGCGGGATCTTCCTCGACCAGCAGGGTTTCGCTGTCGTCAGCCGGCAGGCTGATTCCGGAGGCGTCGCCACCGGCAAACAGCGGCGCTTCGGATACGAAATGGTCAAGCAGGATCGCGACTACCTGCGGCTTGAGCCCGCTCCAACTCGCGCCCGGAGCGGCGGTAACACTGATGAAATCGGCGCCAAAGAACACATTGATCACTTCGCCCGTGTCAAAGATCGCTTGCGCCAGCGGGCTGGCTTCGGCGGCTTCGGGTGTGGCGAATTCGCGGGTGCCGCTGGCCATTACCTGCCGCCCGGGCAGGAATTTCAGGCTGGCGGGATTGGGCGTGGTTTCGGTCTCTATGAACATGCCAACCCATGTAGGCGCACCCCTTGGCATCGGCAAGGCAGCAAAGCTTGGCCACCATTCACTATCCCTTCACCTCTTGCTTCCTTATATGGGGGGCATGAATGCGTTTTTCCGTGCCATAGGCGCGCTCACCCTGCTGGTTACTCCCCTGGCCGCACCTCTCTCGCTTGCCGCGCAAGAGGTGCCTGCCGCTGCGCCCGCGCCGGCCCTGCCGCCCGCGTCGCTGCAAACCGGCGATGAAGTGCCCTGGCTCTATCGCGGCAGCAATATCCCGGTCGATCAGGAATGGCTGTTCGGAGAGATGGACAATGGCCTGCGCTATGCGGTGCGCAAGAACGGTGTCCCCCCGGGGCAGGTTTCCATCCGGGTGCGCATCGATGCCGGTTCACTGCACGAAGGTGATGACGAGCAGGGCTTTGCCCATCTGCTGGAGCACATGCTGTTCCGCGAGAGCAAATATCTGAGGCAGGGCGAAGCGATTCCGACCTGGCAGCGGCTCGGCGCAACCCTTGGGCATGATACCAATGCCGAAACCAGCCCCACGCATACGGTTTACAATATCGATCTTCCCGGAATCAGCCCCGCCGGGCTTGAGGAAAGCTTCAAGCTGCTTTCGGGCATGGTCCGTGAGCCGGTACTCAGTGACCGCAATATGGCCACTGAAGTGCCGATCGTGCTGGCCGAGATGCGCGAGCAAAGCGGGGCGGCCCAGCGCGTAACCGAACAGACGCTGGCCACCTTGTTCGCCGGGCAGCGCCTTGCCAACCGGCGCCCGATTGGAACGGAACGAACCTTGCGGGCCGCGGATGGCGCAGCAGTGAAGGCCTTTCATGATCGCTGGTATCGCCCGGAAAACACCCTCATCGTGGTGGTTGGCGATGCCGATCCGCTGCAGTTTGCGCGCCTGATCGAAACTTATTTCGGTGATTGGCAGGGTACGGGCGAGCACGTGCCCGCCCCCGATTTTGGCGATCCCTTGCCGCCGCCGGGCGCGGATGACGACAATCCACTGGGCGAGCTTTCAGTCATTGTCGAGCCGGATATGCCGCGCAGCCTGACCTACGCAGTTATGCGGCCCTGGCGCCAGGTGCAGGACACCGTCGTCTATAATGAAGGGCTGATGCTTGATGCAGTTGGGCAGGCGATCATCAACCGGCGGCTCGAAACGCGCGCGCGCAGTGGCGGACGCTTTCTGTATGCGCAGGTCGAACAGAACGATATTTCGCGTTCGAGCGATGCGACATTCGTCTCTTTCTCGCCGCTGGAAGGTGGCTGGGAAGAGGCCTTGGCGGAAGTGCGGGGGGTGATCTCCGATGCTCTGTTGCACCCACCCAGCCAGGAAGAGATCGATCGTGAGGTGGCGCAATTCGACACTGCCTTTGCCAGCGAAGTCGAGCAGCGCCGCGTGCTTGCCGGCGGAAATCTGGCTGACAATCTGGTGCGCGCGGTGGATATTCGCGAAACCGTGGCATCGCCCGAAGTGGCATTGGCCATATTTCGCGGGATGCGCGCACGCTTCACCCCGGCCAATGTACTCGAACACACGCGCAAGCTGTTTGAAGGCGCGGTGACGCGCGCGGTCTATGTAACGCCGCAGGAGGGCGAGGCGGACCAGGCGCGCCTGAGGCTGGCGATGGCACGTAATGTTGCGCCCGACGGCTCGGCGCGGCTCGCCAGCAGGACGATTTCCTTCGACGAGTTGCCCCCGATCGGCAAGCCAGGCGAGATCGTCGATCGCCGCCCGATCGGCCTGCTCGACATCGAACAGATCGAATTCGCCAACGGGGTGCGGGCGATTTTGTGGTCGAACGATGACGAGCCCGGCCGCGTGTCGGTAAAGGCCCGCTTCGGTGCGGGCTACCGAGGTTTTTCTGAAGCCGATGCACCCTATGTCGCGCTGGGTGAGGCCGCACTGGTTTCCTCCGGTCTGGGCGAAATCGACGAGAACGATCTGGACCGACTGGCGACGGGCCGCAAGATGGGCTTCGACTTCGCGATCGAGGATGCCGTGTTCACCTTTTCGGCACAGACCCGCTCGGCCGATGTGGCCGACCAGCTCTACCTCTTCGCCGCCAAGCTCGGCATGCCGCGCTGGGATCCCAACCCTGTGCTGCGAGCCAAGGCCGCGATGCAAATGGGCCATGCCTCCTATTCCGCGAGCCCGGCGGGGATTATCCAGCGCGATCTCGATTACCTGCTGCGCGATTCCGATCCACGCTTTGCCACGCCCGATCCGGCGATGATGGAAAAGGTCACGCCTGAGGGCTTCCGCCGGGCATGGGAACCGCGCCTGGCGGAAGGGCCAGTGGAAGTGCTGGTGTTCGGTGAGTTCGACCGCGAAGCGGTGATAGAAACGTTGCGCCGCACTTTTGGCGCCTTGCCCCCGCGCAAGCCGCTGAGCGCCGAAACACTTGCCCGGCTGCCCGAGTTCCCCCAGGTGGAAGGCGAGGCAACCAAGGTGCTGACCCATCGCGGTGATGCCAATCAGGCTGCGGCAGTGATTGCCTGGCCTACTGGCGGCGGCATCGAGCGGCTGCGTGAGTCCCGCCAGCTCGATATCCTGGTAGAGCTGTTCAACAACCGGTTGATGGATGCACTGCGCGAACGGCTGGGGGCGAGCTATTCGCCGCAAGCAGTGTCGCAATGGCCCACCGATCTGCCGCAGGGCGGAATGATCATGGCGTTGGCCCAATTGCGACCGAATGACGTGGCGGTCTTTTTCACTGAAGCAGAAAGGATTGCACGGGATCTTGCCGACAATCCGCCAAGCGATGACGAGATCACCCGCGCCACCCAGCCGCTGGCACAGTTGTATAGCCGCGCGGCAACCAGCAACATGTTCTGGCTGATGCAGCTTGAGGGTGCGAGCACAGATCCGCGCCGGGTAGAGCTGGTGCGCAGCCTGCTGGGCGATTATTCGCACACCACTCCTGAAATCATGCAATTGCTGGCGCGGCGCTATTTTGCGGCGCGCCCAGGCTGGCAGCTTGCCGTGATCCCCGAAGGGCAGGAATTGAAGCTAAATGTGTCCCGACCGGAGGCAGACGTGGCGAGTGGCACCGTGGCCCCCAAACGCGCCGCAGCCGCAGGGCGCTGACAAGCCGGGCTTGGGTCGCACCACGAAATTTTATTATCCTGTACGGCCATTGCACTTTGCATTTCTGAAAGCGGGCGTGTAACCGCGCCTGCCGTGAAGGCACAATTGATTGAACTGACATTACACGAATTGAGAATTTGACCGTGGCGCAAAATTGGACACCCGACGGCTGGAAGGCACACGAGGCGCGGCATTTGCCGTATTATGAGGACGCGGCCGAACTCGCCGAAGCAGAGACGACGCTCTCCTCCTATCCGCCGCTGGTCTTTGCCGGTGAGGCCCGTGCGCTCAAGGCAGAATTGGCCGACGTTGCCAATGGCCATGCATTCCTGCTTCAGGGCGGGGATTGCGCCGAAAGCTTTGCCGAGTTCCACCCGAACAATATCCGCGATACTTTCCGCGTCCTTCTGCAAATGGCGGTGGTGATGACCTTCGCCAGCAAGCGCCCAGTGGTGAAGGTTGGCCGCATGGCGGGCCAGTTCGCCAAGCCGCGCAGCTCGCCCACCGAAACCCAGGGCGACATTACGCTGCCAAGCTATCTGGGTGACAACATCAACGGGATCGAGTTTGACCCGGTCGCGCGCCGCAACGATCCCGCGCGAATGGTGAAGGCCTATTCGCAGGCTGCGGCAACGCTCAACCTGCTGCGCGCCTTTGCCGGGGGCGGCTATGCCAATCTGCGCCAGGTGCACCAATGGACGCTCGATTTCATGGGCCGGACGCCGTGGGCCGAGAAGTTTGCCGAAACCGCCGACCGGATCGGTGAAGCGCTAGATTTCATGGAGGCCTGCGGGATCGATCCGGCGACTGTGCCGCAGCTCAAGGGAACCAGTTTCTTCACCAGTCACGAGGCGCTGCTGCTGCCTTACGAACAAGCGCTCACGCGGCAGGATTCGCTCACCGGGGATTGGTACGCCACCAGCGCGCATATGCTGTGGATCGGCGACCGCACCCGTTTCCCCGGCAGTGCGCATGTGGAATTTGCGCGTGGCATCGGCAATCCGCTGGGCATGAAATGCGGGCCGTCGCTTGAGCCGGATGCACTATTGGAGTTGCTGGACGTGCTCAACCCCGCGCGCGAGCCGGGGCGGATAACGCTGATCAGTCGCTTCGGCCATGACAAGATCCAGCAAGGCTTGCCCAGACTGGTGCGAGCAGTGCAGCGCGAGGGCCATCCCGTGGTGTGGAGCTGCGACCCGATGCACGGGAATGTGATAAAGTCAGATAGCGGCTTCAAGACTCGCCCGTTTGATCGCATCCTTTCCGAGGTGAAAGGCTTCTTTGCGGTGCACCGTGCCGAAGGTACACATCCAGGCGGCATCCATATCGAAATGACCGGTCAGGATGTGACCGAATGCGTGGGCGGCGCGGTTGCCATTACCGACGATGCGCTGGGTGACCGCTATCACACTCATTGTGACCCGCGCCTCAACGCGGCACAGTCGCTTGAGCTGGCTTTCCTGCTGGCAGAGATGCTTAATCAGGAAGTAAACGAGCGCCAGACAAACGCCGCTTGATTGGTGCGCCTCACGGCCGTTGGTCGCGAGGCATGCCTTTCATTTGTCACGTCAATGAGGCATGGTCCATTGCATGGATCGGCAGACACAGGAACAATCCGTGCCCGAACCGCACGCTGACCTCTCCCAGAGCAGGGGTGGGACCCTGGCCGCCCGTTTTCGTGCGACACGCGGCCTGAGTGAGGCTCTCGTCGTGCCATTAAGCGACGCAGATGCGACGATTCAGTCGATGGAAGATGCTTCGCCGGCCAAGTGGCATCTGGCGCACACAACGTGGTTCTGGGAAACCTTCCTGCTGCGCGATCATGCGACGGATTACACACTTTTCGATGCGGATTGGCCGTTCCTGTTCAATTCCTATTACGAGGCTGAGGGCGAGCGGATCGCCCGCTTCTCGCGCGGGATGCTGTCGCGCCCCTCGCTGGAACAGGTGCTGGCCTGGCGCGCGCATGTCGACAAGGCAATGGCGCCGCTGCTGGACGATCCGGCGCATGCCGGGCTGATCGAACTTGGCCTGGCGCATGAGCAGCAGCATCAGGAATTGCTGATCACCGATATCAAGCACGCGCTGTTCCAGAACCCGCTTGGCCCGGCGATGTGGGATGGTGAGGCAGCCCCGGCATCCGGGCCGGAATCCGGCTGGCACACCCATCCCGGCGGCGTGGCGATGATCGGCCATCAAGGTGAGGGTTTTGCCTTCGACAACGAAGGCCCGCGCCACCGTGTGCTGCTTGAGCCTTTTGCGCTGGCACGGTCGCTTGTTACCAATCGCGAATGGCAGCAATTCATCGACGAAGGCGGCTATCGCGATCCGCGCCTGTGGCTGTCGGACGGCTGGGCCTGGCTCGGCGCACAGGATATCGAGGCGCCGCTCTATTGGCCCAAAGAGACCGAACGCGGCGAGCACTTTACCCTGCAAGGCTGGCAGGTGCGCGATCCCGATGCGCCGGTAACGCATATCTCCTATTACGAGGCGGATGCCTTCGCCACCTGGGCGGGGGCAAGGCTGCCAACCGAATTCGAATGGGAAGCGATGGCGCAGGGCGCGGATGCCGCCGCCGGCAACCAACTTGATGGGGCAGGGCCGGTGCACCCGCGCGGGAGCGAGGGCCTGTTCGGCGATTGCTGGCAATTCACCCGCTCGGCCTATCTCCCCTATCCCCGCTTCCGGCCTGCCGCAGGCGCGGTGGGTGAATATAATGGCAAGTTCATGAGCGGGCAGTTCGTGCTGAGGGGCGCGAGCTGCGCCACGGTGCGCGGGCATTCGCGCAGCTCCTATCGCAACTTCTTCTACCCCCACCAGCGCTGGCAGTTCACCGGGCTCAGGCTGGCAAAGGACATCTGACACCATGACAGCAAAGCAGGGCATGGCGCTTGTCGAGCGCGACGATGACGGCGTTGACCGCGCCTTCCGCGAGGATGTGCTGGCGGGCCTGGCACAGGCGCCAAAGGCGGTGCCCGCGCGTTGGCTATACGACGATGCCGGCTCGCAATTGTTCGAGGATATCACCCGGCTGCCCGAGTATTATCCTACCCGTGCCGAGACCGAGATATTGACCGAACGGGGTGCGGAATTCGCCAGGCTGATGGGCCGTGGCCGCGCGGTAGTTGAATTCGGCTCGGGCAGCTCGGTCAAGACCCCGCTGCTGCTCTCCGCCATCGAGCCGGCGGCCTATGTGCCGCTCGATATTGCTGGCGATTTCCTGCGCGCTGCGGCGGCAGAACTCTCTGCCAAGTTTCCCGGCCTGCCGGTCTATCCGGTCGAGGCCGACTTCATGCGCCGGGTCGAATTACCCGCCGCAGTTGCGGGCATGCCCAAGCTCGGATTCTTTCCCGGCTCGACCATTGGCAACATGGTTGCGCGCACCGCGGTCGACCTGCTGCGCACCATGCGTGCGACGCTGGGCGAGGGCTCGCAATTGCTGATCGGGATGGATTTGATCAAGGACCCCAAGATTCTTTCCGCCGCCTATGACGATGCAGCCGGCGTAACAGCCGAATTCAACCTCAACCTGGCGCGCCGCATCAACCGCGAGCTTGATGGCGATATCCCGATCGATGCGCTCAACCACGAGGCGCGCTGGGTGGACGACTACGCACGGATCGAGATGCACCTTGTCGCCCGGCGCGACATCACCTTCACCGTTTCGGGCAAGTGCTTCGCGCTGAAGAAGGGCGAGAGCATCCACACCGAGAACAGCCACAAGTTCAACCGCCGCACCGGCAACATGCTGCTGCTTGCGGGCGGCTGGACCCCGGCCAAACGCTGGCTTGACAGTGAAGGGCGCTTCTCGCTGGTGCTCGCCGACGCAACCATCCCGCGCAGCGCGCCTTAGGTACCTCTCTGTCCCGATAGACCAGGCCGATAGACCGGGCCGATAGACCGGGGCGTGCGCCTTGCCTATAAACCGGCCATGTCGATCGAATCCACCTGGCAATATCTGGCGATGACCTTGGCTGCGGTACCGCGTTCGGGCCTGCTGGTGCTGGTGGTGATCGCGATTGGCGTAAGCGCGATTGGCTCTTTCATGGTCCGGCGCCAGTGGCCGCTTGGCCTGTGGGTGCGCCGAGGCAGTACGCTGGTGCTCGGCGGCGTGCTGGTGCTGGTGGTATTGCAACTGGGGCGCTTCGATTCGCGGTTCGAAATGGCGGTTCCGCAGATCGGATTGCCGCAGCAAGTGGTGGAGGGCGGCGAAACGCGCGTCCCGATGGCGCCTGACGGGCACTTCTGGCTGCGCGCGCAGATCAACGGGGTGCAGGCGAATTTCATGGTCGATACCGGGGCCACGATCACCGCCGTGTCGCAGGATGTGGCAGACCGCGCTGGGCTAAAGCCGCGCCGCGGCGGGCTGCCGGTCATGATCAGCACCGCCAACGGCGCGGTTTCGGCTCAGTTGGCTACTGCTGACGAAATCCGCTTCGGCAATGTTGCGGCGCGCGGCCTTGATGTCGTTACTTCGCCCAGTTTCGGCGACACAAACGTAATCGGGATGAACCTGCTGTCGCGGCTGGCCTCGTGGCGGGTTGAGGGCGGCACCACCATGATCATGGTGCCCAATAACCCGCAGGCAGAGGTGGAATTGCGGTAGCGCCCGTCGGGGCGAAAGCTGGCTGGGGTGGCAGGAGCCCAAGATTTAGGGCCCTGTAACCAGCGGAACTCCTATATTCCCTTGTAATACAGATGCTAATGGCCACAGGATTGACCCACAGAGCATCGGAGACAAGGTTGCTTACCTGCAGAACAGAGGGAATAAGTGGCGGGCCAAGGTCCGCATATCCACGAAGTAGCTTTGCAGGTCGGATAGTTCGGTGTTCAATAATCGCTCGTCCGCTATGCCGTCAATCTCGCGGGTAAGATTCACCCGCTGATTTTCGGCCACCTTGTTCATGTCGTATTTGTGGAAGAGGATATCGACTGCCATTGAAGCCTCATCTAAGTCGCAGATCGACTATACAGCCTCAAAAATGGATTGCGGACTCAAGCCGCTGATCTTCTTGTGAACTGTTCGCAGGTCCTTACGTACGCACCATGAGGAGAAAGAGCTTAAATGAAAACCTTCCTGACGATCATTGCCCTGAGCCTCACGATGTTCTTTGCGCCCAAAGCGGCAGAGGCAACCACACCGATCTTGGATGGAAATAGTCTTTTTAGATGGTGCACAAGCGACGGTGACCTTTCTCTGGCTTGCCATGGATACATTCGCGGTATCTATGAACCCTTCGCCCTTGCTGCGACCGTGAGGAACGGCGACGCAGCCTATTTTTGCGTGCCAAGCACGGTTGATTACGAGCAAGTAAAGGACATTGTAGTCAGATATCTGCTTGAAAACCCGGAACAGCGGCATGGCTTCGCGCTGACACTAGTCGAGCAGGCATTGACTCAAGCATTCCCGGATTGCGTTCGATAGCTGATCCGACCTATGACAATCAGGCGCAGATGAAGGTCTTTACGTTCTTATATTGAAAATATTGGGGGAAGTCTGCGCTTGCTCGTTAAGCAAATGTCCGCCAACAAGTGAGAATGTCGACGCGGAAAAAAGGCTGGCTTCGTCTCTGGGTGGCCTTCGTCGTTGTTTGGGCGGCTTTCAGCCTGTGGCAGCACACCGAACGGCTTGATGCCTGCGAGAAGCAGTTCATAGCTGTCAAACTCAACAGCGCTGCCTTCAAGTCCTGCTTTAATGAATCGCTTTGGGCGTTTGGCTTCTCAGCTGTCGCTGTCCCGCTAGCAATTCCTTTGGTCCTTTGGGCGGCCCGATGGGTTTGGCGGGGGTTCCAAGACCAGTAGGGTGCTTACGTATTTATGTTGAGCAGAAAAGGGCCGCCGACGTTGGCCGGTTGGCCCACAAAATGGGCCCACAAAACTAGCCCACAGAGGGCCTCTTTAGACAACTAAATAATTGACAAACATCACATTTATGGAAGTGTCTGGGGTGGCAGGATTGCCCTTCGGTCGTCTCGGCGCATGGCGCCTCGACTCCGAACCTGCTGGCTGCTTCGCAGGCAGGTTCGATCCCCGGATATGTATGGACAGAAAGCTGGCTGGGGTGGCAGGATTCGAACCTGCGCATGCCGGTACCAAAAACCGGTGCCTTACCGCTTGGCTACACCCCAACAGGCCCGCAGCACTGGCGGGGCGCCCCCTATAGCGGCTCTGTTCGCAATGTGAAGGGGCTTCACGCCGGCCCTATGCGGCGCTGCGCCAGTTCGCGTTCAACCGTCGCAATCATGCGCCTGTCCAGATGATAGAACAGCATCGCGATGCCGCCGGGAATCAGCAAAGCGGCAGGGATGATTGCAAAGGCAAGGTTGATCCCCAGCATGGCTTGCTCGCTCTGCTGCGCCCCGGCGACGAAGCCGGTCATGTCGAGCACGAAGCCGGGCAATGCCAGCCCGAAAGCCACCCCGGCCTTGACCGCAAAGATCGATGCCGAGACGACCAGCCCGGTCATCTGCTTGCTCGAACGCCAGTCGACATATTCGGCGATGTCGGTGAACATGGCATAGGCCAGCACCATCAGCATGCCGAAGCCGATGCCGACGAAATACTGCACGCCGGTTTGCGGCCATACCGCATCGAGCGGCAGGACATAGAACAGCAGTATCGCGCTGGCCTTGAGTGCGCCGGCGGCGATCACGAGATGCGCCTTTTCGAAGCGGCGCTGGAGGAAATTGGCCAGGATCACGCCAGTTACCTGCCCCAGCGCGAGCGCGGTGAGGAACAGCGCGGGGCGATCGAGGAAGCCCAGCATCGTTTCTCCCTCATCCCCCACCACATATTCGAAATAGAACAACGCGCTCGCTTGCCGCGCCGCGATCGCGGTGACCCCCAGGATCGCGGCAATGGCCACGGCGATCCACGGGCCGGTGCGCAGCAATTCCCTGAGATCGCCCCCGATCGAGCCGTTCTCGGCAGTCGGTACGATCCGTTCCCTGGTGGTGGCAAAGGTGGCCAGCAGGCAGAAGGTCGAAAGCGCGGCAATGCAGCCCATGGTCAGCATGATGCCGCGTGCCTCGTCACCGCCGCCCAGCTCGCGCGCCAGTGTGGTGCCGAGCGTGCCGATCAATATGCCTGCCAGCGCAGCGAAGAACATGCGGTAGGCGGTCACGCTGCCGCGCTGCGCCGCACTGGGCGAGATCACTCCCAGCAAGCCGCCATAGGGCACATTGACCGCGGTATAGACCAGCATGGCCAGCGTATAGGTGACATAGGCCCACACGAGCTTGCCGGTGGGGCCGAAGTCCGGCACCGCGAACACCATCACTCCGAACAGGCCGAAGGGGACTGCGCCGAACAGCAGATAGGGACGATAGCGCCCCCAGCGGGTGCGGGTGCGATCGGCGATTATCCCCATCATCGGATCAGTCACGGCGTCGACCAGCTTGGTCAGCAGCAGCATCAGCCCGATGGCGGCGGGCGCCACGCCATTGAGGTTGACGAAGAAGTAGAACAGGAAGACGCCGAAGAAATTGAGATAGAGGCCAGAGGCGAGGTCGCCCACGCCATAGCCCAGCTTCTCCTTCAGTCCGATGCGCTCATGCGCCGTGTAAGCCAAGCACCGCTCTCCGCCAGGTCAGGAAAGCGAGCGGTATCACGCTCGCCCGCCAAGCCAAACGCACAAATGCGGTTAAATATCCTTGCCTTCGAAATCCTTCGCTGAATGGCGTTCGCGCAGCTGCGTATTCTCATCGCCCCAGGTCTTGTTGACGATCCGCCCGCGGCACACTGCAGGCCGGGCAAAGATCTCCTGCACCCAGCGCCCGACATGCTTGTATTCGTCGATCGAAAGGAAGGTTTTGGCATCCTCGTAGATGTGGCCGGTGGTGAAGGGCGCAAGCCAGGGGAAGTTCGCCATGTCGGCGATGGTATATTCGTCGCCGCCGAGGAAGCGGCTTTGTGCCAGGCGCCGGTCGGCGACGTCGAAAATGCGCTTCACTTCCATCGCATAACGGTTGATCGGATATTCCCATTTCTCCGGCGCATAGGCGTAGAAATGGCCGAATCCCCCGCCGATGAAGGGGCCGGTTCCGACCTGCCAGAACACCCAGCTCATCGCTTCGGCACGCGCGGCCGGATCGGTGGGCAGAAACTCGCCGAATTTCTCGGCCAGGTGGAGGAGGATCGCACCTGATTCGAATACCCGGAACGGCTTGTCGCCGCTGCGATCTTCGAGCGCAGGGATCTTGGAATTGGGGTTGAGCGAAACAAAGCCGCTGGTGAATTGTTCGCCTTCGCCGATATTGATCGTCCAGGCGTCATATTCCGCGCCGCTATGGCCCAGCTCGAGCAGTTCCTCGAGCAGGATGGTGACCTTCACCCCATTGGGCGTCGCCAGCGAATAGAGCTGGAAGGGATTGTCGCCAACCGGCAGATCCTTGTCTTCGCGCGCGCCGGCGGTGGGCCGGTTGATATTGGCAAAGCGCCCGCCCGATTCCTTGTCATAGGTCCAGACCTTGGGCGGGGTATAGGTATCGGCCATGCATGCAGCTCCCTTGGCGTAGCGTTTTCTCGTTGCTTATGAAAACTGGGGGATTGCGGTCACTTGTGCAAGCGGCACGAGTGCGACGGACGGTTGCATTTGCTTTGGCAGGGGATAGGTGGGCTTGTCATATGTATCCTTATAGGATACTGATAAATACATGCATCTGGCAGGATACAAGATTCGCGAGTGGCGCGAGCGGCAGGACCCGCCGCTTTCAGCCGAGGAATTCGGCATCAAATTTGGCGATCCCTGGCCCAGCCGCACGGTCTATGGCTGGGAATCCAAAGGGAAGATTGCCAGGGGGCCGGTGCAGAAGCGGCTGGCGGAGCTGGGCATTTGCGCGCCCGAGGACTGGCTGGAGCCTGCTCCCGGTGAAGATACCGGTGCGTCGGGTAGTGTATCCTCAAAGGATAGTGGAGCAGAGCAAGGGCGCGCGCATCCCTTTTACGACATGCGGCGCCATGGATTCGTGCGGGTCGCCACCAGCACGCCCAAAACGCGCACCGCCGATGTCAGCTACAATGTGGCTGGCATATTGGCCGAGGCGGAGCGCGCGCATGATGCCGGGGTCGACCTGGTGGTTTACCCGGAGCTGTGCATCTCTTCCTATGCGATCGACGATCTGCACCTGCAATCGGCCCTGCTCGATGCGGCCGAGGCAGGGCTTGCCGATATCGTGGCGGCAAGCGCGAAGTTCGATCCCGTACTGCTGGTGGGCGCGCCGCTGCGGCACAACGGCCGGGTCTATAATTGCGCGGCGGTGGTGGCGCGCGGGCGCCTGCTGGGTGTGGTCCCGAAGAGTTTCCTGCCCAATTATCGCGAATATTATGAAAAGCGCTGGTTTGCCCATGGCCGCGAGATCAGGGGGCTGGAAATAGCGGTGGCAGGGCAAAAGGTGCCGTTTGGCACCGACCTGATCTTTGCCGCCGGGAACCTGCCGGGTTTCAAGCTGTTCGTCGAAATCTGCGAGGATTACTGGGCGCCCACGCCGCCTTCCACGCAGGGGGCGCTGGCGGGCGCGACCGTGCTGGCCAATCTATCCGCGAGCAATATCACCATCGGCAAGTCCGATGAGCGTCACTTGCTCGCACGGGCGCAAAGCTCGCGCGCCGTTGCCGCCTATCTCTATTGCGCCAGCGGGCACGGCGAAAGCACCACCGATCTTGCCTGGGACGGGCAGGGCATGATCTACGAGCTGGGCGATCTGCTGGCCGAAAGCGAGCGTTTCAGCCTGAATGCCGAGCTGTGCATTGCCGACGTCGATTGCGAGCGCATCCTGGCCGAGCGCGCGCGGATGCAGACCTTCAACGATGCCGCCGAGGCAGCGGGGCGGCCCGAGGACAGTTTCCGCACCATCAGTTTCGAACTCGCGCCCACCGGAGGAGATCGCGGGCTGGTGCGGCCGATCCGCCGCTTCCCCTTTGTGCCCAACCGCCAGCACAAACTCGACGAGGATTGCTACGAAGCCTTCAACATCCAGGTGGACGGGTTGATGCGGCGGCTGGAGGCAACCCACGCCAAGAGCATGGTAATCGGAGTTTCGGGCGGGCTCGATTCGACCCATGCGCTGATCGTGGCGGCAAAATGCTGTGACCGTATGGGCCTGCCGCGCAGCACCATTCGCGGATACACCATGCCCGGCTTTGCGACTTCCGATCATACGAAGTCGAACGCCTGGAAGCTGATGAATGCGCTGGGCATTACTGCCGAGGAGATCGACATCAGGCCGGCGGCTACACTTATGCTCGAAGACATGAAGCACCCTTTCGCTGACGGTGAGCCGGTGCATGATGTGACCTTCGAGAACGTCCAGGCGGGGCTGCGCACCGATTACCTGTTCCGCCTTGCCGGCCACCATTCGGGCTTCGTGATCGGCACGGGCGACCTCAGCGAGCTCGCTCTGGGCTGGTGCACCTATGGCGTGGGTGACCAGATGAGCCATTATGCGGTCAATTCGGGCGTTCCCAAGACACTGATCCAGTATCTTATCCGCTGGGCGGTGAGCACCGACCAGTTCGATCCCGCAACTGACGAAGTGCTGCTCTCGATCCTCGATACCGAGATTTCGCCCGAGCTTGTGCCACCGGGCGAAGGCGGCGCGATCCAGAGCACCGAAAGCATCATCGGGCCTTACGAACTCAATGATTTCTTCATCCACCACACCATCCGCTGGGGCCAGCGGCCTAGCAAGATCGCGTTCATCGCGTGGCACGCGTGGCGGGATGTGCGAAGTGGCCAGTGGCCGGCCGATTTCCCTGAGGAGAAGAAGAACCAGTACGATCTCGCCACGATCGCCAGCTGGCTGGAGAAATTCATCCGCCGCTTCTTTGCTTTCAGCCAATTCAAGCGCAGCGCGATCCCCAACGGGCCCAAGGTGAGTGCGGGCGGGGCGCTCAGCCCGCGCGGCGACTGGCGCGCGCCGTCCGATGCGGTGGCCGACGTATGGCTCGATGAACTGCGCAAGGGATTGCCTGAGCGGCGCGATTGAAGGCACTAGGCGCCATGAGCCTGCGCACCATCCTGATTCTCATGCTGTGCAACCTCGTGTGGGCACTCAACGTGGTGGTGAGCAAGATCGTGGTCGACGATCTGGCCGTGCCGCCGCTGTTCTACGCTTGCGCGCGTGCCGGGCTGGTCGCGCTGGCGCTGGCCTATCTGCTCCGTCCGTTGCCGAAGGAACTGGGCAAGGTGCTGCTGATCGGGCTTGCCATCGGCGGTGGCTCCTTTGCACTGTTGTTCATTGGCCTGGAAACCGCCTCGCCTTCGGTGGCGGGGGTGATCAGCCTGTCAGGGGCGCCAATGACGGTTGTCTTCGCAATGATTTTCTTGCGGGAGCGGGTGCGCTGGCGCCGCGGGCTCGGCATATTGATGACACTGGCAGGGGTGCTGATGGCAATGGGTTCGCCCTCTGCAATGAGCGGAGGTGCGGGCGTGCTGTTCCTGTTTGCTGCCGCAGTGATCGGCGCGCTCGGATCGGTTTTCTTCAAGCAGATCGATATTTCCGCGCGCGCAATGCAGGCATGGTCGGGCGTGGCCTCCGTCATCGTGCTGGCGCCGCTATCGGCAATGCTCGAGCATGGCCAGGTTAGCGCGGTCATGGCCGCGCCAGGCGAAATAGCCGCAGCCCTGGTATTCGCCAGCATCGTCGTCTCGGTGGGCGCGCATACCGCCTACTTCAAGGTGCTACAGGACAATGACGCGAACCTGGTCGTTCCGCTTACGCTGCTCACCCCGCTGCTGACGATCGTGTTCGGGGCGATCATCACCAATGACCCGATCGGCTGGCGGCTGCTGGCGGGCGGCGCCCTGGCGCTGGTGGGTGTGGCGATCATCGTGCTGCGGCCCAGCCGGAACATCTTCAAGCCGCTCCTGGTCAAAACCCGCTTTTAAGGCGAAAACACAACTGCCTTGCGCAATCGGGAGATATAGGTAGTTTTCCTGTCAAGCGGTCGCTCGCGTGCCCGATATGGGCGAGTTGGGGGGCTGATGGCGACAATTGCGGGGCAAAGCGGGTTGATCCTCGCCCACAGCAGGCGGCTGCGCCTGTTTACACTCTTCATTCTCTATGTCGGTCAAGGCCTGCCGATAGGCCTGTTCTGGTTCGCGATTCCTGCCTGGATGGCAGCCAATGGCGCACCGGCGCAAGACGTCGGCTCGGTCCTGGCGCTCACTGCGCTTCCCTGGTCACTCAAATTCTTCAACGGTTTCCTGATGGACCGATATACCTTCCTGCCGATGGGCAGGCGGCGTATCTGGTTGCTAGGTTCGCAATCGGTGATGATCGCAGGCCTGTTGGTTGCCATGCTGCTCAATCCCGGAGTCGGGGAAGTGGCGGTGCTGGGGGCGATCGGCTTCGTGGTGAACATGGCTACCACCTTCCAGGACGTTGCCGTCGACGGGCTGGCGGTCGACATCATGGAAGAAGACGAACGCTCGCGGGGCAGCGGGATGATGTTCGGCGGGCAATCGATCGGGATTGCTGCCGCCACCGCAATCGCAGGCTCGGTGATCGGCCAATATGGAGCGCCCGCTGCCTACGGGCTGATTGCGGTCCTGGTTTTCGCCCTCTGCGCCTACATTGCTGCATTCAGGGAGCGCGAGGGCGAACGGCGCCTTCCTTGGGACGAGGGGCAGCCGCATGGACGCAATCTCGCGATTCAGGTCGGTGCCTGGTGGCCGATCCTCAAGAATACCTTCCTGGCGCTGGGCAAGCCTGCCAGCCTGCTGTGGCTGCCGGTGCTGTTCGGGCGCGGTATCCTTTATGGGGGGCTGACCGGCGCAACCCCGCTGATCGGTGCCAATTACCTCGGCTGGAACGAGAGCGAGATTTCCGCGCTCACCGCAACAAGTGGCATCCTGGCAGGACTGTTGGGATTATCGCTCGGCGGCTGGCTGGGTGATCGGTTCGGGGCCAAGAAAACGGTCATCGGATGGATGCTCGCCCAGATCGCGATGTGCGTAGCGATGTATTTTTCGGTGCCTTATTGGAGTGACCGGACCGTTTTCATGGGCTTTGTCTATGCCTGGATCTCGCTCGATATCCTGCTGACGGTGGCGTTGCTGCCGATTTCGATGCGGCTGTGCGATGCGACTGTGGCCGCCACCCAGTTCACCATCTACATGGCGGTTTCGAATTTCGGGATCTCTTTCGGGGCCTTCATGCTGAGCCGGATTGATGGGCTGGGCGGCTTGCCCTCGATCTTCCTGGTCGTGGCCGCAGGCGTATTGCTGGGCCTGTTGTTGATGCTCAGCGTGAAATATCCGCGGCGCCCGGAGTATTATGCCGCGCTGGAAGCGCGGCTGCCGCATGACGGCCGGCTTAGACCCCGTATCGACTGACATCGCGGCACCGGAAAGGCGGCGTGCCCTCCGGTGCCGTGAAGATCGGTAGCGGGTGCTTATTTGCGGTCGATCGAGTAGCGGCCCGGCCCGAAAGCCGCGAGCAGCAGGAAGCCGCCGGCGATCGCGACATTCTTCATGAACATCACGAACTGTATCTGGTCGCCCAGCTGGTTGTGGAAAATACCCGCGGAGACCAGGCTGAAACCGGCGATTGCGAGGGCGGCAAGCCGCGTCTTGAAGCCGATCAGCACGGCTAGGCCACCCAGCACTTCCAACGCTGCCGCGCCGCCATAGGCCACGCTCGGCAGCGGCAGGCCAATCGATGCGATGTAGCCGATCGTTCCTGCGGGATCGGCCAGCTTGCCCAGGCCGGCGATGATGAACAGCGCGGCGAGAAAAATGCGCGCCACCAGCGCCATCCAGTCTTGCTGCGGGGTAGTCGGGTTCTCGGTCAAACTTGTCATTCAAAATTCCCTTCGATTGCCAGGCCCGGTCAGGCTGCGAGTTGAACGGCTTGCGATTTGGCTGCTGCGATTTTCGCCTCTCCATCCTGGCCCATGATCCCGTCAGCCGCGACATGGGCGATCACTTCGATGCCGAGGAAACCAAGGAAGAACTTGAGCCACGGGGTCATGAAATCGAAGTCGCTGCCGACAGGCGTACCTCCGGAAGCGATGGCGAGATAGGCCTTCTTGCCCTTGAGCAGCCCTTGCGGACCATTGGCCGTGTACTGGAAAGTGGTTCCAGCGCGGGCGACGAGGTCGGCCCAGGCCTTGACCGTGGCCGGAACGCCGAAATTGTAGATCGGCACGCCCAGCACGATGATGTCGGCGGCCTGCAGTTCGGCGATCAGCTCGTCGGCAATGGTTGCCAGCTCTTGTTGTTCGGCCGTCCGTTCGCTTGCCGGGGTGAGGTTGGCGCCGAAGCGCTCGGCCGAAACGAAGGGCAGGTCGTTCGCGCTGAGATCGCGGGTAGTCACCGCAGCACGGTGGCTTTCGGCAAGCGATCTTACCAGCCGCGCGCTGAGATCGCGCGAAACCGATTCATCAGAGCGAATGCTGGCAGTGATGTGGAGGATTTTGGTCATGGGAATGTCCTTTGTACTGTGGGGGTGCCGCTCCCCTGTGGGGGAGGGGGTTCAGGGGAGCGGCGAGGGGGTCCGGATCAGGCGGCGTCGACCAATACGAGCTCGGAATCCTCGAGCGCGGTGATGGTGACCTGTTCCTGATTGGTGATGGCGATACCGTCGCGTGCGTTTGCTTCGACATCCTCGACCTTCACCTTGCCCGTTGCGGGCACGAGATAGAGGTGGCGCGAGGGATCGCGGGGGCGATAGGTCACGCTTTCACCTGCCATAACCGTGGCACCCAGCACGCGGGCATCGGTGCGGATCGGCAGTGCCCCTGCGGCAGCGTCGCCATCATTGGCGGCGTTGCTGGCGAGCGGCACGAAGGCACCTGCGCGATCACCCCTGGGAAACTTGCGTGCGCCCCAGCCTGGCTCTCCTCCGCGCTCGTCGGGGATGATCCAGATCTGGAACAGCGTGGTTTCCTCATCCTCGAGGTTGAATTCGGAATGCTGCACGCCGCGCCCGGCGCTCATCACCTGCACGTCGCCCGCTTCGGTGCGGCCTTCATTGCCCATGCTGTCGCGGTGGGTGATTGCGCCGCTGCGGACATAGGTGATGATTTCCATGTCGCTATGCGGGTGGGTGGGAAAGCCGCTTTTCGGCGCGATCCGGTCATCGTTCCACACGCGCAATGCACCCCAGTTGACCCGTGCCGGATCATGGTAACTGGCGAAGGAAAAGTGGTGCCGCGCATCGAGCCAGCCGTGATTGGCCGCGCCAAGGGTTTCGAAAGGACGTAGTTCGATCATTGTCTGTCTCCTGCTGGAGTAAGGTTGTGACCGCTGAGATAGTTCTTGCACCGTATCCTGAAAACCGCGATAAAATTGCTCAAGATGTTCGAATATTCTGAACAATGAAACTGGGCGAACCGACCCTGGACCAGCTCCGCATCTTCCTCGCCGTTGAGGAAGAGGGCAGCTTTGGCGGCGCCGCGCGGCGCATGGGCCGTGCGGTTTCCGCGATCAGCTACGGCGTGCAGCAGATGGAGGCGCAGCTCGGCGTCTCGCTGTTTTCGCGCGAGGGTTCGCGAAAGCCCGTGCTGACCGAGGCAGGCCGCGGATTGCTGGCCGAAGCGCGCGCCATTACCGAGGCTTCGGACGCCTTGCTCGCCAAAACGCGCAGCCTTCATGCAGGTCTCGAAAGCGATGTTGCGTTGGCGCTTGACGTGATGGTGCCGGGTGAGGCCGCCGCTGCGGTGCTGCGCGATTTCCGCCGCATGTTTCCGACCGTGGCGCTGCGGCTCAATATCGAAGCGCTGGGGGCTGTCACCGCCTGCCTGCTAGATGGCGAGGCCGATCTGGCAGTAGCCGGGCCGGTGGTGAGCGAGGATCCGGCGCTCGAACGCCAGGCGATCGGCGAGATCGAATTGGTCCCGGTTGCTGCGCCGGATCACCCGCTGGCGGCGGGCAACATAGCGCCGGGGGCAAGCCGCGAGCATTTGCAACTTGTGCTGTCAGACCGTTCACCGCTGACCGAAGGGCGCGAATTCTCCGTGCTCAGCCCGCTGACCTGGCGGTTGGCCGACCTTGGCGCGAAACACGCGCTGCTCAAGCAGGGGATCGGCTGGGGCAATATGCCGCGCCATGCGGTGCGCGAGGATCTGGCCGCGGGGCGGCTGGTCGAACTTGACCTGCCGGAGAAGCCGGGCGCTTTCTACACGCTCAGCGCCACCTGGCGGCGCGATGCGCGCCCCGGCCCTGCGACCAGCTGGCTGATCGATGCGCTGCGCGATCAGCTCAAGCTGTGCCCAAAGGACTAGGGCCGAAGTTCACCGGCTCGTCGCCAGCCTTCCACGTCGCGAATTTGGGCATCACGCTGGAAAAGAGTTCGGAGGCGAGGTGGGTTTCGAGCCAGCGCTGCAGATGCGGGATTGGCTGGGCGTCGAACCAGCTGCGGTCATGATTGGCGAACTGGCGGATAAACGGGAAGCTCGCAATATCGGCCAAAGCCCGCTCTGCCCCGCATAGTTGCGGCTGATCCGCCAGCCGCGCATCGAGCTGCAGGAGGATGTCATATCCCGCCGCGCGGTGGGGCAGGGGGTCGCAATCACCATGGCGCGTGGGGTATTTGTAGCGGTCGAGGTGATGCTTGAACGGCCCATCGATCATCGCCAGCAATTCACGGTCATCGCCAGCCAGCCAGGATTCGGGATCATCCTGCGCCAGCGCCCAGCGCATGATCTCGATGCTTTCATCGAGTACTGTCCCATCCGGCAGGACGAGCACCGGAACGGTCGCCTTTTCGGACGCCTCGATCAGCTCGGGCGGCTTGCTGGCAAGCTTCACTTCGCGCAAGCTCACGGTGATTCCCGCAATCCACAGCGCCATGCGCGCGCGCATGGCATAGGGGCAGCGGCGGAAGCTGTAGAGGACCGGGTGTACTGTCATTCCTCTGGAGGAAACTCGGCACCGACATGCGAGGTTCCGCGTTTCCGCGCGAGCTCTTCCTGCCGCTGACGTTCGGCATAGCGGGCGCGCTGCGCCTCGTCGCGCTCGCCGATGCAATGCGGGCAGCTGATGCCTTCGACGAAATCTGGCGATGCCTGCTCCGCCGCGCTCAATGGGCGGCGGCAGGCGCGGCACAGCCCATAATCGCCCTGTTCGAGCCCGTGACGCACCGTCACGCGCTCGTCGAACACGAAGCATTCGCCGTCCCACAGGCTTTCATCCTGCGGCACTTCCTCGAGATATTTGAGGATGCCGCCCTTCAGGTGATAGACGTCCTCGATGCCTTCCTGGCGCAGGAAGCTGGTCGATTTCTCGCAGCGGATGCCGCCGGTGCAGAACATGGCGACCTTTATCTTGCCGCTGAGCAATTCATCGCGGTGCGCGCGGAACCATTGGGGAAATTCGCGGAAGCTGCTGGTGTGCGGATCGACCGCGCCCCGAAATGTGCCGGTCGCCACTTCATAGTCATTGCGGGTGTCGATCACTACCGTATCCGGATCGCTGATTAGCGCGTTCCAGTCTTGCGGCGCGACATAGCGCCCGACACTTTTCGTGGGATCGATATCGGGCTCGCCCATGGTCACGATTTCGCGCTTGAGCCGCACCTTCATGCGGTGGAATGGCATTTCGCTGGCGTGCGAGAACTTCACGTCGAGATTGGCACAGCCGGGCAGGGCACGGATATGCGCGAGCACTCGCTGGAGCGCATTCTCGCCGCCCGCAATCGTGCCGTTGATGCCTTCATGCGCGAGCAGCAGCGTGCCCTTGATCCCGACCTCTTCGCACAGCGCCAGCAACGGACCGCGCAATGCCGCCGGATCCTCAAACCGCGTGAACTGGTAAAGCGCGGCGACGGTGATTGACGGGGTATCCGTCATGTCGGTCAATCCAGCTTCATCACCCAGCCATGGGTGTCCGCAACTGCGCCTTTCTGGATGCCGACCAGTTTCTCGCGGATTCGTGCGGTGGTCTGGCCGATCCCGCCCGCGCCGATAGTGAATTCGCCATCCGGTCCCGCAACTGTGCCTACCGCGGTTACTACCGCGGCGGTGCCGCAGGCCATGCATTCGACGAGCTTGCCCGATGCTGCATCCTCGCGCCACTGGTCGATCGAATACATGCCTTCCTCGACTTCAAGCCCTTCCTCGCGCAGCAGGGTGATCAGGCTGTCGCGGGTGATGCCCGGCAGGATCGTGCCGGTCAGCTTCGGTGTTACCACGCGCCCGTCGTCAAACACGAAGAACAGGTTCATGCCGCCCAGTTCCTCGACCCATTTGCGCTCGACCGCGTCGAGGAACAGCACCTGGTCATGCCCCATGGCGAAGGCTTGCCCTGTAGGGACGAGGCTCGCGGCGTAATTGCCGCCGCATTTCGCCGCGCCGGTGCCACCGGGCGCCGCGCGGGTGTAATCCGAAATCCAGATGCTGACCGCCTTGGCGCCACGCTTGAAATAGCTGCCGGCCGGGCTCGCGATCACGATGAACTTGTATTGCTTGGCCGGACGGACACCAAGGAAAGCCTCGGTTGCGATCATGAAGGGGCGCAGATAGAGCGAGCCGCCTTCGACGCTGGGGAACCAGTCCCGGTCAGCCGCGACCAGCAGGCGGATCGATTCGAGGAACAGTTCTTCTGGCAGATGGGGCATGGCGAGCCGGTCAGCCGATGCGTTAAACCGGCGCGCATTGGCTTCAGGTCGGAACAGTGCAACCCCGCCATCGATCTGCTTGTAGGCCTTGAGCCCCTCGAAAATTTCCTGCGCGTAGTGCAGCACCGCCGCCGAGGGATCGAGGCTCAGCGCTTCGCGCGGCCCCACGCTGGCGCTGTACCAGCCGCCCTTTGCCTCGTCATATTCGATCGTGACCATGTGGTCGGAAAACAGCGTGCCGAAACCGGGGTTCTTGAGCGCCTCGTCGCGCTTGGCAGCGGGAGTAGGGGCGGGGTGCGGGATTGTCAGGAATTCCATTCCAATTCGCCTAAATGTCTGTTGCGCATTTTTCAAATGAGAAAGGCGACCCTGCCCGTCGGAGGATCGCCTTTCGCATGGTCAGCGGCGGGAAGTGCCGCTCACAAAGCCTCTATCGGTAGGGGTAATTACCGATAGTGCCTCGTGCGGAAACTTGCCGACCTCTCTGCTGAACCATGAGACATCGGATCACCTCCTTTCGCGCTTTTGAGCCAAGACCCGCATCGTTTCACCGGGGGCCGAGAACCGCGTTTTGCCGCTGGCCTCAGGCACTAATGTGATTCAAGAGAATCGTTAAAACAAGGCTTGAAAAAAAGTTTTCCCACGTCAGTATAGATCGCCGTTGCCTGCGAAAGTTCGCGGGCTTTTCCTTACCTGCAATCCTCGATGACGCGGGTCACTTCGGCCCACGCGGGAATGTAGAGCGGCTCAAAACCCTCGACTTCCACTGCAAAGCGCCCCTTGGTGATTGCCATGGCGTCGAGCAGCCGGTCATTGGCGGCAAAGGTTGCGGCAAGAAAGGGCATTTCCATCTCGGATTGGCTCGCCGTAAGGATGCGCTGCTGCGTTTCTGTTCGCACGGTCATCAGCACGGGGTTCGCCACTTTTCCTGCTACGAGCAGGGTTATCTGGTTGGTTCCGCGTTCGCAGATCAGCACCAGCAGGTTTTCCGTCCCGGGCGGGCCAAAACCTGCCATGCTCCTTGCCGTTTCTCTGCGATACGACCAATCGCCGGGCGTTTGCGGTGCATCAAGCCAGCTGGCGTCGTAATCGGCAGGCAGAATTGGCGCTGGAGCGGCCAATCCGGTAGATGTCGCTTGATCTGCCGTGTTCTGCTGCGCGCAGGCGGCACTTGTTCCCACGCCAAAGGTTGCCGCTAGCCCAATGACGAACTGGAAATAGATTGGTTTCATGTCGCCTTAATGCGCGCTAACGGCTTGAAGGTCCATGAACAAGGGCGCGTCCATGACCAAGAGCACCCAATGAACAAGAAACGCCGGATCGATCAGATGCTTGTCGAGCGCGGGCTGGCAGAGAGCCGCGCGCGGGCGCAGGCGCTGGTCATGGCGGGGCTGGTGTTCAGCGGCGAGGCGAAGATCGCCAAGCCGGGGCAGCAATTGGTGGATGACGCTCCGCTCGAAGTGCGCGGGCGCGACCATCCCTGGGTTAGCCGTGGCGGGATCAAGCTGGCACACGCTTTGACACATTTCGGGCTTGATCCGGCGGGCGCTGTGGCGATGGATATCGGCAGTTCCACCGGCGGCTTCACCGATGTGCTGCTACAAGCCGGGGCCGAACATGTCTTCGCGGTCGACAGCGGCACCAACCAGCTGGCCTGGAAGCTGCGGCAGGACCCGCGCGTGACCGTGCTTGAGCAGACGAGCGCACGAATCCTTACCCCCGAACTGATTGACCGGCCCTGCAACTGGGTGGTGTGTGATGCGAGCTTCATCAGCCTTGCAAAAGTGCTGGAGCGTCCGCTTGAGCTCGCCGCGCCCAAGTGCCGCCTTGTTGCGCTGATCAAACCGCAATTCGAGGTCGGGCGCGAGGAAGTGGGCAAGGGCGGGGTGGTGCGCGATCCTGCGTTGCACGAGCGTGTATGCAATGAAGTGCGCGATTGGCTTGAAGGTGCAGGCTGGATCGTTGACGGGATCGTCGAAAGTCCGATCACCGGCCCGCAAGGCAATGTCGAATTTCTGGTCAGCGCACAGCGCAGTTAGGCCAGATCGATCGTTTCGATCTTTGCATCCAGATCGATAGGTAGCGAAGCGAGCACTTCGACGCCCGACGCTTTCTCGTACGCATCTGCGCCATACTCTGCGACCAGTTCGGCCTGGCGCTCATCGCGCTGGCGCAGGAGATCGGCTATCTCATCGCGGTAAAGCGCCACCATCGCGGTGACGAAGCGATTGACCAGGCTATCCTGTTTCGTTTGATCGACATTGTAGAGCGGAAGATGCTCGATCATCACCTCGGCGGGGTAGAGAAACTCGTTGGTGACGAAGCGATTGGTAGCGAACCAACTGCGCGGGATGCCCTGATAATCGATCGATAATCCAATCAGATGCGTGACATGCGCTTTCGCGTCTTCACCCTCGGGCGGCAGAGCAATCGGCTCAAGCCCGTCTTTCAACTGGGTCCGGTGGAGAAAAAGGTGGAAATGGCCATGCTCATCTTCATCGCGGCTACCGGGCGCATGGACATGGTAATACCAGCGTGATTTGGTTTGCGCATCGCGCGCATCCTTGTCTGGATAGTGTTTCCAGAACTTGCCTTTGCCCTCGGGCAAAACCCGCAGCATCAACGGGCGCTGTTCCTGCGCCATCTGCGTGATCGTTTCAATAACGGTGGCGGCGGCGGCAGCTGGCGTCATGCCAAATTACTCTAGAAAACAAATCGGCCGACGACAACAGGTGCCGTCGGCCGGACTTGTAAAGAATGCCGAAGCTATCAGGCAGCCGAGCAATCTGCGGCGGCGCAGCAGCCCTCGGCATGGCAGCCTTCAGCGGCAGCACAGCAGCCTTCAGCGGCAGCGCAGCAACCTTCAGCAGCCGCACAGCAGCCTTCAGCAGCAGCACAGCAGCCTTCTGCATATGCCGCAGTCTCGTCAGCTGCAGTATCTGCCGCTTCGTCGGCACCTTGCGAGCATGCGGCGGTCGCGACCGAAAGTCCGCCGACAACTGCCAGCATGGAAGCAAGATTCTTCTTATTCATAATTTGATCCCCTCTTTGGGCGAGGCACATTCAAGCTAAACACAACCTCGCCGAAACGCGCCCCGGAAGACGGCGAGGAAGAGAATCCCAGGCTAATTATCAGAAAAAACAGCATTGTCGATATTGCCAAAAAGCAATCGGACAGGCCTTTTCCCCTCCTCGAACAGGATTCACTCAAAGCAAGTTTCGCGCGGATTGCGGATTAAGTTACAAATACGGACGCAGAAATTTCGTCCCATAGTGCGCCTGATATGTTTGCCAATCCCGCTATGGGACAAGGTTTGGCGTGCAATTGCGTAAGGTGTATCTCGTACTGCATCACGAGCTGGAATGATTCGCTCCTTCTGGGGCCTCGGGGGTATCAATGAACGTCATCGCGTCACGCAGCCAGTTACGCGCCAGCTTTATCCGCTGGGCACTGTTCACAGTGCCGCTGATCGTGCTTCTGGGGTTTGTCGCCGGTCAATTCGGCAGCCCTGACACAATCTGGTTCCAGAGCTTGTACAAACCGGCGATCTATCCGCCGCCAGCCGCGTTCGGCATCGTCTGGACGCTGCTGTATATCTTGATCGGGATAGCTCTAGCGCTGGTATCCAGCTCGTGGGGGGCGCGTGGCCGCGGTGTTGCGATCGGCCTGTTCGCAGTGCATTTCGTCTGCAATCTCGCCTGGACGCCAGTGTTTTTCGGCAACCAGGACATTGTCGGCGGGCTGGTAGTGTTGGGCCTGGTCAATGTGACCTTGCTGGGCGTTATCTGGGCGTTCTGGCGTGTGCGGCGTCTCGCCGCGCTGCTGTTATTGCCTTATTTTGCATGGACGATGTTTGCCGGTTTGCTCAATTACGAGTTCCACCGGCTCAATCCTGAAGGGCAACAGAATGTTTCTACCCCGGCGACCCAGCGTATCCAGCTGAACGAGGGCTGATTTCAGGAAGCGCTTGCCTTCGAACCAAGCCGGGGCCATTTAGCCAGCATGCAAAGCCAGAACCCGATGATCGCCGATTTCGTGAAACTTGCGAACAGTGCCGCAGGCACTTTTGCGGGAATGACGCGCGAGGCGCGCGACAGCGCGCGCGAACGGTTGAAAGAGGCGATGGGCGGGATGGATTTCGTTTCCCGCGAAGAATTCGAAACCGTCAAGCTGATGGCGCAGAAGGCGCGCGAAGAAAACGAGGCGCTCAAGGCGCGGCTGGAAGCGCTGGAAGCCAGGCTCGCGGCCAAGTAAACCTGCCGCGCAATGGACCTGCGCGCGCCCGCCATTCTTATTGCTTCTCGATACCACGGTGAAACCGCCAGCGTCGTTCGCCTGCTGACGGAGAAATTCGGACTCGTGGCCGCCTATGTCGCAGGCGGGCGCGGGCGGCAACTGCGCCCTGTGATGATTCCAGGCAACCGGGTGGAGGCCGAACTTCGCGCGAAGTCCGAAAGTCAGTTGCCCTTTGCGAAGATCGAATTGACGCAAAGCTGCGGACCCTGGCTAAGCGAGCCGTTGCCAGCTGCGGCCATATCGTGGGCCTGCGCGCTCACCGCAACGGCGCTGCCTGAACGCAATCCCTATCCCGCGCTGTTCAGTGCGCTTGACGCGCTGCTGTCTGCCGTGTGCCAGGCGCCATCTGCGCGTGGCTGGTTGCCCGCGATGATCGCTTATGAAGCGCTGCTGCTGCGCGAGCTTGGCTATGGCGGCGTCCGCCCGGATACGGGAACCGAACTGGCAGGCCTGTTAGATGATTTTGACCGGCTGGAAGGACCTCTTGCCCGCTACCTGCTTGCTGACCGTCGCGGCGATGTTATGGCAGCGCGGCATTTGTTGCGGGAACGGCTTGCCCGCATGCAGACATGAAGGTTTGGAAATGAAGATCGCAGTTTTCGCCGGCGACGGTATCGGCCCCGAAGTGACCACGCAGGCGGTGCGGGTGCTGCAGGATCTCGACCTGCCGGGCATGGAGCTGGCTTATGGCGATGTTGGCGGTATGGCTTACTACAAGCATGGCCATCCGCTGCCCGAGGCAACGCTCGAAACCGCGCGCGCGAGCGACGCGATCCTGTTCGGCGCCGTGGGCGATTTTTCCTGCGATCACCTCGAACGCCATCTGCGGCCCGAACAGGCGATCCTGGGCCTACGCGCAGCGTTGAGCCTGTTCGCCAACCTGCGGCCCGCCACCACCTTTCCTGGCCTTGAGCACATGAGCGCGCTGCGGCCTGAAATCGCCCGCGAGATTGACCTCTTGATCGTGCGCGAACTCAATGGCGATGTATATTTTGGCGAAAAGGGCATCCGCACACTCGATGACGGCCGCCGCCAAGGCTGGGACATGATGAGTTATGCCGAAGATGAGGTGCGCCGCATCGCGCATGTCGCGTTCCGCGCGGCGCAAGGGCGCAAGGGTCGGCTTTGCAGCGTCGACAAGGCCAATGTGCTCGAAACTTTCCAGCTGTGGCGCGACGTGGTGATCGAGGTGTCGGCCGAATATCCCGATGTCGCGCTCGAGCACATGTATGTCGACAATGCCGCGATGCAGCTGGTTCGGGCACCGGGCGCGTTTGATGTGGTGGTGACCGGCAACATGTTCGGCGACATCCTTTCCGACCAGGCGAGCATGTGTGTCGGCTCGATCGGCCTCCTCGCCAGCGCATCGCTGGGCGAGCGGCAGACCGAATTCGGCACATTCGGCCTTTACGAGCCAATCCATGGCAGCGCTCCCGATATCGCGGGGCAGGGCAAGGCCAATCCGATGGCGACGATCCTTTCCGCTGCGATGATGCTGCGCCACAGCTTTGGCCGCGAGGCGGAGGCGGCGCGGATCGAGGCGGCGGTGGCGGCCACGCTCAGGGACGGGATCCTTGGCGGCGACCTTGGCGGCACATACGGCTGCGAGGCGATCGGCCAGGCGGTGTGCGAGCGGCTGTAACGTGGTGGGCGCGGGTGAACTCGAACTCGCGATAATCCTGCCGACGCTCAACGAGCGCGGCAATCTTGCCCCGCTGGTCGATCGAATTTCGGCAGCCCTGGGGAATACCGGCTGGGAAGTGCTGGTGGTCGATGACAATTCAGCCGATGGCACGGCAGATGAGGCTCGCGCCCTGGCGTTGGAGGATCGCCGGGTGCGGGTGATCCAGCGGATCGGGCGGAGGGGCCTTGCGAGCGCGGCAATCGAGGGTTTCTGCGCCACCGCCGCCCCGTTCGTGGCGGTGATGGATGCCGATCACCAGCATGATCCGGCGCTGCTGCCGAAGATGCTGGCTGCCTTGCGAGTGGGGGAGGCCGATATTGCTGTGGCCTCGCGCTTCGCCGAGGGTGCGAGCACCGCCAACTGGGACAATCCGGAGCGCGAGAAGCTTTCCGGCTTTGCAAATCTGCTGGCGCACAGGCTCACCCGGGTCGAGCTTTCCGATCCGATGAGCGGTTATTTCATGCTGCCGACCGCGCTTGCCCGCTCGCTTGCCCCACGCCTTTCGGGCTTCGGGTTCAAGATCCTGCTCGACCTGTTGGCGAGTGCCGACCGGCGGCTGACGATCAAGGAATTTCCGCTCGATTTCGCTGCGAGGCGCGCTGGCGAGAGCAAGCTCGACCGCGCGATCGCGTTCGATTTCCTCGCCGGGATCTATGACAAGACATTCGGCCGGTTGATCCCCACGCGTTTCGCCCTGTTCGGAACGGTCGGCGCGGCAGGCGTACTGGTGCATATGGCCGTGCTGAGCGTGGTGCTGTTCATCTTTGGCGAGGCTTTTGCCGTGGGGCAGATCGCTGCCGTGCTCAGCGCGATGAGCTTCAATTTTTTCCTCAACAACTGGCTGACCTATCGCGACCAGCGGCTGAAGGGCGCAGGCGCAATGCTCAAGGGCTGGATCGGCTTCTGCCTCACCTGTGCGGTGGGCGGCTTTGCCAATGTTGCCGTGGCAACCCTGCTGGAGATGCAGGGGCTGGTCTGGTTCCTTGCCGCGCTGGCCGGGATCCTGGTCGGTTCAGTATGGAATTATGCTCTCTCCAGCCGCTTCGTGTGGGGGCGGTATTGAGTGCGGGCTACCGCCAACCCTCGATCCAGGCATAATCGAGGAAACTCTGCGGACCTTCGAGCGCGGCAGCAGTCAGGATCGGATAGAACCACGCGAAAATCGCACAACTTGCGCCCAGCACCAACCATGCCAGGCGCGGGTGCCCGGCATTCCGCATCGCATCGAGCGCCAGCGCCAGCGCGCCCATGAGGAAGAAATGCGGCACGAAATAGTGGTAGAAGAACTGCACCGATTTGGCTGCGAACAACCACAACCCAAGGCTGGCAAGGTAGCCCGCAACCACTCCCATCCTGGCCCAGTTCCTTTGTGAAATGCAGCTGACAAGGCACCAGAAAAGTGCGGGAATCCCGAGTAACATGGTAAGCGGGTTGCCGACCAGCAGAACACCGCGCTGAACCCCCTCCTGCGCATCGTAATAATACCAGATCGCGCGGGCATTCAGCACCCAGTCGGGCCATGTCGACTGGTAGTTATGCGGCTTCAGTGCCTGCGTCTGCAGCGCCAGCATTTCCTGGTGCAAGGCGATGATCCCGCCGCTGGTAAGCGGATTCGGCTGGAGCAACAGAGCGGGCCAGAAGCTCAGCCCATAGACCGCCAATGGAACCACACCGAGCCACAAAGCCGCTTCGATCAGCGAGATGCCCGGCACCGGGATGCCGCGCTGGCTGGCAAACAGCCGCTGCCGCCCGGCCGACAGCCGCGCAAGGAGGAAGGCGATGCCCGGCAGCATGGCCAGCGGGACCGCGTTCCACTTGGCAGCCATGGCTGCGCCCAGGAATACACCGGTGGCGGCCAATCGCCAGTGGCCCTGTTCGGGCTTGCGGATTGCGGCGCTGAACTGCCAGGCGGCGAGCGCAAGGAAGCAGGCCATGAAGATGTCGAGCATGGCGATGCGCGACTGCACTGTCAGCATGAAGCCGCTCGCCAGCAGCACGCCGAATGCCAGCGTGGCAAAGCGCGACAGGCTGGCGTGCCACATCGCGCGCATGGCGGCGATCAGTGCCAGCGTGCCCGCCAGAAGTGGGAAAATCCGCCAGCCCAGCGGCGCGTCGCCGAACAGCGCAATCCCGGCGGCGATGATCGTCTTGCCCAGCAGCGGATGCTCGCGGTTGATATACTCGCCGCCTGACAGCAGTTCGCGTGCGGCCGGCAGGTAATGCACCTCATCGAAATAGGGAGCGGCGAGCGTGGTCAGCCGTATGGCGCTGAGCGAGGCAAACAGTACGGCGATGGCAATTGTCGGGCCAAGCGGGTCACGCGGGTGGACGGGGGCCTGACTCATCGCAGCAAGGCATAACCGGCGGCACCTGCACTCGCAAGAGGTGCCGAAGCCGCTTGCCGCACTTGCCGCAGCGGCTTAAAGCCGCCCGCAATATGAAGAAAACCACCGGAATGGACCGCTCTGTCACGCGCCACTGGCGCCCCGCCACCCAAGCGGTGCGCGGCGGCACCTGGCGCAGCGAGCATGGCGAGACGAGCGAGGCGCTGTTCCTTACGTCAGGCTATACTTACGACGACGCGCAGACGGTGGCTGACCGTTTTGCCGGCGAGGCGCAGGGTATGACCTATTCGCGCCTGCAGAACCCCACTGTGGCAATGCTGGAAGAGCGGATCGCGCTGCTCGAAGGGGCCGAGGCCTGCCGCGCGCAGGCGAGCGGCATGGCGGCAATGACTGCGGCGCTGCTGTGCCAGCTTTCGGCCGGCGATCACGTGGTTGCCGCGCGCGCCGCCTTCGGTTCGTGCCGCTGGCTGGTCGATCATTTGCTGCCGCGCTTCGGGATCGAGACAACGGTGATCGACAGCGCCGAGGACGCAGAATGGGAAGCTGCCATCTGGCCCAACACCAAGGTGTTCTTCTTCGAGACCCCGGCCAATCCGACGCTCGACATCGTCGATCTGAAATTCGTGTGCGATGTGGCCAGGGCCCATGGCATCACCACGGTGGTCGACAATGCCTTTGCCACCAGCGCGCTGCAGCGACCGATCGAGTTCGGAGCCGATGTGGTGGCCTATAGCGCAACCAAGCTGATGGACGGGCAGGGCAGGGTGCTGGCGGGCGCCGTGTGCGGCAGCGAGAAATGGATCAACGAAGTGCTGTTGCCATTCCAGCGCAACACCGGGCCCAATCTATCGCCCTTCAATGCCTGGGTGGTGCTGAAGGGCCTGGAAACGCTCGACCTGCGCGCGCACCGGCAAAGCCAGAGCGCGCTTCGGCTGGGCCAGTTCCTCGAACCGCGCCTGCTTGAAGGCGGGGGGCGCATGCTGCATCCGGGCCTCCCAAGCCATCCGCGGCACGAACTGGCCATGCGCCAGATGGATGCGGCCGGCCCGATTTTCGCCTTCGATGTACAAAGCCGCGAACGTGCATTCGCCATTCTGGACGCGCTACAACTGATTGATATATCGAATAATATCGGGGATTCGCGCAGTCTGATGTGTCATCCGGCCTCGACCACGCATGCCAATATGGGCGAAGAGGCACGCGAAGAAATGGGCGTGACCCAGGGCTTGCTGCGGATCAACGTGGGGCTTGAAGACCCTGAGGACCTGATCGAGGATCTTGACCAGGCGCTAAACACTGCGGGGTTCTGACAGGGACCGGTGCCGCCTGACCGGGCGCAGGCTCAGGCGCCGGCGGGAAGATAGGAAATGCTGGTCTCGGTAATCGTGATCGGGGGCACAGGTATCAGCGGGATCATCGGTTCAAGGCTGTACTGGATCCTGGCGGCTCCCCATCCGATTCCGTCACTGCTGGTTCCGCGCACAAACACAAGTGCCTTGATCTTGCTCTGGTCAACAGCGGGCAACTCATCCCTGATTTCGGCAAGCACCTCGCCTTGCGTGGCCGAGGGGTAAACCTTGGCGTAGCGAACCCCTTCGCCCAAAGCATGGCGCAGTGTGCCTGAAACCTGGAAATACTGGCCGAGCTGCAAGGTGCCGAGCATGATCGTTAGCAAAACGGGCAGGGCGAAAGCGAAATCGACCGTGGTTGATGCGCTTATGTCGCGCCGGAGTGTGTGCCATAACATCATTGGATCCTCACCATGCTGTCGCCCGTCACGGTTATGCTTCTGGGAAAGCCCGTAAAACCGAATACACTGCTCAATGCGGCCCAATCGAACCGGGTCTGCTTTGCCTTGGAGATCAGCACGCTGACATAGCGTGCAGTTTGTTCCCCGGCGACGCAGTTTCCTGTGAAGTCGGTTTGCCTGGTGCCATCGCATTCCAGGAATATCTCGATCGTAACATCGCTGTCAGTGATACCGGCGGCGGATTTGGCCACGGTCTTGAGGTAGGTTCCATCCGCCGTGTTGGGACGCTTGGCCTGCGCAAAGTCGGTGGTGCGCTGCGCCGCCCGTTCATAATCGATCTTGGCTGCAACCAGGCCAAAGGCGTCGATCATGCCCAGCGACAGGAACAGCACGAAGGGCAATGACAGCGCCAGTTCCATGGCACCGAACCCCCTGTTGTCGCCCCTTAGCTGGCGAGCGTGACGATTGAGATGATCGATCATGGCTTATTCCACCACCCTGATGACTCTGGCGGTGCCAAGATTGGCATCGATATCGTCATTGCAGTTGTTTGTGATGTTATTGGTGCCGCCGAATTCAAGTCGCTTACCGATCAGCAACAGGCACTGGGCCGCCTGGCTCGATGAGCCAGCGTATGAAATCTTTCCATTCGGCATGTAAACGATTCCATCCAGTGTGATGTTTGAACCGCCCTCAATGATGTTGGTCGGTTCGGCACCCAATGGGTCTTGGTAGAATAGCACGCCACTCCATTTGGAATCATTGAAGGGTGAGGTGGATGCTTCATCTGACGTTGGTGCTTGCAGATTTAGATCTGCCCCACCGGCGATATCAAGCGCGGCAACATTACTACTGGTATCCCCTGTGAGTATGATTGTCACACCGTCGCCCACGACATTTGCCTGGGAGGTTACGTTGAAGAAACCCCTGTCGATGATGTAAATGCCCGGTGACATTGTGACTGTGCCCTTCAAGGTGACACCATTACAATATCGGCCCGGGATCATAGTTACGGTTTGGGGCGGATCCACAACGAAGTTGTTAAAAGTGCAGCCACTAGGTGAAGTCGGCGGCGCCAAGCCTTTGTTGGCCATTGGGTCTTCAACTGGCAGACCAAAAGGAACGACTGCGGTGCTCGCCGGAATATTGCTGCTGCTTAGCTTTATGCCGCCAACGCTCATAATGAGATCGGTCTCAAGGTAGCTTGAACCGCGCAAGTCAATCGAAATGCCTTCGGGAGAATTCGAGGCAACGGGACAGTCTATGTCGGCTAATGCGCTGCCGAAAACGTCAATGCCGAGCCCGTCGGTTGCCGTGGCGATCACGCAGGGCTCACCGACGGCCACCGCCGTGGCAACTGCGCGGGTACGGATGACCGGAGTCGATGACAGGAAGATGCTGGAGAATGGGAGCTTGCGGTTGACGCTGATCAACACTTCGACCGCGCCGTTATCGCCTGCATAGGCACCGACCGCCGGTGGGTTGGCGATGCGTTCTTCATTGACTGTGTCTACAAAGTTGCGATCGATCGAATTGCTTACAGATGCGTTGATCGAAGCGCCTCTGTAAAGGCTCATCGCGCCCGCCAACGCGCCCGAATCCGCCGCCTGTTGCAGCTGCCGCTTGGCCAGAAACCATTGGATGGTATCCACGCCCAGCCCGGCGGCACCTACAGTAGAAGCGGCCCCGATCGCGGTAACGATCAGCACATTGCCGCGTATGTTGCGGCGAAGCCTAGAAAACAGCTTGCTCAGCATTTTTCGCATGCATCACCTTTCCAGTGAGCCACCAAACTTGGGCGATATGCGCGTTCTGACGCTAAGAATTACGAAGCAAGCGTGCTTCACGCGAAATTAACCATAATGCGCGCAGCCCGGCGGGCTTGCTGCGTTCACCCGTAACATGCGAAACAGTGGCGCTGAATCGGGGAGATGATTGAATGACAAAACGTGTCGAGCTGGTTTTCGATTTCGTCAGTCCAAACGCCTATCTGGTCTGGTGGCCGCTGCGCGATCTGGTGCGGCGAACAGGGGCTGAACTTGACGTGGTACCGGTTTTCCTGGGCGGGATGCACAGGATTACGGGCAACGCGCCACCGATGATCCGGGATGCAGAAGTGAAAGGAAAGAACGAATATGCGATGCTGGAAATGCAGCGCTTCGTTGCCCGGCACAATCTCGACAAGTACCGGATGAACTCGAAATTCCCGTTTAATTCGATTCTGCTCCAGCGCATGCTTTATGCCGCCGACCAGGACGGGCGCGGGGTCCAGTTTGCCGAGGCCATGTTGCCCCCGATCTGGGAGCAGGACCTGGATGTGACCGATGCCGAAGCACTGGCTGCGGCAGTCAGCGCTGCAGGCTTTGATGCGCGCGACCTGGCCAGCCGTGCGCAGAGTGACGAGGTGAAGCAAGGGCTCATCGAAAACACTCAAAAGACCGTTGAGCGCGGAGCGTTCGGCATTCCAACCATCTTCGTGGATGGCGAGTTGTTCTTCGGTAAGGAGCGGCTCGATCAGATCGAGGATGAACTGGGGAAGCGCTGATTTTGCGTTTTTGCCATCACGCTTGGGGATAGTCGGCGATTATGCTGCACCAGCCCACTTGCTGTGCGCGCTGCAATTGCTAACTTCTCCATGTCATGAAAGAGCTGTTCCAACATGCTGCCACAACCGATGGGGTTACCGTGCGTGTCGCGGTCAACTTCCTGCCCGAGCAGTCGCAACCTGACGCGGGCAAGTGGTTCTGGGTCTATCACATACGGCTTGAGAACGGCAGCCACGAGACAATCCAGCTTCGCACACGCCATTGGCGCATCACCGATGGGCGCGGCATGGTGAGCCATGTGGATGGCGAGGGGGTGGTGGGCGAGCAGCCGGTGCTAAGGCCTGGCGCAAGCCATGACTATGTTTCGGGCTGCCCGCTGGCAACTCCCCATGGTTCGATGGAGGGATTCTACACTTTCCACCGTGAGGACGGCACACCGCTGGAAGTGCGCATTCCATTCTTCCCGCTGGCGGCACCTGCAACTGCCGACTGACAGCATACCGCCGCGCTTGCGGGATAGAGCCTTGGGCTCTAAATCGCCCAAACTATGAAACGTACCCATCTGCCCCTCAACGCCTTGCGCGTATATGATGCTGCGGCCCGGCACCTGTCGTTCACGCGCGCGGCTGACGAGCTGGCAGTGACGCCCGCTGCCGTAGGGCAGCAGATTCGCGCACTCGAGGATCATTTGGGCGTGGTGCTGTTTCGGCGCACGAGCAAGGGTTTGGAGCTGACCGGCGAAGGCTGTGCCGGGCTTGACGCATTGCGTGAAGGCTTCCTCAAATTCGAGGAGAGCGTGCAGGCCATGCAGGCAGGCCAGGCGTCTGACCGCTATACCATTGCCGTGCCGCGCGAGTTTTATGCGCAGTGGCTTGGTTCACGACTGGCCAGATTCAAGGCCGCCAATCCGGGAATTCAGTTCCACATCGTAGCTGACGAGAATGCCGATTTCACCGAAGCCAATCTCGATGTGGCGGTGCGGCTGGTTGACGGGCCGGGCGATCTTGAAGGCGTGCTGCTAGCCCCGGCGAAGCGGGTTGTGGTGGCCGCTCCTGATGCGCAAGACAGCTGGATTGACTGGCCCGGTGCTAATTTGCCCGAGGATATCAAGCCCTGCGTGACCACCGGGAACCCCGGCCAAGCGCTGAGTTCAGCCATATCGGGGCTGGGCAAGGCTGCGCTGCCGCTGCCGCTGGTTGAAGAGGCGGTGGCCACAGGAAGGCTTGTCATACTTGAAGGGCCTGAAGAGGGCCGCCGTGGTTATTGGCTGGTCGCGCCGCTGCCGCAATGGCGCCAGAAGAAGGTCAAGGCACTGGTTGCACATCTGGCCGGGGATTGATCGCCTCCACCGCTGCGCCCCTGCCGAACAGTGGCTTCGCCGCGGCGCGAAAACGGGCCTTGTATTGCGGATGTTCGGTGCCCATCCACCGGTCCCACCAGGTGAAATACAGCCCGAAATTGTGGTTGCCCTGGCTATGGTGCAGATCGTGGTGCGTGGTCGTGGTCAGCCAGTCGAGCCACTTGCTGTCCACCCAGCCGGCTGGATGCAGTTCGATGCCGGCATGGCCCATCACATTACGCAGGATCATCCACGCCAGAAAGATAAAGATTGCAAAGTCGATATAGGCGACGCCTGCCAACGACACGCCCAGCAGGAAGATCGGCATGAACGCTGCCTCGGCAACGCCCTCCCAGGCCGAAAAGCTGTAGGCTGCCCAGGCTGTTGGCGTGCGCGATTTGTGATGGTGCAGATGCGTGGCGCGGAACAGCCGCCGGTGGTGCAGCGCGCGGTGCATCCAGTAGAAATAGGTATCATGCGCCAGCGTAATCGCCACTAATTGCGCCGCGAACAGGCCCGCCGGATAATCGCCCTTGTGGATATGGATCACTCCGCCTTCGACCATCAGCACGGTCGTAAGCCCGGTAAGCGCGAAGAAGAACACCGTGCGCAAGGATGAACCGATTTCGCGGACATAATCCGCCCGCCTTGCGCGCCGGTCCTGAATGCGCCGCGCATCGGACCACCCCTTTGCCAGCCACAGGATCAGCGTCAGCAGCCCCGCCGCGATGAAGTAGCGGCCCAGATCGAACGTGAATGTGCCGACGAAGTGCTCCTGAATGCGGGCGATCCAGAATTGAGCGGTACTGTTGTCCATTTGCGAATCTCGTAACGGTTGATGTTGGAGGGCACTGATTGGCAGCTTGCGCACCACTTGGCCCCGCAGTGCCGAAAAAAGCCGAACAATTCCGGAATCGACCCGCTTTTTTCAGTTCCGGATGAACATCTCGCGCCGGTAATCGGTTGGCGTTGTTGCAGTTTCCGAACGGAAGGCGCGATTGAAGGTGGGCAGCGAATTATACCCCAGGTCCATCGCGATCGTCAGCACTGGCACGTCAACGCGGTCGCGGTCGGCCAGAATCGCGCGCGCTTCGGCAATCCGGTGGTGGTTGAGAAACGCCGAGAAGTTGCGATAGCCAAGCCTGCGGTTGATCAGCGCGCGCAGGCGGTGTTCGGGCACGCCCAGATGATCGGCCAGGTCGGTGATCGCCAGGCCTGGTGTGCGGTAATAGCCTGCGGCCATCGCCGCCTCGAGCTTTTCCTTGAGCACGGTTTCGGAAGCCGAAAGGTCCACTGCCGTGCGCTTGGCAACGGCGAGGTTAGATGCTTCGGCCAGCAGTTCCTCGTCGGTCCGCAGCAGCGCCAGCCCGGCAAACAGCGTGACCGTGAAGATCAACACCGCGTTGAGCAATTGTACCGCAGGATGCGCTGGCGCTGGTCCGGCAATCGTTTCGAACACCAGCACCCCGCCGGTTTGAGCGGCGACCAGCACCGGCAGCCATAGGCGGATGAGCCTGCGCTTCTCGACCAGGTCGTCGGCCCGCTGGCCCAGTGCCACGCGCAGCAGATCGGCCACCAGAACCAACGAAACGAAATGGATGCTGTAGAAGCCCGCCGGGTCGAAACGGGGAACAAAGTGAGCGATGAACCAGCTTGCGATCAACACGGCTGTGGTAGCCTGGATGACCCATTTCGGCGGCTCATCCTCGAACAATCGCCGTCCGAACAGCCATGTCCAGAACGGCGCGAATACTGAAGCGAGGTCAACGAAGGGCCGGATTGAAGGGGGCGGATGGATCACGGTCGAAGAATTGATAAGGTAGGCGGCCGCAGAGATGAGCAGCCCCCCAAGCGCGATCTTGATTGGCCTGCGCACCTGGCCTGCGAGTAGCAGTGTAAGCAGCAGCAGGCTTGCCCCCACCGCGATCAACCGCACCGACGTGTCCAGATTTTCAATCATTGCATGATGATTATAGAGACTTGCGCGCGCCAAGCCAGCGCACGTTTCGGCCGATCATGAGGCAGTGGAAAGCGAGACACGGTCCTTTATCGGGTCATATTCCACCACGATCCCCGCGCCGCGCAGTTCGTTGAACGGAATGAAGCCAGTACGGGTGGCAAGCGCGTTGGCGATGCGGCTGGGCAGCGTCTCGACGCGAGGGCCGAGCGCGTCGGCGACCGAAGCGGTAGCGATCATGATTTGCGCGCCTTGTTCGATCCGGATTGTGGCGTTGCCCCGGCTTTGCCCATCTACCAGCAGCGGTTTGCTGACTGTCAGGCTGCCATCTTGTGCGTTGAATCGCGGTTTGCTGCTCGCAACTGTAACGTCCTGAGGTTCCCTTGGCGTCAGGCTTGCCAGATCATAATCAATCGCCAGCATTTCGCCAGGTTTGAGATCGGGCAAAGGCTGTCGCGCCGGGGAGGCAGTAGAGCGGCGATGTGCGGAAGGTTCAATCAGCGCCGCAAATGCAGCGGCAAATCTGTTGCCGGTTGAACCGCCCGGTTGTGTATCGCCCCTCTCGAGCAAGCCTACATCCGCCGCGACCAGTCGCTCGTTTTGCTCGACCAGCGTCACCAATTCCTCGACAGGGATTGGCCTGACTTCAGGAAGTGTGATGCGCAGCGGATAATCGGGATTGGTGGCCATTCCCGGCTGGCTTGCGACCAGCGGGCGGGTTCCCGAAGGAGGCGGGGGCCATGCAAGTGTTGCCAGCCAAGCTACAACTATCAGCGCCAGCAAGCCAAGTCGGGACATGTGGTCAAGGCCATTGCCCACCCACTTTTGCCATGCTGGTGCCGTTTCGTAGTAACTCATGGGCCAATTATGCCTCGCAATGGTTACCGAGTCACGCAGCTAGGAAGCTGCTCCAGGCAACCCAAAGGCCACCGCCAGTAATCGCCACGCCATAGGGAAATTTGGCGTGCAAGCTTTCTTTGTCTATCGGGCTGGAGCGTAAGATTCGCCGCATCCCAAACCAGATGATGATTGCCACAATTGCCGTGAGCGAAACCCATAACAGCAGAGTCAGGCCTTCGCCGAGCGGGAAATAGGCAGCGAGGCCAGCGTAGAATTTCGCGTCACCGCCCCCAATAATTCCCGCCGCAAACAGCGCCATGCCCACCACCAGTGCGATTGCCGCATGCGCGCCGTGCCAGCCTAGCGCCGTAAAACCACCCTGGCTGTAGCCATACGCAAGGCCCAGCAGCAGCAGAGCCAGCGAAAGCCAGTTTGGCAAGCGGCGATCTCGGATATCACTTGCCGCGCCCAGCACCAGCAGCAGCGACAGCGCCGCTGGCCACATCATTTCGGCGTTCAAATCCTAGTTTCCGCGCCGCAGCGCCACACGCACCGGATAATTCGCTTCGAGCAGCGTGCTTGACTGTGCAGTACCGCCCCGAGTTACGCTGATCCGCGCTGGGCCGGAATTGCTGCCAGGACTTGCGCGTCCGACCATGCTGATCTGTGGAGCCTTTGGCGAAGGACCGCTGCGGCTTCCGACCACAGGCATGGTATCAGGAACCTGTTCAGTTGTCTCGATGCGCGACGCCCGCACGATGATTTCAGGCGTGCGCAGCTTGACGTCAGCCGCCTTCTGCGGAACCGAGGTGATGCGCACCTCATTGCCAACGACACGCGTTCTGGCCTTTCCGGATTGAGGCAGCGAAACCGCGCCACGGTGTTCGATTTCACCAGAAGAAGCCAACAGACCCTCTGCTTCTGCGGCCTTCTGCGCTTCCGCCAGCGCTTCGGCAGCTTCGCGCTCGCGCATGGCAAGCGCTCGCGCTGAAGTGCCAAGCGGCGAGTTGTAGAAATGTGCCAGATTGGCGGCGTATTTGGGATTGGACGAATCAAGCTCAAGCGCGGTCTTGAAATAGCGCTCCGCCAGATCAGCCCGGCCCAACTTGGCATAGGCGACACCGAGGCCATTGAATGCATCGGGCGCAGTGCGTTCATTGAGCGCTGCCATACGGAACTGCTGGATCGCAAATGCGATATGGCCCTGTTTCATGGCGAGGCGGCCATGTTCCAGTTCCTGACTCCCGAAAGCCTCGGCACGCTGATCGACTTGGGCCGACTGCTTGGGGCCGAAACCGAGCGCCCCTATGAAGCTTTGACAGCCGCCCAGCGCAAGCGCGGCGCCGATGCAGCTCAATGTGCGGATCATCTGTTTCATTTTCTTCTCCCGCTAGAATGCCGGCAAGACTTCGCGAATTGTTCTCACGATTGCCGGTAAAATAAGAACGCCGATCATCGTCGGCAGCATGAACACCACCAGTGGAATCGAAAGCAGGACCGGTAGGCGGTGCGCCTTCTCTTCAGCGCGCATTCGGCGCGCTTCGCGCATTTCCGAAGCATAAACGCGCAAGGTCGTGGCAAGGCTTGTACCCAATTTGTCCGATTGGATCAGCAAGGTTGCGAATGAGCGGATCTCATCGACATTTGAATTTTCACCCAGCTTGCGAAGCGCGTCCTCGCGACTGGCGCCCGCTCGCATCAGCAGGGTGGTTTCTGTCAGCAATGCAGAAACCATCGGATGAGTTTCAGCCATCTCCCGACCGACGCGGTCGAGCGTTGCTTCAAGGCCGAGCCCGGCCTCCACGCATACTAGCATCAGGTCAAGGCAATCGGGAAAGCCGTTTATGACTTCGGTTCGTCTGCTAGCGGCCTTTGCTCGGATATACAGATTAGGGCCATACAACCCCAGTACCGCCAGGATCGCGCAGCTTATGTAAATCTGGAACACTGAAGGCGGCTCAGCCTGCGACACGGCATAGAGAAGATAAAGGCCGGGCTGGACGAACACGAGCAGCAGGCGGATCAGCGTATAGATACGAGGCGCGGCAGGAGAGGTAAAGCCGGCGGCCTTCAACTGTCTAGAAATCTCGCTTTCCGCTGTGTCACCCAGGTTGAGCCCCGCCTCTTCGATGCGTTTGACGATCCGCGCCCAAGCGCCCTCTGTACGCTGGCGCGTCAAAGTCTCGCTGCTTTGATTGCCTATTGCACCGCTAAACGTGGCGAGTTCGCGTGACACACGCAGGCGCCGTGAAATGAAATTGGAAACAAAATAGGCCGTGACTGCGACCGCTGCAAAAATGAGCAACAGAGACAAAGAGCGCAGTACCCAGTTTGAAGTGACAAATTCAAACATGTCAAACTTTCAAATCGATCAGACGGCGAATTATATAAACGCCCAATACATACATTATAGCCAAACCAATAAATCCATAAATAAAGATCGGGTCTTCAGCGGTTTCAAAGTAATATTGCGGTGTCAGCAAAAAAATGGAGACAAACGTGAAAACTGGAAGCACACTGAGCATCCAGGCCGTCATACGGCCTTCGGAGCTGAGCGCGCGTACCTTCATGAACATCTGATGCCGATCGCGGATCACCTTCGAGATGTTATCGAGGATCTCGGCAAGGTTGCCACCAGTCTCGCTTTGCACCGAAATCGAGACCGCAAACATCTTCATGTCGTCAAGGTCCCAGCGCTCGGCCATGTGCGAGATTGCGCCGATCAGGTCGACACCATAGGCGATTTCATCGCTGATCAGCCCGAATTCCGTACCGATTGGGTCTTCCATTTCCTTGGTCAACAAATCAATTGCCGAAGCGATCGGATGGCCCGAGCGCAAGGCGCGCACGAAGACGTCGAGTGCGATCGGGAACTGGTGCTCAATGCGCTTGCGGCGCGAACTTGCCATGCGGCTTACCGTCAGCAGCGGGGTCGCCACTGCCAGGGCAAGGCTGAAAATCAGACTGAGGACAAACGTACCGATCGCTATCGGATATCCAAAGATTGCCAGGCCAAACACGGTCAGCATGAAAACCGCGACAAGGCCGATGACCATGAATACTAGCAACTGCCCCAGGGTAATGGTGATGCCGGACTGGAACACCATGCGTTGCATGCTCATCAGGATGCCCTCGAGTGCCTCGGGCAATTGCGGCAGGCCCTTAGGCCGGGTTTTGACCAGCTGACCGACGATCTCTTCGCGATCGCGGCCGGCCGCGATCAACTTGAGTCGTTTGTTCACTGCGCCGCGATGGCTGCGTGACTGCTCAACCGAAGAGCCAATGAACTGTGTCGCTACGAATACCGCGGCAAAGATTGCCAGTAGGATGAATATGCGGATTATCTCTGCGGTCATGGCTCAGGTCAACTTCAGTTCCGGGCGGAACAACTCTGCTGGCAGCGTTACACCGTAGGTTTCCGCTTCGAGGAGGAATTTGGGCCGGATGCCGGTTGCTTCGAAATGGCCAATTACCTTGTTGCTTTCATCAATGCCGGTCTTTTTGAAGCGGAAGATTTCCTGCATGGTAATCGTCTCGCCTTCCATACCGGTGATTTCGGAAAGGCTGGTGACCTTGCGGCGCCCATCGCTGAGGCGCGACACTTGCAAGACAACGTTGATCGCGGAAGCAATCTGAGCCCTTACAGCGCGCTGCGGCATATCGATCCCGCTCATCAGCACCATCTGTTCAAGGCGGCTTAAAGAATCGCGCGGATTGTTGGCGTGAACCGTCGTCATGGATCCATCGTGGCCTGTGTTCATCGCCTGAAGCATGTCAAATGCTTCGCCGGCGCGAACTTCGCCCACGATGATGCGGTCAGGCCGCATGCGCAGCGCGTTCTTGACCAGGTCGCGCTGGCTAACCTCGCCGCGACCCTCGATATTGGGCGGACGTGTTTCGAGCCGGGCGACATGGATCTGTTGCAGCTGCAATTCGGCAGAATCTTCGATTGTCACAATCCGTTCGCGCTCGTCGATGAATGACGAGAGTGCGTTGAGCATGGTTGTCTTGCCCGAGCCGGTGCCACCGGAGATCAGCACGTTGCGCCGCGAACGCACGATCGCGGCAAGCACGTCGGCCATCGCCTGCGGAACCGATTCAAGATCGATCAGCTTCTTCATGCTGATCGGGATCTTCGCGAATTTACGGATCGAAAGCAGCGATCCATCGAGCGCCAGTGGGGCAATGATGGCGTTTACGCGGCTGCCATCCCTGAGGCGTGCGTCGACGAAGGGAGAGCTTTCGTCGATCCGGCGGCCCACCGCGCTGACGATCTTCTGGATGATACGCATAAGATGCTTTTCATCCTGGAAGCGGGTCGGCGCGCGCTCGAGCACGCCCGAACGTTCGACGAAGACGATTTGCGAGCCGTTGACCAGAACATCGGTAACGGTCTCATCCTTGAGTAGTGGTTCAAGCGGTCCAAGCCCGAGCAGTTCGTCCATCACCTCGTCGACCAGGTTCGAACGTTCTTCGCGGTTGAGCGGTTGGTCGAATGTCACCAACAATTCGGGAATCAATTGGGTGATTTCGGATTTGATCTGCTCTTCTGGGAGCTTGTCGAGCATGGAGAGGTTGAGCCGGTCTAGCAGGCCCTGGTGGATCGCCATGCGCAGCCGCAGCAAAGTGTCCTGCCGCTGGTCGGCCCCAGTGTTCAGCTGAATCACCGGCGCAGCGTCAGGGGCTGCGCCTTGTTGCTCAGCTTGCTGCTCTTGCTTCTCTTCCCCCGGGGGGCGTTTGATTTGCCACATATCAGTCTGCCTCCGCTATGCGGGCAGCAACGAGTTCGCTCAGGAGCATGATATCCTTGCTGAACTTGTTGCGTTTCTGGAGGGCATAGACGAGTTGGCCTTGATCCTGGGCAGCGCGCAGAAGCGCCTGCTCTTGGCAAATACAGGCCAGGATTGGATGTTTGAGCGCTTTCGCTGCATCATGAGCGCTAATGCTTTTGAACAGGCTCTTTTCAACCTGGTTCAGCACCACGCTGATCGCATCCTTTGCGATTCCCATCGAAACCAAGAAATCGAGCTGGCGCTTGGCGTGGCGCAGGCTGGGAATGGTCAGCGTGCCTACAATCAAAGAAAGATCGGCAGCGAATACGGTGGAAAGCGACCAGTTGGTGAAGCTTGCTGGAAGATCGACGATCACCACGTCATAATTGCGGCGGGCAATGGTGATGACGCGCATCAGCTGATCGAAATCGATCGATTCGATTGGAACGATGTCAGACGGCGCGGCTATCACATCGACCAGATCGTGGCCGGTCGCGGTGACGGAACGCACAAGTTCGTCATCCAGCCGTTCGGGTGTTTCGACCAGATCGGCGAGGGTCAACTTGGGGCTGCAGCCGAGATAGGAAGCAACATCCCCCGATTGCAGATCGAGGTCTATCACGCAGGCGCGATGGCCTGCGCCCAAATCATGCGCCATTTGTGCGGCCAGATGGGTGGCGATGGTGGTCGAACCAGCGCCGCCAATGCTTTTGATCATCGCAATGAAAGGGGCAAGGCGGACATTGGCCTTGTTATCCTTAAGTTCCTGTTGCGCGGTATCAACAATGGCAGTGACCAGCTCATCAAGCGTGAATGGCAGGGCAACGATGTCGCTCACACCGCGGCGCAGAAGCTGGCGCGAGGTGGCGATATCGACCTTGGCCAGGCCTGCGATTACCGGCAGGTGCGGCCATTGGCTGCGCAACAGATCGACCCGCTCAAGCGAATTGCGCGATGCCGGATCAACCTCGATCACGATGATCGATGCATTTGCCAGTTCGGCAATGGGAAGCGGGTCTTCGATGCCGCAAGTGATGGCGGTGACATGCCCGGCAAGCCCTTCGAGCGCGGCCAGCTGAGTGGACTGAGCCACAATGTGCACGCCGCCCGGGACATCGAAAGCCTGGCCCACTGCGTTTTCGGAAATATCGTTCATTTTTCCCATCATCTGTCTCAATTCGATGCCGTACCGCTGGAATCTTCAGCGGTAATTGAATAGGCGAAATCCGGCAGGTTCACGGTGCCGCCGAAAATGTTCAGGCTGGTCGGTGTATAGCTCATCCCGGTCAGCCTCACGGTTATAAGCGGAGCCATGTCTGGCCCGTTGGGGTCACCGGCAAAGCCAAGCCCTGAACCTGCATATTCGATCTGCACATTCTCGGGGGCGATCTCTGGATAGACCAGCTGCATCCGTTCTGTTAATTTATTGAATGGACCAGTGACGGTCGTGTCCTTAGTGTAGGTCGATCGCACGCAGTCTGAACCGGTGCAGCTGCAAGTGGTTCCCGCCGAAGTGCAGGTGATCACGAAATCGGCGATCGGGATGCGATCTCCCTGTCCGATGAAGGTGCTGTTGATGGTACGGCCGATGTAGCTGTCATCGGTGATTTCTTCCGCCACCGGATTGGTCACAGCGGCAAAACGAGCGCCCCATTGGGTGGCCTTTTCACCCTGGTTTAGCCGCCAGGCATAGACCCCCGCCTCGATGGTGCCGAGCACGAACAAGATCAGCAACGGAAGAACCAGCGCGAACTCGGCGGCCATGCCGCGCTCGTCGCGTATCAGGCGCAGGAGGAGGTTGCGCATCGTCATATGCCCATCACCACCGCTTGCTGTGCAGCGTTAAGCGAAGCGCTGTCGGTCAGCACGCCCAGGCCATTGAACAGTGAGTCATAGTCCACCCTCGCAGAAACAAGCACGCGCGGCGCAGGTTCGCTGGCATCGAAAATGCCTTCACGAGCTTCGGCAACATCAGGATATCCCGGGTCCCCTGGGCACAAAACATCGACAGTCACATCGGCGTCTAACCAGCTTCCTATACGCGACGAACCGCCCGTAATCTTGCCGGTGCGGGTCACATTCTTGATATTGGTTTCAAGCGTTGTGTCGATGCTGGGGCCGCTTCGGCAGTTGATGTCATCAAAGCTGTGCCGCGCAGCATAGCGCGCCCCGTCGCGCACCGCCTTCACCACCTGGTGTTGCTGATACAGATAATGCGCGCCTTCGACAGAGGTGAACAGCAGCAGCACAGAAATTGGCAGGATCAGTGCCATTTCCGCCGCTGCTGCGCCGCGCGTGCAAGAGAGGAAACGCGCCAGCATCGTCATCGCACCAGATACGGGACATCGCGGCGGACCAGCGGGCCGCTAGGGGCCCCAGTGCGCGACACATCCGTTTTGCGGATTACTTCGAAATAGATATCGGCCTTGCTGGTGCGATCGCGATCGGCCGAGGGCTGAACCAGGAACACGTCGATCCAGTCGGCGATCTGTACATCGCTGGTCTTGCCGCGCACGCCCTCTGCGGTGCAGTTGACGATCGCCACCGTCATCACGCGGCGGTCAGGCGTTTTCATGTCACCGGCATAGCCATTGTGCTGGCTGCAGATGGGTGTGGCCTGTTTCAGCTCGGTGGCGCCGGTGGCCCCAACTGGATGGGGATCAAGGATAACCACCCCGTCGACCAGGTCGCCTTCGCGCTTCACTTCCCACTCATAAACTTCGTAGCGGGTGGGTGTGCTGGTGGTTAGCGCATCGGTGCCATGAGTAAGATTGTATTCCCAATCTACCTGAGTCCAGCTCGTGCCGATTGCTTCACCATTGCGACCGGTAGAGGTACGAACGTAGTGGCTGCGGAAATAGGCATCGCGGTCCCAGATACCGTCGCCAAAGCGGCCGCCGGTGCAGGTGCCGCCGGCGCTCACCGCATGGCAGATATCGCGCGGGTGGCCCATGGAATATGGCGTGGTGGTGGAGGGAAGCGGTGCAACACTCGATGGCAGGTACTTTGTGGCCGCGGATTCCTTCCAGCCCTTGCTATTGATCGAGCAGGCATTGGTGCTGGAGGCGGGGGTATCCTCGGCCGCGCGGATCAGATCCTTGCGCGCATTGAAGGCCGAGGGGCATTGTCCGCCGGACGGACAGGTCGAGTTGTTCTGATAGATGTCAAAGCGAGTGTTGATCGAATCGATCGCGCCCGCTTTCAGGCCGGGCTCGGTATCAGGCGCGATGGTTTCATTGCCCTCGATCGTGATGCAATCGTCGAGCGAGGTCAGCCAGCCGAGCCCTTCGGCAACCGCGCTTGCACCGGCTCCGAGGTCAAGAAAGCCGAAATTGCCCGGTTCCCAGTAGCTTGGCCCCGAACCGGTCGGCCCGGCGACCACGCGCACGCCTGTGCCGCGCCGCGTTGCGATATCGAAGGTCGAATTCGGATTGCCAGTCGAACCGCGATCGGTTTCGTCAGGGTTGCAGATCATCAGCGGCGGAATGCGGCACAAAGAGGAACCCATCCCAGCCACTGCGGAGGCAATGAGGTCGCCCGCAATGGCGCCTACCACCGGTGTAAAGGCGTATTCTGCAGCGCGTTCTTCGACAGTAACCTGTACGAAACCGGCCTCTGCAAAACGGGTTACATCGGTGAAGCTATTTGTGCCGGCCTCTGCGTCTGCACGGCTGGCGTAGAATACAATATCGGCATCGGGCACATCTATGTCGGTGCCGGTGCCATCATTGGAGAACAGCGTAGTGTTGGAAACCAGCCCGCCCTGGATCGCGGCAATCGCGCGCTCCATCGATCCGCTGGTCCGATCCAGCTGTGAAGCGCCAGCCAGTGCGGCCTGATCAGCCGCATTCTGAAGTTCTGTATCCATACCCACCAGGCGAGTATAGTCATAGGCAAGCCCGATAATGGCGACCAGCGGGATCAGCGCGATGGCATAGATTGCTGCCACCGCACCATCGGCGTTTCCGACGAATCGTTTAAGCTGATCCCTTTTCATCGCGTGACATGTCCTTGCTTGCCTAGCTGCCGCTGCTCGTGCCTTCAGTGGTATCTATCCGTTCCGGTCGCTTGACCGCATCGTTGCGATAACGCTCGATCGCCTTGGCCGCGTGCTCCGCGCTGGTGGGCGGGATCGGCGTGTCATATTGCGGATCAGGGTTGACCACCATCGCGGCATAGGTGGCGCGATTGGCCTCGCCAAAGCCGGGATCCTGATAACCAAACAATTCCTTGTCGGCCACGCTGGTGCAGCCGCCAAGCGCGGTCGCCGCTGCGAGGAGCGCAATCGTGTGCTTCTTAAAGTTCATAATCGCTCTCCTCGCCTGTTGGTGCGCCTTCACCGTCAACATTGGGCTCAAGTTCCTTGGGCCGGTACATGGTGCCGTTGAGCAGTACGTCGGCCTGAACCGGATCGGCCACGCGGTCTGTTGGCAGGCGAACCTGATCTGGCCGGATGGGCTGCACCAATCGCGGTGTGACCACGATCAGCAACTCTGTTTCGCCCTTGCGGAAGCTCGACGAACGGAACAGTGAGCCGATGATCGGCAACGAGCCGAGCAGCGGAACCTGGTCAACCGTGGTTTCGAAGTCCTGCTGGATCAACCCGGCAATCGCAAAGCTTTCGCCATCGCGCAGTTCCAGCACGGTGCTGGCGCGGCGGGTCGAAAGGCCGGGAATGGTGAGTCCGCCGACAGTGATCGAAGCGCTGGGGTCGATCGAGCTTACTTCGGGTTCGACCAACAGGTTGATGGTGTTGTCGGAAAGCACGGTAGGGGTGAAGCCCAGGCTAACGCCGAAGGGCTTGAACTCAACCGTGATTGCGGTCCCGCCCCCGTTGTTCTGTCCCCCGCTACCCTGAGTTACCGGTATCGGGAATTCGCCGCCAGCCAGGAACGAGGCGCGCTCACCAGAAAGAGCGATCAGAGTCGGTTCGGCCAATGTTTTCGACATGCCTTTTGCTTCAAGCGTGTCGAGCGCGACATCGATATCGAGGCCCAGCACATCGCCAAAGCTGCGTGTCAGCACGCCAAAGGATTGCGTCACCGCCGATACGCCCAGCACGCCAACGCCGTTCTCATCAGGAGTCAGGCTGGCACCCGATCCGATCGCGCCGTTGAAGCGACCGCCGCTTGAGCTGAACAGCGATCGAACGCCCAGATCCTTGCCCACGCTGCGGTTGACCTCGGCAAAGCGTACTTCCAGCATCACCTGCTGGCTGCCGCCCAGCGCCATCAGATTGACAACATTGTTGCCGGCATAGGCGCGGGCCAGCTGCACCGCGCGGTCTGCCGCGCCAGCACTGCTGACCGTGCCCGAAAGCACGATTGACTGGTTGGAAATGCGCGCCTCGATCCGCTCGTCAGGCATCAGCTGTAAAACTTGTTCGCGTAGGCCGATCACGTCCGGGCCAACCGCCACATCCATCACCGCGAGCACATTGTTCGAGCGGTCATACAGAGTGAGGCTGGTGGTCCCAAGTTCCTTGCCCAGCACATAGACCGAACGATCGGAGATCGGGAAAATGTCAGCGATCGCGTCATTGCCGATCATCGCGCGGGCGATCGGCCGGTCAGCGGTAATCACCTGGCTCTTGTTCACCGGCACTTCGATCGAGCCGGCATGGATGGACTGCTGGCCGTCCTGCGCGGCAAGGGGCTGAATCGTGCCGGAAATGGCCCCGCCTGACAGCCCTATCAGCGCGGCAGCACCGATCAGCTTTATGCGCGTCTTGAGGTTCGTACGCATGGTTTCAATTCCCCCCTTTGCGCTTGACATCATACGTAGTCGGCTCAACCCCGCGGACGATCAACATTGTCGGGCCGCGCGGGCGGAGCACCACGGGTGCCCTGCCGCCAGACGAGGCCGGCAGCACCGCCGGAGCCGGGCTGGTTTCACGGGCCGCGATATAAAGCCCCGCACCGCCCAGATCAGAGGTGGTAACCACCCGCGTGCCGCCAACATCCTGATTCTCGACATTGCGCAGAGCCAGGCTGAGCGCGCCAACTTGGCGCGCCAGTGTAAGTTTCTGCGCGCCGATGATATCGGTTTGCACGGTTGCGGTCTGGCCCACTTTGGGTTCGGTTTCGCTTTCGCTTGCAATCTGATCGATCGCCAGCACCTGCACGTTTTCCAGCACCACATGGGTCATCTGGTCAGAAGGGGATGCCCCATCGCCCGGGATCTGCCGCGTCAACAGCACATCCACAACGTCGCCCGCGCGCACGAAACCAGCCACGCCAGTAACCTGGTTGACCGGGATCGTAACCGCCCGCAATTCTTCGGGCAGGATCGCTGACAGCGTGGCGCGGCCACCTTCGCCGCTGACCTTGCTGGCAAGAACAGGTTCGCCGATGGTGATCGGGTGCAGCGCCACTCGGCCGCCGCGGGTCGCTTCATCCACGGTAACAAAGGCGCCTTGCGGCACCGAATTGGCAGGCCAATTGGCCAGCCGCAAATTGGTGGTGGTCAATTGCGTGCCGAACTGGAAGTCCTGCGTGGCAACGACGATGCGCGCCATGCGGTTTTCCTCCGCCTCGCGCGCCTGGCGTTGGTCAACGCCGGAGAAATACGAATTTGCCAGATATACCGCGACCAGGCCGAGTAATACGGCCAGCCCGATAATAAGAAGATTTCGGCCCCTCATATTAACCCCCACTGCTGCCAGAAACCGGATGAATTTCCCGCGGCCCATCAAGAACCGCGGGAAATCTTACGCGAAAATTGCGATCTCAGCTAAGCTGATTATTAGCATTCGTTCGTCGGATCGGTCGAAGCGATGCAGTCAGCGGTTTCGTTCATTTCGTCGCCGATCGCAGTGCCAAGGTTGACGGCGCCAAGCACGATTGCCGCGCCGACAATGGCCAGGATCAGAGCATATTCGGCCGCCGAGGCGCCGGATTCGTCACGAAGGAAAGTTTTGATGAAAGTCATGTCAATTACCCCATAAATGGCACCGCATCCGGAGAGGATTTGTGGTGCTGTCCAGTTCAAGGTTTCCGGCTTCTATTTCCGGATGAACCTGCCCCGAGGGGGGTAATGCGTTGGAACCGGCGCGACCCGTTTATGTTTTCCCGGCTTCGCGCCGGATCTTCGCGCTTGGTTCCCCTCGGAACTGTTTTAAATCTTCATAGGTTAACCCGCCAGGGTCAACATTATAGAGTTTGCTTTGAACTATCTCCGAAAAACAAATACTTAAGCCACCAGTCCGCTAACAAACTCGGTTAACACGTGGCTTGATTGACGCACATTGTATTCGAATCATTTCGCCTTGTCGCCCCAATTCGCACCAATCGTGTTGATTCTCAAAGCTATAGAGATTCGCAAGTAGTTGTCGGCACGCCCATAACACGGGCAGGACACGGGCAGGGCGGGCCAATCACACTGCCACCGCGATTGCTCTGCGGCGTGCGATATATATGGCGCACATTCGGGGCACAGCTGAAACGCATCGGGGGTGTGCATCCGGCGCAGCCCCTATCCCGGCCTATATATATAAGGCGGCGCCTGGCGCCCCGGTTCCGGCCCGAAATCGCCGGAGGGGCAGGCGCATTTCAGCCCGGGCTATTCAGCTTTTACCAAGCGCATGTGCCAGATTGGGACGGGCGCAAGCCCCGGTGCCCGCAATATGGTTTTTCAGTAGGTTGCGAGGGCCGCAAACAATGCGGAATATGGTTACCAGCCTTGCAACCAAATCGATTCACTGTCTTTCTGTTAGCTAATAAAAGGCCCCCGTTTCCGAGTCGTTCGGAATAAAGAGGGGGCAAAGCAACGGGCCGCAAGATCGAATTCTCCGGGTTCCGGGGTGATTGGAAACAGCAATTGCGGCTGCACATCCCAATTTTCGATCTTGCCAGCTGAACCGGATGGTCCGGTTCACCTAAGAGGGGTCTTACAATGGTTGATTTTGACGGTGGCAAGCGCGGTGGTTTCGAACGTGAGGAGAGCTTCAACGATGCTCTGCTGAACGGCTCGAACGAGTATCAGGAATCGCCCGCAAACATCTCTGCCGGAAGCCGAATTATGGTTGCCGATGCCAATGGCGTTGTGACCCTTCCGGCTGGAACCACGCTTGACGATTTCGTCGTCCAGGGCCGCGATCTGGTGATCAAGCTGGCCGATGGATCGACCATTCTGATCCCCGATGGCGCGATCAATACGCCGCAGATCGTGATCGATGGCACTGCGATCTCGCCGATGGCGGTTTCGGCTGCCCTCAACGGCCTGCCGATGTCGCCTGACGATGAAGGCTTCAACCCCGATGCGCTGCCAAACCCGCCGTCCAGCTCGGGCGGAAGTTTCGACGATGGCGACCTGTTCCTGCAGGACGCCTTCGATCTTGGTAACCTTCTTCCCTATACCGAACTGGCCTTCGAGCCGCAGCCGGAAGAGGAAATCATTCCCGATCTGGTGGACGAAGATCCCGACATCGTCATTATCACACCCGACAACCCTGTCGGTGTAGAGAACGCCATCGCCACGGTTGACGAGGACGGGCTGCCCGTGCGCGGCGACGAGCCTGCGGGAACGCGCGATGAAACCACTTCGGAAACCACCAGCGGCACGATCGTATTCCAGAGCCCTGACGGGCTTTCGGCGATCCTGATCAACGGGGTTGAAATCACCACGATCGGGCAGGAGTTCGTCTCGCCGTTCGGCACGCTGACCATCACCAGCATCAATCTCGACACCGGCGTGGTTGGCTTCAGCTATACGCTGGCCGACAACACACTGGGCATCGACGAGGACGGGTTCTTCGTCGCCACCGTGCGCGATACCGACGGAGATGAGGCGAGTGCATCGCTCACCATCATCGTGGTCGACGATTCGCCGATTGCGGCGGATGACATCGGCATTGTCGCTGGCGGCACTTTCGGCCCGATCGAGGGAAATGTTCTCGACAACGACGAATCGGGCGCCGACGATTATCCCGCTGGCGAGGGCGGCGTTGAAGCCGTCACCGGCTTCAGCAACGAGGGCGGTTCGGCCGAGCCGGGCGATTCGCTTCAGGGCGAATACGGCGTGCTTACGCTCAACGCTGATGGCAGCTATAGCTATACCCGCGATTACAATACGCCTGGCGATGTCAGCGACGTGTTCACCTATACGATCATCGATCAGGATGGCAGCACCGACACCGCGACACTGACAATCAACATCGCTGACGCTCCGAATACGATCGAGATTCCCGACATCGGCGAAGGCACGATTGTGGACGAGGGCGGCCTGGCGCCGCGCGACGGCGAGCCTGTGGGCACCGGCGAGGGCGCCGACGGCATTCCGGACAACAACTCGGACACGAGCGAAGGCACCGGCTCGACCATCACCTTCAATTCGCCTGACGGCCTCGGCAGCATCACCATCGGCGGCGTCGAGGTGAACCTCGACAATCTTGCCGGCAATGACGCCGACGACCAGGTGATCATCGATGATGCGACCGGCACGCTGGTGATCACTGCGGTCACTTATGATCCGGTGACCGGCGACGGCTCGATCACCTATGAATACACGCTGGGTGACAACACCTCGGGCGACGACACTTCGGTTTCGTTCGAAGTGGTGGTGACCGATCTCGACGGTGATGTTGCTTCGGACGATCTCGTGATCGCCATCCTCGATGACGAGCCTGAAGCATTCGACGATTCTGCCACGCAGGATTCGGAGAACGCTCCCGTCACGGTCGATGTGTTTGCCAACGATATCGAAGGCGCTGACGGCGTCGCGCTCGATACCATTGCGCTGGTTGAGGGAACGCTCACCGGAGCCGGCGAACTCGTCAACAATGGCGACGGCACTTTCACCTACACGCCCGCCGCGGGCGAAGAAGGAACGGTGACGTTCGATTATTCGATCACCGATGGCGACGGGGACAGCTCGGCCGCCACGGTAACGATCGATCTGCTCGACGATTCGACGCCCCAAATCAGCACCGAGGGTGGTGATGTGGTCAACGAATCCGGCCTCGACGGGCCGCCCGCTTCAACCTTCGAAGGTTCGAACAGCGGTGCGGACAGCGAAGTCACCACCGGCGTGATCAACATCAGCACCGGCGGCGATACCGTGGCATCGCTGGTCATCAACGGGGTTGATGTGACGGGCGGCGGCACGGTGGCGGGTGCTTATGGCACGCTGACCGTGTCGTTCGACGGCACCGATTACAGCTACAGCTATGAACTCGGCGACAACATCACCGATGTCGATCTGGTGGACGAGGTCGACAGCTTCAGCCTGACCGTCACCGACAGCGATGGCGATGAAGCCAGCACTACGCTCGACATTACGGTGATCGATGATTTGCCAGATGCGCAGGACGATACTTTCAACCAGCAGGCGGAAAATGCGCCCGTAGTGGGCGATGTCTCGACCAATGATGTCGAAGGCGCGGACGGCGCAGCGAGTTTTGCCGAGAATGGCGATCTGAGCGGCACTGGCACGCTGGACTTCAACTCCGACGGCAGCTTCACCTACACGCCCGGAGTGGGCGAGCAGGGCACTGTGACATTCACGTACACGGTGACCGATGGTGACGGTGATCCTTCGACCGCGACGGTGACGATCAATCTGCTCGAGGACTCGGTTCCTGCGCCGAACAATGCGGTTGCGGCGGTCGATGACGACGGCCTGGCAGGCGCCAATTCGGGCGCGGATGCTGCGACGGATCTTGATACGGATGTGGGCGATAGCGGCGCTGGCCTAGGCGACGAGAGCGTGTTCGTGGGCACCTTCACGGCTGACTTCGGCGCGGACGGGCCTGGCACATTCACGCTTGCGGGCATGGACGCGACAAGCGGCACGGTCGGCACCGAGAATGTCGATTACAGCTGGGATGCTGGCACCAACACGCTAACCGCGACGATCAACGGCGGCGACCGCGACGGGACCGATCTGTTCACGGTTGCAGTGAACCCGACCTCGGGCCAGTACACGGTGACGCTGCTGACCAACGTCCTGCACACCGACGACGGTACCGATACCGAGAACAATGCGAGCGCGGTTCTGACCCTCACCGCAATCGACAGCGAGGGCGACGAGGCGGATGCCACGCTTACGATCACCTTCGACGATGACGTGCCGAGCGCGGCGGATGACACCTACAATCAGGGCGATCAGGGCGGCGAGAACACCGCGGTCACCGGCGATGTGTCGGACAACGATGCAGAGGGTGCGGACAGCCCGGCGAGCTATGCCTACAACAACGACCACAACGGTACCGGCACGCTCGATTTCAACTCCGACGGCAGCTTCACCTACACACCCGCTGACGGCGAAGAAGGCACGGTTACTTTCAGCTATACGCTGACCGATGCCGATGGTGACGAGAGCACCGCCTCGGTCACGATCAACCTTGAGGACGACTCCACCCCGGCGCCGAACAATGCAGTGGCGGCAGTCGATGACGACGCGCTTGGCGGCGCTAATTCAGGTGCCGATGCAGCGACCGATCTTGACGCAGACGTGGGCGACAGCGGTGCTGGCCTGGGCGACGAGAGCGTGTTTGTCGGTACCTTCACGGCCGACTTCGGCAATGACGGGCCCGGCAGTTTCACGCTTGCGGGCATGGACGCGACAAGCGGCACGGTCGGCACCGAAAGCGTCGACTACAGCTGGGATGCGGGTTCCAACACGCTAACCGCGACGATCAGCAGCGGCAGCCGCACTGGCACCGATCTGTTCACGGTTGCAGTGAACCCGACCTCGGGCCAGTACACGGTGACGCTGCTGACCAACGTCCTGCACACCGACGACGGCACCGATACCGAGAACAATGCGAGCGCGGTTCTGACCTTCACCGCAATCGACAGCGATGACAACGATGCTGTCGACGGTTCACTGACGATCACCTTCGACGACGATGTACCTACCGCCAATAACGACGGTTCGCCCGGCGCGCCGATCGCGATTGCGGAAGACACTCCGACGCCGATCGATGTATTTGCCAATGACGTGGAAGGCGCGGACGGGGTTGCCTTTGGCGACATAGCGCTGGAAACCGATGCGACCAACGGCACGGCAGTTTATAACGGTGATGGCACGTTCACCTACACTCCCGATGCGGGATATGCGGGGCCTGACAGCTTCACCTACACGATCACCGATGGCGACGGGGACACCTCGACCGCGACGGTTTACGTCAATGTAGGCGCGGATTCGGCTCCGGAATTCAACGCGGGCAATGCCGTGGTTGACGAGGACGGCCTTCCTGGCGCCAATGTTGACAGCAATCCGCTGCAGGTGAGCCCGGCCGAGACCGACTCGACCGAGGACAACACCGATACGGTGAACTTCACGGTCGATTTCGGCAACGACACTCCGCTCGATGTGGATGCGGCGGTTGCGTTCATCAATCCGGACAGCCTTGACGGCCAGCTCAGCTCTGATGGGCAGCCTGTTGACTTCGCGCTCGATGGAAACGGCGATCTGGTCGGCACCGTCGATGGCGGCGCGACCGAAGTAATCCGGATTTCGCTCAATGCGGGAACGGACCAGCTCGATGGCACGGTCGATTACAGCTACACGGTGACGCTGTCGCAGCCGCTCGACCATGCCGATGACGAGAGCGAAAACACCGCGCTGCTGACCGGCGTCACCATCGAGGTGACCGACAGCGACGGCACGCAGTCGCCCGACACATTTACGGTGACGATCGTCGACGATGTTCCCACTGCCAACAATGATACCGACAGCACCGCAGAGGGTGGCTTCACGGCCGGCAATGTGGTGCTTGGCACCGGCAGCCCTGACGGCACGGCCGGAGCCGATGTGAGCGGAGCGGATGGCTTTGGCACTCCGACTGTAATTGGCATCACCAGCGTAAACCAGGGAACTTCGGACAGCACGGCTGACGATGGCTTGGGCAATTTCGTGCTGGCGGGCGAATACGGCACGCTGACGCTGAACCAGAACGGCAACTACGTTTACCAGTCGAACCCTGATTCGGTCCTGCCTCCGGGCGAAACCGATGTGTTCACCTATACCATCGTCGATGCCGACGGGGACACTTCGACGGCGACGCTGACGATCACCATTCTCGATGTTTCGCGGCAGCCCGACAACCAGACCAAGACGGTGTTCGAAGCCGCGCTTGACCTGAATCAGGATGACCGGACCGGCACGCTCAACGATGACCTGGCAGCGGGCAATGTGGAAGGCAGCCAGCCAGGGCTTGATACCGAGACAGTGTCGGGTCAGCTCAACGTGGTTGGCGCAACCAGCTACACGCTGATCAGCTTCACTGACAATTATGGTGAATTCCAGCTCAATGCCGACGGCAGCTACACCTACACGCTGACCGATCCGGTGCTGAGCCCGACCGGCAACAACTCGACCAACACCTTCACCGGTGTCGAAACGATCGTCTACCTGGCCACGGATGCCAACGGCAACACGGTGCAGGGCACGATCACGATCGACGTGGTTGACGATGTGCCAACGGCAAACGATGACACGTTCAACCAGGTAAGCGAGAATGCGGACGTGGTTGGCGATGTGAAACTCGACAACGGCAATGGCGCCGATGTCGAGGGTGCCGATGGCGCGGCGAGCTATGTTTATAACGACGACATTGACGGCACGGGCAACCTTGTCTTCAACGCTGACGGAACCTTCACCTACACGCCGGCTGACGGCGAAGAAGGTACGGTTACTTTCAGCTATACGCTGACCGATGGCGACGGTGACGAGAGCACCGCTACCGTCACGATCAACCTTCAGAATGACAGCACGCCATCGGCGGGCACGGTCACCGCGCGCCTTGATGACGACGGATTGCCCGGCGGCAACGATCCGAACAATGCGGGCGACGATCTCGACGCCAATACCGACGGCAACAATAACGACATCGTTTTCGTCGGAACGTTGACCGGAAGTGTGGGCAATGACGGCCCCGCCACTTTCAGCTTCGCGGGCATGGACGGCGAGACCGGCACTGCCGGAACGGAAACGGTGACCTATAGCTGGGATGCACTCACCGACACCTTGACCGCGACGGTCACGGGCGGCGATCGCGATGGCACCGATCTGTTCACGGTCGAGATCACCGATGTAAACACCGGTGCCTACACCGTCACGCTGCTGACCAACTTCCTGCACGACGGCGGGGATGACGGCGAGCCGCTGGACGGGGTGGATTCGCTTAACCTCACCTACACGGTGAGCGACAGCGATACGCCAGCTGATACGACCAATGGCACGCTGACGATCCAGTTCGGTGACGATGCGCCGCTGGCCTTCACGCCGGATAGTGTGATTATCCAGGATGGCCCGACCGACAGCTTCGTGGTCGGCGATCTCAACCTATCGATCGGCGCGGATACGCCGGCACAGATGAGCTTCGACGCGGCGATCGATGGCACTCCGGCACTCGACGATCAAGGCCGTCCGATCTCGGTCGGGAACGATCCACTGACGCTCTACATCGATCCCAACACGGGCAATCTGGTGGCGACAACTGGCACGGCCTGGAATGACGGAACGGTGGGTTTCACCATCGAACTCGATCCATCGGGAACGGGCACCTACACCTTCACCATTCTGGAAGATCTTTCGAACGGGACGACGACGACCTTCTCCAATCTGTCCTCGACTTCGGCGGGCAACGTCAATTTCAAGGGTATCGGGGCGGATGACCCGGCGACTGAAGTTGATGTGCTCCTTTCGGGTACCGTCAATGGGGCGCAGAGCACGATCAATACCGACTCTGACTCGATCGGTGTTGCCAACCAGTCGATGGATTCGGCTGACAACGAATTCCTGCGGATCGACTTCGTTACGAACCTCACCTCGGGCGGGGCCGGACCGACGGGCTTCGACTATACCGGTCGTGCCACGACGCAGAGCTTCGAACAGGACATCCCGCAGGTGCAGGGCAACCAAGCACAAGTGGTTTCGATCACCGTCTATGCAGTCAACAGCACGGCAGGGGACAATGTTGTTCCTGATACCGATCCGTCCAACGGCCTTCTAAACGGGGATACGATTGAGGAAATCACCGCAGTTTCTGTCACCGATTGGCAGTCCGGCAATACCACTTCGCTCGACATTTCCGGCTTGGCAGACGGCAGCACGACTGTGGTTGGATTCGGAGTGAGTGTCACCAAGAATGCCGACGGTACGGTGACCTTCGCGGGCCTTCAGGAAGGCGACAGCTACTCGATCGAAACCGCGACCGATTTCACTGCGGTGATTGTGGAGGCTGTTTCGGGCTCGTTCGACCTCGGCATCTTCTCGATTGGCAGCTTCAATGCCGGCGAGGACATCGTGCAAAACTTCGATGTCACCGTTACCGACGAGGATGGTGACACCGAGCAAGCCACGATCACCGTCACGGTCGACCAGGACGGCAGCAGCCTTCCTGTCACCCCCGTCGTGCTTGATCTCGATGGCGGCGGCAACGAGTTCACCAGTCTCAGCGGCGGCCTTGCCTATGATTACAATGGCGACGGTGTGAAGACGCAGACCGCATGGATTGCCGCGGGCAGCGCGATCCTGGCTTATGATCTGAACGGTGACAATATCGTAACCGATGCCTCCGAATTCGTGTTCGGCGGCAACGGGATGACGGACCTTGAAGCCATTGCTGCAAAGTATGACGACAATGGCGACGGCAAACTCGACGCAAACGACGCCGCATATGGTAAATTTGGGGTTTGGATCGACGCCGACCTCGATGCTGTTTCCGATGCGGGCGAATTTGTCAGCCTCGCCGATGCCGGGATCAGCTCGATCCAGCTGGTGTCAAATGGCATCCCCACGATCGAGGCTGATGGCGATGTCACCGTTTACGGTACGGCCAGCTTTACCATGGAAGATGGCAGCACAGGTGCAGTATCTGATGCGGCCTTTGCCACCGGCAGCGATGTCGACCCGGCGATGATGGAGGCGCTGCTGGCGCTGCAATCTTCACCGGAACCTGCAGATGCCAACCTGGCCGATGCGACAGGCATGGATCAATCGGAAGAGGCGCCCAAACTGGCCGCCATCGTCGATGATATCATGGCTGAGAACGCAATCGACACCATGCTTGACCATCTTGCAGGAAAAGACGCGGATTTCGTTGGAATCTCTGAAGAAGGCGGCTATCTTGATGATGGTGCCTTGGCCCAGATGATTGAAACGGGCGCGTTTGCCTTCGCCGGCAATATGGTGGCTGACTTGCACGAAGATGCAGCAGCTCTCGCGACAATACACGCTTGATTTAGAATCCTTTGACCAGGGGGAATGATATGCGGTTGACCAGAATTATGGCGACAGGTGCGTCGCTGGTGGTGGCACTTGCTACGCACCAGGCCGCGCTGGCCCAAAGCAGCGATTTCGATCGGCTGATGGGCATGGACGTCAGTAGCCTTCGCGGCGAGATCCAGATGCGTTTTGACGCGGCGCTGGCGCTCTCCAAGGATCCGGCGATCATCAATGCCGATAATCCGCGCCATGTGTGGGCGAATGAGGCCAAGGCCCAATGCGGCATCGCACTGGGCTATCTCAAATCGCGCACGAAGGATCCGGTGTCGGTCGGTAAATGCCTCAATGCATACGAGTTGATGCAGGAAATTCCCGCACCGCCGCCACCGCCTCTGCCGCCACCACCACCGCCGCCACCGCCGCAGTGCGACAATCCGGCGCTGGTTTTCTTCGAGTGGGACAACCCGGTTCCGCCCGCAACCGAAGCGCAGCAGGTGGTGGATTTCATCGCCGAGTTCTATCAGGTCTGCAAATGGAACAACCTGACCGTGGTCGGCCACGCCGACAAGTCTGGCTCGAATTCCTACAACATGCGCCTTTCGCAAGAGCGCGCAAACAATGTTGCCAACATGCTGCGCCCTGCCGTTTCCGGCACCACCGTGACGGTGGAATACAAAGGCGAGGAAGAGCCGCGAGTTCCGACTGAAGACGGTGTCCGCGAGCTGCAGAACCGCCGGGTCGAAATCCAGGTGCCATCCAATTAAGGGAGGGGTGAGATGAAGAAAACAACTATAACGAGCTTCGCCGCCGCTGTCCTGCTGGCCACGACATCACCGGCGGCCATGGCGCAATCGACCGGCGATGTGGTTTCGATGCAGGAAGCGATCGAGACGGCAATGCTGTCTAATCCAGAGATTATGCAGGCGCAGTATAATACTGAAGCGATCCAGATGGAGCGCGAGCAGGCGCAATCACTGTATTATCCGCGCGTCGACCTGGAAGTTTCTGCGGGCGTTCGCCGGCTGGAAAACAGCACTCGCCGCAATCTGGGCATTGCCGATAACGAGCTTTATCCGGTTGAAGGCCAGGTGACGGCCGATTGGACCCTGATCGATTTCGGCCGCCGCCGCGGCGAATTGTTGCGCCAGGCAGCGCGCGTTGATGGTGCATCGCTGCGTGTTATCGAGCGTTCGGAATTCATCGCGCTTCAGGTTGCCCGCCAGTATCTCGACGTGCTGTTGCAACAGCGCGTTGTTGCAGCAGCAGCCGATAACCGGATGTTCCACGAGAACCTGGTCAGCGATCTGACACAAGGTGTTGAGCAGGAATCGATCTCGGTTGCTGACCTGCAGCAGGCTGAAGAACGGCATCAGTCCGCCATCGTTCAGGAAGAAGAGGCGAAGCAGGCACTCGAAACAGCGCAGAATTCGCTTCGCCGGCTGACCGGCCTGAATATTTACCAGGCCAGTCTACCGCCGGATCTTGGCACGGCTTTGCCGGCCTCGCGCGATATGGCGATCGGCATGGCTCGCACAGACAATCCGCTGGTCCGCGAAGCCCAGGCAGATGTTGATGCTGCGCATGGGCTTGTGATGAACGCCAAGGGCGATTTCAATCCTACGATTGGCGTCGATGTGCGTGGCCGTGTTGGCGAAGACATTGATGGCTTTTCTGGCGAAACCAACGATGTGCAGGCACGTGTCTACTTGCGGTGGAACGTCTTTAACGGCGGTTTGACCCAGGCAAAATATCAGGAAATGGTGCATCGCGCGTCGCAGGCACGCTATCGCATGCATGAAATGATCCGCCAGGCCGAAGAAGATGCGGCCAATTCCTGGACCGCGATGGAAGCCCAGAAAAACATCGGTCAGGCTTTGACACGCCAGGCTGAAGTCAATGATGACCTGCTGCTGAGCTATCGTAGCCAGTTCAATGTGGGGCGGCGCTCGCTGCTTGACGTGCTGGACGCGCAGAACACGCGTTTCAACACCATTGTTCGGCTGGAAACTTCACGTTTTTCTCAGCTTTTTGCGCAATATCAAATACTGGCAGCTACCAACCGTTTCCTGACCTCTCTTGAAGTGGCTCCGGGTGCGGGTGCAGGCGAGAACGAGCGTGAGCGGTTTGACTATGGTCCTCCGAAGGATGCTGAGACCGACTATCGCCGTTACGCCAACTGAGTCTGGTTGAAACAAATGCGAGGTTTTCGTGCTGCAGAACAGGAAGTTGGACGCGCTGCAGGCGAATGACCCGCTGATTCGCTGCATCGGGGAGTTGGCCCGCCGTTATGGTGTGGCCTTCTCCCCGCTGATGTTCGATTCGCTTGCGCGTGACGGGGCAGGGCGCTTGCCCTTCCACCAGTCTGAGGCAGCGATCGAACTGGCCGGGCTCGATTTCGACCGACATGATTACAAGAAATTACCAACCCGCGATGCTGACTATCCGGCGCTGATTTCTACTGTCAATGGTGCGGCGGCGGTGATCGAGCAGGCGCGCGAAGGGGAATTGCTGCTTTGGACCCCGGACGCCGGGGAGGCGAAATGGTTGCCGCGCGATGAGGTGGCGACCGAATATGCCGGCCAGTTTCTGAGCATTTACGGTGACCCGGATTCGCTGCGTGAGCAGGAGGCACCGTGGCACCAGAAAGCACGCCATCACTGGTTCTGGGGTGAGCTGCGCAAGGAGCGCAAGTCTTTCCGCGTGGTGCTGGTGGCTTCGCTGATCATCAATTTACTGGCGTTCGCGCTGCCGCTCTTCACCATGAATGTCTATGATCGGGTGATCCCGAACCGCGCGGTCTCGACACTATGGGTGCTCGGCATCGGTGTGCTGCTGGCCTTTGCGATGGAGTTTGCACTGCGCGCCGCGCGCACCAACGTAATTGACGAAATCGGGCGGCGGCTCGACATCAAGCTATCGCAGAAGATTTTCGGCCGTGTGCTTGGTCTGCCATTGGCTTCTCGCCAGGGCAATACGGGCGCGCTGGCGGCGCGGGTCAGCGAATACGCCATGGTGCGCGATTTCTTCGCCTCTACAACGATTGTGTTGATGGTCGATATTACCTTCCTGGTGCTGTTCGTGGGCGTAATTGCCTATATCGCCGGCTGGCTGGCACTGGTGCCGGTTGTGGCGATGATACTGATGGCTACCGCCGGTTTCTTCCTCCAGCGCAAGGTGGCCGATGCGGCGCGCGATGCGCAGGCCGATCATGGCCTGCAGCAGACCTTGCTGGTAGAATCGGTCGCCGGGATGGAAACGCTCAAGTCGATGAATGGCGAACGAGCGATGATGGGCCGGTGGTACAATCTGGCCGATATCGGCAGCCTGTCGCAACAGCGGCTCAAGAAGATCCAGTCGGTCGCGGTCGGGCTGGCTCAGACTTTCCAGCAGGTCTCATCCATCTCGCTGGTTGTGGGCGGTTATTACCTGTTCGACGCCGGGAAGATCACCATGGGCGCGATTATCGCGATCGTGATGCTGTCTTCGCGCTCGCTCGCCCCGGCAGGACAAATCGCATTTCTGCTCACTCGCTTCCGCCAGGCGCGCGAAACGCTTGGCTCGATCGAGCGGTTGTTCGAGGTTCCCGACGAACGCAAGTTCGGTTCTTCAACGCTGCCGGCGTCGGTGCGTGACGCCACCCTCAAGCTTGAGGATTTGAGCTTTTCCTATCCCGAAGCGCCAGTGCCCGCGCTCGACGGAATCAACCTCACCATCAAGCCTGGTGAAAGGATTTGCCTGATCGGGCGTGTCGCTTCGGGAAAGTCGACGCTGGGAAGGTTAATTTGCGGCCTTTATCAGCCGAGCGAAGGCGCTTTCTTGGTAAATGGTATCGACTCGCGCCAGTTCCGCCCGCAGGACTTGCGCAATGCATTCCGCTTTGTGGGACAGGACGCCACCTTGTTTACCGGTTCGATCAAGGACAATCTCGCTCTCGGCGCGCCCGAGGTTGAAGAAGTGCGTTTGTTTGAGGCTATGCGCATGAGCGGGGCGGACGAGTTTCTGGCGCGCGATGATAGCGGATATGACCGTGCCGTGGGCGAGCAGGGGCGCAGGCTATCAGGCGGGCAACGCAGCTTTTTGGCCTTGGCCCGCGCCTTTGTCAGCCCGTGTGAACTGTTGTTCCTCGATGAGCCGACTGGCGCGATGGATTCTCAGACAGAGCGTCAATTCGTCGAACGGGTGAAGAAATCGCTCGAACCCAATCAGACGCTGCTCATTTCGACCCACCGACCCGCTCTGTTCGACCTTTGCGAGCGAATCATCGTGCTCGACAAGGGGCGCGTGGTGGCTGATGGCAGCAAGCAGGAAATCCTTACCCGCGCAGCCAATCAGGCCGGAATGGGCCAGACAAGTTCGGGCAAGGGAGAAAGTTCCAAGTGAGCGGCAGCATGGCCTCCATCGCCAGGGCTTGGCGCGACACCGGCGGGGCAACTCGCGGCCGAATAGCGCTGGGCGGCGGGTTTGCGAGCGTGCTTGGCGTGGCACTGGCATTTGTGATTGGCAATCCGGGGCCCAGCCGTGCGGAAGCCGGCATGGCCATGCGTTCGAGCGAGGTGGCGCGGCTCAAGAATCTTGACCAGGGCGCACAGGCCGAACTCGTGATCGAAGGGAAGAGCGCGCAGCAACGCAACGCCATGATCCCGACAGCCGATCTGCCGCTCATCCGGCAGGCCGGATTTAGCTCGATTTCCAAGGGCACAGCGCAATTTAACAGTGCGCTCACCTGTCTGACGCAGGCGATCTATTACGAGGCAGCCAACGAGCCGGTGAAGGGCAAGCGTGCAGTGGCGCAAGTGGTGCTCAACCGCCTGAGGCACCCGGCCTATCCCAACTCGGTATGCGGCGTGGTATATGAAGGTGCTTACCAGCGCGTTTGCCAATTCAGTTTCACTTGTGATGGCGCATTGCTGCGCCAGCCGCTGGCGCGCCAGTGGAGCGAGGCTCAGGCCGTGGCGAAAGATATGCTGGCCGGAAAGGTTGAGCCCTCTGTCGGCACGGCAACGCATTATCATGCCGATTATGTCGTGCCGCGCTGGGCCTTCACGCTCGCGAAGATTGAACAGATCGGAACCCACATTTTCTATCGTTTTCCGGGCAGCGCGGGCGATAAGTCCGCTTTCAGCCGCAAGTGGAACGGTTATGAGGCGGTTCCAACGATCGATTTCGATCGGCTGCGCGGATTGTTGGCCGCCAATATTATCGAGCCGGAGGAACCGGAATATACGCCAGGCCTTACGGTTGCACCGCATGTTGCCGATCGCCACGCACCGAGCGATGTAGGCGGCCGGATCGACACCACCAAGAACTGGCGCCCGTCGATTCCCGATCCAGTCAATTCTGTGGGCTCTTATGGCGTGGCCCGTGCGAAGCAAGGTGAATCCAGCGGCGGTGCCAATATTGCCATCGCCGATCTCGATGAGGGTCGACAGTGAACGCGACAATAAACGCGACAGTGAAGAAGTGGTACGAGACAGTTTCCGATTGGGATGCCAATCGGAAGCTCATTGCGGCGTGCGCGCTGACGTTCTTCGTCCTGTTGCTTTGGGCCAGCGTGGCGCAGACAGAAGAGGTGACGCGCGGCATGGGCAAGGTCATCCCATCGTCCAAGGCTCAATTGGTTCAACCCGCCGAGGCTTCAGTCATAGAAGAGATACTGGTGCGCACCGGGCAGAGCGTGAAGAAGGGCCAGCTGCTGGTCAGGCTTGACGATGATATCGCAGATTCAGAGCTGAGTCGGCTGCAGACCGAAAATGCGCGGCTGACTGCGCGATCGGCGCGGCTCGAAGGCGAGGCGACCGGGACCGAACTTGGCTGCGAAGAAGGCAGTACTTGCGTAGAGGAGCAGCGCCTGCAGGAAGTACGTTTGGCGACTGCACGCAGCCAGCAATTGTCGCTCGCCTCTGCCGTGGAGCAGCGCCGGCGCGACCTCAGCGAAGCCCAAGCAACTGTATCCACGTTGGAAAACAGTGCCCGTCTGGCTCAGGAACAGGTTAGCATGCTCGAGCCGTTGGCGGCGCAGGGTATCGTTCCGCGTACAGAATTAATCACCGCCCAGCGCGACCTCATTGATACGCGCGGCCGGTTGGCTGCCGCGCGTCAGGCTGTTGCGCGTTCACAGGCTGCGATCCGTCAGGCCCAAGCCGATCTTGCAGCTGCGCGCAGCGAATTCCGCCAGCAGGCTCTCAACGAACAGTCTGAAATCAACACCCGCATTGCGGTGAATCAGGAGACAATCCGCGGGGCACAGGCACGCCGCAACCGCAATGAACTGCGCTCTCCCGCCGATGGCATCGTCAACAATGTCCAGATCACGACAGTAGGCGGATTTGTGGGCGCGGGCGAAGAGATCATGCAGGTGGTGCCGGTGGGCGACAAGCTGCTGGTCGAAGCGCGGATCAACCCCAAGGACATCGCGTTTATCGCGGTGGGCGACCGGGCCAATGTAAAGGTCACCGCCTATGACTTTGCCACCTATGGCGGGCTGCGCGGTGAAGTGCTTCAGGTGAGCGCGGACAGCGTCTATGACGAAGTCGAGCGCGAGACCTACTACACTGTGCTGATCGAGACCGATCGTTCGTTTCTTGAGCGCGGCGGGCAACGCCTGCCGATCGTGCCCGGCATGATCTGTGACGTCGAGGTCATTACCGGCAGCAAGAGCGTGCTGAGTTATCTGTTGAAGCCGATCTCTCGCGGCCTCAACGAGGCGTTGACCGAACGCTGAGGCGAATGCAGGGTTGGGTCTTGGCCCTGCTCAAACCCTGGCGAGATTCAAGCAAATTCTCGTCAGTTGGCGTAGGCAACACGCATGGTGCGCGGACCCGGAGGCCCACCCAGGGTAGTGCCGTGGATAAAGCGCTCGCCCGCGGCAAAACTCATTACCGGGCGATAGCCATAATCTGCACTGGCAGGGGCAACCCGGTCGCTCGCCATGTCAAGCATGAACCATTCGCCTTCGTGCCGCACTAAAAGAACCGCGTGATCGGCCCGGCGCAATGTGTCGCGCGCCAACGTGAGCATCATGTCCTCGCGTGCAACTCCCGCCGCGCCCAGCAATTGCATCTTGAGGATCGCATAGTCCTCGCAATCGCCCATGCGGCTGCGCAAAGTGGTGCGCGCATCGGCCCAATAGTCGCGCCGTCCGAATTGTGCGTTGTCAAGGCGATAGGTGATTTCGTTATTTACCCAGCGGTTGACCGCCATCATCAGGTTGGTGCGATCGCTTGGCACATCGCCCAGTGTAGACGCTACATCGCTGGCGGAAAGCTGTTGTGTGGCTACCCGCTCCCACGAGGCATCGAAGCGGGTGCGACCGATGCGGATCCGTTCTGTGCCGAGGAAGCGGCCCGCGCTGCGAATGGTCGGCCAGCGGCTGCCATTGGTGGTGATGGTGCTGGTTACGGCATAGGAGGCTGTAAGCGTGTCGGCGGCGCTAGGCGAGGTGCGTGCGCCCAGCAATTCGCATGCGCGGGCCTGCCCGGCGGTTAGTGCAGGCGCGGCCGCCACGGTGGCGGCGGCCTTGGGCAGCGCTGCAGGAATTACTTGACCGGCCTGTTCCAACCGCATCCGCTCAAGCGCGCTCATTTGCCCGCCCAGGATTGCGGCGCTTTTGGCCATGCGCGCGCCGGTAAAAGAAGCCGCGAGCGGGTGCGAGCCGGCCGCCAGTTGGGGCACCAGTTGCGGCATGCAGGCGGCCTCAGAGATGCCCACGGCGGCAAGTGGCATCGCGCTCGGCATGGTTACGGCCAATTGCGGAGAGGCGGCGGCCAGCGGCGCGGCAGCAAGTCCGGCAAGAAGGCTCGACCCGAGCCCTGCGGCAAGATGGGACCTTTTGATCATGGTCCCGCTTTGCACCCGCACCTCTCACCATGAGGTTTGAAGAGAGGGTTACCAAATCGCTAGGGAAGATTGACGGCAATTGCATGCCACCTTCACGGCAGGCACGTGCTAACGGGGTTTGGATGGTTAACGCGGCGTTTGCGTCCGTGGGTGAGCTTGGTGAAAAAGCTATGCCCTGCTTGCATCAATCGCCCATGCGCGCGGCAATCCTGCCCGCCAAGGTCGAGGCGATGAGGGCCAATTACCTCTCAAGGATCGCCACGGCCCGGATCCACCCCGCGCTTGCGCGTTCGATCTTCACCGGGAAACAGCTGAACATAAAGCCGAAATCCGGCAGCGCGGCAAGGTTGGTCAGCTTCTCGATCTGGTAATAGGGGCGAATGCGGCCCGCCTTGTGCCCTTCCCAGATGATCGAGGGATCGCGCGTCTCGGCCCAGCGCTTCGCGGTGTGGCTGAACGGCGCGTCCCAACTCCAGGCATCTGTGCCGACAACTTCCACACCGCGCTCGGTCAACCACAGCGTGGCCTCCGCGCCAAGCCCCACGCCCTGATCGGTAAAATTGTCCGTTCCATAGACCGCGCCGGACTGAACCAGCACGATGTCGAGCGGTTGCAGTTCGTAACCTATCTTGTCGAAGGCGTCGTTCAGCTCCGCTGCACTCACCACATGGCCATGCGGCAGGTGGCTGAAATCGAGCTTCACGCCCGGCCGGAAGAATCGATCAAGCGGCGCTTCGTCAATGCTGGGGGCAGGGTGCTGGCCGCTGTCTGTCGTCGAATGGTAATGCCACGGCGCATCCATATGCGTGCCGTTATGCGTGCTCAGCTCAAGGAATTCGACCGCCCAGCCTTCGCCGTCGGGCAAGTCATCCTGCTCCAGCCCGGGAAAGAACATGGCGATCTGCTGCCATGTGTCCCGGTGGGTCATATAGGTGATCCTGGGCCGCATAACCTCGGGATCGGAGATCACCTCATTGGTGATCGGGATCGAAAGATCGATAAAGCGGGTCATGCCAGTGCTACTTCCTCCGAAGATGCTTCATGCATCAGGCGCGGTGCGAGCAGCAGCTTGAACAGCACGAAGACCGCGCCGGCACCAGCAGCAAAGCCCATGTGGATCAGCCAGAATTGCGTTACCGGCATGGTTTCAAACCAGCCACCGACATAACCCACAATCGAATTGGCTGCGAAGAACGAAAGGAAATATAGCCCGATCACCGTGCCGGCGATCTGCCTGGGCGCCAGGCGAGCGAACAGGGCAAGGCTAACCGGCAGCATGTGGGCAAAGCCGATCGAGTTTACGATATGAAACATCACCGGCCAGAATAGCCCGATCTTTTCTCCTGCTGGAGTGGTAGCCGCAGCCATATAGAGGCAGGCCGTCCCCCCGATCGAGAATAGCGAGCCGATGATGATCTTGGACAGTTCGTCAGGCTCGTTCCATCTTGTTTTCCACCAACGATAGAATGCGGCGACACCGGCCAGGAAGCTGACGGAAACGATCGCGTCCAAGGTGATCAACCAAGTAGTAGGCAGTTTCTCTTCGCCCCAATAGAGCGCGAATTGCTGGTCTCCCCAAACCAGATAAGCATTGAATATCTGGTTGTTGGGAACGATCGCAATTGCCAGAACAGGGATTAGCAGCAGCAAAGCAATAGTGGCGAGCCAATCCTTCCGGTTCATCGGGTCGCTTGCTTTCTTTGCCTTTTTGTCCGGCACGTCAAAATGCTCTTTCGGCAAATATTTCTGCCCGGCGACATAGATTGCCAAGCCAACCAGCATGCCCACACCCGCAGCACCAAAGCCCCAGTGCCAGCCCATCGTCTCTCCCAGCGTACCAACCACTAACGGGCTTGCGATGACACCGGCGTTGATACCAAGATAGAAGATCTGGAATGCATCGGCACGGCGCAGATCTTCGGGCCTGTAGAGGCTGCCGACCTGGCTTGAGATATTACCTTTGAACATGCCCGAACCTAGAATCAGGCAAAGCAGAGCGAACAAGAAGGTGACATTGAATGCCATCAGAAAATGGCCCAATGCCATGGTGATGGCGCCAAGAAGTACCGTACGGCGTTTGCCCAGCACCTTGTCGGCCAGCAGACCGCCCAGGATCGGTGTCAGATAGACGCTAGCAGCATAAGTGCCGAAGATAGCACTTGCGAATGCCTGGCCTTCCAGTCCGCCATAAATCGCGCGCAATTGCTCTATGCCTGCCACTTGCTCGACATTGCCGGGCAAAAGCAGAAAATTGACCATGTAAAGCACCAGCAATGCCTGCATGCCGTAAAAGCTGAACCGCTCCCACGCTTCGGTGAAGGCGAGGTAGCCCAGGCCCTTGGGGTGCCCCAGGAAACTCTTGTCGTCCCAGTCGAAATCGAGATCTGGTGTTGCTTCGCCAACGGTCATTTGTGCATCCTCATTGGTTATGCTGGCTCGCGGCCATGGGTTCACTCGTCGTCTGTGTCGCGATTGATCGGATATCCGCTGGCCGGCCCCAGCATTGGCTGGATCAGCATCCGGTCGAGCCACAACTCGCGGGTGTTGCGGAACTGTTCGATGCCGATCGTCATGCCTTCGTGGCCGTCCCGAGGCTGCGCGCGATAAGTGCCCAGCAGCCGGTCCCACCATGGCAAATTAAAGCCGAAGTTCGAATTCGTTTCGCTGGGATGGATCGAATGGTGGACCCGGTGCATGTCTGGCGTGACCACGATCAGGCGCAGCAATCGGTCCACCCTCTGCGGCAGAGCGATATTGGAATGGTTGAACATGGATGTGGCGTTGAGCAGAACCTCGAATACCAGAACAGCGAGGGCAGGGGGCCCAAGCGCAGCAACTACTGCCAGCTTGTAGGCCATCGACAGCAGGATTTCGACTGGATGAAACCGCAGCCCCGTGGTGACGTCGAACTCGAGATCGGCATGATGCATCCGGTGCAGGCGCCACAGGCCGGGCACGGCGTGAAACATCACATGCTGGAGGTATATGGCGAGGTCAAGCGCGAGCAGTGACAAGATGAATGCGAGCCAGAAAGGCATATCAAAAGCGTTGAACAGCCCCCAGCCGCGCTCTTGCGCCATCAGCGCCAGCCCCACTGCGACAAGGGGGAAGGCCAGCCGCACCAGCAGCGTGTCAAGCGCGACGATGCCGAGGTTGCTGCTCCAGCGCAGCAGGCGCGGGATTTCGCGGCGGCGGCGTGGGGCGGCCACTTCCCACAATGCCATTGCGGCGAGAACGCCGAGGAAGAAGCCCATGCGGATCAGCGGTTCGTTTGTCAGAATGATCGCTGTCATTGATCTGGCCCTTGTCTCGTTCAGGCAGCCTGCAACTGTTCGTCCAGGAAGGCAGCGATATCGCTCAGTTCGATATCGCGGGCCAGAAATGCTGCGCCTATGCTGCGCAGCAAAATGAACGGCAATGTTCCTGCGTCCATCTTCTTGTCGTGCAGCATGTGACCGGCCAGCTTGCGTCCGTTGCAGTCGAGATTGAGAGCGGAGATTTCAGTGGGCAAACCGGCGGTCGCTATCGCGGCGGCAACGCGTTTTGCATCGCTGATTGAGATCAGTCCGCGCCGCGCCGAATAACGGGCGGCCAGTACCATGCCCAGTGCTACGCCTTCGCCGTGCAGCAGCTGGTCGGAAAATCCGGTTTCGGCTTCGAGCGCATGCCCGAATGTATGCCCGAGGTTCAGCAGCGCACGCATACCTTGTGTTTCGCGCTCATCCTCCGCCACGATCCGCGCTTTGGCCGCAACGCTGGTTGCGACCGCATGCTCAATTGCCGCTGGCTCGCGAGCGACTACTTCGGGACCATGTTCGCCAAGCCAGTCGAAGAAATCGGAATCGCCCAAAATACCGTATTTGATCACTTCGGCATAACCGGCGCGCATCTCGCGGTCGGGCAATGTGTCGAGTGCAGTCAAGTCTGCCAGCACCAGTGAGGGCTGATGGAACGCGCCGATCAGATTCTTGCCCGCCGCAGTATTGATCGCCGTCTTGCCGCCAACCGAGCTATCGACTTGCGCCAACAGTGTGGTTGGGATCTGCACGAACCCGCAGCCGCGCTTGAGGATCGCGCAGGCAAAGCCGGTGAGATCGCCCACCACGCCGCCACCCAGGGCAAACACATGGTCGCCGCGTTCGATACCTCGCTCAAGCAGCCAGTCTGTAAGCCCCTGGAGGCCCTGCCAGCTCTTGGAGCCTTCTCCCGGAGCAACATCGTACCAGTCAATTTCGCGCTCATCCGCACGTAGCGCAGTTTCGAGCTTTGCGCCGTGGTGCGCACGCGCATTGGCATCTGCAACAACCGCAACCCGCTTCTTGCGGAGAAACGGGGCAGCATGCTGCGCGACCCCCTCAATCAGGTCGCGCGCGACAAGCACGTCATAACTTCGGCCTGCCAGTTGGACCGGGATCACAGCCATTTGTCGAGCGCCTCCAATATCTTCGCCACAGTTGCATCCTGCGGTCCAGTGTCGCTCATGACATGGATCGGCGCCTGCGCATAGAAGGGGCGGCGCTCGTCATAAAGGCGGGAAAGGATCTCGCGCGGGTTCCCGCCTTTGAGCAAAGGCCTCGTCTCGCGCCTGCTTGTGCGGTCAACCAATGTGTCGATCTCGCAGTCGATCCACACCGCTACCGCTTGTGCCAGGATCAGTGCACGGGTCTGGTCGTTGACAAAGGCTCCGCCGCCGGTGGCTATCACCCCGCTTTCGTTCTCGATCAAACGTGCAATGACGCGCCGTTCACCGTCGCGGAAATAGCCTTCACCGAATTCCTCGAATATTTCGGAGATGCTGCGCTGTGCGGCATTTTCGATTTCTTCATCGGCATCGACGAAATTGCAGCCCATTATATTCGCGAGGCGCCGCCCGACGGACGATTTGCCTGCGCCCATAAGGCCGACCAGCACCAGAGGGCGGTCGAGCCTGGCCGTGATGCCGGAAAGCAGCTCCGCGCTGAAAGAAGAACGTTCTTCGGTCATTGCCCAGCGGCCTATAGATCGGCTAGTGGCCATGCAATATGGCACGCAAGCGCAGCTCAATTCTTTCGCTCGATGGTTCCGCACCGCGCCCGCCTGGCAACAAGCGGGTGTATGGTGGGCGGATTTGGTTCTGGCTCGGCCTTCTCGGTGCTGTGCTGGTGCTGGCCTGGTTTGATGGCGGGGAAGAGCCGATCCGCCCGATCACACATGAAATACCGTTGCCGGGGGCTGGTTGATGGCTAGCTGGAAATGGTTGGGCGGGGCAGCGATTGCTCTCACCGCTACGCTCTCATTCGCTCAGGACGCGCCCGAATCGCTTCTTCCGCCGGGATTTGACGATCCCACCCCTGCACCCACACCCAGGCCCGGCCCGGATGCGCCGACAACCCCGGCTGTGCCGGGCGCGCCAACGGTCCAGCCTCTGCCCGGCGAATTCACCCCGGGGCCGGACTTCTCGCAGTTTGACTTCAGTTCGATTCCGACGATCGAGCAGATCGAGGAAATGACGCCTGACGAGCTTGACGAGCTGCTGGGCCTGCGCCCTAGCTACGATATTCCGCCTGCTGCCCAGCGCGCGATGACACGTGTTGGGGTTGTCGACGCCAGCGAAGGCGGATTGCCGTCGAGGTCGCTCGCGCGCCAGCCGGCGGGGTTGGTGCGTGCAGTGCTTGAAGGGCTTGGAGGCCCGGTGGTTTCGCGCTGGGGGCATATCCTGCTGCGCCGGGCGCTTGCCAGCCGCCTCGAGACCCCAGCCGGGATGAACCCGGTCGAATTCGCGGGGTTAAGGGCGCAGGCGCTCAATCGCATGGGCGAATATGCGGCAGCGCGCGCGCTGATGCAGGATGTCGATACCGGCAATTGGGACGACTTGATGGTCGACAATGCGCTGGAGGCCTATCTGGCGACAACCGATGTGATTGGAACCTGTCCGATCGTGCGGCTGCGCGGGCCGGATCGCGATGATGCCCAATGGCAGATGCTGCGCGCTATCTGCAGTGCCTATTCAGGCGATGGTGTGCTTGCCGGGTCGCAGCTCGACCGTGCGCTACGTACCGAGCTTGCGCCGCAGATCGATGTGCTGCTGGCACAGCGGCTGGCGGGTGCAGCCGGGCGTGGGCGGCGCGCGGTCGATATCGAGTGGGATGGGGTCGAGGAATTGAACCCCTGGCGCTTTGCCCTGGCCAATGCCGTGGGTGAGGAAATCCCTGAACCGCTCCGCCGCGACTTCGATCCCTACTATGAACGAATCTCGGCGTTCACCCCAATGCTGCCGCTAACCTTGCGAGCGCAAGGGGCAGATCGCGCGGCGCGCGAAGGTATTTTCTCCGCCCAGGCAATGGTTGATCTATATAGCCAGATCTATGTTGATGAGAGTGTTGTGGGTGATGCCGCCGATACCGCCACTCAATTGCGCGAGGCCTATGTCGGCACCGATCCGCAGGCACGGTTGGGAGCGATGCAGGCGATATGGGGCGGTGATTTCGCCAGAGACTACGGTCGCTATGTTCTGACAGCTTATGCCGCAGCGCGGATGCCGGCTTCGGCCGATTATGTCGATGCAGCGCCCGCATTGCTGACTTCGATGCTTACCGCAGGGCTGGATCGCGATGCCAATGCCTGGAGCCGTGTGGTTGAACCGGGGAGCGCTGGCTGGGCGCTGGTGACTTTGGCAAGGGCGGGAACAGGCACGGCTTCGCGCCAGGCAGTAGACGGATTTATCGACGACGACGACAGCGGCAATTACCGCCGATCAAAGCTGCTGCTGGCGGGGCTTGCCGGTTTGGGCCGTGTTTCCGGCGCCGATCTGGGTAATTTTTCAAGCCGGGTTTCGCTTGATCTGGATCGCGAAACGCGCTGGTCACGCACCATTACGCGCGCTGCCGAGGTGAACAATCGTGCGCTTGTAGCACTGCTGGCGGGGCTGGGTATGCAGGGTGAAGGGTGGCAGCGGATGACACCGCGCCATCTTTATTACATTGTATCTTCGCTACGGCAGGTGGGGCTGAATGCCGAAGCCCGCATGATCGCTGCGGAGGCGATCGCGCGCGGCTGATGGGCGCGGCAAGCCAGGCCTTCCTCGAGATGCTGGCGGCAGAACGCGGGGCAGCGGTCAATACTCTGGCTGCCTATCGCCGCGATCTTGATGGGGCGGAGGAACTGATCGGCGATTTGGCGCAGGTTGCCCGCGATGATGTTGCGCGGTTGGCGGCGGCGTGGTCAGGTCTCGCGCCCTCGACGGTTGCGCGCAAAAGCTCGGCGCTGCGCCAGTTTTTCGGCTTTGCGGTGGATGAAGGCTGGCGGAAGGATGATCCGTCTTCCGCGTTACCCCGCCCCCGCGCCCGCCGCCCGCTGCCCAGAATTCTCTCACACCAGGATGTAGAAAAGCTGTTCGATCGCGCAGAGTTCGAGGCCGATAGTGGCAGCCCCTCGGCGATCCGTCAGCTCGTGCTGATCGAATTACTCTATGGCTCCGGTCTGCGCGCAACCGAGCTAGTCTCACTGCCGCTTTCCGCCGTGCCGCGCGACGCGCCGCTGTTGACGGTAACGGGCAAGGGTGGGCAGGCGCGCATGGTGCCGGTGAGTGAGCGCGCACGCGAAGCGCTGGTTCGCTGGCTGGCCGTGCGTGCCGACACAGGGGCACAAACATCGCGCTATCTGTTCCCTTCGCGGGCCGGCCATCTCACTCGGGTGCGGCTGTTCCAATTGCTCAAGGAACTGGCCGCGCGCGCGAACATCGATCCCGCAGGCGTCAGCCCGCATGTGCTGCGCCATGCCTTTGCTACCCACTTGTTGGAGGGTGGGGCGGACCTTCGGGTGCTGCAAACATTGCTTGGCCACGCCGATATTTCGACCACGCAGATATACACCCATGTTGACGCAGCCCGGCTTGTGGCGTTGGTCAATGCACGCCATCCTCTTGCCCGACGCGCCACTTAAGACTAGCGGGGCAGGATGATTTCCTACCTCGATTTCGAGAAGCCCGTTGCCAAGCTGGAAGAGCGGATCGCTGAACTGCGTTCCGCCGCCGAGGGTGGCGAGGTCAAAATCACCGCCGAGATCAAACGTCTCGAGAAGAAAAGCCGCGATTTGCTGACCGGCACCTATGCTTCGCTCACCCCGTGGCAAAAGACGCAGGTTGCGCGCCATCCGCAGCGGCCGCATTTTCGCGATTATGTCAAACATGCGTTTGACGAATTCGTGCCGCTGGGCGGCGATCGCCATTTCGGCGAGGACGAGGCGATCATGGGCGGCTTTGCCCGGCTGAAGGGCCGGCGTATTGTCCTGATCGGTCACGAAAAGGGGCACGACACAGAAACGCGGTTGAAACACAATTTCGGGATGGGCAAACCTGAAGGTTATCGCAAGGCGATCCGCCTGATGGAACTTGCCGGGCGGTTTGGCCTGCCGGTGGTGACACTGGTCGATACTTCCGGGGCATTCCCGGGGGTCGAAGCGGAAGAGCGAGGCCAGGCTGAAGCTATCGCTCGCTCGACCGAGGCTTGTCTGGCCCTGCCAGTGCCGATGGTGGCGACAATCGTGGGTGAAGGCGGTTCGGGCGGTGCGGTCGCGCTGGCGAGTGCAGAGCGGGTGCTGATGCTTGAGCATGCAGTCTATTCGGTGATCTCGCCCGAAGGTTGCGCATCGATCCTGTGGCGTACCGCCGAAAAGGCGCCGGATGCGGCGGAGGCGATGAAGGTCACTGCGCAGCACCTAAAGCGCCTCAAGGTGATTGACCGGATCGTGAAAGAGCCTGAGGGCGGGGCACATCGTGCACCTGAGGCGATGGCGCGCGCGCTTGGCAGCGCGATTGCCGAAGAACTCGACAAATTGGCGAAGAAGTCCGCCGAAGAGCTCAGGCGCATGCGCGAAGAGCGCTTCCTGCAAATTGGTGCAAGCTGAACCGTTCTTCCTGAACGAGCGAGCAGCCTTGCAGTCTTGCCGCTGATCAGCGATGCTGTACCATCGCGCGGGTGGGGCGCATTGACTGCAAAAAAACGGAGATGTGTCATGACTATCTCGCTCAAACCGCTCGCATTTGTAACCGTCGCCCCGCTCGCGCTGGCTTTGACCGGTTGCATGGGCGGCGCCATTCCCAGCGCCTCCACACCGATCACCCAGGCAGAGGCCCAGCAGGGTGCCGAATTCCATCCCCAGTTGCTGGCTGAATTTGGCGGCGCGATGAGCGGCTCACAGGCCACCTATGTCGCGCAGGTGGGCAAGAATATCGCGGTGCAATCGGGCTTGGGCAATGCGCGCGAAAGTTTCACCGTTTCGTTGCTCAACAGTTCGGTCAATAACGCCTTCGCGGTCCCCGGCGGCTATGTCTACACCACGCGCCAGCTGGTTGGATTGATGAATAATGAGGCCGAACTGGCAGCGGTTCTGGGGCATGAAGTGGCGCATGTGGCAGCGCGCCATTCGCAGCGCCGCCAGCAGGCCGCACAGCAGAATACCTTGCTGGGGGCGGCAGGGGCGATCTTGTCGGGCGTCTTGCTTGGCAACAGCGCCATCGGCGACACGTTGAGCCGGGGGTTTTTGCAGGGTTCGCAGTTACTGACGCTCAAATTCTCGCGCAGCCAGGAACTTCAGGCGGATGATCTTGGTATCCAGTATCTGACCAAGGCGGGATATGATCCGCGCGCTATGAGCACGGTTTTGTCCAGTCTGGCCGCGCAGAACGCGCTTGAGGCGCGGCTAACGGGGCAGGGCGAGACAAGGCCGCCCGCATGGGCCTCCACCCACCCCGATCCCGCCAGCCGGGTGCAGACCGCGCTGAGCAAGGCGCAGGGTTTGCCGGGCTCGGTGGTCAACCGCGACACCTTTCTGACCAGCATTGACGGGCTGATTTACGGTGATGATCCATCACAAGGTATGGTCGAGGGGCGCAATTTCATTCATCCCGACCTGCGGCTGAGCTTCACAGCTCCGCAGGGATTTTACATGATCAATGGCACCCGCGCGGTAACTATCAATGGCCAATCGGGCAAAGCGCAGCTGACACTCGCGCCATATAGCGGTGACCTGAGCGCCTATGTGCGGCAGCAATTCACCACGCTAGGTGGAGATCAGCAACAGCTTGCCCCGCAAACGCTCGAACGCACCACGATCAACGGGATTCCCGCCGCCTATGGTATGGCGCGGGTGAACAGTGGCAACAGCCAGGTCGATGTGGTGGTCTATGCCTATGAATTTGCCAGAGATCGCGCGTATCACTTCGCCACGATCACGCCAGCTGGCCAATCCAATGTGTTCAATTCGATGTTCCAGTCGATGCGCCGGATCAGCGCGAGCGAAGCGGCGGCGGTGGTTCCGCGCCGGGTTGACGTGGTGACGGTGCAGCGCGGCGAAAGCGTGGCGTCGCTGGCACGGCGCATGGCGTTCGACAATGCGCAGGAGGATCGCTTTCGCGTACTCAACGGGCTTGGTTCGGGTGACCAGGTGCAAGCCGGGCAAAAAGTGAAACTGGTGGTGCGGGACCGGTAAGAGCGCGAATTGGCGCTTTTCAGATCTGCTGCGGACAAAAGAAAAGCGGCGGGGAAATCCCCGCCGCTTTCTTGTTCGTTCGAATGACGATTAGGCGTTTGCGTCAGCCATCGAGGTCGAAACGGTGTTGAACGTCGTGGTCAGGTTGTCGCCGAGGCTCTGCATCGCAGTAATCGCAGCAACGGCGATCAGCGCGGCAATCAGGCCGTATTCAATGGCGGTGGCGCCCTGTTCGTCACGGAAAAGCTTGTTGATGAACTTCATGTCTAGTCTCCTGGTTTCAGTCTTCGGTACCCGTGCCCGCCAGCCAAAGACCGAACGGACGATTGCAGCGATAATCGGCAGCTATTGAAAAACCCCTAAGTCGGAACCTTTCAAAAAATTTACCATTAGCCTTCGACCGCACCGCTGATCTTGGTCGTGACCACAGCCCAAATTCCGTTGTTTTCGTTCGCTACTGCGTCGAAAGCGCCGATTGAGGCGATCACGATCAAGCTCACAATCAGGCCGTATTCGATTGCGGTTGCCCCCGAGTTGTCGGTTCCGATACGCTTTAGGAAAGCCGGCAATTTCATGGACAAGCCCCTATGATCGCGTCCTGATTTGAACGTTTTGCAGCGCAGCCGGTTAAGAAATGGTTGAGAAGGGCCTTTGAATTGGAAAAAAAACCGACATGGCTATTGGTGGTTGCAGGTGCTCTGAAGCGCGCAGACGGGCGTTGGTTGATGCATCGCCGCCCTCTCGCCAAGCATCATGGCGGGCTGTGGGAATTCCCTGGGGGAAAGGTTGAACCTGCTGAAATTCCAGCGGAAGCTCTTGCGCGCGAACTGCGCGAAGAGCTGGGGATAGAGGTTGCATGTGATGCCTTGGCACCGTTTGCATTCGCGCAAGGTCGCGGCGAAACAGACGCTGTGACGATTGTCATCCTGCTTTACAGAATCGATGCTTGGCAAGGGGAGCCCGCTGCCTTGGAAGGCGAAGAAATAGGCTGGTTCGCTGTAGAAGAGATCGAAGCGCTGGATATGCCTCCACTTGATATCGACCTGGTAAGAGCACTGTTTTCGCAAGAGGCCGGATAGGGGATTGCCAAGCACGGCAAGGCCCCCTAAATGGCGCCCCCTGGCGAGCACCCGTAGCTCAGCTGGATAGAGCACCAGACTACGAATCTGGGGGTCGGGCGTTCGAATCGCTCCGGGTGCGCCATAAAAAGGGGCTGGCTAGCAAGGCCGGTCCCTTTTTTGCTTGGGCCTCAGCCTTCTCCGTTCTCAATCGTGTGCATATCTTCGTCGGAAAACCCGAAGTGATGACCGGCTTCGTGGACGACTACGTGATGCACCAGATCTTCCAGAGACACGCCAGTTTCATACATTTCGGCAAGCAGAGGCTGGCGGAACAGGCTGATTACAGGGGGCATCTGGCCCGATTCCCAGATTGTGCGATCGGGCACAGGCCGCCCTTCATACAGCCCGCTTAGTTCCCATCGGCTCTTTATCTCTACTGATTCCAGTTGCTCGCGGCTGGCGAATTCCTCGATTCGCAACACGACACTTTCGAGTTCGGCACGAAACTGGCGTGGCATGGTGCCAAGCGCCTTGCGTGCCATTCGCTCGAACTCAACCGCTGATGGGCCATGCAATTCCCGCATATCACCCTGCAATATGGGAATTGTCGACTTTAGGGCAAGCTCGTGGAACCCAATTGTGATCCGGTCATTTGCCAAGGAAGGAATTTTCCGCAAAGGGAAAGTGAGCCCTGCGGGGCTGCACGGAATCGAACCAGGATGACCGCATGAGCTGCCAGCACGAAGATGAAACCGACAACCCGCATGGCAAGCGTGATGTGCCAGACCATGTTCAGGATGCGATCCGCACGATCATAGAATGGGCAGGGGATGATCCCGCGCGCGAAGGATTGCTCGACACACCCAAACGGGTGGGCCGCGCCTGGCTTGAATACTGTCAGGGCTATCAGGAGGATCCGGCGATCCACCTTTCCCGCCAGTTTGAGGAAGTGGGCGGCTATGACGAGTTGGTGCTGCTCAAGGACATTCCCTTTCAAAGCCACTGCGAACACCACCTGGCGCCGATCACTGGCAAGGCGGCGATCGCCTATATGCCGCGCGACCGGGTAGTTGGCATTTCCAAGCTTGCCCGCGTGCTGCATGGTTTTGCACGGCGACTTCAAATCCAGGAGCGCCTGACGGCGGAAGTTGCGCAGTGCATCTGGAACAATCTCGAGCCGCATGGCGTTGCAGTGGTGATCGAGGCCGAACACGGCTGTATGACCGGGCGCGGGGTGCGTACACCGGGCGTTACGATGGTCACCAGCCGTTTGCTGGGTTGTTTTCTGGATGATCCGCGCAGCCGCAAGGAAGCGCTCAGCCTGATGGGTTACGGCTGATCCCGGTCAGTCCGGCGGGGTAAGCCCTCGCGCCAAAATATCGCGTGCGATATCGGGAACTGCATCGGGCTCATCGCCGGGGCGCGCCCAAACGGCATAGCGCAGCCCAAGGAAAACGTTCATGCCCATGATCGCCCAGGCATGCGCTTCTTCCATTTTCTCGCGAAACTCGCCAGCTTCGGCACCCGCGCGCAACCGATCAAGAATTCGGCGTGCCGTGTTTTCGTAATGCGCGCGATAGCTTTGGGGATCGACGAATTCCGCCTCGTCGATGATGCGATAGATTTCGTTATGCTCGCGGGCAAAGCGAAGAAATGCGGCCAGGGCATCTCTTTCCTTGTCCAAAGCCGAGGCGCTGTGCCCTATCCCGCTTGATGCGGCGATGCGTACACCCTCACTGAAATCGCGCACCAGTGCCTGGAAGATCGCCTCTTTCGATTCAAAATAAGTGTAGAAACTGCCCAGTGCCACGCCCGCACGGCGCGTGATGCCACTGATCGAAGCATCGTGAAATCCGCGTTCACCAAATTCATGCGTGGCCGCATCCAACAGCTTGCGCCGCGTGCGCCTGCCGCGTTCGGTCACCGGCTCTAATCCAGCGCTTTCATTACTGTCTGGCTTAGTTTGCATGCAGGGAGACTATTCCGGTTGTCGCGCCTTCACAAGCACAAACTTGAAATATGATTCAACTTTCAATATATGCCAAGGCAACATGGTTCTTGGGTGAGGATTCGACATGAAACTGAAATCTTTCGATACACGTATCTTGTTTGTTGGCTGCGGGATGCTGGCGCTAGCGGCCGGTCTCGCTCCGGCTCCTGTGGTGGCACAGGAGATAACTGGAGGCGATGAATCTCCAATCGCGTCTGAAACGGAAAATGTGATCTATGTCACGGCTCGGCGGCGCGAGGAGCGCGCGCTCGATGTGCCAATTTCGGTGACTGCCATTAGCGGTGAAGAACTGGCACGAAACGGCACGCTGGAACTCACGGAAGTTGCCCAGAAAATGCCCAACGTGACGCTGGAGATCAGCCGAGGCACCAACACCACGCTCAGCGCCTTCATCCGCGGCGTGGGCCAGCAGGATCCGGTCGCCGGGTTCGAGGCGGGCGTAGGGCTATATGTTGACGATGTATATCTCAACCGCCCGCAGGCAGCGGTGCTCGATGTTTATGACGTCGAGCGGATCGAGGTGCTGCGCGGACCGCAGGGAACGCTCTATGGCCGCAATACCATTGGCGGCGCGATCAAATATGTGACCGCGCCGCTGCCGGATGAAACCCAGGTCAAGATTCGCGGTACTTATGGCAAATACGACCAGGCCGACCTGGTTGTGACCGCATCGACCCCGCTGACCGAGAACCTGCGGATCGGCGCCAGCGGTGCGCGGCTTTCGCGCGGCGGCTTTGGCGACAACCTCAACCTCGGCACCGAGAATTACAACAAGGACGTTTGGGCGGCGCGCGGTACGCTGGAATTCGACAATGGCCCGGTGTTCATCCGCCTGTCGGGCGATTATGTGAAAGACAACAGCGAAGCTCGCCAGGGACACCGGCTCATCCCCGGCCTGCTGACCGGCGCACCCGTGCTCGACAACGTGTTTGACACGCGCGCTGGGCTCAATGTCGTCGACCAGCAGGTTGAAGCCTATGGCGGTGCGCTCAATATCGCGGTCGAACTGAGCGATACGATCACACTCAAATCGATTACCGGATATCGCGAGGACAAATCGACAACCCCGATCGATTTCGACAGCCTTCCCGCCGCCGATCTCGATGTGCCTGCGATTTATGAAAACGACCAGTTGAGCCAGGAATTGCAGCTTCTGTACGAGGGTGATCGGCTGAACGGCGTTCTGGGCTTTTATTACCTTGACGCAAATGCCTTCACCGCATTCGACGTGGCGCTGTTCAACACCGGCGCATTGATCGGCCTGCCCGGCCTGAACGCGCAGACGCTGGGCGATGTGAAGACCAAGACCTGGTCGGTTTTCGGCGATTTCACCTATGACATCACCGATAAGCTGAGCGTGTCGCTGGGCGGCCGCTTTACCAGCGACAAGCGCAGCAGCCGCGTTCTGCGCACCACTTTCATTGGCGGCTTCTCCGACCTTTTCCCGCCGTCGACCGCCATCCCGATCGCGGTCACCAGCGACTTCGAGGGCAGCGACACCTTCGAGGAGTTCACTCCGCGCGGCTCGATCAGCTTCAAGCCGAACGAGAACCACAATATCTATTTCACCTATTCACGCGGGTTCAAGGGTGGCGGGTTCGATCCGCGCGGCCAGACCAGCGCAGCACCTGATCTTGACGGTGATGGCGACATCGATTTCGATGATCAGTTCGAATTTCTGCGCTTCGAGCCCGAAACGGTGGACAGCTATGAATTGGGCTGGAAGGCATCGCTGCTCGATAACCGCCTCAACATCAGCCTCGCCGGTTTCATGGGCAATTACAAGAACGTGCAGATCCCCGGATCGGTTGGCGTGGACACAAATAATGACGGCGTGAATGACAGCTTCATCGGTATCACCTCAAATGCGGCAAGCGCCGATGTCAACGGCATCGAGTTTGAGGGCAATGCGCTGGTCGGGCGCGATTTTGCGGGTGATGGCAGCAAGCTCACATTCAACTGGTCGTTGGGCGTACTAGACGCCAAGTTCAACACCTTCATCGACAATTTCGGCAATGATGTCGCCGACAGCCGCGTGTTCCAGAACACGCCCGATATCACCGCGCACATGGGCGTCGATCTGGGCTTGCCTGTGGCGAACGGAATCGTCGATTTCATCGGCTCTGTCTCGCTGCGCGGTGATGCCAGCCAGTTTGAGGTACCCAACCGCTTCCTCGATCAGGACGGCTTCGCCCTGGTCGATGCCAGCATTGTCTACACTGACGATTCGGACCGTTTCTCGATCGGCGTTCACGGCAAGAACCTGTTCGACAAGCGCTATATCGTATCGGGTTATAACTTTGTGAGCGGTGACGGCATCAATACGCCGTTCGTGCCGACATTGGGCCGGGAGGGCACGTTGACCGGCTTTTATGGCGATCCGCGGCGCTTTTACGTGACCGGCGAAGTCAAGTTCTGACGAATTCCCCGTCGGAAAATACGGCAGACAAGAAAGGGCGCCCGTTCTACCGCCGGGCGCCCTTTCGCATTGCTGGTTGAAGTTTACGGCCTAGAGTTGGCCGAGCATATGTTCAGCGCTCGACACCGAGAAATCGCCGGGCGCCTCGACATTGAGCTCGGTAACCACGCCATTATCGACCACCATCGAATAGCGCTGCCCGCGCTTGCCCAGGCCAAAGCCCGAACCGTCCATCGTCAGGCCCACGGCTTCGGCAAAGTCGCCATTGCCGTCTGCCAGCATGGTGATGTCTGCGCTGCCGGCGGCCTTGTTCCATGCCCCCATCACGAAAGCATCGTTGACCGCCGTGCAGGCGATCTCGTCAACACCCTTGGCCTTGAGCTCCGCCGCCTTATCGACATAGCCCGGCAGGTGGCGCGCGGAGCAGGTGGGTGTGAAAGCGCCAGGAACTGAAAACAGCGCCACTTTCTTTCCGGCGAAATACTCGTTTGACGAAACCTGTTCCGGCCCGCTTTCGGTAGCCTTGACCAGGGTTACTTCAGGAAGTTTGTCACCAACCGAAATTGCCATTGCGTAATATCCTTTCGTGTTCCCGTTCTTCTGCGCTCGATATAGGCGCTTGGAACCGCTCCGCAACAATCAAGCATATAAAGATTCTTTTATATTTGCTTCGAACGGGTCGCTTCGCTAGAGGCACGGCCTTGTAAGTTTCATGTGCGCCGCCCTTTGCCGCGCTTTGCATTTTCAGGAGTTTTTCGTGGCTCAGCTTGCCCAGGACTACATCATCAAGGATATTTCGCTCGCTGAATTTGGCCGTGACGAAATCACGATTGCCGAAACCGAAATGCCGGGCCTGATGGCCCTGCGTGAGGAATATGGCACAGCGCAGCCGCTTAAAGGTGCTCGGATTACCGGTTCGCTGCACATGACAATCCAGACCGCGGTGCTCATCGAAACCCTGATCGCCTTGGGTGCCGAGGTGCGCTGGGCCACCTGCAACATTTTCTCGACTCAGGATCACGCGGCGGCCGCAATCGCGGAACAGGGCATTCCTGTGTTCGCTATCAAGGGTGAGAGCCTGACCGATTACTGGGACTATGTCGGCAGGATTTTCGACTGGTCGACTGCTGACGATCCGGATCTTACTGCCAACATGATCCTGGATGATGGCGGCGATGCCACCATGTTTGCGCTGTGGGGCGCGCGGCTGGAGGCGGGGGAAACCATGCCCGATCCGGCCAACGCCGAGGAGATCGAATTTCAGCGCGCGCTCAAGGCCTTTATCAAGGCAAAGCCGGGCTATCTCACCAAGTCGGTCAAGAGCATCAAGGGCGTGTCGGAAGAAACCACTACGGGCGTGATGCGGCTTTACCAGATCGCCAAGCAGGGCAAACTGCCGTTCCCGGCGATCAATGTGAATGACAGCGTCACCAAATCGAAGTTCGACAATCTGTATGGCTGCAAGGAATCGCTGGTCGATGCCATCCGCCGCGCGACCGACGTCATGCTTGCTGGCAAGGTTGCCTGCGTGGCCGGCTATGGCGATGTCGGCAAAGGCTCGGCCGCTTCGCTACGCGATGGTGGCGCGCGCGTTATGGTGACCGAAATCGACCCGATCTGCGCATTGCAGGCGGCGATGGATGGCTATGAGGTTGTTTCGATGGAGGAAGCGGCCAGGCGTGCCGATATCTTCGTTACCGCCACTGGCAATGAAGACGTTATCACCGGCGAACACATGAAGGCGATGAAGAACATGGCCATCGTGTGCAACATCGGCCACTTTGACAGCGAAATCCAGATTTCAGCGCTCGACAATTATGAGTGGAAGCAGATCAAGGAAGGCACCGACAAGGTTACCTTCCCCGATGGAAAGTCGATCCTGGTATTGGCCAAGGGTCGGCTGGTGAACCTGGGCTGCGCTACTGGCCATCCCAGCTTTGTGATGAGTAGCAGTTTCACCAACCAGACGTTGGCGCAGATCGAGCTGTTCACCAAGTCGGATGAATACCAGAACGATGTTTACGTGCTGCCCAAGCATCTCGATGAAAAGGTCGCCGCGCTACATCTTGAAAAGCTAGGCGTACGGCTAACTCAGCTTAGCCAGAAGCAGGCTGATTATATCGGTGTACCGGTGGAGGGGCCGTTCAAGCCCGATCATTACCGCTACTGAGCCATCAATTCATCGGATTAATACGGAAAGCCCTCGCTTTGCGGGGGCTTTTCCTTGTCTGGGGCGTTGCATCCGGCCCGCGCCGCGCATAGCTGAATAGGATGGAGTTTTCGTCCACCGCTATGGCATTGATTGGATTGCTGCTCGCCGCATGGACGGTTGCGGCGGCGCTGATCATGCTGCGTACGGCCCAGCGATTGCGCCGTTACGAAACAATGCGGCGTTCGCTTGCGCGGGTTAACGGAATGCTCGACGAAGCGCCCGCCATTCCGATGCTGGTGCGTGCCGACGGACGTATCGAAGTGCATGATCGGTTAGCGGGCTGGCTTGGGCTGGAGGGGGCACCACAATATCTCAGCGAACTTTGCGGTGCTGACGGATTTGGACTTGATCCCGCCCAACTCGAGCAGCTTTCCGAAGCTGTGCAGCGTACGCAAAAGACGGCAGCACCGTTTCGGCTATCGGCCAGCCTGGCAGGAACCGGGCGCAGCTTCGCCTTTCGCGGGACGCTGGCCGATCCGCGTGTGGCGCCCGGCGGCGCAGCATTAGTCTGGATCTTCGATTTCAGCGAAAGCGAGGGTGAGCTGGCGCGCCTGCGCGAAGAAGCGGCTCAGGCCCAAGGTGACTTTACCGCGCTGGTTGGGCTGATCGAAGCCGCACCAATTCCGATGTGGTTCCGCGGGCGCGATTTGCGTCTGCGGCTGGTCAATCGCGCCTATGTCGAAGCGGTCGGCGCACAAAGCGCCGATGAAGTGGTTGGCAAGCAGATCGAATTGCTTGAGCCCGAGCAGGGTCAGTCTGCGGGCGACATTGCACGGCTTGCGGCGGAGCAGGGCGAGATACGCGAGCGCACGGTTCCGGCAACGATTCATGGCGAAAGGCGCAGCCTGCGGGTGAGTGACCTGCCGATCGGCGAGGAAGGTATTGCCGGCTATGCCATCGACATTGAGGAAATGGAGCAACAGGCACGCGAATTTCGCGCCTTTCGCCAAGCGCAGCGCGCGATGCTGGACCAGCTATCATCGGGCGTGGCGCAGTTTGATGCCGCGCGCGAGCTGGTTTTTGCCAATCGCCCGTTCCTGCGCCTGTTCGATCTGCCGTTTGGCATCGTTGGTGAGGCGATACCATTCGATCGCTTCCTCAGTGACGCGCGAGAGAAACGCCGCACACCCGAGGTGCGCGATTTTCCGGCGTGGCGGCGCGAACATGTCGAATGGTTTGGCGCGCGCGAGGCCCAGGAAGAGGCCTGGCCGTTGCCGGGCGGGCAACATTTGCGGATCGTCGCCCAGCCGATGCCCGACGGTGGGCTGGTACTGTTCGCAGAAGACCGCACCGAGCAGCTCGCGCTCTCGGCCACGCGCGATACGCTGCTGCGTACCCGCACCGCGATGCTCGACAGCCTGTTCGAAGCGCTAGCTGTCTTTGCGCCTGATGGGTCACTGCAAGTGTGGAATCGCAGTTTCGCCGGAACTTGGGGACTTGAGCCGGAGCTTCTGGACAATCACCCTTCCGCAGATGAGTTGCTGGCAGCAATTGCGCCCAATCTTGCACGGCCAAAACAGGTCAAGGCGATTGGCGAGATCGTACGCGCAGCCACGCTCGATCGGCGCGAAAAGGGCGGGCGGGTCGAACTCGCTGACGGGCGGACGCTCGAATTTGCCGGGGTGCCATTGCCCGATGGCAATGGATTGCTGACCGTGCTCGATATTACAGATTCGCAAATGGCGGAAACCGCGCTGCGCGAACGCAACCAGGCGCTGGAAGAAGCCGATGCTGTAAAGACGCGTTTCCTCGCCAACATGTCGTATGAATTCCGCACCCCGTTGACTTCGATAGGTGGATTTGCCGAACTGATTCAGAGCGGCGCTGCCGGGCCGGTGAACGACCAGATGAAGGAGTATGTCGAAGCTATTCTGGCGTCGGTTGCAAGGCTGACTGAACAGGTTGAGAACGTGCTCGACCTGTCGCAGAGCGAGGCGGGATTGCTACCGATCTCGAAGGAGCGGCTTGAACTGCTGCCTTATGTGACTGAGATTGTGCGTGAACGCGAACAGGCGATTTCGGCTGCGGGCCTTTCGCTGGACTTGCGCGGAAATCCTGGTGGCGCGATAGAGGGCGACAGACGCCAGCTGGGCCGCGCGATCGGCCAACTGCTCGACAATGCGATTGCGGCGACGGGCAAGGGCGGGAAGATCCTGGTTGACATTGCGCGCACAAGGGAAGGCGCCAGGATCGTGGTATCTGACAATGGGCCGGGCATGACTGTTCAAGAGCTTGAGCGGCTGCAGGAAGGCTTGCGGGTGTTGCCCGATGGCAAGGTAGAGCGGCGTCAAGGCCTCGGCATTCCGCTCGCCCGGCAGCTGGTCGAGGCGCATGGTGGCACGCTTAGTTTGGAAAGCCGAAAGGGGCAGGGCACCACGGCGATGATCTTGCTGCCGTGACAGTCGATCTTCCCGACCTTGCTGCGATGGAGGCGTTTGGAGCGCGAATTGGTGCAAGGTTGCGGGCCGGAGATGTGGTCGCACTCGAGGGCGATCTGGGCGCCGGCAAGACAACGTTGGCGCGTGCTATCCTCAAGGCGCTGGGGCACTCGGGCGAGGTGCCATCACCCACTTTCACGATCATCGAAACCTATGCAGCGCCGCCGCTACGGCTGCCGGTGGTGCACGCCGATTTCTATCGCCTTGAGGACCCGGCCGAGCTGCGTGAGCTGGGGCTTGACGAATATCGCGAAGGCGCTGCACTCATCGCGGAATGGCCAGCACATGCAGGCGGGTTTGGCCAAGAGCCAGCCTGTCTCGAAATCACACTTGAAACTGTGGGGCAGGGACGGCGGGCAATTGTCGAGCCGGGTACCGATTGGCTAGAGCGCATGCCATGAGTGAACTTCCAGCTGGAATTGAAGCCTTTCTTGGCGTTGCCGGGTGGGGCAATTCGCATATCGATCCGATCCCCGGCGATGCTTCGTTCCGGCGCTACTTCCGCATTCGCAAGGGCGATGAAGGCGCCATGCTGATGCATGCTCCGCCGCCGCATGAAGACCCACAGCCCTTTCTCGACGTCGCTGCCTACCTCGCTGCACATAATGCGCGGGCGCCAGAGATCTACGCTGCGGATGTGGCGAGTGGCTGGGTGCTGCTGGAAGATTTCGGCAATGACCGCATGCGTGACTGGATCGATGCCAATCCTTCGGGTGAAATAGCGTCCTATGAAGGCGCGATTGATGCTTTGGTAGAGCTGCACCGCCAGCCGCCGGGGCCGTTCCTGCCATACGACATGGCGGCCTATGCCCGCGAAGCCGCTCTTTTCACAGAGTGGTATTGCCCTGCTGTGGGGATCGAGGTTGATGTTGCCGGCTACCGGCGAGCATGGGAGGCGGTGACCCAGCCCTTGCTTGCGCGGCAGCAGCCGGGCGTGACAGTGCTGCGTGATTATCACGCCGAGAATATCATGCTGCTGGGTGATCCTCGCGAGGGTGGGGCGCAAGGCCTGATTGATTTTCAGGACGCGTTGGTGGGGCACCCTGCCTACGACCTCGTCTCGTTGCTGCAGGACGCGCGGCGCGACGTGGCACCAGAGCTTGAGAGGGCAATGCTCGATCGCTATCTTGCGGTAATTGATGCAGGGTCTGATTTTGAGGCCGACTATGCGCGGCTAGGCGCACAGCGCAACGCCAAGATCGTCGGTATCTTTGCGCGACTGTATAAACGTGACGGAAAGCCGCGCTATCTGGACCTGATCCCGCGCGTCTGGGCGCTGATGGAGCGCGATCTTGCGCATGATGCGCTGGAGCCGGTCGCGCGCTGGTTCGACGCGAATATTCCTGCAGAATTGCGTAAGCACGGCGGCGGAAAGATCGCATGACCGCCTTGGCGAGCGATACGGCGATGGTGCTCGCTGCCGGGCTGGGCAAACGTATGCGGCCGCTGACCGCGAGCCGGCCCAAGCCGATGGTGCGCGTGGCTGGCAAACCCTTGATCGACCATGCGCTCGACCGGCTGCACGACGCGGGGATCATTCGCGCCATCGTCAATGTGCATTACCTTGCTGATGCGCTGGAGGCGCATTTGCGTGAACGTGCCGCGCCAGCGATCAGTATTTCGGATGAACGCAGCCTGCTGCTCGAAACCGGGGGCGGTATGCTGAAAGCAATGCCTGACCTGCCCGATCCGTTTTTCTCGCTTAATGCTGACAATATCTGGCTCGACGGGCCACGCAACGCCTTCCACGAATTGTCTGCGCGCTGGAATCCAGCCGAAATGGATGCGTTGCTGCTGGTGGTGCCGCATGCGCGGGCAATGAACTTCAGCGGTCCCGGCGATTTCGATATGGACCAGATCGGGCAGCTCAGGCGCCGTGCACCGGGCCGCATAGCGCCCTTCATCTTCACCGGCATCCAGCTGGTTTCGCACCGATTGCTGCGCGACGCGCCGGAGGGGCCATTTTCGACAAATATCCTGTGGAACCGGGCAATAGAGGAAGGGCGGCTGTACGGCACGTCCTTCACCGGCCAATGGTACGAAGTGGGTACGCCTGAGGCGATTGCGCCGACCGAGGAAGCGCTCGGGCGTGGGTGAGCGGGGCAAGCCTGACGTATTCTCAATTGCCGCGCATCGCGGTTTTGCCGATGCGCTGGTTGCCGGACTGGTACCGCGCTATGCAGAGAGTGACGTGGGCCTTGCCCGGCTGACCTTGTTGCTTCCTTCGAGCCGTGCGGCGCGCAGCGTCAGCGAAGCGTTCATTCGTCATGCGGGCGAGATCGGCGTGCAAGGCCTGCTGATGCCGCGCATGGTGATGGTGGGCGATGTCGAGCTTGACGAGGCACTTGGTGCAGCGCTCGATCCCCTCGGGGCCGAGGATATCCCGCCAGCAGCCGATCCCACGCGCCGCTGGTTCGAACTGGCGGCGATCCTGCGCGAAGCGATGGCGGCGGAAAAGAGGCAGTTGCCAGGCAGCGCCGGACTGCTTCGATTGGCCCGCGAGCTGGGCGGAACGATGGACCGGTTGCTGGCGGAGGAAATCACTTTCGAGCAATTGCTCAGCGAGCAGGTGGTTGGAGCGAGCAAGGAACTTGCGCGGCACTGGCAGGACAGCACGCGGCTGTTCGCAGTGGTGCAGGCGCACTGGCAAGCGCGGCTGGCCGATCGCGGAGAGGTTGACCTGGCGACCCGGCGAAACCTTTTATTTGATCACGCGGCGCGGCGCTGGCGCGCAAATTCTCCCGCAACCCCGATTGTGGCGGCGGGCATCACCAGCGCATCGCCTGCGCTGGCGCGCTTGCTGCGGGTAATCGCGGAGACGCCGCAGGGCGCAGTGATCCTGCCCGACTTTGACCTGACGATGGACGATACGACCTGGGATGAGCTGGGGCGCGCTGGTCATGCACCTGAGCCGGGAGAAGCCGCCTTCACCCGCAATGAGGCAGCCACCCATCCGCAATACCACTTGAAGCTGCTGCTCAACCGCATGGGCGTGGCGCGCGGCGAAGTGCGCCCCTGGCATCGCAAGGGTATCGGCGCCGCCCCGCCAGAGCGCAGCCATGCGATTTCCTCGATCTTTCTCCCGCCCGAGGCAAGCAAGGTCTGGGCCGGGCTGGATGCGTCGAAACGACGCCTTGCTGGAGTGCGCATTCTTACCGCTGCGACCAGTGAGGAAGAAGCGCAGGCAATCGCGCTGATGATCCGTGCGGCGCTCGAAGTGCCGGAAAAGCGGATTGCCTTGGTCACGCCCGATCGGGCACTGGCTCGCCGCGTGGTTCAGCACCTTGCGCGCTGGAATATCGCGGCAGACGATAGCGCGGGACGGCCGCTCTCACTGACGGCCGCCGGGCGGTTGCTGCTGCAATTGGCCGAGCTGATGAGCGAGGGACCGGCACCAGTGCAATTGATCGCCGCGCTGGCGCACCCGCTGGTCCGCCGGGGCGAGGGTCGACGGCCGTGGCTTGAGGCTCTCCGTGCATTCGAACGCGAGCTGCGCGGGCCGCGCCCCGCGCCGGGGCTTGAGGCATTGCGGGTTATCGCGCGCGGCGCTGGCGTCGAAACATGGTGGCAAGGCGTCGAAACCCTGATTGAGCCGCTCAGGGTGCTTCCCGGAAGCGAAATGTCGCTCGCCGATGCGCTCGATGCGCTGGCGGGCGTTGGTGAAGAACTGGCGGGCGAGGGCCTGTGGGCGCAGGAGGATGGCCGGGCACTGGCGCGGCTGGTTGAGGAACTGCGCCTGCACTCGCGCGAGGCAGGCACAGTTGTCGATCCCATCGAGCTGCATGCCATAATGCGCGATGCGATGGCGCAGGTCGCGGTGCGGCCGCCCTATGGCGGGCATCCACGGGTGGCGATCTATGGCCTGCTCGAATCGCGTATGACAAGGGCGGACCTGGTGATTTGCGGCGGGCTCAATGAAGGGACATGGCCGCAGACGCCGTCGCCCGAGCCACTACTGGCACCGGCAATCCTGCGTGCGCTCGGCATGCCGGGGCCGGAATTCCGCATCGGACTGGCGGCCCACGACCTTGCAAGCGCGTTGGGTGCGCCCGAAGTGGTGCTGACGCGCGCAATCCGCGACATGGACGGGCCGACCATCCCTTCGCGCTTCCTGCTGAGGGTGCAGGCGCTGCTGGGCGAGGGCACGAAGGATCACCGGGAGCGCGAGATTCCGGCGCTTGCCGCGCTGATTGACAGGCAGGTGCCACCCGCAGAGCCCTATCCCCGGCCCGAACCGTGCCCCGATGCCAGGCTGCGCGACGTGCCGATCAAGGTCACCGGGCTCGACCGGTTGCTGGGCGATCCCTATCAGTTCTACGCGCAGGAAATCCTTGCGCTGCGCAAGCTTGACCCGCTCGACGCCGATCCAGGCCGCGACTTCGCGTGGCAGGGAACACAGGTCCATGCGATCCTGCAGAGGTGGCACGAGGCGCGGCTCAAGGGCGAAGATGCCGATATCCTGCAAGTGGCCGATGATCTGCTGCGTGAGGCGAATATCCACCCTTTGATGTGGGGGCTTTGGCGCCCGCGCATCCGCCAGGGGCTGGCCTGGGTGGCGGGCGAAATTGCCGTGCAGACTGACCGCAAGCTGATTGCCGTCGAGCGGAAAGGCGAGATGCTGTTCGACGGTGTGAAAGTCTATGGCCGGGCTGACCGGATCGACCGGCTGGCTGACGGAACGCTGGCGATCGTGGATTACAAGACCGGCAAGCCGCCCACTGCTGCCCAGGTCGAAAAGGGGTTTGCGCTGCAACTCGGCATTCTTGGCCTGATCGCGCGCGAGGGAGATTTCAAGGGGCTTTCAGGCGATGCATCCCGATTTGAATACTGGTCGCTGGCGAAGAATGACGATGGAGGCTTTGGCTATTGGGATGAGCCTTTGAAAACCGGAAGGAAGCAAAAAGGTCTGGTTCCCGAAGAGTTTCTGCCCAGGCATGAGCAGTTCCTGCGCGAAGCCATCACCAAATTCATCAAGGGTGCTGATCCCTTCACCGCACGGCTAAACCCAGATTATCCCGGCTACCATGACTATGACCAGCTGATGCGGCTTGAGGAATGGCAGATCCGCTTGGCCGACGCCGATGAAGGGGGCGAGCCATGAGCAGCGGCATCGTCCATCCGCTCCACGGCAACCAGCGGGCCGCCGTCGATCCCGAACAGAGCGTGTGGCTGTCCGCCTCGGCCGGGACGGGCAAGACGCAGGTGCTCTCGGCGCGGGTGCTGCGCCTGTTGCTGCGCCCCGATGTGCTTCCGGAGCAGATTCTGTGCCTCACTTTCACCAAGGCGGGTGCGGCGGAAATGGCGAACCGCATCAACGATGTGCTTGCCCGCTGGGTCCGGATCGACGAGGCGACACTTGGCAAGGAGATGATCCATCTCGGGGCGCCTAACGATCCCGAAACCCGCGCCCGCGCGCGCACCCTGTTTGCCAGCGTGCTCGATTGCCCGGGCGGCGGCCTCAGGATCGATACGATCCACGCATTCTCGCAATGGTTGCTGGCGAATTTCCCGAACGAAGCCGGGTTGCTTCCCGGTATGCGGCCGATCGAGGACCGCGAGCGGCATCTGCTTTCGCGCCAGGTTCTGGGAGACATGCTGGTCGAGGCGGAGCAGGCTCGCGACTCTGCCACGCTTGAAGCGGTCGAGAGCTTCACCATCGCCAAGGGCGCGGACGCGCTGCAGGCATGGCTGATGCGCTGCGCCAGCGCGCGCGAGCTGTGGGAAGGGCGGCTAGCCTGGCAACCGCCGATGGCGCCCCAGGTGCGGCAATTGCTGGGAATTCCGAGTGACGCGAGTGAAGCTCATGTTGCCGAAATGTGCGATGATGATACCTTCGACACCTTGAGCCTTATGCGTTGCAAGCAAACGCTGGCCGCATGGGACACCGTCACAGGCCGAGACGGAACTACGGCTATCGATAATTGGCTTGCACTCGACCCGTTGGGACGTGCCAACAATCTCGATACGCTTTATGAAGGTCTGTTCACCAAGACGTCCGATGCTCCGAAGCAGCTCAATAATATTCTCAAGCGCGATCCAGATTACCTGCTGCATATCGAGAAGGTGCAAGAGAACCTTCGCCTGATCCGCGAATTCCGCACCCTGCTCGAACTCGCCGGTTTCCTCGCTCCCGCGCTCGAACTTGGGCGCGCATTTGCGCTGCGGTGGGACGCGGCGAAGGCTCGTGAGGGGCTGCTGGATTTTGACGATTTGATTGAACGCGCGGCGAAATTGCTCAAGGAGCAGGTTGCAGGCGACTGGATCCGCTACAAGCTCGATCGCCAGTTCGACCATATACTCGTCGACGAGGCACAGGATACCAATGAAGCGCAATGGCGCATCATCGACGCGTTGATCGACGATTTCTTTTCGGGCGAGGGCGCGTCCGGCGACAAGATCCGCACCATTTTCACCGTGGGCGACTACAAGCAGGCGATCTTCGGCTTTCAGGGGACCAGCCCCGAGAATTTTCGCGCCGCTAAGGAACGGGTGCAGGCGGCGATGCAAGCTGCGGAAGAGAACGCGCAGGTTGTGCGCGTGAACCGCGTGCGCCGGGACTTGCGGGATCTCGACCTTGGGCAGTCCTTCCGGACCGCGATCCCGGTGCTCGAATTCGTCGACCATGCGATCGAGGCTATCGGACCTTCGGAACTGGGCCTTAGCGATGACCATCATCCGCATGTGGGGCAGCCGCGTCCCGGCCTCGTAACACTGTGGAACCCGGTCCATGACCAGCGCGGGGAAGACGATGGCGAGCCGGAAAGCGAAGGCAAGGAAAGCTGGCTGGCCAAGCATGATCGGCAGATGGCTGAAAAGATCGCTCGGCAGGTAGCCCGCTGGACTCAAGGCGTAGAACCTTTCTCGCTTAAAAAGGGCGAGCACCGCAACGCTCGCCCGGGCGACATCATGATCCTCGTTCGCAGCCGCAAGGATCTTGCCGGGCTGATCGTGGCGCGACTCCATGCGTGCGGAGTGCCGGTGGCAGGTGTTGACCGCTTGCGCCTGGGCGAGCCGCTGGTGGTGAAGGATTTGATGTCGGCGCTGCGGTTTGCCGCTCAACCGCTCGACGATCTCGAACTGGCGAACCTGCTCTCCTCGCCGTTGGTCGGCTGGACGCAGGATGATTTGCTGGCTTTTGTCCCGCGCGAGAAGCAGCAGCACCTGTGGCACCATCTGCGCAATCACGCTGCGCCATTGGTGCAGGCGACGGTTGCCAAATTGCGCGAATTGCTGGCGCTGGCCGATTTCCAAACGCCCCAGGCGCTTCTGCAATGGGTGCTGGTCGGGCCGTGGCAAGGCCGCGCGCGGCTGGTTGCCCGGCTGGGGCGCGAAGCCAATGACCCGATCGATGAATTGCTCAACGCGGCTTTCGCCTATGAGGGTGTGCATACACCCAGCCTGGCAGGCTTCATCCAGTGGTTCGATGCGGGCGAGGGCGAACTCAAGCGTGATCCGGACGATGCCCCCGATCTTGTGCGGGTAATGACCGTGCACGGCTCCAAGGGCCTCCAGGCGCCGATCGTGATACTCGCAGATGCGACCAGTGAGCCAGGCCGGGTGCGTGATCTGTCCCTGGCGGAGGAAGTGCCAGGTCATGGCGACGATCTGGTACGAAAAGTGCCATTGCCTGCTGTCAGCAAGGAGCAACAGGCCGGGCGAATTGCGGCAGCCTATGAAGCCGCCAAGGCAACCGAGCTTCAGGAGCATTGGCGGCTGCTCTATGTCGCAATGACACGCGCGGAAGAGGCACTGTTCATAGGCGGCTCGCTTGGTCCGAAGGCGAAGAACGGGCCACCGGCAGATAGCTGGTATGCCCGGCTCGCTCCTCTGTTCGGCGACGATGCGCTGGAGGACGACCTGTGGGGCGCGCGCCGTGAATGGGGCGAGCGCGGACGGGAAGTAGAGGCGCGACCAGACACCCAGGCGGAGGTGCAGGTCGAGGGACCTGCGTGGCTGCATCAGCCGATCGGACCCGAACCACGCCCGCCGCGCCCGCTCGCACCGAGTTCGGCTGGTGAGGAGCAGGGCAGTAATCCGCCGCTTCCACCAGAAATTGCTCGCGAAGCAGCGCGCCGCGGATTGCTGATACATAGCCTGCTGGAACGATTGCCGATGGTTGAACCTGGCGAGCGAGCCGATGCTGCGCTGAGCTGGCTGGCGAGGCAGGCACGCGAGCTGGATCAGGCGGATCGGCAGGAGATCGCTCATCGCGCGCTTGAAGTGCTCGACCAATCCGGTTTTGCGGACGTGTTCGGGCCTGGTTCTCTGGCCGAGGTTCCTCTCGCCGCAGTGGTGGAGGGGCAAGTGGTGGCCGGTACAGTCGACCGGTTGCTAGTGACGCAGGAGCGTGTGACCGTGGTCGATTTCAAGACTGCGCGCCGCCCGCCCACCTTGCTCGAAGAAATTCCCGAAAGCACGCTGAGGCAAATGGCCGCCTATGTCACCGCCTTGGGCAAGATATATCCCGAGCGCGAAATCCGCGCGGCGGTGCTCTACACCCAGACACCAGAAATATTCGAGTTGCCCCAATCGCTTATTAGGTTACACAAAAAGGCCTTCCAGACCGCGCAGCAAAGCTTTTTACCTTCAGGCGTTGAGTGACGCGGAAAAATTCCTAGGTAGTGTCCAACGAAAATTCAGGAGATTCCCCATGGCAACCGTAAAGGTCACCGATGCCAGCTTCCAGAACGATGTGCTCCAGTCCGACAAGCCCGTGCTGGTCGATTTCTGGGCTGACTGGTGCGGCCCCTGCAAGATGATCGCGCCCGCGCTCGAAGAAATCAGCGACGAGCTGGCCGATCAGGTTACCATCGCCAAGATGGACATCATGGAAAACCCCGGTGTCCCGGGGCAGCTTGGAGTGCAGGGCATTCCCTTCCTCGCGCTCTACAAGGGTGGACAGAAGGTTGCCGAGCTAACTGGCGCGCGCCCCAAGAGCGCGCTCAAGCAGTGGCTTGAAAGTGCGCTCTAAGACTTAAGAGTCGCTAAGCGCCCGCTTGGCGAATTCATCCCAGATAGCCGGGCTTGATGCACCAATCAGGCCCGGCCTGTCATGCTCGTCAACTCGGTAGGCGCTACCGTCGATCCGTGCAGCCTTGCCGCCTGCCTCATTGAGCCACAAAACGCCTGCGGCATGGTCCCAGGGCAGGGTTCGCTTGAAACTCGAGATGTCATTCTCGCCCAGCGCCAGACGCGGATATTGCTCTGCTGCGCAGCGCGGAATGTCAACCAACCGGTAATGGGGGGCCAGCCGTGCATCGACTAGCGCGCGCTGCTCGTCGGTCAGGAAAATCCGCGAGATCGCGGCGACCGGCGGGTTTTCGCCCGTGATGCGGGCATGAATGCGATCGCCATTCACGAACGCGCCCGAGCCGCGGTGCGCATGGCAGAAACGGCCTGACAGGCAGTCATAAATCCAGCCAGACTGGCATTCGCCGCCGCTTGCTTGCGCGATTATGATTCCGAACGGTGGTTTGCCGTGGGCAAAATTGTGCGTACCGTCGATCGGATCGACGATCCAGCAATCCTCCGACAATTTGCCCAGCAGCGTTGGATCCGCATGCGAGGCCTCCTCACCAACCATCGCCAGCGCGGCATCAATCTGTGCCAGACCTTCTGCCAGAAACTCTTCTGCTTCATGATCGGCTACCGTAACGAAATCGTCGGCTGCCTTCTCGCCAATCTCGTGTTGCGCGAGGTTTCGGAAGCGCGGAAGAATCACCCGTTCGCTGACATCCCGCATAAGCGCGAGGATGGAAGCGTCGACTTCGTTCACGAGCGGTAATCGGCGTTGATCGAGATGTAGCCGTGAGTGAGGTCGCAGGTCCACACCGCGGCGCGGCCCTCGCCCAATCCGAGTTCGACCGCAATGTCGATCTCCTGGCCCTTGAGATGGGCGGCAACCGGCGCTTCGTCATAGCCTTCCACTGGCAGTCCGTTGCGCGCGGTCCAGACGCCGCCGAAGGCGATCGAAAGCCGGTCGCGGTCTGCCGGTTCGCCTGCCTTGCCCACCGCCATCACCACGCGGCCCCAATTGGCGTCTTCGCCGGCAATTGCCGTCTTCACCAGCGGTGAGTTGGCGATGCTCATCGCGATGCGGTGCGCGCTTTCATCCGAAACCGCGCCCGACACGCGGATGGTGATGAACTTGCTCGCGCCTTCTCCGTCGCGCACCACCAGCTGCGCGAGCTGCCGACACAAATCGGTGAGCGCCGCCGCGAAGGCGTCTGCGCCCGGATCGCCGTACGAAGCAAGCGGGGTATTGCCCGCCTTGCCCGTGGCAAATGCAAGCACGGTGTCGCTGGTAGAGGTATCGCCATCGACGGTGATGCATGAGAAGGTCTCACGATTGGAGCGCGACAGCAACTCTTGCAGGAAGGCTGGTTCCACCGCTGCGTCGGTGAAGATATAGCCCAGCATGGTGGCCATATCCGGCGCGATCATGCCGGATCCCTTGATGATCCCAGCCAGCTCGACACGTGTCGTGCCCAGCATTGCGCTGGCATGGGCACCCTTTGGAAAAGTGTCGGTGGTGGAGATTGCTGCGGCCGCTTCCTCCCAGCTGCACGGTTCGGCCGATAGCGCAGCTGCCACGCCTGCGCGTGCCTTGTCCTTTGGCAGGGGGACGCCGATCACGCCCGTCGAAGAGACGAAGACGTCGGAAGGTTCACAGCCGATATGCTCTGCGACTTGCCCCATGATCTGTTCCACTGCCTCGCGGCCACGATAGCCTGTAAATGCATTGGAATTGCCTGCATTGACTATCAGCGCCCGGGCGCGGCCGAGTTTCGCCTGCTCGCGGCCCAACTCGACTTCGGAAGACGCGCAGGCGCTTTGCGTGAATATCCCGGCCACATTCGTTCCTTCCGCCAGCTCGGCATAGGTCAGGTCGGCCCGGTCCCAGTTCTTGTACCGAGCCCGCGCGACGCGCAGCGTTACCCCGGCAATTTCGGGAATGTCTTGCGGGAAGGGCCGGGTAAGCGGTGAAGGTTCGATGTCCATGATTTCGCGCTAGCGCGACTGGGTCGCACAGTAAATCTGCCTTTCGAACTGGACGAAGGGCACAAGACAACATATCTTACGGTGCATGTTACGTCGCATGCTTGCTTGTCTAGCGCTCCTTACCGGTCTTGTGGCCGTGAGTGCGCCTGCGCATGCGTCGATTGCCGACATGCTCGATTGCGAGATCGGTGTTACTGCCGACATGGCTGACGCCAGCGGCGATGATCGCCGCACGTGCCATCGTGACGAAGCTGGTAGCCAGGCTGACGAGGGCGACAAATCGCAGAAGCCCGCGAAGCGGGCACGCCGCGTAGTGCGGCCTCCTGTGCTTTACGGGATTGATCGCGCTTACGAATAGCGCGCAACCAAGCATATCCCCGATGTAGTTCCGGCAGCCGGCGCAATGGGCGTGCGGCTGCACTTCACACAATTCAAGTCCCGTCAGGACCGTCTCCATGTTTCAGACCATTGCCAAATCTCTGTTCGGCTCTTCGAATGACCGTTACGTCAAGTCACTCGGAAAAATTATCAGTCAAATCAACGCTCTCGAACCGCAAATTCAGGCGTTGAGCGATGATGAGCTGAAGGCCCAGACCGATAAGTTCCGCCGCCAGCTCGACGATGGAGCTACGCTCGACGATATCCTTCCCGAAGCCTTCGCAACCGTGCGCGAAGCCTCGGTGCGGGTTCTCGGGATGCGGCATTTCGATGTCCAGCAGATCGGCGGCATCGTGCTCCACCGCGGCGAAATTGCGGAGATGCGGACGGGCGAGGGCAAGACGCTTGTGGCGACATTGGCGACTTATCTCAACGCGATCGAAGGCAAGGGCGTGCACGTCGTTACCGTGAACGATTATCTTGCCCAGCGCGATGCCGAATGGATGGGCCAGCTGTATGGCTGGCTGGGCCTCACGGTAGGTGTGATTGTGCCCAACCTCAACGAATTCCAGCGCCGCGAAGCCTATAATGCCGACATAACCTACGCCACCAACAACGAGCTCGGCTTCGATTACCTGCGCGACAATATGAAGCATTCGCGTGACCAGATGGTGCAGCGGCCATTCAATTTTGCGATCGTTGACGAAGTTGACTCGATCCTGATCGACGAAGCGCGCACGCCGCTGATCATCTCTGGGCCCACAGAGGACAAGTCTGATCTCTACGTTGCGCTCGACGAAGTGGTAAAGCAGATCCCCGAAGACTGGTACGAAAAGGACGAGAAAACCAGGAATATTCAGTTGACTGAAGAGGGGACTGACGAGATCGAGCGGATCCTCTTTGCCAAGGGGCTGCTGCAGACCGAAAACCTTTACGACATCGAAAACACGCTGGTGGTCCACCACCTCGACCAGGCGCTGAAAGCGAACATCATGTTCAAGCGCGACACGGATTATATCGTGAAGGACAACAAGGTTGTTATCATCGATGAATTCACCGGGCGCATGATGGATGGCCGCCGCTGGTCGAACGGCCTGCATCAGGCGGTTGAAGCCAAGGAAGGGGTGAAGATCGAGCCCGAGAACCAGACCATGGCTTCGATCACCTTCCAGAACTACTTCCGCATGTACCCCAAGCTGTCTGGTATGACCGGCACAGCCGCCACGGAAGCTTCCGAATTCTGGGACATCTACAAGATGAATGTGGTCGAAATCCCGACCAACGTTCCGGTCCAGCGGATCGATGAGGAAGACGAGTTCTACAAGAACACGCTCGACAAATTCGGCGCGATTGCCAAGGCGATCAAGGAAAAGAACGAAATTGGCCAGCCTGTGCTGGTGGGCACAGTGTCGATCGAGAAGTCCGAACTGCTCAGCCAGTTTCTCGACAAGGAAGGCGTCAAGCACGAGATTCTCAACGCCCGCCAGCATGAACGTGAAGCGCGTATTGTGGCGCAGGCCGGGCGGCTGGGCGCTGTCACTATCGCCACCAACATGGCGGGCCGCGGTACGGACATCCAGCTGGGCGGCAATGTTGAATTCCGCATAGGCGACGAGCTGGCAGACATTGCCGAAGACGATCCCAGGCGGCAGCTCGAAATCGATCGCATCAAGGCCGAAGTCGCAGCGGAAAAGCAGAAGGTGCTCGACGCGGGTGGGTTGTTCGTGCTTGGAACTGAACGCCACGAAAGCCGCCGCATCGACAATCAGCTGCGCGGTCGTTCCGGCCGCCAGGGCGATCCGGGCCTGTCGCGTTTCTATCTCTGCCTGGAAGACGATCTGCTGCGTATTTTCGGGCCAGATACGCTGTTCTCGAAGATGATGAATTCAAACCTTGCAGACGGTGAGGCAATCGGTTCGAAATGGCTCTCAAAGGCGATTGAAACCGCGCAGAAAAAGGTTGAAGCGCGCAATTACGAAGTACGTAAGCAGGTTGTCCAATATGATGACGTGATGAACGATCAGCGCAAGGTAATCTACGAACAGCGCGGCGAAATCATGGAGGCTGAGCGGGTCGACGACGTCGTTGATGACATGCGCCATGACACCGTAAACGCGATTGTCGGCGAGGCATGCCCTCCAGGTTCCTATCCCGAGCAATGGGATATTGAAGGCCTGAAGGAAAAGGTCGAGGAAGTCTTTGGGCTTACCCCGCCAATCGAGAGCTGGCTGGAGGAAGACCACGTCGAGCCGGAACTGCTTGAAGAACGGATCCTGGCAGCCGCCAATGAAGTCATGGAACGCAAGATTGCCGACGCTGACGTCAACATCTGGCGCCAGGTCGAGAAGTCGGTGCTGCTCGAACGGCTCGATTATCACTGGAAGGAACACCTCGCCACGCTTGATGCGCTGCGCCAGGTGATCTGGATGCGCGGGATCGCGCAAAAGCAGCCGATCAATGAATACAAGCAGGAAGCGTTCGGCCTGTTTGAATTGATGCTCGACTCTTTGCGCGAAGACGTGACCAAAATCCTGATCAAGTCCGAGCTGCGGATCCAGCAGCCCCAGTCCAGGACACTGCCCGATCTGCCCGATTTTCTTACCGGTCATATCGATCCGTTCACTGGGCTCGATGATTCGAATGACGGTGATGGCTCGGATGAGCGGCCGGCCCTGTTCGGGGCGCTCGCCGGTAGCGCGCGAGCGGCCTTTGGCCCTGGCGGTTCGAATGCCGACAATCCTTTTGCCGACATGGATGTCAACCGCAATGCGCCGTGCCCTTGCGGTTCGGGCAACAAGTACAAGCATTGCCACGGCGCTGCAGGGCCGCGCGCTGGCGCTTAATGAGTCCTGACTCTAGCTTGCAGGCGGGCGCGGCTGCCTGATCATGGCTTCGAGCGGGGGGCATCCTTCGATGGGATGGATCATCTCAACCCGCTCGAACCCGTGTGCGCCATAAAAGCCGCTATTTTCAGGGTTGGAGTTCTCCAGGTAAGCGGGAACTCCTTCGCGATCACATGCTGCGAGCATCGGTTTGAAAAGTTCGCGACCCAGGCCCTTGCCTTGGGCGGAGGGCCTGACACCGATGGTGAAAAGGTAAGCGTGCGGAAATTTGGGATGATGCGCTTCCATCGCATCTATCGTGCGCATGATTCGCTTCATACCGCCGGAAGAACTGCGAAGAACCGCATGCAATACGGCAGGCAAGGCTGAAGGCGGCAGGTTGCTGTTCCCGCCAGGCAGCATCCACATTGCCGCCCCTTGGTCACCCAGCCGGTAACAAAATCCGCGTTTGGTATAGAGGTGCCGTGCCAGCCCGTGGAAGGCGACTGCCATCGCGTCGTAATTGCCAAACAACCAATTGTTGAAGGGATCGCTGCGGAAGGCGTCAGCCGTGATATCTCCGATGATCCTTGCTTCGCCTGGTCCAGCAGCAGCCAACTGAGCCCCTAAATCAATCTGCATCCGAAACCTTCCTGAATTCGACCAGTATTGGCTAGCACTGGATGGCCCCGTTCACTAGTGGATCAGCATGCCCCTGCTCGTGATTGCATTTTTCATAACTGCGGCTCTCTATGCTTCAGTGGGGTTCGGCGGGGGCTCGACTTATGCCGCGCTGCTGGCGCTGTCTGGCCTGGATTACCGGCTGCTCCCCGTATTGGCGCTGGCCTGCAACATCGTGGTGGTTGCTGGCAGTTCGGTTCGTTTCGCCCGGGCCAAAGTGACGCCTTGGCGCGGCGCGATAGTGCTTACCGGGCTGGCAGCTCCTGCTGCCCTGCTGGGCGGACTTACTCCGATCGGGCGCGAGGCTTTCATGACCCTGCTGGGCGCGAGCCTGTTGCTGACCGGCGTAACCATGCTGTTGCCCATTTCCGATGCGTCCAAGGGCGAAGCACACCCCCTTGCGCGCATGGTTCCCTTCGCTGCTGTGCCCCTTGGCTATCTGGCTGGGTTGGTGGGTATTGGTGGCGGAATTTTCCTTGCTCCGCTGCTGCACCTGACGCGCTGGAACAACGCGCGCGCAATCGCGGCTACTGCCAGTTTCTTTATCCTGGTGAATTCGCTGTTCGGGCTTGCCGGGCAATTGCTCAAGAACGGGCCGCAAATGTTTGGGCAGGCGATCGGTGGCGGGTTGCCGCTACTGCTGGCAGTGGCGATTGGCGGGCAGATCGGCAGCCTGATTGCGGTTCGGTTTCTGCCGCAACGCGCAATTCGCTGGCTGACGGCGGCACTTGTGATGTGGGTGGGGGCACGGCTGCTGTGGGGGCTTTGAGCCTGCCACGCGATCAATCCCGCGAAATGGCTCCCCGAGTTGGATTCGAACCAACGACCAAGTGATTAACAGTCACCTACTCTACCGCTGAGCTATCGGGGAGCAGCCTTATCGGCAGGGGTGCGCCTATATGGGTGCCGGATTCGTTTGGCAAGAGGCTGTTTTGACTTTTGCCGATGGGCGCCAATATGCACCCCGAGCGGGGCAAGGTCAGACAACGAATTGTTCTGCCACGATCCGTTCATCAAGTGCATGGCCGGGGTCAAAAAGCAGGGTCAATTCGCATTCGCGCGCAATGGCGAGCGAGACTTCGGCGACATCGCGCACTTCCTTTTGATCGGCAACGACCGAAACCGGGCGCTTGCGGGGTTCGCGTACCGTCATCTTTATCATGCTGCGATCGGGCAGGATGGCCCCGCGCCAGCGCCGCGGGCGAAACGGGCTGATCGGCGTGAGCGCCAACAATTGCGAATCTAGCGGGAGTATCGGGCCGTTGGCCGAGAGGTTGTAAGCTGTCGAGCCGGCCGGCGTCGAAACCAGCACGCCGTCGCAGACCAGCTCGGGAATGCGCACTTTGCCATCCACGGCCACTTCGATCTTGGCAGTCTGGCGAGTTTCGCGCAGCAGTGAAACTTCGTTTATGGCAAAAAAGCGATGCGTGCCATTGTCCTGCGTTACGGCATCCATGCACAGGGGAGCGATCGCAATGGCACGGGCGCGGGCCAGGCGCTTCATCACGTCCATGCCCGTGCGATAGCGATTCATGAGAAAACCAATTGTGCCGAGATTGACGCCGTAGGCGGGGATCACCCGCCCCCGGTCGAGCATGGCGTGCAAGGTCTGCAGCATGAAACCGTCGCCGCCCAGAACAACTACCGCATCGGCCTGCTCGAGCGGAGTCCATTCGCGCGTAGGCAAGAGCTCGGCATAGGCTGCCTGTGCCCGCTCCGTATCCGAAGCGATCAAGGCAATGCGCTGTAATTCCTGAATCTTGGCCAAGTGGTTGTCCCTTTCGCCCGCTTGCCGGTTGCCTTCTCTATGGCGGGTTGTGCCATTTTTCAACGGATGCGATTCTTTGCGGGCGCTCTTTCGCTGCGGGGTGTAACTGACCGGACATGGCGATACTCGACCGAACCAGGCACTCAGAGCCGAAAACTTTCCTGTTTGCGCAGTCTTCTGGAACTTTAGCCGACGAACTTGAGCTGGCGTTGCGGCTTGGCCAGATCGAGATCCGGTTTCAGCCGCAATTTTCCTGCGCGAACGGTCGCTTGATCGGCGCAGAAGCCCTCGCGCGGTGGATACACCCCTCATATGGCAAGATCAGTGCACATGAACTGTTTGAGCTTGCTGCCGCGGCCGGGCTTGCAAACGAACTGCCATGGCATGTGTTCTCGCTGGCGATCCGGCAGGCAGGGGAATGGCCAATTGGGCTGGACCTGTCGCTCAACGTGACCTCCAGGCAATTGTTGGGGGAGGGCTTTGTGGCCCGGGTGATAGCCGAGCTATCATCGAGCGGCCTGGATCCGCATCAAGTGACGTTGGAAATCACCGAAGAGCTGCTGCTGGACGATCTCGATCTCGCTGCGCGCCGGCTGGTAGCCTTGCGGGACCATGGGCTACGCATCGCTTTGGACGATTTTGGTGCAGGATTTTGTAATTTTGACTATCTCAAGCGCCTGCCGCTCGATGCACTGAAGCTCGATCGTTCGATGGTGCAGGGCGTTGCGACAAGTGAGCGTGATCGGGCTGTGCTGCGCGCGATCGTAACACTGGCAGGGGCACTTGAACTCGATGTCGTGGCCGAAGGGATCGAAGAAGCATCACAGCGTGATGCGGTGATCGAGGAGGGCTGTACCTATTGGCAGGGCTATCTAGGCGCAAAGCCGCTGACCCGCGCTGCGCTAATGACAATGCTTGAAGCTTAGGCCGCTTTGGTCGCCTTTCTGGCGATGTTCGACAATCCCTTGGTAAGCTGGATCAGCCCGTTGAGGCGGCTTTGTGGATCGCCCCAGGCACGGTTGATCACCAGTTTCATGTCAGGTCGTAACTTGGCCGTACCCTGCAAGCGTTCGACATAGGCAAGCAGGCCTGCGGGGTCGGGGAAATCATCCTTGTGGAAGCTTACCAGCGTCCCGCGTGCACCAACGTCAATCTTGGCGATGTTGGCCTGGATCGCCTGGTGCTTGATTTCGATCAGCCGAACGAGGTTAGCTGTGGCGGCGGGCAGCGGACCGAAGCGATCGATCATCTCTGCCGCCAGCGCTTCGATCTCTGCCTTGTCTCTGGCATCGTTGAGACGCCTGTATAGCGCCATGCGCACCGCCAAATCGGGCACATAATCTTCGGGGATCATGATCGGTGCGTCGACGGTAATCTGCGGGCTCAGAGTGTCGCGTTCTGCCGACAGGCCCGTTTCCCCCGCCTTTGCCGCCAGGATCGCGTCTTCGAGCATTGATTGGTAAAGCTCGAAGCCAACCTCGCGGATATGGCCCGATTGCTCATCTCCCAGCAGATTTCCGGCACCCCGGATATCAAGATCATGGCTGGCAAGCTGGAATCCAGCGCCAAGCGAATCAAGATCGCCCAATACTTTCAGGCGCTTTTCAGCCACTTCTGAAAGCTGGACACCCTTTTCATAGGTGAGATAGGCATAGGCACGCAGTTTTGCGCGCCCTACGCGTCCGCGCAGCTGATAGAGCTGGGCCAGGCCGAACCGGTCGGCGCGGTGGATGATGATGGTATTGGCGCTGGGTATATCGAGGCCGGATTCGACGATGGTGGTCGAGAGCAGCACATCATATTTGCGGTCGTAGAAAGCGCTCATGCGCTCTTCCACTTCGCTGGCGCTCATCTGCCCGTGAGCGGAGATGACCTTCACTTCGGGGGCGTGCTCGCGCAGCCACTCCTCGACCTCGGCCATGTCTGAAATGCGCGGAACCACGATGAAGCTCTGTCCGCCGCGATGGTGCTCGCGCAGCAGCGCCTCCCGCATCACCATGTCGTCCCATTCCATCACATAAGTGCGCACGGCCAATCGGTCGACCGGAGGGGTCTGGATGGTCGAAAGCTCGCGCAGCCCTGTCATTGCCATCTGTAAGGTGCGCGGAATAGGCGTGGCGGTAAGCGTCAGCACATGCACGTCGGTGCGCAGCGCCTTCAAGCGTTCCTTGTGGGTGACGCCGAAACGCTGTTCCTCATCGACAATCACCAGCCCCAGATTGCGAAACTTGGTGCTTTTCGACAGGATCGCATGGGTGCCGATCACGATATCGACATCGCCTTTCTCCAGCCCCACGCGCGTGTCTGACATTTCCTTCGCCGGGACCAGACGCGAGAGCCGCCCGACCTTGAGCGGGAAGCCGGAAAAACGCTCGGCGAAACTGGTGTAATGCTGGCGCGCCAGAAGGGTGGTTGGAGCGACCACAGCGACCTGCTGGCCGCTCATCGCAGCGACAAAGGCTGCTCGCAGCGCAACCTCGGTCTTGCCGAAACCGACATCGCCGCACACCAGCCGGTCCATCGGCTTGCCGCTTTCCAGATCGTGCAGCACATCGGAAATAGCCGCATCCTGGTCGTCGGTTTCTTCCCACGGGAACTTCTCGACAAACTGGTTGTAGGCTGACGGTTCGGGTTCGAGTACCGGCGCCTTTCTCAATGCGCGCAGTGCAGCGATCTGCATCAGTTCGCTGGCGATCTCGCGGATGCGCTCTTTCAGCCGCGCACGACGTTTCTGCCAACCTTCGCCTCCGAGCCGGTCAAGCATCACCGCGTCTTCGGATGAACCATAGCGCGACAGGACGTCAATGTTCTCGACCGGGATGTAGAGCTTGTCGCCGCCGCGATACTCGAGCATCACGCAATCGTGCTGGCTCTTGCCAACGGCAATGGGCTCAAGCCCCAGATATTTGCCGATCCCGTGTTCGACATGGACCACCAGATCGCCGCGATTGAGCGATTGCAATTCCGCCAGAAAAGCGTCCGAATCCTTGCGCCGTTTTCGGCGACGAACCAGCCGATCGCCCAGAACGTCCTGTTCGGTGAGCAATTCCAGCTCGCTATTGGCGAAGCCGCTTTCCAGCGGAAGCACCATGGCAACGGCTTGACCCTTGGCCGAAAATCCCAGTGCTTCCTGCCAGCTGTCAGCCAGCTTTACGCTGCAACCTGCTTCACCCAGGATTGAGGCGATGCGCGCGCGGCTGCCGGTTGAATAGGCCGCGAGCAGGGGGCGCTTACCCGATTTTCCAAGCGCCGAAAGATGCTTCGCGGCCAGCTCATAAACATTGTCACCGCGCGCTCGGTCGGGTGCAAAGTCGCGCGCCGACAAAAAGCCGAAGTCGATCACGCCATCGCTTTCCGGTTCGGCAAAGATCACGCTGCGATGAACGCCATGATCCACCAATTTGGCGTCAAACTCATCCTTGCCGAGATAGAGCGCGTCCTCGGCAAGCGGGCGATAGCTACCAGCGGCCTGGCCAGCTACCTTCTGACGTGCATGGTGATAGTCTGTGACATCCCTGAATCGCTCATCTGCGGCGCCCATCGCGCCATTGTCGATGACCAACACATCGTCGGGCGAAAGATAGTCGAACAAGGTGGCCAGTCGATCTTCGAACAGCGGTAGCCAGTGTTCCATCCCGGCGAGGCGGCGCCCTTCGCTGACAGCTTCATATAGCGGATCCTGAGTTGAAGCCGCGCCGAACAGTTCGCGATAACGGCCGCGAAAACGCTTGATGCTACCCTCGTCAAGCAGCGCTTCGCTTGCCGGAAGCAGCAAATGTTCGTCGAGCGTGCCCACCGTCATCTGTGTGCCGGGATCAAAAAGGCGCAAGCTTTCGATCTCGTCGCCGAAGAAATCGAGCCGCAGGCCCTGTTCGAGACTGGAGGGGAAGATGTCGACGATCGATCCGCGCAGCGCATATTCGCCGTGGTCCACCACTGTATCGGTGCGCGAATAGCCTTGCCGCTGGAGAAGCGCGGAAAGGCTGGCATGCCCGATCGTTGTGCCCGGCCTGAATTCGCGAACGCTCTCGCGAATGCGGAACGGAGTGAGCACACGCTGGAGCGCCGCATTGGCGGTGGTGACGAGCAGTTGCGAACCTGCCCCGCCAGCTTGCAGGCGGTGCAGCGCCGCGAGCCGTTTGGCGCTTACCGAAAGGGCTGGGCTGGCCCTGTCATAAGGCAGGCAGTCCCAGGCCGGAAACTCGATCACTTCAAGCTCGGGGGCGAAGAACTGTGCGGCGTCGGCCACCGCGCGCATTGCGGCCTCGTCGGGCGCGATGAACACCGCGCGCGTCTTGGCTGCTCGTGCCAGGTCGCTCATTACCAATGGCTGCGCGCCGCGCGCGACCGAAGCGAGTGTCAGCGGCTTCGTAGCCGAAAGGACGCGAGAAAAGTCAGGCATGGGATATCAACCGATCAGCGCGGGATATCGACATAATCAAGCCGCTGCATAAGTTCCATGAGCAGGCCGGCAAATCGCTCAGGCACCGGCGCGGTTTGCAGAGCCCAGGCCATTACATCAACATCGTCTTCGTCGAGCAACGCTTCGAACCAGCGCAATTCCGCTTCGTTCCATTCAGTATGGTATCGGTCGAAATACCCGCCGACCATGAAATCGGCTTCGCGCGTGCCGCGATGCCAGGCGCGGAATTTGGCACGTGCCAGGCGGGCTTCGAAAGTCAGGGCATCGGACATGGAACAGGAGCGCCACTCAATTAGGGAATGGCGCCCCTGTGTCTGATCATCTGCCTGCGATCAAGTGCAGTATCGCATCACGGGTGGGTGTGGCTGAAGGTCGTCACCGAATTGGCAATGAGCGCTTCGTCCTCTTCCCATATCTTCTTGGCTTCTTCCTCGCTTCCGGCAACCTTGATCAGTGCCTTGCGGAACGCCGCCTGTTCGGGCGAGGCGTGGGAATCTAGCGAGGCCATGCCGCGCGGCATTTCGAATACCATCATGATGTCCCAGGGGCCGCCCATCAGCCAGTGCACGGTTGGACGTTTGAGACCTGCTTCATCGGTCGCCGGACCGAAATACTTCTCTCCCAGTTCATTCCAGCGGTTGCCAGAACCCGGTTTGAACTTGAGGTACTCGATTCTGTAGGTAGTGCGCGCTTCATCGGGCTCGTCCTGGGCAAATGCCGGGGCTGCGCCGAGTGCCATGGAAGCTGCGGCTAAGGCAATTGTAAGCTTGCGGATCATATCTAGTCCCCTCTGTTGATAGTCCGCGACCCGTGAGGCTACGCCGGATCAGTGCAGAGAGGATGCGACCTTTCCCCCCAAAAACGTCGCCTGTTCCCCTTTTAGAGCGCAAAAAAGCTCCACTGGCAAGCGCTGCGGGGTGCTTCGCACAACGTGTCAAAACGGCTAGGGAAATGTCATGCGTCCTGAAGTCCTAAACCCGTTGTTCGTCGAGATAGATGCACTTGAAGGCGTAGGCCCCAAGGTGAAGAAACCGCTCGACAAGCTCGGGCTCACCAGGGTGCGGGACCTCGCTTATCATCTGCCAGAGCGCTTCGTGTCTCGGCGCGCGGTGGAATCGCTCGACGATGCGGGCGAGGGCGAGCAGATCGTGATCGCGCTCACGCCTACCGAACATCGTGCCGCGCGCAACAACCGCGGGCCATACCGGGTGCTGGCGCAGGATAGCGTCGGCAATATTTGCGCGTTGACCTATTTCGGGCGGGCCTCGTTCGGTGCGAAAAAACAGCTGCCGGTAGGCGAGAAGCGCTGGGTGGCCGGCCGGCTCGACCGCTATGGCGACATGCTGCAGATTGTTCACCCCGACCATGTCGAGAAGGAGGGTGGGGCAACCCTCGCGCGGCTGTGCGAACCGGTTTATTCACTGTCTGAAGGACTGACCCAGCCGCGTGTTGCAGGCTTGGTGCAACAAGCGCTCGCACGTTTGCCCGAATTGCCCGAATGGATCGAACCTACACAGTTTGAAAAGGCGGGGTGGCCGATTTGGCGCGATGCGCTGCGTCTGGCGCACAAGGCGGAAAACACGCCGGCGCGCGACCGGCTCGCCTATGACGAGTTGCTGGCGAACTCGCTGGCGCTGATGCTGGTTCGCGCAGACAATCGCCGCCGGAAAGGGCAACCGCTGGCAGGCGATGGGCGCCTGCGCGGTAAGCTGCAACTTCCGTTCCCGCTCACTGGGGCGCAGGTGCGCTCGATCGGCGAAATCGAGGGCGACCTCGCGCAGCAGGCGCCGATGCTGCGCCTGCTGCAAGGTGACGTGGGCGCGGGCAAGACCGTGGTTGCGCTCTATGCCATGCTGATCGCGAATGAGGCTGGCAAGCAGGCGGCGCTGCTGGCGCCTACCGAAATTCTTGCGCGGCAGCATTACGAAACGCTGCGCCAGATGGCCGCCCCGACCGGCGTGGAGATTGCGTTGCTAACGGGCAGGGACAAGGGCAAGGCGCGCGAAAGCATATTGATGGGTCTGCTCGATGGTTCGATCGATATCGTTGTGGGCACGCATGCGATTTTCCAGGAAAGCGTGAACTACAAGGACCTTGGGCTGGTCGTCATCGACGAGCAGCATCGCTTTGGCGTCGCACAACGCTTGCAACTCGCCAGCAAGGGCAAGACCTCGCCGCACACACTGGCGATGACCGCCACTCCAATCCCGCGCACGCTCACCCTTGCGCAATATGGCGAGATGGACGTCAGCCGGCTGGACGAGATGCCGCCCGGGCGAAAGCCGATCATTACCCGCGTGATGTCGATGGAGCGAATAGGCGAGATCGTTGACGGGATCGCGCGTCACCTGGCCACCGGGCAACAGGCCTTCTGGGTCTGCCCCATGGTGCATGAAAGCGAAAGCGCCGACCTGGCAGCTGCCGAGGCGCGCTACGCCGCGCTGAAGGAGCGCTTTGGCGAGGATGTCGTGCTGGTCCACGGACAACTCGCTCCCGAGGCCAAGGATGCCGCGATGGAGCGCTTCGTAGCGGGCGAGGCGAGGCTGATGGTGGCGACTACTGTGATCGAGGTTGGCGTGGATGTGCCCAATGCCACGCTGGTGGTGGTCGAGCAGGCCGAGCATTTCGGCCTCGCGCAACTCCACCAGCTACGCGGGCGCGTGGGGCGCGGATCGGAACAGGCGGTGTGCCTTCTGCTGCGCAGCGATAAACTGTCGGAAACGGCACGAAGGCGGCTCGCGCTGATGCGTGAAACGCAGGATGGCTTCCGCATTGCGGAGGAGGATCTCGAGCTACGCGGCGGGGGCGAATTGCTGGGCACGCGGCAATCGGGCGACACGCCGTTTCGCGTCGCCAACCTTGAGCAGATAACGCGCCTGCTTCCCGCCGCCCATGCGGATGCGCGGCTGCTGATCGAGCGCGATGGCGGCCTGGCGAGCGAGCGCGGGCAGGCGGCTCGCTTGCTCCTCTACCTGTTCGAGCGTGACTGGGGTGTGCAACTGCTGCGCGGCGGCTAGCCACCAAAGTGCCGGGACCCCGGGGCCGAAGCCCGGCTCAACTGATAGACAGCCCCCCGTCGACCGGCAGGCACTGCCCGGTAATGTAATCGCTGTGCGATGAGGCGAAGAATACCGCGAGCCCCTCCAGCCCCTTGTGGTCGCCAAAACGCCGCAAGGGAATGCGCTTGGTCATCCATTCAGCGAAGCGAGGATCGGCCTGGGCAGTCAGATCGGTCTCGTAAAAACCGAACAGCAAGGCGTTGGCGGTGATCTTGTAGCGCGCCAGTTCGAATGCTGCGGCGCGGGTTAGCCCGTTCACTGCCGCTTTTGACGCGGCGTAGTTGGAGCTGCGATTGACGCCCATGATCGATTGGCCTGACGAGGTAGCGATCAGCTTCCCGCCTTCGCCTCGTTCGACCATGTGTTCGCTCACATAGCGATAGGTAAGCGCCGGCCCGCGCGCATTGACCGCCATAACCCTGTCCCACGCCTCGGCGGTCATTTCGGGCAAGGCCATGCCCTGGCCGATCCCGGCATTGGCGAAGCAGATGTCCACCTTGCCGAGGCGGTCCAGTGTCGAAGCCATGGCAGAGGCGATCGTTTCCTCTTCCGCCACATCGCATGGAAAGGCGACCGCCGTCCCGCTGCCAAGCGCATTGAGCTCATCGACGGCAGCAGCGTTCTTGGCTTCATTGCGCGCCCAGATCGCGACATCGGCCCCGGATTTGATGAGCCCACGAGCAAAGGAGAGCCCGATGCCGCTATTGCCGCCGGTAATGACTGCGGTCTTCCCGCTTAGGTTGAACAGGTTCATGACCCTAAGCGTGCCCGATACGAACGGCGCGGGCAACTATCACGAAAGCAGTAGAGAAAAATCCATGCAAGGAAACTGGTCGGGGAGAGAGGATTCGAACCTCCGGCCCCTGCCTCCCGAAGACAGTGCTCTACCAGGCTGAGCTACTCCCCGACCGTGTCGTGCCCACGAAGCTGAAAAAAGCTGTGGGACGAGGCAAGGCGCGCCCTATAGGAGCGCGCGCACGGGGTGGCAAGCGGGCAAATGCAGGTTTAGGGATGGTGGCATGGCCAGCGCTGCGATTCCCTCTGCCGACATCCCCTCGCGCCATCCCGAATGGCAATATCTCGACCTCATGCGCCAGATCTGGGAGCACGGCAGCGAGCGCGTTGACCGCACCGGGGTAGGGACGCGTTCTATCGCCGGGGTGATGCTGCGATTCGATCTGGCAGGCGGAGCGATGCCGCTGCTGACCACCAAGCGGGTCTATTGGAAAACCGCCACGCGCGAGATGCTGTGGTTCCTTACCGGCGAAACCAATATCCGCCCTCTGGTGCTACAGGGCGTGAAGATCTGGAACGAGTGGCCGCATGCGCGCTACATTAAGGAAACCGGAGACGACATTCCGCTCGACGATTTCGTGGCACGGATCGCCGAGGACGAGGAATTCGCGGCAAAGTGGGGCGATCTTGGCCCGGTCTATGGCAAGCAGTGGGTCGATTGGCCTACCTGGCGCTATCGTGCCGACGGGCTTTACGAAAGGGGCGAAGGGATCAATCAGGTCGCCGAAGTGGTGGCAAGCCTAAAGAACAATCCCGGTAGCCGCCGCCATATCATCGAGGGATGGAACGTGGCCGAGCTTGACCGGATGGCGCTGCCGCCGTGTCACAAGACTTACCAGTTCCATGTGGCCGGAAACCGCCTCAACTGCCTGCTCTATCAGCGCAGCTGCGATGTGGCGCTGGGCCTGCCGTTCAACCTGTGGTCTGCGGCGTTGCTGATGCGAATGATGGCGCAGCAGACCGATCTGGAGCCGGGCGAACTGGTGTGGATGGGCGGGGATGTGCACCTCTACCTCAACCACGAAGATCTGATCACCGAGCAGCTCAGCCGGGAACCAACCGGGCATCCGGTGCTTGAGATCAAGCGCAGGCCGGAAACAATTTTCGATTACCGGATCGAGGATTTCGTTGTGCATGATTACGCGCCGCTAGCTCCCATCAAGGCACCTGTTGCGGTCTGATCCCTTAGACATGCATCTGCTTGACCAACTGCGCGGTGTGAAATAAAATAACGCGCACTTAAAAGATTGCTACAGACCTGCATCAGGCAGGGGGAGAGCCAGGATATGGCCGACAGGCCTGACACTTCACGCCCGTCCGGCAGCAACAAGCCGGCGCTTGAGTTGCACGTTCCCGAGCCGAAGTATCGGCCCGGCGACGAGGTGGATTACAGTGACCTGGATATTCCCGCACCAGGTGCGCAGCCGCGCCCTGACGAGACGGCCGATCCCAAGGATATGCGCGAACTCGCCTATGGATTGGTGCGCGTGCTGGGCGAAGATCACCAGACACACGGGCCGTGGGATCCCAAGCTCGATCCCGATACTCTTCGGACAATGCTGTACAACATGGCACTGGTGCGGGCTTTTGATGACCGCATGTTTCGCGGTCAACGCCAGGGCAAGACCAGCTTTTACATGAAATGCACTGGCGAAGAGGCAACCAGCGTTGCCGCTGCCATGGCGCTGGCGTCAGATGACATGGTGTTTCCGAGTTACCGCCAGCAAGGCATATTGATCGCGCGCGGCTATCCCATCGTCGACATGATCAACCAGATCTACTCGAACAAGGGCGACAAGCTGAAGGGTCGCCAGCTGCCGATCATGTATTCCAGCCGCGAGCACAGCTTCTTCTCGATCTCGGGCAACCTCGCCACGCAGACCCCGCAGGCGGTAGGCTGGGCGATGGCCAGCGCGATCAAGGGCGACAGCCGGATTGCGGCGACCTGGGTGGGGGAAGGGTCTACTGCAGAGGGCGATTTCCATTCCGCCTGCACCTTTGCCGCAGTCTATAACGCGCCGGTGATCCTGAACGTGATCAATAACCAATGGGCGATCTCCAGCTTCTCCGGCTTCGCCGGGGCTGAACGCACCACCTTTGCCGCGCGCGCGCTGGGTTATGGCCTGGCGGGTCTCAGGGTCGACGGCAACGATGCATTGGCCTGCTATGCCGCGCAGCAATGGGCGGCCACACGCGCCCGTGCGAATGCCGGGCCGACGCTGATCGAATATTTCACCTATCGCGCAGAGGGGCATTCGACATCGGACGACCCAAGCGGGTACCGCAGCGCCCAGGAACGCGAGGAGTGGCCGCTGGGTGATCCAGTCATGCGCCTGAAGCGGCATTTGATCGCGATCGGCGAATGGGATCTTGAACGACAGGAAAAGATGGATCTCGAATGTGCCGAACGGGTCAAGGCAGCGACCAAGGAGGCCGAGAAGAACGGCATTCTCGGCCACGGCATGCATCATCCGTTCCACACCATGTTCGAGGATGTTTACGAAGAACTGCCCTGGCATCTTGAAGAGCAGGCCGCGCAGGCGATTCGCGAACGCGAGATCAAATGGCCCGAAGGAAGGCCCAAATCATGAGCGGCCAGGTGAGCGAAGCAGCTATTCAGGACGGCGTGACCGAACGCCGCATGAACATGATCGACGCGATCAATGATGCGCTCGACATCATGCTTGAGCGCGATCCCGATGTGATCGTGATGGGCGAGGACGTGGGCTATTTCGGCGGCGTTTTCCGCTGCACCGCGGGCCTGCAGGAAAAACATGGTAAAACCCGCGTGTTCGATACGCCGATCAGTGAATGCGGGATCATTGGCGTTGCCGTGGGGATGGGGGCTTATGGCCTGCGCCCGGTTCCGGAAATCCAGTTTGCAGACTATATCTATCCCGGCCTTGACCAGCTGATTTCCGAGGCAGCGCGACTGCGCTATCGCTCCGCTTGCGATTACATTGCGCCGCTTACCGTGCGCTCACCCTTTGGCGGGGGCATCTTCGGCGGGCAGACCCACAGTCAGAGCCCGGAGGCAATCTTCACCCATGTTTCAGGGCTGAAAACGGTGATCCCGTCAACGCCATACGATGCCAAGGGCCTGCTTATCTCGGCGATCGAAGATAATGACCCCGTGATTTTCTTCGAACCCAAGCGGATTTATAACGGGCCGTTCTCAGGCTATTACGACAAGCCTGTCGAACCGTGGAAGAAGCACCCGCAAAGCATTGTTCCCGAAGGATATTACAAGATCCCGCTGGGCAAGGCGCGCAAGGTTACCGAAGGGGATGCGTTGACCATTCTCGCTTATGGCACAATGGTACACGTCGCCGAGGCAGTGTGCCGCGAGAAAGGCGTCGATGCGGAGATCCTCGATTTGCGGACGCTGGTACCGCTCGATATCGAGGCAATCGAGGCATCTGTTGAAAAGACCGGCCGCTGCATGATCGTGCACGAAGCCACCCGAACTTCAGGCTTCGGGGCTGAGCTCTCCGCGCTCGTTACCGAACGCTGCTTTTACCACCTCGAAGCACCGGTCGAGCGCGTGACCGGTTTCGACACACCCTATCCGCACAGCCTCGAATGGGCCTATTTCCCCGGTCCCGTGCGCATTGGCGATGCGATCGACAAGATTCTGAAGGACTGAACAATGGCGAAATTCACCTTCAACATGCCCGATGTCGGCGAAGGCGTTGCTGAGGCCGAAATCGTGGAATGGCACGTAAAGGTTGGCGATACTATCCGCGAAGACCAGCACCTGGTTGACGTGATGACTGACAAGGCCACGATTGACATCGAAAGCCCGGTTGATGGCAAGGTCATCCAGGTTTCAGGCGAAGCGGGCGACACGATTGCGGTCGGCTCTATGCTGCTGGTTGTCGAGGTTGAAGGCGAAGTCGAAGATGAGGCTGACGAAGTCGCAGAGGTTGGTGAGCCGGAAAAACCCCTTCCTGTGGGAGAAGGGGTTGGGGATGGGGAGTCGACGCTCGAGACCTCGCACACCGCCGCACCCTCAGACACCCAACTCCCGGCGCCCTCGCCTATGGGAGGGGGAGAGGTAAAGGTCCTTGCCTCCCCCGCAGTGCGCCAGCGCGCGCGCGAGTTGGGCATCGATCTTGCTGAAGTGAAACCCGCCGAGGATGGCCGGATCCGGCACGGTGATCTCGACCAGTTCCTGGCCTACAATGCTGGCGGCGGTTTTGCCCCTGCTGGCCAGGCGCGCGCTGACGAGACTATCAAGGTGATCGGTTTGCGCAAACGCATTGCGCAGAACATGGCTGCCTCAAAGCGCCACATTCCGCATTTCTCCTATGTCGAGGAATGCGATGTCACCGAGCTTGAGCGCATGCGCGCTGATCTCAACGCCAATCGTGGCAGCAAGCCGAAGCTTACCATGTTGCCGCTGTTGGTCAGCGCGATTTGCCGGGTGATTCCGCGTTTCCCGATGATCAATGCCCGCTATGACGACGAAGCAGGTGTGGTGACCCGCCACGGCGCAGTGCACCTGGGCATGGCGACGCAGACCGACAACGGGCTTATGGTGCCGGTAATCCGCGATGCACAAAGCCGCAATCTGTGGCAGCTCGCGAACGAAATCGGGCGGTTGGCGCAGACCGCGCGTGATGGTTCAGCCAAGTCCGAGGAGCTTTCGGGCTCAACGCTGACGCTGACTTCACTCGGCCCGCTTGGCGGGGTGGCGCACACGCCGGTGATAAACCGGCCGGAGGTGGCAATTCTGGGTCCGAACCGGATCATCGAGCGCCCGATGTTCGTGCCGGATGGCATGGGCGGCGAGCGGATCGAGAAACGCAAATTGATGAATATCTCGATCAGCTGCGACCACCGCGTGGTCGACGGTTATGACGCGGCCAGTTTCATCCAGGAGATCAAAAAGCTCATCGAAACGCCGGTTCTGCTGCTAAGCGAATAAAGTTCTTTTTTTCGCGCCGAGGGCCGTTGACAGCATCTGTGCCCGGCCTTATTGGCGCGTCTCCCAAGAGGCGCTGCCGCCGTAATGCGCGGGTGTAGCTCAGTTGGTTAGAGTGTCGGCCTGTCACGCCGAAGGTCGCGGGTTCAAGTCCCGTCACTCGCGCCACTTGGGACTTTTTCTAAAGCAGTTGGTCCAGGTCGATCGTCTGGCTTTTTGCCGGCAGGCTAACCAGCATTCCGTCCCTTGCCAGTTTCAGCGGGCCGTCAAACAGATCGGTTGCGTCTCCCGTGAACGCAGGCTCAATCAGCCGCGTAGGCGGAGCGGGAACGAGGTGATAGAGCACCAGCATCTTCGCCCCTGCCATCTGCGCCACGCGCGCCGCTTCTTGCGGGGTGGCATGATAGTCTGGAATGTCGGCCATGATCTTTGCGGCATCTGCATTCCCCCGCGCGGCCAGGGTCTGCCCCAGCTTGCCGATCATCTCTGGGTTTAGCGCTTCATGGAAGATTACGTCGGCGCCTTCTGAAAAACGCGCGAGCCCTTGAGAAAAGCCGGTGTCTCCGCTGATAACGATGACTCGCCCCTTGTAATTGATCCGAAAGGCCAGGGCATTGTCGACCGGCGCGTGATCGACTTTCATGGCGCGGATAGCCAGCCCGTCATCTTCGAAAACCAGCCCGCTCCTGATGATCCGGGCTTCGCCGCCGAAACCGCCTGGGCGTGCAACGCCCGGCCCGTGGTGCGCGATGCGATAACCACGATCGATTTCATAGGCTTGCATGAACCCTGCAACAACGCGGTCAGTCCCCTTGGGGCCATAGATCGGCAGCGGTGTATCGCGGCCCCCCGCCATCCACGCTTGCAACATCAGTTCCCCAAGCCCGTCGAGATGATCGGAATGAAGATGGGTCAGGAAAGTGGCCTCGAGCCGGCCCATCGGGAAACCAATTGCGCCAAGCTTGCGGATCGACCCCGATCCTGCGTCAAAAATGAACCCCTGCCGCCCGGCAAGCACGGCAAGGCACGGCCCGGCGCGGTCGGCATCGGGCATGGGCGATCCGCTGCCGCAGAGATAGACATGCAATCCATCAGGGAGTTTGGCAGAGCGATCAACGCCAGCTTGCCGCTCGACAGCGGCATTGAATACGCGCTCACCGATCCAGCGCTGGCCGAACATCCAGGCCGCTCCGGCCGCAAGTACAAGAGCCAGCGCTACCCAACCAATCAGTCGCTTCATCAACGCAACTTCCCCTTCGGACGCTAGGCTAGCTCAACCCCAGCGCCCTGTCTCCATCCAGATAAGGAAGCGTTTGAGTGGAAGCAGCCAGACGACGCCCAGAATGACATAGGCCAATGTCTGGAGCCAGATCGGCCATGCCCCGATCAGGCCCGGTGCATAGCGGGCAATGACAATGCTATAGACGGTCAGCCCCGCCAGCAGGCCGAGAATGCCGATTGGTATTCGCCAGGTAGGTTTTTCGCGCATCAGAAAGGGCCGTAAATCCGTGTTGGAGTGACAACGGCGTCAAGCGCCACGTCATGCGGTTCGCCCGGCAATTCATTGCATAGCTGTGCGTCCCACGCCAGGCCAATGGCGATCCTGCCGGGATGTTCGGCAAGCCAGCGATCATAATGCCCGCCGCCTTGGCCAAGCCGTTCACCGGTGGCGGTAAAACCGATCAGCGGCAGGAACAGGACATCGGGCGTGATGTCGATCGCATGGCTAGCTGGCTGGAGCATGCCGAAGGGCCCCACCTCAAGATCGCTCTCACCATACGGGTCCGAATGCAGCTTGAAGGTCATTTCTGCATCGCGCGAGGTGAAATGTGGCAGGGCCACAGTGTGACCAGCTTCGACGAAATGCCTAACGTAGCTGGCAGTGGGCGCTTCCCAGGGGCCCGCGTGATAAAGGCCTATCACCGAACCGGACGCGATCTTTTCCAGCAGCGGGGCAGGAGGGCGGTGGAACAGCAGCTCTCGAATGACATCGGGTTGCGCTTCCACATGCTTGCGGCGGCGAGCGCGCAATTCCTTTCGCAATGCGGCCTTGTCTTGCATCTGTCCCCTCGCAAGTGGCGGAACCACCATGGGTCGGTTGCCCGAGAAATCCTCTGACGCCTCAACGTCAGGTGGGCGCCGTATGCCCCAACTCCCAGGACGAACCCGTGAACTGGGGCAGGGACAGCTCCCAAGGATTGCTTATAGCCTCAGGGATATTCAAACGGCTCGTGCCGGGCAGTCCCGCCGATCCCTATCTAGGTGGCTGTGAGCTTGCTCTCAAGCACAACCGCACATTTTTCGACCAAATCGGCCAACTGCTCAAGCTTTGGTGCGATGTCGGCCCCTTCGAACAGTGGTTCCTGGCCACCGGCAGCAGAGTGGATATTGGCAAGATCGTTTGCGATCGTGTCGCGCTCTGCGCGGACAGCCTCAAGTTCAAGCGCGGTTTCGCGCTGCGCATTGGACGAAGTGCGCGCTTCTGCCTCAAGTTCCCTGACGCGCTCAGCCAGCCTTGCAGGATCACCGCCAACCGCTTCGCGAGCCTCGTACAGCTCGTCAGCAAGCAAGATGGCGGCAAATAAAAGGTTCTGCGCATCGCTCGGCGCCAGAATCCCTTCCATCTGCTTGAACTTCCCGTCGACCATGTTCCCCAGCTTGGCCAATTGCGCTTCCTCACCGTCAGCACAGGTAACCTTGTAGGCCTTGCCGCCGATGCGAAGCGTAACCTCGCTCATGGATTGAGCCCTTCAATCAGCTCGTCAAGATCGCGCAGGGTAGCGGCCACTTCCTCGCGTAGCGCGTGATGGTTGTTTGCAAGTGTGGTGGCAGCACCGGAATTGGGGGCGAACGCATCTGCCGCCGCTTCAATGCGGCCCAGTGCAACTTCGATCCTTCGGACCGCCTGCTCGACGCGGTGCCTATCCATGTAGGTAATTTAACCAATTTGCCGAGAGTGAGCAAAGCCTTGGCGGGGCCTGTTGATAAGTTGTCTTGACGATGCCGTATAAAACAATTTTTCCGCCAGCCGGTGAAAGGACGCGCCGCGCGGGTTGACCTCATTCCCGCCCTCCGCAAAGGGTCCGTCAATGCGTCGAATCGACGCGCCGGGCCGATGCAGCATGGCGTCGCTCGCAGCAGTTCAGGAGCAATTTGCGCATGAGCATTGATCCCGCCCGCCTCCAACCCATGGCCAATGCTATCCGCGCGCTATCAATGGATGCCGTGCAGGCTGCGAACTCGGGCCACCCCGGGATGCCGATGGGCATGGCCGATGTCGCAAGCGTGCTATGGTCGAAATATCTGAAATTCGATCCATCCGCACCCGATTGGGCCGATCGCGACCGTTTCGTGCTTTCGGCGGGCCACGGCTCGATGCTGATCTACAGCCTGCTGCATCTTTCGGGCTATGAACAGCCGACCATCGAGGACATCCGCAACTTCCGCCAGTTGGGCAGCCCCTGCGCTGGCCACCCGGAGAATTTCATGTTGCCGGGAATTGAATGCACCACCGGCCCGCTGGGCCAGGGGCTGGCAATGGGCGTGGGCATGGCGATGGCCGAACGGCATCTCAATGCTGTGTTCGGTGACGGCTTGGTCGATCATCGCACCTGGGTGATCGCGGGCGACGGCTGCCTGATGGAGGGCATAAATCACGAAGCGATCGGGCTGGCTGGCCATCTGAAGCTCGGTCGGATGATCGTGCTGTGGGATGACAATGACATCACCATCGACGGTAGCACCGAGCTTTCAACCAGCGAAGACATCAGGGCGCGCTATATGGCGACCGGCTGGCATGTGACGAGCTGCGACGGGCACGATTTTGCCGATATTGCCCGCGCGATTGACGAAGCGGTGGCAGACGACCGCCCTTCACTGGTGGCTTGCAAGACAGTGATCGGCAAGGGTGCCCCGAACAAGCAAGGCACCAGCGCGACCCATGGCGCTCCGTTGGGGGCAGACGAGATCGCTGCCGCGCGAAAAGAGCTGGGCTGGGACGCTGAGCCATTCGTCGTTCCCGACGATATCCTGGCACACTGGCGCGCCACCAGCGAACACGGCAAAGCCGCTCATGGCCACTGGAACGAGCGGCTGGAGGCGTCAGGCGACAAGACAGAGTTCACTCGCCGCATGGCGGGCGACCTGCCTGATGGCGATGCGATGAAGGACTATGTTGCCTCACTTATTGCGGAACCGAAGAACGTGGCAACCCGCAAGGCCAGCGAGATGGCGCTGGGGGCGATCAACCCGGTTTTGCCCGATACGATCGGCGGCAGCGCCGATCTTACCGGTTCCAACAACACCAAGGCGGGCGGTATCGAGGCCTTTACTGCCGAAAACTACGGCGGGCGCTACGTCTATTACGGCATTCGCGAATTCGGCATGGCGGCGGCGATGAACGGAATGGCGCTGCATGGTGGGGTGATTCCCTATGGCGGCACATTCCTGGTCTTTACCGACTATGCGCGCGGTGCGATCCGCCTGTCCGCGCTGCAGCAGGTCCGCGCGATCTATGTCATGACGCATGATTCGATCGGGCTGGGCGAGGACGGGCCGACCCACCAGCCGATCGAACACCTTGCTTCACTGCGCGCCATGCCCAATTTGCTGGTGCTGCGCCCGGCTGATGTGGTCGAAACCGCCGAGGCATGGGAAGTCGCGCTCAAGCAAACCAGCCGCCCCAGTGTGCTGGCACTGAGTCGCCAGAATCTGCCCCAGCTTCGCTTGGAGATGCCGGGCGAAAATCTCTCGGCGCGCGGCGGCTATCGCCTCAAGAGCGCCAGCGCTGCGCGCAAGGTTGTGTTGATCGGAACGGGTTCCGAACTCCATGTCGCACTTGAGTGCGCCGAGGCCCTTGAACAACAGGGCGTGGGTGCCGATGTGGTTTCGATGGTTTCGACCGAGCTGTTTGACGAACAACCTGCAGAATATCGTGCAGACGTATTTCCCGCCGGTTGCCTCAAGGTTTCGATAGAAGCCGGTACAACCTTCGGATGGGAGCGTTACACGGGCAATGACGGATTGAACATCGGCATCGACCGCTTCGGTGCATCTGCCCCGGCGGAAGAATTGTTTGCCAAGTTCGGCTTCACCGTGGACGCGATCGTCCCCAAGATACTTAATAAACTCAACGGCTAATCAGGAGCATTTTCCATGGCGACCAAGGTTGCGATCAACGGTTTCGGACGTATCGGACGGCTTGTTGCGCGGGCTATACTTGAGCGGGACGACCACGATCTCGAGCTCGTTTCGATCAATGACCTTGCGGACACCAAGTCCAATGCACTGTTGTTCCAGTATGACAGCACGCATGGCCGCTTTCCCGGCTCGGTGGAAGCCGCCGATGGCGAAATGATCGTCAATGGCAAGGTCATCAAGGTCACGGCCGAACGCGATCCTGCAAACCTGCCGCACGCCGCGCAGGGCATCGACATCGTGATGGAATGCACCGGCTTCTTCCAGTCTGACGAAGCAAGCCGCCCGCATCTGGCCGCTGGCGCCAGGCGCGTGATCATTTCAGCCCCCGCAACGGGCGTTTCGAAGACGATCGTATATGGCGTGAACCATGACACCCTGACGGCGGATGACGTGATCATTTCCAACGCCAGCTGCACTACCAATTGCCTGGCCCCCATGGCCAAGGTGCTGAACGAAACGGTGGGGATAGAACGTGGTTTCATGACCACGATCCACAGCTACACCAATGACCAGCGCATCCTTGACCAGATGCACAAGGATATGCGCCGTGCACGCGCGGGTGCCGCCAACATGATCCCAACCACCACGGGTGCCGCGCGCGCGGTGGGACTGGTGCTGCCCGAGCTAAAGGGCAAGCTCGATGGTTCGTCCGTGCGCGTTCCCACCCCGAATGTTTCGATGGTCGATCTGGTGTTCACGCCGGGCCGGGACACGAGCGTGGAAGAGATCAATGCCGCGCTCAAGGCGGCTGCCGAAGGGCCGCTGAAGGGCGTGCTCGACTATACCGACCAGCCGCTGGTATCGAGCGACTTCAATCATTATCCGGCGAGCTCGACCATCGACAGCCTGGAAACTGCAGTAATGGAAGGCAAGCTGGCCCGTGTCGTCAGCTGGTATGACAATGAGTGGGGCTTCTCGAACCGCATGATTGACACTACTGGTGTGATGGCGAAGTTCCTTTAAGGGGCGATTGCGATGGCAGCTTTCAAAACCCTTGATGACCTTGGCGACCTCACCGGCAAGGTCGCGCTCGTTCGGGTCGACCTGAACCTTCCGATGAAGGACGGGTCGGCGACCGATGTGACGAGGGTGGAGGCTGCCAAGCCCACCATTATCGAGCTGTGCGACAAGGGGGCCAAGGTCTTGCTGCTTGCGCACTTCGGCAGGCCGGGCGGCCAGCGCAGCTCGGTGCTGTCTACCAGCATGGTGCAGGGCGATGTCGAAAAGGTGCTCGGCAAGGAAATCATGTTCATCCCCGAGGTCGCGGGTCCAGTGGCGCAGCAAGCCATCGGTATTCTGCGACCCGGCGACATCGGGCTGATGGAAAACGTCCGTTTCTGGCCGGGCGAGGAAGCGAACGATCCGGGTTTTGCGGCATCGATTGCCGAAAATGGCGATATCTTTGTCAATGACGCTTTTTCCGCCGCGCACCGCGCACACGCCACGACCGAAGGGCTGGCGCATGTGCTGCCTGCCTATGCCGGGCGGGCGATGGAAAAGGAACTGACTGCGCTTGAAGTGGCATTGGGCGCGCCGAATCCTCCAGTCGCGGCGGTGGTCGGCGGGGCCAAGGTTTCGAGCAAGCTGGCGGTGCTCGAAAACCTTGTTGGCAAAGTGCAGCACCTCGTCATCGGTGGCGGCATGGCCAATACCTTCCTCGCCGCGCGCGGGGTGGATGTGGGCAAATCGCTGTGCGAACACGATCTCACCGAGATTGCGAACAAGATCATGGATCAGGCTGACCAAGCCGGCTGCACGGTCCATCTGCCCTATGATGTGGTGGTGGCGAAGGAATTCGCACCCAATCCGCCCAGCTTGCGCACTTGCAACGTCCACGAGGTAGCCGCCGATGAAATGATCCTCGACATCGGCCCTCAAGCGGTCGAGGCGCTGGGCGATGTGCTCAAGACCTGCCGAACGCTGGTGTGGAACGGGCCGTTGGGCGCATTCGAAATCCCCCCGTTCGACGAGGCGACCGTGGCACTGGCACGCACGGTTGCCGCATTGACCCAGGAAGGCTCGCTGATCTCGGTGGCCGGCGGCGGCGATACCGTCGCGGCGCTGGCGCATGCGGGCGTGATGGGTGAAATAACCTACGTTTCGACCGCGGGGGGGGCCTTCCTCGAATGGATGGAAGGCAAGGAATTGCCCGGCGTCGCCGCGCTTCGGGCCTGAACAGTGTCTGACATCTCGGCGACAATCGAAGCACTTGAAAACCAGTTGATGCGCGCCTGGATGAACCGCCAGGCGGCTGAATTGCGCAAACTGCTGTCGCGCGATTTCCTGATGATAGTCGGTAGTGATCGACCGCAATTGCTCGACAGGCCCAGTTTTGCCGAGGCGAGCAAGGGAGCCTTCGCGTGCACCGGTTTCCGCTTTCGCGAAGTGTTCGTGCGGCAACACGGAAAATGTGCATGGTTTGCAGCCGGCGTGGACCTGGACTTGAAATTAGGCAGGCTGGAATGGTCTGGCCCGTTCTGGGTATCCGATCTTTGGTGCAAGTCGGCGATCAGGCGTCGCTGGATGCTTGAAGAACGTAGCCTTTCCCGCATGGAGACGAATGCCGAGGTGCCGCCTGCCATACGCGATCTCCAGCTTTGGAAATAGGCCGGCGCTGAAACCGCCATGTTTAGCGATGCTCGGGATTGGGCGCGTCGAACCGGCAGCCCTCGTTCCACAACTCGCGCGAATTCCCATGCGCAGGCAAGCCATCGGCATCCTTCAACATGCGCGCCATGTGCATCAAGTTCCAGGTCATGAAGGTGGTGTTGCGGCGGGTAAAGTCATTGTCGAACCCGGCGCGTGAGCCGTCGTCAAGCTCGTCGCCAAAGCTGGGGCCGGGGCCGGCCTCTCCGATCCAGCCTGCATCGGCCTGAGGCGGGATGGTAAAGCCAACGTGCTGCATGCTGTAGAGCACGCCCATGCCGACGTGCTTGATACCGTCTTCATTGCCGGTGACGAGGCAGCCACCCACCTTGCCGTAGAAGATATACTGGCCCTTGTCGTTGGTCTGGCCCGAGTGGGCATATAGCTTTTCTATGATGAGCTGGCAGACAGAGCTCTTTTCGCCCAGCCATATCGGTGTGCCGAGCACGACTATGTCGGCAGCAGCTACTTTGGGCCAGATAAGTGGCCAGTCATCACGCTGCGCACCGTGCTCGGTCATGTCCGGATATACGCCATAGGCGAGCTGGTAATCGCTTGCCCGGATCTGTTCGACCGCTACGCCGCTGCGGCGCATGATCTCGGCCGACATGTCGATCAGAGTGTCGGTGTGCGAGGTTTCAGGCGAATATTTCAGTGTGCAGTTGATGAAGAGAGCTTTGAGATCGCCAAAATCGGTCGGGTTATTGTCGCAAAGCTTGCTCTGGATGTCGTCCAGCATGTCTATTCCCTTTTGTTGCATAAGAGATAAACGACCAAGGCCGCAGATAAGTTTCGAAATCTCTTTTTCGGGATGTTGCAGCGCAAAGCTGTGGCCGTTATGGGCGCGTGCATTCGTATGCATGAATTTACCTTCAAGGCAGGACCTTCCAGATGAATTTCGACCAGATGGCCGCAACAATCACCAGCGCCGATGGCTTCATCGCCGCGCTTGACCAGTCCGGCGGATCGACCCCCAAGGCGCTGCGCGGCTATGGCGTCGAAGACAGCGAGTGGTCAGGCGATGACGAGATGTACGCGGCGATCCACGCCATGCGCAGCCGGGTTATCACCGCACCCAGCTTTGCCAGCGGCAAGGTGATCGGCGCGATCCTGTTCGAGAAGACGATGGACGGTCTGGTCGAAGGCGTGCCCACTGCCGATGCACTCAAGCAGCGCGGCGTTGTGCCCTTCATCAAGGTCGATCAGGGCCTGGAGGACGAGGCCCAAGGCGTCCAGTTGATGAAGGACATGACAAAGCTCGACGCATTGCTCGACAAATCGGTCGCGGCGGGAATGTTCGGGACCAAGATGCGTTCGGTGATCAAATCGGCTGATGCGGCCGGGATCGCGGCCATCGTTGCGCAGCAGTTTGAATATGGCAACCGGATAGCTGATCGTGGGCTCGTGCCGATCCTCGAGCCCGAGTATGACATCACGGCGGCCGATCGTGCACAGGGTGAGGATATACTGCTGGCCGAAGTGATGAAAGGTCTCGACGCCTTGCCTGAAGGCCGCAAGTTCATGCTCAAACTGTCTATTCCTACAAGTCCGAACCTTTATGCGCCGGCGATTGCGCATTCCAACGTGCTGCGTGTGGTCGCGCTGTCGGGCGGCTATTCGACCGGGGATGCCTGCACGTATCTGGCGAAAAACAAAGGTATGATCGCCAGCTTCAGCCGTGGTTTGTTGCAGGATCTGCGCAAGGGCCAGAGCGACGCCGAGTTCGACGCCACGCTGGGCGCCGCCATTGATGCGATTTACCAGGCTTCAGTTGCGGGCTGACCCGGCGGGGCGATCTTACCGGTCAGGCTCGAACAGATAGGTCAGCCCGTATTCCGCAAGCGGAATAGCGCCATTATCGCGCGGCATGGCGGTGGTCGAGACCAGTGTCAGCCAACCGCCATAGACGCGCAGCGGCACGCCCAGTTCCATCGCCACGCCGGTGCGCTTGCGCCCGTCCATCACCACAGTCGCCACCACCAGCCGCTCTTCGCGGAAGCACAATTCGCGATCTGGGCAACGCGTGTCGTCGAGCACGCCAACAGTGTAGAGCGATAGCCCCGCAGGCAATTCGACCTCGTCGAACATCGCGACCTGGCTGGTAACAGGGGCACTGGCGGCCGCAGCAATCGCGGCAGCGCTCGAAAAGAGAAATGCAGACATAGGATGACCTCCCGATTGGGCTGATGTTATCTTAGGGCTGGCCCAAAGTCTGTGGCGCAATGGCCAGTATCCCGCCTTGGCACAGTATTGGTGGTCATCTCACGGTCTGTTCCATTGGCTCATTGTCCATCAAATCGGGCACGAAGCGGAAGGCAAAGCGGTAGTGTTCAGGCGCAATGGGTGACCATTGGGTCGACATGTCGGGGGCAACTTCCGCAACCGAAAGAAGCCCGGCGTTGATATGCATGGGTTCACTGCTGTCGAGCGAGACCGTGATCACCTCGTGCCCCAGCTCAAGCTCGGTTTCGACCACCACGCGGCCAGCCCAGACGCATTCAGCCTCGATCGGGCAGCGGCTGTCTTCCTTGACCGAGATAGGCCGTGCGGCAAGGCCGGGTGCAAGCCGTTGCTGTTCGCCAATGGCTATGCAATCGAATTGCCGGCAGCCAGAAGGTTCCTGCGGCGTCATACAGGCTGCAAGTGGCATTGCGGCGAGTGATAGGAGCAGCTTGCAGCGATGCATTGCGCAATCATTGCGGAACGTTATTGAGCGCAGCATGAACGATCTCCTGCCCATGACTCAGCTTTACCTCATTTCGCCGCCCGACGTGACTGGCGATTTTCCCGAGCGTTTGACGCGAGCCCTTGATGTGGGCGCGGGGCTGGTCGCGGCATTTCAGTTCCGGGTGAAGGGATTCGACCAGCACGAGGCGGCAAAATTGGCCGCACCGCTTCAGGCAATCTGCGCCGAGCACGATGTGGCCTTTATCGTCAATGACAGCGTGGCACTTGCCAAACGCATCAAGGCGGACGGGGTTCATCTGGGGCAGGGCGATGGCTCGCCTAAGCAGGCACGCGAGGAACTGGGCCGTGAAGCGCAGATCGGGGTGACTTGCCATGCGTCGCGCCATCTTGCGATGGAAGCGGGCGAGGCGGGCGCGGACTATGTCGCCTTCGGCGCCTTCTTTCCTTCGACCACGAAGGATAAAGGTGATGCCGAAAGGCCTGAGCCCGAACTGCTCGAATGGTGGAGCCGGCTGTTTGAAATTCCCTGCGTCGCGATCGGTGGAATCACGCCCGATAATTGCGCGCCGCTGGTCAAGGCAGGTGCCGATTTCCTGGCTATGTCAGCTGCTGTGTGGAGCGGTGATGAGGCGCAGGCGGTGCGCAATTTCGCCACTGCGATCAAGCGCGCGTCAGGACCTGATCAGTAGTTACTCCCCACGCGCACGCAGATCATGCGGCCGGTTTTTTCATTGTCGTTGATCTGGCGCAGTTCATTGGTGCCAGTCCGGCGCAGGCGCTGCCCGTTCTTCGGTCCGCTGGTAAAGGTCAGTTCGTCACCCTTGAGCAGGTAAGTGCCGCGCCCTTCGGTGTTGCGATAGCGCGAGGCGCGCGAAATGGTGAAGCTTTGCTCGGCAAGGGGGAACCATGCAGTGTCTGCGGCATTGCCTGGTAGCGCGCATTCATAGGGTCCGTGCGGCATGGTCTTGAGCATTTCGCCATGTGCCGGGGCCGCAATGGCAAAAGCAGCAAACAGTACGGGCAAGATAGATCTTTTCATGGCCAGAAGCGCTACCATGTTCTCTCGCTGCTCGCCAGCCGCCTTGCCCTGCGTTCGCGCCTCGGCTAAGGGCGCGCGCAACAATGCGTGGGGCGCGGCCCCGCAGGTTCCTTGAAAAGGTTAGCTCCCATGAAGATCAGCGGCGTCGATATTCGCCCAGGCAATATCCTTGAGTATGAAGGCGGCATCTGGAAAGTTGCCAAGATCCAACACACCCAGCCGGGCAAGGGTGGTGCCTATATGCAGGTCGAAATGAAGAACCTGCAGGATGGGCGCAAGACCAACGTGCGCTTCCGCAGCGCCGATACGGTCGAGCGCGTGCGGCTCGACACCAAGGAATTCCAGTTTCTGTATGAAGACGGCACTATGCTGGTGTTCATGGACAATGACACTTACGAGCAGATCAACCTGCCAAGCGACCTTTTGGGTGATGCACGCCCCTTCCTGCAGGACGGGATGCAGGTAACGCTTGAGTTGTGGGAGGAAAAGCCGATCAGCGTCGACCTGCCGTCGCAGGTCGAGGCCACCATCGTCGAAGCTGATGCGGTGGTGAAGGGCCAGACCGCTTCATCAAGCTACAAACCAGCGATGCTCGACAATGGCGTGCGCATAATGGTTCCGCCGCACATTGAAAGCGGCACGCGCATTGTGGTTGACGTGTACGAGCAGTCCTACGTCGGGAAAGCCAGCTAACACCCATGTCCATGTATTCCGGTCTCATTCGCGTGATGGAAAAGGCGGCCCGCAAGGCGGGCGGCCGTTTGCGGCGTGACTTCGGCGAAGTCGAACACCTGCAGGTCAGCCGCAAGGGGCCGGCTGACTTTGTTTCCAAGGCAGATATGCGCGCCGAACGCGCGATCTATGATGAACTGCTTCATGCGCGGCCCGATTGGGGCTTTGTGCTGGAAGAGGCGGGAATTATCGAGGGCGATCCCAACAAGCCGCGCTGGATCATCGATCCGCTCGACGGTACCAGCAACTTCCTGCACGGCATCCCGCATTTTGCGATCTCGATTGCTGTTCAGGAGCCCAAGCCGGATGGTTCAGGCTGGGATGAGGTGACTGCGGGTGTGATCTACCAGCCGATTACGGATGAGACATTCTGGGCAGAAAAGTCGCGCGGGGCCTGGTTGCAGGATGCCCGCCTGCGCGTATCGGCGCGTTCCCGCCTGTCTGAAGCGCTGATTGCCACCGGCATTCCGTTCCAGGGTGCGGGGGACGCGGAAGAATGGATGAAGATCTACGCCGCGATTGGCCCAAATGTTGCCGGTATCCGCCGCTTTGGCGCCGCCTCGCTTGACCTGGCCTGGCTTGCAGCGGGCCGGTTTGACGGGTTTTGGGAAACCGGCCTTAGCGATTGGGATACGGCCGCCGGCTGCTTGCTGGTGCGCGAAGCGGGCGGTTTCGTGAGCGATTTTCGCGGTCGATCGCAGTCGATCCATGCGGCACAGGTTCTGGCTGCGAATGACGTGCTGCACTCCAGGTTACACAAATTGCTTGCGGGCGCATTGAAAACTTGAAGACTGTCGATGGCGCGGCTATCCGCCTCGCTCCCGTGACAGTGCCTCTGTGGCGGAATTGGTAGACGCGCTCGACTCAAAATCGAGTTTCTTCGGAAGTGCCGGTTCGACTCCGGCCAGAGGCACCAAGCCCACTTGCCAGGCTGCCTGGCCGGTCTGTTCGATTGGATGGTCACGGCGACCTGCAACGCTCCCTCAGGAAAAGCGCTTGTAATTTCGGCCTGGCTTTGGGATTCATACGGTTAGCGATGCTGGCCTTACCTTCCTTCCACGCCATGGCAGCGATGGTGGTCACTGTGGCCATGTTCATCGCATTCGCTCGCGGGCGGATGCCGATTGAAATCATTTCCTTGCTGACCATCGCTGTGATTGCGGTAGGGCTGTATTTCTTCCCGCTCGAAGGCACCCGTCCGACCGATGGCCTGATTCTCGCCTTCGCCGGTTTCGGGCACTATGCGTTGATCACCATCTGCGCGCTGATGATCATGGGCCGGGGGCTGGTAGTAACCGGTGCATTGGAACCAGCAGCGCGCATTCTGGAGCGGGTATTCAAGATTAACCTGCAGCTGGGCCTGCTGGTTTCGCTGTTGCTTGCGATGACCCTCTCCATGGCTGTGAATGACACGCCGGTGCTGGTTCTGCTGATGCCGATTTTTGTGGCGCTGGCTGCACGGGGTGCCATGCCCGCTTCCAAGACTTTGATCCCGCTCAATGCCGCGGTGCTGATCGGCGGCATGGCAACGACGATAGGCACTTCCACCAACATCCTTGTGGTCTCGATTGCGGTTGACCTGGGCATGCCGCAGATGAGTGTGTTTCATTATACGCCGATTGTGCTTGTGGCGGCACTCGTGGCGCTGCCCTATCTATGGCTTGTCATGCCGCGCCTGCTGGGTGACAACAGCGTAACGGATAAGTCCGTCAAACGCCGGTTCCATACCCGCCTCAGAATCGGGCCGGAGAGTGCGCTTGTAGGCGAGGAAATCGCGGCGATCGTCCCGCGCCTGTCAGATGACATTCTTTTTCACGATCAACCTGGCGGTCCGTTGCAACCCCAACAGCGCTTGCACATTTCAGGCACTCACGAAGCGCTGGAGGATGCGGTGCGCGTGTTGAAGGGTCAACTTGCCCCCAGCTGGGTGGTTGACCGTATACGGCGCGAATCTGCTGCCAAGGGGCAGGACATTACCGTTGTCGAAATGACTGTGACGGCCGATTCCCGGCTTATCAATCGCACGTTACCTACATCGGGGATCGCGGATTTGTACGGGGTCGCAGTTCTCGGAATTCACCGGCCCGAAAGGCTGATGGGCGAGCGCGATCAATATAGCGAAGGCGGCGACCTGCGCATCTCGGAAGGCGATGTGCTCCTCGTTATGGGCCTGCCTGAGAGCCTGCAAGAATTCGCCGACGCCGACAGCCTTCTGATGCTCGAGGGCGCTCGGGAACTGCCGCGCAAGTCCAAGGCTGTGCTTTCCGCAGCAATCATGTTTTTCTCGGTCTTCACTGCATCAATCGGCCTTTTCCCGATTGCGATTTCCGCGCTGGCAGGCTCGATCCTGATGTTTGTGACCGGCTGTGTGAAGTTTGACCGAGTTGGGCGAGCACTTTCAGGCAAGGTCATTGTGCTTGTTGCTGCCAGCATAGCGATCGGGCGGATCATCGATGACAGTGGTGCCGCTGCCTGGCTGGGCGAAACGATGTCGCTGGGGCTGCAACATCTTCCGGCTGCGGCAGTGCTTGCGGCGATCATGCTGTTCGTGACGTTGCTGACCAATTTTGCGTCAAACGCCACGGCGGCAACAGTGGGCACTCCGATCGCCTTCAACATTGCAAACCAATTGGGCTTGCCGCCAGAGCCATTGATCCTCGCAGTGCTGTTTGGCTGCAATCTTTGCTATGCAACGCCGATCGCATACCAAACCAATATGCTGATCATGTCCGAGGGTAGTTACCAGTTCAAAGACTATATCCGCACCGGTGTTCCGTTGGTGCTGTTGATGGTTGCCACACTGTCGATCCTGCTGGTGAAGACTTACGGGATGTAGGGTCCTGACCCTGGGTGCGGGCGTTGGCCCGGATGGCTACATAAAGTTGGCGATCGCGGAAAAGTGACGGCCGCCGGAACGGGGGGCGTTCCGACGGCCGTGTTCTCCTCCCCAGGAGAATGTGTGCAGGGCAGGCGAGTGCCCCGGATCTGTGATCAGCTATATGTGCCCAATCGGTGGTGCAACGCGTTGATCTTGGCCAGCTCGTCACGGTCATCCGTGGCGCGGGCGTGGCTTTCGAGCGCGCGGCGCAGCAGCTTGAAATCGGCGGTGGAGAGCAGGGCGCGTGCGCGGCCCGGTTCCTTGGTGGGGGTATCGCTCATGTCAGCTCTCCTTATGCAGCTTCGAACTGGTTCATGGTGTTTTCCTTGCCGCCGGCTTTGAGGGCCGCTTCGCCGGCAAAGTATTCCTTGTGGTCGTCACCGATGTCGCTGCCGGCCATATTCTGATGCTTCACGCAGGCGATGCCTTGGCGAATTTCCTCGCGCTGGACCTGTTTGACATAGCCCAGCATGCCCTCCTCGCCGAAATAGCGCTTGGCGAGGTTGTCCGTGCTCAACGCGGCCGTGTGATAGGTCGGCAGAGTAATCAGGTGATGGAAGATTCCCGCCTGCGCAGCGGAGTCGCGCTGGAAGGTCTGGATCCGGCGATCGGCTTCGTCAGCGAGCGCGCTACCATCGTAGTCGATGCTCATCAGCTTGGCCCGGTCATAATTTGACAGATCGCGACCCTCGGCTTCCCAGGCGTCATAGACCTGCTGGCGGAAATTCAGCGTCCAGTTGAAGCTGGGCGAATTGTTGTAGACCAGCTTGGCATTAGGGATCACTTCGCGGATGCGGTCTACCATGCCGCCGATCTGGCCGATATGCGGCTTCTCTGTCTCGATCCACAGCAGGTCTGCACCGTTCTGGAGCGATGTGATGCAGTCGAGCACACAGCGATCTTCACCCGTGCCGGCGCGGAACTGGTAAAGGTTTGAAGGCAGGCGTTTGGGGCGCAGCAGCTTGCCTTCGCGGCTGAGAAAGACATCCCCGTTCCTGATGTCGGACGGATCGACCTCTTCGCAATCGAGAAAGCTGTTGTACTGATCGCCCAGATCGCCCTCTTCCTTGGTGTAGGCGATCGACTTGGTGAGACCTGCACCAAGCGAATCGGTGCGGGCAACGATGATCCCGTCTTCAACACCCAGCTCCAGGAAGGCATGACGGACCGCGCGGATTTTCTGCAGGAATTCCTCATGCGGAACCGTAACCTTGCCATCCTGATGGCCGCATTGCTTTTCGTCAGAAACCTGGTTCTCGATCTGGATCGCGCAGGCGCCTGCTTCAATCATCTTCTTGGCGAGCAGATAAGTTGCCTCGGCATTGCCGAAACCTGCATCGATGTCAGCGATGATGGGCACAATATGTGTCTCATAATTGTCGATCGCGGCTTCAATGCGCTTGGCCTCGATTTCATCGCCGCGCTCACGCGCCGCATCGAGATCGCGGAACATCATGCCCAGTTCGCGCGCGTCGGCCTGCTTGAGGAAAGTGTAGATTTCCTCGATCAGGGCAGGCACGCTGGTCTTTTCGTGCATCGATTGGTCAGGCAGCGGGCCGAATTCGCTCCGCAGCGCAGCAACCATCCAGCCCGAAAGGTAGAGATAGCGGCGCTTGGTGCTACCGAAATGCTTCTTGATGCTGATCAGCTTCTGCTGGGCGATGAACCCGTGCCAGCAGCCCAGCGACTGGGTGTAGTTGGCTGGGTCAGCGTCATAGGCTGCCATATCCTCGCGCATAATCTTCGCGGTGTATTTCGCGATGTCGAGTCCGGTCCGGAAACGGTTCTGCATTTGCATGCGAGCTGCGCCTTCCGCGTCGATCGCGTTCCACGGTGCGCCATTCGTTTCGATGGTCTTGCGCATCGCTGCGATGGAAGCCTGGTAGGTCATTCTGTTTCTCCTGCTTGGGCGGGGAGGCGCCCCTTGCAGACATCAATGACGGTCGAAACGCTACGATGACAGGAAAAATTACAAAATATCTTGTCTTCGTGAGCATTTTTGGGCTTCCAACTCTGTAAAGATGTAAATATAGTGACAAAATGGCTGACGCTTCTCTTCTCGCCGGCCCCGCATTGCGCCGTTTGCGCAAGCGCGAGGGGCTGACCCAGGCGGCAATGGCCGCAACATTGGGCATCAGCCCCAGCTACCTCAACCTGATCGAACGTAACCAGCGCCCACTATCCGCGCGAGTGCTGGTGCAGGTAATCGAGCGATTTGACTTCGATCCACGCACCTTGCGCGAGGATGAAGCGATTGGCGGCGTGGACGGACTGGCACGCAGATTGGCGGACGAACGCTTTGCCGATCTAGGCATAGACCGTGAAGAAGTGAGCGAATTGCTGGCGGTAGCGCCTCAGGCCGCAGCGGCGTTCGCCCGGCTTTACGATCGCAGTGGCCAGGAAACAGGCGGAATCAACGATTCGCTAATCGCCTCAAGGCGCGAGATCGAGCGTTGGCGAAACCATTTCGCCGATCTCGATCACGCTGCCGAAGACCTGGCTGACGAACTGCGTCTTTCCCATAGCGACCTTGGGGCGGCGCTGACCGAACGCCTGCGTGACAAACACCAGCTCACCGTGCGTATTCTACCGCTCGACGTCATGCCAGATTGGCTGCGTCGGCTAGATTTGCACGCCCGCCAACTCCAGCTGTCCGAGATGCTTGATCGATCCTCACGCAATTTCCAGATTGCCGCGCAATTGGTGGCGCTGGAACAGCGCGAAGCGATCTCCAGACTTGTTGCCGGTGCCCAGCTTGACGATGCCGCATCAAGGCAGTTGTTCGAACGGCACCTGACGGCATATTTCGCGGCGGCGCTGCTGATGCCCTATGGCCGGTTCCTGCGCGCATGCGAGCAGACCGGATATGACTTCTTGGTGCTGCAACGGCGCTTCGGCGTCAGTTTCGAACAACTCGCGCATCGTCTCACTACAATGCAGCGGGTTGGTCAGCGCGGCCTGCCGTTTTTCATGGCAAGGCTTGACCGTGCGGGCCAGTTTTCCAAGCGCTTTTCCGGTGCCAGCGGGGCGACCCTGCTTGAAAGTGATGCCACATGCCCGCTTTGGGTGGCACACATGGCATTTGAACGGCGCGGAGATTTGTGTGTTCAGCCGGTGATGGTTGAAGGTGCGGATTCCGGGCCTGCTCACTGGCTCACCTTTGCCCGGACGGTCGACGCGATTGGTGCGGGCGACGATGCCCGTTTTGTGATCGTGCTGGGCGTCGAAGCGCGTTTTGGCAGTCAGATGGCTGCGGCGAAGGGCGTTTCGCTAGATCCAAAGGCTGCCGACCCGATCGGGCTTGGCTGTGCGCGGTGTTACCGGGAAGGTTGCCGTCAACGCTCGTTGCCACCGCGCGGCGCGCCCTTGCGTGTCGATCGGGTCACGCGCGGCGTTACTCCGTTCGAATTCAATCCCTTGCGCGATCGCTAGCACTATGCCGGTCATAAATGCGTCAATCACGCAATGAGGCAGCAATGCTGATGAAAAAGGCCGAGTGTAAAATTTACCGACATTTCATTTCTCCCTCTTAAAACGCGATGTGATTGGCATTGCGAGGCAACCACACGCGAACATGCAGGGCGAACGGTCCATCTCTGATTGCTACGCGCGCTGCGGCACATATGCCGTAGCGTCTTGCGCAAGGAATTCGGTGTGATGCTCGGAACCGACCTTTCGCTGCTCCCGCTAGCCGGTCAGATCGGCAATATTGGCGGCGCCGCCTTTTGCCTTGTTTCGGCTCTGTGGATATTGCGCATGGGAGACAGGACGCGGCTAGACCGCTGGGCCGCAATCCTTGCGATAATGCTGACCGGGCTCTGGGCCGCATTGTCTGCTGCCCTGTCACCTGCCTCGCTAGCTACGGGGCTCGCTGAATCGGCGCGCAACCTTTCGCTGGTCTATCTGCTGTTCCGCCTGTTCGCGAATGACGGACGAGACGAAAGCTTGCGGCCCATCCGGCCGCTGGTGGGCACCTTGTTCCTGGTCGAGTTGCTCCAGCCCTTGCTGTTGGCTGTTGGCCTGAGGGTTGCGGCAACGCCCGAGCTGGCAGCGTTGACGAACCAGATATCGGTCATCCTGCATCTTTTGGTGACGATCGGGGCGCTTGTATTGCTGCATAACCTTTATGGCGGGGCGGCGGTCGCCTCAAGGCAATTGCTGCGCTGGAGCGCATTCGCACTGGCGGGGATCTGGCTCTACGATCTCAATCTGTACACGGTCGCCTATCTCAGCAGCGAGCCACCCGAACTGTTGCTGGCGCTGCGCGGGTTGGTGACCGGATTGCTGACCCTCGCCTTGGCGATCGGCAGCAATGCTGGCACTGCGGGGTTGCAGTTTCGCCCGTCGCGTGCGGTCGCTTTCCGCAGCCTCTCGCTACTGCTGATCGCTGGTTACCTGATGGCGATGGTGGTGATCAGTCGCTCCCTGGCCTTGCTGGGCGGTGACCTTGGCCGTGTAACACAAGTGGGATTTGTGGTTTTCGCGAGCGTCGCAGCGATTATCTGGCTGCCATCAGCGCGCGCGCGTGCCTGGCTTCGGGTAGTGCTGGCCAAGCATCTCTTTCGCCATCGATATGACTATCGAGCGGAGTGGCTTCGTTTCACCGCAACCATGGGGCGCGGGGGCGCTGACGAAGGTAGCTTTAACCAGCGCGCAGTAAAGGCGATGGCAGACATTACCGATAGCCCTGCCGGATTGCTGCTTGCCCCCAATGAAGAAGCCGAGCTGGAACTGGTTGCCCGCTGGCAATGGCCCGAGATCGAAGTGCCTTCTCCGGCAGCTGAACATGACCTTGCGGGGCAGTTTGAGCGCAGCCAATTCATCTACGATATCGATGCCCTACGCTCTGGGGCTGTCCACCATCCCAATACGAAACCATTGCCTCAATGGTTGTGGGACGCTCCTGCGGCCTGGGCTGCCATTCCGCTGATTCATTTCGAACGGCTGGTTGGCGTGGTCATCCTGGCCCGTCCACCGGTGGCGCGCGCTCTCGACTGGGAAGACTTTGATCTACTGCGCGCGGCTGGCCGCCAGCTGGCCAGCTATCTGGCTGAACAAACGGGCCAGCAGGCCTTGATGGAAGCGGGCCGGTTTGACGAATTCAACCGCCGGATTGCTTTCGTGATGCACGACATAAAGAACCTGGCAAGTCAGTTGACCCTGCTTGCCCGCAATGCCGAAAAGCATGCCGAAAATCCGGAATTTCGTGCAGACATGCTGATCACGCTGCGTAACAGTGCAGATAAGCTGCAAATGTTGCTGGCCCGGCTCGGCCGCTATGGAACCGGCAAGATCGAGCGTCAGGCAGCGGTCAATCTGGCCGCGATGGCCGATGCGCTGGCTAACCGTTCCAACTCCCTCCATCCTGTCAGGGTTGCTCGCAGCGAAAGCTGTGTGGTGCGCGGTGATCCCGTGGCGATGGAGCAGGCGATGCAGCATCTTGTGCAGAATGCGATCGATGCCAGTGACGCCAATCTCCCGGTTTATATCAATGTTTCCTGCGATGGATTGACCGGCCGCGTCGAGGTGATCGACAACGGAAAGGGAATGTCGCCCGAATTCGTGCGCAACGGCCTTTTCAAGCCGTTCGTTTCTTCAAAAGAGGGCGGGTTTGGCATTGGCGCGTTCGAAGCAAGAGAGCTTATTCGCGCGATGGGCGGGAGCCTGCATGTCGAAAGCCGTGAGGGGCTGGGAACACGATTTATCATCACCATGCCGTTGGCGGAGGCGATTGATCCGCTGTGGCAGGGAAAAGAGTTTGAAAGCAAGGTGGCATAATGGCCGACAAGAAACCCGCACTGCTGGTCATAGAGGATGACGAGGGCCTGCAGGCCCAACTCAAATGGGCCTATGACGATTTTGAAGTCATCCCTGCCACAGACCGCGAAAGTGCAATTGCGGCACTGCGTCAGGTTGGACCGGCGGTGGTCACGCTCGACCTTGGTCTGCCGCCTGATCCGGATGGCACGAGCGAGGGTTTCGCCGTGCTCGATGCGATCATGGAGCTGAAGCCGGACACCAAGGTAATTGTCGCTTCGGGGCACGGAGCGCGCGAGAGCGCGCTAGATGCGATCGCTCACGGAGCCTATGATTTCTACCACAAGCCGGTTGATATCGAGGATTTGGGCCTGATCGTGCGGCGTGCCTTCAACCTGCACCAGATCGAAGCGGAAAACCGCAGGCTCAAATCGCAAAGCGGTGAGGATAACCGCGTGCTGGGCGCCATGATCACCGCTGCCCCCGAAATGGTGCAGGTTGCCCGCACGATCGAACGGGTGGCGAGAACCAATGTCTCGGTCATGCTGCTGGGAGCAAGCGGTACTGGCAAGGAATTGCTTGCCAAGGGACTGCATGATGCAAGCGACCGCAGGGAAGGGCCCTTTGTCGCGATCAATTGCGCGGCGATCCCGGAAAATCTGCTCGAGAGCGAACTGTTCGGACACGAAAAGGGTGCTTTTACCGGCGCGGTCAAGACCACCGAAGGCAAGATCGAGAATGCCGCAGGCGGCACTCTGTTCCTCGATGAGGTGGGTGATATACCGCTGGCACTGCAGGTCAAACTGCTGCGCTTTCTGCAGGAACGCACAATTGAGCGGATCGGTGGGCGAAAGCCGATCGAGGTTGATACGCGTATCGTTTGTGCCACGCATCAAAACCTTGAGTTGATGTGCAGCGAAGGCAGATTCCGCGAAGACCTGTTCTATCGTCTGGCTGAAATCGTGGTGAAGATCCCGACGCTGGCCGAACGGCATGGTGATGCGACCTTGCTGGCCAAGGCGTTCCTCAATCGCTTTGCCAATGAGATGAACCCGCAAGTGAGCGGCTTTGCACCCGATGCGCTGGCAGCGATCGATGCGCATGATTGGCCCGGTAATGTGCGCGAACTGGAAAATCGCGTGAAACGCGCGGTGATCATGACTGACGGCAAGCTGGTGGGCGCGGGTGATCTTGACCTTCAGCAAAGCGGCGAGGAGCGGGGCGATGTGCTCAACATTAAGACCGCCCGCGAAGAAGCGGACCGGCGCGTGATCCGCCATGCTCTTGCGCGCAGCGAAGGCAATATTTCCAGCACCGCCAAAATGCTGGGAATCAGCCGACCGACGCTTTACGACCTGCTCAAGCAATACGATCTTTCGGCCTGACCGGAGCCGGGTGCACGCAGGCACTCGACAAGCGCAAAGTGCGCGGGCAGTGCGGGCCAATGCGCAGGCTAGGCTCCTTTTTCGCTGACCCGATGATTGCGGTCCTTGTAATGGCGACCGGGCTGGCGCTGATCTTTCCTGCAGCAGGCGAGCTGCGCGACACGGCGCGCACTGTTTCAAGCACAGGCATATTCCTGCTTTTCCTGGTCAATGGCATGCGCATTGCCCGCGGCGAAATCACGCATGGTCTCAGAAACTGGCGCTATTTCGGCCCGCTGATGCTGTGGGTTTTCGGAGTGATGGCGCTTGGCGGCATGGGTATTTCGTTGGTTGCCACAGCCCATCTGCCCCCGCTGGTTGCACTGGGGTTCCTCTATCTCGGTACCTTGCCGTCTACGATTCAGTCAGCCACTTCATATACCACGCTGGCAGAGGGCAATATCGCGCTCGCGGTGGTGGGGGCGGCGCTGATCAATATTGCGGGCGTATTCATCACTGCGCCGCTTTTCGCGTTGCTCGCCGGCAATGAGGCGGGCGAGATAGGCTATCAAGCGATCGTGAGGATTGCGGCGATCCTGGTTTTGCCTTTCATTATCGGCCAGGCGCTTCAAGGGTGGACCCGTGATTGGGTGATAGCGCGCAAGGCCAGGATCGTCTGGCTTGATCGGATCGTGATCGGGATTGCCGTCTATGTCGCCATGTCGGGGGCAGTCGAGCAGGGCCTGCTGCAGATGTTTGACGGAGCAAGCTGGGCATGGCTACTTATTTTGACAGTCATTTTCCTGGTTGCTGCGCATCTGGCTGCTTGGTGGGCGAGCGGGCTGCTTGGCTATCCGATCGCCGACCGCAAAGCATTTCTGTTCGCTGGAGCGCAGAAGAGCGTGGCGATTGGCGCGCCGCTTGCCGCCATTCTTTTCGTTCCCGACGTTGCCGGATTCGTGATCGCGCCGCTGCTGCTCTATCACCTGTTTCAACTGATGATGGCTGCACCCATAGCTAGTCGCCTTGCGCGGTTGCATTGAGATCTATTCTTTGCACGCCTTCGCGGCGGTTGTGCCTTACAGACCACAGGAAGCTTAGCCCGATCAGCGTCGCGCCAATCAACCCGGTGATCGTTTCCGGGATGTGGAACCTGGCTGAAAACAGCATGATCCCGCCCAGCACGATGATCGCCCAGAACGCACCATGTTCAAGATAGCGGTATTGCGCCAACGTTCCCGTTTGCACCAGATGAATGGTGATCGAGCGAACGAAGATCGCGCCAACTGACAGGCCCAGCGCTATGATGATCATGTTGTTCGACAGTGCGAAGGCACCAATTACGCCATCGAAGCTGAAACTGGCATCGAGCACTTCCAGATAAAGGAAACCGCCAAGGCCTGACTTCACGACGATGCCCGCTGCCCGTTTCTTCGCTTCGTGCTGTTCCAGCAGCGCTGCGATCGCATTGACGCCGATAAAGGTAATCAGTCCCAGGATGCCGGCCGTAAGGAAGGTATTGGCATCCTGCGGAGCAAGCAGGGTAGAAACGCTGTAAACCAGCGTCAGAACCAGTCCGATTTCGATCGCAGGTACAGTCGAAAAGCGATTGATCGTGCGCTCAAGCGCCGCGATCCAGTGCACTTCCTTGTCTTCCTCGAAAAAGAAAGTCAGCCCTACCATCGCCAGGAACGCCCCGCCGAACCCAGCGATGCCGATATGGGCGCCAGAAACGATACGCTCGTATTCTGCTGGATTGTTGAGCGAAAGATCGATTGCGGCAATCGGGCCAAGCCCGGCGGCAATCGCGACGATGGCGATCGGGAACACAATACGCATCCCGAACACGGCAATCAGGATACCAATGGTCAGGAAGCGTTGCTGCCACACCGGATCCATGGTGCGCAAAACGGTGGCGTTTACCACGGCATTGTCGAAGCTGAGCGACACCTCTAGGATCGAGAGTACAAACACGATCCACAGGATGCTGAGCGTCGCGCCGATATTGCCTGTGCTGGCCCAGCCGTACCAGACCGCCAAGGCAAGGCAGACCAACGAGAAGGCCAGCGAGAAGCCGTAATACCGCAGCAGCGTTTGCATGATTGATCAGGCCTTGGGTTGGTAAGTCTGGTCTTCAGTAGGGAAGCTGCGACTACGGACTTCCTCGGCATATTGCACGACCGTTTTTTCGATGACGTCCGCGATATCTGCGTATTTTTTCACAAAGCGCGGGACGCGGTCGAACATGCCCAGCATGTCTTCGGTTACCAGTACCTGCCCGTCGCATTGGGCCGATGCGCCGATGCCGATCGTTGGGCACGATACAGCCTTGGTCGCCTCGATGGCAATGGGCTCGACCACCCCCTCGATTACGATCGCGAAGGCACCTGCTTCGTCCAGTGCCCTGGCATCCTTGACGATCTTCTCGGCCTCGGCATCGCTTCGCCCGCGCGCACCATAGCCGCCCAGGACATTGACCGCCTGCGGGGTCAGCCCGACATGGCCCATTACCGGAATGCCGCGCTGGTTGAGAAAGGCGACCGTTTCCGCCATCGCTTCGCCGCCTTCAAGCTTCACCGCAGCGGCCCCGCTCGCCTTGAGCAGGTAGGATGCGCTTTCGAAGGCTTTCTCCTTCGAGCTTTCGTAGGAACCGAACGGCATGTCGACCACAACAACCGAATGGTAAGAGCCGCGCACCACGGCTGCGGCGTGATTGGCCATCATATCAAGCGTGACGGGGACAGTGGAATCGAGCCCGTAGATCACCTGCGCGAGCGAATCGCCCACCAGCAAAATGTCGCAATGCGCATCAAGCAATTGGGCCTGCCGGGCGGTGTAAGCGGTAAGCATCACGATTGGCTCCGCAGTCACCCCGTCGGATTTCCGGCGCCTGATCGCGGGGACGGTGAGCCGCCGCATCGGTTGCGGCGTGGGGTGGGCGCGGCTGGTCGAAGTATCGAGCTGGAAAGTCGTAGACATGGCGCGCTTTTAACCCAACAGGGGATTTGCGCAAATGCCTGCTCGACTGTGTCCGGGTTTCACGGCAGTAAGTGATTATAAAGACATTCCCCAAGGGAAGGTGAAGGAGGGTTTCATATATGGCAGTTGCACCATCTGGCAGCACCGGTCGCGATGGCTGGTCATCGCGCACAGCATTCATATTGGCCGCGATCGGTTCGGCTGTTGGCTTGGGCAACTTGGTCAGATTTCCTGCAGAAGCAGCGAGCAATGGTGGCGGCGCCTTTGTGCTTTTCTACATTTTTTGCATTGCCCTGATTGGTTTGCCGGTTTTGCTCTCTGAAACCCTGATCGGGCGCCACGGACAATCATCGGCAACGCAGAGCGTTCGTCGACTGGCGGTGGAATCGCGCGCTTCGCCTTACTGGGAGGGTATGGCCGGGTTGGGGGTGCTTGCCGCTTTCATGATCCTGGCGTTTTACTGCGTTATTGGCGGCTGGGTGCTCTATTACATCGTGCTGTTCTTCCTCGACTTGTTCCAGTCTGGCGTGACGGGAGGGGCTTTGCAGGGCATGAGCGCCGAGCAGATCCAGGCGATTTTCCCGGCGCTTCAGGCTGACGGCTTCACTATGTCGAGCTTTGATATCGCCTTCGTGGCAATCACGCTCTACTTTGTGGCGCGCGGGGTATCTGGCGGGATTGAGGTTGTGGCGATCTGGCTGATGCCGGCTTTTTTTGCGCTGCTACTGCTTATCACCATCTACGGTGCATTCGGTGGAGCTTTCACGGACACCTTGGGATATCTTTTCACGTTTGATTTTTCCAAGCTCACTGGAGAAGTGATGCTGGCCGCCGTGGGTCAGGCGTTTTTCTCGCTTTCGCTGGGCGTGGCCGGGATGATCACCTACGGGTCCTATGTAGGACGCGACGTCAACCTGGCTGGAACCTCTACCATCATCGCATTTGCCGATACGGCTGTGGCACTGGTGGCTGGGCTTTGTATTTTTCCAATCGTTATCGCCGCAGGGCTTTCTACCGAAGGCGGGTTGGGATTGATGTTCGCGACCTTGCCACACGCGTTCCAGTCCATGCCCTTCGGTTCGGTGATCGGCCTGGCATTCTTTATCATGGTTGGTTTTGCGGCTCTCACCAGTTCGGTGGCATTGATGGAGGTTCCAACTTCCTGGGCGATGGAGAAATTCAAGACCAGTCGGGCATTGACGGCAATAACTGTGGCGACGTTGGCCGGCTTGCTTGGTGTGGCATCCGCTTATTCGCTCAACACGATGTCCGGTTTTCACCCGCTTGGCTTCATCCCGCTGTTTGAGGGTGAGGGCGTGTTCTCGGCGCTGGATAGCGTCACGGCAAAGCTGTTCATGCCGATTGGCGCCTTGCTGGTGTGCATCTTTGTGGGTTGGATTGCCGATCCCAAGCTGGTCGATAGTGAAAATGGGCTTGATGGTGCGCTGCACAGGTTATGGCGTTTTCTGGTGCGGTATCTGTGTCCTGCCGCCTTGTTGGCGATCATGGTGGCCGGCCTGTCCGGTTAGTCGGTTTTATGAGCGCGCGACAAAAGGGCCGTTCCCAGGCTGGGGGCGGCCTTTTGTTTGGCCAGGCAATTGCGAATCATCGCGTAATAGAACATAAAGCGAACAAATGAGTCGTTCGATTATGTTCAACCCTGCTCTCTCTATCTCTGGAAAGCTTGCTGTCAGCGGTGCGAGCGAAAGCGCTGCGGCGCTGGTCCGCACCAATCTGCCGCGCTGGCGGCCAGGGCTTGCGGCGCCTTGCCATAGCGAAATCTTTGCAAATAGTGACGAGGCGAGCGGGGCGGGGCTGGCTCTGGCGCTGGCACGCGATGCGATGAAGGTGGCGGCAAACCAGGCTTCTCCGGCACAGGAGGACCGCCGCCAGGTGTTGTGGGTGCAGGACAGGGCGGCGGTGCGTTTGACCGGGAGGCCCTATAGTCAGGGCCTCCCGCCCGAGCTGCGCCACAGGTTGATCCATGTCGAGGCGAAGAGCTGCGAGGATGCGCTGTTCGCGCTGGAAGAGGGGCTGCGCTGCCGTGACCTGGCCTTTGTGCTGGGCGAGATTGCCGGCAATCCGCGCGCGCTCGGTTTCACCAGTTCGCGCAGGCTAAGCCTGGCAGCGGAAAAGCATGGCGTGCCGCTATGGCTGCTGCGGCTCGATGCGCAGGCAGACCTTTCTTCCGCGCGGATGCGCTGGAGGGTTGCTGCGTCCCCTTCGCCGCCCCCGCGCTGGAACGCCGAGGCACCGGGTCCCCCGGCCTGGCGGGCAGAGCTGTTCCGTGCGCGCTCGCACCCCACCGGAGAATGGAGCCTGAGCGATGACGGCAGCACCCTCATCGCCAGCCGACCGCGCAGCAGCCCCGCAGGGGCCGCCACGCCGGATCATGTCGATCTGGTTGGCACAGCTCGCAGTCGATCGCTGGCGGCTCTCTAACGGTTTCACGCGTGGCGGAGTTGCAGACGCGGCGCCCACCGTATTGATTGCCGAGACTGCACATGGCCCTCGCATCGCCGCTGTCAACCATGCCGGGCGGGAAGCTGGGGCGCGTTCCGGCATGATGCTGGCCGATGCGCGCGCACTGTGCCCCGGGATCAAGGTTGCTCCGTCCGATCCGGCGGGAGATCTCGCCTTGCTCGAAAAGCTGGCGCTATGGGCGCGGCGTTGGGGTCCGTGGAGCGCACTTGACCCGCCTGACGGGCTGATCGTCGATATTACCGCGGTGGCGCATCTGTTCGGTGGCGAGCGGCGCCTGATCGCTGATGCCATGGCAGCATTCGCCGCGCGGGATCTTTCCGCGCGTCCGGCGATCGCCCCCACTGCCGGGGCAGCCTGGGCGCTGGCGCATTACGGGCCGGATGGCGCGATCCTGGGCCCGGATGACGATGCTGCGATGCGCCTTGCCGAACTGCCGGTGGCGGCACTGCGGCTCGACCCCGATGTGCTCACCGTGCTGCGCCGACTTGGCCTCAAGCGGTTGGGCGAGCTCGGCGGGGTGGGGCGCGACGCGCTGCAGCGCCGCTTTCGCAACCGCAAGGCGCCCTCTGCCAACCCGCTGCTGCGGATGGATCAACTGCTCGGCCGGGTTCCCGAACCGCTGCTGCCAGTGGTGCCGCAGCACGCGCCATTGGTCGAACGGAGGCTGATGGAGCCGATCCGCCACCGCGACCTGCTCGATCAGGTGCTGCGTGACCTCGCCGCTGACATGGCGCGCGAGCTGGAAGGGCGCGGGCAGGGTGCGCGGCGGCTTGAGCTGGCGCTATGGCGGGTCGATGGCGAAGTGATCATCCGCGCGATCGAACTGTCCGCAGCAACCCGCGATCCTGCGCATATCTGCCGCCTGTTTGCCGCCAGGCTTGATGGTGTGGATGCCGGTTTCGGGATCGAACTGTTGCGTTTGCGAGCGAGCTGGGCCGAGCCGATTGCGCTTGACCAGTGCGATATCGAGAGCGCCGCCGAAGCACACGGCACCTCGCTCAGTACCTGCATCGACCGGCTGATGGTTCGCCTTGGCGCGGGCGCAGTGCGCCGCCCGGTGCCGTATGCCAGCCACTTGCCCGAACGCGCGCAGCGCTGGCAGTTACCACTGCAGCCTGAACCTGCCAGTCAGGGCGAACTGGCGTTTCACCAGCGCCCACTCAAACTGCTCGACCGGCCTGAGGCGATCGCGGTGCTTTATGCCACGCCTGACGGCTATCCACGCGCGTTCCGTTGGCGCGGTACAGTCTGCGAAGTCGTGCGGGTGGAAGGGCCCGAACGGATCGCGCCTGAATGGTGGCGCGAACGCTCGAACGCGCGTCTGCGTGATTACTACCGGATAGAGGACGAACGGGGGCGCCGCTACTGGATCTATCGCCAAGGGCTGGTGGGTGACGGGCGCGGCGGTTTGCCCCTCTGGTATCTGCACGGGCTCTACGGTTAATAGTCAAGTCACGATAAAGTAATAGAAATCACCACTAGACATTTCTTTACCAGTTTCCGTCATGATACGCGCATGAAAAAGATCGCATCATCCCGCTCATCCGAACGCAAGCTGCTTGAGATGTTGGTCAAGGGTCGTTCGCGCTCGCGCCCTCTTTATGTCGAAGTGATCGATGTTTCGGAAGGCGGGTGCAAGGTCAAGGGAAGCCCTGGCTTTGCCGAAATAGGTGAAAGCATTCTGCTGCGGATCAAGGGAATCCATACTCCGGTAGGCAAGTTTGTTTGGGTCGACGGTAAATATGCGGGTATCGCGTTTGATGGCAAGATGCACCCGGCGGTGATTGAGCACCTCTACAGTGAACGGCTCAGGCAGAAGAAAGCGCAGGGCAGGGGCGAAAAGGCTGCCTGATTTCGGTGTATCGTCGGGCCCACTGCCCATTGAAATCCCAGCTAGGAACATATAGTGAACATAGGGTCGACCTGGTAATTACACCAGTCGCCCTGTGATCTATGCCAGATGTACCGCTGACCCCTGCCAAACGCCGGACTGAGCTTGATCCTGACACGATCGAGCTTCCCCGGCGCGCACCATTTGTCGAGCTGGGACTGGCAAGCTGTTTCAGCTTTCTGCGCGGGGCATCGGATGCAGTCGATCTCGTGACTCGCGCCCGCGCGCTTGGCTATGACGCCGTGGGAATTGCCGACGCCAATTCCATGGCCGGCGTGGTGCGGGCCCATACCGAGGCGAAAGCACTCAAGTTGCGCCCGGTAATCGGCACACGGATCGAAACGGTCGAGGGGCTAACCTTCCTTGCCTATCCGCAGGACCGTGCCGCCTATGGGCGTCTGTGCCGGTTGATCAGTGCCGGACGGATGACCACGCTCGAGGGTGAATGGCAGGGCAAGGGCGCGTGCGAGATTTCACTGCCCATGCTTGCTGAACACAGTGAGGGCGTGCAGCTGATCCTGCTGCCGCCTGCCAACCTGGAGGTGAAGTGCACGGTGCCCGCATGGGCAAACAATGTGGTCGCGCTTAACGGTCGCGAACTGCCGGAGACGGTTTCAGGGCAATTCACCGATCTGTTGCCGCATCTTGTGGCCGGGCTGCCCACCCTGCGCCACCTCGCCGCGAGCTATCTCTATCGCGGCGATGATGTGGCGCGGATCACCCGGCTTGATGCGTTGGCACGCGAGAACGGCCTCACCCTGCTGGCTACCAATGACGTGCATTACGCCACGCCTGACAAGCGTCCGCTGCAGGATGTGATGACGGCGATCCGGCACAAGACCACGGTTGCGCAGGCAGGACATCTGCTTGCCGCCAATGCCGAACGCCATCTCAAATCGCCTGCGGAAATGCAACGCCTGTTCGCGCGCTGGCCGTATGCGATTGCTGCCGCGCGCGAGGTGGCTGATGCCTGCCGTTTCAGCCTCGACGAGCTGCGCTACGAATACCCCGAAGAGATCTACCCTGACGGCATGACGCCGCAGCAATATCTCGAAGGTGAAACCTGGAAGGGGGCGAGGGGGCGCTATCCCGAAGGCATTCCCGAGAACGTCGACAATACATTGAAACGTGAGCTCGGGTTGATCGCCAAGCTCGATCTCGCGCGCTATTTCCTCACCATCAAGGGTATCGTCGATTACGCGCGCTCGGTCGATCCGCCGATCCTGTGCCAGGGGCGCGGCAGCGCCGCCAATTCGGCGGTGTGTTATTGCCTCGAGATTACCAGCGTCGATCCGGCCAAGCACCAGTTGCTGTTCGATCGCTTCATTTCGGAAGAGCGCAAGGAGCCGCCCGATATCGATGTCGATTTCGAGCATGAGCGGCGCGAGGAGGTGATCCAGTATATCTATCGCAGATATGGTCGCCACCGCGCAGGGCTATGCGCGACGGTGATCCATTACCGCCCGCGCATGGCAATCCGCGAGGTCGGCAAGGCGATGGGGCTGAGCGAGGATGCTACCAGCGCGCTCGCACGCACCATATGGGGCAGCTATGGCCGCGAGATCGGTGAGAAGCATGTCGCTGAAACCGGCATGGACATCAGTGATCCGCACTTGCGCCGCGTAATCAAGCTGGCCGAGCAGATAATCGGCATGCCGCGCCATCTCAGCCAGCATGTCGGCGGCTTCATCCTCACGCAGAACCCGCTTACCGAAACCGTGCCGATCGGTAATGGCGCCATGCCCGATCGCAGCTTCATCGAATGGGACAAGGATGACATCGAAGCGCTCGGCATCCTCAAGGTCGATGTGCTGGCGCTGGGCATGCTCACCTGCATCAGGAAATGCTTTGACCTGCTGGAGATGCATCATGGCCGCGCACTGACACTCGCCACTGTGCCGCGCGAGGATATGGAAACCTACGCCATGCTGCGCAAAGGGGATTCGCTCGGCGTATTCCAGGTCGAAAGCCGGGCGCAGATGAACATGCTGCCGCGGCTGCGACCGCGCGAATTCTATGATCTGGTGATCCAGGTCGCGATTGTCCGGCCCGGCCCGATCCAGGGGGACATGGTGCACCCCTACCTCAAGCGGCGGCGCGGTGCGGAAGCGGTGGAAATTCCGGCCCCGGCGCCTGAACACGGCCCGCCTGACGAGCTTTCCAGCATCCTCGCGCGCACGCTTGGGGTGCCGATCTTCCAGGAACAGGCGATGAAAATCGCGCTCGACGCCGCGAAATTCACCGGTGCCGAAGCCAACCGGCTGAGAAAGGCAATGGCAACCTTTCGCAGCCGAGGCATGGTGCACGAGTTGGAGGATATGATGGTGGGGCGGATGGTCGCGCGTGGCTATGACCCCGATTTTGCCATGCGCTGCTTCAACCAGATCAAGGGCTTCGGCGAATATGGCTTTCCGGAAAGCCACGCCGCCAGCTTCGCGCATCTGGTCTATGTCTCAAGCTGGCTCAAATGCCATTTCCCGGCTGCCTTCGCCTGCGCGCTGCTCAATTCGCAGCCGATGGGCTTCTATGCCCCGGCTCAGATTGTGCGCGACGCGCGCGAACACGGCGTGCAAGTGCTGTCTGCCGATGTGAACCATTCGATGTGGGACAACACGCTGGAGAAGGCGGGCACGTTGGCCCTGCGCCTCGGCCTCAGGCAGATCGACGGGCTGCCTGAACATGTCGCTGCCGCACTGGTGGCAAGCCGCGAGGCGGGCGGGCCTTTCCGCGACATCGCCGATCTGCGTGCGCGGGCGGGATTGTCTCCGGCGCATATCGAACGGCTTGCCAGCGCGGATTGCTTTACCTCGCTTGGGCTATCGCGGCGGCAGGCGCTATGGGATGCCCGCAGCCTGATTGCTGCGCCCGATCTGCCGCTGTTCAAGGCGGCAGCCGAGCGTGACGAGGGCGCGGAACAGGCGCGCACGCAATTGCCGCAAATGCCATTGAGCGAAGAGGTGGTGGCTGATTACCAGACCACGCGCCTTAGCCTGAAGGCGCATCCGATGGCCTTCCTGCGTGCCAGCCTTGCCGAACGCGGCTTTGCACGCGCCTGCGACCTCAGGGAACGCAAGCTCCGCTCCATGGTGCAGATCGCCGGGCTGGTGCTGATACGCCAGCGGCCCGGATCGGCCAAGGGCGTGTGCTTCATCACGCTGGAAGACGAGACGGGGGTTGCCAATCTGGTGATCTGGCCGGACCTGATGGAGAAGCAGCGCAAGGTGATCATGGGAGCGCGGTTGATGGAGGTGCGCGGCCGGGTCGAATATGATGACGAGGTGATCCATGTGATCGCGCAGCGCCTGACCGATGGGACCGATGCGCTTTACGGCCTGGCTGACGATTTGCTGGCTTCGCCTATCGCGCACGCCGATCATGTCAGCAGCCCGCTAGCCGGGCGCCAACCGCCGATGACCAGACCACGCGATCTTATCGACGAGCGGCCTTCATCCGGCTGCGGACACCCACGCAATTTGCGGATTCTTCCCAAATCGCGTGACTTCCATTGATCCCGGAGCTAGCGCGCGCCGACCATGCTAGATCTCGAAAAACTCTTGGCATTCATCATCGTAACCGGGATGACCAGCATCATTCCCGGCGTGTCGATGACCTTCGTCATGGGGCAGGCAATCTGGCGCGGCACGCGCTCTGGCTGGGCAGCCTTGATGGGAATGCAGATCGGTTACGGTGTGTGGTGGGTGCTTGCGGCGCTCGGGCTGGGAACGCTGGCCAAGGCATATCCGATCGCCTTCCACGTCCTTGCGCTGGCAGGTGTGGCCTACCTGATATGGCTCGGCATCAAAGCTATCCACCACTCCTTCAAGGCTGTGGAAGGGCATATGGCGGCCACGGACAAAGCCTCGCGCCATGCCTTTCGTGATGGAATCTTGGTTGCGATCGGCAACCCCAAATCCCTGATTTACATGGTCGCGTTGGTCCCGCCCTTCGTCGATCCGGCTAAATCCATCGGGTGGCAGATTGCCCTGCTGGCCATCGTCGCACTGGTCATCGACCTGATCGTGGGTGCGCTCTACATATTTGCCGGGCGCCAGCTCGCCAGCACGCTGGGTCGCCCGGAGACGCGATGCTGGGTCGATCGCGGGATCGGTGCCGTTTTCCTGCTGATCGGAACGCTGATACTGGGGGATTTGCTGGCAAGCGCGCCCGGTGGCTCAACCTAAACCGCTTCGAGTGCATATCCGGCCGAACGCACCGTCCGCACCGGGTCTTTCGCGCTGTCAATCTCGATTGCCTTGCGTAATCGGCGGATATGCACGTCCACCGTGCGCAGCTCTATATCGCTGCCCGTACCCCATACACCGTCGAGCAATTGCCCGCGGCTGAAAACCCGGCCCGGGCTTTCCATGAAGAACTTGAGCAGACGATATTCAGTTGGGCCAAGCTTCAGATCCTTGCCGCGCCGCTGCACCTTGTGCGCCACCGGATCGAGCTTGAGGTCGCCAACGCTGATCGTCTCACCCGCCAGAACCGGGCGGATGCGGCGCATCACAGCGGCAACACGGGCGAGCAATTCGCGCGGGCTGAACGGCTTGGTGAGGTAATCGTCAGCCCCGGTTTCAAGGCCGCGCACCCGATCATCCTCGGCCTCGCGCGCGGTCAACATGATGATCGGGACATGCGCTGTATGCTTTTCACGCCGCAACCGGCGGCAGACCTCGATGCCGCTGGTGCCTTCGATCATCCAGTCAAGAATAATCAGGTCAGGCAGTTCTTCTGCGGCCAGTATCAGTGCTTCGTCGCCATCGGCGGTGCAGCGCACGTCATAGCCTTCGTTGGAAAAGCGATATTCGAGCAATTCCGACAGGGCTGGATCATCTTCGACAAGCAGCAGTTTGGCAGCGGACATTGTGCGCTTCGCTCCTATGATGCGCGACTACAATACCGTCCCTATGTCACTTTCAAGACAGATTGATGTCAATCGTCATGATCGGGCGGATAAGTACCCGTCGCTGCAAAATGCACCATCTCGGCCACGTTGGTCGCATGGTCGCCTATCCGTTCGATATTGCGGGCGACAAACAGCAGTTGAGCAGCGCTCGAAATGGTCGAAGGATTCTCGACCATATGGCTGACAAGATTGCGAAAAATGCTGTCATAAAATGCATCGACCTTGTTGTCGGCGGCGATAACTTCGCGTGCAAGTTCGGGGTCACGCGCGGCATAGGCGGTGAGCACATCATGCACCATTTCGGCGGCAAGCTCGCCCATTGCAGGCAGCAGGGTCAGCGGTTCGAAGCGCTTGCGATCCTCGATCGCACCCACACGCTTGGCAATGTTTTTCGAATAATCGCCGATCCGCTCAACCACGCCGGCAATCTTCAATGCGGCGATCACTTCGCGCAAATCATCAGCCATCGGCGCGCGCAGCGCGATCACCCGCACGGCGAGCTTGTCGACTTCCATTTCGAGCGCATCGATTTTCTTGTCGCGTGCCACGATCTTGCTGCCAAGATCTTCGTCGCCGCGTACCAGCGCATCGAGTGCCTCTTGCAGAGCGACCTCTGCAAGGCCACCCATCTCCGCGATCAACCCCCGCAAGCGGGTAATGTCTTCGTCGAATGCCTTGACTGTGTGCTCGGCCATTATCCGTACCGTCCTGTGATGTAGTCCTTGGTCCGTTCTTCGATCGGATTGGTGAATATGTCGGAAGTCTGACCGTACTCGACAACCTTGCCAAGGTGAAAGAAGGCCGTACGCTGCGATACTCGCGCGGCCTGCTGCATCGAGTGAGTCACGATCACGATGGCATAGCGATCGGTCAGCTCGGCGATCAGTTCCTCGATCTTCGCAGTGGCGATCGGGTCAAGCGCTGAGCATGGCTCGTCCATCAGAATAACTTCGGGATCTACAGCGATCGCGCGTGCGATGCAGAGGCGCTGTTGCTGTCCGCCTGACAGCGCGGTCCCGCTGTCTTGCAGCCGGTCCTTCACTTCTTCCCACAGACCGGCGCGCGTGAGCGATTTCTCGACTACCTCCTCAAGTTCATCCTTGGCTTCTGCCAGGCCGTGAATACGAGGCCCGTAGGCGATATTTTCAAAGATCGACTTGGGAAATGGGTTGGGCTTCTGGAAAACCATGCCCACGCGGGCGCGCAGTTGCACCACGTCCATGCCAGAGCGGTAAATGTCCTCACCATCAAGTTCGATGGTGCCTTCCACGCGAGCAGTGGGGATGGTGTCATTCATCCGGTTGAGCGCGCGCAGGAAGGTCGATTTGCCGCACCCCGAGGGGCCGATAAAGGCCGTGACATGGCGTGCGGGAATGTCGATCGAAACATTGTCGATCGCCTGTTTGTCGCCATAGAAAACCGATACGTCTTGGGCACGCATCTTGGGATTGACGATCTCTAGTCCGGGATGGATTGCTGTCACCACTTCTTCTCGAATTTGTTGCGGAGGTAGATCGCGAGGCCGTTCATTAGCAAAAGGAACAGCAGGAGGATAATGATTGCCGCGCTGGTGCGCTCGACAAAGCCGCGGTTGACCTCGTCAGACCACAGGAAGATCTGAACCGGCAACACGGTGGCAGGCGATGTGAAGCCCTCTGGCGCGCTGGCGACAAACGCGCGCATACCGATCATCAGCAGCGGCGCGGTTTCGCCCAATGCGCGCGCCATGCCGATAATGGTGCCGGTTAGGATGCCCGGCAATGCGAGCGGCAGCACATGATGGAACACCACCTGTATCGGGGAAGCTCCGATCGCCAGCGCGCCGTCGCGTATAGATGGTGGAACAGCCTTGATCGCATTTCGGCCTGAAATCACGATCACCGGCATGGTCATCAGGGCCAGCGTCATACCGCCAATAAGCGGAGCCGAACGATAATTTGGAAAGATCCACAGGAACACTGCCAGGCCCAGCAGGCCGAAGATGATCGAAGGCACTGCTGCAAGGTTGTTGATCGAAACTTCGATCACATCGGTCCATCGGTTCTTGGGGGCGTATTCCTCAAGGTAAAGGGCCGCCAGAACGCCGATGGGAAATGCCAGCAGCAAGGTGACAATCATAGTGAGGATTGAGCCTTTGAGCGCACCCCAGATACCCACATTTTGCGGGCTGGTGGCATCGGCACGGCTTAAAAATCCGGGGTCAAATTTGTTCGCCAGCTTACCATCTGCCTCAAGCCTGTCGGCCAGCGCCTGCATTTCGGCCGACCCTTCGTTGTTGAGGCCAGAGGCGAGGTTGTTGTTGGCGGGCAGGCTGAAGGTATGGGTGCCCCGAAGCAGTTGTGGATTCTTTATCAGTTGATCGGCAACATCGCGCCAGGCCTCATTACTGAGGCCGCTTGCAGCCTCGCTGCCGAGCGATTGCTCGGCATAAAATGCCACTACCTCAGCCAGGCCCTGAGATTGCAGTGTCTGAAGCCCGCCATCCTTGTTCAGCGTGCTGGCATCGCCCGAAATGCCGGAAGCGGGAAAATCGATTGTCACTTCGAGTTCGGCCCGCTGGAAACCGCCCAGGCCGTTGTATGTCATATTGCCGAGCAGGAAGATCAATACCGCCACCGATATCAGCACCGCGCTGAGCCCGGCCAGCTTGAAGCGACGTTCGGCAGCATAGCGCTTCTGGAGCCGCTTGTGGAACACCTCGCTGCGGGTGGGTGCGAGGCCTTCCTGGTTGGTGGGGGCGTTACTCATAGGCTTCGCGGAACCGCTTGACGACACGCAGGGCGATAAAGTTAAGCCCCAGCGTCACGAGGAACAGGACCAGGCCCAGGGCAAAAGCGCTAAGCGTGGCAGGATGGTCAAAACTGCCTTCACCGGTGAGCATCGCAACGATCTGGAATGTTACCGTGGTCATTGCTTCCAGCGGATTGGCGGTGAGGTTGGCGGCGGCGCCTGCGGCCATCACTACGATCATGGTTTCACCGATCGCGCGGCTGATCGCCAGCATAACGCCGCCAACAATGCCGGGCAGGGCGGCGGGCACAATCACGCGGCGGATGGTTTCCGAAGTTGTCGCGCCGAGTGCCAGGCTGCCGTCGCGCATGGCGCCTGGCACGGCAGCGATGCTGTCATCCGCCATCGACGAAACGAAGGGAATGATCATCACCCCCATGACCACGCCAGCAGCAAGCGCGCTCTCGCTTGACGCGTTGCTGATGCCCACTGCCATGGCTGCGTCGCGGATCGCTGGGGCAACTGTGAGTGCAGCAAAATAGCCATAGACCACGGTGGGCACGCCCGCGAGAATTTCGAGCGCAGGTTTTAGCCACGCCCGCAGGCGCGGATCGGCATATTGTGTGAGGTAAATCGCGCTCATCAATCCAAGCGGGATCGCAACGATCATGGCGATGATTGCACCGATGTAAATCGTGCCCCAGAAAAGCGGTATAGCGCCGTATCGTGAAGGGTCCGGATTTTCCGGATTGCTCATCGGGTCCGGCCCCCAGAATGTGCCGAAGAGAAAATCAATCGGCGAAACCATTCCAAAGAATCGCACCGTTTCAAACACCAGGCTGATGAAGATGCCAAACGTTGTCAGAATGGCGACAAGTGATGCCAGCAGCAGCACGATCATCACTGTTCGTTCTACCCGTGTGCGAGCGGTAAAATCGGGCTTTACGCGCAGGAAAGCAAACACCCCTGTCGCAAGCGCTATGGCGGCTGCGATTGCAATCCCTATCAGACGGTATTTCTGAATCGCTTCGCTAAAAGGTCCAACAAACGCTTCGGCACCCGGGTTGAACAAGGCAGCGTTGCCTCCTGCGGTGGCTGCACGCGCTTCGGCGAGAAGGGATTCGCGCTCGAAACCGAATTCGGGCAAACTCTGCGCTGCCGGAGTGGCAAGCACACTCCGCAAGATCAGTTGCGGCTCGATCAGCGACCAAAACACCGTAAAAGCGAGCAATGGCACAGCGATCCAAAGCGCCACATACCAGGCGTGGTAATTGGGGCGCGCCGCCAGCCGCCGGACGCCGGAGTCGCGCTGAAAACTCCAGGCGCGCGCACGCGCCGCCAGCCATCCGGCAAGCGCCAGGCCGAAAGCAATCAAGAGCAGGGTAATCGATGTCATTGGTGTGCTGCTGGGACCTGTACTTGCATTCGTTCCTGCCCGGCTGGCGCATCAAAGCCGGTCTTTGCGCTTAAGCCGCGTGTGTTTCAGTTTGGGGTAGAACCGCTCCGATTGGCGTGGTTGAACGAATTTTGAGTCCGCTTGCAACCGCAATGTTAAAGAAAAAAGACATTTTCATGACATTTCTTCGGCATCGCTGGATGCGGCTGGAATACGGACCACTACCACGGTTCCTTCGCCAGGCTTGCTCTCGATGTCGAGCCGGCCGCGATGACGTTCAACAATGTGTTTGACAATTGCCAGGCCAAGCCCGGTTCCGCCAGAGGCACGGCTGCGCCCCGGATCGGTGCGGTAAAAGCGGCGCGTGAGATGCGGCAGATGTTCAGGCGCGATGCCTTCACCTTGATCCGTAACGATCAGTTGTGCCTGGCCATCGCTAGCACGGTTCAGCTCGACACTCACTGGCGTGCCCGGGCTGCCATATTTAAGCGCATTGTCCACGAGGTTGCGCATCAACTGTTCGATCTGTTGTGCGTCGCCGCGGATATGCACGGTCGGATTGGTGCTGAAGTGGAGCCGATTGACCCGTTCATTTCCGGCTGCATCACGGGCTGCGCGCTCGATCAGTTGGGCCAGTTCGATGACTTCGGTCGGCTGATCATGCTTTTCCGCTTCGATCCGCGAGAGTGACATCAGATCGCTGACAAGAGATTGCAATCGCTTGGCCTCGCGCAGGATCGTATCGAGGAATTTTTGCGCGGTTTGCGTGTCGAGCCCGGAATCGTCTTCACGCAGCGTTTCCACATAACCGATGATCGATGCCAGCGGAGTGCGCAGTTCATGACTGGCATTGGCGACAAAATCGGTGTGTGCACGGCTGATATCAGCCTCAGCAGTGAGACTGACGAGCTCAAGGGCCGAGAGTTCCGGGCCGATCATCTGCCGGTTTATGCGCCAGATGTCGCGTCGCCTGACGAGACCCCTGACAATAGCGGAACCGCTGCGGTTTTTGCCAAGCAATTTGACCGCTTCGGGCTGGCGAAATGCCATGCGCGTGTCCTGTCCCACGATATGATCACCGAGCACTCGCTTGGCGGCCCTGTTTGCGACGGCGACCTTGCCGCTCTCAATCAGCAGCAATGGCGTGGCCGAGTGCTCGATCAATTCGCCCATATTCTCGCGTGAGATTGCTCCCGATCGCTCTGGTGGTGTGTATGGCGGAGGGCGCGAACCGGTGAGATAAAGCGTCCCTACCCACAGCAGAACGGTCCCGAACACCACCCAAAAGTCGATGCCCAGCGCAATCAGCGTAATACCCGCTGCCAGCGCGATCAGAATGCCGGTAACCGGATGGGTTTGGCGATCATCCATGCGCAGCGGGCCATACCAGAACCGGGCGGCCAGAAAAGCGCCAAGTGGCAACTGTCCCCGGCTTGCTTGGTGACCACAGGAATATGGCGGCTTGGTGACCCCTACGGGAATCGAACCCGTGTTTCAGCCGTGAGAGGGCCGCGTCCTGACCGCTAGACGAAGGGGCCGTTGAGTTGGCAAACATGGTGCCGTTGCAATGCGAAGTGGTGACCCCTACGGGAATCGAACCCGTGTTTCCGCCGTGAAAGGGCGGCGTCCTAGACCGCTAGACGAAGGGGCCACGCTCGCTTGGAGAGCGCGCCAATAGGGGCGCGCGCGATTGTGGTCAACCCTGCATTTGCTTCAATCCGCGAAGGCCGCATCCTCGAGGTGCAATTCGGCTTGCGGGCGGGGGCCCCAGTCATCGATCTTGACCCTTCCGGCGAGATGAAACCGGCGCCCTTGCGCGCGGTGCAGCAGCGTTTGTGCCATGTCGGTTTCCGCAGCGCGGAAGGCGATTGCCTTGAGTGAGCGACCGTCTTCGCCCGCCGCTATCACTCGCAGGTGATCCTTACCCACAATGTCCGCCTTGATGATCCTCACCGGTCCCACCGCAACACGGGGGGCGGGCCAGCCAACCCCGAACGGACCGGCGCGCTCTAGTGTTTCGACGAATTCCGGCGTCAACCCTCCCGGCGTAACGGCGAGATCAAGCTGCATCGCCTGGCTTTCCAATGCCCGCGAAACATCGCGTGCAAGCCGATTGTCCAGAAATTCTCTGAGCAGATCGATCTGGCCGCGTTCCACGGTCATACCTGCGGCCATGGCGTGTCCTCCACCCGCTACAAGCAGCCCGGCCTCGCGTGCGGCAATGATGGCGGCCCCCAGATCGACGCCGGAGATCGATCGCCCCGATCCCTTGCCGGTATCTGCGGCCTCATCAATGGCGACGACAATGCTCGGCTTGCCGGTCTTTTCCTTGATCCGGCCAGCGACGATTCCGATCACGCCGGGATGCCAGCCCGTGCCGGACAGCAACAGAACCGATCGGTTGTGCTGGCTGCCGATTTGCGCCTCGGCGGCTTGCTGCACATCGGCTTCGATCCCCCGCCGCGCTTCATTGAGTTGGGAGAGCTGTTCGGCAATCTCGCGTGCTTCTTCAGGGTCGCTGGTGGTCAGCAGACGTACACCAAGCGTCGATTCGCCCACCCGCCCACCGGCGTTGATGCGGGGCCCAAGGGCAAATCCCAGATCGCTGCACTGCGGCGCGCGCTTGAGCCGGCTTGCATCGATCAATGCTGACATGCCAATGCGTTCGCGCAGTGCCATGACCTTGAGCCCTTGCGCTACAAAGGCGCGATTGAGCCCATGGAGCGCAGCCACATCGGCCACTGTGCCCAGCGCAACCAGATCAAGCAGGCTGATCAGGTTGGGTTCGCTCCGATCATCGAAGAAGCCGCGTTTGCGCAGCGTCCGGTTGAGGGCAATGGCGAGCAGGAATGCCACGCCCACCGCGGCAAGGTGGCCGTGCTGCGCTGCAAGGTCGGATTCGTCGAGGCGGTTGGGGTTTACCATCGCCGCAGTAACCGGCAATTCCGGGGAACATTTGTGATGGTCGACCACGATGACGTCCACGCCCGCGTCATGGGCTTGCTTCAATGCATCATGCGCCATTGCCCCGCAGTCAACCGTGATGATCAGGCTCGACCCTTGTTCCGACAGTTTGACGAGCGCTTCGCCACTGGGGCCATACCCTTCCAGGAGGCGGTCAGGGATATAATAGTCGACGTTCGCACCCAGTTCACGCAGCAGGTTTACCAGCAGAGCAGCGCTGGTGGCTCCGTCCACGTCATAATCGCCATAGATAGTGATCGCTTCATTGCCCAATACCGCTTGCACGATGCGCTCGGCTGCCGCGTCCATGTCACGGAACTCACTGGGGTCAGGCAGGAATTCGCGCAGTGTTGGCGAAAGATGGCGAGCCACGTCCTCACGCTTGACGCCACGGGTGAGCAGCAACTGCGTCAGTATGTCATCTTCCAACCCGGCCACGCCGGTACCGATTTCCATATTCCCTCCGCGCCAAAGCCATGCGCGGCCGGAAAGTGAAGACGAGATGCCCAAGACATGCGAGATCGAACGGGAAGCCATAACCACGCACTATCCCATTGCACCCGGCGGGAGAAGGCTGGACGATTGACTTTCCGCATGTCGATCCCTTTGCTGTGCCATATGCCAGACCCTTATCTCCTTATCGCATGGCACAGCCGCACCGGAGCGAGCGAGGCGCTGGCGCAGGCGGCGGCCAGGGGGGCTGGTTCAACAGGGCGCCTTATTCGCGCCGACCAGGTCAGGCCTGACGATTTGTTGCAGGCATCCGCTTACCTCTTCGCCTGTCCAGAAAATCTCGCGACCATGAGCGGGTTGATGAAGGAGATGTTTGATCGTTGCTATTACCCGGTGCTGGGCAAAATAGAGGGCCGAGCCTATGCCACCATCATCGCGGCAGGTTCTGACGGTGAGGTTGCGCAGCGCCAGATTGACCGGATAGCGACCGGTTGGCGCCTGCGCAGGGTGGCCGAACATGTGATCGTCAATCTCGATGCGCAAACACCGGCGGAAATCCTCGCGCCTAAATCTCCCCCGAAAGAAAGCCTCGACACAGCCGAACAACTGGGATCTGCGCTAGCTGAAGGTATAACTATTGGAATTTATTGAATTAATAGAATCGATTTGGATGTAATTCTGGAAACAGGACTCGACGTTGAAGAGGATTCGAGTCACAATCCTGCTGATTGGTGCACGGGAAGGGGGCCGGGGTCTGGACGTAAATGTGGGTGAAGACGCGAACAATCATGCGCGGCCGCTGACCATGCGGGGAGTCTTTCTGCTCTTTTCGCGCGGTTCACGCCCCGATCGCGCGGCGATATACGAATTCGTCGAATCTCATCCGTCTGTGTCGCTAACCCTGGACCCGGTCCGCCGGCCCGGTCTTCGCGTACTCGATGAGCTCGACACCGCCAGTCCCGTCACCGCTTTACAAGGCGAGGCGCTTGCCGAGGACCAGATATGGGTCGAGCTTTTACGCGATGGGCTAACGTTCGATCTCGAAGGTCTCGCACCTGGTACGGGGCTCGAACCGCCTGAGGCCAATCACCGGTTTGACTGTGACGATCTGCAAAATGTCTCGGAATTTGAGGCGGTGCGGCTGGTGGCTGGTGGCCATATGGCAGGCGGGGAAGCAATCTTGCCGGTCTTGCGGGGAATGCTGGCTCTGGCGCGCGATCTCGTTCAGCATTTCGAGCATGCCCGGGCAATTGCCTGGCCCCCATCATCGAGCGTAATCGGGCGTCGTTACTTTGAATCGACGATGGCGGCTTGGTTAGAAGGCGGTGCGTTTCCTGCCCTGGGCTTAACCGCGTTCCGCGAAATGGCGGGCGGCGGAATGCAAAGTGTGGGGCTCGATTTCCTGATCGGGCAGGAGCTGTTCATTGAGCCAGAACTGGTGGCCGACAAGGTTGCGGCGACCCGGCTTGGAGTGCGGCTGATCAACCAGCTTGTCTTGGCCGGCGCATTAGAGCGGCCAGAACAGATCATCGGACCCGAAGGTCAGCACTTGCGGCTTGAGCCTTCGGCGGACTGCAAGCTTATTTGCGTAAAGGCAGGCTGAGGCGAATGGTGCGGCGGGCAGGAGTGCCTTCCGCGGCGCAACAGGCCAACCGCCCGCGCTTGCCATTCCACGCAGTCAACCGCCGGGGCGCGCCGGGCCATGATCCGTCGCTCCAGCGCCATCATTTGCTTCCTCGCCAGCTGCTGACAAAGCGCTGCTTCGGGCGGATGTTCGACTATATCGGCGAAAAACAGGTCGGGTTCGACGATTTTCGTGCGAACGGGCTGCTGCTTCCGGCTACAGAAGCCAGCGCCGTGCGCCTGGGTATGCCGCTGCATCGCGGGCCGCACCGCGATTACAACGCGATGGTGATCGAGCGGGTAGGGGGCATCGAGGCACGCTGGGTTCAAATGCGTTCGATTGACATGCGTGCTGCATTGATTGAGGTTCTGATGCGGCTGACGCTGCTACAGAACGCCTTGCGCAGGCGGTTGCTTGATGAGCAGCGGCGAATGTTGCTCAACCGCAATGACCCGCTTGGCACTGGCTTCGATTTCAGCGAGCTTGACGCGATGGCTGAATCGCTGTGGAATTCGACCTAGTTGATCCAGCTTTTGTAAGCGGACTTCGCTTCGAGCTCCGCTTTGGCGGCATGGTATTCGCGTTCGAAACGCGCCACCAGGTCTTCAACCGAATTGATTGACTTGATCGCGCCGACGCCCTGCCCCGATCCCCAGATGTCCTTCCACGCCTTGACCTTGGTGTTGCCGCCGCTGCCGAAATTCATCTTGCTGGGATCGCTTTGCGGCAAATCATTGGGATCGAGCCCGGCGGCTTCGATCGAACTGCGCAGGTAATTGCCGTGAACCCCGGTGAACAGGTTCGTATAAACGATACCCTCCGCGCTGCCCGCTACAATTCCTTCCTTGTAGCCCTGGTCAGCATTGGCCTCTCGTGTCGCGATAAATGCGCTGCCTGCGTAGGCGAAATCCGCCCGCATCGCCTGCGCCGCAAGAATGGAGTAGCCATTGGCGATCGAGCCGGACAGTGCAACCAGGCCCTCAAACCATTCGCGGATTTCCTGCATCAGCGCGAAGGGTGACTGCACGCCGGCATGCCCGCCCGCGCCAGCCGCGACAGGAATAAGGCCCGTGGCACCTTTTTCGATCGCCTTGCGGGCAAAGGCATTGTTGATCACGTCATGCATGGTGATCCCGCCCCAATTGCGCACTGCGTCGAAGATCTCCGTTCGCGCACCGAGCGAGGTGATCACCATTGGAACCTGCCATTTTTCGCAAGACGCCATGTCCTGCTCAAGCCTGTCGTTCGATTTGTGGACGATCTGGTTGACGGCAAAGGGCGCTGCCGGGCGATCTGGGTTTTCTCGATTGTGCTTGGCCAGTTCCTCGGTGATCTGGTGCAGCCATTCGTCGAGCAACGCCTGCGGGCGCGCGTTGAGCGCGGGAAAGCTGCCAATGACCCCTGCCTTGCACTGCGCGATTACCAGTTCAGGGCCGGACACTATGAATAGCGGCGAGCCGATCAGGGGCAGGCGCAGGCGGTCGAATGGGGCAGGAAGAGCCATCGGGAACTCCGTTGGAATGGGCGTTTTGCGAGCGAAGTAAGCAGCGTTGGCGCCCCTGTCGAGTGTGCGAATTTGCTAGGCCGTAAAAACACCCGATGCCGTAGCGTCACCGCGCAGGCAGAATGTGCTCGATACCATAATAGCGCGCAGCATTGCCGGCATAGAGCGCGCGCTTCTCATCCGCACTGGCACCGCGAGTGATCCGTTTGAATGCGTTCCACAGCACCGCATAATCGGCGCCCCAATAGTCGACCGGGTAATTGCTTTCGAACATTGCGCGTTCGGGCCCGAAGGCCTCGATGCAAGTTTCGATGTAAGGTCTCCACAAGGCGCCCAGGTCTTCCGAGTTCATCCCCGCCGCCGGACCCTTTTCGGGCAGGCCGCAAAAAGCCATCGCGAGGCCGCCTAGCTTGACCACCACATTTTCGCATTTCGCCAGCTCGCGGATATTGTGGCGCCAGATATCGAAGCGCTCGTGCAGCCTGCCGTGATAGCTCGCAATGCCCAGCGGTGTACCGCAATGGTCAAGGCAGATCGGTTGATCGGGAAAGGCATTGGCCAGGTCGATCACATCGGGAATCTGCGGTTCGAGCAGCCAGGCGTCAAAGGTGAGACCCTGCTTGCCCAGCTGCGCAAAGCCTTCGCGGAACTTTGCGTCCAGATAGAGCCCCTCAGGGGCATGGAAAGGCGCGCCCAGCACCTCCGGATCATTATCCCATGCGGCCTGGTGGCGGATCCCGCGAAAGCGATCGGGTGCGGCGGCCCTGAGCGCCTCCAGCACATCGGCAGCCCGCTCGCCCAATCGCAGATCGGCATGGCCGATGATCGCGGCACAGGCGCGCAGATTGCCATACAGCCCGCATGCAGATTGGGCAGCGACGCCATTCACAAACTCGACTTCGCCCACGACCTTGAAAGCATCATCGGCGTCAGCACGGTAGAATGCGCCACATTCCATGAACACGGTGCCGATGACGTTGTGGCCGCTGGTGAGATGGGCATGCAGGCCGTCAAAAGTGTAATAGGCGTTGTCGAGCAGTGCAGCGATGAAGGGATGATGCGGCTCGGGAAAGGCCGCGACCAATGGCCGCAAGTCCCACAGATGGTGATGCGGATCGATGATCGGCAGATCGGGTTCGAGGATCTCTTCGGTCATAATCGGCTCTCCCTGCGGCAAGTGCCTGTGCATGCACCACATGCGGCACTGTCCTGACAAGGAAAACTTGCGGTGGGAGACGGCTTGTGCGGGATTATTAGCGAAATTGGCAGCGTGGGCGTGCCAAGCCTAACCCGCGTTTCAGCCCTGCGTCATGACGCGGAAAAAGCGGCGGCTCTCCCGCCAGCCGGGTTGCGTAGCCGAAATTGCGGGGTGGGCCGAACCCACCCCGCAAAATACTATATGCCGTCAACGCTCTTGCTGACGAGAATATTCACAGAAACGCGGCGGTTCTGCGCCCGGCCTTCCGCAGTGTTATTGTCAGCCAGTGGATCGGCGGTCGCCATTCCTGTAGGCGACAGCATGCGCCACGGCTTCCAGCCGCAAGCCTGCTGCAAATAGTTCAGAACGCGGCCAGCGCGCTTCTCGCTAAGCGCCTGGTTGACCTCATAACTGCCGGTTGAATCGGTGTAACCGACTACCAGTAGAAGGGCGTTTTCCATCGCTTCGGCTTCGCTCGCCGCAACGCAAAGGTCGTTCTGTGCGGCCGAGGACAGGTTCCATTTACCCGTATCGAAATACACATTGGTGGTACCCTTGATGTTGTATTTGTCGATATCACCCATCCGGCCACGCAGCGCTTCGGTTGCCACTGCATTTTCCTCGATCGCAACATCGTGCTCGGCAAAACGCTGCGCGGTGCCGTTGCGGATCATGGCTGCGGTTTCAAGATCGTTATTCTTGAACTTGATCTCGCTTGCCACAAGGGATTGGCCCGATTGCCATGTCTGAACGGTAACCGGCAGGCCATTGAGCAAGGCATCAGCGCCAAGCTTCTTGCGATTGAGGCCCAGGAAACCGCCAGTTCCCTTCACTTCAGTTTCGTCATTGATGGTGACCTGTGCTCTGGTGCCGTCAGCAGTGGTGATTTGCAGCAAGTCGCCGCTGCGAGCGGAAATGATACCTTCGATCTCGGGCCCTTGGGTGCCCACAACCGTTGTAAGGACCTCATTATCGGTCTGCCCCTGCTGGTCCTGCGCGGACAGACTGCCGGATACCGGCAGTGCAAGTGCCGCATACAGAAACAGAAGGCCAGGCTTCTGGAAAGTGACACTCATTAAGCTACTCCTTCAAAATGAATCTGCCGAACTCGACGCCTTGCGTCTTTTCGTCCGACCAACCCGAGCCGCGTGTTCCGTTGCCAGAGCCACACGCACACTCTGATGCCGCTGCCCTACATCCAGGAAATTGAGACTCCCAGCATCGCCGCCGATTTTAGGGCCAATTTGGGCGCAAGATGCGGCGAACCGTTGCAAGACACGCCAATTTGGCATTTGAAGGTTGCGCAAATAGGGCCAGGACCGATTAATCGCGTGCACTGCGGCGGCCAAGCGATATCGGCTGATCCCGCGCCGGTCAGCCGCTGACGCTTCCGTTCGCGGCACTCAGCACCGCGCGCACGCTGGCCGTCGCGACGTCCTCATCGATCCCGCAACCCCAGATTGTGCGCCCTTCCGGCGTGCGGCATTCCAGGTATGCAGCTGCACGCGCATCAGTTCCGGTGCCAAGGGCATGCTCTGTATAGTCGCACACTTCCAGTTCAACGCCGAAGGCGTCGCGGATCGTGCTCATGACCGAAGAAATCAGGCCGTTGCCGCGTCCCGATACGCTCTGCTCATGGCCGTCGACCGCAATCTTGCCTGCGAATATCCGTGTACCATCGGCAGCACGGCTTTCCTCGTAATCCATCAGCTGGAAATGCTTTGGATGGGTCTGGACATGGTACGCCTTGCGGAATGCCTCCCAGATATCTGCCGCATTGAGTTCACGGCCAAGTTCGTCAGCCACCTTCTGGACGTGCTTCGAGAAGTCGGCCTGCATCGCCTTGGGTAGTTTGATGCCCTGGTCCTGCTCAAGTACCCAGGCAAAACCGCCCTTACCCGACTGGGAATTGACGCGGATAACCGCCTCGTAATTGCGGCCCAGGTCGGCCGGATCTATCGGCAGATAGGGGACCCGCCATTGCTCGTCATTCTGCTGGGCGTTTGCCTCGAAGCCCTTCTTGATCGCATCCTGGTGCGAGCCTGAAAAGGCGGTAAACACCAATTCGCCGCCATAGGGATGGCGCTGATGCACGGGCAGTTCGTTGCAGAATTCGACCGTTTCGATGATCCGGTCGATGTCCGAAAAGTCGAGCCCCGGATTGACCCCTTGCGTGTACATGTTGAGGGCCACAGTGACGAGGCAGCAATTGCCCGTCCGCTCGCCATTGCCGAACAGGCAGCCCTCGACACGGTCGGCGCCGGCCATCAGGCCGAGTTCCGCTGCCGCAACGCCCGTGCCGCGATCATTGTGGGTGTGCAGGCTGATTACCGCGCTTTCGCGGTTCGGCAGGTTGCGGCAGAAATATTCGATCTGGTCGGCGTAGATATTGGGCGTTGCCGCCTCTACCGTTGCGGGCAGGTTGAGGATGATCGGGCGTTCGGGCGTGGGGGCCAGCACCTGCATCACGGCCTCGCAAACCTCGATGCTGAAATCGAGCTCGGCGGTGGAGAAAGTCTCGGGCGAATACTGGAAATGCCACTCGGTTCCGGGACGCCTTGCCGCCTCGTCGCGCATAACCATCGCGCCCTTGACCGCGATTTCGCGCACCTCGTCCTTCGACATGCGGAATACGATGTCGCGCCAGGCAGGGCTGACCGCATTGTAGAGGTGGACAATCGCCTGTTTCGCGCCGTCCAGGCTTTCGAAACTGGTGCGGATCAGGTCTTCACGGCTTTGCGTGAGCACCTGGACCGCCACGTCATCAGGGATCCTGCCGGATCGAACAAGGCCCTGGATAAAATCGAACTCGGTCGCGCCCGCACTTGGAAAGCCGACTTCGATTTCCTTGATGCCAATGCGTACCAGTTCATCGAAGAAGCGGTTCTTCTTCACTGCATCCATCGGATCGACAATTGCCTGGTTGCCGTCGCGCAGATCGGTCGAAAGCCAGCGCGGCGGCGCGGTGATGGTGCGGCTTGGCCATTGCCGGTCAGGCAGGCTGATCGGGGGGAAGGGCCGATATTTTCGGCCTGGATCAGTGAGCATGGTCATGGGATGCAAAACTCGTAACGAAATGGAGGAAGCGGTGCGGCTGTGTTCCCTTGAGCGCTGGCCACGCGCCATCAAGGCACGCGATCTGTCACGCCCAAGGGCGTGTAAGTCGAAGCAGCAGCAGCGATCCGTTACGCGTCATGCGCGTTCAATTACCGATAATTGCGCCGAGTGCAAGGCGCACGACGAGAAATTATGCAAACCTGCTCCGCGGGCGGCTCAGCCGCAGCGCGCGTCGCGGATCACGCCAGTCAAGTCGACCATGATATTGAGCCGTTTTGAATCGGGGTTGGGCACAACCGTGGTGCCCGGTTCGACGAACCGCACACGCTTGTGCGGGGCGACTGCATTGAGGATGGCGGCGCGGGTCGTTTCATCGGCCGGCTGCCCATAGAAGCGCGCAACCTTGGGCGCACCACAACCGGCGGCTTCTGGATCTGTTGCAGTCCCCGCCACGAACTGACCGGGTGCCGCGCCCGGCAACGGCGTGTAGGTTGCTGCGGGAACCGGAGTGCCTGCCGGCGCGGGTGGCGTGCCTTGCGCCGACGGCTGCCCTGATTGGCCGATACGGGCGGCAAAATCCTGCGCGCTTTCGTTCTCGTTTTCCGGCGAACTGCAGGCGCCAACCAGCGCGAGGCTCAGCGAAGTCAGGATCGGCGATGCTCGGTTCATGGTATAGCCTCGTTACGCAGGGTAGTTGGAGGCTCTCAACGACCGTTGCGTTGCGCTTTCATGACAGAACCATTTAGCGCCAGCGCAGCCGCTTTGAAGTGAGCTGTTCGACCGAAGTCACACCCATCAGCCGCATTCCGCGCTCAATCTCGTCCTTGAGTATGGCGATCGCGCGCTCGACACCGGGTTGCCCCGCAGCGGCAAGGGCATAAAGGTAGAGCCTGCCCCCACTTGCGGCCGTGGCACCGGCGCAAAGACTCTTGAGCACATGGGTGCCGCGCCGCACGCCGCCGTCACAGATGATTTCGATCTCGCCGCCCACGGCGTCGACGATCTCGCGCAGCTGGTCGAAAGGCGCGCGGCTGCCGTCAAGCTGGCGCCCACCATGGTTCGATATCATGATCGCGTCGGCGCCAATCTGCACCGCGCGGCGCGCGTCATTCGCGCTCATGACGCCCTTGAGGCAGAATGTGCCGCCCCAGTCTTGCCGAATTTTCGCCGCCGTGTCCCAATCCATCGATGTGTCGAGCATGGTATTGAAATATTCGGCGATGCTGATCGCCTTGCCGGTGCCCTCGCTGACATGGCTGTCGAGATTGGGCAGGCGGAATTTCTCGCGGAACAGATAATCGAGCGTCCAGCGCGGGCGGGTCGCATAGCTCCACATCGCGCTGGGGCTGAAGCGGGGCGGGGTGGTGAAGCCAGAGCGAAGGCAGCGTTCGCGCTTGCCCGAAACGATCGTGTCGACCGTCAGCGCCATGGCGTCGAACCCTGCTGCCTGGCAGCGCTCGATCATCGAGGCATTCAGCCCCTTGTCCTTGTGAACGTAAAGCTGGAACAGCTTGGGCGCGCTGGTGAGCGCGGCCACTTCCTCGATCGAGCGGGTTGCAAGGCTGGAAATGCCGAACCACAGGCCGAATTTCTCTGCGGCCCGCGCCACCGCCGCCTCACCCTGCCAGTGGAAGGCACGTTGCACCGCGGTGGGGCTGAGCATTAATGGCAGCGCACTGGTGCGGCCCATGATCTGGCAGCTGGTATCGATTTCGGCGACCCCTGCGAGCACATCTGGCACAAGGTCGGCATTCTCAAAGGCGGCGGTATTGCGCGCCTTGGTCAGCTCGTCATCTGCCGCACCGTCGATATAGTCGAACACCGGCCAGGGCAGACGCGCCCTGGCCAGCTTTCGGAAGTCATCGATATTATGGCAGTCGGAAAGACGCATGATGCGCCTTTTCGGCTCAGTTCTTGTCCTTGTCGACCAGCTTGTTGGCACTGATCCATGGCATCATCGCGCGCAGTTCCGCCCCTGTCTTCTCGATCGGATGCGCCTCGGCAGCCTTGCGCGCGGCCTTCAGTTCGGGTTGGCCGGCACGATTGTCGAGCACGAAATTCTTGACGAATCGCCCGGACTGGATGTCTGCCAGAACGCGCTTCATTTCTGCCTTGGTTTCAGGCGTGATGATGCGCGGGCCGGTTGTGATATCGCCGTATTCTGCCGTGTTGCTGATCGAATAGCGCATGTTGGCGATCCCGCCTTCATAGAGCAGATCAACGATCAGCTTGGTTTCGTGGAGGCATTCGAAATAGGCCATTTCCGGCGCGTACCCGGCCTCGACCAGCGTTTCGAACCCGGCCTGAATGAGGTGGGTGATGCCGCCACACAGCACGGCCTGTTCGCCGAACAGGTCGGTTTCGCACTCTTCCTTGAAGTTCGTCTCAATCACGCCGCTGCGGCCACCGCCCACACCTGATGCATAGGCCAGCGCCACGTCATGCGCACTGCCGCTGGCATCCTGGTGTACCGCGATCAAGCAGGGCACGCCGCCGCCGCGCTGATATTCGCTGCGCACGGTGTGGCCGGGGCCCTTGGGCGCGATCATGATCACGTCGATATCCGCAGGGGCCTCGATCAGGCCGAAATGGATGTTGAGGCCATGCGCGAACGCAAGCGCAGAACCCGGGCGCATATTGCCCTTGAGGTCGTTCTCCCAGATCGCAGCCTGATGCTCGTCAGGCGCGAGCACCATCAGGATATCGGCCCATTTGGCCGCTTCCCTGTTGCTCAGAACCTTGAAGCCGGCGGCCTCGGCCTTCTTCGCGGTGGCGGAGCCTTCGCGCAGGGCGATGGCAACTTCCTTCACCCCGCTGTCGCGCAGGTTCTGCGCATGGGCATGGCCCTGGCTGCCATAACCGAGCACGGCGATCTTCTTGCCGGTGATCAGGCCCAGGTCGGCATCGGCGTCGTAGTAAACTTTCATCGTATTCCCTTTTCTAGGCGCCTTCCGCGCCGCGCATCATGCCCACCACACCGCTGCGTCCGACCTCGACGAGGCCAAGCGTGCGCATCAGCGCGATGAAACTGTCAATCTTGTCGGGCGCCCCGGTGAGCTCGAACACGAAGCTTTCCGTCGTCGTATCGACCACGCTCGCGCGGAATACGTCGGCTATCCGGAGCGCTTCGACCCGTGATTCACCCGTGCCCCTGACCTTCACCAGAGCCAGCTCGCGCTCCACATGCGGGCCGGCTTCGGTCAGGTCGGTAACCTTGTGCACCGGCACCAGCCGTTCGAGCTGGGCCTCGATCTGGTCGATCACCTGCGGCGGGCCATTGGTGACGATCGTAATCCGGCTCACTGCGTGGTTTTCAGTGATGTCGGCCACGGTCAGGCTGTCAATATTATAGCCGCGCGCTGTGAACAGGCCCGCAATCTTGGCGAGGATACCGCTTTCGTTGTCGACCGTAACATTGAGCACGTGCCGTTCGCTGGCTTCGGTTGCGATTTTCATGTCATGAACCCTTAAACCAAAGCCTTCGCTTCGTCGTCCATTTTGCCTTCGACATGATCACCATAAAGCAGCATGTCGGTATGTGCGGCGCCACTGGGTATCATCGGGAAGCAATTGGCTTCCTTAGACACCCGGCAATCGACCATGACCGGGCCATCGGCGGCCAGCATGGCCTCGATACCCGCGTCGAGCTCGCTTTCGTCGCTGATGCGGATGCCGGTCCAGCCATAGCTTTCGGCGAGCTTGACGAAATCGGGCAGGCTGTCCGAGTAGGAGTTTGAATAGCGGCTTTCGTAGGTCAGCTCCTGCCACTGGCGGACCATGCCCATATATTCATTGTTGAGGATGAACACCTTGACCGGCAGGCGATACTGGCTGGCCGTCCCCAGTTCCTGAATGTTCATCTGGATCGAGGCCTCGCCGGCAATATCGATCACTAGGCTATCGGGATTGCCAAGCTGCGCGCCAATCGCTGCTGGCAGGCCATAGCCCATGGTGCCGAGGCCTCCCGAGGTGAGCCATTTGCCCGGATCATTGAAGCGGAAATACTGCGCCGCCCACATCTGGTGCTGACCTACTTCGGTCGAGATGATCGGGTTGCGGTCCCGGGTCAGCGCGAACAAGCGCTCTACCGCCTTTTGCGGCATGATCAGTTCTGACTTTTCAGGGTAAGCAAGGCATTCGCGCGCGCGCCATCCGGCGATGCGGGCCTTCCATTCGCCCAGATCCTGCGGCTTGCGTGAACCCCAGGCTGCGATCAGCTGCCCCAGTACCATGGCGCAATCGCCCAAGATTGGCAGATCGACCTGTACGGTCTTGTTGATCGAGCTGCGATCGATGTCGATGTGGATCTTCTTCGATCCTGGCGAAAAGGCATCAAGCCGCCCGGTCACCCGGTCATCGAAACGCGCGCCGACGCACAGCATCACGTCGCATTTGTTCATCGCCATATTGGCTTCGAATGTGCCGTGCATACCCAGCATGCCGAGCCAGTCGGGATGATCGGCCGGGAAGGCGCCGAGGCCCATCAGCGTGCTGGTGACCGGAGCGCCGGTGAGGTCCTGCAATTGCCGAAGCAGCTTGCTTGCTTCCGGGCCGGAATTGATCACACCGCCGCCTGTATAGAGAATCGGCCGCTCGGCACGGGCGAGCCATTCAACCGCTTCGGCGATTTCTTCCGCGCTGCCGACCATGCGCGGCTGATAGCGATGCGTGGCCGAACCGTTTGATTCGCGACTGAAGGAGGGGACCGCTATCTGCACGTCCTTGGGAATATCGACCACGACCGGACCGGGGCGGCCGGTGGTGGCAATGCGGAAGGCCTCCTCGATTGTCGGCTTGAGGTCGGCAGGTTCCTTCACGAGATAATTGTGCTTGGTGCAGTGGCGGGTGATGCCCACCGTATCGGCTTCCTGGAACGCATCGGTGCCGATCAGAGCGGTCGGAACCTGGCCGGTGATCACCACCAACGGGATTGAATCGAGAAAAGCATCGGCGATACCGGTAACCGCATTGGTTGCTCCGGGGCCGGATGTGACAAGGACTACACCGGGCTTGCCGGTCGAGCGGGCATAGCCCTCGGCAGCGTGAACTGCACCGGCTTCGTGCCGTACCAGGATATGGCAAAGGCGCTGGTCACCGAACAATTCGTCGTAAATCGGCAGGACCGCCCCACCGGGGTAACCGAAGACGAACTCTACGCCCTGCTCGACCAGGCTTTCGACCAGGATTGCTGCGCCGCTGCGCTCGCTCGACACGTGTATTTCCTTCCATTCGCGCGGGATGCGGCCCGCCTCTAGGGACTTTGCCTGCCCCATACAACAAATTCGGCCCGGTGCAGGGACTACGCACCGGGCCTCAAGCCGCCTCGCTATGCGTTCGAATCTAACGTGTCAACACTTAATCATGAAATAATGATGCGAAATACTGATCAATGTCGATATTTTCAGACGCGATGCGCGGCCAGCCATGGGGTGGCTGGCGCCGGAACCAGGTATATTGCCGTTTGGCGTAATTGCGCGTCGCCTGCTTACCTCTGGCGATCATTTCCTCTCGTGCAATTTCCCCGCGCAGGAAGGCGGCGATTTCCGGAACGCCGATGGCACGCATTACCGGCAATTCGGGCGAAAGCCCGCGTGCTAGCAGCGCCTCGACTTCCGCGATGGCTCCACGCTGCAGCATCAGCTCGAAGCGCTGGTCGCAGCGCTGGTAGAGCCACTCGCGGTCAGGCAGGAGGATGAGCGGATGAAGCGTGATGGCCTGCGCGATCCCGCCCGCCTTCTCGGCTTGCCAATCGGCCAGCGTCTTGCCGGTCGAGCGGACTACCTCTAGCGCTCGCGCAATCCGCTGCCTGTCGGCGGGATTCAACTGCGCCGCGCGTTCGGGATCTTCGCATTGCAATGCGGCGTGGGCTTCGGCCGCGGGGAGGGCGCGGACTGCCTCGCGTACTTCAGGATCGATAGCGGGGATGGGGGCAATCCCTTCGAGCAGTGTGCGCAGATAGAGCCCGGTTCCCCCGACAAGGATAGGTACGGCTCCTTCAACATGCAGCGCCGCAATCTCGCCCTTGGCGGCCGCCGCCCAGTCCGCCGCGGAACAGGGCTGGGCACCGTCCCACGCAGCGAACAGCCGGTGCTCGACGCCCCGCATTTCGCCAATGCCCGGACGCGCGCTCAACACTTCGAGATCGGCATAGACCTGGGCGCTATCGGCATTGATCACAACGCCGCGCTGCCCATGCTTTTCGAGTGCCAGGGCAAGCTCGACCGCGAGATCGCTCTTGCCGCTGGCGGTTGGCCCTGCAATGAGCGCGACCGGCCCTTTTTCTGGAGATTCACACTTGCCCATCGCCCGGCTGATAGCAGACCCGCAGCAGCTTGAAACGCGCCTAGATGCCGCCACTCGTGCGCTTGAGGATCGCGGGATGCGCGTGGCCATGGCGGGACTGCTCGATCCAGCAGGTGACGTGCTGCAACTGGCCCTGCCCGAGGCGGAGACAGGGCCATTGATGCAGGTGCTGGCAGAGCATTTCTCTCCCACCGACATGCTTGTGGCACGCGACGACTTTACGCTGCCGCGCCTATTCGTGTCGGATATGGATTCGACCATGATCGGGCAGGAATGCATCGATGAGCTAGCCGATTTCGCCGGAATCAAGCATCAAGTGGCAGCAATCACCGAGCGTGCGATGCAGGGCGAGCTGGATTTCGAAAGCGCGCTGCGCGAACGCGTGATGCTGCTGCGTGATCTGTCGGAAGGCGCGATCCTCGAATGCCTCAACACGCGAATCGAGCCAATGCCGGGCGCGCGGGTGCTGGTGCAGACCTTGCGTGCGAATGGCTGCCGTACGGTGCTGGTCACGGGCGGCTTTCATCAGTTTGCCGATCCTGTGGCCGAATGGCTGGGTTTCGATCGCGTCGTGGGCAATCGACTGGCAATTGAGAGCGGGGCGCTTACCGGGGGACTGGTCGGCCCGGTCACCGATAGCGCGGTCAAGCGCGCCACGCTCGAAAGCGAGCTTGCGGAGCTGGGAGAAGGGGCGGTATCGCTCGCTACCGGCGACGGGGCGAATGACGTGCCGATGCTGATCGCGGCGGATTACGGTGTGGCGTATCATGCCAAGCAGGCAGCGAAGCTGGCCGCCAATGGCTGGATCGACCGCGGCGACCTCACTTCGGTGCTCAAGCTGCTGGACATCCCCGAGAGCGACTGGGTGGCATGATGATTGGTGTCGGCAGGCTACCTGGCTGTGCGATGTGTGGACAGGCAATTTACATTCTTGTAAGTTGCAATGCGCTATTGAGGAGCTCGTCATGGCCGTAATCGATCGCCCGCTTGTTGCCCCCGGACGCAAGACTTCCGGTTTTCGCCCGCTCAAGGTGTGGAAGCACTTCCGCAAGCTCGTGGCGGACAAGGAAGATACGGAGCAAGTGTTCCATATCATCGAGGCGCTCAAGGGCCGCAAGGGGCATCGCCAGGGGTGGGATTTCATTCGCTCGCCCGCGGGCCAGCGCATGATGCGCGAAGAGGTGAACATTCCGGCCATGCTAGACGACCATGCGCGCTGGGCCGATTGCGGGCCGAACACGGTGGCGCAGCATTATATCCGCTTCATGAAGCGTGAGGGGCTTTCGGCCGCCGGGCTTGTGGCGGAAAGCCACAAATGGTCACCGCCGGAAAATCGCCACCAGGACCAGACCGAATGGTATTTCGAGCGCCTGCGTGACACCCATGACCTGTTCCATGTGCTCACCGGATATAATCGTGATGGGCTGGGCGAGGCCTGCCTGCTGGGCTTCAGCTATGAACAGAACCACAATCTGGGCATCCTGTTCATTGCCTATGCCGGAACGCGCAATCGCATGAAGGAGGTGCCGACCAAAGCGCCGCTATTCGATGCGATTCGCGAGGGCAGGGCGCTCGGCAAGGCTGCGGCCAAGATCGCGCATGAGGATATCGAAGCGCTCATGCGCGAGGATATTGATGCGGCCCGCAAGCGGCTGAACATCGGCGAGCCGCTTATTTACCGTCAGTGCATTGCGCAACTGTTCGAAGAAGGCCTGGCTGACGCGGATATGATCATGCCGGAAGCCCTCGCGGCCTGAAAATCGATCTAACGATCGGTCTTCGGGATGACGAATTTCAGGCCGGACCATATTTCGTCAACGGCACATTTCTTGGTGTCAACGAAACCCGCTTCGATGCCGATGCGCTGTACTTCAGACTGGTCGAGCGCGGTTTCCCGGCCTGAACCTTTCTTGGGCCAGCTGACCCAAACATGACCTTTCCTGTCGATTTGTCGACGCAAATGGCCAAGCTTTGCGGCCAGATCGCCCGCTTCGGTCACGAAAATATGTGCAGCATCAATTCCCGCGGCAGGATCGGCCACAAAGCGCAAGTCCAGCGCGTATTCGTCAATTTCGTCGAGAATATTCTCGGGCATTCCGCTCCACCAGCAAACCAGCCCGTCACGCAGGGACAGCTTCTTGGCAAGTGGGGTTCCTGAATATCCGGCAGTCATGTCACCAAGCTTGCATCAGGCAGTCGCCATAGTCGATCAACAAATGCCAAAGAGCGCCGAGGCCGAGTGCGCGTAGCCACCACTTCGGTGCCCCCAGCATCAAGACATAGACGATCGCCGCTTCCCATCCGTGCAGCAGGTGGAAGCCTATGCTGCACCGGTCGGGGTCGAACATCGGGGTGGCCAGAAGATGATCGAGATCGATCAAATTGGCGGCAAGAATCACCAGCCCCGCGCGCTGCCAGTTCTCCCGCCACAACAGCCAACCAAGCGCGAACGGTACAAGGAGATGGCCGGGATAGTGGAGCAGGGGCTGGAGGAGGTCCAAGGATTAGCTCGTCATCGCGAGGAGGCCCTTTGGCCGACGTGGCGATCCATCACCTGGGCGGCGCCATGGATTGCCGCGCCTTGCTGGCGCAAGGCTCGCGATGACGGGTGGGGCGTCAGCCCTCCATCCATTCGCGGAAGAAGCTCTCGTGCGCGGCGCGCAGGTCGGTGAGCGGCACGCCCAACAGGCTCCCCCCGCCAACTGTTCCCAATCGGCGGAAGCCGATTTGTGCGGTCTCCGCATTTTCCGTGCCCTTCGCGAGAGCAGCGTTGAGCGCTTCGGTATCGGGAACCGAGATCACATAGCGGCCCTGGTCCTCGCCGAACCACCATTGCGCGGGGGTATATTCGGAATTGGCTTCCACCGTTGCACCCAATCCGCTGGCGAGCGCCATTTCCGCCAGCGCCACCGCAAGCCCGCCATCGGAAATGTCGTGTACGGCGTTAACCAGGCCTTCCTCGATCAGCTGGCGAATAATCTTGCCTGCGCTGCGTTCGATCACGAGGTCGGTCGGCGGAGTACGGCCTTCATCGCGGCCATGCACGACATTGAGCCACATTGACTTGCCCAAATGCGAGCGCGTGGGATCGGGCTTGGCCCAGAATTCTGGCCCCACGAGATACAGCGTGTCGCCTTCATTCTTGAATGCCATTGTCATCATCCTGGAATAATCCTCGATGATGCCGACCCCGCCGATCGCGGGCGTAGGAAGAATAGCCGACCCGCCGCCGGTTGCCTTGCTTTCGTTGTAGAGGCTGACGTTGCCGCTCACGATCGGGAAGTCGAGCGCGCGGCAGGCATCGCCCATGCCTTCGAGTGCATACACGAGCTGCGCCATGATCTCGGGCCGCTGCGGGTTGGCGAAGTTCAGGCAGTTGGTCACTGCCAGCGGTCGCGCGCCGACTGCGCAAAGGTTGCGGTAAGCCTCGGCAATCGCCTGCTTGCCGCCCTCGCAGGGGTCGGCAAAGACATAGCGCGGGGTGCAATCGGTGGTGATCGCCAGCGCCTTCTTCGTGCCATGCACCCGCACCACGCCCGCATCGCCGCCGGTCTGGAGCGTGTCCGCGCCGACCTGGCTGTCATACTGTTCGTAGATCCAACGCTTGCTGGCCAAGTTGGGGGTGGCCATCAGCTTGAGCAGGTCCGCGCCGATATCGGTGCTTTCGGGCACGTCGCCCAGCGGTTTGACCTGCGCCCAGGCCTTGTATTCTTCCTTGGAGAGATAGGGCCGGTCATATTCGGGCGCATCGGCTGCCAACGGCCCCAAGGGGATATCGCACACCACTTCGCCGTTCCATTCCAGCACCATGTGCTGTGTATCGGTGACTTCGCCGATCACCGCGAAGTCAAGCTCCCACTTGCGGAAGATCGCTTCAGCCATGGCTTCCTTGCCGGGCTTGAGTACCATCAGCATCCGCTCCTGGCTTTCGCTCAGCATCATTTCGTAAGGCGTCATGCCCTCTTCGCGGCATGGCACCTTGTTCATGTCGAGCCGGATGCCGGCCTTGCCATTGGTTGCCATTTCAACGCTGGAGCTGGTCAGCCCCGCCGCGCCCATGTCCTGTATGGCGACGATTGCATCGGTCGCCATCAGTTCGAGGCAGGCCTCGATCAGCAGTTTTTCGGTGAAGGGATCGCCCACCTGCACCGTGGGCCGCTTGGCCTCGGCATCCTCGCCGAAGTCGGCGCTCGCCATGGTCGCGCCGTGGATCCCGTCGCGCCCGGTTTTGGAGCCGACATAGACGATCGGATTGCCGACGCCAGTGGCCGCCGAGTAGAAGATTCTGTCCGCATCCGCGACGCCCACGGTCATCGCATTGACCAGGATGTTGCCGTCATAGGCAGGGTGGAAATTGGTTTCACCCGCCACCGTAGGCACACCGACACAGTTGCCGTAGCCGCCGATCCCCGCGACCACACCCTTTACCAGGTGCTGCATCTTGGGATGCTCGGGGCGCCCGAAGCGCAGCGCATTGGCGTTGGCTACTGGCCGCGCGCCCATCGTGAACACATCGCGCAAAATGCCGCCGACGCCCGTAGCCGCGCCCTGATAGGGCTCGATGTAGCTCGGATGGTTGTGGCTCTCCATCTTGAAAATCGCCGCCTGACCGTCCCCGATGTCGATCACGCCCGCGTTCTCGCCCGGGCCGCAGATCACCCACGGGGCTTCCGTGGGCAGTTTCTTGAGGTGGAGGCGGCTCGACTTGTAAGAGCAATGCTCGGACCACATCACGGAAAAGATGCCCAGTTCGACGAGGTTGGGCTCGCGCCCGAGCGCGTGAAGTACGCGCTCATATTCCTCGGGCGAAAGCCCGTGCTGTTCGACGATTTCGGGTGTGATCTGCGAGGTCGTGGTAGCCATGCCAGCGCCCTTAGCGCCAGCTTGCCGCTATCGCCAGTCCCGTGCGCGTTTGTGCCAGCGGTTTGTCCCCACCCAGCGCGCGACCAGTGCGGCCACGGCAAAGGCCAGCAGGGCCTGGACATAGAGGCCAGGGCCGACCGTTTCGGGATGCGGGGCAAACCAGTTGATCGCCTGGAACAGCAGCAGCATCGCCAGCAGCACCAGTGGCGGGCCGATCGGCCCGCGCGTGCTCCTGACATACCAGTAAAATGCGCCCAGCGTGATTCCGAGTTCAAGCGGGATCGCGATCGCTGGATAATCCCACAGGCCCAGGCCATAGGCGGTTTTGCCGCCCGCCAGTGTCAGATCGGGTCGGTGGACCAGCCAGTCTAGAGCCCAATGCGATAGCACCACCATCCCCGCGAGGATTCCGGCGACGATCTCGCGCAGCAAGGCAAATATCAGCAATCCGAATATGACCGCCCATACTCCGGCCCCCAGCAAACTGTGCGTATAGGGCATGTGATAGAGATCGTAGGGCACCATCACCGTGGCGGCGGAATCGATCCGCATGTGCTCAATTCCGACCATCGCGAAGGCGAAGAAGCCCCAGTCGACAAGCTGGGCTCCGATAAACAATGTACCGAGCCCCGGCGCGCGCCTGCTGATAGCTGCAGCCGCCAAGGCGGGAGCGAAGTGTCCGATGAACATGTCTCAGTTTGCCAGTCTAAGCGTTGCCCAGGTCGCAATGGCGCTGGCCGTGGCAGTGGCAAAGGCGCCCCAGACGATGTCGAGCACGCTGACATGCGTTGCCCATACCTTGAACACTGCCTGGCTGGTGAGGTCGAAAGTGGCATAGCACAGCGCGCCCAGCAACGCCCCGTTGAGCATTGCGGTGGTGACCTGCCCGCTGGCAACCCCCGGCTTGATCGCAAACCACACCATGCCGGCAATGTAGATCAGGTAGAACGCGATTGCCGCGCCCCAGCGTACCTGCTCGGCCATGATCTCGCCGATCACCGGACGGTAAAGGTTGGGAGCGGCCCATCGCAGCCAGAACGCGTCAAGCACTCCGAACGAAATGGCAGCGGCAAGATAGGCGATTATCCACTTCATCGACGACTCCCCATATTTACTGACAACTTGACCGCCCGCGTCGTGACGGTCAATGCTCGCGGCGTATAAGAAAGGGGCCAAAGCCATCTCTGACGCGACCGACATTTCCTCGTTGACCTTCGAACAGGCGCTGACCGCGCTGGAAGAGATCGTGCAGCAACTGGAAAGCGGTAATGTGCCGCTTGATCAATCGATTGCTCTCTACGAACGGGGCGAAATGCTGCGCAAACACTGTCAGGCCCGGCTTGACGACGCCCAGGCGAGGATCGAGCGGATCGTTACCGACCAGTCGGGCAATGCGAGCGCTGCCGTGCCGTTCGATTCCGACGGATGATCGGTATGGTCGAAGAAAGCGATTACCGCGTGCTCCAGGCTGAACTCGCGCAAGTGCAGCACGAAGTGGATGGCATGTTCGATGCGCTATTGCCTTCACCGCACGACAGCCGTGCACCTTTGGTTGACGCGATGCGTTATGCGGCAATCGGCGGCGGCAAACGGCTGCGCCCCCTGCTTCTCATGAATACTGCAGAGCTTTATGGCGTAGATCGTGAGTGCGCGCTGCGGGCGGCCTGCGCGGTCGAGGCGATCCATGTCTATTCACTGATCCATGATGACTTGCCATGCATGGACGACGACGATTTGCGCCGCGGCAAGCCGACTGTCCATGTGCAGTTTGGTGAAGCGACCGCAGTACTCGCAGGTGATTCGCTGCACGCCCTGGCATTCGAGATTCTGGCTGACCCGGACACCAGTGCTGATCCCTTTGTCCGGGTCGAACTGCTCGCTACGCTTGGCAAGGCAAGCGGAATGGACGGTATGGCGGGCGGCCAGATGATGGACATGATGGCAGACGCCGAGGAATACGATCTACACGCGATTACACGCTTGCAACAGCTGAAAACCGGCGCGCTTCTGGCCGCATCGGTCGAAATGGGCGCGATCATGGGGCATGTGCCTCCTGCGGGCCGAGTGCATTTGCGCAATTATGCGCGCGACATTGGCCTGGCGTTCCAGATCGCGGACGACTTGCTCGATTATGAAGGTGACGAAGCCAAGGCGGGCAAGGCGCTGCGCAAGGATGAAGTGCAAGGCAAGCAAACCTTTGTCACACTGATGGGCGCCAGGAAGGCACGGGAACAGGCGCGTGCGCTGGTTGACCAGGCTATCGGGCATCTTGCCGGCCACGGCGGAGATGCGAAAATGCTGAAGGCAATTGCCCGCTATATCGTGGAGAGAGACAGGTGAGACATCGCATCGGGATCTACCCGGGAACTTTCGATCCCATAACGCTGGGGCATATGGATATCATAGAGCGGTGCGCCAAACTGGTCGATGAGCTGATTATCGGCGTCACCACCAATGTTGCGAAGTCGCCAATGTTTTCCGATGACGAGCGTATCGCCATGGTCGAGCGCGAAGTCGCGGGGATCGCCAACGGTAATATCCGGGTGGTGGGTTTCAGTACCTTGCTGGTGGATTTTGCGGACAAGATGGGGGCCAGCATGGTCATCCGCGGTATCCGCGGCGTGACCGATTTCGAATATGAGTACCAGTTGACCGGGATGAACCGTCAGCTCAACCACGAGGTTGAGACTGTGTTCCTGATGGCGGATGTTGCGTTGCAGCCCATAGCCAGCAGGCTGGTGAAGGAGATCGCGCTGTACGGTGGCGATATCTCCAAGTTTGTCACCCCCAGTGTTCGCGCGGACGTGATGTCACGGGTTGCCAGATAGCTGTGCACCCGCTGGCGATCATTCATTGCGGTGACAGGGATGTGCGGCTAGACCGCAGCCCTTATTTTGAGGAATGCAGGCCTTCGTGACGTCACCCATGTTGAAGAAAATACTCGCTGCTGTCGCTTCGTTCAGCTTGCTCACCGCTCCCGCTGCGCTTGGTGCGCAAGACGGAACGGGTGAAGCTCCGCGTAACTATGGCTCGATCAGCTATGACCTCGCGGAAGATCCGGAGAATATCTGGTTGCTTGACCTGTCCAATGGAGAGCGTGTGGCGGTCAGGTTGATGCCGAGTTGGGCGCCCAACCACGTCGAGCGGATCAAGACATTGACCCGTCAGGGCTTTTATGACGGTGTGATTTTTCACCGCGTGATCGACGGGTTCATGGCGCAAGGCGGTGATCCCACCGGGACCGGACAAGGCGGATCAGAGCTGCCGGACCTTGAGGCGGAATTCAATCCGATGCCGCATATCCGTGGCACGGTGTCGATGGCGCGCGCGAATGATGACAATAGCGCCAACAGCCAGTTTTTCATCGTCTTTTACCCGCGCTTCAGCCTTGATAAACGGTACACGAATTTTGGCCGGGTGATCGGCAACATGGCGGGTGTTGACGCGATTGTGCGCGGCGAACCTCCGGCCAATCCGACCCGTATTGTGCAGGCCTCAATTGCCGCAGATGGCAAGGCGCCGCCGGCGCCCGTGCAGCCGAAGGTGCAGGACAGCGAGATCACCGCCGATATGTTGAGCGCGCCGTTGAACTGATTGCCACAGTGAAAGGGTAGCCGGGCTTTGCATTTGCAGGCTGCGCCCCTAAGCCCCGCCGATGCGCGTTGACCTGTTTGACTTCGACCTTCCGCAAGAGTTGATTGCGCTTCGTCCGGTGCGTCCGCGCGATGCGGCGCGCATGCTGGTGGTCAGGGCGGACGGGCCGTTCGAGGATCGCGGCGTGCGGGACTTGCCGGCCCTGCTCAATCCGGGTGACGTGCTGGTTTTCAATGACACGCGAGTCATTCCGGCGCAGCTTGAAGGACGGCGTGCTGGCGGCGATGCCAGGATTGGTGCGACGCTGCACAAGCGAGCGGATTTGCGGCGCTGGATCGCCTTCATACGCAATGCGAAACGCCTCAAGCCGGGCGACCAGATCATTTTTGGGGGCGGTGTAACTGCGATTGCCGAAGCGCGGCATGAGGATGGCAGTTTCACGCTGCACTTCGAAGGAGACGAGCCAGTCGAAGTGCTGCTCGATCGTGCTGGCACCATGCCTTTGCCGCCCTATATCGCGGGCAAGCGCGGTGTCGATGCGCAGGATCGTGCAGATTATCAGACCATGTTTGCGCAGGAGGATGGAGCAGTCGCCGCGCCAACCGCCTCGCTCCATTTTACGCCGCGTCTGGTCGAAGCGCTGAATTTGGCGGGGATCAGGCACGAAATGCTCACTCTGCACGTCGGCGCGGGCACCTTCCTTCCGGTCAAGGCAGAGGATACCGATGATCATCAGATGCATGCCGAGTGGGGGAGGATCACTCCCGAAGTTGCCGAACGGCTGAATAGCGCGCGGGCAGCGGGCGGGCGGATCATTCCGGTTGGCACGACTTCGCTTCGCCTGCTTGAGAGTGCGGCGCTGGACGATGGCACTATCGCACCTTTCATGGGGGACACATCGATCTTCATCACCCCCGGCTATCGCTTCAAGGCAGTTGACGGGCTGATGACCAACTTCCATCTGCCGCGATCAACGCTGTTCATGCTGGTCAGCGCGTTGATGGGGCGCGAGCGGATGATCGATGCATATTCCCACGCGATTGCCGAGCGGTACCGGTTCTATTCCTACGGCGATTCGTGCATGCTTCTGCCCGGTCAGGGTTGACGCACGAACAGCACTTGGGCGTCGAGCAGTTGATCGACCAGGTCATCGTCGGCCGGAAAGCGTCCGTCCAGCATCAGCATGGCAATGCCGTGGGCAATCGCCCAGGCTCGCATCGCAATCCGCTCCGCCTCCTGCGGTTCGCTGGCCAGATCCCGGCTCATTCGTGCCAACAGGTCGCGCGCGCGGTCTTCGGTGCGATTGGCAAAATCCTCTGGATTGCCTTGCGAGAACATCAACCGGAATAGCGCGGGATGCGCGAGTGCAAAGCGCACATAGGTCCGCCCGGAGGCGCTGAAGCCGGCTGCTCCGCCCCCGGCGTTGGCGGCCGCCCGCGCCTGCGCATCGCCCAGGCGGTTGAGCCCTTCAGTGGCCAGCGCGGCGAGCAGGGCGCGCTTGTCGGGGAAGTGGCGATAGACCGCGGTGGGTGAAACGCCGACCGAACGGGCCAGTGCGCGGAGCGATATCTCCACTCCATCCGCGCCCTCAAGCGCGGCCAACCCCGCTTCGACCAGGGCGTCACGCAAGGCACCGTGATGATAGGCTTCGGCAGATGTTGACACTGTTAGCATTACCTCTATGTTGACAGTGTTTACTTTATAAGGGAGGCGAGTCGGCAATGGCAAGCGTGATTGAAAGAACCATTCGAAAGGCGGTGACCCCGGCCATCATGGCGGTGGCGGGAATGAACCGCACCCGGCTTGATGGTGCCGACCGTAATCCGTTCGTCAACGGCATCCACGAGCCACTCCATGACGAGCATACCGTGGAAAACCTCGCCGTGACCGGCACGATTCCGGTTGAGCTGGATGGCCGCTATGTCCGGATCGGGCCAAACCCGTTCCGCGATCCCGGCAAGGGGCACCACTGGTTCCTGGGCGATGGTATGGTCCACGGTGTGCGGCTGCGCGCTGGGAAGGCTGAATGGTATCGCAATCGCTACATCCGTTCGAACGAGCTGGCGGGCAAGGGCGGCCCGGCAGCCGTGCCCGGGCCGCGCCGTGGTCAGCGGGACAACGTCAATACCAATGTGTTGGGTGTGGGCGGCACGATCATGGCTCTGGTCGAGGCCGGGTCTTATCCGGTCGAACTTGACGACAATCTGGAATCGGTCGCCTATTCCGACTTCGGTGGCGGCCTGACTGGCAGCTTCACAGCCCACCCGCACCAGTGCCCCGACACCGGCGAATTCCATGCGATTTGCTATGACGGAATGATCCATGACACAATCCGCCACGTGGTGATGGACCAGGCGGGCAATGTTTTGCGCGAGACCCCGATCACTGTCGTGAACGGCCCTTCGATCCATGACTGCGCGCTGACCGCAAACTATGCCGTGGTGCTGGACCTGCCGGTAACCTTCTCGATGAAGGCGATGATCAACGGATACCAGTTTCCATACCGGTGGAATGCGGACCACAAGGCACGTGTCGGCCTGGTTCCGCGCCAGGGCGGCGAGCCGATCTGGTGCGAAGTCGATCCGTGCTACGTTTTCCATGTCGGCAACAGCTTCGAGGATGACGCTGGCCGCGTGGTGATTGACCTGTGCCCATACGAGACGATCTTTGACGGTGATATGCCGGGGCCTTACGGGCGCCCGCTCGGGCTGGAGCGGTGGACGGTCGATCCGGCGGCGGGAAGGGTGGCGCGCGAAACGCTCGATCCGACCGGCCAGGAATTCCCGCGCCCCGACGAGCGCTATTTCACCAAGGGCTATCGCTATCTCTGGTCGATGGGCCTGCCGGAAGACGGCGACCTCGAATTCGTTGCGCCGATGCCGCTCTACCGCCACGACCACGCAACGGGCGAGCGGATTGCACACGATTTCGGCGAGGGCCGCATTCCGGGCGAATTCGTCTTCGTCCCGCGCGATGAGAATGCACCCGAAGGCGATGGGTGGGTGATGGGCTACGTCATCGACCGCAATGCCCGCACCAGCGCCCTGGAAATCCTTGACGCCATAACGCTGGAACCGGTTGCCTCGGTCGCAATCCCCCATCTCATTCCGCCGGGGTTCCACGGCAACTGGATTGCCGCTAGCTGAGGTGTATGGATGCGATTCTCGAACTCAAAGGCCTGAGCAAGACTTACCCCGGTGGCCTTAAGGCACTCGACTCGGTCGACCTTGAAATTCGCAGCGGCGAGATATTCGCGCTGCTGGGGCCCAATGGAGCGGGCAAGACAACCCTGATCGGTGCGGTGTGCGGTCTGGTGCGGCCCAGCGCCGGCCGCATCGAGGCATTCGGGCAGGATATGGCGAACCACTGGCGCGCCGCACGGCGCCGCATCGGGCTAGTGCCACAAGAGCTTTCCACCGACATGTTCGAACCGGTGATCCGCGCGGTGTCCTATTCGCGCGGCCTGTTCGGCTGTCCACCCGATGCCGGGCGAATCGAGGAAATCCTGCGATCCTTGAGCCTGTGGGAAAAGCGCAACGAGCGCATCATGACGTTATCGGGCGGAATGAAGCGCCGCGTGCTGATCGCTAAGGCACTGGCCCATGAACCCGACCTGCTGTTCCTCGACGAGCCTACAGCCGGCGTCGATGTTGAACTGCGCAAGAGCATGTGGCGGTTGATCGCGGAGATGCGTCAGCGCGGCGTGACCGTGATCCTTACCACGCACTATATTGAAGAAGCCGAAGAAATGGCTGACCGTGTGGGCATCATCAACCATGGGCGCTTGCTGATGGTGGATGAAAAGGATGCGATGATGAAGCGGCTTGGGCGAACAGAAGCGCATATCACGCTGGCTGCTCCGCTTGCAGTATTGCCCGCTGCGATTGCACGCTTTCCGGTCGAACTTGAGGACGAGGGCGCCGCCCTTCGCTATCGGGGTGGTGACGGCACTGGCAGGGGCAAGGCAGAAGTGGCTGAACTGGTCAAGGCGCTGATCGCTGAAGGGATCGATTTTACGGGCATCGACCAGCGTGAAAGCAGCCTCGAGGACATATTCGTCTCACTTGTCAATGAAGTGGAGGCCGCCTGATGCCGTTCAATTTCCGCGGTGCCTGGTCGATTTTCACCCGCGAACTGCTGCGCTTTCTGCGGACGGGATTCCAGTCAGTACTGGCGCCCGTGCTCACCACCTCGCTCTATTTCATCGTCTTTGGCGCCGCGATCGGCAACCGCATGCCTGATCTGGGCGGGGTTGAATATGGCGCCTTCATTATCCCCGGCCTGCTGATGCTTACGCTTCTTGGTGAAACCACCTCCAACGCCAGCTTCGGCATTTATATGCCGCGCTTTACCGGCACGATCTATGAACTGCTCTCCGCGCCTGTCGGCGTGGCCGAGACGCTCATCGGATTTGTCGGGGCCGCGGCGGTGAAAAGCCTGATCCTGGCCAGCATCATCCTCGCAACCGCGCACCTGTTCGTCGATTATTCGATCGCGCATCCATTGCTGGCGGTCATTTACGTCGTGCTGGTGGCCGCTGCGTTCAGCCTCTTCGGCTTCATCCTGGGTATCTGGGCGGATAATTTCGAAAAGCTCGGCATTATTCCGATGCTTTTCCTCACCCCGCTCACCTTTCTTGGCGGCACCTTTTATTCGATCGATATGCTGCCCAAACCATGGGACACGATCGCGCTGTTCAATCCCATCGTCTATCTCGTCAGCGGGTTGCGCTGGACGTTTTATGGCAGCGCCGACGTCGATTTCGGCGTGTCGCTTGCCATAACGCTCGGCTTTCTAGCCTTCTGCACTGCGATCATTGCATTTATCTTCAAGACGGGCTGGCGCCTGAGAGCGTGAGACGCTAGGCGCGCGGCGCAATGGCACAGCGCTTCAACTTCACCATCCACGCAACCGACGGCAAGGCGCGCACCGGCAGCATATCGATGCTGCGGGGGGAAATCCGCACACCGGCCTTCATGCCGGTGGGAACTGCGGCAACGGTCAAAGCGATGAAGCCCGAAAGCGTGCAGGCGACGGGCGCGGACATCATCCTGGGTAATACCTACCACTTGATGCTGCGCCCCGGTGCGGAACGGGTCGCAAAGCTGGGCGGATTGCACAGCTTCATGAACTGGCCGCGTCCTATCCTGACCGACAGCGGCGGCTACCAGGTGATGAGCCTTTCAGAACTGCGCAAGCTGACCGAGCAGGGCGTCGAGTTCCGCAGCCATATCGATGGCTCCAAACACATGCTCACGCCCGAACGCAGCATGGAAATCCAGCGCTTGCTCGGCTCTGATATCGTGATGGCGTTCGACGAGTGCCCCCGAGCTGACCAGTCGCGCGACGTGATCGCGCGCAGCATGGAGCTGTCGATGCGCTGGGCCAGGCGCAGTCGCGATGGGTTTGACGGCGGCGAAGATCACGCCGGCCGCGCCGCGCTGTTCGGTATCCAGCAGGGCGCGCTTCACGAAGACCTGCGCCGTATCAGCGCCGACAAGCTCACCGAGATCGGTTTTGATGGTTATGCCGTGGGCGGGCTGGCGGTGGGCGAGGGGCAGGAGGCGATGTTCGCCACGCTCGATTTCGCGCCCGAGATGCTACCGCAGGACAAGCCGCGCTACCTGATGGGGGTGGGCAAGCCAGATGATCTGGTCGGGGCGGTCGAGCGCGGGATCGATATGTTCGATTGCGTTCTGCCGACACGCTCAGGCCGCAACGGGCAGGCCTTCACCAGGAACGGCCCGCTTAACCTCAGGAATGCCCGCCACGCGGAGGATACCGGCCCGCTGTGTGAGCGCTGCACCTGCCCCACCTGCGCCACCTATTCGCGCGCTTACCTGCATCATCTGGTTAAATCAGGGGAGATCCTCGGCGCGATGCTGCTAACCGAACATAATCTGTCCTTCTACCAGCAGCTTATGCAAGCGATGCGCGATGCGATCGGGGAGGGGCGGTTTGCGGCTTTCGCTGCGGATTTCCGGCGCGATTATCAGCCCTAAAAATTTGATGTTTACGCAGCACAAGCAGTTTGAATTTCTATTCAACGGTTTACACGTCTAGCTCTTTGACTAGATTCCCTCACTGGGAGTCACACACAGGGAGTCACACACAGGGAGTCACACACAGGGGGTCGCACATGACGAGATTGCTGAAGTTTACCGCCGGGGTCATGATTCTTGGTGCAGAATTGCCTCTGGCGGCACAACCCGGGGTTACAGAGGCTGAGATATTCGGCGCGCGATCGGACGTTATCGATATCAGTCTGTCACCTTCAGGCGAAAAGATTGTCCTCGTCTCCGCCGGGCCAGCGCATACCGAAATCGTCAACGTCATCGATTTCACCAAGGGCGCTGAGATCAAGCCGGTGCTGACCAACAGCGAGAAGATCGTCGACATCGACTGGTGCCAGTGGGCCAGCGATGTGCGACTCGTCTGCCAGTTTTCGGGCATGGGCGGCGGGGATGGCGGTTTGTTGGTTCCCTTTGACAGGCTGATCGCGCTCAATTCCGACGGCACCAATGTGAAAATGATCAGCCAGCGCGATTCGCTGCGCGCGCTCGGCTTCAACCAATTCGGGGGTGATGTCCTCGCGCTCGATGTGGCAGGCGAGGATGGCATGATCCTCATGACGCGCAACTTCGTGCCGGAAACCACGATTGGCACCCGGCTCGGCAACGACCGGAGCGGACTGGGGGTCGAACTGGTCGACACCGCCAATGCGCGACGGCGCTTGCGCGAGCAGCCCGACGATGCGACGATGCGCTACATCGCCGACGAGCAAGGACAGGTGCGGATCAGGATGCAGGCCCAGAGGGATTCGAACGGGCTCCTCACCGGAAACTTCCGCTATTTCTTCCGCAGGCCCGGCAGCAGCAGCTGGTCGCCGCTCGAATCCCTCCTGATTGATGGGCAAAGTACCGAGCGGATGACCCCGCTTGCAGTCGACAATGCTCGCAATGTGGTGATCGGCTTTGTCAGCAAGGGCGGCTATGACGCGATTGCCGAAGTGGCGCTCGATGGCACGGGCACGGGCAAGGTGCTGATGGCGCGCGGCGATGTTGACGTTGACCGGCTGATCCGGATCGGCCGCAAGAACCGCGTGGTGGGCGCAAGCTATGCTACCGAAAAGCGCCAGATCGTCTATTTCGACCAGGCACTGGCGAAGCTCGCCGCCGATCTTGGCAAGGTTTTGCCCGATCAGCCGCTGGTCAACATCGTCGGAGCCAGCGCGGACGAGCAGAAGTTGTTGCTGATCGCATCGAGCGATACGCAGCCAGGGATGGTTTACCTCTTCGACCGGCAGGCTCGCGCGCTTGAGCCGCTGTTGCCGCTTCGCCAGCGGCTCGAAGGGATGGCAATGGGTAAGATGCGCCCCGTGACCTATCCGGCACGCGACGGGACGGTGATCCCCGCCTATCTCACCCTTCCGTCGGGTTCGGACGGAAAGGGCCTGCCCGCCATTGTCCTGCCCCATGGCGGTCCTGCCGCGCGCGATGAATGGGGCTTTGACTGGCTGGTGCAGTACTTCACCGCCAAGGGCTATGCCGTGCTCCAGCCTAATTACCGCAGCTCGGCCGGGTATGGCGATGCCTGGTATGGCCGCAACGGGTTCAAGGCGTGGGACGTGGCCATCGGCGACATCAATGATGCCGGCCGCTGGCTGGTGAGCGAAGGGATCGCGGTTCCCGAGAAGCTTGCCATCGCAGGCTGGTCTTACGGCGGCTATGCGGCGCTGCAATCGCAGGTGCTCGATCCCACGCTGTTCAAGGCCGTGGTGGCGATTGCGCCGGTGACCGACCTCGGCTTTCTGGCCGAGGATGCGCGCGGGTACACCAATGTACGGATCGTGCGCGAACATGTCGGGGAAGGTCCGCATATCGCCGCAGGAAGCCCGCGCCGCCACGCCGAGAAGTTTTCCGCACCGGTCGCACTGTTCCACGGCACGCGCGATCTCAATGTCGAAGTGCGCCATGCGCAGGAGATGGAGAAGGCGCTCAGCCAGGCCGGCAAATCGGTCATCTACCGCGAATATCCCGATCAACAGCACGCGCTCGACGACAGCAAAGTGCGGGCCGAGATGCTGGCTGACATTGGTACGTTCCTCGACAAGGCGCTGGCGGGCAACTGAGGTGACCGGTAGCCCCTCGACAAGAGGCGCATCCTGCCTCTAGGACGCTGGCCATGACCGATAGTCCCTTGAACCCCGAAGATTGCACCAGCTTGGCCGAGGTGCGCGCCGGGGTCGATGCGCTAGACCGTGCGCTGGTGGCAATGCTCGCCACGCGGTTCGGCTACATGCGCGCCGCTGCCCGTATCAAGCCCTGCCGTGAAGCGGTGCGCGACGAGGCGAGAAAAGCGGGGGTCATCGCGGCGGCTGTCGCCGAGGCTGAAGCGCACGGCATCCCGGCCGATGTCGTCGGCGATATCTGGGAGCGCCTGGTCGAAGGCTCAATCGCTTACGAATTTGCCGAGTGGGACTGGATCAGGGGTTGACGCCTTCCTGAAGCAACAAAGAACAAGGGCGGCCCCGCAGGACCGCCCTCTTGCGTGACGATATCGTCAGATCTTAGCGCGAATAGAACTCGACCACCAGGTTCGGTTCCATGGTCACCGGGTAAGGCACTTCGTCCAGCTTGGGCACGCGGGTGAAGGTCACCTTGTCGTTGCCGTCGGGCGAGACGTAGTCGGGAATGTCACGTTCGGGGAGGCTCTGCGCCTCGATCACAAGCGCCATTTCCTTGGCCTTGCTGCCCAGGCTGATGACATCGCCGACCACAATGCGGCGGCTCGCGATGTTGCACTTCACGCCGTTGACATAGATATGGCCGTGAGAAACGACCTGGCGTGCCGAGAAAATCGTGGGCGCAAACTTCGCGCGATAGACCACCATATCGAGCCGCTGTTCGAGCAGGCCGATCAGGTTCTGGCTGGTGTCGCCCTTCATGCGCGACGCTTCCTGATAGGTGCGCTTGAACTGCTTTTCGGTCACGTCACCGTAATAGCCCTTGAGCTTCTGCTTGGCGCGCAGTTGCAGGCCAAAGTCGCTGACCTTGCCCTTGCGGCGCTGGCCGTGCTGGCCGGGGCCATAAGAACGCTTGTTGACCGGGGAATTCGGGCGGCCCCAGATGTTTTCACCCATCCGGCGGTCGAGCTTGTACTTGGCGCTTTTGCGCTTCGACATAAGTCGTATCCTTCAATCAGCTGGATCGCCCCACATGGCGACCATTCAACCCGGCATCGCACCGTCTGGCCGTTCACCAGGCGCGGCCACTGCTTCACCGGGGTGCAGGGCCAATTCGCGAAGTTGGGCGCTTAAAGGTTGACGATAATCAAGTCAAGCGTGCTGGTCTTGTCCAATATCGGCCTGTATCCGTTTCAACCAGAATTGAGCGTGCCAGTCTTCATCCGAAGGTCTTCGCCATTCTCAACCTTGGTATCTTCGTCATTCCAATCGTCCTGTGTCTTGCACTGGCGCGCGCCAGTGCGGAAACCGGTGTTCCGGATGGTCCTGCAAATCAGCTTCGGCTTTGGCTTTTTCTTTTCCGGTTGCTGGACTTGAGCTTCTGTCGCTTCCTCAATTTTGGAGGCGGTAGCTTGCGGAGTGCCTTCAGCGGCAGGCGGCGTAGCCAGCGACGGAGTGCCCGCTAGTAACAGGGCAGGGATCAGTATGGGGCAGGAGAAAAGGCGCATGAATAGGCTCCGATTGAGAAGACGTGGCTATGGTTGCGACTGCCTGACCGCCAGATGAATGTCGCCGCCATCTTTGGATAATTTATACAATGATTCAAAGATACTACAAGGGGATCAGGCTTGACGATCGGCTCGGCCGAGCGATGACAGCACGCCGCGCAGTGTCCTGATTTCCAGGTGATTCCAGCCTGGCTTGGTAAGCACGGTACGTAGCGTGCGCCGGGTTGCGTCCGCCCGCGCATCGGGCAGGAAATAACCTTTTGGCTCAAGCATGGATTCGAGATGGGCTATGAGCGCGTCAAGCTGCTCCTGCGGGGCAGGAGGCAAGTTTGCCTCATCTGCCGTTGGCTGAACCAACCCGGTTTGTTTTGACCATTCATAGGCGCACAGGATCACCGCCTGCGCCAGATTGAGAGAACCGAATTCAGGATTGATGGGCACCGTGAGTACGCTGCGCGCGAGCGCGACGTCTTCCGTCTCCAGCCCCGAACGCTCGGGCCCGAACAGGATCGCGCTCTTGCCCGGCTCTTCATGGATCGCTTGTGCAGCTTCATCCGGCCCCACAACCGGCTTGGTCACTCCGCGCTTTCGCACCGTGGTAGCATAGACATGGGCGCAATCGGCCACGGCCTCTGCGGTGGTCGCGAATACCTTCGCTCGTTCCAGTACGATATCTGCCCCGGCGGCCGCAGGGCCAGCATCAGGATTGGGCCAGCCATCGCGCGGAGTCACGAGGCGCAACTCGGTCAGGCCGAAATTGAGCATCGCGCGCGCCGCCTTGCCTATATTCTCTCCCAACTGTGGCCGGACGAGGACGATAGCAGGCTGGTTAGCTTGTCCCATCTTGCGCCGCTTCCTGCACCGTGCTGGCGAATTCCTTGAAGTCCTTGGCCTCGCTGAAATCGCGATAGACGCTGGCAAAGCGGATATAGGCGACACTGTCGATCTGCCTGAGGCCGTTCATCACCATTTCGCCTATCCGGGCAGAGGGTATTTCGGCATCGCCGGTGGTTTCTACCTGTCGCTGGATTCCCGAAACAAGTTGGTCGATCCGTTCCTGTTCGACCCCGCGCTTGCGGCAGGCCAGGGCAACAGATTGTTCAAGTTTGCCGCGGTCAAAGGCTTCGCGGCGGTTCCCGCTTTTGACAACGGTCACTTCACGCAATTGCACGCGTTCGAAAGTGGTGAAGCGAGCGCCGCAACTCGAACACTGCCGTCGGCGCCGGATCGAGGCGTTGTCCTCCGTCGGGCGACTGTCTTTTACCTGACTATCGTCATGGGCACAAAATGGACAGCGCATTCAGATGTTTATTTCTTGATACGTGAGTAGAGTGCAATGCCGGCTCCTGCTGCCAAGCCCAGAGGCCAGCTAACCACGGGCAGCAAAATGCCCGCTACGGCACCGATTGCCGCTCCGGTCAAAACCGGCTTGGTCGAGGGGTGCTTGACGCCCTGCTTGGCCATGCCGACGATTTCATCCTTCGCATCGCCAAGCAAGCCGCGGTCTTCAGGTTGATTCTCGCTCATGATGTTATCCTTCCGGGTAAACGGGGAAGGCTGCGCACAGGGCTGACACACGGCCGCGCACGGCCTCCTCTATTTGAGCATCGCCTTCCGGGCCGTTCTTGGCAAGCCCATCAACCACTTCGGCGATCAGCTTGCCGATCTTGCGGAATTCCGCCGGGCCGAAGCCGCGCGTAGTGCCCGCAGGCGTGCCCAGGCGGATGCCGCTGGTCACAAAGGGGCTGCGCGTATCGTAAGGGATGCCGTTTTTGTTGCAGGTGAGCCAGGCGCGGTCGAGGCCTTTTTCGGCGTCCTTGCCGGTCACATCTTTGGCGGTAAGGTCAACCAGCATCGAGTGGTTGTCTGTCCCGCCCGAGACGATCCGCAGGCCGTTTTCCTCAAGGCTTGCAGCAAGTGCGCGGGCATTTTCGACTACGGCATGGGCATAGGCACTGAAATCAGGGCGAAGCGCCTCCTGGAAGGCCACGGCCTTGGCCGCGACAATATGCATCAACGGGCCGCCCTGCAGGCCGGGGAATACCGCCATGTTCAGCGGTTTGGTCAGTTCTTCGTCATCCCACAGGATAACGCCTGAGCGGGGGCCGCGCAGGCTCTTGTGTGTAGTGGTGGTCACGACATGCGCGTGCGGGAAGGGTGAGGGGTGCGCGCCGCCCGCTACCAGCCCCGAAATATGGCTCATGTCGACCATCAGCCAGGCACCGACGGCATCCGCGACCTTGCGGAAGGCTTCCCAGTCCCAGATGCGCGAATAGGCGGTGCCGCCAGCGATGATCAGCTTGGGCTTGTGCTCCTTCGCGATTGCCATGACATCGTCCATGTCGATGCGTTCGTCATCCTTGCGGACGCCATAGGCGACGGGATTGAACCACTTGCCGCTCATATTGACCGGCGATCCATGGGTCAGATGGCCGCCCGAATTTAGGTCCAGTCCCATGAATGTATCGCCGGGCTGCAGGAGCGCCAGGAACACCGCCTGGTTCATCTGGCTGCCTGAATTGGGCTGCACATTGGCGAAATTGCAGCCGAACAGCTTCTTCGCGCGCTCGATCGCCAGCGTCTCGACGACGTCTGCATAGTCACAGCCGCCGTAGTAACGCTTGCCGGGGTAGCCCTCGGCATATTTGTTGGTGAAGACGCTGCCAGCAGCTTTCAGTACTGCCTTCGATGCGATGTTCTCGCTGGCGATCAGCTCGATCTTGTCCTGCTGGCGCTTGAGTTCGTTAGCTACGGCAGCTGCGACTTCAGGGTCGGCCTCGGCCAGGCTGTCATGCCAGAAGCGGTGCATGATGTCGGAATTCGCGGTAGGCGCGGTACTGCTCATTGAAGGGGCTCGATCGTATCAGTGTCAAAGGGCGGGTTGGAAAGCTTGTCGACGCGGCGCTGGTGGCGGCCGCCGGCAAATTCGGTGTCGAGGAAGGTGGTGACGCAAGCCTTTGCCATATCGATACCGATCAGCCGCGCGCCCAAGGCAATGCAATTGGCATCATTGTGCTCGCGCGCGAGCTTGGCGGAAAGCGGCTCGGAAACCATGGCGCAACGCACCGCGGGATTGCGGTTGATGCTCATCGAGATCCCCAGCCCGCTACCACACAGGCCGATACCGCGTTCGGCGGTACCTTCGGCGAGGACCGCAGCCAGCTTGTAGCCATAGTCGGGGTAATCGACACTGTCGTTCGAATGGGTTCCAAGGTCCGCCACTTCGTGGCCAAGCTCCATCAGCCATTCGGCTAGCTCGGCTTTAAGATCGGTGGCGGCGTGGTCAGAGGCAATGGCAATACGCATGGTTGGCAAATAGGGATGAGGGGCGATTCTTGCCACCCTTTATTGGGTTAAGCGCACAACTGCCTGGCGGCTTTCCGCCCTGCCGTTCCCGGAACAGGCGACTACGTACTCTTCTTGGTAATTATCAACGACGGCCGCTATTTTGTCATTAGCCCAATGTAACCATGATAACATATTCTCCGAATAGAAAATTGAAGTGGGTTGAGTCCTACTTCTATTTCAGGAGTCGAATAAGATGAAGAGGATACTGATAGGAATTGTTGCCTGTGCGGCCAGCCTTGGCGGTCTTGGTGCCACGGCTGCGTTGGCTGACGACGTTTTCACATTCCGCGATGGCGACGATTGTGTTACCGTTTCATGCGGCGCAGGTGGCTGCCAAGTCATCGATCGATTTCCATGCCCCAAAGAAGTCAGCGAGGGCGGTTGATATAAGCATTCGGGGAGCGGGCAGGCCGTTCCTCCCTTCAATCATTCGGTTGTGACTGCGAGGTTCCGCAATGAAATCCTGCAAGCTTCTTGCGCTGCTGGCCGCATTGGCGCCGGTTTCCGCATCGGCACAGAGTGCGAATGACAACGGCGACCCGGTTGCGGAATCCCCGCAGGCAAAAGATGGTCAAGCGATCATCGTTACGGGAGATCGCGAAAAGCAAGAGCGGGCGGTGCGTGATCTCACGCGGCGGGTTACGGCGCGCGCGCGAATAGACAAGCCGCTATCGCGTTTCTACCAGCCTTTTTGCCTGAAGATCATCGGCATCAAGCCCGAATATGCCAGCGCTCTGGCAGAGCGGATCGAGGACAATGCCCGCAAGGCCGAAGCACCTGTCGGGCGCGAAGGCTGCACGCCCAATGCATTGCTCATATTCACAAACGACGGGCGCGAGACCGTGGAGGCGCTCCGGCAGGATGAACCATGGCTGTTCACCGGTTTGCTGGACCATGAATTCACGCGCATGATGGCCGGTACCGGCGGTGCCTTTGCCTGGGAAACCACGGAATTGAAGGGGGTGGATGGGAGGCCGATTCGAATCCAACAAATTGAAATCAATGGCGTCAGGCGCGATGTGCCAATAAACGAGCAGTTCCAGACTGGTCGACTCAACCCCCCGATCCGCCTCGATACCATTGGATCAGTTGTGTTGATCGATAACGGCCATTTGCCGGGCAAGACGCTGGTCCAGCTTGCCGACTATGCCACCGTCCGATTGATATCACCCGGTGAGGATGCGCCTGCGGGCATGGAAAACGGCATCTCCACCATATTGTCGTTATTCACCGCACCCGAAACGGCGCCGCCTGAACTGACACGGTTCGATCTGAGCTATCTGGGGGCGCTATATCATCAGCGCCCAAATGCCAGGGCGGAATCGATCATGGATGCAACCGCTGCGGCCTATCGTCGCAGCGACACAGATTAAAGCCGACGACGATTTGCAGATAGCTGGCCCGCTTCACTGATCCAGGAAACTGCGCATCTTCCGTGAGCGGCTCGGGTGCTTCAGCTTGCGCAGCGCCTTGGCCTCGATCTGGCGGATACGTTCGCGGGTCACGCTGAACTGCTGGCCGACTTCTTCCAGCGTGTGATCGGTGTTCATGCCGATGCCGAAGCGCATCCGCAGCACACGCTCCTCACGCGGGGTGAGGCTGGCGAGCACGCGGGTGACCGTTTCCTTGAGGTTGGCCTGAATCGCAGCATCGACCGGGATGATTGCATTCTTGTCCTCGATGAAATCGCCCAGATGCGAATCTTCCTCGTCACCGATTGGTGTCTCGAGGCTGATCGGCTCCTTGGCGATCTTCATCACCTTGCGCACCTTCTCGAGCGGCATGGAAAGGCGGGCCGCCATTTCTTCCGGCGTCGGCTCGCGGCCTTCCTCGTGCAGGAACTGACGGCTTGTGCGGACCAGCTTGTTGATCGTCTCGATCATATGCACGGGGATGCGGATGGTGCGCGCCTGATCGGCGATGGATCGGGTGATCGCCTGCCTGATCCACCATGTAGCGTAAGTGCTGAACTTGTAGCCGCGGCGGTATTCGAACTTGTCGACCGCCTTCATCAACCCGATGTTGCCTTCCTGAATAAGATCAAGGAATTGCAGGCCGCGATTGGTGTATTTCTTGGCGATCGAGATCACCAGGCGCAGGTTCGCCTCGACCATTTCCTTTTTGGCAATACGTGCCTCGCGTTCGCCCTTCTGCACCATGTTCACGATCCGGCGAAGCTCGGGGAGCGACATACCGGTTTGGCTGGCGATATCAGCGATCTCGGCACGAATGCGTTCGATCGCGTCGGCTTCCTTCTCTGCAAAGGCAGCCCACTTCTTGTCCTTCTTCGCGTTATTCGCAAGCCAAGCTTCGTCAAGCTCGTTGCCGACATAGGCCTTGAGGAAATCCATCCGCTTGACCTTGTGACGCTCGGCCAGGCGCAGCATTTGTCCGCCCAGCGCGGTGAGGCGACGATTGAAGGCATAAAGATTGTCGACCAGAAATTCGATCTTGGTCGCGTGGAATTGCATGCTTTCCACTTCGGCCGTCAGCTCTTCACCCAGCTTTTCGTAGCGGTTTTCCTTAGCCTTGGGGAATTCCTTGCCCGCAGCTAGCGTATCGACACGTTCGGCTTGCAGCTTCTCAAAGGTCTTGAACAGTTTGGTAATGCGTTCAAACCGCTCAAGCGCCTCAGGCTTGAGTGCAGCCTCCATCTGCGCGAGCGACATTGTGTTATCTTCTTCGTCGTCATCGTCGTCGTCGCGCTTCTTGGACGAACCTTCTTCTCCGTCTTCGTCTTCGCCCTCATCTTCTTCTTCCACGTCGTCGTCATCGTCGCGGATCGTCGGGCCGGCGGTTTCCTCGGAAATCTCGCCGTCATCATCATCCTCGGCGCCTTCGGCCAACTTGTCAGGCGGAGGCTCTTTCGAAAGCATGGCGTCGAGGTCGAGAATCTCGCGCAGCTGCATTTCTTCATTATTGAGCGCTTCGGACCACTGGATAATGGCATGGAAAGTAATCGGGCTCTCGCACAGGCCCATGATCATCATGTCGCGGCCAGCTTCGATGCGCTTGGCGATGGCAATTTCGCCTTCGCGGCTGAGCAGTTCGACTGCACCCATTTCGCGCAGGTACATGCGCACCGGATCATCGGTGCGGTCGCCTGTCACGGTTTTCTTGGCAGATGCAGCAGGAACTTTCCTGGCGGCTTTCCCGCTATCTTCGTCGGCGTCATCGTCGGTGTCGTCGTCAACGGCCAACTCATCGCCTTCGGCGTCCTGCTCGACGTCGGCCTCCTCGTCATTCTCGACGATCTGCACACCCATTTCGGACAGTGCGGTCTGGACATCTTCGATCTGGTCAGGACTCATCTCGCCTGAAGGGAGCGCTTCGTTGAGCTCGTCATAAGTGACGTAACCCTTCTTCTTTGCCTTCGAGATGAGTTTCTTGATCAAAGATTCGTTGAGATCGATCAGCGGCGCATCATCGTCCTTGCCGTTGCCACCACCGCTCTTTGCTTTTGACGCCATAGGTCCGTGTCAGTCCGTTTTCATGTCGGAGACCGGCCCGTCAGCCGGTTCGCGAGAAATTTCCATGTTTGCCGCGACTGCGGCCTTCTTGCGCCCGAAGTTTTTCAGGCGTTCATTCAAAGCGGATAGCCGTTCTCGCAATCGGGTCTGTTCAGCGAAAGCCCCTTCAGGGTCATTATCAAACCGGGCCCTTGCTGCTTCAAGCGCAACAAAAAGGGCCGGCCTTTCGACCAGCAGCGATACAGCTTCAGCCAATTCCTCGCGCGCATCAACCGGGTTGGTGCCTTCTCTCAGGAAAGCGTATCGATTTTGATCCGGTGGGGCAGGAAGGCCTTTCTCCGCTGATATGGCGATGTCGGCTCGCGAATCAAGCGTTTCTGACAGTTCCAGCAAAGTTTCGACAGTTTCATGCATTTCCGGCTCGAGCCGAGCAAGGCGGCCCAGCGCCTCGGTATGGCGCAAAATTTCGCCCGGATGGCGCAGCAGGCCGTGAAGTACTGCGCGGGCAAGGTCATTGCGCGCACCGCCCGCCAAAGCCTTGCGCAGGCGGGCCGCTACATCGCCCGTCAGGCGTGGCGCCGGTTGTTGCCAGCCGGGCCTGGCCGTGCCGCTCCATTGGCGCTGCGGACGCGGGGGGAAGGCAAAGTCGGAAAAGCGTTGCAACAATTCGCGCCGGTAAAGCGCGCGAATATCGGGATCCTGAATGGCGTCTGCGTGCACGATCAGTCGTGCTTTCAACCCAGCCTTGTCTTCCGGTGTGCTTAGTTCCTGCGCATCGCGTTCGTAAGCCCACAATGTGTCGAGCAGGCTGGCAGGGGTTGCCAGCAGCTTCTCAATTGCCGCCGTCCCTTGCTGCCTGATCAGATCATCGGGGTCCAGCCCGCTTGGGAGATGCACCATTGAGAGGCTCTTGCCCGGTTGCAGCATCGGTAGCGCCCGGCCGATCGCGCGCATCGCCGCACGCTGGCCCGCAGCATCGCCATCAAAGCACAACACCGGGACATCGGCCATGCGCCACAGCATGGAGAGTTGAGTTTCAGTGAGCGCGGTACCAAGCGGCGCAACGACATCGGCAATCCCGGCATTGGCGAGCGCGATCACATCCATATAGCCTTCAACCACCACGATGCGGTTGGTCTGGCGGCTTGCAGGTCCAGCGCGGTGCAAATTGTAAAGAGTGCGGCCCTTGTCGAACAAAGGCGTGTCGGGAGAATTGAGATATTTCGCCGCGCCTTCCCGGTTTTCAAGAATGCGCCCGCCAAACGCAATCACCCGCCCGCGCGCGTCATGGATCGGCAGCATCAGCCGGTCGCGGAATCGGTCGTAAGGCGGTTTGTCATCCACGCTGATGAGCAGGCCGGTTTCGACCAGCATCGCCTCGTCAAATTGCGACAGCGCACCCTTCATTGAAACCTTGCTGTCGGGCGCATAGCCAAAACCGAATTGCTCGACGATACGGCGGCTGAAACCGCGGGTGCGCAGATATTCACGCGCGCGCTCACCATCGGGGCCGTGCAGATTGGCAGCGAACCATTCCTGCGCAGCGTCCATCGCATCGACCAGCGTGGCGCGCTTTTCGGCTTGCTGTGCCTCGCGCGGGTCAGGGCGGGGCACTTCCATTCCCGCCTGCTGCGCCAGTTCTTTCACCGCATCCATGAATTGCAACCCGCGCTGGTCGGTCATCCAGCGGATCACATCGCCATGCGCCCCGCAGCCGAAGCAGTGATAGAAGCCCTTCTCGTCATTGACGGTGAAGCTGGGCGACTTTTCGTTGTGGAACGGGCAGCAGGCCTTCCATTCGCGCCCCGCGCGCTGGAGCTTGGTCGTGCGCATGATGACGCTGGAAAGCGTCACCCGTGCGCGCAATTCGTCAAGCCACTGCGGGGAAAGCATTGCGGGACGATATTAGGAAAGCGCGGCTTTAACCAGCCCGCTTGCCTTGCCCATGTCAAGCTGTGCACCGTGGCGTGCCTTGAGCTCGGCCATAACCCGGCCCATGTCCTTGATCGAGCTGGCATCCAGTTCTGCCTTGATGGCTTCGATCGCCGCCGTCGTTGCGGCTTCGTCCATCATGGCGGGGAGGAATTCCTCGATCACGGCAAGTTCGCCGCGTTCCTGGTCGGCTAGTTCCTGCCGGCCGCCCTGTTCATACATCTCGATCGATTCGCGCCGCTGCTTGGCCATTTTCTGCAGCACTTCGATGATCAGATCATCGTCTGCTATCTCCTTGGACGAAGTGCGCATTTCGATGTCGCGGTCCTTGATCTTGGCGCCGATCAGCCGGAGCGCGGCGGTGCGCTCTTTCTCGCCCGCTTTCATGGCGGCAATGGTGGCGGCTTTGATGTCATCGCGAAGCATGAATTGGTATCCTTTGGTTGGTGCTTGCTGGGGCTGATAGGGCCAAATCGCGAAAATGGGAATTGTGCCCCGATTAGTCGTTATTTCAGCGCAAGTGCGGTTGACGCGGCAGGAAGGGATGGCTAGCGGCTCAAGCTTAGCGACATTGCCGGAAAACCCCTTACTCGGAGAGCCCCAAATGGCTTCTGCTGCCTCTCGACCTGCGCAACCAAAAGGTGCGACGGGTTGCCTCGTTCTGGCCGATGGCACGGTGGTCTGGGGCAGGGGCTTCGGCGCTACGGGGGAAGCGGTGGGCGAGGTGTGCTTCAACACCGCGATGACCGGCTACCAGGAAGTGATGACCGATCCCAGCTATGCAGCGCAGATCATCACCTTCACTTTCCCTCATATCGGCAATGTCGGCACGAACCCGGAAGATGTTGAAAGCAAGGTTGAAGGCGCGGTGGGCTGCATTGTGCGCGAGGACGTGACCTCGCCGAGCAATTTCCGCAGCTTGCAGGGCTTTGCCGAATGGCTGGCGGCGAATGGCAAGATCGGCCTGTCCGGCGTCGATACGCGCGCGCTGACGCGCCGCATCCGTATGAACGGCGCGCCCAATGCGGTGATCGCGCATTCGCCGGATGGCAAGTTCGATATCCCCGCGCTGCTCAATCGTGCGCAGGGCTGGGCCGGGCTGGAAGGGATGGATCTGGCGCAGGTCGTCACGCGCGAGACCAGCGAGGAATGGACCGGCGGGATTTGGCACCTGGGCGAAGGGTATGAGACGATGACGTCACCCCAGCGAAAGCCGGGGTCGGGTTCAGACCAGGACGAGAGCGATCCCAGCGTGCGCTGGGATGACGGTAGCCCGCATGTCGTCGCCCTCGATTACGGCGCGAAGGACAATATCTTCCGCAACCTCGTCCGCGCCGGGGCAAAGGTGACCGTGGTACCGGCCAAGACCTCGCTGGAGGATTTGCTGGCGCTGGGGCCAGATGGCGTTTTCCTGAGCAACGGCCCCGGCGATCCGGCCGCGACGGGCGAATATGCCGTGCCGGTGATTCAGGGCCTGTTAGAGCGCAATGTGCCCCTCTTCGGTATCTGTCTGGGGCACCAGTTACTGGCCCTTGCGGCGGGCGCGAAGACAGTAAAAATGCACCAGGGCCACCGCGGCGCGAACCATCCGGTCCAACGTGTGGGGGCAGGGTGGGGCGAGACCGCCGGGCTGGTCGAGATCACTTCGATGAACCACGGCTTCGCTGTCGACGCTGCTACTCTGCCTGACAGTGTGGACGAAACCCACGTATCCCTGTTCGACGGCTCCAACTGCGGCATCGCCATCAAGGGCAAGCGGGCCTTTGCGGTGCAATACCACCCCGAGGCATCGCCGGGGCCGCAGGATAGTTTCTACCTGTTCGAGAAGTTCGTGGGGATGTTGAGGTGAGAGTCGGACTCTTACTTGCCACAGCAGTGGTTCTCACGAGCGTCGGATGCACTGACGATCCGCGACCCTCTGCTTCACGCGAGCAGATCGAGGCAGGCTTGAGCACATGCGGGGTAACCGATGCGCAGATCAAGAAAGGGCTCGAAGACGTGACGACCGAGTTTGTCGTGAACTTCAGTAGCGAAACAGATTACACGGCACGCGAGTGCTTCGATGAACAAATGCAAAGCATGGATGTTTTGCAGACTACAGCTTGGTCAGGATAATAATGCCCAGACGCACTGACATCTCCTCCATCCTCGTCATTGGCGCCGGCCCGATCATCATCGGCCAAGCCTGCGAGTTCGACTATTCCGGCACGCAGGCGATCAAGGCGCTCAAGGAAGAGGGCTATCGCGTCGTGCTGGTCAATTCGAACCCGGCCACGATCATGACCGATCCCGAGTTTGCCGACGCGACCTATATCGAGCCGATCACGCCAGAAATCGTCGAAAAGATCATCGCCAAGGAACGGCCTGACGCGCTGCTGCCGACCATGGGCGGGCAGACCGCGCTCAATTGCGCGCTGTCGCTCAACAAGATGGGCGTGCTGGAGAAATACGGCGTCACCATGATCGGCGCCGATGCGGAAGCCATCGACAAGGCCGAGGACCGCCAGAAATTCCGCGAGGCGATGGACAAGATCGGGCTCGAAAGCGCGCGCAGCGGCATCGCGCATTCGCTGGAACAGGCGCTTGAAGTGCTTGAGACGACCAAGCTGCCCGCCATCATCCGCCCCAGCTTCACGCTTGGCGGCACCGGCGGCGGCATTGCCTATAACAAGGCCGAGTTCGAGCTGATCGTGCGCGAAGGGCTCGACGCTTCGCCTACGACTGAGGTGCTGATCGAAGAATCGCTGCTGGGGTGGAAGGAATACGAGATGGAGGTCGTGCGCGACCGCCATGACAATTGCATCATTATCTGCAGCATCGAGAATGTCGATCCGATGGGCGTGCACACCGGGGATTCGATCACGGTTGCGCCCGCGCTGACGCTGACCGACAAGGAATACCAGATCATGCGCAATGCCAGCATTGCTGTGCTGCGCGAGATCGGGGTCGAAACTGGCGGCTCGAACGTGCAATTCGCGGTCAATCCCGCCGATGGCCGGCTGATCGTGATCGAGATGAACCCGCGCGTATCGCGCAGCTCCGCGCTCGCCTCAAAGGCGACCGGCTTCCCGATCGCGCGCGTCGCGGCCAAGCTGGCGGTGGGCTACACGCTGGACGAGATTACCAACGAGATCACCGGCGCTACGCCCGCCAGCTTCGAGCCCACGATCGACTATGTCGTGACAAAGATCCCGCGATTCGCCTTCGAGAAGTTCAAGGGCGCCAAGCCCGAACTTGCCACCGCGATGAAGTCGGTCGGCGAGGTCATGGCAATCGGGCGCAATTTCCAGGAAAGTGTGCAGAAGGCGTTGCGCGGGCTCGAAACCGGGCTTGACGGGTTCAACCGCGTGCCTTCGCTCGAAGGCGTATCACGCGAAGTCGTTACCGCCGCGCTGAGCAAGCGCACACCCGACCGGCTGCTCTATGTCGGGCAGGCTTTCCGCGAGGGGATGAGCGTGGAGGAGATACACGCGCTTACATCCTATGATTCGTGGTTCCTGCGCCAGATCGAAGGCATCATCGCGGCGGAAAAACGGATTTCGGAAGACGGGCTGCCGCGCGATGCAGCCGAGTTGCGGCGGCTGAAGGCGATGGGCTTTTCGGACAAGCGGCTCGCCACGCTGGCGGTGCGCTCTGTCGGTGTCGCAGGCGGGCTGGGCGAAACGCAGGCCAAGCGTTCGGGACTGCTGCACGATGCGCTGCAAGCGATGGCAGGAGCCACCAGCGAGGATGAAGTGCGCAAGCTTCGTGAAAAGCTCGGCGTGCGCCCGGTGTTCAAGCGGATTGACAGCTGCGCGGCCGAATTCGAGGCAATCACGCCCTACATGTATTCGACCTATGAAGCGCCCAGCTTTGGCGAGCCCGAATGCGAGGCCAACCCCTCAGACCGCAGGAAGATAGTGATCCTTGGCGGCGGCCCCAACCGGATCGGGCAGGGTATCGAGTTCGATTACTGCTGCGTCCATGCCTGTTTCGCGCTTGCGGAAGCCGGGTTCGAGACGATCATGATCAATTGCAACCCGGAAACAGTCTCGACCGACTACGACACATCGGACAGACTCTATTTCGAGCCGTTGACAGCAGAGGACGTGCTCGAGATCCTGCGCGTCGAACAGTCGAAGGGCGAGTTGGTCGGCGTGATCGTGCAGTTCGGCGGGCAGACCCCGCTCAAGCTGGCGCAGGCGTTGGAGGATGCGGGGATTCCGATCCTTGGCACATCGCCCGATGCGATCGACCTTGCGGAAGACCGCGAGCGCTTCGCGCGGCTCGTCAACAAGCTCAAGCTCAAGCAGCCCGAAAATGGCATCGCCTATAGCCGTGACGAAGCGGCAGCAGTGGCTGCGCGGATCGGCTATCCGGTATTGCTGCGTCCCTCCTACGTGCTGGGCGGGCGAGCGATGGAGATCGTCGACAGCGAGGCGCAGCTTGACGATTATATCCGTACCGCCGTGAACGTATCCGGCGATAGCCCGGTGCTGGTCGATCAATATCTGCGTGATGCCATCGAGTGCGATGTCGATGCGCTGTGCGATGGCGAAGAAGTGCGGGTTGCCGGGGTAATGCAGCACATCGAGGAAGCTGGTGTCCACTCGGGCGATAGCGCCTGTACCCTACCGCCCTATTCGCTCCCCAAGGATATCATCGATCAGATGGAGCAACAGGCCGATGCACTGGCCAGGGCCTTGGGGGTCGTAGGCCTGATGAATGTCCAGTTCGCGGTGAAAGATGGTGAGGTTTACCTGATCGAGGTCAATCCGCGTGCATCGCGCACCGTACCCTTCGTCGCCAAGGCGATCGGCCAGCCCGTGGCCAAGATCGCGGCGCGGGTGATGGCAGGCGAAATGCTTGCCAATTTTGAACCCTTCAAGCGCGACCTGCCCTATATGGCGGTGAAGGAAGCGGTGTTCCCTTTCAGCCGCTTCCCGGGCAGCGATCCGGCCCTTTCCCCCGAGATGAAATCAACCGGCGAAGTGATGGGAATCGATCGCAGTTTCGATGCCGCTTTCTTCAAGGCCCAGCTTGCTGCCGGGATGGTCCTGCCATCTCAAGGCACGCTGTTCGTATCGGTAAAAGACAGCGACAAGCCGCATATCCTTCCGGCGGTGCGCACGCTGATCGAACAGGGCTTCTCTGCCATCGCCACCGGCGGAACGCAGGCCTATCTGGCCGAGCAGGGACTGCCGGTGGAGCGCATCAACAAGGTGGCCGAAGGGCAGCCGCATGTGGTTGACCGGATCATCGATGGAGACGTCGATCTGATCTTCAACACGACTGAAGGGTGGCAGAGCTTGCTGGACTCGAAATCGATCCGTGCATCAGCGCTGACGGAGAAGATTCCCTATTATACAACGGCGGCAGCCTCTGTTGCGGCGGCAAATGCAATTAATGCAGTAAACGCAAGCCAGCTTGAAGTCCGCTCGTTGCAGGACTATTATAGCTAGCGAACATTAGCTCTTTCCCCAAATTTCGACGCTCCCAAGGTTGCCTCGGCAGAAGCAGCCACGTCCGAAATAACTCTGAATATCAAAGGGAAGGGCGCTGGAGGAAAGACTGGATGGCTACGATGGAAAAGGTTCCGATGCTGGCTGAGGGCTATGAGCGGCTGACGGCCGATCTCAAGGTTCTGCGCGCGGAACGCCCGAAAATTGTCGATGCGATCGAGGAAGCTCGCGCGCATGGCGACCTGTCGGAAAACGCCGAATACCATGCCGCCAAAGAGCGTCAGGGCCAGGTCGAGGCGCAGATATCTGAGATCGAAGACAAGGTCAGCCGCGCACAGATCATCGATCCCACCATGCTATCGGGTGACAAGGTGGTGTTTGGAGCCACTGTGACGCTGCTCGATGAAGACGACAAGCCGATAAAGTATCAGATTGTCGGCCAGACCGAAGCGGACGCAAACCGGGGGCGGATATCCTACAACTCGCCTATCGCTCGCGCGCTGATCGGCAGGCAAGTAGGCGACGAGATCGAGGTCACGGTGCCATCGGGCGACCGGTTCTACCTCCTCGACAAGATCGAATTCATCTGATTGCTTATGATTTCCTACGCAAGCAGGAATTCAGCGCGAAGAGACTTTTGAGCTCCTGCTTTCGCAGGAGCTCAGACTAAGGCTTTCTCCATCGCATAATTGTGGATCGGCACTTCCCGGTCGTTGTGCTCGATCGCGAAGTCGCGCCGATGCGTGACGTGGTAGCCCGCTCGCTCGAAAGCGGGCAGGGCCAGCTCGCTAGCTTCGGTGTAGAGGCGGGCACATCCCCATTTGCGCGCTTGATCTTCTGCCGCGGCCAGCAATTGATCGGCGAGCCCTCGGCGTGTGTGATCGGGATGGCAGTAAAGATGGTCCAAATGGCCGTCCTGCTCGCACAGGGTATAGGCAACAGGCATGTCACTGGTTTCGGCTGCGACCATTATCCAATGTCCTTGTTCCGCACGCTCCAGAATACGTTCCCCGGCCGCTGGCGAACGCGCGGCCCAGGCGGCGACTTGCTCCGGTGAATATCCACGCCCACCGATTACGCGAACCGCCTCAGCGAAAATTTCACCGAGGCGCGGAGCATCGCTGCTCCGAAACAGGCGCAGTGTATAGGGCATGTCCCGAGCACTTATTCTTCCGGCTCGAGCAGGCGGTGGAGATGGACCACTACATATTTCATTTCGGCATCGTCCACTGTGCGGTGCGCATTAGCGCGCCAGGCCTCAACCGCGTCGTCATAATTGCTGAAAACGCCCACGACATGGACGCTTTCCGGATCCTGGAATTCCAGTGAACGGGGATCCTTCACGCGGCCACCCATCACCAGGTGCAGCCGCTGCTTTGCCTCATGTTCAGCCATGATCTTTCGTATCTCCTTGGGGAATCGCGCGCGCCATAGCCTAGCCTGCGGCTCAGGCAAGCAAAAGCGGGACGATCGGGAGAATCCGAGCGGTCAAGAGCCCGCTGGCACAGATTCAGTCAGCTGCGAGATCCTGCAGGTAGCCTTCATTCTGTGCCGCTTCATCGCGGCGTTCAGATGCGCGCTCGTACATAGTCAGGGCAAAGGCAATTGCGGCATCGGTGGCAATCCGTCCCAGAAAACCGGTGGCGGTGGCCGCCTTGCGCCCTCCGCGCGACAAAGTCCCCAAGGCTAGCCCAAGGGCGGCTGCGGCCCCAATCACCAGCAGGGGATTGGCTTTGACAAAATCGATCGCTTCGTGCGCTGCGTCGCGGGCATATTCGCTCGCTGGGCGGTTCGTGAGGCGCTGCTGCGCCTTCTCGATCCGTTCGCGCAAGGCTGTTCGATTTGCTTCACTGGTCATGATAGTCTTCCGCTTTCGGGTTTGCTTCTTGAACGCTGGCGTCGGCCTCGTCGGACGATTCTGTTGTCTGAGGCCCTCCATCGTCGCCTTCGGTCGCACCACCAACCAGTGCGGCAATCGGTTTACGTGCCAGCCACAGCGCTACACCCGTTCCCACAACTCCCGCGATCGCCGTGATCAGGCCACGATTGGCGCGCGCAGCACTCCCGGCGCGGTCAGCCAGATCAAGCGCATCATCGACCACCTTGTCGGCCAGTTCGGTGCCGATCCTCTTGCCGGAAACGGCTTCGCGTACACGCAGGAATTGGCCGAAAATGATCGATCGCGCAGTATTACGCATCTCCCGATCCTCGGATAACTGTCGCTTGAGGTCGCTCATTTGTCGGCATCCTCGTTCGCGTTATTGAATGCTTCTCCAATTTCGCGGGTGGAGCTTTGCATGCGCATCACAAGGATAAAGGCGCCAAGCAGCAGAAGGCCCACGACAATCGCTGTCGCGCCCCATGCGGTGACATGGGGAGTCAGGGCGATGACAAGGCCAACCACCAGCGCAATGAGCGCAAGGTGGATAAAGGCCAGCGCGAAGAGGCCTGACAGCACGGCTGACTTGCTGCGATTCGCCGCAAACGCGAGTCGGGTTTTCTGGAATTCGACTTCAGCCTGCACGAAGTTGCGGCCGTCCGAAACTAACGCCGCGACATCGTCGACCAGCGAAGGGCCGGACGGCGAACCGGCACGCTCGTCACCGCGCACCGCGGCTTCGAGTTCGTCATCTACATCGTCGGGGCGCGGATCAGGCCGATCCTCATCACGCATATCCAACCCCCTATGTTAAACGATCAGCCGCGCCCGCCGCGGAACAAACGGGCTACCAGAAATCCGAAAATCGCGGCAATGCCGATCGCGGTTCCAGGACTTTTGCGTACGAGTTCGCGCGCGTCCTCGCCGATCTCTTCGACGCTCTTGGATTCGAGCTTTGCGCTGGCTTCCTGTAGGCTGCGCGATGCTTTCCGGGCATAATCGCCATATTGTTCGCCAATTCTCTCGTCGATCTGTGGCGCAGTGTCGGCCACTATCTTGCCGAGAGATGCCAAGGCATCGCTGGCACGGGTTTTGCCTTCAACGGCAAGTTCGCCGGCCTTCGCCTTGGCTTCGTTTCCATAGGTCTTGGCTTCAGCAACCAGATCGGTACCTTTGTCACGAACCTGTTCGCGATACACGCCAGCACGCGCGCCAGCTTCTGCCTTCAGTGCGGCTGCGCCTGCACGGGCTTCATCAAGCGCCGCGTTGAAGCGAGATTTGGCTTCTGCAGTATTGTTGCTGGCCGCTTCGGTCTTTGCCGCCTTCTTGGCGGTGGGTTTCTTTTGGGTCTTGCTTTTGGTCGTCTCTACCATGATCCGTCCTTTGCCTTGTAATTCGATTATATCCGGCAAGAATACGTTTGCCGAACTGTTTTATAAGGTAACGCGGCTTGCGCCGCGATGTTCCGGCGCATAGAGCGCTGCCAATCCCCGATATGGTGGTGTCTTAGCCAATTACAACACATCGAGCCAGGAGCTTGCCCATGACCGCGATTATCGATCTGCACGGCCGCGAAATCCTTGATAGTCGTGGCAATCCCACGGTGGAAGTCGATGTGCTGCTGGAAGACGGAAGTTTCGGACGAGCTGCGGTTCCATCGGGCGCGTCGACTGGCGCGCATGAAGCGGTTGAACTGCGCGATGGCGACAAGGCCCGCTATATGGGCAAGGGCGTGCTCAAGGCGATCGAAGCAGTAAATACCGAGATTGCCGATACGATCCTGGGCCTTGATGCCGAAGACCAGCGCGATATCGATCTTGCCATGATCGAGCTCGATGGCACGCCCAACAAGGGCCGAATTGGAGCCAATGCTATCCTCGGCACCAGCCTGGCCGTGGCCAAGGCCGCAGCCAATGCGCGCGGGCTGCCGCTCTATTCCTATCTCGGCGGGGTGGCCGCACACGTCCTGCCGGTGCCGATGATGAACATAATCAACGGCGGCGAGCATGCCGACAACCCGATTGATATCCAGGAATTCATGATCATGCCGGTGGGGGCGGATTCTCTGGCAGAGGCAGTGCGCTGGGGCTCGGAAATTTTCCACACGCTGAAGAAGGGTTTGTCGGACAAGGGGCTATCGACCTCGGTTGGCGATGAAGGCGGCTTTGCCCCCAATCTTGCCAGTTCGCGCGCCGCGCTCGATTTCATCATGGCTTCAATAGAACAGGCCGGATTCAAGCCCGGCAGCGAAGTCGCGCTCGCGCTCGATTGTGCGGCGACCGAGTTTTATGCCGATGGCCGCTATGACATGGCGGGTGAGGGCACCTCGCTGTCGAGCGAGGAAATGGCGGACTATCTTGCGGCGCTGTGCTCCGATTATCCGATCCGCTCGATCGAAGACGGGATGGGCGAAGACGACCTTGATGGCTGGAAAATCCTGACAGACAAGATTGGCAGCAAGGTCCAGCTGGTGGGTGACGATCTGTTCGTGACCAATCCAAAGCGACTTGAAATGGGGATCGGCAATGGTCTTGCCAATTCACTGCTGGTGAAGGTCAACCAGATCGGCTCGCTCACTGAAACGCTGGCCGCGGTCGAAATGGCACACCGCGCCGGCTACACTTCGGTGATGAGCCACCGCTCTGGCGAGACCGAGGATTCGACGATCGCCGATCTCGCGGTTGCGACCAATTGCGGGCAGATCAAGACCGGCTCGCTCGCGCGGTCTGACCGGCTTGCCAAATACAATCAACTGATCCGGATCGAGGAAGAGCTGGGGGCCAGAGCGGTCTACGCCGGCCCGCAGTGCTTCGGAAGGCTGGCTGGCTAAGCCCCGAAGCGCTGCTGCAACTCGAGCAGGGCGAGCGCGGCCTTGGCAGCTTCGCCGCCCTTGTCCTTCTGCGCAGGGTCGGCGCGGACCAGCGCCTGCTGCTCGTTCTCGACCGTCAGGATTCCATTACCGATAGCGATCCCGTCCATCGTCAGCGCCATGATCGCGCGGGCGCTTTCCCCGGCGACGATCTCGAAGTGATAGGTTTCGCCGCGGATCACCACGCCGATCGCCACGAAGCCGTCATACTGGCCGCTTTCGGATGCGAGCGCGATCGCTCCCGGAATCTCGAGCGCGCCGGGCACGGTAATGACTTCCACCTTATGCCCCGCAGCTTCGATGGCAGCGCGCGCGCCGGCGATCAGCAGGTCATTGAGATGACCGTAGAAACGGGCTTCGACTATCAGGATGCGTGCCATCGGTTTACTCCGGGATTGGCATGAGACTGGCGATGTTGAGGCCAAAGCCTTCGATCGCCACAACATTGGGCTGCGAGTTGGTCAGCAAGATCATTTCGTGAATATTGAGATCGGCCAGTATCTGCGAACCGATCCCCACATTGCGCTCTTCGTCGCTATCGCTGTAAGTGCCGGTAGCCGAGCGATCGCGCAGGATCACGATCACGCCCGAGCCATGCTCGCCCACCGCAAGCATCGCGCGCTGGAGCGTACGCTTGCGCGGGCCGGGTTGGCCCAGCACATCGTCGAGTACCGAGATCGGATGAACACGGGTAAGTGTGGGCTCTCCCGCTACGACATGCCCCTTCTGCAGGACATAGGCCTCGCTGCCGTCAACTTTGTTTCGATAGGTGAGGAGGCGCCATTGCCCGCCGTAATCGGATTCAAAACTGCGTTCGTCGACCCGCTCGACCAGGTGATCGTTACGCCGGCGGTATTCGATCAGATCACGGATAGTGCCGATCTTGAGGTCGTGCTTGCGGGCAAAGCCGATCAGATCGTCGAGCCGTGCCATCGAACCGTCTTCGTTCATGATCTCGCAGATCACGCCGGAAGGATTGAGCCCTGCAAGGCGCGAGATATCGACCGCCGCCTCGGTGTGGCCAGCGCGCACCAGCACGCCGCCATCGCGGGCGGCAAGCGGGAATACATGGCCAGGGGTGACAATATCCTCCGGTCCCTTGCTGGAATCGATCGCCACCGAAACGGTGCGCGCGCGATCAGCCGCCGAGATACCTGTGGTTACGCCTTCTTTCGCCTCGATCGAGATCGTGAAAGCGGTCTGCATGCTTTCCTTGTTGTTGCGGCTCATCGGTTCAAGCCCGAGCTGCTCCACGCGCTTGCGAGCGAGCGCCAGGCAGATCAATCCGCGCCCATGCGTCGCCATGAAGTTGACCGCATTGGGTGTTGCCATTTGTGCAGGGATGATCAGGTCGCCTTCGTTCTCGCGATCCTCATCATCGACCAGGATATACATGCGGCCATTGCGTGCCTCGTCGATGATTTCCTCGATTGAAACGAGGGCGGGGCGGTCGTCGCTTTGCAGCAGGAAATTCTCCAGCTTGGCAAGCGTCTCTGCAGTTGGATTCCAGCTGGCATCTGTGCAGTCGCGCAGCGTATTGGCATGCAGGCCCGCAGCACGGGCCAGGCCAGCGCGGGTAAGTTTGCCTCTGTTTACGAGATCGCGGACTTGTTCAATGATCGTTGTGCTCATACGGCAATTCTAGCACATTATAATGTGACTACAAGATCAATTTGTAACATGTTAATGTGATTGGGTCGGCGCTGGAATATCGCCACCAAGCTTCTGTATTCAACTATCTAGGCCGTCCAACCCGCAATGGTCGTGCGGTGCAGCTCACGCCGGTAGCCTTCGTAACCACCAGTTGCCTTGTGGAGGACAGAGCGGTTGTCCCACATAACCAGCATGTCCGGTTCCCACCGGTGGCGGTAGATAAACTCCTCCCGGCCTTGCCATTCGGCAAGTTCAGACAGAATGCCGATCGCATCGGCTTGTGCCATGCCTTCGATCCCGACGATATAGCCTAGGGTAGAAAACAGCGCTTCCTCACCGGTTTCAGGATGGCGTTGCACCAGCGGATGAAGCTGCGTGGCGCGCGCGCTTTCATCTGGCCGAATCGCCATGCTACGGCCCCGGTCCTTATCGCCATAAGCCCCTTCAGGGGCATAGGCCATTTGGGCGCTATGGATCGCGATTAGCGTCCGCAGATACTCCTTGCGGTGGTCAGGCAGCGCTGCGAATGCCGCAACCTGATCCGCGAACAATGTGTCGCCACCGGTCGGCGGAATTTCGATCGCCAGCAAGCAGGTTCCGGCCGGCGGAGCCGCAAGAAAGCTCCAGTCGCTATGCCAGTTTTCGGCAAAGAGGGGTGTCTGCTCGTCGGCCTCGCGCAGGATTGCAGCAATGTGTTCGCGCCCTTCGATGGGAGCGAAGAACGGATCCTCGCCAAATCCGCCCATCGCAATAGTGAAGCGTTCAAGCGCGTCATCGTCCATGCTCTGGTCGGCAAGGGCGAGCACTTTGTACTTGAGCCATGCTGTTCGGATCTGAGCAACCAGCGCAGGCGAGAGCTCTTCCATCAGGTCAATTCCAGAGACGCGCGCGCCGCAAATCTGGCCTGACGGAATCACGGTTAGCGTCATCCGCCTGGCTCGCCTTCGATGTCCCGGTCGGATTGCGGCGGCGTGTAAGGTGTCGTCTCTTCGCTGCCGCGCCCTGCCATTTCCTCGACCACGGCTTCTTCCGCTTCGTTTTCGGGCGCCTCGGTTTCATCGATCAACACTGCGCTGACAATGGTTTCGTCTTCTGACACGTTGAACAGCCGCACGCCGGCCGAGCTTCGCCCGATCACGCGGAATGCTTTTTCAGCAGCATCTTCGTCATCGGTCAGATGGCGCAGGCCAAGCGGCAAGCGGATCAGCTTGGCCTGGTCGGTTACCAGCATCAGTTGTTGGTCGTGGCGAACCGGGAAGCTCGCCACCACCGGGCCGTTGCGCTTGATATTGTCAATGTTGACGATGCCTTGGCCGCCGCGCCCGATGCGGCGATATTCATAGGCGGACGAAACCTTGCCATAGCCATTGGCGCAGACAGTTAGGATGAATTGCTCATTCTCGACGAGCTCCGCAAAGCGCGCGGGATCGAGTTCGGGCTCACCTTCTTTCTCGGCCTTCCACGGCGCGAATTTCACATATTGCTCGCGTTCGTCTGCGTCGGTGCCGACACGGTGGAGGATCGAAAGCGAAACAACTTCATCATCGGCCTTCAATTTCATGCCCCGAACGCCGGTTGAGGTGCGCGAGGTGAACTCGCGGACATCATCACCCGCAAAGCGGATCGCCTTGCCCTGGCGCGTGGCGAGCAGCACATCATCGGTGGCCTCTAGCAAGGCCACTCCGATCAGCTTGTCATCGCTGGCATCGTCGAACTTCATGGCATATTTGCCGTTCGATGGAATGTTGGTGAAGGCGTCCATGCTGTTGCGCCTGGCGTTGCCTTTGGCAGTGGCGAATACCACCGAAAGCGCACCCCAGCTTGCTTCGTCTTCCGGCAGCGGCAATACGGTGCGGATTGTCTCGCCATCTTCAAGGGCAGGAAGCATGTTCACGATCGGCCGACCGCGCGTATTGGGCCCGCCTTCGGGCAGTTTCCAGACTTTAAGCCGATAGACCTTGCCCGATGTCGAGAAGAACAGCACGGGATTGTGCGTGCTGGTAACAAACATCTCTCGCACGGCATCTTCGTCCTTGGTGGACATGCCTGCGCGGCCCTTACCCCCGCGGCGCTGCGCGCGGAAGGTGGAGAGCGGGGTACGCTTGATGTAGCCATCATGGGTGACGGTGACGACCATCTCGTCGCGCTCAATCAGGTCCTCGTCTTCGAGCCCATCCCATGCGGGAGCGATTTCGGATACGCGCGGCGTCGCATAGGTGGCGCGGATTTCCTCTAGCTCTTCGCGCATCAAGCCATACAGCTTGGCGCGGTCCGCCAGAATCGAGAGGAATTCCTCGATCGCCAGGGAAAGCTCTTTCAGCTCACCGCCTATCTCATCGCGGCCAAGCCCAGTAAGGCGATGCAGGCGCAGATCGAGGATGGCCTTTACTTGCCGCTCACTGAGGCGATATGTGCCTCCCTCTTGATCTGCATCGGGGTCCATCGCTTCAATCAGGCGGATATATTGGGCGATATTGCCTATCGGCCAGTCACGGGTGAGCAATTTTGCCCGTGCTTCGGCGGGATTGGACGAACCGCGGATTATTGCGACCACTTCATCAAGGTTCGAAACCGCAACCACCAGGCCCAGCAATATATGCGCACGGTCGCGAGCCTTGTTGAGTTCGAACTTGGTACGCCGGGTGATGACCTGTTCGCGGAACTGGATGAAGGCCTGGATGATGTCACGCAGGGTGAGCACTTCGGGGCGCCCCCCCTTGATCGCCAGCATATTGGCCGGGAAACTCGCCTGAGCTGGCGTGTATCGCCATATCTGGTTGAGCACGACTTCGGGTGACGCATCGCGCTTCAGATCGATCACCACCCGCACGCCCTCGCGCGAACTTTCGTCGCGAATATCGGAAATGCCCTCGATCCGCTTGTCCTTGGCCGCCTCGGCGATCTTCTCCACCAGCCCGGATTTGCCGACCTGGTAGGGAATCGAAGTGAAGATGATCGACTGACGGCCTTCGCTTTTTGCGCCCCGCGTCGCTTCGATCTCGTGCCGCGCGCGCATAAGCACCGAACCGCGCCCGGTGGTATAGGCGGCCCGCGCGCCCGATTGTCCCAGTATCAGGGGGGCGGTCGGGAAGTCTGGCCCCGGGATATATTCGATCAGTTCCTCAGTCGTGATCGCAGGGTTGTCAATGAATGCCAGGCAGCCGGCGATCACTTCACCCAGATTGTGGGGCGGAATATTGGTAGCCATGCCCACCGCGATCCCACCTGCACCATTGACGAGCAGATTGGGGAAGCGCGCCGGCAGGACCGTAGGCTCTCGGCGCGAACCATCATAGTTATCGGCGAAATCGACAGTATCCTTGTCGAGATCGTCAAGCAGGCTATTGGCGACTCTGGCAAGGCGCGCTTCGGTGTAGCGCATCGAGGCCGGGGGATCGGGATCCATCGAACCGAAGTTCCCCTGGCCATCGACCAGTGGGACGCGCATCGACCAAGGCTGCGTCATACGCGCCAGCGCGTCATAGATCGCACTGTCGCCGTGCGGGTGATAGTTACCCATCACGTCGCCCACGATCTTGGCGCTCTTGCGATAGGGACGGCCCGCGACAAAGCCGCCTTCCTGGCTGGCGAACAGGATCCGGCGATGCACCGGCTTCAATCCGTCGCGCACGTCAGGCAGGGCGCGGCTCACAATTACGCTCATCGCGTAATCGAGATAACTTGCCTTCATCTCATCGACGATGTCGATGCGTTCGAATTCACCCAGTGGGTGAGGCGGCGGAAGGGTTTCGGTATCGTCGGTCAAGATGGGTCCGATCTAGCGCTGAGTGCGGGCTAAAGTCTGGTCCTTTATGTAGGCGCAGGCAGGTGCTTTCGCCACCGCTTGTCCGGCTCAAAAGCCGGACACAGGGTGTTTTTTCCACACATAGCGGCCCTTCTGGCACTTAAGCTGGCACGAGTTTGCTGCGTGTTCCATTCAAAGCGCGTTCAGCACGATTGACATAGGGAGAATTGCAAATTCGGCAAAGGCAGGCCATGGCACCGCCCGCATGTAATAATCCAGACGCCTGATCGAGGCGTTGTATCTTTGGTTTCAGGAGGCATCACAATGCGTTTTCTCATTTCCAATTCGCGTACCCGCAAGAAAGCCGGCTCGCATTTCGCTATGGCGATCGCGCTGGCGACTGGCACTGCGATGCTGAGCGGCGTGGTTGCAGAGCCTGCACAGGCTCAGCGCGAAAAGAAGGATCGCAAAAAAGAAAACAAGCCGGAATATTCGAAGGAGTTCATCGAAATGTTCCAGCCCATGCAGGAAGTCGTCAATGCAGAAGGCGGCGATATTGCATCGATCAGCCCACAGTTTGGCAATCTGATTGCCTTGTCGGTGTCGCCAGATGAAAAGATCGTGGCCGGCGGACTGATTTACAATGCTGGTGCAAAGACCGGTGACCGGGCTGCGCAGCTCGAAGGAATGAAGTTGATGCTTTCGAGTGGGAAGGTGGAAAGCGAGAATGTCGGGCGTTACAACTTCATTTCCTACCAGCTTGCCAACGCTCTGGGGCAGTATTCAGATTCGCGTACCTATCTACAGCGAGCGATCGATGGTGGTTTCACAGCCGACAATGTATCCAAGCCGATCATGCAGATCGCAATGGCGGAAAGCTTCATTACCGAAGAACGTTTTACCGAAGGTCTCGACTATCTCTCGAGAGCAATCAGCGAAGCCAAGGCGGAAGGCCTGCAGATCGATGAAGCGTGGTATCGCCGCGGCTTGAGCGTGGGCTACAACAACGAGGTTGTGCCGCAGGTCTATGACTTCGCTGCGGGCTGGGTTAAGGATTATCCTTCGCCCACCAATTGGCGCGACGCGATCAACATTGCCCGCAACCTCAACGAGTTCGATTCTTCTGCGATGCTTGATCTGCTGCGCTTGTCACGGCGTGTTGATGGGCTCCAGAACAAACAGGAATTCATCGCCTATGTCGAAGCTGCCGATCCGCGTCGACTGCCCAAGGAAGTGAAGCGGGTGATCGAGTTCGGCTACTCCTCCGGCCGGGTCAGCCGTGACGATATCTATCTCTCGGATTCGCTGAAAACCGCCGATTCTCGCATTGCCGCTGACCAGGCCGAACTGCCGGCACTGGAACGCGATGCCAATGCAGCTGGCGCCGGATTGCGCACGGTCGTTGCGGCGGGTGATGCCTTCCTGAGCTATGATCAATATGCCAAGGCTGAAACCTTCTATACCAAGGCGCTTGGAATACCCGGCGTTGATACGAATATGGTGCTTACCAGGCTTGGCCTCGCCCAGGCTGAGCAGGGCAAGTTCGATGAAGCTCGCGCAAACTTCGCCAAGGTTACGGGCCCACGGGTTCCGATTGCGAAACTGTGGACCGCCTATGTGGATCAACGCGACAAGGCTGCGCCTGCAGCACCGGCAGAACCGGCGGCTGCTACCGCAGTTGACAGCCCTGCCTGATTTCGAAGGCTGATTGCCCGATCAAGCGCGGTCCCTTCAGCGGGGGCCGCGCTTTTTTGCGGTCAATTCTTCAGCGCAAGCGCTTGACGTAGACCTGGCCATCCGAGCCGCGCTTCATTTCGAAACGGTCAAGCGAACGGATCAACTCCGATAGCCGGCGAAAGCCATAGTTGCGGACATCGAAGCTGGACCGGTTGCCGGCGATCTGGCCGACTTCCTGCAGTTTGGCGAAGCCTTCATCGTCGCGGTTAGAGGCCTTCCAGGCCCCGCCAAGAAGCTCGATCAGCTCCTCATCTACCGTGTTCTCGCCGGTTCCTGCAGCCGCACCACTGGTACCTTCACCCTTGATCAGTTTACCAATGTCGATGAAGCGCGTGCACGCGGTGCGCAGCGCTTCCGGCGTCTTGGCATCGCCAAAACAATAAACCGGCAAACCATCTTGCCGAAGCCGAGTAATCAGCGGGGTAAAATCGCTGTCGCTGCTCATGATCCCGAAGCCGTGGACCTTGCCCTGGTAAAGCAGGTCTACCGCGTCGATCGTCATCGCCATGTCAGTGGCGTTCTTGCCGCGAGTAAGATCGAATTGCTGGTGCGGACGAATGCCATAGCGATTGGTAATATCGGCCCAGCGTTTGAGCGCATCCTTGGCCCAATTGCCATAGGCGCGGCGGATGTTCACCTGTCCCAGCTCAGCCAGGACGGTAAGCACGGCATTTATTCCGCCCGGATCGACATTGTCGGCATCAATCAACAGGGCGATGTTCTTGGCGTTCATTTCAGACATGTCGCATTACTTGGAGTTAACGACACGCCCGGGCAAGGGATTAATCGACAGCCTTGAAATCACCGCTGGCATCATCATGCACATACAGCACTCCCTCGGAAATAGCGAAAAAGGCACCGCGAAGTTTAAGTTCGCCGCTGATTTCCTTTTCAGCCACCCATGGAAATGTGCGCAAGTTGGCCAGGCTCACCTTTACCGCTTCAAGTTCCATAGCGCGTTCTGCCTCGCGGCTCTGAGTGCCATATTGCGCGGCAACGGGCTCACGCGCTTCATCAAGCAAATGGATCCAGTCGGCCATGAACCCGCCTTTGCCAGGATCGTTGCCGTGGAAATCTTTCGTCAGCGCTGCCTTGCAGCCGCCGCACATCCCATGGCCCATGACCACGATCTGCTTTACCCGCAGCATCTGGACGGCAAATTCAACCGCCGCAGACACCCCGTGATGCCCGGCGCTAGTCTCGAATGGCGGAACCAGAGCGGCGACATTCCGCACGACAAATATCTCGCCCGGGTCCACATCGAAAATCTGCGCAGGATCAACCCGGCTGTCGCTGCAACCGATGATCATCAACTTAGGACTCTGCCCCTCTGCCACCAGCCTGTCGAAGCGGGCCCTCTGGCGCTGATAGCCATCGGCACGAAAACGCTTATAGCCTTTCAGCAGTTCGGCAAACTCAGGCATCGATAATCAAACCTTCCACGGGTGTTAGAAACGTTCGCCGCGGATTACCTGCACGTCCCACATGCTCAGCAATAATCCATGTGACGTCAGGATTGGGGCGATCTCTTCCGCGAGACGCATGGCCTTGTCTTCAGGCGCAATCGTCAAGATTAGCACCTTGTCGGTGCCCATTACGCGTTCTTCGCGCCAGTGCCCATCGCGGCCCTTGCCGGATTGCACCGGAACAATCGTCCAACCTGTGATTTCGGCTCGTTCAATTGCTGCCGTGACACGCTTTACCAGCGCGGTATCTGAAAGGATTTCGATCCGCTTGCGAGTAACAGTCTCGATCATGGTGCGGAGCCTCCCAAGCTTGCGAGCGCCGAGGCGAGGGCGCTGATCAGGCCGATGTTTATGAGTATGTTGAACGGGAAAGTGATGCTGAGCGACATGGTGAGGTAAATCCCCGGATCCGCTTCAGGTAACGCAAGCCGCATGGCTGCGGGCACCGCGATATAGCTGGCGCTTGCGCACAGTACGCCAAGCGCAGCCGCTGAACCGACGTCGAGGCCTATTACGGTCCCGAGGGCTGCGCCCAGTGCGCCATTTACCAGAGGCAAGCCAATCGCAATCACGATCAATCGCAAGGTCAGCGCGCGGGCATCCATGATCCTGCGCGCTGCGATCAGCCCCATGTCGAGCAGAAACAGGCAGAGGACGCCTTTGAAGCCCGCCTCGAAGAAGGGGCTGACCTCGGAGAAACCATCCGCTCCGCCGATCATGCCGATTGCAAAGGCGCCCAGCAGCAGCACCACCGAAGCATTGAAGAATACCTCGTGCAACAGTTCTCCCTTGGACTGATCGCCATTGGCGCCAAGGCCCCTTGCAAGCAGCAAGCCTGAGAGGATTGCAGGCGTTTCCATCGCTGCCATTACCGCCACCATGTAGCCGCCGGGCGGTTTGCCCTGAGCTTCAAGGATTTCAACTGCGGTGACGAAGGTTACCACGCTGACCGAACCGTAATGCGCTGCAACAGCGCCCGCATTGATCCGATCTAGACGGCCAAAGCCCTTCAGGACCGCTTGCGCATAGAATGGTATCAGGAAACTCGCGGCGATCCCGGCAGCCAGCGCCGCCAGCACCGTTCCATCGATACCTGATTTGGAAACCGCGACACCACCTTTGAGGCCAATGGCAGCCATCAAATAGAGCGACATGCCCTTTGCAATCGCCTCTGGGATCGCAAGGTCGGATCGGGCGAAAGCCGCGAGCAATCCGAGAACAAAGAACAACACCACCGGGGAAGTGAATGTTTGCAGAGCGCTTGCGTCCATGAGCCTGCCGTTAGCCAAGCATAAGTATTTGGGCAAGATGGAGCCATTGCGCGGCGCAACGGCTTTCCCTAGATGAGCGCCATGAACGACCTCTCGTCCAATCCGCCGGGCAGCGAAAGCCCGCGCCCCGCTCGCCAGCGCAAGCCAGACTGGATCCGCGTAAAGGCGCCCGTCAGTGAGGGTTATAATGAGACACGCAAGTTAATGCGTGAACTCAACCTCAACACGGTGTGCGAAGAGGCGGCATGCCCCAATATTGGTGAATGCTGGACCAAGAAGCACGCAACGGTGATGATCCTGGGCGATGTCTGCACGCGGGCCTGCGCGTTTTGTAACGTCAAGACCGGTATGCCGCGCTTGGTAGATCCGATGGAGCCTGAGAATACTGCGATTGCCGCAGCCAGGATGGGGCTGGAACACATCGTCATCACCAGCGTCGACCGCGACGATTTGCCCGATGGCGGGGCAGGGCAGTTCGTGAAGGTGATCAAGGCGCTGCGGCGCGAGACGCCCGATACCACGATCGAGATCCTCACGCCCGATTTCCGCGGCAAGATGCGCGCTGCTGTGGAAGCCATTTGCGAAGCCGGCCCAGACGTTTACAACCACAACCTCGAAACTGTTCCAAGGCTGTATCCGACCATCCGGCCCGGTGCTCGCTACTATGCTTCTTTGCGCCTGCTGGAAGAGGTGAAGCGCCACGATCCGATGATCTTCACCAAATCCGGCATCATGTTGGGGCTGGGCGAGCAGCGGCTTGAAGTGCATCAGGTGATGGACGACATGCGCAGCGCCGAGGTCGATTTCATCACCATGGGGCAATATCTCCAGCCGACACCGAATCATGCGACGGTTGAGGAATTTGTGACGCCTGACGCGTTCAAGGCCTTTGGCTCGATCGCTCGCGCCAAGGGTTTCCTGCAGGTTGCCGCAAGCCCGCTGACGCGCTCGAGTTATCACGCTGGCGACGACTTTGCGCAGATGAAGGCCGCGCGTGCTGAAAAGCTGGCCAAGGCACAAGCCCCCCAGAAGGCCTGATGCCAGGAGTCCGCGAGACCAGGCGATTGCCATATAGCGCCGAGCAGATGTTCGATCTGGTGGCTGATGTAGGTCGCTATGCCGAATTCTTGCCTTGGGTGATTGCCACGCGCGTGCGCTCCAACACTGAAACCGAGATGATTGCTGACATGGTGGTCGGCTTTAGATCACTGCGCGAAAAATTCACCTCGCGGGTCGAAAAGGATCGCCCGCATGTGATCGATGTCCATTACGTCGATGGCCCGCTCAAGGACCTCGACAACACATGGAAATTCCGGGCACGCCCCGATGGCGGTTGCGAAATAGATTTCTCCGTCGAATTCACGTTTAAAAGCCGGGTGTTTGAACGGCTCGCCGGACAGTATTTCGACCGCGCCTTTCACAAGATGGTAGCTGCGTTCGAGGCGCGCGCCGACGAGGTCTACGGAAGCAGCAACTCGAGTGCGCATAGCGTCGCCTGATGGCGAACACCAGCGCGGTCGAGGTCGTTGAACAGCTTGAGTTCGCCTTCGGGCTTGTCGTCGCCATTACGGGTTGCCCGGGCAAAGACAACCGTGCCGACCGGCTTGAGCTTGGTTCCGCCGTCGGGCCCGGCCACCCCGCTGATAGCTACCGCCACATCGGCATTGCTGCGCTCAAGCGCGCCCTTGGCCATGGCCCAAACGCAGGCAATCGACACCGCGCCGAATGTCTCGATAATGTCGAGCGGGACACCCAGGCTCTCCATCTTGGCCTCGTTGGAATAGGTCACGAAGCCGCGATCGAGCACGGCGGACGAACCTGGCACTTCGGTCAAGGCTGCCGCCACAAGGCCGCCAGTGCAGCTTTCGGCGAGTACGATCTTGCGCCCAGCCGCACCGTTTTGCTCAACCACCTTGCGGGCCAGCTCCTCAATGTCGGCGGGCAACAGTTTACCTGCGTCTATCATGCCTCTCTGCCTCCTAGTAACACTCAAGGCAGGCCACTGCCTGTGCCGCAATTCCTTCTCCGCGACCAGTAAAGCCAAGCCGCTCGGTTGTCGTCGCCTTGACGCTGACCTGTGTCAGATCAACGCACAAGAGCGCGGCCAGTTTCTCGCGCATCGCATCCCGATATGGGCCAATTCGCGGTTCCTCGCAGATGACCGTCACATCAAGGTTGGAAATCCGGTATCCGGCGGCATTGACCAGAGTCACTGCATGTTCGACAAACAGGGGGGAGGGCGCACCCTTCCATTGCGGGTCCGAAGGGGGGAAATGGGTGCCGATGTCGCCATCTCCGATCGCGCCCAGCAGGGCGTCGACAACGGCGTGAAGTGCAACATCGGCATCGGAATGCCCGGCCAGACCGCGACTGTGCGGGACATGTACCCCGCAGAGCCAGAGTTCCTCACCTTCCACGAGCCGGTGGACATCGAATCCCTGACCAATCCGCATTGGGGGAAGTGCAGCCATCAAGTCCTCCGCAAAGGTTACTTTCCTAAGCAGTTCGTCGCCTTCGACAAGTGCGACATTGCCGCCCGCTGCGATCAGTACCTGCGCATCATCCCCAGCGTCGGGTGCGCCCTGCCACGCGCGATGCGCGGCCAGGATGGCGTCAAACCTGAATGCCTGCGGGGTCTGCACGCGCCGCAATTGCTCGCGCGCGGCTGCACCGCTCATCATATTGCCAGCTGCAATCGCCAGGCTGTCGACTACCGGCAGGACCGGGATCGCCCCGGCATACTGGCCAAGCGTAGCGAGCAGGCGATCGATCACGGTACGGGCCAAGCCGGGACGCGCCGCATCATGGATGAGCACCCGCTCCGGAGTTTGAGACGCGAGCGCCTCTAGCCCGCTACGCACCGATTCCTGGCGTGTTGCGCCGCCGGTGACGAGGCGACAGCTATCGAGCCCGGTCAGTGCGAGCCGGGCGAGCTCCTCGGCGTCGTCGGCGATCACGACAATCACCTCGCTGGCCCCGCCATCCAGCATCGCCTCCACCGAGTGGCGCAACAAGGGCTTGCCGCGCCACCTGGCAAACTGCTTGGGCACATCGCCACCCGCGCGCAGGCCTTTGCCGGCCGCGACTACGATGGCCGCAAAGGAGGGAGGAGTGGAGCTATTGTTCACGGGCGCTCGCGCTTAAGGACTGGACGGGCCAAGTGCAATCCACTATGCGCTGCCCAAATTTTAGGCAACTGCATCAATTCATGACCGCGCTCCCAGCTCCGCCGGCCTTAAAGCCGATAAAGATCGGGCCTGTCACCATCGACACACCGGTGGTGCTTGCGCCGATGACGGGTGTCACTGATCTACCGTTCCGGCGGCTCGTGCGGCGCTATGGTTCGGGCCTTAATGTCACGGAAATGATCGCAAGCGAGGCGGCAATTCGCGCCACGCGGATCAGTATTCAAAAGGCCGAATGGGATCCGGCGGAGGAGCCGGTATCGATGCAACTGGTGGGCTGCGATCCGGCCAGCATGGGCGAAGCCGCCAGATTGCAGCAGGGCAATGGTGCGGCGATCATCGACATCAACTTCGGCTGTCCCGTGCGCAAGGTCGTGGGCCAATATGCCGGCAGTGCGCTGATGCGCGAAGTGCCGCTGGCGACAAGGCTGATCGAAGCGACAGTCAAGGCAGTGGACGTGCCGGTAACCGTGAAGATGAGGATGGGCTGGGATCACTCCAGCCTCAATGCCCCTGAACTGGCCAGGATTGCCGAGGATCTGGGGGTCAAGATGATCACCGTCCATGGCCGTACCCGCAACCAGATGTACAAGGGGCATGCCGATTGGGCCTTTGTCCGCAAGGTAAAGCAGGCGGTTTCGATCCCCGTGATCGTCAATGGCGACATCTGCACGATCGACGATGCGGCGCAGGCGCTCGAACAATCGGGCGCCGACGGATTGATGATCGGGCGGGGCGCCTATGGCAAGCCGTGGCTGCTGGGCCAGGTAATGCATTGGTGGAAGACCGGTGAAAAGCTCGAGAGCCCGGATTTCGACGAACAATACGCAACCTTGGTCGAGCATTACAACGACATGCTCGAACATTATGGCCGCGAAACCGGGGTCAAGATCGCGCGCAAGCATCTGGGCTGGTATACCAAGGGCATGCATGGCTCGGCAGAGTTTCGCAATCAGGTCAATTTCATCGACGATGCCGACCAGGTTCTGGGTGAACTGGAACGCTTCTACGTTCCGTTCCTGCGGCGCCGTGCTGCGTGAACCGGGTGGCTGACGTCGCTGGCGCCATCCCCGACCACGCGGCGCAGATCGGCGGCCTGGTATTCGCCGTGCTGCTGATCGACGGCCGCGGCAGGATCGCGCAAACCAACCACGCCGCAGAAATGCTGCTGGGCAAAAGCGAGAAGCGGATGTCCCGCCAGTGTTTGACTGAAGTTGTCACTCTTCACGACGAGCGCGTGCTCGATCACCTGGCCCGGCCCGACGCTTCGCTGGTTGCGCGCGACATAAGCCTTTTTGTCGATGGGCAGGAACACCGCGTGAATCTCACCCTCTCGCCGCTGTCAGCCTTTCCCGGTTGGCGCGTTGTCACGCTTTCCGAAACGGGGCATGATGATGCTTCGGGCGAGCAGGAGGGTGAAGCCGCGAGCCTTGGTGCTCCGGCAATCCTCGCGCATGAAATCCGCAATCCACTGGCCGCGATCCGCGGTGCGGCGCAGCTGGCCGCGCGCAGGCTTGAGCCCAAGGACCGCGGGCTCGCCCGCGTGATCACCGATGAAGTTGACCGGATCGCGAGGTTGATCGACCGGATGCAGCAGCTCGGGCGTTCGACACCGGAGGAATTGGGGCCCACCAACCTGCACGAAGCGATCCGTTCCGCGATCGCCACAGTGCGAGCGGCGGGAACCGAAGGCATCGAGATCCACGAGGAATTCGATCCCTCATTGCCGCCGGTGCTGGCCAATCGTGACGCGCTGGAACAGGTGCTCATCAACCTCATTTCCAATGCGCGCGATGCGCTTTTCGGAGGCGAGGTGGAAAATCCGCAGATCAGTGTGCGCACTCGCTTTGTCAGCGGATTTGCCTTCAGCGCGGTTCGCCTTGGACGCACTGTGAAACTGCCGATCGAGATCACCGTGACTGATAATGGTCCCGGCATCGATGAAGCGCTGCGCGATCACATCTTCGAGCCCTTCGTCACCTCTAAGAAGTCGGGGCAGGGGCTGGGGCTGGCGCTGGTGCGCAAGCTGGTGCGCGACATGCAGGGGCGCATCGGGCACGAGCGCGATACACGCGAAGGCTTGACCCATTTCCGCATTCATCTTGCGGTTGCATCTGGGGAGAAGGGCGCATGAGCGGATCGATCCTGCTGGTCGAGGACGACCGTTCTATCGCCACCGTGATCACGGCAGCGCTGGAGGATGAAGGCTTCTCGCTGCATCATTGCGAAAGCATCGCGGCGCGCGATCGCCTGCTGGCGGAGCATCGCTTCGATGCCATGCTGACCGATGTCGTTCTGGGCGATGGCGACGGGATCGAGACTCTCGATGCCGTGCGCGCGGCAGACCCGGACATGCCGGTGATCGTGTTGTCGGCGCAGAACACACTCGACACCGCAGTGCGGGCAAGCGAAACGCACGCCTTCGAATATTTTCCCAAGCCGTTCGATCTCGACGAGCTTGTGCGTGCGGTGAAGCAGGCTGCCGGCCAGCGTTCTGGGGCGGAGCCGGCACCCGCTACCGAAGGTGACGGCATGCCGCTGGTTGGGCGCAGCCAGGCGATGCAAGGCGTTTACCGCATGATCACGCGGGTTTTGCGTAATGATCTAACCGTGCTGGTGACCGGCGAATCGGGCACGGGCAAAGAACTTGTTGCCGAAGCGATCCACCAGCTCGGCGCGCGCAAGTCCGGCCCCTTCGTTGCGGTCAACACTGCTGCGATCCCCTCCGAACTGATCGAGAGCGAGCTGTTCGGCCATGAGAAGGGCGCCTTCACCGGGGCCGTGGCGCAGGCGATCGGCAAGTTCGAGCAGGCCAATGGCGGGACCTTGTTCCTTGACGAGATTGGTGACATGCCGGCAGAAGCGCAGACCCGCCTGTTGCGGGCCCTCCAATCGGGGCGGATCCGCCGGGTTGGTGGACGGCAGGAAATTTCCGTAGACGTTCGTATCATTGCGGCGACCAATCGCGACCTGGCCCCGCTGATAGCCGAGGGGAAATTCCGCGAAGACCTGTTTTACCGACTTAATGTGGTTCCGATCGAGATACCGCCGCTGCGCGAGCGGCGCGAAGATATCGAGGTGCTTGCCCAGCACTTTCTCAACCTCGCAGCTGAAGATGGTTTACCGCGTCATCAGATTACGCGCGACGCACTGGGGCGCCTTGAACAGCGGCATTGGCGCGGCAATGTGCGCGAGTTGCGCAATGTCATCTATCGACTTGCGCTGCTGGCGCGCGAGGATGTGATTGAGGGCAAGGTACTAGACGAGATCATCGGCCCTGAACGCGAGACCACGCCTGCCGATCGGCAGATCGACTTCGGGGGCGCGCTGCAATTGTGGCTCGCCGCCAATCATCCGCCGCCTGGAGCGCTCTATCATCATGCGCTTGCTGCATTCGAAAAGCCGCTGATGGAATATGCCCTTATGCAGACCGGCGGCAACCAGTTACGCGCCGCGAAACTGCTTGGAATCAATCGCAATACCTTGCGCAAGCGGTTGGGTGAATTGGCGATCAACGCTGACCGTTTCACCCGAGCGACCTGACCCGAGCGACAAAAAAACAACTTGCATAACTGCAACAATACAGTTGTATCTATGCAACTATGCAGCCACCCGCAGGTCAAGTTCTAAAAGGTGCTCCGCGATGGTGGCGTCGGTTCTCCCTCACCGCTCGCCGTGCAAACCTGTTCGTGTGGCTCGAAGTGGCTTCGGCCCTGGCGTTGCTGGTTGCGGTTTGGAGCGCATGGTACGCCTTTACCAGTGCGCCGCCCGACGGGACGATGCTGCCATCGCCCCAGGTCTCTTTTCTGTTGGTCGGCGCCTTGGTTCCTGCGATGGCCCTGGCGGTGCTGTTCGGAAGGCGCCTGGCGATGCGCCGCGCCGCTGGCAGCACGGCACGCTTGCATGTGCGACTCGTGTTTTTTTTCTCGCTTATTGCAGCCGTCCCAACTCTGCTGGTGGCAGGATTCGCGGCCTTCCTGTTTCAATCGGGCGTCGATTTCTGGTTTTCTGATGAGTCGCGCGGCCTGATGAACAATGCCAATGAGCTGGCTCAGGGTTATTATGACCAGAACCAGCGCGATGTTGCGGAAGAAACCGTCACCATGGCGGGGGACATGCGGTACTATCTCCAGCGGGGATCGCTGGCTGAAGAGGGCTTTGCCGATGTCTATGCCTATCAGGCGCAGGCTCGCGAAATCTCGGAAAGTGCGATTCTGCAACAATTGCCCGATGGCTCGCTGCGCACAGCGGCAATCCTGAATTTGGCTGAAGGCAGCCGTCCCCTGGAATTCAGCAAAATGGCTTTGCCCAAGCTCGACAATGGCGAGTTGGTGGTGGTTGAAGGCAGTTCGGAACGCATCGCGGCCCTGGCACCGATCGATCGCGAGGCCGGGATATATCTCTACAATGCGCGCAGCCCCGAAGAGGATTCGTTCAACTATTGGGAAAAGGCCCGTTCGGTTGCCGCGACCTATGAAGTTCTGACCAAGCGGGCGAGGGCGCTCCAGCTACGCTTCAATCTTGCCTTGTTCGTTGTCAGCCTGGCGCTGGTTGGGATCGCGGTTTGGTTCGCGCTGCGCTTCGCAGATCGTCAGGTTCAGCCGTTGACCGACCTGGTTGCGGCCGCGCGTGAGGTGGGTTCGGGCAATTTCTCGATGCGGGTTGCGGGGCGCACAGGGGCGGATGAAATTGGCCTGCTGAACCGCGCCTTCAATCGCATGACTTCGCAACTTGAGAAGCAAACCCAGGCGCTCGTCAACGCCAATCGCCAGATCGACGATCGACGAGTTTTCATGGAAGCGGTGCTGGATTCGGTTACTGCAGGTGTGATCTCGACCGATCCAAGGGGTCAGGTGCAATTGATGAACGGGTCTGCGCAAGCATTGCTCCAGCAACACGGCCAGCAGAGTTCGGCAGTCGGCATGCAGCTGAGCGATCTTTCTCCGCAAATCTCGGCAATGATCGAAGCCGGTCTACGCAGCGGGATCGTAACTCACTCCAATAACAATGAATTGCTGACGCTGGCAGTCAAAATTGTGCCCGAAAATGGCGGTCATGTCATAACGTTTGAGGATATCACTCGCCAATTGCTCGACCAGCGCCAGGCGGCATGGTCGGATGTCGCGCGCCGGATCGCGCATGAAATCAAAAACCCGCTTACCCCGATCCAGCTTGCCACGGAGCGGCTGAAACGGCGCTATCGCCGCCAGATAAAAAGCGATGGCGAACTGTTTGACGAATTGACCAACACCATTGTCAGGCAGGTAGGCGACCTCAGGAAAATGGTTGATGAATTCAGCTCTTTCGCGCGTCTGCCCAAGCCGACTTTCCGCCACGAAGACGCGCTTGACCTGGTACGTCAGGCGCTGTTCTTGCAGGAAGTGGCGCACCCGCAGGTGAATTTTGCGCTTACGCACGATGATCTCGAAACCGCTGCGATCAATTGCGACCGCCACCAGTTCGGCCAGGCGATGACCAATGTGATCAAGAATGCGGTTGAAGCTGTGGAGGCACGCCAACGCAATGCCGAGCCCGATTTTCGTGGCAATGTGTCAGTGACCATGAGCGACGATTTGTCGCATCTCACAATCACAATCGAAGACAATGGTGTTGGCTTGCCGCAGGAACGCGACCGCATAACCGAACCCTATGTGACAACGCGGGAAAAGGGCACCGGACTGGGCTTGGCGATCGTCAACAAGATCGTCGACGAGCATGGCGGCGACATGAGCTTTTCCAATGGGGAAGGGGGGGGAACGCGCGTTGTGATGCGGTTTGCGCGCGATCCGCTGGAACACGGATCTGGCAAAAGAAACGAAAGCAATGAACAAAGGGAGATGCCGTAATGGCACTCGAAATCCTGATCGTTGACGATGAACGCGACATTCGCGAGCTGGTTGCCGGTGTACTGAGTGACGAAGGCTATATCTGCCGCACCGCAGCTGACAGCACAAGCGCACTAGCCGCGATCGACGAGCGCCGCCCCAGCCTGGTATTGCTAGATGTATGGCTTCATGGCAGCCAGATGGACGGGCTCGAAGTGCTTGATGCAATCAAGGCTCGCGAACCCCAGCTGCCGGTGATTATCTTTTCAGGCCACGGCAATATCGACACGGCGGTGTCTGCGGTCAGCCGCGGTGCGATGGACTTTATCGAAAAGCCCTTTGAAGCCGAGCGCCTGTTGCTGCTGGTCGAACGGGCCACAGAAACCGAACGGTTGCGGCGGGAAAATATCCAGCTTCGCGAAGGATTTTCGCGCGGCGAGGAATTTACCGGCAACTCGTCGGTCATCAATGCAGTGCGCGCAACCCTCAAGCGAGTCGCCAGTACCGGCAGCCGCGTTCTGATCTCCGGCCCGGCGGGCGCGGGCAAAGAGGTTGCCGCCCGCCTGCTGCATAGTTGGAGCCCGCGTTCCGGCCACGCATTCGTGATCGTCAACTCCGCCCGCATCACCCCGGAGCGCTTTGAGCAGGAGCTTTTTGGTGAGGAAGCAGACGGTAAACTCGTGCGGCCGGGACTGCTTGAGCTGGCCGATGGTGGCACGCTTTATCTCGACGAAGTCGCTGACATGCCGCTTTCGACTCAGGCGCGCATACTGCGCGTTCTGACCGAGCAGAGCTTTGTGCGCGTTGGCGGCAGCAGGCAAATCGGGGTTGACGTTCGGGTGGTTTCTTCGACTTCGCGCAACCTGGCGCAGGAAATGGCCGACAAACGTTTTCGCGAAGATCTGTTCTATCGGCTCAATGTGGTGCCGGTTTCGATTCCCTCACTGGCCGAACGGCGCGACGACATTCCGGCGCTGGCTGAACATTTCTTCACGCGCTACGCCAGTGAGCAGGGGGTTCAGCCGCCAGAGATATCCCAACCGGCAATGGCGGCATTGCAGGCACATGACTGGCCCGGCAATGTGCGCGAATTGCGTAATGTGGTTGAACGCACGATCATCATGACCCCGCGCGATGAATTGAGCATGGTCGAGCCGCAGATGCTGCCGAGCGAGATTACCGGCGCGGCGGGTGAGCCGGTTGGCCCAACTATCTCCGATGTCATGGGCGTGCCCTTGCGTGAGGCGCGCGAAAGCTTTGAACGCGAATATCTGATGGTGCAAATTCGCCGTTTCTCGGGGAATATTTCGAAAACGGCGAGCTTCATCGGTATGGAGCGCTCTGCCTTGCACCGAAAGCTGAAGCTGCTGGGGATGACTGATCGTAAGGATTAGGAGCAGTACCGTTAGGCGCTTGGATCACCATGGCGCGGGATTTTACGCGATAAACTCCATTGCCCAAGGCGCTGAAAACCGTCATTGTGCATGACTGACACGGCGCCATGCCGGAGCAATCCGATCGGGCGCCAGATCGCGGACTGCAAAAAGCAGCCGCCAATAACAGGAGCATATCAATGTCTAGTGGGCGAATTCTCTCCGCACGTGCCCCGTCGGAAACTCCGGCCAAGCCCGATAATTCCGGCAAGCAAGCCAAGCTTCAAGACGCATTTCTCAACTTGCTGCGAAAGAACAAGTCACCGGTCACGGTGTTCCTGGTCAAGGGCGTGAAACTGCAAGGAATTGTAACCTGGTTTGACAATTTCTCGCTGCTTTTGCGGCGCGATGGCCAGTCGCAGCTGGTTTACAAGCATGCGATCTCTACCATCATGCCTGGGCAACCGATCGACGCTGAGCAGTTCGCCAGCCAACACGGCAATGCCCGGCAGCGGTTGCTGCAGGATGTTTTTCTTTCACGCGTCAGCGAAGCGGAAGTTCAGGTAACCATGTTCCTGGTCAACGGCGTGATGCTGCAAGGGCGGATTGCCGCCTATGATCTGTTCTGTGTGCTGCTTGAGCGCGACGGTTTCGTGCAATTGGCCTATAAGCATGCTGTATCGACCATTCAGCCCGCTTCGCCGGTGGATCTGGCCGATGATGACTGGGATGGCGACGACTGAGCTTCGACGATGATCTTCTGGGCGAGGTGACGCGCGGCGCGCGCGCACTCGTGCTGTGCCCCGATATCCGTGGCCAGTCCTACGCTATCGACGCTGCCGAACGGCTTGAGGAAGCATGCGGGCTGGCACTGGCGATTGGTGTGGTGATTGCAGATGCGCGGGTGGTGCCGGTGCGCACCATGCGCCCGGGCACGCTGTTCGGTTCAGGACAAGTCGAACAGATCCAGGCCGATTGCGAATTGCACGAAGCCGAGCTGGTCATTGTGGACGGCGCGCTGTCGCCGATCCAGCAGCGCAATCTTGAAGAAAAGCTCAGGCGCAAGGTGATTGACCGCACGGGCCTCATCCTGGAGATATTCGGCGAGCGTGCCGTTACCGCCGAAGGGCGGCTGCAGGTCGAATTGGCGCATCTCGATTACCAGCAGAGCAGGCTCGTGCGCAGCTGGACGCACCTTGAGCGGCAGCGTGGTGGTTTCGGCTTCCTTGGCGGCCCCGGCGAAACCCAGATCGAGGCTGACCGGCGCATGATCCGCCAGCGGATGGCGCGGTTGCGCAAGGAGCTGGAGCAGGTCCGCAAGACCCGCGGTCTGCATCGCAAACGCAGGGGGCGGGCGCCCTGGCCGGTCATCGCGCTGGTGGGTTACACCAATGCCGGCAAGTCGACCCTTTTCAACCGTCTGACAGGCGCGGAGGTGATGGCCGAAGACCTGTTATTCGCCACACTCGATCCAACCATGCGCGCGATTGAGCTGCCAGCGGTCGAAAAGGCGATCCTGTCAGACACAGTCGGTTTCATTTCGGACCTGCCAACCCAGCTGGTCGCAGCTTTCCGAGCTACGCTTGAGGAGGTTACTGGCGCGGATATAATCCTGCACGTTCGCGATATGGCTAACCCGGCCCATGAATCGCAGAAAAAACAGGTGTTGTCCGTGCTGGCAGAGCTTGGCGTAACTGACGACAATGGGGAGAGCACCATCCCGATCATAGAAGCCTGGAACAAGGTTGATTTGGTGTCGGCGTCGCGCGCAGATGAGCTGCGCGAAATGGCCGCGCTTCAGGGTGATGCCTTGGTCATTTCAGCGCAGACCGGCGAAGGTATCGACGCGCTGCTCGAGTGGATCGGCTCGATCCTCACCAAGGAATCGCGCGTTGTCGAGCTGGAATTACCTGCAAGTGATGGCAGGCGCATCGCCTGGCTCCACGCTAATGGCGAAGTGCTGGCAGAACAAGATCTTGGCGGGGGCAGGGAAGGGCCGCTGAGGCAATTCACGGTGCGTCTCAATCCCAAGCAATTGGGACAGTTCGCGCGATTATGACTTGTTTTCGGTGGCCTTGACCCGCTGCCAAAGTGCTTCCTGCTCATCCAGTGACAGGGCGGAGAAATTCCCGTCGGCCAACTGTTCCATTCCACGAAAGCGCCGTTCGAACTTGCGATTGGCGCCGCGCAGAGCCTCCTCGGCATCTATACCATGTGCGCGAACCAGATTGACTGCAGCGAACAGGAAGTCACCCGCTTCCTCAAAACGTTCGGAACTTGAGGTGGCAGCCGCAAGTTCCTCAAGCTCTTCGTTTATCTTTTCAATTGGGCCACTTGGATCGGGCCAATCGAAACCGGTGCGCGCGGCGCGCTTCTGTAGTTTCTGCGCCCGCATCAGCGCGGGAAGCGCATTTGCGACGCCGTCGAGGGCGCTGTTGGCGCCTTTTTGTTTACGTTCAGCGGCCTTGAGCGCTTCCCAGCGGCGATCTTCCATCCGGCCGCTTTCGCCGCCAAAGATATGCGGATGGCGCGCTTCCATCTTGTCCGATATTGCCTTTGCAACGTCCTCGAATGCGAAATAACCGGCTTCTTCCGCCATTTGGGCATGAAAAACTACCTGTAGCAGTAGATCGCCGAGTTCCTCACGCAGTTCGATTATATCGTTACGCTCGATGGCATCGGCGACTTCGTACGCTTCTTCGATCGTGTACGGTGCAATGCTGGAGAAGTCCTGCTTAATATCCCATTCGCAACCGCACTCAGGATCACGCAACCTGGCCATGATCGCCAGCAGGCGGGTGGTTTGCTCGATCACACCAGGATTCCCTGCATCACTCGATTGCGTAAACGGATAATATATATTATGTTAAATGTAAGATGGGTGCTCGTTGGCATATTGGCATTATCCCCCGGGGCCTACGATACTGAAAAGCAGGGCTACAGCGGTAAAGATCGCAGCCCATATCAACCCCATACGCAAGGCTTTGCTCCAACTCAGACGATATGAAGCCAAGGCACTGCCAGCCAAGATCAGCCAACCAAGCAAGGCTACAATCTGGACCGTATTTTCACTCACGCGTACAACTCCATACCGTCATAACCCACAATTACATTTTCCGGTGTTTCAGCCTCAAGCGACGCATAATCCATGGTTTTATCCAAATGGCTCAAGACCAAGCGCCGTGCACCGCAAAGTTTGAACATTTCCAAAGCCATTGCCAAATTTGCATGAGTTGGATGCGGCTCTCGCCTCAAACAGTCACTCACAAGAATATCCACATCGCTAAATAACTTGACCATCTCGTCAGTTATTTCACTGTAATCAGTGGCATAAGCGATGCTCTTTCCATCTGCTTCGAAACGGTAGCCGGTCGTCTCGCTTGGGCCATGCGGCATCTGACACCACTTTACCCCAAAACCAGCATGCATGCGAAGCCGGTCGAGCACTTCAAGCGTAGCAATTGTGGGATAACCGTGCTGCCCAGAGAATATATAGCCGAAGCGCTGCCTCAGCCGATATGCTGTGTCCTGACCAGCAAACCCCGAAATCGGTCCGCTCCGGTCGTACCGTAACGCGCGCAGATCATCGATCCCGTGGCAGTGATCAGCATGGTCATGCGTCCAGAATACACCGTCGAGCCGGTTGATATTGTTATCGAGCAATTGCTGGCGCAGGTCGGTAGAGGTATCCACCAGAAGGCGGTTGCCTGCCGCGCTTTCGATCACGATGGACACCCGGCTGCGTCGGTTACGCGGTTCATCGGGATCGCAATCGCCCCAGTCATTGCCGACGCGTGGTACGCCCATAGAAGTGCCACAACCGAGGACAATCAGCTTCAAAACGCCGCCTTGCTGAATAACTTGCGGAAATTAGCGGTCGTATAGTCGGCCAGAGCTTCGAATTCCTCGCCGCGCAAATCAGCCAGAAATTGAGCTGTATTGGCAACGAAGGCCGGTTCACACGGTTTGCCGCGATGCGGCACCGGCGCCAGGAATGGGCTGTCAGTTTCCACAAGAAGTCTGTCTTGCGGAATTTCACGCGCAATTTCATGTAGCTCGCGGGCATTCTTGAAGGTGACTATGCCCGAAATAGAGATGGTGAGCCCCATTTCGAGCACGCGTTTGCCGAATGCGGCGGAGGCAGTGAAACAATGGATCAGCGCGGGGAAGACGCCCCTCCCCAGCTCGTCTTCGAGAATTTCCAGAGTATCCGCTTCTGCATCGCGAGTGTGGATGATCAACGGCAGTCCGATTTCGCGTGAGACCGTGATATGCATGCGGAATAATTCGCGCTGCGTCGCGCGGTCCGAATGGTCGTAATAATAGTCGAGCCCGGTTTCGCCGATGCCGATCACCCGCCGGTTCTCGCTCGCGGCAAGCAACGCGTCACGCCCCAGATCGGCGTGCTGGTCTGCCTCGTGCGGATGGATCCCGACGCTGGCCCAGACATCACTTTCGCGCTCGGCTGTGGCAACGATCTGTGCCCATTCGCTCTGGCGGGTCGAGATATTGAGGAACTGGCCAACCCCGGCATTGCGCGCCCGCGCTAGCACTTCGGCCTGATCCTCGACCAGGCCTTTGTACTCGAGGTGACAGTGGCTATCGACCAGCATCAGGCGGGCTCGCCTTCAGGCAATTCTAGGCGCGGGAACACGCCCTGTGGCTGTTCGAGCCGGAAACCACTGGCGACAAGACGCGCGAACCATTCATTGTCATCCAGCGCGGCAAAATCACGCTCTCCGGCCAAAATTCCCAACTGGTCGAGCAAAAGGTCGGCAGATTGCGGCACCACCGGTCGAACAGCAATGGCGAGGTGGCGGACGCAGCGGAACAGCGTCATCAGCACTGCCTTCATCCGCTCAGGATCGGTCTTGCGCAGCGCCCAGGGGGCCTGCTCGTCCACATACTGGTTGCAGGCGAAAACCGCGCGCATCCATGCCTCAAGCCCTGCGCTGAAGTTCAACGCCTCGAATTCGCGCGGCAGTTCGGTGCGGCAGGCATCGCGAACGGCACTCTCGAGCGCAAGATCGGCATCTGTCGGCGTGTAGGCATCGCTCAAGGCGCCATCGCAGTTCTTGAAGATCATCGACAGCGTTCGCTGCGCCAGATTGCCGAAGCTGTTGGCCAGTTCGGCATTGGCGCGGTTGACGATCGCTTCGGGCGAATAGCTGCCGTCCTGGCCGAAAGCGATTTCGCGCATGAAGAAATAGCGCAGATTGTCGACCCCGAAGCGTTCGGCAAGTTCCATCGGGTCGACCACATTGCCCGCGCTCTTGCTCATCTTCTCGCCGCCGCGGGCTAGCAGGAAACCGTGCGCGAACACCTGCCGGGGCACGGGCAGGCCCGCGCTCATCAGGAAGGCCGGCCAGTAAACCGCGTGGAAACGCACGATATCCTTACCGATCATGTGGATGTTGGCGGGCCAGTATTTGCGGAACATCTCGCCATCGGCGTCGGGAAAGCCGACGCCAGTCATATAGGTCGTGAGCGCATCGACCCACACATACATCACATGGCCTTCGGAATTCGGCACCGGCACACCCCAGTCGAAGCTGGTGCGCGAAACGCTCAGGTCCTTCAGCCCGCCCTCGACGAAGCGCATCACTTCGTTGCGGCGGCTTTCCGGACGGATGAAATCGGGGTTGTCGCGATAATATGCGAGCAATTTGTCCTGATAATTCGACAGGCGGAAGAACCATGTCTCCTCCGCCGTCCAATCCACCGGCGTACCCTGGGGCGAGAGCATGTCGCCCCCTTCCCCCTCGATCAGCTCGCTTTCGTCATAAAAGGCTTCGTCACGGACTGAGTACCAGCCTTCATAGCGGTCCAGGTAGAGATCGCCTGCCGCTTCCATTCGGCGCCAGAGTTCGACGCTGGCCGCATGGTGGCGCGGTTCGGTAGTGCGCACGAAATCATCGTATGACAGGTTGAGCCTGTCAGCCATTTCGCGGAAATAACCCGACATTTCATCAGCCAGGGCTATCGTCGCCCGGTCCAGTTTGCGGGCGGTCTGGTCCATCTTGAGCCCGTGTTCGTCCGTGCCGGTGACGAACCGCACATCGCGCCCCCGCGCACGCTGGAAACGTGCCATCACATCGGTCGCTATCCCTTCATAGGCATGGCCGATGTGCGGCCGACCATTGGGATAGTTGATTGCGGTGGTGATATAGAATGGTTCAGCCATGGGCCGGTTCGCTAGCGCCAGCAGCGCGCGCAAGCAAGCTGGCGATTTCACCCGCCAGCAGGCCGGGATCGAAATTATAGGTCGGCGCTTGCCCTGCCAGAACTACCAGTTCCTGATGTGCTTCAATCAGCGCAGTCTGGCTTTGCGGATCGGCATCCGGCAATGCCTGTGCCAGCGTGGTCCGCGCAAGCTCGAGCACGGCACGCATTCGGTCACGATCAGGCCGCGGCCCGATTGCTGCAGCCAGCTGACCTCGCAGTTCAAAGCCGGGGTCGCCCTGGGAGGCCAGGCGGCGCATGGCGTTCGCTACGGCACCAAGTTCCTGTTCAAGGAAATTGCGCGCGGAGACAAGCGATCCACCGGACATCTTGACGGCCAATTCACACTGTTCGGCTTTAATGCCTGGGAATTCCTGTGCCAGCTGCTGCGCAATTTCAGCATCGCCTAGCGCTACGAAGCGCAGCATGCGGCAGCGCGATCGGATCGTCGGCAGAAGACCTGCCGGGCGGTGTGTGACGAGTAGAAAAAACGTGCCCACGGGCGGTTCCTCGAGGCTCTTCAACAATGCGTTCGAGGCGCTGCGCTCCATGTCGTCTGCCGGGTTGACAATGATCACCCGCCGCGCGCCAAGTGTTGGGCGGGTCGTCAGCCGCTGCTGCATCGCACGGATCTGGGATACGGCAATGTTGCGCTTTACCTCGAAGGGCTTGCCTTCGTCACGCTTGCGCTCTTCCTGGTCGTCTTTGGGCAGGTGCGTCAGGATCAGGATATCGGGGTGTTGACCGGCGGGCTGCGGAATACCCTCCTCCGCCACCAGCGCCCTCGCAGCCGCCAACGCAAAGTCATGTTTGCCGATGCCCGCTTTGCCTGCCAATATCCACGCATGGTGCATCCGCGCGCCGTCCATGGCATTGCGCCATTGCGCCCAGGCTGTAGCGTGATTGGGCCATTCCATCCGCCTCAACCCTCCAGAATCGGGGCTAGCGTATCCATGATGCGCGCATGGACAGTCTCGGGATCGCCTCCGGCGTCGATCACTGCAAAACCCTTTGGGTCTTCCTCGGCATAGCGCCGGAAGGCATCCGCAACTGCCCGGTGATAGGCAGAATTGCGTCCGCCGATGGCGTCGCTGCTGTCCCCGTCCCGGGCCGCGAGCCGGGCGGCAACCTGCTCGTCATCAGCCTGGAGCAGGATGGTAAGATCGGGGCGGAGCCCGCCGCTGCCGATCTCATGTAGCGTGGTGATTGCCGTATCGCCCAATGCGCCGGCGCTACCCTGATAGGCCCGGCTTGAATCGACAAAGCGGTCCGAAATCACCCATTCCCCGCGCTCCAGTGCTGGACGGATCCGGCGCGCAACATGGTCTGCGCGGGCAGCGGCAAATAACAGCGCCTCTGCCTGCGGTCCCCATCCCTCTCCGGGTGGATCGAGCAGCAATTTGCGGATCGCTTCAGCGCCGGGAGTCCCCCCCGGTTCGCGCGTAAGTTGAACTTTCAGCCCACGGGCCTCAAGCGCATCAACCAGCAGTTTTGCCTGGGTTGACTTGCCTGCCCCCTCCCCCCCTTCAAGAGCAATGAATCGGCCGCGCATTATCCGAACCACCCCAGAACGCCATTAACTACGCGCGCGAAAACACCGGCTTCGGCAACATCTTCACCAGCTGCGAGCGGAAGGCGCGAGGGCTCCATCCCCTCAACCGATATTTCGAGGTCAGCCACATGTTGCCCCTTTCTGATCGGCGCGCGCAATGGCCCGTTATACCTCACGGCCAACCGAATTTCGGGGTTTTCCCCTAGAGGAAGCGTGGCCGCGATGGCCTGCGGAGCAAGCAAAGGAACCTTGCGGCTCTGGCCACCTTGAACCCGGGCTTGCTCAATCACCTCACCCGCCCTGAACAGCGGGCGGTTCTCGAACGCCTTAAAGCCCCATTCGAGATAGGCGCGAGCTGCCCTGTCGCGCACTCTCGGACGATCAGCGCCCGCGACCACCAAGATCAAACGGCGGCCATCGCGCTGGGCAGAACCAAGGAAACCAAAGCCCGCCTCGTTGGTAAAGCCCGTCTTGATACCGTCACCCCCTGGCACCTGGCCGGTAAACGGATCATGGTTGGGCTGGGTGATGCCGCGATAAGTGAGTTGGCGGTGACCGAAAAAGCGCTTGTATCGCTGCGGATGGCGCTGGACCAGCGCGGCACCCAATTTTGCCAGATCGCGCCCCGTCACGAAGGTCCGCCCCTCGTCCGGCCAACCATTAGGGGTGCCGAAATGACTGTTCGCCATCCCGATTTCGCGCGCCTTGGCATTCATCAATCGCGTCCATTCCGCCAGGGAACCCGCGGTACCTTCTGCCAGCACAACCGAAGCATCATTGGCCGAAACCGTGGTGATGCCGAACAAGAGAGCTGATACCGGAAGTTCATCACCCGCGCTCAGGAACATGGTCGAACCGACCCCGCCCCATTTGCGAAACGCGGCAGGATCAAAGCGCATTCGCTGGTCAAGCTTCAGGCGACCTTCCTCGATCATTTCGAAGGCGAGGAAAGCGGTCATGGTCTTGGTGATCGAGGCAGGCATGAAGCGGCGATCGGCATTGCGCTGGTGCAACACCTGCCCGCTTGAGAGGTCGACCAGGATAGCGATGGCGGCTTCATCATGCGCAGGTGGCGCACGAACGAGATCGCGCGCATTCGCTGGCTGCGCAGCTGCCAAAACGACACTGCACAGCATCGCAATCATGTAGGAAATGTGCCGCAATCCGCGCTCCTTAAGCATGCCAGTGGCTATAACCACTCGCCTGCGTCAATGCGAGCTTTTGCCCGGGGCTATCCCCTTTGCTCTTGCCGGGTTTCAGCGGGCAATCTCGTCGCCGAGCAACCCCACGCTAATGGCATAGTAATTGGAGCAATTATATTCGAGGATCGCGCGATAGTTCGAGGTGAGCAGCCATGCAGGCGTGCCTGGCCCGTCAGGCTGGAACAGGGTTGCCAGCACATCATCGCCAATCGTGCGCTGGGCCTTAACGCCCAATGCGCGCCATTCGGCCACCGTCTTCCATTGACTGTGCCGTTCATGGACACGGGGGCAGACCTGGGCGACCAGCCTGGTCTTGAGCGCGTCTATATCGAGATCATCGGGGACGGTCGCCGGCACCCCCCATGGCTGGCCTGCCCGCCAACCGGCAAAGCGCAGGTAGTTGGCGATCGAAGCGAAAGTGTCGGCGCGGTTGGTGAAGATGTTCGCGCGCCCATCCCCGTCGCCATCCCTGGCCAGCTTGAGATAGATGCTCGGGAGGAATTGCGGGTTTCCCATAGCGCCTGCCCAGCTACCGACCAGCTCTTCGCGGCCGTAACCCTTGTCAGCTACCTTCATCAAGGCAATAAATTCATTGGCAAAAAGCTCCCGCCGGCGCCCTTCCCAGGCTAGTGTTGCGAGCGAGCGGGCGAGATCGAAATTCCCCCGGATGCGGCCGTAGCTGGTTTCGTGTCCGAAAATCGCGATGATCACTTCGGCAGGCACGCCATATTCGGCCTCGACTGCGAGCAGGGCGGCGCGGTTGGCGGCGAAAACCTCGCGCCCGCCCGCGATTCGCACCGAATTGACATGGGTCGCAATATAAGGCGCCAGCGCCGGATATCCGCTGCGCGTGGGCGTTCCCGGCTGCGCCCGGTCGAGCCGGATTACCCGGTCATTGGGCGAGAGGTCCGAGGTCATGCGCTGGAGGGTGGTTTCGCTGACCCCTTCGGCGCGCGCGCGGGCGATCAGGAGCTGGAGATAGGCGTCAAACGACAGTTCTCCCAAATTTTCTGGCTGATCAGGACCTGCAACTTGCGCTTGCGCCGGCACCGGATTCACCGCGAGGCTGGACAGCGCAATTGCGCAGAGGAAGGGTTTCAGGGCCATGACGGCGTTCTGCCATGGCAGCGATGAACGGTCCATGATCTCGGATCGCTTATCCTTAATTCGCATACCCATTCTTCATCGCGCTGCGAACGGCGCACGATCAGTGGTGACAATAACCGATTCGCACGCTAGCGAGCGTCGCCAGCGGACAGGTGGCAGAGCGGTTGAATGCAGCGGTCTTGAAAACCGCCGTGGGTGAAAGCCCACCGTGGGTTCGAATCCCACCCTGTCCGCCATCGCTCCAATAAAATCAATTAGTTAGAGGCCATTTTGGGGCTTTGCCATACCGCTTGGCCTAACTGAGGTTTTCCACAGGCAAACCTATCCCTTTGCGCGTTTGGACCTGTTCAGGCGCTGGCTTGGCGGGAATCGGCCTCGCTCAATGCCAACACCACCTCCGGCGCTAGGTTCCGCAGCTCAATCAGCAACATCATCTTAGCCCCGTCAATCGTGAACGTGCCATCGCCGTTGTTGCATTCGCGTAGGTCTGCGCAGGCACGGAAAGCGCCTTCAACACGGTTGGCTAGGTCAGCGTCCATTGTTAGTTCTTAAAGCCAGACAATATCCATCTGGATGCGCGATAGATAACCACGACAACGAGTGTCACCATTGGGCCAAGAATTAGCCAAGCAGCCGCAGCCAATACCTCGCCCTCAATGAAAAGGCCGACCATGGCAAAGAGGCAGAAGATCGCCCAAGCTACGCCAGCAACAATGCCAAAGCGTCTGATTCCCTCATCCCAATTCATCGAAATCCTCAACTCTTCTAAGGGGTTAGGGATAGCTTCAGGTGGACGGCATTGCAATCCTAATCTGCGCGCTCAAGTCGCTGGCTTGGCGGGAATAGGTGATCGTCTGCCGCGCATCTCTGGCCCGGAAAAGCCCTCCAAAGCTCCGCCCTACTCGCGCCCGCGCTTGATGATTGCGTCGATCTGATCGCGCAGCTTCGGATCCCATTCCGACCGCAATTCCCGTATCCTGGCCAGTAGCGGCTCGTTTTCCCACGAGGGGATGTCGAGCCGGTAAAGATCGGCCACCTCGACCATTGAGCGGCGGTCCATTTCCTGGAAGGCATCAGCCATGGCCCGCGACGATTGCTGATCGGCCCCCAGCGCTTCGAAAGCGGAGCGCCCCATTCGCAGCGCACCGTCATAGGTTTCCCGGATTATGTCGCGACAGCCCATCGCCCACAGGTGATAGACATGATCGCGATCCTTGGCCCGGGCGATCACGTGCAGCCTGGGAAAATTGCTGGTGGCATAGCGCACGAGCTTGTCGATCTGTTCGCGCTCATCCAGTGCCACGATCAGCAGCTTCGCCCGCTCGATCCCGGCACTGGCGAGCAGGTCAGGCCGGGTTGCATCGCCGTAGAAGCTCCTGACTCCGAATTTCTTGAGCTGCTCGATATGCTCGCTGTCATAGTCGATCACGGTCGCGCGGTGCCCCGCAGCATCGAGCATCCGGTCAACAATCCCGCCCATGCGCCCGCGCCCGGCAATGATGATCGGATGCTCCTCGTCGATCGTGTCCGCCACACGCTCGGCCTGTGCCGTGCAATAGGCACGCGCCACGAATCTGTCGTAGATGATGAACAGCAGCGGCGTGAACAACATCGTCAGAGCGACAACCAGCAGCAGCAGGTCGGCCAGTTCACGGGTGAGAACGAAGTTGGCGGCGGCGAATGCAATCAGGACAAAGGCAAACTCGCCCGCTTGCGGGAGGCTGAAAGAGAATAGCCAACCAGCTTGCCCGCGGATGCCAGCGACGCGGGCCACTGCCGCCAGCACCAGCAGCTTCACCGCAATGACCACAGCCGCCCAGAATACGACCGTGCGCCACTCCTGTGCAGCCAATTCGAAATCGATCCCGGCGCCTACGGTGATGAAGAACAGGCCCAGCAGCAGGCCCTTGAAAGGGTCAATATCGCTCTCAAGCTCGTGCCGGTATTCGCTATTCGCCAGCACTACGCCGGCAAGGAACGTGCCCAGCGCGGGCGAGAGGCCGACCAAGCTCATCAGCAGCGCGATCCCGATGACAAAGACAAGCGCGGTTGCGGTGAAGAGCTCGCGCAGGTTGGCCCTGGCGATATAGCGAAACACCGGTCGGGTGAGATAAGCCCCGATGAAGACTACTGCACCGATGGCACCCAGTGTGACCAGCCCTCCCAGCCACGCGGGCATCCCCCCAGTGATGTCCAGCGCCGGGCCATGCGCCTGCCCCGCCTCCTGTGCGGCGGCCCCTGCCATCGCGGCAATTTCGGGCAGGGCCAGCAGAGGCAAAATGGCAAGGATCGGGATCACCGCGACGTCCTGAAACAGCAGCACTGCGAAGCTCGCCTGCCCGCCCTCGCTTCGCAGCAGGCCCTTTTCGGTCAGCGACTGCACCACAATGGCCGTGGATGAGAGCGCCAGGATCATGCCGATCGCCAAGGCGGTCTGCCATTGCTCGCCTGCCAGCAAGGCGGTCCCGGCAATGGCCAGTGCCGAAAACAGCACCTGCCCGCCGCCAAGGCCGACCAGCCGCCGCCGCATCTCCCACAATTTGCGGGGTTCCATCTCCAGCCCGATGATGAACAGCATCATCACCACGCCGAATTCGGCAAAAACCTGGAGCGCCTCGACATCGACCTTCAGCGCGCCCAGCACCGGCGCGATGGCCATGCCCGCAAGCAGGTAACCAAGCACCGAGCCAAGGCCAAAGCGTGCCGCCAGCGGTACGGCGACCAGCCCGGCGGCCAGGATCAAGAAGGCGAGGATCAGGAAGCCGGTCATTACGCCTTCCTGTCAGCCTCCACTCAGATGTGCAACGCCCGCCCGTAAGCGCTTAGCACGCTTTCGTGCATCATTTCGGACAGCGTGGGGTGCGGGAACACGGCCTGCATCAGCTCCGCCTCGGTCGTCTCGAGTTGTTTGCCCACGGTATAGCCCTGGATCAGTTCGGTTACTTCGGCGCCGATCATGTGCGCGCCCAGCAGTTCGCCGGTCTTCGCATCGAACACGGTCTTGGTGAAGCCTTCCGCCTCGCCCAGCGCAATCGCCTTGCCATTGCCGATGAAGGGGAAATTGCCGACCTTAACCTCGTATCCGGCTTCCTTGGCCTTGGCTTCGGTCATGCCGACGCTGGCGATCTGCGGGCGGCAATAGGTGCAGCCGGGGATGTTATTGCGGTCGAGCGGGTGCGGGTGCGTGTCCTTGTTGCCCAGCTCCTGCGCGATCGCTTCGGCTGCGGTCACGCCCTCATGGCTTGCCTTGTGCGCCAGCCAGGGGCCGGGCGTGCAGTCGCCGATCGCCCACAGCCCCTTGGCTTTGGTGCGGCCATAGGGATCGATCTGGATGAAACCGCGGTCCATCTCCACCAGCTTGTCGAGCCCGATATTCTCGGTGTTCGGCACGATGCCGATGGCGACGATGGCGTGGCTGAACTCGTGCTCAGCGACCTTGCCGTCCTTGTCCTTGATTTTCGCCTTCACTCCGGTGGCGCTGGCCTTGAGGTCCTCGACTCCCGCGCCAGTCATGATCGTCATGCCTTGCTTGGTGAGCGATTTCTCGAGGAAGGCGGAGACATCCGCATCTTCCACCGGCACTACCCGGTCGAGCATTTCGACCACAGTCACGTCCGCGCCCATGTCGTTGTAGAAGCTGGCGAATTCGATCCCGATCGCGCCAGAGCCGATCACCAGCAGCTTCTTCGGCATTTCGGGCGGCGTCATGGCGGTGCGATAGGTCCAGATGCGCTTGCCGTCTGCGGGCGCAAAGGGCAGGTCGCGCGCACGGGCTCCGGTGGCGACGATCACGTGCTTGGCGGTGAGCTTTTCCTCACCCTTGTCTGATTTCACCGTCAGCGAGGTCGCGCCGGTCAGCGCGCCCTCGCCCATGTGGACGGTGATCTTGTTCTTCTTCATCAGGTGCGTGACGCCCTGATTGAGTTGTTTGGCCACCCCGCGGCTGCGCTTCACCACCGCCTCAAGATCGGCCTCTATCCCTTTGGCAACAAGGCCATAATCCTTGGCGTGCTGTATGTAATGGAATATCTCGGCCGAACGCAGCAGCGCCTTGGTCGGGATGCAGCCCCAGTTGAGGCAGATACCGCCCAGATTCTCACGCTCGACGATGCCGGTTTTCAGGCCCAGCTGCGCACAGCGAATCGCCGCGACATAGCCGCCGGGTCCGGAGCCGAGAACGATGACGTCATAACTAGCTGACATTACTGCATTACCTCTTTCAGAGTCCTACAGGATGGAACACATGGAACACGGTCCTGATGATGAATTCGCTCCGGACAGAGCGGCCCATTACTATCGCAAAGCGGCGGCTAGAGTGGTGAGCGGACATCCCGAACTCATCGCATGAATTGCGTTTTGTAGGACAGCCAGCTGATCACACCACCAGCCCCATCGGGTTTTCGCAGAGCTGCTGGAACGCCTGCATCAGCGCCGCGCCGTCGGCGCCGTCGATCGCACGGTGGTCGAAGCTGCCAGTGGCGCTCATAACCGTCGCCACGGAAAGCGCGCCATCGACCACCCAGGGCCGCTGCTCACCCGCGCCCACCGCCAGGATCATGCCCTGCGGCGGGTTGATCACCGCGTCGAACTGTTTGGTTCCGAACATGCCGAGGTTGGAGAGGCTGGCGGTGCCGCCCTGGTATTCGTGCGGCTGAAGCTTGCCTTCCTTGGCCTTGCCCGCCAGTTCCTTCATCTCGGTGCTGATCTGCGCCAGCCCCTTGCGGCCTGCATCGCGGATGATCGGGGTGATGAGGCCCGAAGGCGCCGCCACCGCAACCGAGATATCCTGCCGCGAATATTGGTGCAGCACATCGCCCTGGAAGCTGACATTGCATTTGGGCACGCGGGCCAGCGCGCGGGCGAGCGCCTTGATCAACAGATCGTTGACCGAGAGCTTGACCCCGTCGGGTTCGAGCGAGGCGTTGAGCTGCGAACGCAGCTTCAAGAGCGCATCAAGCCGCACGTCCACGGTAAGGTAGATATGTGGAACGGTCTGCTTGGCCTCGGTCAGGCGGCGGGCGATGACCTTGCGGACATTGTTGAGCTTCTGTTCTTCGTAAGGCGCGTCAAGATCGCCGCCAAGCTGCGGTGCTGGTTGCTGGGCCTTGGCTGCCTGTCCTTCGGCAGGCTCAGTACGAGCGGAGGGGGCTGCAGATGCTCCCTCGAGATCGGCCTTGACGATGCGCCCGTTCGGGCCGCTGCCCTTGATGGCCGAAAGATCGAGCCCTTTTTGCTCAGCAATGCGCTTGGCCAAAGGTGATGCAACGATACGATCACCGGATGGCGCGGGTGCAGCTGAAGCCGGTGCCGGAGCTGACGCCGCCGGCGCGGGTTCTGACGCCGCCGAAGCCGGGGCGGCATCTGTCGCAGGTGACGGCGTAGGTGAAGGTGCAGGTGCAGGCGCCGAGGCCGCCGCGTCCACATCTTCGCCTTCCTCCGCAAGCACGGCGATAACCGTGCCAACCTTGACGTTTTCGCTACCCTCTTCGACCGCGATCGATACCAGCGTGCCTTCATCGACGGCTTCGAATTCCATCGTCGCCTTGTCGGTTTCGATTTCCGCCATGATATCGCCAGACTTGATCTGGTCACCCGGTTTCACCAGCCACTTTGCAAGCGTGCCTTCTTCCATGGTGGGCGAGAGAGCGGGCATCTTGATTTCAATCGGCATCGCTGGAGAGATTCCCTTTCCTTTACGCGACGTAAGCCTGTGCCGAATTCGCGAGGCTGGGGCAAGGTTCTTGCGAAGAATACGTTTTCAGCAGATACCCTGCGACAAAGGGAGCCACAATTCATGCGCGTCTTTTTGGTAGTGATTGACGAGACCGATGAGGCCCGTTCGGCCTTGCGGTTTGCGGCGCGCCGCGCGGGTGCTGTGGACGGCGGCGTGCACATCCTTGCGCTGGTTCCGCAACAGAACATCAGCGCCTTTGGCGGGGTGCAGGCGACGATCGAACAGGAAGCGCGCGACCGCGCGGAAATGCTGGCGCATGGTGCGGCCGGCAGCCTGCTGGCCGAAATGGGCGTGATGCCCACGATTTCGGTGATCTTGGGCGGGGGGCAGCGCGTGATTCGCGAATATCTTGATCAGCATAAAGAGGTGGCTGCGCTGGTGCTCGGTGCTGCATCGGGAAGCAATCCCGGCCCGCTCGTGACGCATTTCTCTGCCAATGTCGGCACCCTGCCCTGCCCGCTCTACATAATTCCAGCGGACTATGACGAGGAAGCAGGCGCAATCTAGCGTTTTGGCCAGTTAACGCTTGCGGCGCCCCTGGTGGCGAATGTTGCCTGGTCTGCCGCGTTTTCCGGCCATTCGCTTGCCTTCTGGTTTTTCGCTGCGGCGCGGCGGCGGCCGGTGGCCGCGCGGTTCGATTTCCTGCCCCTCGCCATCAACCGGCACGAATTTGAGCGCGCCGGTAAGCGGATTGGCCTCTGCCAGCTTGAGCTTGAGCTTGTCGCCCATGGCATAGCGGGTGCCGCTGCTTTCGCCGACCAGCACCTGCGCCGCCTCCTCATAGCGAAAGTGCTCGCGGCCCAGTGTGGAGACCGGCACCAACCCGTCGCCGCCCAGCCCCGTGATCGTGGCGAAGAAGCCGAAGGCCTGCACCCCGGTGATGCGGGTGTCGAAAATTTCGCCCACCCGGCTTGAAAGCCAGGCCGCGACATAGCGATCGATCGTATCGCGTTCGGCCTCCATCGCGCGCCGCTCTGCCTGGCTGATCGCGTCGGAAACCTGCTGCAGGCTGGAACGGTCGCGGTCAGAAAGTCCGGTGCTGTCCGGGAGATGGCCCTCCGGCTTGGGTTGCTCGAGCTTGTAGGCATCGACCAGCGCGCGGTGCACCAGCAGATCGGCATAGCGCCGGATCGGCGAAGTGAAATGGGCGTAGCTGCCCAGCGCAAGCCCGAAATGCCCGGCATTGCTCGGCCCATAATAGGCCTGCATCTGGCTGCGCAGCACCGCCTCCATCACCTGCGCCTTTTCGCCCTCGTCGCTCACATCCTTGAGCATGCGATTGAACAGCGAGGGGGTGATGACCTGGCCCAGCGCCAGCTTGCGCCCGAAGGTGGCGAGATAGTCACGCAGCGCCAGCAGCTTCTCGCGCGCGGGCGGTTCATGCACTCGGTAAACCACCGGCGCGGTCTTGGCCTCGAGTGCCTTGGCCGCCGCAACATTGGCGGCGATCATGAAATCCTCGACCACGCGGTGCGCGTCGAGCCGTTCGCGAACTGCGATTTCCGCGATCTGGCCTTGCTCGTCGAGCACCACGCGGCGTTCGGGCAATTCGAGTTCGAGCGGATCGCGCGCATGGCGCGCCTTTTCCAGCGCCCGCCAGCAGGCCCATAAATGCTTCAGGTGCTCTGGCGCGGTGCCATCATCTATCGCCGTCTGCGCATCTTCATAGGCGATGTTGTGCGTGATCCGCACCAGCGCGCGGGTGAAATGGAACTTCGTAACATTGCCCTGCCCGTCGACCCGCAGATGGCACGCCATCGCCGCGCGGTCCTCGCCTTCGCGCAGCGAGCATACATCGGCGCTGAGCACTTCGGGCAGCATCGGCACGACCCGGTCGGGGAAATAGACCGAATTGCCGCGCTTGCGTGCTTCGCGGTCGAGTGCGCCGCCGGGTCGCACATAGTAGCTGACATCGGCAATCGCGACGAGCGCGTTGAAACCGCCCTGCCCGTCAGGTTCTGCCCAGATCGCATCGTCATGGTCACGCGCGTCGGCCGGATCGATTGCAATGATTGGCAGGTGTCGCAAATCCTCGCGGTGTTCGCTGCTGAGCGCCAGTTTGGCCGCCTCTTCCGCTTCGCGCAGCGCCTCTTCCGGGAACACATGCGGGATGCCGTGCTTGGCAATGGCAATCAGGCTGAAACTGCGCGGCGCCAGTGGATCGCCCACCACTTCGATGACCTTGACGCCTGAACGATCAGAGCGCCCCACCCGCTCGGCGATCACCAGCTGGCCTTCCTCCGCCTCGCCCAGATCGGCGATTGGCGACGAATTGCGGACGCGCTTGTCGACCGGGGCAAGCCAGGCCTTGCCGCTGCCATCGATTTCCACCACGCCCATCAGCCCTTCGGTGCGCGCGGGCAGTTTTTTCATCGGATGCGCGATCCAGCCGCGCCCGGTTTCCTCGGTCCGCGAGAGCACGCGGTCCCCGCGTTTGAGCGCCGGCATCCGTTTTCCGCCTTTGCCCTTCAATTCGCGCATGGTCAGGCGCGGTGGTTCACCGGGCGCGTCAGGCGACCAATTGTCAGGAATGGCGATCGCTTCGCCATCCTCGATCTCGATCACGCGCAGCACGGTTACCTTGGGCACACCGCCCATGCGGTGATAGGCGGCTTTCTTGCCGTCGATCATGCCTTCTTCGGCCATGTCCTTGAGCAGCCGTTTGAGCGCGATCTTTTCCTGGCCCTTGAGGCCAAACGCCTTGGCAATCTCGCGCTTGCCAGCCGGAATGTCAGACGATTGAAGGAATTCGAGTATCTGTTCCTTGCTGGGCATGCCTTGAGGGCGCTTGGTTGGAGCTTTCGCCAAATCAGTAAGCCCGTCCGATCAAAATCCGTTCAACCGCAGCCTCGCCGGTGAAGATACACTTATCGTCGGCAGGCGCCGCGTCGCGCGGTACGTTGCGGATCGTCAGCTTGTGTGCCTTCAATGTTTCGACCACCCTTTCCAGCACGGCACCAGTCGGTTTCGACCATTGCACCTCGAGCCAGCCGGGGAATTTCCTGGAACCGTCATAGAAGGCGGCGACTTCATCGAGTGAAGTGACCCCGCGGGTGATATTGGCATCGCGGCGCGCGGCAGCCTCGTCGAACAGGGACTGCTGGATATCGGCCAACAGTGCATCGATTCCGCTGACGCATTCTTCGCGCGCCATGAACTGGAACGAGGCCTTGCCAGTTTCCGTGTTCCACAGCCTGTCACGACGGATCATCGCCACCTTGCCTTCCGCCATGTCGCGCGGGCCGACTTCGATAATCACGGGCGCGCCCTTGCGTACCCAGCCCCAGCGCTTGGCCGCAGCCTGGCCAGGCTTTTTGTCGAGCAGCACGCGCACCGGTTCGCCCATCGAATGTTGAACGGCCAGTTGACGATGGAGCTCTTCGCAATATGCCAGCACGTCCGCATCCTCAGGCTTGTCACGCAGCATCGGAATGATCACCACTTGCTGTGGCGCGATCCTGGGCGGCACACGCAGCCCGTCATCATCGCCATGGGTCATGATAACGCCGCCGATCATGCGGGTCGACATGCCCCAGCTGGTGGTGTGGCAGAATTGCTCGCGGCCTTCGCGGTCCTGAAACTTGATCCCCGCAGCATGGGCGAAATTGGTGCCGAGATAATGACTGGTGCCGGCCTGCAGCGCCTTGCCGTCCTGCATCATCGCCTCGATTGACCAGGTTTCAACTGCGCCTGGAAAACGCTCGTTCTCCGGCTTTTCTCCCGCGATCACCGGCAGCGCCATATCCTCTTCAGCGCAGGCACGATACATTTCCAGCGCACGGTGGGTTTCCTCCAGTGCCTGCTCGCGGTTTTCATGCGCGGTATGCCCTTCCTGCCACAGGAACTCGCTGGTGCGCAGGAACATGCGGGTGCGCATTTCCCACCGGACGACATTGGCCCATTGGTTGGTCAGCAGCGGCAGGTCACGCCAGCTCTGTATCCAGCGCGCCATGGCATCGCCGATGATCGTTTCAGAAGTCGGCCGCACCACCAGCGGCTCTTCCAGTTTCGCCTCAGGATCGGGGATCAACCTGCCCTTGCCATCGGAGATCAGCCGATGATGGGTGACAACCGCCATCTCCTTGGCGAAACCCTCGACATGTTCGGCCTCGCGCTCGAAATTCTTCAAGGGGATGAAGATTGGAAAATAGCAGTTCTGGACGCCTGCAGCCTTGATCCGGTCATCCATCAGGCGCTGGATGCGTTCCCAGATACCATAGCCCCACGGCTTGATGACCATGCAACCGCGCACACCCGATTCCTCGGCCATGTCGGCGGCGGAGATGACCTCCTGATACCATTGGGAAAAGTCGTCCTCGCGTTTGACGTCGAGGGCATGGCGGATCTGGGACAAGGGGAATTTCCTGCTTTGGGTGGACGCGGCGCCTGCCTTGCGGCGGCGCAAATTGCGCTATTTGCTGAGTTCGTCGAGCTTCTTTTGCATGTCGGCCATCTGCTTGCGGAGTGCCGCAATCTCGTCAACCGATGCGCCATCACTCTTGTCGCTTCGCTTGCCGGAGCCGGGCAGAAAAGCCTCGGTTGCGGCGCGCATCATTGCCATGTTCGTTTCATGGATCCTGGCCAGCGGATTGTTCGCCAGCCCCTTTTCGAATGCTTCGCGGATCTTGCCCTGATTCTCGCGGAAATTGGCCATTGCCGCTTCGAGATAGGACGGCATCATCGCCTGCATCGAATTGCCATACATGCTGATCAACTGGCGCAGGAAACTGACGGGCAGCATCTGCTCGCCGTTCGATTCCTCGTCCATGATGATCTGGGTAAGAATGGAATGGGTAATGTCATCGCCGGTCTTGGCGTCGAGCACCTGAAACTCCACATTGTCGCGCACCATCGCCGCCAAGTCGTCAAGCGTGATATAGCTCGAGGTGCTGGTGTTGTAGAGCCGCCGGTTGGCGTATTTCTTGACGATCACGGTTTCGCCTGCGCCCGCGTTTTTCTTGGCCATTTGCTGCAGTCCTGCTGAATTGATGCTGCGGCCTTAGCACCTGCACAATGTGCAGCGCAACATGGGTTAGGGGGATTTGAGGCGCTGCCCCAAAACGGTAAGCAATTCATATTGCGAAAGGCCGCTAATCTGCGCTGCGTCGGGCAGGTGATAGGGGATCTGGACCCAGTCGCCCTCTGCCACTTCCGGGGCCTGTGACAAATCCACCACCACCATATCCATCGACACCCTGCCCAGCAGCGGCAGGCGCTTATCGCCGCGCAGCAGGAAAGCGCCCTTCCCGCCCCAGGATCGCAGCAGACCATCGGCATAACCGATCGAGACGACACCCACGCGCATTTCGCCTGGAGCAGTGAAGGTGGCGTTATAGCCCACCTTGTCGCCTGCGGACAGCTGGCGGGTCTGGATTATCGCAGCTTCCGGCGCCGCGACCTGGCGGATTTCCCCGGCCAGTTCCTTCCGCGGGACCCCGCCGTAAAGCGCCAGGCCGGGGCGGGTTACGTCGAAGTGATAGTCGCGCCCCAGTGCAATCCCTGCGCTGTTGGCGAGGCTGGCAAATTGGTGCGGTATCGCGGGGAGCAGGGCGCGGAAATTGCCGAGCTGCTGCGCATTCATGGCGCTGTCCTCGTCGGCGCAGGCGAGGTGCGAGATGAGGCCGATCACTTCGAGTTGGGCGATCAGCGTATCGCCTGTTTCGTGGGGCGAAATGCCGAGCCGGTTGATTCCCGTATCCAACATCAGATGGCACGGCCCGCCCCCGCTCTCGATCCACAACTTTGACTGTGCCAGCGAATTGATTATCGGCAGCACCTTGCGCGCGCGGGCATAAGCGGCGTCGCCAGCGGTCAGCGGACCGTGCAGCACGGCAATCTGGTCTGACGGCACATGATGCGCGACCCCGCCTACCTCACTCCAATGTGCGACGAAAAACAGCTCCGCCCCGGCAGCACGCAGCGTGGGCAGGCAGGCATCGACGCCCAACCCGTAACAATCGGCTTTCACCGCCGCGCCCGCCCGCGCGCTACCGCTCATCCGGTCAAGCGTGCGCCAGTTGTGAGCAAGCGCTTCCCGGTCGATCCTCAGGCGCAGGCTGGGGGTAGGATGATCAACCTGCATCGTCGGCGAAATCTCGCGGCGGCCCGTCAGGCAGGCCCCACCATGCCACGACGATACCGAATGCAACCACGCCCCAAGTGTACCACAGGCCGGAATAGATATCGCCAGTGCTGGCCACGATCACGCCAGCGATCAATGGCAGGAAGCCGCCGAGATAGCCGGCCCCGATATGATAGGGGATCGACATCGAGCTGTAGCGAATGCGCGGCGGAAACATTTCCGACAGCAGCGCCGCAACCGAGCCATAGGTCAGCGCCGAAAGCGCGCTGAGTACCAGCAGAATGGCAACAATCCCGACGATATTGATGAACGGCGGCGTCTGACGCGAGAAGTCGAAGCCCGCCTGGGTCAGCCGGGCTTGAACTGCCTCGCTCCGCAGCTTGCCGTCATCGAACCAGGCCGGATCGATTGCGACAGGGGCGCCGCCGATCGAGAGCGCGAGCGCATCGTCGGGCTGAAGCTGATAACTCACCCCGCTCGAAATAAGCGTGCCAAGCAGCTTGCCGCAATCGCTCTGCTCGCGGTCGAACAGCTCGGCAAAGGGATCGGTCGAACATTGCGGACCGCTTACCACCACCGGGCTGCGTTCGGAGGCTTCGGCCAAGCCTGGGTTGGCCAGGCTGCCCATCGCCCAGAAGCTGGGAAAGATCAGCAGCAGGGTCAGGGCCGCACCGATCATGATCGGTTTCTTGCGGCCCACCCGGTCTGACCACCTGCCGACGAAAATATAGAAGGTCATGCCAATCAGGCCCGCGACAAGCAACGTCAGCTCAACGGTCAGCTCATCCAGCCGCATTTCGCGCTGAAGGAATGACAAGCTGGAGAAGAAGGCCGAATACCAGATCGTGGTGAGGATACCCGTGACGCCGAACAGGGCCACGAAGATGCGCTTCTTGTTGCCGGGATAGGTGAAGCTTTCGACAAACGGATTACCGGCAATCTGGCCCTCTGCCTTCATCGCCTGGAACACCGGGCTTTCGGACAGCTTGAGCCGCATCCACAGCGATATGCCGAGCAGAACGATCGACAGCAGGAACGGCACGCGCCAGCCCCAATCGTTGAACTCCTGTTCCGGGATCAGGAAGCGGCAGGCAAGCACGACAATGATCGACAGGATGAACCCGCCCACCACCGATGCCTGGATGAAGCTGGTGTAGAAGCCCCGCTTTTCCGGTGGAGCGTGCTCCGCAACATAGATCGCCGCGCCGCCATATTCGCCGCCCAGCGCCAGTCCCTGAAGAATTCGCAGCACGATCACAATTGCCGGAGCCCACAGCCCGATACTTTCCGCGCTTGGCACCAGGCCGACCCCCGCAGTGGCAATACCCATCAGTGTAACCGTCACCAGGAAGGTATACTTGCGCCCCAGCCGGTCACCCAGAAAACCGAACATGATCGCGCCCAGCGGGCGGAAACCGAAGCCGATCGCGAAACCGGCCCACACCAGCAGAACCTGCAGGGTCTCGTTGTCGCTGGGGAAGAAGGCCTTTCCGATCAGCGCGAAAAGCGTGCCGTAGATGAAGAAATCATACCATTCGAAAACGGTGCCTGCCGAACTTGCCCCGATAACCAGCCTTATCTCTTTCTCGCTGGGCTCCCGGATGGCCGGCTGTACAGTCTTTGACATGGTTTTTGCGCTCTCCCCGTTGCCACAAGGTCGTGGCTCTAGCCGTTGCCATCCGCCTTGCAAAGCGCCTCTGCTGCGGCCCTCCACGGCAATAGCAGGGCACCGTGCCGCGCCGGATAGTGGCGCGCGGTACGCAGGGCAGCGAAACCTGGCCAATCGGGCATTGGTGCGTCAGCCGAGTCCAGCCAGTTTTCGAGCGCGCGCAAGGTTGTTGCGAGTTCCGACGCGTTGCGACCGCACGCATTCGCTGCAAAAATCGCTGCGGAACCCTGACCCACCGCGCAGGCGGTAACCGCCATTCCCAAACGGGAAATCCCGCCCCGGTCATCGGTTTCGAGAGCGATCCTGATGCTGCTGCCACAGGTTTTCGAGCGTGCCTCACCGCTGTGCGAAAACACACCCGAGAGCGGATAGTTCGCCAGCTCGGTTGCGAGTGACAGGAGTTCGGGAGTGTATAGTTTGCCTGCGCTGGCGGCGCTCATCCCGCAACCTTCGCTTCAGCCAGCAAGCGCGCGCGGCGTTCGGCGATCATTTCTACCAGCTCGCGTGAGCTCGCATCGATCACGTGATAGGTGCGCGCGGTAGTGATCCAGACCGGGCGGCCCTTGTATCCCCACACGGTATCGTAGCCCAGCACCAGCAGCGAGAAGGCGAACACCACGATCAGCCCGCCCTTCAGCATACCGAAGCCGAAACCGAGAACGCGATCGATTGGCCCCATGATGGAATTGCGCGATGCCTGGCCCACGTTGTTTGCGATCAGCTTCATCGCTGCATAGGGAATCAGCAGCAACAATGCGAATGCCAGAAGGGCGGTGGTCGTTTCCGAATCAAAAAATTCAAGTAACTGGTTGGTCAGCGGCGTATGCAGCTGATGAATCGCAAAGGCGGCCAGCACCCAGGCTGCCAGTGACAGGACTTCCTGCACCAGCCCGCGCATGAAGCCACCGATCGCGGCAATGCCGACGATCGCGAATACGATAAGGTCAAACCCGTTCATGGGTTGGGAGGATTATGTCTTTGCCATCACCCGGTCAACGAGGTTCGCAACTTGTCCTAAACCACGATAGTTAATCCCCGATGGTCCGTTATCTGCGCCGGATGGACCGAATGCAGAGGTAAAGCCGAGCTTTTCGGCTTCGCGCTGGCGCAGAGAGGAATGCGCAACCGGGCGAATCTCGCCGGCCAGCGACAGTTCGCCGAAGAATACAGAGCGATCTGGTAAGGGCTTGTTTGCCAGCGCCGATACCAACGCAGCGGCCACCGCAAGGTCGGCGGCCGGATCGGACAGGCGATATCCCCCGGCAATGTTCAGATAGACCTCGGCCGAACTGAAATTGAGCCCGCAGCGTGATTCCAGCACCGCGAGCAACATCGCCAGCCTGCTGCTGTCCCAGCCCACCACCGCTCGCCGCGGGGTTGCGCCCGATTGCAAGCGCACAATCAACGCCTGGATTTCAACCAATACCGGGCGTGTGCCCTCTAGCGCAGGGAATACCGCGCTGCCCGCCAATGGCTGATCACGCCCAGAAAGGAACAGCATGGATGGATTGCTGACTTCCTCCAGCCCTTCGCTGACCATCGAAAAAACGCCAATTTCGTCAACCGCGCCAAAGCGGTTCTTGAGCGCGCGCAGGATGCGATATTGATGACTGCGCTCTCCCTCAAAGCTCATCACCACGTCCACCATGTGCTCAAGCACGCGCGGCCCGGCGATACTGCCGTCTTTGGTGACATGGCCTACCAATACCAGCGCCACGCCATGTTCCTTGGCATAACGGATCAGTTCGAAGGCGCAGCCACGAACCTGACTGACCGTTCCGGGCGCGCCTTCGATCGTGTCAGAATACATGGTCTGGATCGAATCGATCACCAGTAATGAAGGCGGTGCCATCCGGCCCAGCGTGGTCAAGATGTCGCGCACCGAAGTTTCCGAGGCGAGCTGGATCGGCGCATCGGCAAGGCCAAGCCTTGCGGCGCGCATCCGCACCTGGCCTGCGGCCTCCTCACCGCTGACATAGATAACGCTCTGCCCGGTGCGCGCGATAGTTGCTGCAGTTTGCAGCAGCAGGGTTGACTTGCCGATCCCTGGATCGCCGCCCATCAGCACGGCCGAGCCGGGCACCAGCCCCCCGCCCAATGCCCGGTCAAATTCCTTGAGGCCGGTGCTGCGCCGAACAGGCAGCTCTGCCGGTGAGTTGAGCTCCACAAATTCCACCGCGCGGCCACCGCGCGAAAGATCGTGCTTCTGCGAAAATACCGTTGCCGGGGCATCTTCTGTCAGAGTGTTCCACTCGGCGCAGTCAGGGCATTGCCCTTGCCAGCGGTGAGCAACACTGCCGCATGCCTGGCAGATATAGCGCTTTTTAGTCTTGGCCATGCCGGATTGATAAACAGAACATTATAGGAACGCAATTGCCAAGATGCTGGCAGCACGTCACTATCCCCCAATGCACCAGAAGGAACTTCGAATTGCCCTGGTCTGCTATGGTGGCGTGAGCCTGGCGGTCTACATGCATGGCGTCACCAAGGAGCTTTGGCACCTTGCCCGGGCAAGCTGCGCCTACCACTCCGGGGATGTGCCGTTGAATGGAGTGGCAAAGGTCTATCATGACCTTCTGGCCCATATCGAGCAGGAACGTGGGATGCGGCTGCGAGTGCTGCCTGATATCCTGTCCGGTGCCAGTGCCGGCGGGATCAACGCGGTGTTCCTGTCTCAGGCTGTTTACGCGGGGCATTCGCTCGAGCCCCTGACAGAACTATGGCTGGAAAATGCCGATGTCGACCGGCTGCTTGATCCCGATGCGCGCCCGATGTGGCGCTTTGCCAAATTCTGGGCACAGCCGATCGCCTGGTGGCTGATTTCCCGACCTGGCAATGTCGTGTCGGAAAGCGTCGCGCCTGAAACCCGCAGCGAAGTACGGCGCAAAGTCTCGCGCTTTATCCGTGGGCGCTGGTTCGAACCTCCGTTTTCGGGCGACAATTTCTCCTGCCTGCTGTTCGACGCACTGGAAGCCATGCGCAAGGCGCCAGCAGGTCCGCCATTACTCCCGCCTAATCATCCGCTTGACCTGTTTGTGACCGCAACCGATTTCCGCGGGCATATCGAAATGCTGCGGCTCAACAGTCCGCCGGTAGTTGAGGAAAGCGAACACCGCCTGCCGATCCAATTCCGCGGGCTGACGCCGGGCAAGGCAAATGGCAAGCTGGCCGATACGCTTGAGCTGACCTTTGCTGCCCGGGCAACCGCAAGCTTCCCCGGTGCCTTTCCCGCGCTTGAACTCGCCGAAATTGACCGGATTGCAGCAAAGCGCAAACATGAATGGGCAACGCGCGAAGACTTCCTCCACCGGATCATGCCCGTGCACGTGCAGCGCGGAATTACCGAGCGGGTGGCGCTGATCGACGGTTCGGTACTGATCAACGCGCCGTTTGAAGGCGCAATCGAGGCATTGCAGGGCCGCCCCGGACACCGCGAGGTTGATCGCCGCTTCGTCTATATCGATCCGCGACCGGATCGGATCGCAACAATGAAGGACGAGGACCAGAAAGCGGTGGGATTCTTTTCGGCCATATTGGGTTCGATTTCGGCCTTGCCACGCGAACAACCAATCCGCGACAATCTTGAACAACTTGAGCGGCAATCACGCGATGCGGCGCGGTTGCAGCAGATATTGTTAGGCTTGCGGCCCGATGTCGAGCGCGCGGTTGAAAAGCTTTTCGGGCTAACTTTCCTGCTCGACTACCCGACAACCAAACGGTTGAAAGGCTGGCGCGCCAAGGCCCAACAGGCGGCTGCAGAAAATGCCGGATATGCTTTTCAGGCTTACGTGCAGGTCAAATTCACCGGTATTATCGATCGACTCGCACAGCTTATCCATCAGGCTGCTCCCCAACTCGATTTGCCCGATCCCGATCCAATCGCCGCGATCCTGCGCGCGCAGCTTGAAAAGCAAGGGTTGGACGAATTGTCTGATCCGAAGAAGGGCGGCGCAAGCGCCCAGGCGATCGCCTTTTTTCGCGCGCATGACATCGGATTTCGTATCCGGCGATTGCGCCTGCTTGCGCGGCGGTTGGCGCGCGATTGGGAACGCGATCCGGAGGTTTCCGACGATGCGCTCGACCTCGCACGCAACGAGATATACGGCATCCTGAGCCTTTATTTCGAGCGTGACACGTTGGCGGCATTGGGAGAGGGTTTCAGCGAAGTTGCATCCCGGGTGTTCGAGGATCCGCAGGCCGTGCTCGAACATCTCGCGCAGGTTCGCCTGCTTCCCGAGGTGGACGATCTGGCCGAGGAACGCTTTGCCGGTGCGCTGGCACAAATGCCCAAGGAGCTCAAACGCCGTGTGCTGCTCGCATATCTTGGCTTTCCGTATTACGACGTAGCCACGCTCCCCCTGCTACGGCATGAGGGACTTACCGAATATGACCCGGTAAAGGTGGACCGGATTTCACCTGATGACGCTCCCTCCATTCGCGAAGGCGGTGCGCGTGCAACCTTGCGCGGGATAGAATTTTACAGTTTCGGCGCATTTTTCAGCCGCACCTATCGCGAGAATGACTATATCTGGGGTCGGTTGCACGGTGCCGAACGGATGATCGACCTGGTCTGTTCAACGCTTGAAGAAGATATCGATCATACCAGGTGCAAGAAGTTCAAGCGCGAGGCGTTTGATGCCATCATCGATGAGGAATTGGCCGCCGGACGCTGCGCGCGCGGACTGCTTGAAGGCCTGCGGGCAGAGATAGCTGAGCGGTTGCCATAGGCGATCCGCCCGCGCAATCAGCCTCCGAAAGCGTCTTTCAGCCGATCAAGGAAGCCCTTGCTTTCCGGGCATTCATCGCCGGTTTCGGTTTCGCGAAATTCCTGCAGCAGCTCTTTTTGCCGCTTCGAGAGCCTAGTGGGCGTTTCCACCGCAATCTCGACCACCAGATCACCCCGACCGCGACCCTGCAATACCGGCATACCCGCTCCGCGCACGCGCAATTGCTTGCCAGACTGGATGCCAGCGGGGATTTCGACCGCGTTCGTCTCACCGCCAAGATCGGGAATATCCACCGTGCCGCCTAGCGCGGCAGTGGTGAAGCTGATCGGAAGGCGGGTGGCCAGCGTGGTGCCTTCGCGCTGGAATACAGCGTGTGGTTTGACATGCACGAAGATGTAGAGATCGCCCGCGGGTGCGCCGCGTGGCCCAGCCTCGCCCTTGCCTGACAGGCGGATGCGGGTGCCGGTATCCACGCCTGGCGGGACTTCCACTTCCAGCGCGCGCGGCTTGTCCACCACGCCCTCGCCGCGGCAATCCTGGCATGGATTCTCGATCACTGCGCCGCGCCCGTGGCAAGTGGGGCATGGCCGCTCGACCACGAAGAAACCCTGTTTGGCACGCACTTTGCCATGTCCGTCGCACATGCGGCATTCACGCTCACCCGTGCCCGGCGTTGCCCCTGAACCTGAGCACGTCTCGCAGCCTTGCGAGACTTCTATTTCAAGTTCCACGGTTTTGCCGTGAAAAGCTTCATCAAGCGAAACTTCAAGGTCATAGCGCAAATCAGCACCGCGCCGCGGCTGTGCGCGGCCGCCGCCCCCACCTCCGAATGCACTGCCGAAAATTGTTTCGAAAATGTCGCCGATATCGCCGAAGTCGCTGCGCCCGCCGTGGCCACCGCCGCCGCCCATGCCGTTCTGGAATGCCGCATGGCCAAAGCGGTCATAGGCCGCGCGCTTTTGCGGATCCTTGAGGCAGTCATAAGCCTCGTTGATCGCCTTGAACCTGGCTTCGCATTCGCTATCGCCCGGATTGCGATCAGGATGATATTTCATCGCCAGTTTGCGATAGGCGCTCTTCAGCGTGCCGCCATCGGCATCACGCGAAACCTCGAGCAATTCGTAATAATCGATGTCTGTAGAAGGCATTAACTGTTCCCGCCCCGAAAGCTAATCGCCACCGGAGCGTTGAGCGCCGGCGGCGATTGCTTGATCCATCAGGACATCAGCCCTTGTTGTTGTCTTCGTCGACCTCGGAGAATTCGGCGTCGACCACCTCTTCATCCCCACCGGATTCAGAAGCCGTCTCAGCGCTGGCATCAGCGCCTGCCGCCTGCTGCTTCTCGTAGATCTGCTGACCCATCTTCATGGCTACTTCAGTCAGCGCCTGCGCCTTGGCATTGATGGCATCGACATCATCACCTTCCAGCGCAGTCTTCGCTTCAGCCAAAGCCGCCTCCACCGCCGACTTCGTCTCCGCGTCAACCTTGTCGCCATGCTCTTCAAGCTGCTTCGCGGTCGCGTGGACCAGGCTGTCTGCCTGGTTGCGCGCTTCGGCAGATTCCCGGCGTTTCTTGTCTTCTTCGGCGAACTTTTCGGCGTCCCGCACCATCTGGTCGATGTCGGAATCGGACAGGCCGCCAGAGGCCTGGATCTTGATCTGCTGTTCCTTGCCGGTTCCCTTGTCCTTGGCGCTGACATTGACGATGCCATTGGCGTCGATGTCAAAGGTAACTTCGATCTGCGGCACGCCGCGCGGGGCCGAAGGGATGCCGACGAGGTCGAACTGGCCGAGCAGCTTGTTGTCCGCCGCCATTTCACGTTCACCCTGGAACACGCGGATGGTCACCGCCTGCTGATTGTCTTCAGCGGTCGAGTATACCTGCGTCTTCTTGGTCGGGATGGTGGTGTTGCGGTCAATCATGCGGGTGAATACGCCGCCCAGCGTTTCGATGCCCAGCGAAAGCGGGGTAACATCGAGCAGCAGCACGTCCTTCACGTCGCCCTGCAACACGCCGGCCTGAATAGCAGCACCCATGGCCACAACTTCATCGGGGTTAACGCCGGTATGCGGCTTCTTGCCGAAGAATTCCTCTACCACTTCGCGTACCTTGGGCATGCGCGTCATGCCGCCGACCAGGATCACCTCGTCAACGCTGCCCTTGTCGATCCCGGCATCGGCGAGCGCCTTCTTGCAGGGGTCAAGCGTGCGCTTGATGAGGTTGCCGACCAGCTGTTCAAGCTTAGAGCGGGTGATGGTTTCTACCAGGTGCAGCGGGGTCGACGAACCGTCTTCCATCCGCGCAGTGATGAACGGCAGGTTGACTTCGGTCTGCTGCGAGCTGGAAAGTTCGATCTTGGCCTTTTCGGCGGCCTCCTTGAGCCGCTGCAGCGCAAGCTTGTCCTTGCGCAGGTCCATGTTTTCCTTCTGCTTGAACTGCTCGGCCAGATATTCGACGATCGCACTGTCGAAATCCTCACCGCCCAGGAAGGTGTCGCCATTGGTTGACTTCACTTCGAACACGCCGTCGCCGATCTCAAGGATCGACACGTCGAAAGTGCCGCCGCCAAGGTCATAGACAGCGATGGTCTTGCCCTCGTCCTTGTCCATGCCATAGGCGAGCGCCGCCGCAGTGGGCTCGTTGATTATGCGCAGCACTTCAAGGCCCGCGATCTGGCCGGCATCCTTGGTCGCCTGACGCTGAGCGTCGTTGAAATAAGCGGGAACGGTGATCACCGCCTGCGTCACGGTTTCGCCAAGATAGCTCTCGGCGGTTTCCTTCATCTTTTGCAGGATGAACGCCGAAATTTGCGAAGGCGAATAATCCTCACCCCCGGCATTGACCCAGGCATCGCCGTTCTTGCCCTTGACGATGTTGTAGGGGACCAGTTCCATGTCCTTCTTGGTCATCGGATCTTCGAACCGGCGACCGATCAGGCGCTTCACCGCGAAAACGGTATTGTCGGGGTTGGTCACCGCCTGGCGCTTGGCCGGCTGACCGATCAGACGCTCACCATCCTTGGTGAATGCCACGATCGAAGGCGTTGTGCGCGCGCCTTCGGAATTCTCGATAACCTTGGGTTTGCCCCCATCCATCACCGACACGCAGGAGTTGGTGGTGCCGAGGTCGATACCGATAACTTTCGCCATTATTTTCCCATCCATTCAGTTCTTGGACACCACGCAATGTGCTTTCCAATTCAGGCAAAGCAGCTCGGCGGCTCAGTCCGTCCGGTGTGTTATGCGGGTGATATAGGTGTGGTTTCGCTTGGCACAAGGGAATGGACGCACTAGTTTTTCAACCTGTATCAAGGGGAGAAACCAGTCATGAAAATTACCCGCATCGCCGCTGCAAGCCTGTTTGCGGCCAGCCTTGCCCTTGCCGCATGCGGCAGCGAGCCTGAGCCGGCAACGGAATCCGCGCCTGCGGGAATACCTGGCATGACGGTTGAAAACGCCCGGGTGGTGCTCCCGCCGGTGGCAGGTAACCCGGCGGCAGTCTATTTCGACCTCAGCTATGAGGGTGACCGCGGCCTTTCGATCCGGCGCGCCGATGTGGCGGGAGCCGAAAGCGCACAACTGCATAATTACAGTGAGTGGCAGGGGCAAAAGCAGATGGGCGAGGCCATGCCGATTGCCTTGACCAAGGGCACCAAAGTGGCTTTTGAGCCAGGCGGTTATCACGTGATGGTTTTTGGCCTTCCCGATACGGTTGAGCCGGGCGGAACCCTGGAAGTAACACTGACCGTTTCGGGCGGCGACAAATACTCATTTGAAGCCCCGGTACGGGCAGCTGGGGATGAACGCTGAAGCAAAGTGTCGCCGGAAACGGGTTGAGCGAGGGTGAATTCTGTTGCCCGGCAGGCGGCGAACGCCCCCTCACCCCCGGCGAGACAGAGCTGGCACGTTCCATTTTCGGAACCGCTATTGATTATGGTGCCGTCCGCATCCGGCGCCGCAAATGGTTTCCCTTGCAGCCGCAGCGCATCACCATGGCGCCCCGCGGCCACCTGCATTTCCATCCGTTGAGCGGGGCCTATTGTGACGATTTTGCCGCCGCCGGCCTGGATCGGCAGGGCTTTTTTATCCATGAAATGACTCATGTCTGGCAGGCGCAGAGCCGCGGCCGTTGGCACCTGATCCTCAACCGTATGCCATGGGCGCGCTATGATTACTGCCTCAAGCCCGGTTGGCCGCTGGCCCGCTACGGGATCGAGCAGCAGGCAGAGATCATCAAGCATGCCTTCTGGCTCAGAAAGGGAGTAAAAGTTGCAGGCGTGAGCGATCCTGCGGCATATGATATGCTGGTGAACTTTCCGGGAGTGATGCCATGACCGAAAATGGCTGGCGAGTAAGGCCCTTCATGCCAGGCGATGCGCCATCCTTTGCCGCGCTCAACCGGCGCTGGATCGAGGAATTGTTCGGGATTGAAGAGCAGGACATCCGCCAGCTTGAACACCCGCAGGCGGCGATTCTCGACAATGGGGGTTTTATTGCCTGTGCCGATGCCAATGGCTGGGTGATCGGAACTGGGGCAATCCTGCCCGCAGCGCACCCTCCCCATGACGGCCGGAAATGGATGGAAATCATCAAGATGGCGACCGAGCCAGCGATGCAGGGGCGCGGTATCGGCGCGGCCATCCTCACCCGTTTGTTCGATTTTGCACGCGAGAATGGCGCAGACGCGATCTGGCTTGAAACCAATGCCAAGCTGGAGGCGGCAACCGCGCTTTACGAAAAGAGCGGCTTTCGCGCGCTTACCAGCGAGGAGGCCTGGCCCTCGCCATACGATCGCTGCAATTTGCAGATGGTGCTCAAATTTTGAATTGACGCTCCGGCGTTTTTCCACTCGCAGCGCTTGAGTGATCCAGTTTCAATTGATACCAGTTCGACTGTCCAGGCGGCCCAACCCGCGCCTGGCCAATGAGTCACTCACATGGAGATCAAGGACTACGGTTTGAGCCGCGAGCGCGGCTTCCTTTCGCATTACGAAATCGACGAGATCAAGCTGCCCTCCCAATTCGATGGCGTGAGGCAGGCTTCGGCCAATCTGTCGGCATTGCTATCAAGCGGGCGCGTGCGCCACTGGCTTGCCCAGCTTGCGGATCCGCAGCTGGAAGAATGGGCGGTGGAAGCCCCCGAACCAGAAATCCGCACCGCGATGGTGCATTATTCGTTTCTCGTGCAAGCCTATGCCTGGGGCGAAGCGACACCGCCCGAATGTCTCCCCGCCGATCTTGCCCGCCCGATCGTTGCGATTGCCGACCGCCTCGGGCAGGCGCCGCTGCTGCCCTATTCCGCCTATGTGCTCGACAACTGGGCACGGCTCGACAAATCCGGCCCTATCGCGCTCGACAATATCTACATGTTCCAGAACTTCCTTGGCGGGGATGACGAGAACTGGTTCGTGATGATCCATGTCGCGATCGAAGCGGAAGCAGGCGTGCTGCTCGACAATGCGGCCCGGCTGGTGAGCCTTGCCCGGCAAGGCGATGAAGCCGAAGCGGAACGCCTACTGGCCGAAATGGACGCCGCATGGGAGCGGATCTACGGCCATTTCGCGCGTATGGGCGAACGCTGCGATCCCTATATCTATTTCAACCGTGTGCGTCCCTATATCCACGGCTGGGCCAATAATCCGGCGCTTGCGGATGGCGGGCTGATCTATGAAGGTGTCGAGAAATATGGCGGCAAGCCGCAGGCCCTGCGCGGGCAAACCGGCAGCCAGTCAAGCATCGTGCCGGCGATGGATGCGCTGTTCCAAGTGGGCCACAGCGACGATCCGCTGAAATCCTTCCTTGACGAATTGCACCATTATCGCCCGCTTCCGCACCGACGCTTCATCGAGGATCTGGCCGCGCAATCGACATTGCGGGATTTCGTGAGCGCCTCTGACTCATCTTCGCTCAAGGACGCCTTCAATGCCTGCCTCGAGCAATCGGCGCGCTTCCGCACGCGCCACCTTGAATATGCGGCGAGCTACATCAACAAGCAGATGGGCTCGAACGCCGGAAACGACCCCGATGTCGGCACCGGCGGCACGCCATTCATGAAATATCTCAAGAAACACCGCGACGAGAACCGCGATCAGGTGATCTCGGGTTCCTGAACGATATCGAGGTTTGGCTCCGGCCCGGTGTAAATGCGCCAGGCCGGGGCCTTACTCTTCGCGATAGGCTTCGTGGCAGGCGTGGCAGGTGCCTGCCATCGCCTTGAACGCAGCGTCGCTGCCTTCGCGGTCGCCGGTTTCGGCCACGCGCGCAAGTTCCAGCGCGGCATCGCGATAGGCTGCCGCCTTTGCTTCAAAGCCCGCACGATCGCTCCATACCGTGTCGAGTGCGCGCGAACCCTCGATATTGGTGCCTTCGGGGAACATGGTGGGCAGCACCTGCGCCCAATTGGCCAGCATTTTCGCCCCGCCCACGGCGCGTTTCAGATCGCCGCCCTCGGCAAGCGCGCCCTTGATCTGCCCGACCGCCTGCGTGGAGAGGAAATAGGCTGCGCGACGCGCGGCAACCACTTCCGTGGCTGACATGCTCACCTGCGCTTGAGCGGGCACGTCAGCCGCGCCTTCCTGTGCCTGGGTGGAAAATCCCGCCACCGATGCGAGGGCTATGGCCGCAACTCCAAGACTTGCCAATGAATGCATCACATTTCCTCCAGTCCGTCGTTCACGGAATGACGGAGCAAACTTGCGCTGCAAAGTCCCGCTCGACAAACAGGGCACAGCCTTGTTCGAACGTCAAATTTCGCGTCCGAGCCGCTAAAGTGTCACCAGATCGGGCAGCGCATCCTTGTCGAGCAGAGCGGAATTGTCGGCAATCGGATATTTGAGGCCGGTGGCGCAATTGAACAGAACCACCTCATCGCCGGTTTCAACCCATCCCTCGCTCAGTGCCTTGCGATAGGCCGCAAGTGTGGCCCCGCCTTCCGGGCACAGCAGCAGGCCATCGCGTGCCGCGCTGTCGGCCGTGGCCGCGATGATGGCATCCTCGTCGACCGCAATGGCCCTGCCGCCACTTTCGCGCACCGCGCGCAGGATCAGGAAATCGCCTACCGCCTTGGGCACGCGAATGCCGGCCGCCACAGTATGCGCATTTTCCCACCGTTCGGCATGTTCCTCACCCGCTTCAAACGCCTTTACGATGGGCGCGCATCCACTCGCCTGCACGGCAAACATCTTGGGGCGGTCAGGCCCGATCCAGCCCAATTGTTCGAGCTCATCGAACGCTTTCCACATGCCGATCAGGCCGGTTCCGCCACCGGTGGGATAGAAAATCGCCTTGGGCAGGCGCCAGCCCAGCTGCGCCGCCAGCTCCAGCCCCATCGTTTTCTTGCCTTCTATCCGATAGGGTTCTTTCAGGGTCGAGAAATCGAACCACAGCCCTTCGCTTGCGCCTTTGCCTACAATCGCGCCGCACTCATCGATAAGTCCGTTGACGCGATATACCCGCGCGCCTTGCGCGGCGATCTCGCACACATTCACATCCGGCGTGTCCGAAGGGCAGAACACCACCGTTTCAATGCCCGCGCGCGTGGCATAGGCCGCCAGCGCCGCGCCGGCATTGCCGTTGGTGGGCATGGCAATACGGGTCACGCCCAGTTCCTTTGCCATTGCCACTGCCATCACCAGCCCGCGCGCCTTGAAGCTGCCGGTGGGGAGGCGCCCCTCATCCTTGACCAGCACGTTGGCACCACCTGATTGCGGGATCGCGATCAGCGGCGTTTCGATCTCGCCCAGGCTGACAATGCTGGCAGTATGGCGAACTGGCAGCAATTCGCGCCAGCGCCAAAGATCGGTGGGCCTTGCGCAAAGCCGGTCACGCGGCAAAGCCTTGCCCGCAGCTTCAAGGTCATAGCGCACCAGCAGCGGACGCCCGGCTGCGGAAAGCCCGTGCAGCCGGTCCGCATCATATCGCTCTCCAGTGTAGGAACATTCCAGATGGGTCACGAACGTCTGGCGTTCGCCCAACAGATTGCCGTTCAGCGGCATGGCACCCTTCAGGGCTTTTTCGCCACGCCCACCATGGCGGGGCGCAGCAGCCTGTCCTTGATCATGAATCCCGATTGCATTTCCTGCACGATAGTTCCGGCTTCGTGCTCTTCAGTCGGGATCTCCATCATCGCCTGATGCTGGTTGGGATCAAGCGGCAGGCCGACCGAAGCGATCCGCGTGATGCCGTGCTGGCCGAACACCTTGGCCAGTTCGCGCTGGGTTGCCTCGATCCCGGTGACCAGCGCCTTCATCTTGTCGTCTTCGCGCAGGGATTGCGGGATCGCTGCTATAGCTCGCTCGAGATTGTCTGAAACGCTCAGCACGTCGCGGGCAAAACCGGTCGCCGCATAGGCGCGTGCGTCCTGGATATCCTTTTCCATCCGGCGCCGGACATTCTGCGTCTCTGCCTTCGCGTAGAGCACTTCCTGCTTGGCCACCTCCAGATCCTCGCGCAGGCGATCGAGCGCCTTGTCGAGGCTGCTGGTTTCTTCCTGGGCGGTTTCAGCATCCGACTTGTCGAGGAACTCCTCGGGTACGCCTGCCAATTCTTTCTCTACCGCATCGTCCTGCGATTTATCGTTATCGATCATGTCGTAATGTTCCAAAGCTATCCGATAAGCTTGCCCAGTGAGCGGGCGGTCAAATCCACCATGGGGATCACGCGCGCGTAATTCAACCGCGTCGGCCCGATCACCCCCAGCACACCCACCACTCTACCCTCGCGGTCGCGATAGGGTGAGGCGATTACCGACGACCCCGAAAGTGCGAACAAGCGATTCTCGCTACCAATGAAAATCCGTGTAGCCTCGGCCTCGCGCGCGGTTTCCAGCAATTCGGCGACCGATTGTTTGCTTTCAAGATCCTCTATCAGGCTGCGGACGCGCTCGATATCACCGAGCGCAGCCTCGTCCAGAAGGTTGGCCTGGCCGCGCACGATAAGCACCGGGCGTTGCGAGGCATCCTTGCTCCAGATCGCCAATCCGCGTTCGACCAGCTCGCGGCTGGCGTCATCGAGTTGCGTCCGGCCTGCGGCAATCTCGCGCGAAATCGCCCGCGCAGCTTCTGCCAGCGTGCGTCCCGCAAGCCGCGCGGTAATGTAATTGCTTGCCTGCTCTAGCGTTCCGGGTGTTAGCGCCCCACCCAATTCAAGCACGCGATTTTCGATCGAGCCATCTTCGCTCACCAATACTGCAAGCGCCCTTCCTTGCCCCAGATTGACCAGGCTGAACTGCGCCAGGCGCTGTTCGCGCGTGGGCACCATCACCATGCCTGCGGCACCGGAAAGATCGCTCAGCATTGCGCTGGTCTGCTCAAGCGCCTGTTCGATCGGGCCGCCCTCTGACAATCGCCCTTCGATAGCCGCGCGCTCTTCAGGGGTCGGCTCGGCCACGCGCATAATGCCATCGACGAACAGCCTGAGGCCGCTTTCGGTCGGCATCCGCCCGGCGCTGGTATGCGGAGCCGCAAGCAGGCCCGCGGTCTCGAGATCTGCCAGCACCGCGCGGATCGAGGCCGGTGACAGGTTCAGCATGCCCTCGCTTGCCAGGGTTTTCGAACCAACCGGCTGCCCGCTTTCAAGATAGCCTTCCACCACCACGCGAAAAATCTCGCGCGCCCGTTCGGTCAGTTCGGAAATGGATGGTGAAGACATGCGCAACAGGTAGGGTTTTTTTTGCTCATACTCAATTTCCGTTCGTGCTGAGCTTGTCGAAGCACTGTCTTTTCCTTTAGCGCAGTCAGAGAATTGAAAACGGCCCTTCGACAGGCTCAGGGCGAACGGGTCTGGATAATAACTGGAGATCTTCATGCGACCATCCGGCCGCGCACCCGACGAGATGCGCGCTATCACCATCGAAACCGGCTTCACCAAGCATGCTGAAGGCTCGTGCCTGATCAGCTTTGGCGATACGCGGGTGCTGTGCACCGCCAGTGTCGAACGCAACGTTCCGCCATGGCTGCGCGGCAAGGGCGAAGGCTGGGTAACAGGTGAATATTCCATGCTACCGCGCGCCACCCATACGCGCGGCCAGCGCGAGGCGGCCAAGGGCAAGCAATCAGGCCGCACGCAGGAAATTCAGCGCCTGATCGGGCGCAGCTTGCGCGCCGTGGTTGACCTCAAGAAGCTCGGCGAGCGTCAGATCACGCTCGATTGCGATGTTATCCAGGCTGACGGCGGTACGCGCACCGCCTCCATTTCGGGCGCATGGATCGCGCTGCGCATGGCAGTGAATGGCCTGATGGCATCGGGTGATCTAAAGCAGGATCCGATCACCGGCCAGGTCGCGGCAATCAGCTGCGGTATCTATAACGGCACGCCCGTGCTTGACCTTGACTATATCGAGGATTCTTCCGCCGACGCGGACGCCAATTTCGTGCTGATTACCGGCGGGCAGATTGCCGAAGTGCAGGCAACGGCAGAGGGTGCGACCTATGACGAGGAAGGGCTGCTGCGCTTGCTGCGCCTCGCGCGGATGGGCTGCGACCGGATATTCATTGAACAGATGGGCGCGGTGAAATGACCCGCAAGCTGGGCGGCGGCTCGCTGGTGATCGCCACCCATAATGAGGGCAAGCTGCGCGAGATTTCCGCCCTGCTGGCGCCCTATGGGCTCAAATGCATTTCGGCGGGCTCGCTCGGTCTGGCCGAACCGGCGGAGACGGGGACGAGTTTCGCACAGAACGCGCTGATCAAGGCGCGTGCGGCGGCCGAGGCATCGGGGCTAGCAGCCCTGGCGGATGACAGCGGACTGTCGGTCGATGCGCTGGGCGGGCGCCCCGGCGTCTACACCGCCGACTGGGCGGAGCGGCAATGGTTCGAAGGCGATCCCGGCCGCGACTGGTACATGGCGATGGGCAAGGTAGAGGGCATGCTGCAGCAGCTTGGCCCCGGTGTTGATCGCAGCGCCGCGTTCCACTGTGTGCTGGCAATCGCCTGGCCCGATGGCGAGCAAGCGGTTTACGAAGGGAAGTGTGCGGGTGCGCTGACCTGGCCGCCGCGCGGCACGCTGGGATTCGGCTATGATCCGGTGTTCGTGCCGCAGGGCCGCGACAATACCTTCGCCGAGATCGACCCGGATGAGAAACATCGTATCAGCCACCGCGCCGATGCCTTCGCAAAGCTGGTGTCAGACCAGTTTGGCGCCTGATCAGCGCGCGGCGAGGCGCCTGATTTCAACCCCATGGGTATTGCCTGCGGGCCAATACCGGCAGACCAGGAAATCGTCGCGCGCATTGCGGGCCACTGCGCAGCCGACTTCGCGCGTGCCGGGCCACACAACCTGCGTGTAATGCCCGACATCGCGCCAGTTCCCGGTGGTGGCGATGTTGGGGAAAGTGCCGGGACGGAATGCGCGCTTTTCCTCGATGAATGCCTCAACCATGAAGCGCGCGGGATAGGCGCCGGCGCTGCCCATCCACAAGTTCTCGCCCGCTCCGCCGCGCTCGTCATTGGGGGCATGGCGCATGCGGCCTTCGCTGGCGAGAACTTGCGCCCATTGTTGCGCCTCGCGCGCCAGCTTCGGGCTCCAGCCAAGTGGCGGCACGCCAAACTGCACGCGCTCTGAATTATGGCTGTCGAGCAGCTCTGCAGCAAAGCGGTTGGCGGGCCGTTCTCCCCCGCCATTTGCCGCGGCGGCCCCCGCAATGGCCAGTGCTGCAAGTGTCGCAATCGTCTTGTGCATAGGCACAGCTTGACTTGCAGCGCTTAACAGAGCGTGAAATAGGCGCATCGTGGCACGCGCTCTCTATATCCATTGGCCCTTCTGCCTGAAGAAATGTCCATATTGCGACTTCAACAGCCATGTCCGCGACGGAGTTGACATGGATCTGTGGCAACGAGCCCTGCTCGCAGATATGCGACACGAAGCGGAAATTGCGGGCGGTGAGAAACTGCAATCGATCTTTTTCGGGGGCGGAACACCCTCGCTGATGCCGCCCGCTCTGGTCGCTGCATTGCTAGAAGAAGCCGAGCGTTTGTGGGGCTTTGATCCCGCAATCGAAATCACGTTGGAGGCCAATCCCAGCTCGGTCGAGGCGGATAATTTCGCTGCGCTTGCTGCTGCGGGAGTAAATCGTGTTTCGCTTGGTGTTCAGTCACTTGAGCATGATACCTTACAGTTTTTGGGACGTTTGCATGGCGTCAGGGAAGCACTGGAAGCCGTCGCGACGGCACAGCGCCATTTCGCCCGCGTAAGCATCGATCTGATCTATGCCCGGCCTGGCCAGACCGGCGAACAATGGTCCGCCGAATTGCAGCGCGCGCTGGCGCTCGGCACTGATCACATGTCGCTCTACCAGCTCACGATCGAGCCCAACACGCGCTTCGCTACCGATGTAAGACTCAATAAATTCAATCCCTTGGGAGACGATCCCGCGGCCGATCTCTATGCATTGACGCAGGAACTGACCGCGGCGGCAGGCCTTCCCGCCTATGAGATCAGCAACCACGCAAGGCCGAGCCAGCAAAGCCGCCACAACCTCGCCTATTGGCGTTATCAGGACTATTGCGGCATCGGCCCCGGTGCTCACGGACGGCGACAGAACGCGGCCACAGAGCGACACAAGAAGCCAGAGAACTTCCTCGCCGCGATCGAACGGCACGGCCATGGCATCAGTCACGAGCGCGCACTGGGCAAGGCCGAACAGGCCTCCGAAGCACTGCTGGTTGGCCTGCGGCTTACCGAAGGAATCGATCTGGCCGAACTGGCGGCACGTTTCGGAATCGACCGTGCCTTGCTGGTCGATGAGAAGCGCTTGGCGCTACACCGGGATCTAGGGCTGGTGCAACAAACCGGTGAGCGGATCGCCCTTACCCCGGCAGGAATGCCGCTGCTCGATGCGCTGCTGGGCGAGATCGTGGCTGACGGGCTGGTCAGCGCATGAGCGGCGCGGCAGAAATGCTGGAGATGTGGCGCGCCGAACTCACCAACAGCCGCCGCCGCAGCCCGCATACGGTGCGCGCCTATCTCGGTTGTGCCGATCGCCTGCTCAAGGCACGCGAGCTTGGCGATTGGGATTCTGTCGCCCGGCTCGAAGCGCATGATCTGCGCCGCCATCTTGCCTCACGCCGAGCCGAGGGGATCGGCAATGCCAGCGCCGCGCGCGAGCTGTCCGCGCTCAAGGCCTTCATCGCCTATGCGCGCCAGCAGGCCGGCGATCCCGATCCCGCTGCACCGCGGCTGCGCGGGCCGCGCATCAAGAAGGGCCTGCCCCGCCCCGTCACCCCCGATGAGGCGAGCAATCTGGCGGAGCTTGTTGGGGAGAGCGCAGCGGCCGATTGGATCGGCGCGCGCGACCGCGCGGTGCTGCTGCTGCTCTATGGTTCGGGCCTGCGGATTGCCGAGGCGCTGTCGCTGAAAGGGCGGGATGTGCCGCTGGGCGAAGTGCTGCAAGTCACCGGCAAGGGCGGCAAGCAGCGGATGGTGCCGGTGCTGCCGATCACCCGAGCGGCGGTGGCGGATTACTGCGCCCAATGCCCCTGGCCGCTTGGCGCCGGAGAGCCCCTGTTTCGCGGTGCCAAGGGCGGCGCGCTCAGCCCCGGCATGGTGCAGAAGGCGACCGCGCAGGCGCGCCGTGCACTGGGATTGCCGGATACCGCCACGCCGCACGCGCTGAGGCACAGTTTCGCGACGCATCTGCTGAGCGCGGGGGCCGATTTGCGCAGCTTGCAGGAGCTGCTTGGCCACGCCTCGCTTGGCTCGACGCAGATCTACACCAAGGTCGATGCGGCAGTGATGCTGGAAAATTATCGCGACGCGCATCCAAGGGCGAGGAGGAAGTAGTCAACGTCATTGCGAGCGTAGCGAAGCAATCCAGCTTCCAACCGTGCCATTCAACGAGGCGCCGGAAGATGGATTGCCGCGTCGCCGCTTGCGCGGCTCCTCGCAATGACGAACTACTTCGCTGCCACCCGCGCTTCAATCGCGTCCCAGATCATCCCCGGCGTGTCGGTGCCGTTAAAGCGGTCGATCGCCATGATCCCGGTGGGCGAAGTGACGTTGATTTCAGTGAGGTATTTCCCGCCGATCACATCGATCCCCACGAACACCAGGCCAAGCCGTTTCAGTTCCGGCCCCATGGCATCGCAAATTTCCTGCTCGGTGGCGGTTAGATCGGTCGCCTTAGCACTGCCGCCCATCGCCAAATTGGAGCGGAATTCGCCCTTGCCCGGCCTGCGATTAATCGCGCCCGCGACCACGCCATCAACCAGCACGATGCGCTTGTCGCCCTGCGCCACTTCGGGCAGGAAGGGCTGGAGCATGTGCGGCTCGGGCCAGGTCTGGTTGAAAACCTCGAACAGGGCAGAGAGGTTTTCGCCATTTTCCGGAATGCGGAAGATCGCCTTGCCGCCATTGCCATGGATCGGCTTCATCACCACCGCGCCATGCTGCTCCATGAAGGCGCGCGCTTCGTCCACATTGCGCGTCACCAGAGTGGGCGGCATGAAGCGGCGGTAATTCAGCACCATCACCTTTTCAGGTGCGTTGCGCACGCTGACCGGATCATTGACCACCAGCGTTTCGTGCTTGATGCGCTCGAGCAGGTGGGTGGCGGTGATATAACCCATGTGGAATGGCGGATCCTGCCGCATCAACACCACGTCAATATCGCGCCCCAGATCAAGCCGAACCGGATCGCCCTTGGTGACATGGTCCCCCTGTACCCGCTGCACCTTCACCGGAAAGCAGTTCGCGTGCAGCCGGTCATCGGCGTCGAGGGTGAGCGATTCGACATGGTATTCGAACACCGTGTGCCCACGCTTTTGAGCTGCCTCGATCAATGCGAAGGAGGAATCGCCAGCAATATTGACGGTCTCGATGGGGTCCATCTGGACGGCTATTCTCAGGGACAAGCTTTGATTCTCCGTTCGTCATTGCGACCCCGGACTTGATCCGGGGGAAGCAATCCAGGGCCTCGTGCTCAATGTTTCTGGATTGCCGCGTCGCTACGCTCCTCGCAATGACGAGGCAAGTAAGTGATCAGGGCATCCAGGCGTTGACGATGTGGCGTGGGAGGGCGCCCGGCGCAAGCAGGATGACATCGATTCTGATGTCTTCCCCATCGGGCGCATAGTCGCAGGCGACGCATTCGACCGCGGCGGCAACCCGGCGCAGGCGATATTCATCGATTGCGTAATCGAGATCGGTGGCGCGCTGGCGCCATTTCACTTCAACGAAAGCAACTACGCCGCCGCGCTTTACCACCAGGTCAATCTCGCCGCGCGGAGTCTTGACCCGCTGCGCCAGAACCTGCCAGCCCTTGAGCTTGAGCCATGCGGCGGCGCGCCATTCGCCCTTTCGGCCGGCAGTTTCGGCAAGCTGGCGCTTCATCCGGCCTTGAGCTCCATTGCCCGGGCATAGAGCGCCTTGCGATCCAGCCCTGTGGCCCTGGCCACATGCGCTGCAGCCTGCGAGGGTTTGAGCGTTGCCAATGCTTCGCGCAGCAGGTCGTCCGGGTCGATTTCTTCTGTTGCCTCGTCCGGCGGGCCGACCAGCAACACAATCTCACCCTTGGGCGGATTAGTGGAATAATGTTCGGCGAGCTCGGCGGCGCTGCCAGTCCGGCATTCCTCGTAGAGCTTGGTCAGCTCGCGCGCGACCGCAACTCCGCGTGTGGGCCAAATCCCGGCAATCGCGTTAAGCGTCTTTACCAGGCGCGGACCGCTTTCGTAGAATATCAACGTCGCATGTATCTGGGCCAATCCCTCCAGCGCTTCGGCGCGTGCCTTTTCCTTTGCAGGCAGGAAACCGGCAAACAGGAAGCGGTCATTGGGCAAGCCCGACAGGGTCAAACCGGCAATCGCAGCGCAAGCACCCGGCAAGGTCGTGACCGGCACCCCCGCCTCTCGCGCGGCCCTGACCAGGCGATAGCCCGGATCGGAGATCAGCGGTGTTCCGGCATCGCTGACCAGCGCAACGGCCTCTGACCCTGCGCGCGTAATCAGCGCGGCACAGTTTGCTTCGCTCGCGTGATCGTCATAGCGGATCAATGGCTTTGAAAATCCCAGATGCTTCAGCAGTTTGCCCGTGACTCTGGTGTCTTCACAGGCGACAACATCGCAGCGGCGCAATATATCGACCGCACGGAGCGTTATATCGCCTAAATTGCCAATCGGCGTGGCAACGATATAGAGGCCATGAGCAAGCGGTGCAGACAGGTCTGATTCAGGACGATTGTTGTTCACGCATTGCTCTTTGGAACAGCGGATATGGGGTCGGCAAGCATGAAGCGGAATTTGTTCAATCGGCGCAACCTTGTGGTGGGCGGCACAGCGCTGTTGCTGGCCGGCTGCCAGGTGATCCCGAAATCCGGCCCCGCGCCCACCGCGCCCACGCCAACGCCTACGCCGGAACCCAGCGCCACCGCCCTGCCGACAGACGAGACCCGGCACCGCATCGCCATCCTCGTCCCGCTTACGGGCCAGAACGGCGCAGTGGGCCAGTCTATCGCCAATGCCGCGAACATGGCTGTGCTCGACACCAGCGCGGACAATCTGCGCATCACCACTTACGACACGTCGAGCGACCCGCGCGGTGCCGCAGCGAAGGCGGTGGCGGATGGCAACCGGCTGATTCTGGGGCCGATGCTGGCCGACAATGTGCCCGCGGTGCTGGCAGAGGCGCGCCGGGCGGGTGTGCCGCTGATTTCCTTCAGCAACAACACCAGCGTGGCTTCGGGCGACGTGTTCGTGATGGGGCATATCCCCGAACAGTCGATCGCGCGCTCGGTCGCCTATGCCCGTTCGAAAGGCGCAAGCAATTTTGCGGCGCTGCTGCCCAGCGGCGATTATGGTGATCGCGCGGCCAGCGCCCTTGGCAATGCACTTCGCGAATATGGCGGGCTTTTGACGCAGACTGAACGCTATGGTCGCACCAGCAGCGCAGTGATCGGCGCGGCCGGCAAACTGCGTGAGAAGGGCGGCTATGACACCGTGCTGATTGCCGATGGCGTGCAGCTCGCCGCGCAAGGGGCCAATGCGCTGCGCGAAGACGGCGCGGGGCGCTCGCCGCGCATCCTTGGCACGGAGCTGTGGAGCGGCGAAAACGCGGTCACCCGCACCAATGCGCTGCACGGGGCGCTGTTTTCGGCAGTTTCGAGCCAGCGCTTTGCCCGTTTCCGCGACAGTTACCAGAACCGCTTCGGCGGTGCGCCCTATCGCATTTCGACGCTGGGTTATGACGCGGTGCTGCTGACCTTGCGGATCGCGCGCGACTGGCGCGTGGGCCGCCCCTTCCCCACCCGCAGCCTCACCGCAAGGGATGGTTTCCTCGGCCTTGACGGGGCATTCCGCTTTGGCACCAACGGGGTGGTCGAGCGGGCAATGGAAGTTCGCCAGGTCGCGGCCGACGATGTAAAGGTGGTCGATCCGGCGCCTGCGCGCTTCAGCGACTGAGCCCGACCACAGATTCGTCATTGCGGGCCGCCGCGAGGCGGCGCAGCAATCCATGGTCAGAAGCTGGATTGCTTCGTCGACATTGGTCTCCGCGCAATGACGAGGATAAGATTCTTCCCGAGCTTGTAAGCCCGGCTCAACCAGAGATACTGGCAAGTCATGTCCAACGATCTGTTCGAAAACACACCCGCGTCGAGCGGCGATTATGACTCATCCTCGATCGAGGTGCTGGAAGGGCTTGAGCCTGTCCGCCGCCGCCCTGGCATGTATATCGGCGGGACTGACGACCGCGCGCTGCACCACCTCGCCGCCGAAGTGCTCGACAATTCGATGGACGAAGCAGTGGCCGGCCATGCGAGCCGTATCGAGGTGCGGCTTGAGGAAGGCAATCGCCTCTCGATCAGTGACAATGGCCGCGGTATCCCGGTAGACGAGCACCCCAAGTTTCCCGGCAAGTCCACGCTCGAGGTGATCCTCTCGACGCTCCATTCGGGCGGCAAATTTTCCGGCAAGGCCTATGCCACCAGCGGGGGCCTGCACGGCGTGGGCGTGAGTGTGGTCAATGCTCTCTCAAGCCACACCCGCGTTGAGGTCGCCCGCGACCGGCAGCTTTACGCGCAGGAATTCGCGCGCGGGCAGACGCTCGGCCCGCTGCAGCAGCTTGGCCCCACGCCCAACCGGCGCGGCACCACCGTCTCATTCACCCCTGACACCGAGATCTTCGGCGATCGCCAGTTCAAGCCCGCGCGGCTGTTCAAGCTGGCGCGCTCGAAGGCTTACCTGTTCGCCGGGGTCGAAATCCGCTGGAAATGCGCGCCTTCGCTCGCGAGTGACGACGTGCCCGAAGAGGCCACTTTCAAGTTCCCCGGCGGGCTCGCGGATCACCTTGCCGAACAGATCGGGACGCGCGAATGCGTTACTGCCCAGCCCTTCACCGGCAGCCAGGACTTTCCGGAGGACAGGGGCCGCGTCGAATGGGCGGTGGGCTGGCCGCTGTGGTCAGATGGATCGACCAGCTGGTATTGCAACACCGTGCCCACCCCCGATGGCGGCACGCATGAGCAGGGATTGCGCGCGGCGCTGACCAAATCCTTGCGTGCATTCGGCGAACTCACTGGCCAGAAGAAGGCCAAGGACATTTCGGCTGACGACGTGATGACCGGGGCCGAGGTAATGCTCTCCGTCTTCATCCGCGACCCGCAATTCCAGAGCCAGACCAAGGACCGGCTGACCTCGCCCGAGGCGACGCGACTGGTCGAAAATGCGATGCGCGACCATTTCGACCATTTCCTCACCGCCAATATGGAGCGCGGACGGGCGCTGCTTGGCAGCGTGATGGAGCGCATGGACGAGCGGCTCAAGCGCAAGCAGGAACGCGAGATCAAGCGCAAGACCGCGACCAATGCCAAGAAGCTGCGCCTGCCGGGCAAGCTAACCGATTGCAGCGGCGAAGGCGATCGCGAGACTGAACTGTTCATCGTCGAAGGCGATTCGGCCGGTGGCAGCGCCAAGCAGGCGCGCGACCGCAAGAGCCAGGCGATCCTGCCGATCCGCGGCAAGATCCTCAACGTCGCCAGCGCCACGGCGGACAAGATCCGCGCCAACCAGGAAATCGCCGATCTCTCGCTCGCGCTCGGCTGCGGTACGCGCAAGGATTGCGACCCTGAAAACCTGCGTTATGACCGCATCATCATCATGACCGATGCCGATGTTGACGGGGCGCATATCGCCACGCTGCTGATGACCTTCTTCTTCCAGGAAATGGCCGAAGTGGTGCGCGGCGGTTATCTCTACCTGGCCCAACCGCCGCTCTACAAGCTGACCAGCGGCAAAGAGACCCGCTACGCCCGCGACGATGCGCACCGCGCGGAACTGGAAGAAAGCGTGTTCAAGGGCAAGAAGGTGGAGGTCAGCCGGTTCAAGGGCCTGGGCGAAATGAACCCGCAGCAATTGCGCGAAACCACGATGAGCCCGGAAACCCGCGGCCTGATCCGCATCACCCTGCCGCAGGAATTCGAGCAGCGGGCAACGGTCGCAAGGCTGGTGGACGAGTTGATGGGCCGCAACCCGGAACACCGCTTCAACTTCATCCAGAACCACGCGGGCGACGTGGATCGCGACTTGATCGATGCCTAGAAAGGCTTTGCATCGACAGCAGAGGCTTCGAACAGGTTTATCGTCGGGGGGGAAGCTGCCAGTTCCGACATCTGCCTGACGAACTGGCCCGATGCGGGCGCAGCGAAATGCGCCCTGAGGGCGTTCATGTCAGCCCATTCTTCATGGAAGACGAGCCGATTGACATCCTCTGCATCGACCATGCAATTATGGGCGAGACACCCGCTTTCTTGCCGTGATCGCCGTGAATGTGCGCAGCCAAGCTCGATCGCTTGTTCGCGTGTTGCAGGAATCATCTGCACGCTTCCGGTTACCATGATCATTCAACTGCCTCCGTATGAATATGCAAATGCCCTTCCAACGTCCGGTGCACCGGGCATTTGTCGGCAATCTCCATCAGCTTCTCGCGCTGTTCGCCGGATAGCTCGTCACCCAGCAGCTCGATCTTGCGATAGAGCGCCTGAATCTGCACGCCCTCACCCTCTTTCTGGCAATGGTCGCAATCCTCGGCATGGTCCCGCTCATGAGTGAGATGCACGCGCGCGCCTGCGAAGGGCCATTGTTTGCGATCGGCATACATCTTCATCGTCATCGCGGTGCAGGTGCCGAGCGCGGCCAGCAATAGGTCATATGGCGTTGGCCCGCTGTCATCGCCGCCAAAGCTGGCCGGCTCGTCCGCCACGAAACGATGGCTCACAGTATGCACCTCGGTCCCGAATTTGCCGTTCCCGGTCTGCACCACCACGCCCTCATCCGGCATGGCGGGCGCTCCCTTGTTCGGCAGGTATCGCGCCGCCCAGGCCGCGATCATCCGCGCGGCAAAGCGCGCGTCTTCCTCATCCAGCAGCAGGTGATCCGCCCCTGCCAGGCTGACAAAGCTCTTGGGATGTTTGGCCGCATCGAACAACTTGCCGGCATGATCGATACCCACGATCTCATCGGTCGGGGAATGCATGATCATCAACGGCACGCGCAATTTTTTCATCTCTCCTGCAAGATCGACCTCGCGGGTTTTCTCGAGGAATTCGCGCCCGAGCAGAAACTTGCGCCCGCCGATTGAAACTTCGCCTTCGCCATCCTTTTCAATCTGCTCCAGGTCACCCTTGATATTGTGCAGCACATGCGGAACGTCGGAAGGCGCGCCAATAGTGGCAACGGCGGCCACATTCTCGCGCCCCAGCTCGGCCGCAGCCGCCAGCACCGCGGCGCCGCCCAGGCTGTGGCCCACCAACAGGATCTGACATTCAAACCGCTCGATCAGATACTGCGCAGATGCAACCAGATCCTCCACATCACTGGCGAATCCGGCGCGGCCAAATTCGCCTTGGCTCGCACCCAGGCCGGTAAAATCGAACCGCAGCGACGCGATCCCTTCACGCGCCAGTGCGCGGGTTACCGCGGTGGCCGCCTTCGATTGCTTGGTGCAGGTGAAGCAATGCGCGAACAGTGCCGCCCCGCGCACCAGCCCGGTGGGCAGTTCCAGCGCGCCGGATAGCTCGTGCCCCTGGGAAGTGACGATCTTCAGGCTTTCGGTCGGCATTGGCAATCTCCTTTGGCGCAGGTGTAGTGGCTAATTCGGGTTGTTGCGGCAAAAGTTTCAATCAAACCGGCAATAGCACCGCAGCTCGCCTCGCCAATTCGATAGCTTGCATAGCGACACCCTTGCACCAAACCGCTCGGTAACTTAACGCGCACGGAAAGTTTCAAGGGAAAACCGATGGCAGAACAATCCACCACCCAGTCCGATGTAGGGCGCTTTGAAGGCACCAGCTCCTATATTGCGACCAACGATCTCAAGGTCGCCGTGAACGCCGCAGTAACCCTGCGGCGCCCGCTGCTGGTCAAGGGCGAGCCTGGCACCGGCAAGACGGTGCTGGCGCATGAAATTGCCAAGGCCACAGGCGCGCCGCTGATCGAATGGAACGTGAAATCAACCACCAAGGCGCAGCAGGGCCTGTATGAATATGACGCCGTGGCGCGCCTGCGCGATGGCCAGCTGGGCGATGAGCGCGTCCATGACATCTCGAACTACATCAGGAAGGGCAAGCTTTGGGAAGCCTTCACCTCGCCCGAGCTGCCGGTGCTCCTGATCGACGAGATCGACAAGGCCGATATCGAGTTTCCCAACGATCTACTCCAGGAACTCGACCGGATGAGCTTCGACGTTTACGAAACGCATGAGCGGATCGAAGCGAAAGAACGTCCGATCGTGGTGATCACCTCGAACAATGAAAAGGAACTGCCCGACGCTTTCCTGCGCCGCTGTTTCTTCCATTACATCAAGTTCCCAGATCGCGAGACGATGGCCGAGATCATCGATGTGCATTACCCCGGAATCCAGAAAAAGCTGGTCAGCAAGGCGATGGATATCTTCTACGAGCTGCGCGAGGTGCCCGGCCTGAAGAAGAAGCCCTCCACCAGCGAGCTGCTCGACTGGCTCAAGCTGCTGCTCAACGAAGACATGCCGATGGAAGTGCTGCAGGACAGCAACCCCAATTCGGCGATCCCACCGCTGCATGGTGCGCTGCTCAAGAACGAGCAGGATGTGATGATGTTCGAACGGCTTGCCTTCATGGCGCGCCGCAACCCGGGCTAAGTCAGGGAATCAACCAAAGGAATAGGCGAGCTCGAAATCGCCCCAGCGCTTACCGTTGATAATCAGCGGAATGTAGACATTGCGCACGACCTTATAGCGCTCGCCATCGCCTTCCTGCCGGTAAACTGCCATCATATAGGGCGCGGAAGAATTCTTCGCCTTCTGGTCGATCGGATCGAAGATGATGCGCCCGTTACGGCAGAAAGCCGTATCATGCGCCAGATTGCCGGTTGGCGCTTGCGACCATTCGGAAAGGTGCGTGGGCAGGAAGCCCTTCTTGTCGGTGCAGGCTGCGGCCATCACGCGGGCGTTGGTCTGCTTGGCGCGGTCGAGGAACGGGCGCCAGTGCGCGTCTGCCCAATCGCACAACCTGGTGCGATAGCGCTTGGGATTGCTACCTTCGATCAGCTGATAATTGCTATCGAACAGCACGGCTTCGCTAAGTTCGCCGGACTCGATCGCCTGGCTGGTAATGTCGGCCAGTTCGTGCGCAAAACCCTGTGCCGCCTCGACCATCGCACTGTCTTCAGGCGATAGCCCTGCCTGCACGATGCGGTCGAACATCTCGCTGGCGGTCATTTCCAGCTCTTCCATGCGCGTGTGCGCGCGTTGCAGTTTGGTCTCGTTGTCGAGCGCCGCATTGTCGAAACTGTCGAGCACATCCTGCACCCGCACCACATGATCGCTGATTGTGGAGGTCGAACGTGCAATCTGGTCATTCTGCTTGTCGACCTCTTCCACCAATTCGCCCACGCCAACGATCGTACGTTCGATCTGGGCAACGGAAGCCTTGGCCTCGCCGCTGGCTTTTGAGCCGGTTTCGATCCGTTCAATCACCTGTGACGCTTCGCTGCCAAGTGCGTCGATGGTCGAAGTGATTTCTTCGGTTGCCTTGCGGGTGTCATTGGCCAGGCTTTTCACCTCGCCCGCCACCACTGCAAAGGTGCGCCCGGCATCGCCTGCGCGCATCGCCTCTATGGTGGCGTTGAGCGCCAGGATATTGGTCGTTTCGGCGATCTGCTCGATATCTTTCGAGCTGCGCCGCACCTGTTCCATCGCGGCGGCAAAGCTGGTGACATGCTGCGACAGCGCTTCAACCAGTTCGAGCAGCGAATTGATCTGGCCAAGCGAAGAATGGATCAGTGTGGTGCCTTCGCCCAGGCGTTCGATCGCGCGTTCGGACAGTAGCCGGGCTTCGTCGCTGGCTTCCGCCACCTTGGCCTGATCAGCCTCAAGCGCGGTAACGGTTCCGCGCAGCGCCGTGTGCTCTTCGCGCAGCGCCTCGGATGAACGGATGACCGCCTCGACAATGCCGGCCACATCGGTGCAGCCAACCGTAACATCCCCGCAGATTTCGGGTATTCTGTCGAGCGCTGTTGCGCCGTTGGTATCGATCGCGATCGGCTTCATCAGGTGGATCCTCGGTTATAGCTTCAGCCAGCGCAGTAACCTTACGTGGTTAGCAACCGGTTAATTTGGATAGGGGGAGTTGAGTAAGGCTGGCGCGTTGCAAAGCGGATGGCTAAGACAAGCGCATGTTCTTCAATTTCGTCGACGAATTGCGCGCCGCGGGAATTCCCGCCAGTTTCAAGGAGCACCTCACCCTGCTGGAGGCGCTCGACAAGGATGTGATCGAGCAGACGCCCGAGGCATTCTATTACCTCAGCCGTGCCACCTTCGTGAAGGACGAGGGTTTGATCGACCGTTTCGACCAGGTCTTCAACCGCGTCTTCAAGGGCATCCTCAGCGATTATGGCCAGAACCCGGTCGACATTCCCGAAGACTGGCTGAAGGCGGTGGCCGAGAAATTCCTTTCCGAAGAGGAGATGGAAAAGATCAAGGCGCTGGGCAGCTGGGACGAGATCATGGAGACGTTGAAGAAGCGGCTCGAGGAACAGGAAAAGCGCCACCAGGGCGGCAACAAGTGGATCGGCACCGGCGGCACCAGCCCGTTCGGCAATTCGGGCTACAACCCCGAAGGGGTGCGGATCGGCGGCGAAAGCAAGCACAAGCGCGCGATCAAGGTGTGGGAAAAGCGCGAGTTCAAGAACCTCGACAACACCAAGGAGCTGGGCACCCGCAACATCAAGATGGCGCTGCGCCGCCTGCGCCGCTTTGCGCGCGAGGGCGCGGCGGACGAGCTTGACCTTGACGCCACGATCGACGGTACCGCCAAGCAGGGCTGGCTTGACATCCACATGCGCCCGGAACGGCACAATGCCGTGAAGCTGCTGCTGTTTCTTGACGTGGGCGGTTCGATGGACCCCTTCATCAAGCTGTGCGAGGAATTGTTCAGCGCGGCCAATGCGGAATTCAAGAACCTCGAGTTCTTCTATTTCCACAACTGCCTTTACGAAGGCGTGTGGAAGGACAACAAGCGCCGCTGGCAGGAACGCACCAAGACCTGGGACGTGCTTCACAAATATGGGCATGACTACAAGGTGATCTTCGTGGGCGATGCGGCGATGAGCCCGTATGAGATCACCCATCCCGGCGGCAGTGTCGAGCATATGAACGAGGAAGCAGGCGCGGTGTGGATGAAGCGGGTGGCCGACACCTATCCCGCGACCGTGTGGCTCAATCCTGTGCCTGAAAAGCAATGGGGTTATTCGCAGAGCACCAAGATGCTCAAGCAGCTGGTCAATGACCGGATGTATCCGCTGACGCTCGACGGGCTGGACGATGCCATGCGCGAGCTGAGCCGGAAACAGGGGCATTGAGTGAAGGGATCGAACTGCCCGAGGGGATCGAACTTGATGATCCCCGGCCGATTGCCGCTTCAGCGCCCTACACTTACGACATGCCATGGCCTGAGGAATTGGCTGCCCTCGAACCCGGTGATGGGGCACAAGCCATCTTTCGCGAAATCGCTGGCGGGCGCAGATATCACGCCGAACGCATGTGGGTCATGGTTCAGCGTATCGAGGATGGCTTCATTGTGGGTCGGCTCGATAACGAACCCTCGGACATGCCATCCATCAAGCTCGGCGATCTTGTCCGCATCCCACTCACGCACATAATTTCGTGCACCTACATCAAGGGGAAGCAACGCCCGAAGGTACCCGAGCGGCGTTCGTACTGGCAGCGATGCTTTGTTGATGCCTGCGTGGTCGAGGGACGTAGTCACGCCGATTACTTCTACCGCGAAGAACCCGACATGACGCGTGAGGGCGACAAGGAGCCGGACAGCGGTTGGCGAATTCGCGGGACCGACGAAGCCATCGCCGAAGACAAGCATCTCGGGAAAGATCCGATGTACATCGAGCTCGGCAAAGTTCTCAATGAGGATGACCGTTGGATCCACCTGATCGACAGTCCCATCGGTAGTACCTTCCAATGGGATGTCGAACGCGGCGATTACATCGAATTGGAATGACGTCACCTCGCCACACCCGCTTCGAGTGGGTGCGCCATCGGCTCGAAGCCTTCGATCCGGGCACCGGTTGGCGCCTCGCGCTTTACGAATTCCTGCTGTTCGGCTTCAAGCAGGCTTGGGCCTGCCTGTTCGGCGGCCTGCTGCTGGCGCTGCTGCTGGGCACGCACCTGTTTTATCCCGATGATGGTCTGCTTGGGGCGCCGCTCCACCGCTATGACTTCCTCACCCTCGCCGCCATCACCATTCAGGCGGGCATGCTCGCTTTCCGGCTCGAGACCTGGCGAGAAGCTCGCGTCATCCTGATCTTCCACGTAGTCGGCACGGTGATGGAGCTGTTCAAGACCGCTGCCGGATCTTGGACCTACCCTGAGGCGAGCGTGCTCCACATCGGCGCAGTGCCGCTGTTCTCGGGCTTCATGTATGCCGCCGTCGGCAGCTACATCGCGCGGGTCTGGCGCATCTTCGACTTTCGCTTCAGCCATTATCCGCCGCGCTGGGCGACGTGGCTCCTGTCGGCGGCAATCTACGTCAATTTCTTCGCCCACCACTGGACCGTGGACATCCGTTATCTGTTGTTTGCAACGACCGCGCTGCTGTTCTGGCGCACGCGGGTTCATTTCCGCAATTTCCGCGTGCATCGCTGGATGCCGCTGCTGGTCGGCTTCGGCCTCGTCGCATTATTCATCTGGTTTGCCGAGAATATCGCCACCTTTGCCAATGCCTGGAACTATCCGGGGCAACAGGATGGCTGGCAGATGGTCGGCCCGGCCAAGCTGGGTAGCTGGTATCTGCTGATGCTGATCAGCTTTGTGCTGGTGGCGTCAGTGCAAAAACCGCAACCACCAGCCATTCAATAGGCATCGACCGTTTCGAACAGCGCGCGGATTTGCGCCCGTTCGTCCTCGCTGACTTCCGGTCGCCAGATATCGAAGATCAGCACCAACCGATCTTCGGTGGCATTATTCCAAGCCTCGTGCTCCACGGTATCATCAAACAGCATGACCTTTCCGTAATCCCACGCCCGCTCGCTGGTGCCGACCCGAAGTGCTCCATCCCCCGGCACTATCAGGGGCAGATGACCGATAAAACGAGCGTTGATCATTCCGGTATGCGGCGGGATGCGCGATCGTGCCCGTAACAGCGAGAACATCACCGATGGTGCGCGCTGGGGAATGTCGCAAAGTGGGGCGTTGCTCTGCATCGTGACCCAGGTTTTTGGCGCCAGTGCGATTCGCTCGGGCACCGGGATGCCGCGATCGGTCAGATCGAGAGTGCTCCAGGAAGGGTCTTCGAGCAGGCCATGGACATCCCCTTGCGGCCTGTCCGTCGCCGTTCTGACATAGGGCCCGAAGCCCTGGCCCTGTTCGAGCAGCACTTGCGCTTCCGCCAGGATCGAATCAGTCTGTGCCTCGACCGCGTCGATCCAGTGATGCCGCGCGGGATCAACGTATTCGACATGCGGCAGATCGGGATAGAAGTACATGTTGGGCAGCTGCGGAAACCGCTCATAAACGGGTTCGCGTTGCTGCTCACCGAACATGATCGCCAGCGACTTGGCGAAGCGCGGATGCATCGCCTTCCGATCCATACCGCGAGATTCCAACCCATCGAGGATTGAATTTCGAAACCGCTCCGCCAGCCAATGCGTTGCATCGCGCGCGCGCAGCAATTCGCTTTGCGCGATGGGCTCCCCTTCGCCCGCGAGCCGAGCAACCTGTCTATAATATGCATTTGCTGCACGGTGATCGCCCGCGCACATCAGATTATCGGCCTTGGCCAGCATGGCCATGATATCGCGCCGGTTGGCTTGCAGCCTGCGGTCAGCTTCGGCCTCGTCAAAGGCAGGATCTGGTTGGTCGATGGCCATAGTCAATACAACTGGATATCGCTGGTCTGTTCGCGCCAGAAAGCCTCGTCCCGGTTCGCCATTTGGTCAAGGTCGCCTGGGCGTGCCGCTGGATCATCAACCCATTCGCGCAAGGCTGGCCCGCCGTTGATTACATCGATCGCAAGGCGTTCCAGCTCGTATTCATAGGGAAAATCACGCCACAGATCATATTCGGGGTAGAGCCGCCGGATCGCCTTGAACGCCAGCGCCTGCAACCGCCACGGCTTGAAGGCTGAATGGGTGTAGAACCTGCCTTCTGCGTGGATCATCAATGCATTGCACAGCTTTCCTGCATGTTTGTGGAAAGTCGGCTCGAACCAGCATTCGCGTAAGGCACAGCCAGCCATCCAGTCAGGCGCGAGCGCGTGCATTTCCGCCAGTACCGCCTTGGCATCGACATCGGGCGCACCCAGCAGCACTTCCAATGGCCGCGTCGTCCCCCTGCCCTCGCTCAGCGTGGTGCCTTCCAGCATCACGGTGCCGGCATAGCATCTCGCCATGTTGACATTTGCGGCATTGGGCGACGGATTGATCCAGATCCGGTCCTGCGGCCAGCCATACCCCCCCATGCCGCCATCGGGCCCGGCTTCAGGGAGCCAATAATGCATCTCGACTACGCGGTAATCCACGTCGAGGCTGAACTGGCGGATGAACCAATGCCCCATCTCGCCCATGGTGAGGCCGTGGCGCATCGGCATTGGCGCGGCGCCAACAAAACTTTCCTGCCCCGGCACCAGCAGCGTGCCCTCAACCGGGCGCCCGGCCGGGTTGGGACGGTCAAGCACCCACACGCTCTTGCCGTGCTTTGCGGCTTCTTCGAGCAGGTAGAGCAGAGTGGTGACGAAGGTGTAGATGCGGCAGCCAAGGTCTTGCAGGTCAAACAGGAATACGTCGGCAGTGCCCATCATCTGCCCGGTGGGGCGGCGCACCTCCCCATAGAGTGAAAAGATCGGGATGCCGTAATGCGGATCGAGTTCGTCCGCAGTCTCGACCATATTGTCCTGCTTGTCGCCCTTCAGCCCGTGCTGGGGGCCGAATGCGCTGGTCACGTTCACGCCCGCCGCGATCAGCGCATCAAGGCTATGCGTCAGGTCGGCCGTGACCGAGGCTGGATGCGCCACCAGTGACACCCGTTTTCCATCAAGTTCGTGCAGCAGTTCCGGCTCTGCCAGCAGCCGATCAATCCCGAATTTCATGGGTTTCGAGGTGCCGGAAGGCTCGCCGCAAAGCAAGCCGGATCGTGGAAATCCGGCGCATCGCATTGTGGATGCGCAAGCGCCCAATAGCTTTTGTTGCCACCCGCTTCCTCTATCACCGCGCTCAGGCCCATGGCGCAGTGCATCCCGAGGAGCTGCGAACGCGCGATGAAAGCATCGAAAATGGCGAATTTCGAGCCGGGCCGCATCACGCAATCTGGGGCGCGCGCGATTTCAAGCGGCTCCATTCCGTCGCGGTATCGGGTAAAACCATAGGCGTTCCATTCGCGCGAGGGCGAGAGGTTCCATTCATGATAGGACTCGCCTCCCTCAGGGCGCAGGAACAGTTCGAAACAGGTCGTTTGCCACAGCCCGTCCGCCCTGCCTTTGCCCGTGATCGGGGGCAGGACCAGCGTGCCCGCCTCCTCTATCCGCCATCGCAGGTGCAGCCAGTTCGGGTCATCCAGCCCCACCCGCGCCTCTACCGCGCTCACCGAAGAGGGCGGAAATGCCGGGTGGGGAATCAGGCGATATGCTTGCATTGTCCCTCCCCCATGCTAACCGCGCTTTCCCAAGGCAAGAGAGCACGATGTCGGAACACAAGTCCACCCTGCTGCGCCTGCTCGGCGAGCGCGGCTATATCCACCAGATGACCGATGCGGCCGGGCTGGACAAGCTCGCCCAAAACCAGATCGTGCCCGGCTATATCGGCTTCGATGCCACCGCGCCCAGCCTGCACGTCGGATCGCTGGTGCAGATCATGATGTTGCGCCGCCTGCAGCAGGCCGGCCACAAGCCGATCGTGCTGATGGGCGGCGGCACCACCAAGGTGGGCGACCCTTCGGGCAAGGACGAAAGCCGCAAACTGCTCACGCCCGAAGCCATCCAGGCGAATATCGCGTCGATCCGCACGGTATTCGAACGGCTGCTGACCTTCGGTGACGGTCCGACCGACGCGGTGATGGTCGATAACGATGATTGGTTGAACAAGCTCGGCTATATCGAATTGCTGCGCACGGTTGGACCTCACTTCACTATCAACCGCATGCTCACGTTTGATTCGGTCAAGCTGCGGCTCGAACGCGAACAGCCGCTGACCTTTCTCGAATTCAACTACATGATCCTGCAGGCCTATGATTTCCGCGAACTGGCACTGCTGCACGATTGCCGGCTGCAAATGGGTGGCAGCGACCAGTGGGGCAATATCGTCAACGGGATCGAGCTGACCCGCCGGATGGAGGGCAGGGAAGTATTCGGGCTTACCACGCCGCTACTGACCACGGCTGACGGGGCCAAGATGGGCAAGACTGCGGCAGGCGCGGTTTGGCTCAACGAAGATCAGCTGCCCAGCTATGATTTCTGGCAATACTGGCGCAATTGCGATGACCGCGATGTTGGCCGCTTCCTGCGGCTGTTCACCGATCTGCCGCTTGACGAGGTGGCGCGGCTGGAAGCGCTCGAAGGCGCGGAAATCAACCAGGCCAAGGTAGTGCTGGCGAACGAAGTGACCAGGCTGGTGCGGGGCGAGGAAGCAGCACTGGCTGCCGAAGCTACCGCGCATGAAACCTTTGCCGGCGGCGGTGCTGGCGAAGATCTCCCAACCTTAGCCGTGGGCATTGAAGGAATGCGCATCGGTGCCTTGCTGACTGCGATCGGCTTTACTGCGTCGAATGGCGAAGCCAAGCGCAAGCTGGCTGAAGGTGCGGTGAAGCTTGATGACCTGGTCATAAGCGACCCTGGCTTGCTGATCGAAATTGCTGAAGGCGAACAGCGCAAGCTCAGCCTGGGCAAAAAGAAACACGGCATCATTACGCGTTAACCGCCGTAAGCCTTTCAAAAAGCGGTTAATCGAACCCGGATCAGGGCTCAAACGGGCCGTCCGTCCCGTTTTGGCGCAGCGCATCTTTACCAAATGTCAGCCTTTCTCCAGCATCTAGCGATAGAAGAACAATGCTTGGAGGCTTGTAACCGTGAACGCCGGAGCCAATCTCAGTGTGACCGACCTGCGCCGCGCCGCGCGGCACCCCGTCGATTTCCCGGTCATTGCCGAACATCGCCGCTTGGGTGACCTGAAGCTGCATGTCGCCAATCTTTCTGCGCACGGCTTCATGGTCGACGATGCCGAAGGGCTCCAACGCGGCGACCGGGTTATTATCCGCCTGCCGGTGGTGGGCCGGATCGAGGCTTATGTGATCTGGTGTCATGACGAGCGCGCCGGGTTCCAGTTCGAAAGGATCATCCGCCTTGACGATTTCATGGCAGTGATCGACCAGTTGCAGCCCAATCCACGCTTGCGCCGCCTGCGCTGACTGGGGCGCCGCCCGCAAAAAACTTACTACGAAGCTGGATAGCTTTTGATGGCTTGGCAGCGGGCCTGCCCGCTGCCATTGCACGGTGGTGAGCGACACTCCACTGACATCGTCCAGCCCGCCAGAAGCGACGCACCCCTTTCGCGTAGCCAATTTCCGCGCCTATTGGGTCAGCCGCCTCAGCATGACGCTGGCGCAATATGCCATGCTGCTGATCATCGGATGGCAAACCTACAATATCGCGCGCGATGGCGGGATGAGTGTCGCCGCAGCATCGGGGCAACTGGCGCTGATTGGCCTGCTGCAATTTGCGCCGCTGTTCGTGTTGACGCCATTCGTGGGCCTGGCCGCAGACAAGTTCGATCGCAGGAGCCTCGGCCGGTTAACGGTTGTTCTGCAACTCGTCTGCTCTGCCGCTCTTGCCTGGGCAACCTGGCACAACGCCATCACCTTGCCGATCCTGTTCACTGTGGCGGTTTTGCTGGGTGTTGCACGCGCCTTTTCCGGGCCGGCATTGTCAGCGCTGGCCCCCAACCTCGTTCCCCGGAAAATACTGCCCAACGCCATCGCACTATCCAGCATTTCATGGCAGGTGGGCATGATCGTGGGGCCTTTCATCGGCGGGTATACCTTTTCGGTGCTGCCCTCCCTCCCCTATATCGCGGCGAGTGTACTGTTCGGCGTTGCGATCATTGCCTTGAGCCTGATTGGCAAAGTGCCACAGCCGCCGCTGCGCAAAGGGCAACATCCGATTGGCCAGATGCTCGACGGCATTCGCTATGTCCGCCACAACAAGATGGTGCTGGGCGCGATCACGCTTGATCTGTTCGCAGTGTTCCTGGCCGGGGCAACCGCGCTGTTTCCGGTCTATGCGCGGGACATCCTGGAGGTTGGAGAGACGGGCCTGGCCCAGCTTGCCATGGCGCCTGCTGCGGGCGCTGCGCTCACTGCCGCCTGGTTCAGTTTCAAACCGCTTGAAAACAACGTTGGCCCCAAGATGCTGTGGGCGGTATTCGTGTTCGGGCTCGCCACGATCGTATTCGGCCTTTCCACTTCGATGCCGCTTAGCCTGGCGATGCTGTTCATTGTCGGCGCGGGAGACATGTTCAGCGTGTATATCCGCCAATCGCTGATCCAGCTTCACACCCCGGATGACAAGCGCGGGCGGGTATCCTCGGTCAGCTTGCTCACGATCAGCGCGTCGAATGAGTTCGGCGATTTTTTCTCCGGCAGCCTGGCATTCCTGTTCGGCCCCGTGGCGGCGGTGGTCACCGGCGGCGCTGGCGCGATCATCACTGTGGCGCTGTGGAGCAGGCTGTTTCCTGTGCTAAGAACCACCAGGACATTTGATCCGCCCGATGAAATCGTGCTCAAACACGCAGAAAGCAAAACCCAGGAGGCCTGACATGAAAGCCGCAAACATCCTCGAGACCATCGGTCGCACTCCGCATATCCGCCTGTCACGCATGTTCCCCGATCACGAAGTCTGGATCAAATCGGAACGCGCCAATCCTGGTGGCTCGATCAAGGACCGCATCGGCCTTGCCATGATAGAGGATGCAGAAAAGACTGGGGCGTTGAAGCCCGGCGGCACGATCATAGAGCCTACCAGCGGCAACACCGGCATCGGCCTGGCGATGGTCGCCGCGGTCAAGGGTTACAAGCTGGTTCTGGTAATGCCGGAATCGATGTCGCTTGAACGGAGGCGGTTGATGCTCGCCTATGGCGCATCGTTCGACCTCACGCCCAAGGAAAAAGGCATGAAGGGCGCGATCGAGCGCGCCAGCGAGCTGGTCGCACAGACCCCCAATTCGTGGATGCCAAGCCAGTTCGACAATGAGGCGAACTGGAAGGTTCATGCCAATACCACCGCAAAGGAAATCATCGCCGACTTCGCCGACGCACCGCCTGCAGTGCTCATCACCGGCGTCGGCACCGGCGGACACCTGACGGGGTGCGCCGAGGTGCTGAAGCGCGAATGGCCCGAGATGAAGGCCTATGCGGTCGAGCCGACGCTCAGCCCGGTAATCAGCGGCGGCCAGCCCGGCCCCCACCCGATCCAGGGGATCGGTGCCGGTTTTATTCCGGGCAACCTTCATACTCAGTCGATCGACGGTGCAATCCAGGTCGAGCCGGAAGATGCCAAGGAAATGGCGCGCCGCGCCGCGCGTGAAGAAGGCATGCTGGTGGGTATCTCATCGGGCGCCACGCTGGCCGCGATCGCTCAGAAGCTGGCGGATTTCGATACCGGGACCCGCGTGATCGGCTTCAATTACGATACCGGTGAACGCTATCTGTCGGTCCCCGATTTCCTGCCGGTGGAATGAAGCGCTTCGTGGTGAGCGACTTGCTCGACTTCAGCATGCCGCGTGGCGCGATGCTGGGCCTCTTCGTCGAAGTGCTTGCCTGCAACTAAAAGGCCCGGGCTATTGACCCGGGCCTCTTGGGTTGCCGCCAGCCAGCGGCATCACGCCGCCGTCTGGAACGCCTCCGCATCCAGCGCCATCATCGCTTCCGCGCCCGCTTCGAGTTTGCGGCGCAGCGCACCGGCATCGGGCAGGTAGCGTTCGGCATAATAGCGAGCCGAAACCAGCTTCGCCTCGTAAAAGCCCTTGTCCGATGGCTCGCTGGCAAGCTTCTCGAGCGCCACCTTGGCCATGCGCAGCCACATCAGCCCCAGCGTCACGATACCCATGATGTGCATATAATGGTGCGCACCCGCGCCCAGATTGTTGGGATTGGCCATGGCATTCTGCATGAACCACATGGTTGCGGCCTTCTGCTGCCCCAGCGCCTTGTCTAGCGCTTCGGCAATATCCTTGAGCCCATCCACTTCCTTGGCAGCGGCAATGTCTGCATCGCACATGGCGAAGAATGCCTGGATCGCCGCGCCGCCATTCTGCGCCAGCTTGCGACCGCACAGATCCATCGCCTGCACGCCATTGGTGCCTTCATAGATCATGGCGATACGGGCATCGCGCACGAACTGGCTCATGCCCCATTCCTCGATATAACCGTGCCCGCCAAAAACCTGCTGCATATTGGTGGCGACTTCATAGCCCTTGTCGGTGCCATAGCCCTTGATCACCGGGGTGAGCAGACTGATCATGTCCATCGCCGCCTTGCGATCACCTTCATCGGGCGCCTTGTGGCTAAGGTCTTCCTGCAACGCTCCCCACAGACACAGCGCGCGCATGCCTTCGTTGAACACCTTGGCATCCATCAGCATGCGGCGAACGTCGGGATGGACGAAGATCGGATCGGCCTTGGCCTCGGGATCGGCCGGGCCGGTCAGCGCGCGGCCCTGGCGCCGGTCAAGCGCATAGGCGACCGCATTCTGGTATGCGACTTCGGCCTGTGACAGCCCTTGCATACCCACACCCAGGCGCGCTTCGTTCATCATGATGAACATCGCTGCCAGGCCCTTGTTCTCCTCGCCGACAAGCCAGCCTTTGGCCTCGTCATAATTGAGCACGCAGGTCGAATTGCCGTGGATGCCCATCTTGTGTTCGATCGAGCCGCAGCTAACGCCATTGCGATCGCCCAGCGAACCGTCGTCATTGACCAGGTACTTGGGCACCACAAACAGCGAGATACCCTTGGAACTGTCGGGCGCGCCCGGTGTCTTGGCCAGCACCAGGTGGATGATGTTGTCCGCCAGGTCGTGCTCTCCGGCGGAAATGAAGATCTTGGTGCCGGTGATCAGATAACTGCCATCGGCCTGCGGCTCGGCCTTGGTGCGGATCAAGCCCAGATCGGTGCCGCAATGCGGTTCGGTCAGGTTCATGGTGCCGGTCCACTCGCATGAGACCATGCGCGGTACATATTTCTCGATCTGCTCAGGGCTACCCTTGGCCAGCAACGCCGCGATCGCGCCGTTGGTGAGCCCGGGATACATACCGAAGGCCATGTTGGCAGAGCTCATCATTTCCTTGAGCGCAAAGCCGATCACCTGCGGCAAGCCCTGTCCGCCCAGCTCCTCCGGCTGGGTCAATGTGCCCCAGCCCGCCTCGCGATACTGGTCAAATGCCTGCTTGAAACCGGTTGGTGTGGTTACCGAACCATCTTCATGACGGACACAACCTTCACGGTCGCCGATCTGGTTGAGCGGAGCGATCACTTCAGAAGTGAATTTGCCCGATTCCTCCAGGATCGAATTGACCATATCTTCGCTGGCATGCTCGAAACCGGGCAGATTGCCATGGCTTCCAAGATCAAGCATCTCATTGATAATGAATCGGAAATCGCGGTTTGGGGCGGTGTAGCTGGGCATCTGTGTGTCCTTGGTATTGATTTGGATTTTTGCTGGGTCAGCGATCAGAAATCGAAGTCAAGATTCTCGATCAGTTTGATGAACTCTGTCAGTTCCTTGATCGAGGAATCGATGTCGGTGCGTTGCCCCTTCAACTTGGCCACATGCGACTTGCACTTTTCCACCGTGACGCGGCGTTGCTCAACCCGGCCATCGCCGAGATCGTATAGATCGATCATCTCGCGAATTTCGTTGAGGCTGAAGCCGACGTTTTTCGCTCGCATGATCCAGGCAAGTCGGGCCCGGTCGCGCTTTGAATAGACGCGGGTCAATCCCACGCGGGCGGGAGAGATAAGGCCCTCGTCCTCGTAAAAGCGCAGCGCGCGGGCGGTGCAATCGAACTCCGAGGTCAAGTCGGAGATCGAATATTGCTCGCGCTCCAACTTGTCAGGGCGTTCGAGATGAGCTCCCGCGTGCTTTGTATCGCCATTGGAGGGAGGTTGGTTTGCTTGTGCTGTAGCCATGCAAAAGGATATAACTTCCCTTTACGTTAGCGTCAAGAATTGACCCTAACGAGAGCGCCGTTCTCAAGCCGGCGATAAAAGCAAGAGCGCGCGCCCGTGTGGCATGCCGGGCCTGCAGGCTCGGCCCGGATCACGATCGCATCCTGATCGCAATCGACCAGCAATTCCGCCACCTTCAAGACGTTTCCTGAAGTTTCACCCTTCTTCCACAAACGTTGCCGCGATCGCGACCAGAAATGGGCGACGCCGCTGGCGATGGTGGCATCCAGCGCCTCGCGATTCATATACGCAACCATTAGAACGTCCTTCGATCCGGCATCCGTCACCACCGCGCTTAGCAATCCTTGCGAATCAAACTTTGGCATGAAGGTGGAAGTCTCATCGCGCGGAACTTGTTTCTGGGTTTTATTGATCACTCAAAATCCCTTCTGTGGACGGGTATTTAGCAGCCTTCGCTTGTTGCACGATAACCACAGATGGCTCGCAAAATCCACGCGCAATCCAATTCTGGCTATGAAGTTGAGCCGCCCAGTGAGAGTTAACGCCCGCGAGCACTTGCTCGCCCGCCGAATACAGGTGCGACATAAGCGCCAGGTTCAGGGGGCAATCCGGGATGCCGATCTCCGGTAAGGATGAGCGCTTCCGGCGAAACGATGAGGGATAGAGCCCGGGTGGCCGCAAAGGGGGAGGCCACCTTAGCTTCATTGAAGCGGGTTCGTATTTTTTCGTCACGTGGCGCCCGGGGTCTTCCAGACCTCGGGCGTTATGTTTTCCCAGACCTTCCGCGCTGCTCCACAATCGCACTGATCCCGGCGGTGTTTCCGTGCAGGGCCTCGTCCAGAACCCGTGCAAAACAGCACATCGTGACTTCTGCCGCGCCTGCCTTTTTCAGCGCCGTGATGCAGGCATCGCTGGTCGCTCCGCTGGTCAGGACGTCATCAACCAGGATTACGGATCGCCCTTGAAGTTTCGCCGCACGCGGGCGGTTGATGCGAATAGCTCCGCCTAACGCCCGCTGCCGCGCCTGCTTTCGCATTCCGCCCAGCATGGGCGTGGCCTTAGCGCGCACCAACGCATCCACCAACAGTTCCCCTTTGCCACTGCGCGCCAGTTCCCGTGCCAGCAATGCGGCCTGGTTGAACCCTCTGCGCCAAAGCCGCCAGCGATGCAGAGGCACCGGAATAATCAACGGGGGTGATGCTTCAGAATCGGGCAATTTCGCCGCCATCAGCCTGGCCAGCTGCGGCGCAAGCGCGATTTTGCGCCCGTGCTTGAAAGCAAGGATGAGGCGGCGCGAGGTATCGTTATAGAGCGTTGCAGCAGCAATCCCGGCGTGGCTTGGCGGCACGGCGATGCACATAGCACATTGGCTGTTTTCAAGACCGCTGCCGGGCGCAAACGGCCTGCTGCAACGGATGCACGCCGGTTCGCCCGGAATAACGAGCTGACCCCAACACGCGCCGCACAGCCCTGCCTGGGCTGCTGTCGCTTCGCCGCACAGCGGGCAACGCGGGGGAAAAACGAGGTCGACGAGCGGCGCGAAAACACGCGAAAACGAAGCGGAAATCCATTTGGCGCGACCCATTGCAGCATGCTGCACCTCTTGCGCATCACTGGCAAGCACGGCAGGGCGCCACAGATGACCGAAGCCCGCGTTCCACGGATCTTTTCGAACCGCCGCAGGAACGCCCGCGCCATGCGGGCGGCGTCGCTGTCACGGCGGAGCGAAACTGCAAGCTGGCTGGCAGAGGAAATGCAGCGCGACATCATCGAACGGCTCGATTTCATGCGCTTTGAGCCATCGCGCGCGCTGATAGTCGGCCACCGGACCGGAGAAATCGCCCGTCACCTTGGGCAACTTGGCAGCAGAGTCATCTCCCTTCCCGGCATCGATGAGGAGCAGCCGATTGACGAGGGACCCTTCGATCTGATCCTCACTTTCGGGCGGCTCGATACGGTCAACGATTTACCCGGTGCGCTGCTTCATATCCGCAATGCGTTGACGCCCGAGGGGCTCCTGATTGCGCAGTTCGTGGGCGCGGGGAGCCTTACTGCGCTGCGCCGGATCATGCTCGCCGCCGATGGCGAGCGCCCTTCGGCCCGCATCCATCCGCAGATCGACGACCGCGCCGCCACTTCGCTGATGCAGCGCGCAGGCTTCGCCAAGCTGGTCATCGATACGCACAGGCTCAGCGTGCGCTATCGCAGCCTTGATCGCCTTGTCGCCGATCTGCGCGAGCAGGCGCTGACCAATGTGCTGGCCGATGCGCCCCCGCCGCTGGGCAAGGCGGCTTTCGCCCGGGCGAAATCTGCGTTCGCGGCACTCAAGGACGAAGACGGCCGCGTGGCCGAAACCTTCCAGATCCTGACGCTTACGGGCTGGCGCTAAGCCTGCAACGCCAGCTATTTGAGTGCGGCTTGGGCCGCCGCAAGCCGTGCAATCGGCACCCGATATGGCGAGGCCGAGACATAATCGAGCCCGACCTGCTCGCAGAACGCTATGCTCGCCGGGTCGCCGCCATGCTCGCCGCAGATGCCCAGCTTGATGTCGGGCCGCGTCGCCCTGCCCCGCTCCGCCGCCATTTCGACCAGCTGGCCGACGCCATCGATATCGAGGCTGACGAAGGGATCGCGCGGGAAAATGCCCTTTTCAACATACTGCGCAAGGAACCGTGCTGAATCATCGCGCGAAAGGCCCAGAGTGGTCTGCGTCAGATCGTTGGTGCCGAAACTGAAGAAGGCGCCTTCCTTCGCGATATCGCCCGCCATCAAGGCGGCGCGCGGCAATTCGATCATGGTGCCGACAAGGTAATCGACCGGGCAGCCGGTCTCCTCAAACACTTGCCGTGCGGTCCTGTCGATTAACGCCTTGAGAAGTTCGAGCTCGCGCCTGGTTGCGACCAGCGGGATCATGATTTCCGGCACCGGCGTATCGGCCCCGCTCCTGGCGATTTCGCAAGCCGCTTCGAAAATCGCGCGCGCCTGCATCTCGTAGATTTCGGGGAAAGTGATTCCCAACCGGCAGCCGCGATGGCCCAGCATGGGATTGAATTCGTGCAATTCCGCCGCCCGGCGCTTGAGATGATCGACCCCCAGCCCGGTGGCATCGGCCAGCTCGGCGAAGTCCGCATCCTCATGCGGCAGGAATTCGTGCAGCGGCGGATCGAGCAGCCGGATCGTGCACGGCAGGCCCGCCATCACTGCAAATATCTCGCGGAAATCCGCGCGCTGTTCGGGCAGCAGTTCGGCCAGTGCGGCACGGCGAGTCTTCTCGTTCTCGGCCAGGATCATCTGGCGTACCGCGCGTATCCTGTCGGCATCGAAGAACATGTGTTCGGTACGGCACAGCCCGATACCCTCGGCCCCGAACTGGCGCGCCATGCGGCAATCGGCCGGGGTTTCGGCATTGGTGCGCACGCGCATGCGCCGGTGCCGGTCTGCCCATACCATCAGCGTGCCGAAATCGCCCGCCAGTTCGGGTTCTACGGTACGCACTTCGCCCGCCATCACCTGCCCATTGCTGCCATCGATGGTGATGACATCGCCCTCTTTCAGTTCGCGCTGGCCGATCCGCAGGGTCTTGCTGGCTCGGTCAATCGAGACAGCGGACGCGCCCGACACGCAAGGGCGCCCCATCCCGCGCGCCACCACGGCGGCGTGGCTCGTCATCCCGCCGCGCGCGGTCAATATGCCCTGCGCCGCGTGCATGCCGTGAATATCCTCAGGGCTGGTTTCGACGCGGACAAGGATCACCTTGTCGCCGCGCGAAGCGAACTGTTCCGCCGTATCGGCATCGAGCACGATCTTGCCCGATGCCGCGCCCGGCGATGCGGGCAGGCCGCTGGTCAGCACATCGCGCGGCGCATCGGGATCGAGCGTGGGGTGGAGCAACTGGTCGAGCGCCATCGGATCGACGCGCAGGATCGCGGTCTTCTCGTCGATCAGTCCCTCGCCTGCCATGTCGACAGCCATCTTCAGCGCTGCCTTGGCGGTGCGCTTGCCGCTGCGGGTCTGCAGCATCCACAACTGGCCGCGCTCCACGGTGAATTCGATGTCCTGCATGTCCTTGTAGTGGCGTTCGAGCAGGTCGAACACACGGGCCAGCTCGGCATAGGCATCGGGCATCGCCTCTTCCATGCTCAGCGGCTTGGCGCCTGCCGCCTCGCGCGCCGCCTTGGTCAGGTATTGCGGCGTGCGGATGCCCGCCACCACATCTTCACCCTGCGCATTGATCAGATATTCGCCGTAATAGGCGCGCACGCCCGTCGAAGGATCGCGGGTGAAGGCAACGCCGGTGGCGCTGGTTTCGCCCATATTGCCGAACACCATCGCCTGGACATTCACGGCGGTGCCCCAGTCGCCGGGAATATCGTTGAGGCGGCGATAGACCTTGGCACGGTCAGAATCCCAGCTGTCAAACACGGCGCGGATCGCGCCCCACAGCTGCTCGGTCACATCCTGCGGGAACGGATGCCCCAGCTCCTTTTCAGCCAGTGCCTTGTATTCGGCGACCAGTGCCTTCCACTCGCTCGCCTCCATCTCGGTATCGGCGTAATAGCCCTTGTCTTCCTTGGCCACTTCGAGCGCTTCCTCGAACAGCCCGTGATCGAGGCCCAGCACCACGTCCGAATACATCTGGATGAAGCGGCGATAGCTGTCCCAGGCAAAGCGTTCATCGCCCGATGCGCTGGCCAATCCTTCAACCGTGGCGTCATTGAGGCCGAGATTGAGCACGGTGTCCATCATGCCGGGCATTGAAACCCGCGCGCCCGATCGCACCGAAACCAGCAGCGGATCGGCAGCATCACCAAATTTCTTGCCCACGGTCGCTTCGATATGCTTCAGCGCATCTGCCACTTGTGTGCGCAATTCTTCGGAAAAATCCGCACCTTCCTGCAGGTACTTCACACATTCCTCGGTGGTGATGGTGAAGCCGGGAGGAACCGGCAGTCCGATGCTGGCCATTTCGGCAAGGTTTGCGCCCTTGCCGCCGGTGACGGTCTTGTCCTTCTGGCGCGGGTCGGAGTGATCCGCTGAGCCGCCGAATGTATAGACCGTCTTGTTCATTCTAATTCCTGTTTGCCTGAACCGATGGAACACATGGAACAGTGTCTTGACGTTAATTCCTCAACCTTCGATGCGGCTGAAGTCCGCCACCTGGTGCACCGCACCGCGCAGGCGGGCTAGCAGGTCGAGGCGGGCTGCGCGCACATGCTTTTCTTCGGCGTTCACAATCACCTCTTCAAAGAACCGGTCGATCGGCGCGCGTAAGCTGGCCAGGGCCGACATGGCGGCGGCGAAATCCTCGGCTTCGATCGCAGCCACAGCCTTCGGCTCGGCAGCGTCAAGCGCATCGATCAGCGCCTTTTCCGCATCTTCCAGCGTGTAGGAAAGCGGGGATAGCTGCTCCGCGTAGATTTCGCGCATCTGCGGATCGTCTACGTTTTCGAGCGGGTCTTCGTCTCCGGTTGATCTGATCTCCCCGCGCGACCCGTGCCAGTCTTCCTTTTTCAGGATATTCGCCGCGCGCTTGTATCCGGCGAGCAGATTGGCGCCATCTTCGGTTTCCATGAAAGCCTGGAGGGCGTGGACGCGGGCGAGCAGGCGAACAAGGTCATCCTCGCCGCCCAGCGCAAACACAGCGTCGATCAAATCGTGGCGGACACCGGCCTCGCGCTGCTGGACCTTGAGCCGGTCAGCGAAGAATTCGAGGAGTTCGCCCGAAGCCACGCTGAAGCGCAGGCCGTTTGATTGAATAATTCGGATGGCACCAAGCGCAGCCCGGCGTAGTGCGAAGGGGTCTTTAGACCCCGTTGGCTTTTCGTCGATGGCGAAAAAGCTTCGCAAAGTATCCAGTTTGTCCGCCAGGCTCACTGCCACCGTCACCGGAGCGGTGGGAACGAGGTCGCCCTGGCCGACCGGCTTGTAGTGATCGCGGATCGCGTCCGAAACTTCCTGCGGCAGACCTTCCTTCGCGGCATAATAGCCGCCCATCAGGCCCTGCAATTCGGGGAATTCGCCCACCATTTCCGTGACGAGATCGGCCTTGCACAGGCGAGCAGCCTGTTCGGCGAGATCGGCCAAGGAAGCCCCTTCCCTTGAGGGAAGGGGTTGGGGATGGGTGTCAGGCGCCTGAGGAGTGGGAACCCCCACCCCCGGCCCCTCCCCACCGGGGAGGGGAGAATTCGTAACAATCCCCTCCTCGCAAAGCCAGCGCGCGAGTTTGGCCACGCGCTTGGCCTTGTCGGCGACGGTGCCCAGCTTCTCGTGGAAAGTGATCCGTTCCAGCTTCTTCGCATGTTCAGCGAGCGGCGTCTTTTGATCCTGCTCCCAGAAGAAGCGCGCATCGGAAAGCCGCGCGGCGAGCACCTTGCGGTTACCGTCAACCACTACTGCCGGGTCTTCAGCATCAATATTGGCGGTGCAGATGAAGGCGTTGGCGAGCGGGGCAGCCGAGGGTGCCCCTCCACCATCCTGCGGATGGTCCCCCTCCCCATTTCGGGGAGGATTGCACACGAAATACTTCTGGTTCACCCGCGCGGTGAGCTGGATCACTTCAGGCGGCACATCAAGGAAAGCCTCGTCAAAGCGCCCGAGCAGCGGCACCGGCCATTCGGTGAGCCCCGCGTTCTCGATCACCAGCCCCTCATCCTCGACCAGCACCATCCCTGCATCCGCCGCGAGTTTTGCCGCACCCTCGCGGATCAGCGCGGCGCGTTCCTCATGGTCGACGATCACATGGCAGGCGCGCAGTTTCTCCTGATAGTCGTCCACACCGCCAATGGTAATCTCGCCGGGGCAATGGAAACGGTGGCCCCTGGTGGCATAACCGCTGGCGATCCCGTCAATCTCGCAATCGACCAGCTCCCTGCCCAATATTGCGACGATGCCCGAGAGCGGGCGCACCCAGCGCAGGCTCTCCGTGCTGATCGAGGCAGCGCCCCAGCGCATAGATTTGGGCCAGGTGAAGTCACGGATGATGGCGGGGATCGCTTCGGCGAGCAGGTCTTTCATCGCCCTGCCCGGCTTTTCGATCACTGCAAACCAGGTGCTGCGGCCTTTTACGTCGCGCAGTTCCAGCTGATCGCGGGTGGCACCATTCTTGCGACAGAAGCCGTCGATTGCGGCATCGGGCGCGCCTTCGGGCGGGCCCTTGGCTTCCTCGCTCACCGCTTCGGTGGCTTCAGGCAGGTCGCGCGCGATCAGCGTGAGCCGCCGCGGCGTCGACCACACGGTGACGTCGGCAACCGTAACCCCGGCACTCTCCATCTCGCGACGGAACAGCTTTTCCAGCTCCGCCCGCGCACCGGCCTGCATCCGGGCGGGGATTTCTTCGCAGCGCAATTCGAGGAGGAAGTCAGGCATTGGCCCAACCACCGTCATTGCGAGGAGCCGAAGGCGACGCGGCAATCCAACGCACAGGTCCATGGATTGCTTCGCTACGCTCGCAATGACGTGCGCCAGATTCGAAGGCTACCGAACTCATGCCGACCACTCCGGATATTTCTCGGCCCAGATCGGCGCTTCCTTGGCCATGTGCGCCTCGCAGCTGCCCCGCGCCAGATCGCGTACCCGGCCCATGTAGCTGGCGCGTTCCTGCACGCTGATCACGCCGCGCGCCTGCAACAGGTTGAAGATGTGGCTGGCCTCGATCGCCTGCTCATAAGCGGCGATGGGCAAGTCGTTGGCGAGGCAGTTGCGGCATTCCGCCTCCGCCTTGCCAAACAGGTCGAACAGGGCATCGGTATCGGCCACCTCGAAGTTCCACTTCGACATCTGGCGTTCGTTTTCGAGGAACACATCGCCATAGGTAACGCCCTGCGTGTTGAAGGCGAGATCGTACACATTGTCGACGCCCTGGATATACATCGCGAGGCGTTCGAGCCCGTAGGTCAGCTCGCCCGCCACCGGCTTGCAATCGAACCCGCCCATCTGCTGGAAATAGGTGAACTGGGTCACCTCCATCCCGTCGCACCAGACCTCCCAGCCCAGCCCCCAGGCGCCCAGCGTGGGCGATTCCCAATCATCTTCGACGAAGCGGATATCGTGCTTCAGCGGATCGATGCCGATTACTTCGAGGCTCTTTAGATAGAGCTCCTGCAAATCGGGCGGGCTTGGTTTCAGGATCACCTGATATTGGTAGTAATGCTGAAGCCGGTTGGGGTTTTCGCCATAGCGCCCGTCGGTCGGGCGGCGGCAGGGCTGGACAAAGGCGGCGTTCCAGGGCTGCGGTCCCAGTGCGCGCAGCGTTGTGGCGGTGTGAAAAGTACCCGCGCCCATGCGCATGTCATAGGGCTGCAGGATGACACAGCCTTGCGCGCTCCAGTAATCGTGGAGCGCAAGGATCATGTCCTGGAAAGACGCCTGCGGATTGCGTGTGGCCGGTTGAGCACTCATGGGCAGCGCCCATGGCTCATGCCCCGCCCACCGTCAATGCCGCATCGCAGCATCTGCGGCGATGGAAATCGTCCGTTTCCAACAAAAGGAAACGCCGCATCAATCCTTTTCATTGAGTGTTCAGTCATCCTGCGGCTATCACCTATCGCATCAACCGACTGCAACAGGAATATCAATCAATGACGGCAATCATCCGCAGGATCGCTTTAGCCATGGGGGCAGCCACCACGCTGCTGACCGCACCGGCTCTCGCGCAAGATGAAGCGAGCGCGGCGGCGGCATCAGGTGCGGTGCCCGTGGCCGAAAGTGCGTTTGCGGGCCCGGCCCTGTGGAAGGTGGCGGATGAAGATACCACGATCTACCTGTTCGGCACCGTCCATGCGCTGCCCAGCAATGTCGAATGGTATTCCAGCGCGATCGAGAATGCACTGGCATCGGCCGACAGCATCGTCACCGAGATCAAGATCACCCCGGACATGGCCGCCCAGATGCAGCAATTGGTGATGACCAAGGGCGTGCTTCCTGAGGGGGCCACGCTGCGCAGCTTGCTGAACGAGAAGCAAAATGCATCTTACGAGGCGGCAATGGGGCAGCTTGGCATTCCGGCGGCGGCGTTCGATCGGTTCGAACCGTGGTATGCCGGCATGATGATGACAATGCTGCCCTTGTTGCAACAGGGCTATTCCCCCGATGCCGGTGTAGAAAAGGTAATTCTGGCCAAAGCGGGTGAAAAGGAACAGCAGGCGCTGGAAACGATCGAATTCCAGATCGGCATCTTCGATGAACTGCCACAGGCATCGCAGGTCAAATTCCTGATCGAAGCAGCCGACGGGATCGATGAAATCAAGCCGATGCTCGACAGGATGGTGGCCGAATGGATTAAGGGTGATGCCGAAGCGCTGGCGGCCCTTATGAATGAAGGCCTGACCGATCCCGACATTGCCGAAGCGCTGCTCTATTCGCGCAACCGCAGCTGGGCACAATGGATTGACGAGCGGCTCGACACGCCCGGTTCGGTATTTGTAGCGGTGGGCGCAGGTCACCTTGCCGGCGAGCAAAGCGTGCAGGATGCGCTCAAGGCTCGCGATGTCGAGGTAGTGAGGATCCAGTGATCTGGCGAGCGGCCTTTGCTGCGCTGGCGGCGCTGGTTCTGGCGGGTTGCCAACAGGACAATGCGCCGATTGACGATGGATCGCGGGCCTCGCCCCTGCTCTATCGGGTTTCCGTCGGTTCGGGCGAACCGCAGGCATGGCTGTTCGGTACGATCCACTCGCTGCCAAGCCGTACCCAATGGCGCACCCCGGAACTCGAAACAGCAATTGCCGATGCCGGCATGTTGATGGTGGAAATCGCAGCGCTGGAAAACGAGCCCGGGATTCGCGCGATCTATTCGCGACTAGCCACTACGCCAGGGCAACCCGACGTGGGACTCAAGGTTCCACAAAGCCACCGCCCCAGACTGTTCAGCATGATTCACGAATCCGGCTTCACCCCGGGCGAACTTTCCGGCACGGAAACCTGGGCAGTGGCGCTGCTGCTGGCGCAATTGGGCGATACGGGCGAATCCGCCAATGGCGCTGATCGCGCAATCATCCGCGAGTTTCTGGGCAGGGAAATCGCCGAATTCGAAGGCGCCGAAAAGCAGCTGGGCATATTCGACAGCCTTCCCGAAAGCGAGCAGCGTGATCTTCTGACTGGAGTGATCGACGATTTCGACCGGCACCGGAAGGACCCCGGCGAATTACGGCGTGCCTGGCTGGCCGGGGATGAAACGGCGCTGGTCAAGGCTACGGAAAGCGGCATTCTGGCCGATCCGGAGCTGCGGGCGGCACTTTTGACTGATCGCAACCGCGACTGGATCGGGCAGTTACTTCCCGAAATCGAGCGCGGCCGTAAACCGATGGTGGCAGTGGGCGCAGCGCATCTGGTAGGGCCTGACGGGCTGGCCGCCATGTTGCGCCAGCGCGGCTACAAGGTCACCCGCGTTCAGTAGCGAGAGAGCTTGCCATTCGGCGCCAAGCACCCTAAAGGGCCGCCCTTCGGCGTCATGGTCATCCCTGGAGGCGTGGCGCGCGAAGTGAACCAAGCAAGCAATTCGAAAGGTAAGTGACATGAGCGATGCTCTGACCCTGCCGGCCGAAGCGCGCGAACGGGCTGGCAAGGGAGCCTCCCGTGCATTGCGTCGCGATGGCCGTGTACCCGCTGTGATTTACGGCGGAAAAGAAGAACCCGTGATGATCCACGTCGAGGCGAAGGAACTGGCCCGCCAGCTGGGCACCGGCCACTTCATGAACTCGATCGTCGAGATCGACCTTGGCGGCAAGCGCATCCGCACCCTGCCAAAGGACGTGGCGCTCCATCCGGTCACCGATCGCCCCGAACATGCCGATTTCCTGCGCATGACCAAAGGCGGCAAGATCGAAGTTTCGGTTCCGGTCGTGTTCGCCAATGAAGAAGCATCGCCCGGCCTCAAGAAGGGCGGCGTGCTCAATGTTGTACGTCACGAGATCGAGCTGATCTGCGAAAACGACAAGATCCCCGGCGAGATCGTGATCGACGTCACCGGCAAGGAAGTGGGCGATTCGATCCACATCAGCGAAGTCAACCTGCCCGAAGGCAGCGAGAGCGCGATCACCGATCGTGACTTCACCATCGCTACGCTGGTCGCTCCGTCTGCGCTCAAGAAGGCCGAGGGTGCCGAATCTGACGCTGAGGAAGAAGTTGCGGCTGACGAAGTCGAAGCCACTGAACAGGGCGGCGACGAAGCAGATGAAGCTGAAGGCGAAGCCGAGTAAGCCACGCTTCGCAAAAGCGCGAAATCACCAAGGCGCCGGGGTTCGAAAGAGCCCTGGCGTTTTGCTTTTGGGAAAGCGACCTTAGTCGCGCGTCCAGCCTTTGGACGCCATGCAGTCTGTCATAGCATCATGGCGCGCCCCTTCACCATCTATGCCGGCAGTGGAGCTTTCGCAGGCGGCTTTTGCCTCACCAAAGGGAACGGCACCCTGCCCCGTCCAGCCCGGCTCGGTGGTTGCACATGCCGTCAGGGCAAGCAGCGCCATGGAGGCGAAAACGATATTGAACTTCATTGGCGATCATCCCGAAAATATTGCCAGGCCCAGTTACATTCCGGATGAAGCCACAACAATCGGAATTCGCAAGCGTAGTTTGCATTTTGCGAGCTTATGCTAGGGCGCGCAGATGCAGATTTGGGTTGGCCTTGGAAATCCCGGACCGGGTTATGCGATGCACCGGCACAATGTCGGTTTCATGGCCGTGGATGTCATCGCCGACATGCATGGATTCGGCCCGGTGCAAAAGAAGTTTCAAGGATGGGTGCAGGAAGGCCGCATTGGCACGCACAAGATCCTGATCCTGAAGCCCGCGACCTTCATGAACGAAAGCGGGCGCTGCGTGGGTGAAGCGCTGCGCTTCTACAAGCTCGGTATCGATGCCCTCACCGTGTTTCATGACGAGCTCGACCTTGCCCCGTTCAAGGTCAAGGTGAAGCAGGGCGGCGGCACGGCGGGGCATAATGGTTTGCGCTCGATCGACCAGCATCTCGGAGCCGATTTCCGCCGTGTCCGGATCGGGATCGGCCACCCCGGCCACAAGGACCGGGTCACCGGCCACGTGCTGGGCAACTACGCCAAGAGCGAGCTGGACGAGCTTGCCCATATGCTCGGTGCCATCGCGGCGGAGGCTGAATGGCTTGCCAGCGGCGACGATGCGCGGTTCATGAGCGACATTGCCTTGCGCATGCAGGGATAGACCTGCCATCTTGTGCGTTGTGGCTTCCAAGGAGCTTTTTGCCATGCCTCAAATCGATCGTCGTTCCCTGCTTGCCGGGGCCGCAGCAACCGGCGCCTTTGCTGCCACCGCTTCCTTTGCACAGCCCGATCAGGTTGCTGCCGAACCGGGCCTGTCGGGCAAGTCGATCCTGATCACCGGATGCTCATCCGGTTTCGGACGGCTCGGTGCTGAACATTATGCCCGCCTTGGCGCTCGCGTATTCGCTACAATGCGGGGCCTCCCCCGCCCCGAGGCGGACGAATTGCGCCAGCTGGCGGAAAAGGAGCAGCTCGACCTGCATGTTATCGAGATTGACGTGACTTCCGACGAGCAGGTCGGGGCCGGCGTGGCCGAGGCCGAGCGGATCAATGGCGGCCCGATTGATGTGCTGATCAATAACGCCGGAGTCGGCTATGCCGGGCCGATCGAGCTGCAGGACATGATCGCGACGCAGCTGATCTTCGACACCAACGTCTATGGCCCGCACCGCATGGCGCGCGCGGTGCTGCCCGGAATGCGTGCAGCGAAAAGCGGGCTGGTGTTCAACATCTCCTCGCAGCTTGGGCGGGTAATCGTGCCTTCCTCAGGCCACTATTCGCCCACCAAGTTTGCGCTCGAGGCCATGAGCGAGGCGATGGCCTATGAACTCGTGCCCCACGGCGTCGAGGTATGTGTGATTCAACCCGGCGGCTATCCCACCAAGGTGTGGGTCAACCGCAACCAGCTTGCGAGCGAGCTCAAGGACCGGCTGACGCCCGAACAGGCCGACGCCTATCCCGCGCTGGTTGACCGCATGGGCAAGGAAGACGGCACACGCCGCACCGCCGATCCGATGGACGTTCCCCATGCCATAGCGGACATCATCGCCATGCCCGCGGGCACTCGCCCGCTGCGCCGCGCTGTGCATCCAGGCGCCAAGCCGCAGGAAGCGATCAACAAGGTGAGTGCGGAAACGCAGGTCGCCATGCTGGGCAATTCGCCCTTCGGTCCGTGGGTGAAGGCGGTGCACAACGTCTGAAGCTCTGGCCATTGGCACCTTCGCCCGCTAAGGCGCGCTCCAACATTCTATTCCGGAGTTTTCGATGGGTTTCCGTTGCGGGATCGTGGGCCTGCCCAATGTTGGCAAGTCCACCCTATTCAATGCATTGACCGAGACGCAGGCCGCGCAGGCCGCGAACTATCCTTTCTGCACGATCGAGCCCAACGTTGGCCAGGTTTCCGTGCCTGACGAGCGGCTGGACAAGATCGCCGCGATTGCGGGTTCGGCCAAGGTTATCCCAACCCAGCTGGCCTTTGTCGACATCGCGGGCCTGGTGAAAGGCGCGAGCAAGGGCGAAGGCCTGGGCAACCAGTTCCTGGGCAATATCCGCGAGGTCGATGCCATCGTTCACGTGCTGCGCTGCTTCGAGGATGACGACATTCAGCATGTCGCCAACAAGGTCGATCCGCTGGCCGATGCAGAAGTGGTCGAGACCGAACTGATGCTGGCTGACCTTGAAAGCCTCGAAAAGCGTGTGCCCGCCGCAGCCAAGCGCGCCACCGGCGGCGACAAGGAAGCCAAGCTGATGGCTTCGGTGCTCGGGCAAGCTCTCGACCTGCTGCGCGAGGGCAAGCCTGCGCGGCTGACCGAACCCAAGGATGATGAAGAAGCGCGCATCTTCCGCCAGGCGCAGCTGCTCACCGCCAAACCCGTGCTCTATGTCTGTAACGTGGCAGAGGAAGACGCGGCAGAAGGCAATGCGATGTCTGCCACGGTGTTCGACAAGGCCAGGACCGAAGGTGCACAGGCCGTGGTCGTTTCCGCCGCCATCGAGGCCGAACTGGTCACGATGGATGAAGGAGACCGCGCCGAATATCTCGCGGAACTGGGCCTGAGCGAAAGCGGCCTCGCCCGCGTGATCCGCGCCGGATATGAACTTCTGGGCCTCAAGACCTTCTTCACCTGCGGCCCCAAGGAGGCGCGCGCGTGGACCTTTCCGGCGGGCGCCAAGGCGCCGCAAGCGGCGGGCGAAATCCACAGTGATTTCGAGAAGGGCTTCATCCGCGCAGAGACCATCGCCTATGACGACTATGTCGCGCTGGGCGGAGAATCCGGTGCCAAGGAAGCCGGCAAGCTGCGCCAGGAAGGCAAGGAATACGTCGTGCAGGACGGTGATGTGCTGCACTTCAAGTTTAATGTTTGATCCCGGGAGTTAGGGCAATGCAGATATGGGCAAGGTTCGCTGCGCTGTGGATGGCGGGCTTGCTCGCGGCGTGCGCCCCGCAATTGGCGCAGGCCCCTGCCCCGGCTTCAAGCGCGGCGAGCCAAGCGGACCAGCGCGCGCCGGTCACTATCCTTGTCTCGATCGACGGTTTCCATCCCGATTATCTCGAGCGCGGCCTCACCCCGGCGCTGGATGCGCTGGCTGCAACCGGCGCCAGCGCGGCGATGCGCCCCTCCTTTCCGACCAAGACCTTTCCCAATCACTGGACGCTGGTGACGGGGCTCGTGCCCGACAAGCACGGCATCACCGCCAACAAGATGGAGGATGCGCGGCGACCAGGCGAAGTCTTCACCATGGCCACGGTCGATCCGTGGTGGTGGAGCGAGGCCAAACCACTGTGGGTAGAGGCCGAGCAGGCCGGTGTGCGCAGCGCCGCAATGTTCTGGCCCGGATCGGCTGTGCCATGGGGCGGCACCATGCGCGGTTGGGGGCCGGTGGATGACGGTATAATGGCGCAGGACTGGCAGGCGTTCAGCATGCAGGTGAGCAACACCCAGCGGGTCAACAGCGTGCTCGATTGGCTGCGCCGCCCAGGCAATATCCGTCCGCGCTTCGTGACGCTATATTTCGACACGATCGACACCGCCGGGCACGATGGCGGGCCGGAGAGCGAAGAGGTTCACGCCGCGCTGCGCGATGTCGATAGCCATATCGCCATGCTGATCGCCGGGCTGGCCGATCTGGGGCAACCGGCCAATCTGGTGATTGTATCCGATCACGGCATGGCACCGACCAGCAGCGAGCGGGTGATCGCGATCGAGGAAATTGTCGACCCCTCGCTCTATCGCATGGTCGAAAGCGGTGCCTATGCGACCTTCGAAGCCACCGATGGCAATACTGCGGCGCTCGAAAAGTTGCTGCTTGCGCCGCATGATCGCATGACCTGCTGGCGCAAGGAAGAAATCCCCGCGCGCTTTGATTACGGCACGCATAGCCGCATCCCGCCCTATCTCTGCCTCCCGGAAACCGGATGGACCATAACCGCCTCGCGCCCTGCAGGCGAATGGAGCGGCGGGAACCATGGCTATGACCATGAGGCGCCGGAAATGCGCGCCCTGTTGATCGCCAACGGCCCTGCCTTCCGCAGCGGCGTGAAGCTTGAGACTTTCGACAATACGGCAGTGGCTCCTCTATTACGCCAGTTGCTGAATTTGCCCGGTTCTGCTCCATCACAGCCTGCGCTGGCGCCTTTGCGCCCTGCCCTTGCCATGGATGAATGACACAGCGGAACGCCAGACATGATCTATTTCGAAGACCTGCAAATCGGCGCAAGGCAAAGCTTTGGCCACTATGAGGTAACGCGCGAGGAAGTGCTCGAATTCGCACGCAAATATGATCCGCAACCCTTTCACCTCGATGACGAGGCTGCGGCGAAGACCCATTTCGGCAGGCTTTCGGCCAGCGGCTGGCATACCTGCGCCATGACCATGGCGATGATGGTCGAGAATATGAAGAGCACGAAACAGGCCGGGCTCGGCTCGCCGGGTGTCGACAACCTCCAGTGGAAGAAGCCGGTCTATCCCGGTGACAGCTTGCGCGTCGAAAGCGAAGTGATCGAGAAGCGCCGCAGCAAGTCTCGGCCCGAGATGGGCATCTTCAAGAGCCGCGCGCAGGTATTCAACCAGAACGATGAGATCGTGCTGGAAATGACCTCTAACGGGTTGATCGCGGTGCGGGAGCCGGGTGCGCCGATTTAGGGGTGACAGTCCGACCTTGGGTGGGAAGTGGACGTCGGTGTGCAATTCTTCTCCTCGTCATTCCCGCGAAAGCGGGAATCTACTATCAACCCTTTGATGTGCAATGACTTCCACCCGACTGTTTACCTGTTTGCGTCAGGCTATAACGGCACGCTCTACCTAGGGGTGACATCACATTTACTCCGACGCATCGCCCAGCATCGAAACGGCACATTCGAGGGCTTCTCGAGCAAGTATGGCGTGCGCAAGCTCGTCTGGTTCGAGCAGCATTCGACGGTAGAACGGGCGATCCTGCGCGAGAAGCAGATCAAGAAGTGGCGCCGCGCATGGAAGATCGAATTGATCGAGGCGGGAAACCCGAGATGGCGCGACCTCGCCGAAGAATTCGGGTTTGAGCCCTTGCTCCGGAATGGATTCCCGCTTTCACGGGAATGACGAGTTGTGGGTGGCCAGCGAACTTTCCCGTTTTTCAAACGTGGTATGTCTGCAATTGGGTGGTTAGCTGCCATTCCCACGGTTAGAACGGGCACGCTTAATTCGCTCCAGATTGCGTTTCACATCTTGGACCATGAGCCAGCGCGACACGCCTCCGGCGCCAAGTATAAAGCCGGTCAACAAAATGAAACGATGCAGGGGCGAAACCGCATCTTTAAGCAGTTCGTTCGCAAATCCGACGTAGGCTATCGCGGCCAAGAATAGCGCGCCCGCCAGCGCCAGCGTCAATCGTGTTCGAGTAAGCATCCAGTTCCGAATGGCAGATACAATTAATGTCCGCAATGTCGTCGTTAGCGGTCATTCCCTCTTCAATGCCGCCCGAACAGTTTCTCGACGTCTTCCATACTCAGCTTGACCCAGGTCGGGCGGCCGTGATTGCATTGGCCTGAGCGCGGGGTCCGCTCCATCTCGCGCAGCAAAGCATTCATTTCCTCGACGCGCAGCACCCGCCCCGCCCTCACCGATCCGTGGCAGGCCATGGTGGCGAGCACATGTTCGAGCTTTTCCTCCAGCAGCAACGCCTGCCCGTGCTTGGCGATATCGTCGGCCAGATCGGTCAGCAGCGCCTGCGGATCGCCCTTGCGCAGGGCATGCGGCATTGCGCGCACCAGCATCGCGGCGGGGCCGAAGCGCTCGATCACCAGGCCGAACTTGGCAAAGCCATCGGCCGCTTCCTCCAATCGGTCACAATCGACCTCGTCCAGCTCGACCACATCGGGCACCAGCAGCGCCTGCGAGCGGGCGACCGCATCCCCTGCCCCCGCCGCGCGCAGTCGCTCCAGCACGAGTCGTTCGTGCGCGGCGTGCTGATCGACCAGCACCAGCCCGTCTGCCGCCTCGGCGACGATATAGGTGCCCGCGACCTGCCCGCGCGCAATGCCGAGGGGGAAATCATTTGCGGCGTCCGCCCGTTCTTCGGCCTCTGTAGCCCTGCCTTGCGGCGCATAGTCATCGCGCGCCATGATTTCGCCTTCATAGGCGCGCCAGGCCTGCCCCGCTTCGCTGACGCGCGGCTTTTGCGCCGACCAATCGCGCCCCTCGAATATACTTCGCAGCGCTGAAGCGGGTTCCTGGACAGGTTCCTGCTGCCAGCGCTCCATCGCACCGCGATCCGGGCCCTGCGCGCTGCGCCGGTCCCCCGTGCTGAGCGCCTGCCGAAGCCCCGAAACGATAAATCCGCGCACGCCCGCCGCATCGCGGAAGCGCACCTCGGTCTTGGCCGGATGCACATTCACATCGACATCTTCGGGCGGCAGGTCGAGAAACAGGGCCAGCACCGCGTGCCGATCACGCGCCAGCATATCGGCATAGGCGCCGCGCACCGCGCCCACCAACAGCCGGTCCTTCACCGGGCGCCCGTTGACGAACAGATACTGGTGATCGGCAACCCCGCGATTGTAGGTTGGCAGCCCCGCGATGCCGGTAAGCCGCATAATGCCGCTTGGCCCGTCACGCTCGGCAGTGATCGCCACACTGTTGTCTTTCAGCTCGCGCGCGATGATCCCCGCAACCCGATCAGCCAGGGCTTCACCCGCCTGAAGCCCCAGAATACGCCGGTCACCATGGGTGAGCGAAAATGCCACATCGGGCCGCGCCATTGCCAGGCGGCGCACCACATCAAGGCAGGCGGCATATTCGCTGCGCGCCGTGCGCAGGAACTTTCGGCGTGCGGGCACCTTGGCAAACAACTGTTCCACCCTGACCCGCGTACCCGGCGGCAGCGCGGCTGGCCCTTCCTCGACCAATTGGCCATGATCGACCACTCGCCTCCAGCCATTGTCAGCCCCGCGCACACGGCTCTCGATGCTCAATCGCGCCACGCTGGCGATCGAAGGCAGCGCTTCGCCGCGAAAGCCCAGGGTGTTTACCTGCTCGATTGCGTCATCGGGCAGTTTGGAGGTGGCGTGCCGTTCCAGCGCCAGTGCGATCTCGCCTGCAGACATGCCGCAACCGTCATCGACCACTTCGATCTTGCCGAGCCCGCCCTCGACCAGCCTGACATCGATCCGCCGGGCGCCAGCATCGATGGCGTTTTCAACCAGCTCCTTGAGCGCAGCGGCGGGCCGCTCAACCACTTCGCCCGCCGCGATGCGGTTGACCAGGCTTTCAGGAAGGCGGCGAATTTCGGGCATTGTCCGCACGCTAGCGGCCAAGCGCCACAAATTCGAGGCCAGCAGTGGAAAATACGCCTTGCTGTAAACAATTATTTTGGCCTTTTGCGTAGCTATGGACTAGAGCTTGTCCATCCCGTCAATTGCGGATCGCAGGGCTTGCGCTGGCTCGACCACCGACGCGATCATATCCATGGAACACCAACTAGAATGAGTTTCTTTTCCAACCTGCTGAAATTCCGTTCACACAACATGGCCATTGACCTGGGGACGGCCAATACGCTGGTCTATGTCCAGGATCAGGGCATCATCCTGAATGAACCCTCGGTGGTCGCGATCGAGACCATCAATGGCGACAAGCGGGTCAAGGCGGTGGGCGTTGACGCAAAGATGATGATGGGCAAAACGCCCGACACGATCCAGGCGATCCGCCCGCTGCGCGACGGGGTGATTGCCGACATCCAGATCGCCGAAGAGATGATCAAGCACTTCATCCGCAAGGTTCATGGCAAGCGCAGCCTGTTCCGCTATCCCGAAATCGTGATCTGCGTGCCTTCGGGCGCGACTTCGGTTGAAAAGCGCGCGATCCGTGATGCCGCATCGAATGCGGGTGCTTCCGAAGTCTACCTGATCCTGGAACCGATGGCTGCGGCAATCGGGGCTGATATGCCGGTGACCGAACCGGTTGGCTCGATGGTGGTCGATATCGGCGGTGGCACCACCGAAGTCGCAGTGCTCTCGCTGCGCGGGCTTGCCTACACCACCTCGGTGCGAACCGGCGGTGACAAGATGGACGAAGCAATCGTTTCTTACATCCGCCGCCATCACAATCTGCTGATCGGAGACGCTACGGCAGAGCGGGTCAAGAAAGATTACGGGATTGCCGTTGCGCCCGAAGACGGGATTGGTGAAACCTTCTCGATCAAGGGCCGTGACCTTGTGAACGGCGTGCCCAAGGAGATTATGATCAACCAGGCGCATATCGCCGAAGCATTGTCCGAGCCAATCGGGGCGATCGTGGAAGGCGTGCGTATCGCCCTGGAGAATACGGCGCCCGAACTGGCCGCCGATATTGTGGACCAGGGTATCGTCCTGACCGGTGGAGGGGCGCTTATCAAGCGGCTCGACGAACATCTGCGCGAGGAAACCGGGCTTCCGGTGAGCGTTGCGGAGGATCCGCTGTCATGCGTGGCAATCGGCACCGGGCGCGCGATGGAAGATCCGATCTATCGCGGCGTCTTGATGCAGGAATAAGGAGCGGACCGCATGGCGCCGCCTTCGTCCCGGCGTTCCGGCCATTCTCGCAGGGCGCAGTATTCGCTTTTCACCAGCTATTTGGTTGCCGCAATCGGTGCCCTGATCGGGGCAGTGTTGCTGGGCATTTCGCTGTGGCAGCCGTCAGCCTTCAGTGGACTTCGCGGCGTGGCAAGCGATGCGGTCGAGCCGGCGGGTCAGGCAACATCTGCTGTACGCAGCGGGTCTGGCAGCATTGTCGGCACGATCACCGCATATTTCCGTGCGGGCAGCCAGAATGCGGCGCTGCGCCAGGAGTTGGAACTGGCCCGCATCCGCTTGGCTGAAGCGGAGGCAACAGAGCAGGAGAACCTGCGCCTGAAGGGGTTGCTCGGACTCAGCGAGACGGAAACGGCACCGGTCGCGGTGACCACGATCACAGGCTCTACTGCAGCCAGTGCCCGCCGCTTTGCATATATCGGAGCGGGGCGGCGCCAGGGGGTCAAGGTTGGAATGCCGGTGCGTTCCGCGCGGGGGGTTATGGGGCGCGTTCTCGAAACTGGCAGCAGCACATCGCGCGTCATGCTGCTGACTGATAGCGAGAGCGTGTTGCCCGTGCGCCGTGCAAGCGATGACCTGGTTGCGTTTGCCGAAGGGCGCGGCGACGGCTTGCTGCGCATTCGCCTGATCAATCTGGGGATCAATCCGCTCGAGCCTGGTGACGTGTTTGTGACTAGCGGAGCGGGCGGATATTATCGCCCCGGCGCGGCAGTGGCAATTCTTACAGAAACCCGCCCCGATGGCGGCCTGGCGCGGTTGGTCGCGGATCCCGCCGCAAGCGAGTATGTCAGCATCGAGCCGATCTGGCAGCCCGAACAGGTCGAAGCCTCGCGGCAATCGGCCGATGAGGCGCTTAGCGAGCCGGTGACGGACCAGTGATACAGAACAACCTCAAATACACGTCACGGCCCAACCCCTATCGCAAGCGGATCAACCGCGAGCCTTCGCCTCTGCTGGCAAATACAGTGCCCTACGCCACGATCATGCTCGGCTCGCTTGTGCCGATCTTGTTCATCAGCACCACCGGCGCGCTGGTTCCACCGTTCGGGTTCATGATGCTGGTGGGTTGGCGGTTGATGCGACCCGGATTGCTGCCCAGCTGGGCGGGCCTGCCATTGGGCGCCTTTGACGATCTGTACAGCGGCCAGCCCTTCGGCAGCGGAATTCTGCTATGGTCGCTAGCTATGCTTATCATCGAATGGGTTGAAGCACGTTTTCCCTGGCGCGGATTCTGGCAGGATTGGGGAGCGGCAGCAATCGCACTGGGGGTCTATATCCCGGTTGCACTGGCGTTTTCCGGCACGTGGCTCACTGGCCCGCTGCTGGTGGCAAGCCTGCCTCAGCTTGCCGTCTCACTGGTTCTGTTTCCGGTAACCGCAGGCCTGATTGGCTGGTTTGACCGGCTGCGGCTCCTACGTATCCGTGAGGTTGCGTGATGGGGCGGCTTGGGGCGCGCAATTCCGTTACCGCCAATCAGCTCAAGAACAGGTTTGACCGGCGCAGCTTTGTTGTAGGCACGATGATGGGCGGGATTGGTGTGCTGCTCGCCGCGCGCATGTCTTACCTGGCGATTGCCGAGAACGAGAAGTATCGCACCGAATCCGAAAGCAATCGGGTCAATCTGACGCTGATCCCCCCGCGCCGCGGCTGGATTCTTGATCGCAACGGCGCGCCGCTCGCTTCGAACCGGGCTGATTTCCGCGTTGACGTGATCCCCGAACGGCTGCGCAATCCCGATCGTACCGTCGATCAGCTGGGCCAGCTGTTATCGCTCAGGCCGGACCGGATCGCGGATATCAAGGCCAAGATCAAGGATTCGCGCGGGTTCCAGCCCATCGAAGTCGCGAGCGGGCTTGACTACGAACAATTCGCAACGGTCAGCGTGCGCCTGCCCGATCTGCAGGGCGTGGTGCCGCAGCGCGGTTTCTCGCGGTTCTATCCCACCGGCCCCAGCGTGGGCCACCTGATCGGCTATGTCGGCCCCGCTTCGGCCGAGGAATATGAGCTGGACCGCAATCCGTTGCTGATCACGCCCGGCTACAAGATCGGCAAGGACGGGCTGGAAAAGCAATTCGAGCAAACCCTGCGCGGCGTCCCCGGCGCGAGGCGGGTCGAAGTGACCGCATCCGGGCGGATCGTGCGCGATCTCGAATCCCGTGAGGATGTCCAGGGCGAAACGGTGCGCCTCACCATTGACGGCCCTTTGCAGGACTACGCCGCGCGCCGCATTGGCCTGGAATCCGGATCGGTGGTGGTAATGGACTGCCGCAGTGGTGACCTGTTGTGCATGGCATCCATGCCCAGCTTCGATCCCAACAGTTTTTCTGACGGGATTGGCAGCATCGAATATGCCATGCTGCGGGATGACGATCGCGTGCCGCTGCGCAACAAGGTGCTCAAAGGACTGTATCCCCCCGGTTCGACGGTGAAACCAATGGTCTCGATGGCGCTGATGGGCCAGGGGATCGATCCCGAGGAAACGGTGTTCTGCGGCGGCGGCTTGCGGGTTGGCAATCGTGTGTTCGGCTGCTGGAACCGGCGCGGCCACGGCCATGTCAATATGGCCAAGGGCATCTACCAGAGCTGCGACGTTTATTTCTACGCCATGGCGCAGCGTGTGGGGATGGATCCGATTGCGGCGATGGCGCGCAAATGCGGCATGGGGCAGGAATTCCCCTTGCCCGTCACCAGCCAGTTCTATGGCACTGTCCCCGATCCGGCCTGGAAACAAAAGAAATATAACCGTGAATGGCAGGCGTTCGACACTGTCAATGCCACCATCGGACAGGGCTATATGCTGGCTAGCCCGCTGCAACTGGCGGTGATGGCCTCACGCCTTGCTACGGGCCGCCACGTGATGCCCCGGCTTTCCCTCGACACAAAGCCGCAAGGCTTCAACGAAATCGATTTCCCGTTGGAGCAGGTGCAATTTGTGCGCCAGGCGATGAGCGACGTCGTTAACGGACCGGGCACCGCCGGTCGGGCGCGCCTGCCAATTCCCGATGTGCTGCTGGCAGGCAAAACCGGCACTGCGCAGGTGGTGTCGCTAAGCAAGTCTGACGGCAAGAGCGGTCCATGGAAATATCGCGACCACGGGTTGTTCATCTTCTTCGCCCCGTTCGACAACCCGCGCTATGCCGGGGCAGTGGTGATTGAACATGGCGGAGGATCGGGCGCGGCCTATCCCATCGCGCGCGACGTAATGACCTTTATGTTTGATCCGGCAGAAGGGCTGGCGCGGCTCAAGGCGTTTGAAGAACAATGGGGCGGGAATGCGCAGGAACGGCTCGCCGCCAAATACGCAGCCTATGCTGCTGAGCGCGGGGAATTTGTCAGCCCCGCACCGCGGCGCGATGAAGAAATATTCGATCGGGTGGAAGCCGAAGCGCGCGCTGCTGCCACCCAGGCGGAAGAGATTGCCAACGAGGCGGTGACACCGCGGCCTGAAGCGAACCCCGCCGCCACGCCGGTTCCTTCTCAAACTCCCTTACCATCGCCCTCGCCAGCTCCCCCGCCATCTCCCCCGTCATCTCCTTCTTCAGTCGGGCAGGTGTCCACGGGAGCGGGCGAATGAACTCCCTCATCCCCCAACCCATTGCGCGCCAGCCCTGGGCCATGCTGATCCCGCTTATCCTGCTTGTCGGTTTCGGAGCGGCGGTGCTTTATTCTGCGGCGGGCGGCTCGATGCAGCCCTTTGCCGCCTCGCACCTGCTGCGCTTCGGAATATTCCTGGTGATGGCTTCGATCATCACCATGGTGCCAGTCGAATTGGTCAAGTTCCTGACCTATCCTGGCTATTTGATCGTGCTGCTGCTGCTGATGGCGGTCGAAATCGTTGGTGCGATTGGCGGTGGCAGCCAACGCTGGCTCGATCTCGGCCCGATCGTGCTCCAGCCATCCGAACTGATGAAACCGATGATCGTGCTGGTGCTGGCGCGCTTCTTTGCCACCATGCCCGCCGGGATGATCGGGAGTTGGCAGGCACTGGCAATACCGGCAGTGCTGATCGGCATGCCGATGGGGCTTGTGCTGATGCAGCCCGATCTGGGCACAGCGCTGGCGATCGCTTTCGGGGGGGCGGTGGTGATGTTGCTGGCGGGCTTGCCGATGCGCTGGTTCGTGATCGGCGCAGGAGTGGCAGCGGTGGCCGCGCCCTTGGCGTTCATCTTCGGCCTGCAGGAGTACCAGCAGCGGCGCGTGACAACTTTTCTAGATCCGGAAAGCGACCCACTGGGGGCGGGATATCACATTACGCAGTCCAAGATCGCGATCGGTTCGGGCGGGATTACCGGCAAGGGCTTCAACAACGGCTCACAAAGCCACCTGCAATATCTGCCCGAACCCCACACCGATTTTGTTTTCTCGACCATGGCCGAGGAATGGGGCGTGGTTGGCGGCGTGTTTGTGTTGGTGGTCTTTGCGCTGATCATGCGATGGGGCTGGAAGGTTGCCATTCGGTCGCAAGACCGCTTCGGGCGGCTGCTGGCTGGCGGAATGACCGCCACCATTTTCTTCTATGTGGCGATTAATCTGATGATGGTGATGGGCCTGGCGCCTGTGGTGGGGATTCCGCTTCCCTTCATGAGCCACGGCGGTTCTTCCATGCTCACCAACATGCTCTGCATAGGTACGCTGATGATGGTCAACCGCTGGAATCGGGAGACGCCCCGGCGCGGGCTGGGTTGATTGCCGACACCTTGCGAACTGCCCCTTCCCTTTATTTGCATGGGCGCTATATGAGCGCCTCTCCTGATTCGGACAGCGGCCTTGGGCCTACCGGAACAGGTCGATCTCAAAGGTCGGGTGTGGACGCATAGCTCAGTTGGTAGAGCAGCTGACTCTTAATCAGCGGGTCCTAGGTTCGAGCCCTAGTGCGTCCACCATCCTCCCCAAAGGCTAGACGGGTTTTTGCACGCTCTTTGTGAGGCTGTGCAAAGCAACGCGGGTCTCGGCGGCCAGAACCGGAACACCGATATTCTTAGTTTCGCGGAACAATTTCATGCATGCGACGTTTAATAGTGTCGAGGAGCATTGATATGCGAAATAAAATACTTCTAGCCGGAATTGCACTGCTTAGCCTTCCATTGGCACTCCCTGCGCACGCACAGAACAACGGGAATGACAAACAGGGTAGCGAGAAAAGCAAACCAGCCGACAACAAGGGCGGCCCGGGTGCAGTAGCCAACCGCGCTGACAAGGCCCAGAACAAGGCGCAGAACAAGGCCAAGGCGCGCACACCGGACGTCGCAAATCAAAACGCTCAATCCGGCAACAATGCCGGCCCGAACAATGACAGGCCTGTAACTAATTCGCGCCGTCAAGATGGGCGCATTGAGAATTTCCCGAGGCGTACCGTAGAGAACGGCCGCTACATCAGGCCCGAACCCAGCTTCCAGGGATGTCCTCCAGGGCTTGCGAAGAAGGACAACGGCTGCCTACCCCCCGGTCAAGCACGCAAGTTTGGTGAGGGAACGCGTTGGGACCGCTATTCAAACCTGTTTGGCAGAAATCGCAGCGATGACTGGCGTTACGACCAAGGATTTGCATATCGCATCGATCCGGCGACAAGCCTCGTACAGGGCATCGTGCCGCTTCTTGGCGGAGCGCTATTCAACGGCAATGCGTGGCCCCAGAGTTTCACTGATTACCAGGTTTCGCCTTATTATGAGCGCTACTATGGATCGGGTGCAAACAGCGGCGTTCGTTATGCAGATGGCGCGATTTTCAGGGTAAATCCTGAGACCCAGAGGATCAGTTCCATCGCCGGTTTATTGACTGGCGACAATTGGAACGTCGGCTCGCCAGCGCCGCCGGGCTACGAAGTTTATAATGTGCCCTACAATTACCGAGACCGATATACCGACGACGAGGCGAACTATTACCGCTATAATGATGGCTACGTTTACGAGATTGATCCGACAACGCAGCTTGTCCGTCAAATCATCGAATTGGTCGTCTGATGGCGTACGGTAACAAATCTCGTCGCCCGGCAATCCAGAAATTGTCGATCGTTATTGCGCTTGCCGCCATGCTTGGCGCTTGCCAGGACAATGACAAGCAAGCAGCTGACAATGAGCGTGCCGATCCAATCGCCAACAGCGAAATGGTGACAACGGCCATTGGCAATGATGCTGACCTGTCAATATCAACCAGACTTATCGGCGCAGCCCAGCTAGGGGCCGCGCTCGACGGGGAAGGAAGTTACACCGTATTTCTACCGGTTGATGGTGCATGGAACTCTCTCGATTCGGCTGAGCGTCAAGCTATTGAAAGCACGGAGAATCGCCCGCAACTGATCGCAGTTCTACGGCAGCATATAGCGCCTGGTTATGTCCTTGCTTCGGATCTGGAAAAAAGCTTGTCGGATGAGGATGGATCGGTGGAGCTGGCTACAATGGGCGCCGCGCCAATCACATTGTACCGGGACGGCGCGACCATCACGATTGGGCAAGGCAATGAAGCACCGCGAATAGTCGGTGCACCAATCGTCGCCGGGAACGATGTGGTCTATCGCATCGATCGCCTGATCCCCCCGCCCGAATGACAACCCACGTCTATCGCTAATTTGTAGAGCGACCATCCGGGTGTCGGCACATAATCTGTAGGTCTGGGGTGAGGACCCTAGACCTACAGACCCGTAAACAGGATTCCCAAACTGCTGGCTCTAATCGTCTTCGTCAGCCAGTTCGTGGCGCAGGGTCTGCACCACACCAGTTGCGATCATGAATTGCCCGGCAAAATAGAGCGGCCAGATCAGGTAATGCGGCAGCACGCCTAGATCGACCGGGCCCATCCGGCTGAAGATCAGCCAGTCCGAGACGACGAACAGCACAGCCCCAATCCCCACGCGATAGCGCGGAAAGTGGCTCATCCAGGCAGTCGATGCCATGCCGCCCAGTGCCAGCCCGTAAAGCGTTACCGCCCAGTCATGGCTCAAGAGCCAGCTGATCGCCGGCGTGCCCAACAGCAGCACGACCGCCAGTGCCTTCTGGCTGGGCGAGCGGTGCTCGCGCGGATTGCGCAGGTACAGCCAGATCGCCAGCACATGTCCGATGAAGAACAACCCGCCGCCAAGGGCGAAATCGAACTCGATGCCCATGTCGCCCAGTGCCCCGAACATCATCACCGCAGCAATGATCGCGGCGTCAGGCCCCGTCGCCCGCCGTATCGCGTAGAACGCCAGGCAGCCGACCGCGAGGCCCTTGATCATTATCAGCCACACTTCGCCCAGCGGATTGTCGCGCAGGAAATAGAAAGCGATTGCCGCGATAATGCTGGCGAGCAGCCAGGGCCGGTGTTCGATAAGAGCGCGTTTGGGCATGGTTTCCCCCTTGGAGGCACTCTTGGACTTGAAGAATGACATCGGCAAGCTCTAGGTGCAGCCTGTAATGACCCAATCAGACACTCATGACGTGCATATCATCGGCGGCGGCCTGGCCGGAAGCGAAGCCGCGTGGCAGCTGGCAAGGCGCGGATTCAAGGTGCGCCTGTCCGAAATGCGCGGTTCGGGAGAATTGACACCCGCTCACCAGACCGATGGCCTGGCCGAGCTGGTATGCTCCAACAGTTTCCGCAGCGATGATGACGAGAGGAACGCCGTCGGCCTGCTGCATCACGAAATGCGTCGACTCGATTCACTGATCATGCGCGCGGGCGAGATGGCACGGGTGCCCGCTGGCAGCGCGATGGCGGTCGACCGCGATGTATTCTCGCACGAAGTCACCCGCACGCTGGCAGAGCATCCCAATGTCACAATTGTGCGCGAGCGGATCGATCGCCTGCCCGATGCGGGGATGACGATCGTCAGCACCGGGCCGCTTACCGCCCAGGCGCTGGCGGGCAGTATCGTTGCCGCTACCGGACAGGAGCGGCTGGCATTTTTCGATGCCATCGCCCCCATCGTCCACCGCGATAGCATCGACATGTCAAAATGCTGGATCCAGTCGCGCTGGAACAAGCGCACTGCGGCCTCGAACGAGGGGGGCGATTATATCAATTGCCCGATGACCAAGGAGCAATATCTCGCTTTCCATCAGGGGCTGATCGATGGCGAGAAGACCGAGTTCCGCGAGTGGGAAAAGGACACTCCCTATTTCGATGGGTGCATGCCGATCGAGGTCATGGCGGCGCGCGGGGTCGAAACGCTGCGCTACGGGCCGATGAAGGGGGTCGGGCTGGATAACCCCTATGACACCAGCGAAGAGCACCCGCAGGGCCGCTGGCCCTATGCCGTGGTGCAGCTGAGGCAGGATAACAAGCTGGGCACGCTGTGGAACATGGTCGGCTTCCAGACCAAGCTCAAATATGGCGCTCAGATCGAATTGTTCCGCACCATTCCGGGTCTGGAAAATGCCGAATTCGCGCGGCTTGGCGGGCTGCACCGCAACACCTTCCTCAATTCGCCGCTGGTGCTCGATCGGCAATTGCGGTTGCGAAACGCGCCGCATATCCGCTTCGCGGGGCAAGTGACGGGATGCGAGGGTTATGTGGAATCGAGTGCGGTTGGGCTGATTGCGGGGATGATGGCTGCATTCGAGCTTGCCGGTCGCGAATGCCCGCCCCTGCCCCGCACCACGGCAATCGGTGCGTTATTGAGCCACATCACCGGCGACGCGGAGGCCGATACATTCCAGCCCATGAACGTCAATTTCGGGCTGTTCCCGCCGCTGCACGAAGTGAAGAAGAAGCAGCGCAAGGAAGCTTATACAAGCCGTGCCAAGCAGGATTTCGGCGAGTGGCTGGCCAGCATATTGGAGCCGGCCACCGCCTAAACGGGCGCGCCAGTAGCTGTCAGCACCGGCAAGATGCCTTCTTCGCGCCCGGTTTGGGGGCTGTTGTAGCGAACTCCTTGGGTGTAAGTTTCCCGTCACCATCAGCATCGGCGCCTTCAAACCGCTCTGCCGTAGTCACCGCCCATTCCTCGAAGGTCAGCAGGTTGTTGCCGTCCTTGTCGAGGTCGCGAAACCCGTCGCTGCGCGTCGATAACATTTCGATGCGGGTGATCACCCGGTCGCGATTGCGATCGTAACGGAAGAAGCGGCGCTGCTCGCGGGTCAGTTCGGTAGCTTCCGGCGGCACGGGGCCCTGCATGTCGCCAGGGTTGGTGATCGGCAATTCATCCGGCGATGGGCCAGCCTGTTCGGGACTGGGCGGTGGCGGCGCTTTTTCCTCGACTTGTGCGCGCCCCTCCCACCAGTAAAGCCCCACACTTGCGAGCGCGAGACCCAGAAAAAGACCCAATAATATGCGCGACATACGACCCTCCTGCCACACTCGGCAGGATACCGTTTTTCAGCGCCCGAGCAATCCCGCCCGCAATGCAACCAACGCAGCACCTCGCCCATCCATCAGTGGCTTTCCTCCGCGCCGCAATGAGCGCAGCGCAAGCGCTTCGAGCACCGCCAGCCCGCGCATGCCCCGCGCAATACCGCCCTTCCCCGAAGCCCGGCCCAGCCCGGTTGCAAGCAAAACTTCGCGTTCCTCATCGCTGCTGACATGCACCGCAGCGTCGGCGGCGGCCCAGCGCTCACCCGCCGCCTGTGCACGTACACCTGCCCCGTTGCCGCAAGTGGCCGCCATCAGCGATAGCGCGCGGGCGCGCCTGGTACAGAATCGCGCGGCAACGGCGGGCGTCAACGTGGGGACCACCAACAGCTCTTCCCATCCATCGACCAACGACAGCAGAACCTCTTCCTGACCAGCCCAGTGTTGACTGACCGCATCGAGCAGCAAATCACCCGCAGGGCGATCACTGACCGGCTTTTCAAGCTGTTCGCGCCACCAGGCGAGCCGCATCTGCCCCATTACCGGCTCGCTGGTCTTGGCCACAATCTGCCCAAACCGGCGGTCCAGCGCGAAGAAACTAGCCAACGCGGGCCGCAAATCAGGCCTTGTATAAGACAGCGCAAGGCGCTGCTCGGGAGGCAGGGCCTCGTGATCTTCTTTCAGCATCGCTTGCGTTACGCCGTTGCCAGGCCGCGGCGTCAACCGAATATTCAGGATAAGTCCACGTTTTCTGGGAATTTCTGCCAGACCTTAGCAGGTCGTTAACTCATTTCGGGCACTAACTACACCAAACCTGCCGTGATTACGCTTGCGGCTGGCCGATTGATTTGAGGTTATGCGCCGATGTCCAGATTGAACAAGCTGTTCCAGAAGCTGCGGAAAAATACCCGCGGAAACGCCGTTCTTCTTGTGGCGATGGGAACCCCTGCCCTTATTGGAGGTGCAGGCCTGGCCGTCGATACCGCGCAGTGGTACCTGTGGAAGCGTGAACTGCAGCAGGCTGTCGACCAGGCCGCCTATGCTGGTGCATGGGCGCTCACCAATGATGATTCGGCCGGTTTCTACGAAAAACGCGCGAAACAGGAATATGATGCCAATCTCGCGGTGATCTCTGATTTTGCATCGGAACCCGTGATCACACTGGCAAGTTTCGCCGGCGGCAGCAACAACAGCGTGCTGGTGCGGGCAAGCGCGACCCGAACACTGCCCTTTTCAAGCTTTCTGACGGGCAATGGGGTGACCGTAACCGCTTCGGCCCAGGCCAGCTTCGCCGAAGGCGGCCACTTCAGCGCCTGCCTCGTCTCGCTTGCCAAGGACGGTGAAGGCACGATCATCGGCGGCAATGCGTCGGTCAAGGCGCAATGCGGCATCGCCGCCCTTTCGTGCAGCGAAGATGCCATTACCGTCGACGGATCGGCAACGGTCGAGACTGATATCATCGTTGCTTGCGGCAAGGTTGAGGCTCCCGATGAGCTCAAGCACCTGGTGGTCGAGGATGCATCGGGTTTGACGGATATATACTCCGATCTGGAACCGCCGACGAACGATACACCCCGCACCTATAACTGCACCGGCAAGGGCAAGAATGTACAGGCATCGTTGCTTCCGGGCACATATTCGTCACTCGTGATTTCCTGCACCACGGTGCTGGCGTCGGGCGTCTATGTGATCGACGGGGGCGAACTGGATCTTTCCGCCAACTACAATGTCACGGGCACCGGCGTGATGTTCGTGCTGAAAAACGGCGCACGGGTGAAGCTGGGCGGCAATGGCAACGACAATTCGATCCGCCTGTCACCCATGACCGCAAACGATGTGATCAACGCCGGATACCCGGACATGGCCGATCGTTATGCGGGAATGCTGATCTTCGAAGACCGCGAGAACGACCCGCCCAGCCCCGGCCATATCATGAACGGCAATTCGAACTCGCTGGTCGAAGGACTGATCTACATGCCTTCGGGAACGTTGACGATCAACGGTACCGCCGACGTCAGCTCGCAGTGCCTGCTGGTTTCGGCCTATCGCATCGATATCAAGGGCGGCGCCAAGCTCGAAACGCTATGCCCTGTGAATGAAGCGACTGAGGTCGGTTCGAGCAGTGGCAAGGTGAGGATGGTCGCATGATCTCCCGCTGGCGAAACCTTATTGGCACTCTTCGCGCGAGCGCGCAGGGCTCGATGGCGATCGAAACCGCGCTCGTGCTGCCGTTGCTGATCCTGATGTCGTTTGGCACTTTCGAGGCGAGCATGGTCGTTTCGCGACAGTATGAACTGCAATCCGCCGCCGCAGAGGCAGAGATCATCGCTGTCGCTGCAGCAACCGGTGCGGCGACCGATGCAGACAAGATCAAGGCGATTCTGGCGCAATCGGTTGGCCTGCGCGAAGAGCAGATCACGGTGACGCGGTTCTATCGCTGCAACGACAGCGAGACGCTCGTCAGCACAAAAGAGAGCTGCGGTGTGGACGATGTGGTGAGCAATTATGTCCGCCTGCAAATGTCTGACAGCTATACGCCGGTCTGGACCGAATTCGGCATCGGTGAGACGATCAATTACAATGTCGTTCGCACTGTGATGTTGTCATGACGATCAGGGCACGCCTCAAACGCTTCCTGCGCGACGCGCGCGGCTCGACCATTATCGAGTTTGCGCTGTTGGCGCCGGTCCTCATCGTTGCCACGATCGGCGTCTTTCATGTCGCGATCTACATGCAGAACTACAATTCACTGCGTTCGATCGCTTCCGATACTGCGCGCCGCGTGATGATCGAATATCAGAAGGAAAACAATATCTCGCCCGTCGAGATAGAGGCAATTGCCCTCAGCATTGCGGTCGGCGCACCCTATCTGCTCGAAACCGACCAGTTGCAGATAACCGTTACCGAAGCCGGCACCAGCAGGGTTCAGGATGCCACCGAAATGGACATAGCGATTTCCTATCTCGGCGAGGATTTCCTGCCGCTGGTGAATTTGGACGCGCTGAACATGACCTATAGCCGGCCCATCTTCGTCTTCGAAGAATAGCTGAAGCAAGTCCGCTGCAAGGGCGGGGGCACACCGCCCCGCCCATGCCTCAATCGCGGTAACATACCTTTCTTGCCGCAGCGACAATGCGCGAGGCGTCGATCAGCGCCAGCTTCTCAAGATTCGCGGCATAGGGCAACGGCACATCTTCGTTGCAGACCCTCAGCACCGGCGCATCGAGATGGTCGAAGCCTTCCTCCATGCAGATCGCGATCACTTCTGACGCAATCGAACAGGTCGGCCAGCCTTCCTCCGCAATCACCAGGCGGTTGGTCTTGGCCAGGCTGTCCAGGATCGCCTGCCGGTCGAGCGGGCGCAGCGTGCGCAGATCGATCACTTCGGCGTCGATGCCATCTTCGGCAAGTTGTTCGGCAGCTTCGAGCGCAAAGCCGACCCCGATCGAATAGCTGACGATGGTTACATCGCTGCCCTCGCGCATCACCCGCGCCTTGCCGATCGGCAACACGTAATCGTCAATATCCGGCACATCGAAGCTGCGCCCATAGACCAGTTCGTTCTCGAGGAAGACCACCGGGTCTTCGGTGCGGATTGCCGCCTTGAGCAAGCCTTTGGCATCGGCAGCATCATAGGGCGCGATCACAATCAGTCCGGGCACGCTGGCGTACCACGGGCCGTAATTCTGGCTGTGCTGCGCACCCACGCGGCTGGCCGCGCCATTGGGGCCGCGGAAAACCACCGGGCAGCGCATCTGCCCGCCCGACATGTAATTGGTCTTGGCCGCGGAGTTGATGATGTGATCGATCGCCTGCATGGCAAAATTGAAGGTCATGAATTCCACGATCGGACGCAATCCGCCCATCGCCGCGCCGGTGCCGATCCCGGCGAAACCGTATTCGGTGATCGGCGTATCGATCACCCGCTTGGGCCCGAATTCGTCGAGCAGGCCCTGGGTAACCTTGTAGGCACCCTGGTATTCGGCCACTTCCTCGCCCATCACGAACACACGTTCGTCGCGGCGCATTTCTTCGGCCATGGCATCGCGCAGCGCTTCGCGCACCGAGACCTGGGTAAAGCTGGTGCCTTCGGGGATCGCTGGGTCAGCCTTGGGTTCGGCTTTCGGGCGCGCCGGAACGGGTGCGGGGCTGGCTTCGGGTTCGGAGCTGGCTTCGGGTTCGGAGCTGGCTTCGGGTTCGGGAGCCGGAGCGGGCGCAGGCGCCGGAGCGGCTTGGGTGGAAGCGCTGTCATCGCCTTCGCCCTCAAGCGTCGCGATAACTGTGCCGACCTTCACGTTCTCGGTCCCTTCAGCGATCAGGATCTTGCCCAGCACGCCTTCGTCGATCGCCTCGAATTCCATCGTTGCCTTGTCGGTTTCGATTTCGGCGATGATGTCACCCGGGGCGATTTCATCACCTTCCTGCTTGAGCCAGCGCGCAAGCGTGCCTTCCTCCATGGTGGGCGAAAGCGCCGGCATTTTCAGTTCGATAGCCATGGCTCAATACTCCTCCACCAGAACATCGGTGTAGAGTTCGGCTGCCTCTGGCTCGGGCGAGTTTTCAGCGAAGTCGGCACTTTCTGCAACGCGCGCGCGGATAGCCTTGTCGATCGCCTTCAGATCGTCCTCGGTCTTGCCCTTTTCGAGCAGAAGCTTCTTCAGGCCCTCGATCGGGTCCTTGTGCTCGCGCACGTCCTGCACTTCCTCGCGGCTGCGGTATTTCGCCGGATCGGACATCGAGTGGCCGCGATAGCGATAAGTGCTTAGCTCCATCAGTACCGGCCCACCGCCCTCGCGCACGTGCTTGAACGCGATCTCGGCCGCTCCGCGCACTTCCAGCACGTCCATTCCATTCACTTTCATGCCCGGAATACGAAAAGCGGTCCCGCGCCGGTGGAATTCTGTTTCCGCGCTCGACCGCGCCGTGCTGGTGCCCATCGCATACTGGTTGTTCTCGATCACGAACACGATCGGCAGGTTCCACAGCGCGGCCATGTTGAAAGTTTCGTAAACCTGCCCCTGGTTCGAAGCGCCATCCCCGAAATAGGTGAGGCAAAGCCCGCCGTCCTCGTTATACTTATGCGCCAGCGCCAATCCGCCGCCGAGCGAAACCTGCGCCCCCACGATGCCGTGCCCGCCATAGAATTTGTGCTCGGTGCTGAACATGTGCATCGAGCCGCCCTTCCCCTTGGAAATGCCAGCCTGGCGCCCGGTCAATTCGGCCATGATCACGTTGGGATCGATGCCATAGGCAAGCATGTGACCGTGATCCCGATAGCCGGTGATCACACTGTCACGATCATTGTCGAGCGCACTTTGCAGCCCGATCGCGACCGCCTCCTGGCCGATGTAAAGGTGGCAGAAGCCGCCGATCAGGCCTAGACCGTAAAGCTGCCCGGCTTTCTCTTCGAAACGACGGATGAGGAGCATCTGCTCGTAAAGCCTGAGCATTTCCTCTTCGCTGGCGTCATACCGGCCCTGCTTCTCATGCGCTTCCTGGAGCGAATGGAGAATAAAATCCGGATTGTCCGATGCCGATTTCCTGGGCGTTTTTACTTGCGTCTTCGCGGCTTTGGCCAAAGCTCAAATCCTTGCAGTTGCTGGTCTTCCCGGGGAGGCGGGACAATAGCTCCGCTATAAGCGCAAGCGACACAGTGACGCAACGTCAAGCGCCGTCCCTGCATACGAAATCTTGCTGTAATTGCGCGAAGCTACTCGTCTTCCAGTGTGATCACCACTTCATCGGGGTGAACCACATTCATGTTCCGGCGCAGCAGTTCGCCAACCAGGTCAGGATCTGCCCCTTCAGGGTTGAGGCGGTCAACCTTGTTCCTGAGCGCATCGCGCTCAAGCCGAAGTTGCGCAATCTGCGCCTGCCGTTCTGCGAGCAGTTCCTCGCTTTCGCTCCAGGCCAGCAAACCGGTTGGCCCGGCGATTGCGAAACCGGCGATAAGAAGCAGTGCGGCCAGCGCCAGCATCTGCCTTATCTGATCCTTTGGTGGCTTGCGCATTTCTATCCCGCCCTGAGCTGTACACACAGAATCATAGTTAACGCGCGCGATCAAGCGCTTTATGACAAGAATCAGTAAGAACGCGGCAGGCCAAGCACATGCTCGGCCAGATAGGAGAGGATCAGATTGGTTGAAATCGGGGCCACAGTATAAAGCCGTGCCTCGCGGAACTTGCGCTCGACATCATATTCTTCAGCGAATCCGAAGCCGCCAAAGGTCTGCACGCACATGTCCGCCGCGGCCCAGCTCGCCTCGGAGGCGAGCAGCTTCGCCATATTGGCTTCTTCACCCGGATTGCCTCCCGCATCGTAAACCTGCGCAGCATGGTGCACCATCAGCTCGGCTGCGCGCATCTGCGCATAGCAGCGCGCGATCGGGAACTGCACGCCCTGGTTCTGCCCGATCGGGCGGCCGAACACTTCGCGCTCGCGCGCATAGCCGCCTGCCTTCTCGATGAACCATTTGGCATCACCGATACATTCGGCCGCGATAAGGATACGTTCCGCATTCATGCCCGAGAGGATGTAGCGGAAGCCCTTCCCTTCCTCACCGATCAGCGCACTAGCCGGGATGCGCATGTCGTCGAAGAATACTTCGGTGGTGGAATGGTTCATCATCGTGCGGATCGGTTTGATCGTCAGCCCGCCTGCCTCGCGCGCGGCGCGCATGTCCACGAGGAAGATCGAGAGGCCATCGGTGCGCTTTTCCAACTGGTCACGCGGGGTCGTGCGCGCGAGCAACAGCATCAGGTCGGAATGTTCGGCCCGGCTGGTCCAGATTTTCTGGCCGTTGACCACATAATGGTCGCCGTGCTTGACCGCGCGCGTCTTCAGCGAAAGCGTGTCGGTGCCGCTGGTCGGCTCGGACACGCCAAACGCCTGCAGCCGCAGCTCGCCGCTGGCAATCCTGGGCAGGTATTCGGCCTTTTGCGCATCGCTGCCATAACGCAGCAGCGTATTCATGATGTACATTTGGGCATGCGCCGCGCCGCCATTGCAACCGGAAGCCTGGATTTCCTCCATGATCACCGCCGCCGCATCCAGCTTCAACCCGCTGCCGCCGAACTCTTCCGGAATCAGCGCAGCAAGGAAGCCCGAATGCGTCAGCGCATCGACGAATTCTGCCGGATAGTCGCGTGTGCGATCCTTATCGCGCCAGTATTCACCCGGAAATTCGTCGCACAGGGCCCGCACCGCGCGGCGGATTTCAGCAAGGTCTTCGCTTTCCTGCATTTCAGAGGGGCTTTCCAAATTAAGCGCGTGCGTTGCTTGCCCACGCACGGCAGCCAAGTCCACCTCATCAAGTTGATAAAGACGGTTGGAGTGCGCTTGCTAGACTGGCCTCGCGCCGCATGCCAGTCACGAAATTTTGTCCGAATGAGGATCGAACAGTCAACAGCAACAAAAAAAGGGCCTGCCCGACTGGCAAGCCCCTTTTATGGTGCGCCCGACAGGATTCGAACCTGTGGCCCCCAGATTAGGAATCTGGTGCTCTATCCTGCTGAGCTACGGGCGCCCGCGGCCCCTTTACGCAGGCAAATCGAGCAAGGCAATCAGTTGAGTTTGCCGGGCGGCGCAACCGGGAAAGGCAGCGGGGCAATTTGAATGCCCTCCTCCACCAGACCCTTGGCCTCTTCAATACTGGCCTGCCCGTGGATCGCCTTTTCGTCAGCCTCGCCGTAATGCATCTTGCGCGAGACTTCGGCGAATTTGTCACCAACCCAGGTGCTTTCCTTTAGCGCCTTCGCCTGCGCCTGAGCGAGCTTGGCCAGCGCTTTCTCCACCTCGGGCGTCATCGGCCGGTTGGAAAGCTGCTTGGCATCCAGAACCGCTTCGCTGCGTGTATTGCCCTTGGCCGGAACGGCCGGCGCCATCGGCGCCTTGGCTACTTGCTGGCTGCCGCATTGCGGGCAAGACACAAGCCCGCGCTCACGCTGCTGCGCATAGTCAGCCGACGAACCGAACCAGCCCTCGAATCGGTGGCCAGCGTCACACTGAAGGTCGAAAACGATCATTTCACTCGCCTAATTGGCGATTGCGCGGCGATTGGCAAGGCTTGGCAGCTGCGCACGGACCGCGTCGATACGGTCTAGGTCGATCTCGGCAAAGCCCAGGCCCGGCGCCTCTCCACCCAGATCGAGCAGAACTTCGCCCCATGGATCGATCACCAGGGAATGGCCGTATGTCAGGCGGCCATCCTCATGCTCGCCCACCTGCGCGGCGGCAATCACGAAGGCGCTGGCTTCGATCGCGCGGGCGCGCTGGAGTACATGCCAATGGTCGCGCCCTGTCGGCACAGTGAAAGCGGCCGGAATGGCGATGGCATCGCAGCGCCGCCGCCCCAGTTCCTCAAACAGCGCGGGAAAGCGGATGTCGTAGCAGACCGTCAATCCGAGCCGCCCCAGCGGAGTGCCCTCCACCGTCACCACCAGTCCGCCCGGTGCATAGGCAGAGCTTTCGCGCCAGGTTTCGCCAGTTGCGAGTTCCACGTCGAACATATGGATCTTGTCATAGCGCGCCTGGATCGCGCCATCAGGGCCGATCACGAAGCTGCGATTGACCCACCGCCCATCCTCACGCGCAATCGCCAGCGATCCTAGCGCAACCGAAATCCCGGCCTCTGCCGCCGCTTGCTTTGCTCGCTTGAGCACCGGGTTTTCAGATTCAGCCACGATGTGTGCCGCCGCCCGAGACCGGTCACGATCAAGCAGGCCGCACATTTCAGGGGTGAAAAGCATTTCCGCCCCGTCCGCCTTGGACTGCGATACCGCCGATTCGATTGCATCCGCATTGGCTTCGGGATCAATTCCCGAATTCATCTGCAAGACGGCGATACGCAGCACAGTGAGGATCAGCCCCCGAGTAGCGCGTCAAGCTTGCCCGCACGCTCCAGCGCAGCGAGTTCGTCAGAACCGCCAACATAGACATCGTCGATAAAGATTTGTGGAACCGTCCTCGCGCCCGGCGCCCGCTCCAGCATTTCCTGGCGCTTGGGGCCGCCCAGCGTGATGTCATACTCGTTGAAGCTGGCACCCTTGTTTTTGAGCAAGTGCTTGGCCCGCACACAAAAAGGGCACGCGAATTTGGTGTAGATGTCGATTTTGGGCGTTGTCATTGCGATCCCTGTTCTACCTTTGTCTTGCGCTTGCCGAAACTCCGAAAGCGATCTTGAACACGAATTTTCTCTAACTATCTGGGTAACGCCAGGGCTTGCCGCAATGGGAGCCTTGGTTTGGTTGATGAAAGCGCTGCTTTGGCAGGCTTTTGATCGTTCAGATTGCTCTAGTGAGGATTTGTATCATGTCACGATTTGATTTTACTCCCTATCGCCGCAGCACGGTTGGTTTTGACAGGCTATTCGACCTGCTCGAGAATCAGGCCCGGCTGAATTCGGGCGATAATTATCCCCCTTTCAATATCGAGCGCCGCGGTGAAGATGAATACCGCATCACCCTGGCGATAGCCGGGTTCCGTCCGGATGACGTTGACATTACCGCCCAGCAGAACTTGCTGGTGGTCCAGGGCAAGAAGCGCGCCGACGCGCCGTCGGGCGAAATGCTGCATGTCGGCATCGCCAATCGCGGGTTCGAACGCCGCTTTGAACTGGCTGACTATGTCCGCGTGGACGGCGCCGATCTGGCTGATGGATTGCTGACCATCGATCTCGTACGCGAAGTCCCCGACGCGATGAAACCGAAGAAGATTTCGGTGAACGGCCAGCCCAAGCTCAAGGCCGTAACGAACGAAAAAGGTGATGATGCGGCAGACGCCGCCTAACAGCATGAGCGCAAGGCGCCGTACTGCGTCTTCGCATTGCCGGAAACGAAATGGGGGCGGATTATTCATCCGCCCCCGCGACTCTGAAGTCGCCTCTACCAGCCTGTGACGTCCGGGTCGCAGAAGACGACACCAGCCGGATTGAGCTCGTATAATATCCCCGCCGACTGATTTCAGCCGGTTTCAGATTTATAGCTTTGAAACCCCCTGTTGGATCAACGATCCAACACAGTACGTAACTTACGCGCTGTTTGAGCATCCTGTGCCATAAATCACTGACTGACTTGTATAAATGCGACAGCGCGTTGCATTTTCTTTAGGGGCAACCGGGATAATCTGATATTTCAGTATCTTGCGAGATATCGCTTTTTGTCCGGCCTGAAAATTCAGTGCATTACTGCCTGAATTTACCACTCAGACGAGGCGCGATTGATCAACTGCTGCCGCCACGAATCCGGCGAACAAGGGGTGCGGATCAAACGGCTTGGATTTCAGTTCGGGGTGGAACTGTACCCCGATGAAGAACGGGTGGTCCGGCCGTTCCACGATTTCAGGCAACAGCCCGTCCGGCGACATTCCCGAAAAGATCAGGCCATGCGCTTCCAGCGGCTCGATGTAAGCGGAGTTGACTTCGTAGCGGTGCCGGTGCCGTTCGGAGATCATTTCCACCCCGCCATAGATCCGCGAAACATGGCTGTTGAGTGAAAGCTTTGCATCGTAGGCGCCAAGCCGCATCGTGCCGCCAAGGTCGCCGCCTGCTTCGCGGGTCTGCAATCCCTCCTCGCTCATCCATTCTGTGATGATCCCCACTACAGGCTCTGAGGTCTCGCCAAATTCGCTTGAGGTTGCAGCCTCGAAACCGGCAGAGCGTGCCGCTTCGATGCAGGCCATCTGCATGCCCAGGCAAATGCCGAAAAAAGGAACCTTGCGCTCACGGGCGAAGCGCACACTGGCAATCTTGCCTTCGGCCCCGCGCTCGCCGAAACCGCCTGGCACCAGAATACCGTGGAGCGGCTCGAGCCTTGAGGTGATCTCCGCGTCGTCGCCCTCGAAGATTTCGGCATCGATCCACTTGATATTGACCTTGACCCGGTTGGCGAGCCCGCCGTGGACCAATGCCTCGTTGAGTGACTTGTAGGCGTCGGGAAGGCCGACATATTTTCCCACCACGCCAATCGTCACCTCGCCTTCGGGGTTGAAATAGCGATCGGTAACGTCATCCCAGGCCGACAGATCGGGCTCGGGCGCATCGGTGATGCCAAAAGCGCGCAGCACCTCTGCATCGAGGCCTTCCTGGTGGTATTGCAGCGGCACCGAATAGATCGACGGTGCATCGAGCGCGGGGATCACCGCTTCGGCACGCACGTTGCAGAATTGCGCGATCTTGCGCCGCTCGCCCTCGGGAATCGGGTGTTCGGCGCGGCACAGCAGCACGTCGGGCTTGATCCCCAGGCTGGCCAGTTCGCGAACCGAGTGCTGCGTCGGCTTGGTCTTCAGCTCGCCTGCCGCGGCGATATAGGGGACGAGCGTGACATGCACGGACACGGTCTGGAAGGGTTCGAGCTCGTTCCTGAGCTGCCGGATCGCTTCCATGAACGGCAATGATTCAATGTCGCCCACCGTGCCGCCGATCTCGCACAGGATGAAATCATGATCGTCCTGGCCCGCCAGCGCGAATTCCTTGATCGCGTCGGTCACATGCGGGATCACCTGCACCGTGGCGCCGAGGTAATCCCCGCGCCGCTCCTTGGCGATGATATCGCGATAGACCCGGCCCGAAGTGATATTGTCGCTCTGCCGCGCGGAAACCCCGGTAAAGCGCTCGTAATGGCCCAGATCCAGATCGGTTTCCGCCCCATCATCAGTGACATAGACTTCACCGTGCTGGTACGGGCTCATCGTGCCCGGATCGACATTGAGATAGGGATCGAACTTGCGGATGCGAACCTTGTAGCCGCGCGCTTGCAGCAGCGCGCCGAGGCTTGCCGCCATGAGACCTTTGCCGAGCGAGGAGACCACGCCGCCGGTGATGAAAATATACCGCGCCATGGGGGTCGGGCCTTAAGCGGTGAAACGGATTCGTGGCAAGCGATTTGGCGCGCGGGATCACCCGCAATCCACAATCGTGGTCAGTTTGTGGCTATTCGGTCGCGCCGACTAGCGGATCGTCGCTGGTCGGTTCACCTTGCACCGGCGCCGGCGCCGGAGCGAGCGGATCAACCGGTGCGGCAAGCGGATCAGTTGCCGGAGCCACCGTGCGCTCAAGCGTGCTGCTGATTTCTTCGCCTCCAGCGGTTTCCACCGCCACTGCGGCAAGCGCGATCGACAAGGCTACGAACAGGATCGCCAGCCAGCGCGTCGAGCGGGTCAGGAAATCCGCCGCGCCGCGCGCGCCCATCAGGCCGCCGGGGCTGCCACCAATGCCAAGTCCACCGCCCTCTGAACGCTGCATCAGGATCACGCCGACCAGCCCGGCTGCGACCAGCGTTTGAACGACAGTGAGGAACAGGAACAGTGACATGGTAATCCTATCTAGCTTGCAGGCCCGCATTTAGGGCAGCGGTGCGCAATCGACAAGGGCTGCTGCGCCAGGCGATCCCGCGCACGCAATGCCCGCAGGACGCCGCGCATCAATTGTCGAGCATATCTCCGGCAGCGAGCGCGATGCCCATGAAGCTATCAGCCGTCAGGCTTGCTCCGCCAACCAATGCACCGCCCACTTCTTCAGTGGCAAAAATCTCGCGGGCGTTTTCCGGGTTTACCGAACCGCCATAAAGGATGCGCACGCCGCCGCCCTGCTCCTCGCCGTAAAGCTCGATCAGCAAGTTGCGAATTTCCCGATGCATCTCGGCGATGTCCTGCGGGCTTGCGGTGTTGCCGGTGCCGATCGCCCAGATCGGCTCATAAGCCACGGTCAACCGGTCAGCAGCGTTTTCAATTCCCGGCAGCGAATCCTTCAGCTGATGCGTAACAAAGCTGGCCGCCTTGCCTGCACCGCGCGTTTTGGCGTCCTCGCCGCAGCACATGATCACCCGCATCCCCGCATCCAGCACGGCCTGCGCCTTCTCGCGCACCAGAGCATTGCTTTCACCATGCCCCTGTCGGCGCTCGCTATGACCCACGATCACGAATTTGGCACCGGCATCGGCCAGCATGCTGGCGGAAATGTCACCGGTGAAGGCCCCATCGGTGCCCGGGTGGCAATCCTGCGCACCCACACCGATTTGTTCGACTTCGCGGTGCACCGCATGGATCAGTGTGTATGGCGGTGCAATCGCCACCTCGACCTTCATGTGCCGCTGCGCCGCACGGTCGATCGCGCGCGCTTCTGACAGCATGGCACGCGTGCCGTTCATTTTCCAATTGCCAACAATATAGGGCCGTTCGGCCATGGGAGATATCCTGCTATCTACGAATCCAGCCCTTTCAACATAGGGGCTGCGCGGCGGGCCCCGCTAGCCGACCTTTCTTTTCCAGTCAAAACCGTTTCTTCACTGTTGCGGCAAGAACGCGTCTCGGCTGTTGCGGCAGCGCCGCTGGGCCGATAAGGCGCGAGCCATCAACTTCGTTCTCGCAACTGCGCGAGGCATCTAGCTGCGGATCGCCTAAATCCATGATCACATTTTTTCGTAATTTCTTCAGTTCGAAACTTGGCCTCGGCCTGACGCTGGGTTTTCTGGTCCTGATCGCATTCGCCTTTGCCAGCAGCGATGTGGCGAATCAAAACGTTTTCGGGGGGGTGTCCGGGGGCGACCGGGTTGCCGTGGTGGGCGACGAAAAGATTGGCAATGCCGAGTTCGGACGCGCGGTAAGCAACGCGGTTGACCAGGTGCGGCAGGAAAACCCGGCCATCACAATGGCCATGTTCACCGCACAAGGCGGACTTGACGAAGTGCTTCAACAGATGATCGATCGTTATTCCGTGGGCAATTATGCGGAGAAATACGGCCTCAGGGCAGGCAAGAACCTGGTCAATAGCGAGATCCTGCAAATCGGTGCCTTTCGCGGTCCGGATGGCAATTTCAGCAGTGCCGCCTTCCAGGCGGCCCTGCGGCAGCAGGGATTGAGCGAAGCGATGCTGCGGCAAGATCTTGCCGACAGCATTCTGGTCACGCAGATTCTGGCACCGGGCCTCAGCGGCATACAGATGCCCCGTAAGCTGGCAACGCGGTATAGCGCCTTGCTGCTTGAGCGGCGCGACGGTGCGGTGGGTTTCATTCCATCAGCGCAATTTGCCCCGAAGGATGATCCAAGCGAAACTGCACTGGCCGCCTACTACAAGGAAAACCGTGACGATTACATCCGGCCAGAACGCCGCGTGTTGCGTTACGCCACTTTCGGGCTGGACAACCTCGATACGGATCTTGCTCCGACAGAAGCCGAGATTGCAGCGCGTTACCAGCGCGACCGGGCCCAATATGCCGCGCGCGAGCAACGCACCTTCACGCAATTGATTGTGCCGACCGAGGATGCGGCCAAAGCCTTGCTCCAGCAGGCCAGCGGTGGATCAGCCCTGGCGGCGGCGGCGCGCAGTGCGGGGTTCAGTACAACCGTGGTCGGCCCGGTCGAACGCGAGGAATTTGCCAATACCACGAGCGGCGCAGTGGCTGACGCGGCGTTTGCCGCCGCGCAAGGCAGCATCGCTGAACCCGCGCGCAGCCCGCTTGGCTGGCATTTGGTGCGAGTCGACAGGATCAACCGGATACCGGAGCGTAATCTTGCCCAGGCCACCCCGCAAATCCGCGAGGCATTGACTGAAGAAAAGCGCGCGCAAGCCCTCGCAGATCTGAGCGCAAGGGTCGAAGAAGAGATTTCAGGCGGCGTAGCCCTTTCGCAAATGGCCGAGGAACTTGGTGTCGCGCTGGAAACCACCGCGCCGATTACCGCAGATGGCCGAATCTACGGCAATCCTGCGGCCACCTTGCCACCGCAATTGCAGGGTGCCATCAGCACCGCTTTCCAGATGGAAGAAGGCGAACCGCAACTAGCCGAATTGGTTCGTGGAACCACTTTCCTGATTTTCGAGGTTTCGGATACCACGCCTTCCGCCGCCGCCCCGCTCAAGGAAATTCGCGAACAGGTGGTGTTCGACTGGAGGCTCCATGAAGGCGCCCGCAAGGCGCGCGAGGCAGCCGACCGGGTGATCAAGCGCGTGCGCGATGGCGCTACATTGGCGGAGGCGCTGCGCGAAGAGCCAGTAACCCTTCCCCCGCCGGACCTTCTCAGCCTCGATCGCCAGGACCTGCTCGCCCAGGGCCAGCAGATTCCGCCTGCGCTGGCGTTGATGTTCAGCATGGCCGAAGGCTCTACCAAGCGGCTCGAAGCACCGAATGATATCGGCTGGTTTGTGGTTGACCTGCAGAATATCGAGACGCCCAAAGTTGCGCCCGACAATCCGTTGATCGCTTCCGCGCAGCGGCAAATGCGCGGCCCGATGGGCGATGAACTGGCATCGCAGCTGACCCGCGCGATTCGAGCCGAAATCGGCGTCGAGACCAATCCGGCGGCGGTCGCTGCAGTGCGGCGTCAGCTCACCGGCGAAAATTAGAGGAAACGCCCGCTTGCCCCCTGCCGCAGGCCCCCGTTTGACGGATAATTCCGCCACCGCAGCCGCCGCGCTTGCCGCGGGCAAGCCTGCGCTGGTGTGGCGCAAGGTCATCGCGGATACCGAAACACCAGTGGGTGCGGCAGCCAAGCTGATCGAGCCGGGGCGTGGGGACTTCCTGCTTGAATCGGTCGAAGGCGGCGAGGTGCGGGGGCGCTACAGCCTGCTCGGCCTTGACCCTGACCTGGTTTTTCGTGCGCGCGGGAACACGGCAGAAATCAATGCCGACTGGCAACACGATCGCGCTGCGTTCGAACCATGCGAGACGGGCAGCCTTGATGCCTTGCGTGCACTGGCCGATTCCTGCCGTATCGACGTGCCAGAGGGGCTGCCACCCGCGCTCGCTTGCCTGGTCGGCTATTTCGGGTTTGAAACCGTCGGCCTGGTTGAAGATCTGCCGCGCGCGCCCGCCAGCCCGCTTGACCTGCCCGACATGCTGTTCGTGCGCCCGACTGTGATCCTGGTGTTCGACGGGCTCACCGATGCACTCTTCGCCATCGCGCCGATCTGGGCGGCGAAGAATCCCGATACAGCGATCGAGCGCGCAGGCGAGCGGATTGACGATGTGCTGCGGCGCCTTGCCGGTACCATTGCGCCGCACACACCGGCGCAGGGCCTGCCAGATATGGCGCTTGAACCGGTGATCGCAGCCGAAGATTACAAGGCGATGGTGCTGCGCGCCAAGGATTACATCACGGCGGGCGACATTTTCCAGGTGGTGCTGGCCCAACGCTTCACCACGCCGTTCCCGCTGCCGCCGATCGAACTTTATCGAGCATTGCGGCGGGTGAACCCTTCGCCCTTTCTTTATTTCCTCGACCTGCCGGGTTTTGCCGTAGTCGGATCAAGCCCGGAGATACTGGTGCGCGTGCGAAATGGCGAAGTGACCATCCGCCCCATCGCGGGCACGCGGCCGCGCGGTGCCACGCTAGCAGAAGATGCCGCCAACGAAACCAGCCTGCTTGCCGATCCCAAGGAACGGGCGGAACATCTCATGCTGCTTGATCTGGGGCGTAATGATGTCGGCCGGGTGGCCACCACGGGATCGGTCGAGGTGACCCAAAGCTTTACCATCGAGCGCTACAGCCACGTCATGCATATTGTCAGCAATGTCATCGGCCAGCTCGATTCTTCGCACGATGCGCTTGACGCGCTGTTCGCGGGCTTCCCGGCGGGCACGGTCAGCGGTGCGCCCAAGATCCGCGCCTGCGAAATCATCGCCGAGCTCGAGCCAGAGGCGCGCGGGGCCTATGCCGGCGGCGTCGGCTATTTTTCGCCAGATGGATCGGTCGACAGTTGCATCGTGTTGCGGACCGCCGTGATCAAGGACGGGATGATGCATGTGCAAGCAGGTGCCGGGATCGTGGCTGACAGCGACCCGGACGCCGAGCTGGCCGAATGCAAGGCCAAGGCCGGCGCGTTGATTGCGGCTGCAAGGGAAGCCGCCCGCGTCGCCAGCGAACCGGGGTTCGGCCAGTGATGCGTGCGCTGCTGCTTACTGCGCCTTTGCTGGCGCTTACCGCTTGCGACGTTGAGGGCGGCGAGCCGGTGACCCGCACCGAAATCGGCTCAAAATCCGAACAGCGCGTGGCACTGCGGCGCGAGGCTTCGGCTTGCGAGGTCGTGGTGTTCGAGGCTGTGCCGCTGACCCATTGCGTTGCCGATCCGGCCAAGCACCGGATTGCCATGGTGCTGTCCGATCCTAACGGGGTGAGATACCGTTCGCTACGCACCTATGGCAAGGCGCTGGGCGAGCAAGCGGCGGTGGTGGCCTTCGCCATGAACGGCGGCATGTTCAAGGATGATGGCAGCCCGCTGGGCTATTACGTCGAGGAAGGCGAGCGGCTTGTGGAGCTCAACCGTGAGGAGGGTGATGGCAATTTCCACCTCCAGCCCAACGGTGTGTTTTTCGGCAGCGATGGCAAGTGGGAAATCCGCACGTCGAACAACTTCCTCTACAATGTCAGTGACCGCCCGAAATTCGGTACCCAATCGGGCCCGATGCTGGTGATCGACGGCGAGTTGCATCCCGAATTCCAGGATGACGGCCCTTCGCGCAGCATCCGCAACGGGGTGGGTATCGATGCCGAGGGCAAGGCGCATTTCGTCATTTCCGAAGCAGCGATCAGTTTCGGGCAATTCGCGCGCTATTTCCGTGACGAACTCAAGACGCCCGCCGCCCTCGCTCTTGATGGGGGGGTGTCCGCCTTATGGGACCCGGTGACCGAGCGGCTTGACGACGGTGCCGCGATCGGGCCCTTGATTGTCGTGACAAAACGCGACACGGCGGCGCCATGACCTGCGCACCGACCATATTGGTTATCGACAATTACGACAGCTTCACTTTCAACCTGGTCCATTACCTGTTGGAGCTGGGCGCCAAGGTGCAGGTGGAACGCAATGACGCGCTGAGCGCCGCGCAAGCGATCAGCACCAATGCCGCGGGTTTCCTGATCTCGCCCGGCCCCTGCACGCCCAATGAAGCGGGGATCAGCCTCGATCTCGTTTCCGCTTGCGCCGATGCCGGCAAGCCGCTGCTTGGCGTGTGCCTGGGCCATCAGGCGATCGGTCAGCAATTCGGCGGTATGGTCGAGCGCGGCGGGCTGATGCACGGCAAGACTTCCCCGATCAGCCATGATAGCAGCGGTGTGTTCACGGGGCTCCCCTCGCCCTTCACCGCCACCCGCTATCACAGCCTGGTGGTGCGCAATCAGCCGGATGATCTCGCCGTCAACGCCACTTCCGACGATGGCTTCACCATGGGTTTCCGCCACCGCGAGCTGCCGATCCACGGGGTCCAGTTCCACCCTGAAAGCATCGCCACCGAGCACGGCCACGCGCTGCTGGCCAACTTTCTGCGTATCTGCGGGCTCGAGGTGAAGGAGGCGGCATGAAGACCCTGCCCCTTGCCGTACCGCATATGACCGAAGCCGAGGCCGAAGAGGTGTTCGGCTGGATCCTTGACGGCGAGGCCAGCGATGAGGAAATCGCGCGGTTCCTGCTGGCAATGACAGAGCGCAGCGAAACCGCAGACGAGATCGCGGGTGCAGCCCGCGCGCTCAGGGCCCGCTATATTCCGGTCGCTGGACCCGCAAATGCGATCGATGTGTGCGGAACCGGCGGGGATGGCCACCATACGCTGAACGTGTCAACCGCAGTAGGCCTGGTTGTCGCGGCCTGCGGTGTGCCGGTCGCCCGCCACGGCAACCGGGCGATCTCCTCGCTTTCGGGCGTGGCCGATACGCTCGAAGTCCTGGGGCTCGACATGGCCGCCGCCGGGCGCACCGCGGAAAAGACGCTGGCGGAAATCGGCATCTGCTTCCTGTTTGCCCCCAATCACCACCCGGCGATGGTGCGCATCCAGCCCATCCGCAAGAGACTTGCCCGCCGCACGATCTTCAACCTCATGGGGCCGCTGTCCAACCCGGTTGGCGTGCGGCGCCAACTGATCGGCATTGCCCGCCCCGGCTACGTCTCGATCTATGGCGACGCGGCAGCGCGGCTTGGCAGCGATCGCACCTTCATCGTCTCGGGCGACGAAGGGCTGGACGAGCTGAGCCTTGCCGGGGGTAACGAATTGGCCGACGTAACCGGCAATGATTTCGAAATGCGGCGTGTGGATGCGACAATGGCCGGGCTGGAGCACGCGCCGCTTGAAGCTATTCGCGGCGGAGATCCGGCCCATAATGCAAAGGCACTCGCCGCCTTGCTGGCAGGCGAGCCGGGTGCCTATCGCGAAACCGTCAAGTTCAATACCGCAGCGGCCCTGATGGTTGCGGGCAAGGCCGAAGACTGGGTCGAAGGCGCGGCCATGGCGGCCGAAGCGCTCGACAGCGGCAAGGCGGCGGCATTGCTGGCGCGCTGGATCGAGATGGCAAAATGATGACCAATTACACTCGCTGTTCGTCATCCCCGCGAAAGCGGGGATCCACAGCGGAGCCGTTCCCCTCGCAATCTGGATTCCCGCATACGCGGGAATGACGAGGAAAATGATGAACAAACTCGAAGAAATCTGCGCCACCAAGCGGATCGAGGTTGCGCAAAGGCGCGCCGAATCCTCGGTCACCGCGCTCGACCATCTCGCCGCCGGGCAAAGCGCACCGCGCGGCTTTGAAGCAGCGCTGCGCATCAAGTCTGTCGGTGGCTTTGCGCTGATCGCGGAGGTCAAGAAAGCCTCGCCTTCCAAGGGCCTGATCCGCGAGGATTTCCGACCTGATCAGCACGCCCGCGCCTATCAGGCCGGCGGCGCCGCATGCCTCTCTGTCCTGACCGACGCGCCCTATTTCCAGGGTCATGAGGATTACCTCAAGGCGGCGCGCGCAGCATGCGGCCTGCCGGTTCTGCGCAAGGATTTCATGGTTGATCCATGGCAGGTGGCCGAAGCGCGCAGCATCGGGGCGGACGCGATCCTGATCATCGTTGCTGCGCTTGGCGACGCTGAAATGGCAGAGATCGAAGCTGCGGCAATTGAACGCGGCATGGATGTGCTGGTCGAGGTACACGACGAGGCCGAGATGGAGCGCGCCGCCCGGCTCGCCTCTCGGCTGATTGGCGTCAACAATCGCGATTTGAAGACTTTCAGGACTGATCTTTCTACGACCGAACGGCTTTCTTCACTCGCACCGCCCGGCGCATTGCTCGTCAGTGAAAGCGGGATCAACAGCCATGACGATTGCACGCGTTTGGCGAATTCAGGCGTGCGTGCTTTCCTGGTCGGGGAGAGCCTGATGCGGCAGGATGATGTCGAAGCGGCCACGCGGGCGCTGCTGCAAGGCTAGGGTCCTGACCCTGGACTGTCCTACAATCTGGATCTGCGGCATAAGCAGCGACATGTTCCGTCGATCCCCACTCGCAGAGCCCGGCTTGCAAGCCCTTTCATCAGCGCCCGGTTTTCCTTTCTCATGACTGTGTTCCATGTGTTCCATCCTGTAGGGTTTCGATTCGCCAAGGTATTGTAGAAAGCATGAGCAAAAGCCTGACCCATCTCGATGAAAGCGGTAATGCGCGCATGGTCGACGTGAGCGCCAAGCCTGCCACAGGGCGCATGGCGCGGGCGGGCGGCGTGATCCGCATGAGCGCAGAGGCGCTCGCTGCGATCAAGGCAGGTGATGCCCCCAAGGGCGACGTGCTGGGCACCGCACGAATCGCGGGGATCATGGCGGCGAAGAGAACCGGCGAATTGATCCCGCTGTGCCACCCGCTCAGCCTGGATGCCGTCAATATCGACTTCGCCTTTGAAGATGACGGCGTGCGGGTAACCGCAGTAGCTACGTTGACCGGCAAGACCGGCGTGGAGATGGAAGCAATGGTGGCCGCTTCCACCGCGCTGCTGACAATCTACGACATGGCCAAGGCGCTCGACAAGGGCATGGTGATCGGCGAGGTTCGCCTGCTTGAAAAGCGCGGCGGCAAGTCAGGCCACTGGACCGCCGATTGATCATGGTGGCAATGCTTACCCCTGAAGAAGCGCAGGCCCGGGTATTGGCGCTGGTGCAACCCATGCCGGTGAGGCGGATTTCGTGTGAGGATGCGGTCGGCCTTTATCTCGCGCATGACTTGCGAGCGCGGCGAACTCAGCCGCCTGCCAACCTTTCGGCCATGGATGGCTATGCGATTGGCGGCGAAGCAGCCGGGCCATGGCGCCTGGTAGGTGAAAGCCGCGCGGGGGCACCCTTCGCTCGTGCGCTTGAAGCTGGCGAAACCGTGCGCATTTCAACCGGGGCGCATATTCCCGCTGGTGCGGATCGTGTGCTGATCCAGGAAAATGCGAAGGTCGAAGGCGAGACTGTCTCATGTGTGGAGGATTTTCCCGATTCACTGCGTCACGTTCGCCAACGCGGTTCCGACTTCGCCGAAGGGGATGTCGTAGTTTGCGCCGGAACCAGAATTGGCCCCGCCCAGCTTGCGCTTGCGCTGAGCGCTGGCCACGCCGAGCTTGAGATACGCCGCGCGCCATCGGTGGCAGTGCTCGACAGCGGCGATGAATTGGCCGCTGACCCGATGGATTGCGCTGAGCACCAGATCCCAGCCAGCAATGGCGCGATGATCGCGGTAATGCTCAAGGCGCTCGGTTGCCGGGTAACGCGGCTTGGCCCTGTGCCGGATGACGCCGATGCGCTGGCAAAAGCGCTGGCCGAAGCTGAGGGCGCTGACCTCCTGGTCACTACTGGCGGCGCCTCGGTTGGAGATCACGATCTGATGCGCCCTGCGCTTGAGGCCTGGGGCGCCAATCTAGATTTCTGGAAGGTCGCGATGAAGCCGGGCAAGCCGATCATGGTGGCAACGCGCGAGCACAGCGATGGCAGGCAGGTGATTTTCGGTTTGCCCGGCAATCCGGTGTCGAGCTTCGTTACATGCTTCCTGTTCGTGCTGCCGCTGATCCGCGCCGCAATGGGAGCCGCTGACCCCCTGCCGCGAAGGGCGCTGCTGCCATCGGGATGCGAATTGCCAGCGGTTGGCACACGCCATGAATTCCTGCGCGCCCGCTGGGATGGCAAGCACGTTACGCTTGCCGATTCGCAGGACTCGTCCGCGCTGGGCGCACTTGCCAACGCAAATTGCCTGATCGATCGTGCGCCGAACGGTGGCCGGATCGAAGCAGGAACGTCTGTTCCGGTTATCCTGCTTGAAAATGGCGGAATTGCTTGACTTACCGAATCGTGTTGCCTAATTGTTCCTCATTCGTTCACCATATTTATGGGAACGCAGGACAGGCGGCCAAGGGAGGTTTTCGCCATGCTGACGGCAAAGCAGCACGAACTGATCCGGTTTATCCAGCAACGGCTTGAAGAGACCGGCATCTCGCCAAGTTTCGAGGAAATGAAGGAAGCGCTCGATCTCAAGAGCAAATCGGGCGTGCACCGCCTGATTTCGGCGCTTGAGGAACGCGGCTTCATCCGCCGGCTGGCCAATCGCGCGCGGGCGCTTGAAGTCATCAGGATGCCGGAGAATTCTACCCCTGCAGGGCGCAGCGTCATGGCGAATGCTGTCATTGCGCGCACGGCCAGCCCCGCATCGACCGCGCCGGAAGCTGCCAATGACGTGATCGAAGTGCCGCTGCACGGCCGCATCGCGGCGGGTGCACCGATCGAAGCCCTGGAAGGCCGTTCTAGCATGCCGGTTCCCGCGGCGCTGCTCGGCCCGGGCGAGCACTACGCGCTCGAAGTTTCAGGCGATTCGATGATCGAGGCCGGGATTTTCGACGGCGATTATGCGCTGGTGCGGCGCACCGATACCGCGCGCGATGGTGAAATCGTGGTGGCTCTGATCCGCAACGAGGAAGCTACGCTCAAATATCTGCGGCGCGAAAACGGGATGATCCGTCTCGATCCTGCCAATGGCGCCTATGACCCGCAAATCTATGCTCCGCATGAGGTTGTGGTGCAGGGCAAGCTTGCAGGGCTCTTGCGTCGTTATCACTAGGGGTGAGATTGCGCGCCGGGCCTTGTCCTCCTCAATCCCCGGCACCGGCGCGCCACCAGCCATGCTGCCCTTGATGCTCGGCCACGGTCTGTATCTCGCGCCGGCCAAGCATTATCGTGAGGCCGCCTGACTGCTCCAGAAAGCGCTTGTCCGCTTTGAGCCAACGCGGGCGGCATGATGCGGGAAGCCAGCGATCTGCCACAACAATGTCGGCGCGCTCGCAGGCGGCAGCAAGCGCACGCTCTTCCACCCGCAGATTGCTGCGGGAAAGGAGCAGGCTCCAGCTACGCCCGCCGCGCTTGATCACCACGGAGCAGAATTCCCGGCTACATCGCGCGCCCGGCCAGTCTTCGATCGTGACCGGCTCACCCTGAACTCCCGCCAGTTCGAGCAAGTTGTCGCGCGCATATTCGGACCGGCTGTGGCGCAAGCTCGCCAACCGGCTCTTGTTGCCATCCGCATCGAACATGGTGATCCCGACATGCCGCCCGTCACGCGAAACAAGCACATCGGGAACCGGCGTGATCATCAGCAACAGCGTCGCAATCGCCACCGGCACCAAGCCAGCCAGCCTCCTGCGCCCTCGCCACAGCGCCAGCCACAATCCACCCGCGACATAAAGCGCGAAAGTCGGCCCGCTCATTTGCGGCATCAGCTTGATCGCGCCGGGCTGCGCTGCCGTCCAGTGCGCAATAGCCAGCAACAAATCGAGCGATTTGCCTGCCAGCCACCATACCGGAGCCCCTAGCCCCACCAGGTCGAGCAGCAGCGCAATGGCGATCAGCGGCATCGACACAAGCGTAACAAGTGGGATGGCAACCACATTGGCGAAGGCTCCATAGACCCCGGCCCGGTGAAAGTGGAACAGCACGATTGGCATCAGCGTAAGCTCGATTATCAGGCCGGTCACAAGCAGCATCAACCCGCGCCGCGAAACCCACGCCAACCAGCCTTCTTCGCGCGGCGCGAGAAAAGCCTTCACCGGCCCGGCATCATGCAACGCCACTATCGCCAGAACAGCGGCAAAGCTCATCTGAAAACTGGGACCGGCAAGCGATTCCGGCCACATCAGCAGCACGACAAAAGCAGCCGTAGCCACCATCCGCAGCGACAGTGCATCGCGGCCCAGTGCCAGCGCCAAAAGCACCAGAAGGGCACCGATGCAGCTGCGCACCGTTGGAACCTCGGCTCCGGTGAGCAAGGTATAGCCGATCCCCGCCAGCGCCCCGGCCGCTGCCGCGACAATCGGCAACCGAAAGCGCAGAGCCAGCGTTGGCCACAGCGCCAGCAGCTTCAACGCCAACAAATATGCGGCAGCGATAACTGCGCTGACATGCAGGCCGCTGATCGACAGCAGGTGGGTGAGCCCCGCGTCGCGCATGGCCTCCTCGTCAGCGTTCGATATGGCCCCGCGATCGCCGCTGGCAAATGCGGCGGCAATGGTACCGGCAGGCCCGCCAAGCTCACCGCGCACATGCCCGGCCAGTGCGCGCTGCACTGCCTTGAGGTGCTGCGAGCGCTGGGCCGAAGCAATCACCTCCACCTCACCAATGGCACTGCCGGTTGCAGAAAGACCCTGGAACCAGGCTGCTCGGGCGAAATCATAACTACCGGGGAGCATTGGCGAAGCTGGCGGCATCAGCCGCGCGCGCAGCTTCACCACTGCCCCCTCCGCCATTTCATCGCGCGCCTGATCGAGCGGTACATTGATCCGAAATTTGCGAGCTTCGGCGGTTTCGGCATCGCGCACCGCCAAGGTCAGCCGGATGCGACCCTCTGCCGCGCGGTCCTCACGTTCAAGGACATAGCCCTGCAACAGCTCGACCCTGGGGCGCTCTATCGGCTCAGCGCCGGCGATCTCCGAACGCATCCAGATTACCGCAAGTCCGGCGGCGAACAATAGTCCGAGCGAAATCAGCGCCTGGCGCAGATGCGGCCTGCCTGACACGCCGTGATTGTCCTGCCACAATGCCGCTCCCGCCAGGGCTGCGATCAGCCCCGCGCCCGCTGCCGCACTCCATTGCCATGGCCCGGCAAGCACAAACCAGCACGCAATGCCCATCGCAAATGCTACAGTGAGCCATGGCGCACGGTCGAAGCCAGAGCTGGCCAGGAACCGGTCGGCGAGTTCAGCCACGCTGGACAAGCGCGGCGCCATGCGCCAATGGCGCTGCAATGCAGCATCGCCGCTGTCGGCACCGCCCCCGATAGGCACCACAGGCGGGTTAGATATCGCCATCAAGGCATTGGAAAGGAAACAAAGACTTATGGCAAGCGAAAGCGGGGTGCAGGCCGGCGCAGTGGTTACCCGCTTTGCCCCCTCCCCCACTGGTTTCCTGCATATTGGCGGCGCGCGAACCGCGCTGTTCAACTGGCTTTTCGCGCGGCATCATGGCGGTAAGGCGCTGCTCAGGATCGAAGACACCGATCGCAAGCGCTCCACCCAGGAAGCAATTGACGCGATTCTTGATGGGCTGGACTGGCTTGGCCTCGATTATGACGGCGACACTATTTACCAGTCAGAGCGGGGCTCGCGTCATGTCGAAGTTGCTGAGAAGCTGCTCGAACACGGCTTTGCCTACAAATGTTATGCCAACCAGGAAGAACTGGAAGAGATGCGCGCGGCCCAGCGCGCCGCCAGGCAGCCGATCCGCTATGATGGCCGGTGGCGCCACCGCGACCCCTCCGAAGCACCCGCCGGAACGCCTTTCGTGATCCGCCTGAAAACGCCAGAGGACGGCGAAACCACCATCGCTGACCAGGTCCAGGGCCAGGTGACAGTCCGCAATGCCGAGCTTGACGATTACATCATCCTGCGCGCTGACGGCACACCCACCTATATGCTCGCCGCCGTGGTCGACGATCGCGATACGGGCGTGACTCACATCATCCGCGGTGACGATCACTTGAACAACGCCTTCCGCCAACTGCCAATCTATCGCGCAATGGAGCAGATTGAAGGCGGCTGGGGCGATCCGATCTATGCGCATATCCCGCTGATCCATGGCTCGGATGGCGCCAAGCTGTCCAAGCGTCATGGTGCACTGGGCGTGGACGCCTATCGCGACGAAATGGGCATCCTGCCGGAAGCCTTGTTCAACTATCTGTTGCGGCTTGGCTGGGGACATGGCGACCGCGAGGAGTTTACCCGCGAGGAAGCGATCGAGTTGTTCGATCTCGACGGTGTCGGCAAAAGCGCCTCGCGCTTCGACCTCAAGAAGCTCGAAAACCTCAACGGGCATTACATCCGCGAGGCAGATGATGCGCGTCTGGCCCGGATTTGCGCGCCGATGATCGCAGGCGAAGTCGATATTGCCCTGCTGACCCGGGCCATGCCGGTGCTGAAGGTGCGCGCGCGCAGCATGATGGAACTGGCCGAAGGTGCCGCCTTCCTGTTCCGCAAAAGCCCGCTGGAAATGACCGAAAAAGCTGCCGCCCTGCTCGATGGCGACGCGCGGCAGCGGCTCGCACTTGTTGCCGACCGTTTACGGGCGGAAAATGACTGGACAATCGAAGCACTCGAAGCCACTACGAAAGCACTCGCCGAGGAACTTGAATTGGGCCTTGGCAAGCTCGCGCAGCCCCTGCGCGCAGCCCTTACCGGTACGACAACCTCGCCCGGTATCTTCGATGTTCTGATCCTTTTAGGACGGGCAGAGGCGTTGGCACGGATCGACGCGCAGGCTGTTGCGGCGGGCTGAACACGAGCACGATTAAAGGAGACAGAATTTGGCGGACAAACACGCGAAACTCGAACTTGGGGGCCAGAGCCACGAATTCCCTGTCCTGGAAGGAAGCGTTGGGCCCGATGTCATCGATATCCGCAAGCTCTATGGGCAGACAGGCGCGTTCACTTTCGATCCGGGCTACAAGTCGACCGCGAGCTGCGAAAGCGCACTTACCTATATCGACGGCGAAGAAGGGGTGCTGCTGCACCGCGGCTATCCCATCGGCCAACTGGCCGAACATTCCAGCTTCATGGAAGTCGCCTATCTGCTCCTGAATGGTGAACTGCCAAGCAAGGATGAATTCGAGGATTTCGAATACACCATAACGCGGCACACCATGCTGCACGAGCAGCTTTCGGTGCTCTATCGCGGCTTCCGCCGCGATGCGCACCCGATGGCGGTGATGTGCGGGGTGGTTGGCGCACTGTCGGCCTTTTATCATGACAGCACCGACATTTCCGATCCCGAGCATCGCAAGATCAGCAGCCACCGGCTGATCGCCAAGATGCCCACGATCGCGGCAATGGCTTACAAATATGCCGTAGGTCAGCCGTTCATGTATCCGGACAATTCGCTCAGCTATACGGGCAACTTCCTGCGCATGACCTTTGGTGTTCCGGCCGAGGAATATGAACTGCATCCCGCCGTTGAGCGCGCGATGGACCGGATATTCATCCTCCACGCCGATCACGAGCAGAACGCATCGACATCCACCGTCCGCCTGGCCGGATCGTCTGGTGCCAACCCCTTTGCCTGCATCGCGGCCGGCATCGCATGCCTGTGGGGCCCGGCACATGGCGGCGCCAATGAGGCCGCGCTCAACATGCTGCGCGAAATCGGCACGCCGGACCGTATTCCGCAATATATCGAGCGCGCGAAAGACAAGAACGACCCGTTCCGCCTGATGGGCTTCGGTCACCGGGTGTACAAAAACTACGATCCCCGCGCGACCGTAATGCAGAAAACCGTGCGCGAAGTTTTCGAGGCGCTCAAAGTTACCGATCCGGTGTTCGAAACCGCGCTGCGGCTAGAAGAGATGGCGCTCAACGACGATTACTTCAGGGAAAAGAAGCTGTTCCCCAATGTCGACTTCTACTCGGGCGTAATCCTATCCGCGATCGGTTTCCCGACCACCATGTTTACCGCACTGTTTGCACTCGCCCGCACAGTTGGCTGGGTTGCGCAGTGGAACGAAATGATTTCCGATCCCGGCCAGGTTATCGGCCGCCCGCGCCAGCTCTACACCGGCCCGACGCAGCGCGACTACGTTCCGCTCACCCAGCGCTGAGGCTGCGCAGGCATGGGCAGACGGTTCATCAAGCTCGTCCTGCAGGTATTCGGTTTAGCACTGATCCTGTCGGGCGGGCTATGGACGCTGCAAGGCCTGGGCATCGTGATGTGGCCTGCCAACAGCTTCATGCTGGCAGATCGCAGCTGGGCTTTTTACGGTTCGATCACCGTGCTTGTCGGCGCAATCCTGCTGTGGGGATCGGGACGCATAGAGCGATGAAATACGGCTCCTTGCCTGCCAACAGTCAGGCTTTTTTGGGCAAAACCAGGGTGAAGGTTGCCCCCTTGCCTACCTCGCTTTCGACCGCAAGCGAGCCCGACATGGCCAGGGCCAGCTTGCGCGAAATGTAAAGCCCAAGGCCTGAGCCGCCATCGCCCGAACGGCCAAGCCGCTCGAACTTCGCAAACATCCGCTGCTGATCTTCGCGTGAGAGGCCAGGGCCCTGATCGCGCACGCTGACGCTGGGCAAGCCACTGCGCCACGGCCCCACCGAAATCTCAACCCGGCTATCCCTGGGCGAATAGTTGATCGCATTCGCGCCCAAATTGAGCACGATCTGCAAGACCCGCCGGGCGTCACCGGTTGCGGGACAAGTCTCGTCACTGCCGGGGCTGACCAGTTCGATCCGCTTGTCATTGGCCCTGGCCGTCAGCATGCTGGCAGCCTTGCGGGCGATATCGGCCAGATCGATCGCCTGCTTTGCGGCGGTAAATCCGGGTGCCTCGACAGCCTCGAGATCACCCAGATCATCAAGCAACCCGGCCAAATGTCTGCCCGCTGACACGATGTCGGCAGCATAATTCGAATATTCGGCGCGCAAGGGCCCGGCCAGTTTCGATCGGATAGTTTCCGCATTGGCGATGATCCGCGCTACCGGCTGGCGCAGAGCAGGCATCAGCGCATCCCCGATCAGACCGGTGCCGCCTGCTTGCGTATCTTCGTTTTGCGGCTCGGCTTGCGGCGGCGGCTGATCGGCCACCAGCAACAATTCAAATCCGCGCGGCATGGCGGCTACCGTGCCAAGTGGAATGAGGCGAGCCCGCCAGTCACGCTGCGAACCTGCTAGCTTGCACCGCACCCCGTCAAGCAGGCGCCAATGCAGGGGCTGACGGTGCGCGATCCCGATCAGTTCGACATAGTCCACCCAGGGCTTGCCGGCGTGCTTGCGGGTCTCATCAATCAATTCCGCCAGATCCGGCGCGCTGCCCTCACCGGCGAGCAGGCGCTGTTTGCCGTCGAGTCGCGCAGTAAATTCCGCTGTTGCCCTGTCGATCGCGTCCTGCCTTGCGGTGGTCTCGCGGTCATCTTGTGCCCCGACAGTTTCCCGCCGCCAGTTCTCGATCAGGATCTCACAACCATCGCCGCGATCCGCCGTCAAAGGATGTATGCGGACAAAGCCGCTCACGCGCGCATCGCCATCCTGCGCAGAAAATTCACGCGCCAGGCGCAAGCCCATTCGGCGCCCCTGCCGCACCAGTTCGAGCAGTTCTGGGATGGCAAGCCTGCCGGGAACCTGGCCTCCACAGCGCTGCTGCAGCTCCGACAGGGGCTGGTCAGCCGAGACCAGGCGGTCCTCACCATCGGTAAGGCCGCGCGCGGCCAGAAGCGAATCGGGAGCCGCCACGGCCTAGCGCCCGCGCCCCGCCGCGGTTCCCTTGAGCAGAGCTTTCGCCTGGTCCGCAGAAATGTCATGCAGCTGCGTGGGAAGCGCAAAATCCTGGTGGATCAGCGCAAATTGGCGGGTGATTTCATCAGGCTTGAGTGCTCCGGCACGCAGCGCCAGGGCAAGTCGCACTTGCTGGCGTTCGTGGCACGAGAGTATCGCCAGTTCGCGCGGTTGCTGCGAAAGCCGCGCCATTGCGGTCGCGAAGAGTGCCAGCCCGGCGTGCTCAAGATCGAGCGCGGCGCGCATTCCTCCTGCCAGGCCGCCTACCAGACGGGTAAGCAGGGCCAGCCTGCTACGGCCTTCATCGTAGCCGGCGCGCAGCTGTTGCGCCGCCCGTTCTGCCACACCGCCATCCTCTGCGACGGCGGCCTTTTTTGCCAGCGCCAGCACCTCGTGAAACAGCTCTGCCGGAAGTTCGACCAGCGGCAGGTCCATTCTGCGCTGCGCCTGGATGAAACGCGCCTGCGCGCTCATGGTAGCCATGGCCAGTTCCGCGACGTTTTCGTCCGGTGAGGCGATCAGTTCCTGCAACAGCGGCGTAAGCACCTGGTCGATCGCCGCGCCTTGCTCAAGCCGCTCGCCAAGCTGGCTTTCCATCGCGATGGCATAACAATGGCTCACCAGGATGCTGCTGGCAGCAAACCGGCCTGCAAGATCGCTTGCCGCTGCCGGGTCTATCTCCTGCTTTGCCCCTTCTGCCCTTGCCTGCGCCGCCAGCACCTGCCGCGCCAGATCGCCCAGCATGCCGCGCATGCGCGCAAGCACATCTTCGCTCACCAGGGCCTGGCCGGGAGAGGCGAGCAAGTGGCTGAGAACAGGCGCAACTCCGGCAAGCGCAAGGTCGCCACGCGCCAGCTCATGGCGCAAGGCGTCACTTGCCTCCGTCTGCTCCTGCGGTTTCATCACAGCCTCGCTCATCGCCTGCTCATAGCGCGGCTTGGTTAAGCCCGCGTTATCTTCGATTCTCGCCGAAAAAACAGGCATAATCCGAGTGCCAGCAAAGAGAGGCCGGCAACTGCTTGATCCAGCACGCCAAACCATGCCGCCGGAAGCAAAACCGACGCTGCGACGAGGCGATCACCCCAGGCCGCACGCCATTTTTCAGGGGCCAGACTTTCTCCAAGGCGCAAAAGCCCCACAAACATCAACGGCAGAAACATCCGCTGCGGCAAGGAATCCAGTTCGAACGGCAGCGAAAGAGCCATCACAAGCGAGAAATCCAGGATATTTCGCAGCAGGCCTGCGCGCCGCGTTCCCGGCCCAATTCCGCGCAGCCTGGCCTTGAGCCTGCCCAGTGCCTCACCCAGTTTAAGCGTAAAAGCGCCTACAATGAAGCTCGCCAAACCTGCGAAACTCAGGCCAATTTGCGAGAGCACCGCAGCACCCAGCAGACCCAATGCCCCAAGGCCCAGTGCCGTAGCGGGCCCCCGATCCAACGCATCGGGCGCCAATGCCCGGGCGAACCGGCGGCTGAGTGCAGTGCCCGGCGCGCTCCAAACGGCGCTCTCGACACTGCGATCAAGCAAAGCTTCCTCGCGCAGTGCCAACACCGCGCGGTCTCGCACCAACAGCCATTCTCCGCTATCGAGCGCCTCCGCGCTCACATCCACCAGCCTTGCCCCGGCCTGCAATGCGAGCCGCAGCAAAACCGAGATTGTGTCACAATCGGGCGGCATGTCCGCCAGTTGTTCCGCAATCCTTGCCCGCGTGACCAGCACACCGCCCCAGGCATGTTCCGCATCGATCCGCTCGAACCCAGCGGCCAGGCCTTCCTCAGCTGGCAAGGCTGCAACGCCGCGTTGCTCTCCTATGGTCGCGGCCAAGCGCTCACGATCGATCACCAGGCCATCGGCAATCACCACCAGCTCCTGATCGGCGGAAAGCAGCCGCGCCAGTGGCAACGGCCCCCGCACCAGCTGGAACTCCAAACCTGCGCTTTCCACAGCCTCGTGAAGGTCCTGCAACGGTTCGCTGTCGCGCTCTGCGAGGCAGATTATCCGCGTGCAGCCAAGGTCGCGCGCCATGTCCACCTGCCAGGCGATCAGCGATCGCCCACCAAGCCGCTCGAACGCGCGCGGCCTGCCCGCTTGCGTCAGTTCCAGTGTCGATAGCAATGCGCTGCGCACAGCGGCCTGTCCCCCGTTTGCCTTTGGTTAGTCGGATTTAGGGGAGACAATAGGCGCGGCAAGGCAGGCCTGCCAAGCGCCAGATTGGGCGGAATTGGGCAGTTTCAGCCGTGCGCAGGAATAAGCGGCCGCCCCGCTAGCCGCGCGATCTCCTGCTCCACCTCGCGCAGCACGCCAGGTTCGCCCGGAACAGCTTCCAGCGCCGCTTCGGATATGTTGAGCAATTCCTCCGCGTGGAAGCTTGCGGCAAGCCCTTTCAGACGCATCGCAGCAACACGCCAATTTCCGTCACAACGGGCGCGGCGCATCAGGTCAAGCTGCCGCTCAGCACTTTCGACCAAAGCGTTGCGTAGCTCAGCCAGCAAGGCGATGTCCTCACCCGCAGCCGCAGCCAATGTTGCATCAAGGGAACCGCTTTCATACGCCATTGGATGGCGGATATGCGCACAAGCGTTAAAGCGGGGTTTATCCTTTCTCAAAATCGAGTAGTTTCCGCAAATGACGACTGGATCGCATATCCGGGCTATCGGGCCTGAAGCCGCGCAGAACGCGCCTGAACAATCCGCTCAGAATGCTGGCGATGAACCGCTAATTCTGGACGAAGAACCGGGCGACGAGATTGATGAACCGGCACCACGCAGGCGCTGGTATGACTGGTTTGTACCCGCATTGGCGATGCTTGCCATGGCGGGGTGGACCGGGTTCTTTGGCTGGGCATTTCAAGCGGAAATTCTGACAGGCGGGACGCCGCAACAGTGGGCGGGATGGATCATGGACTGGTCTGTCCCGATCCTGCTGGTCGTAGCCTGCTGGCTTCTCGCCATGCGCCTGAGCCGCCGCGAAGCTGTCCGTTTCGGCGATACGGCTCTTTTACTGCGGCAAGAGGCGAGCGCGCTTGAGAACCGGCTGGCAGCGGTCAATCGCGAGCTTTCGCTGGCGCGCGAATTCCTGGGCACACAATCGCGCGAGCTGGAATCTTTCGGGCGCATAGCCAGTGAACGGCTGTCTACCCATGCCGGCGAGCTTCAGGCGTTGATCCACACCAATGGCGCTCAGGTAGAGGCGATCGCAACAGTCAGTGATACCGCGTTGATAAATATGGGAAAACTGCGTGACGACCTGCCAGTTATTGCAACTTCGGCGCGCGATGCCTCCAACCAGATCGGCCAGGCTGGCCGCACCGCACATGAACAGATTGAAAAGCTGGTGACCGGGTTCGAACGGCTCAACCACTTCGGTGCCGCAAGCGGCCAGCAGGTCAACACATTGACCGAACAGGTGAATGACACGCTGGCCCGATTCGAAGCTCAACTCGATCGGCTCAATCAGATTACCGAGAGCCGCTTCGCCGTTTTGAACGCGAAAAGTGACGAATTCCGCGCAGAAATAGACAGCCATGAAGCCGGCGCGTTCGCCGCGATGCACGGCCGCGCCGAAGAGCTGCGCGTTATGGTGGCCGCGCTAGGGGCAGAATTCGAAACCCAGGAGCGTGCCCGCGTCAACACTTTCCAGGACCAGATCGCCAGTTTGCGCGATGAAATCCAGGCGGTGAGCGCCGCGCTCAACCAAACGCAGCACGATTCCGTCACCATGCTCGATGAACATCGCGACCGGCTTTATACCGATCTCGCCAAGGTCGTCGGCAAGCTCGACCAGCTCGATCAGCACGCTGTAGCGACCGGGAGAAGGCGGATCGAAGCGCTGGAACTGGAAAGTAACCAGTTTGCGGCCAGGCTTGCGGCACACGATGCCGACTTCGCCGAAAAAATGGCCCGCAGGCAGGATGAATTCGATACTCGCGAGGCGCAGGCCAGCGAAGTGTTGGCGCAGCGCCTGTCAGAGCTCGACGAAATGCTGTCGGAGAGGACCGAAGCGCAGCTTGCCCGCCTCGAGAAACTCGTAACACAAGGCACTGATATTACATCGAAGGTTGAGGAACTGAATACCCTGCTTGCTTCAGTTTCTGAACAAGCGCAGCTTACCACCAGTACTCTCGGTCAAGGTCTTGGCGATACGACCGAGAAGCTTGCGCATAGCCGCAACGAACTCGCCGCCACCGGCACGATCCTTGGCGAATTGACCGAGGCCGGTATCCGCCTGCTCGAAATTATCCAGTCGGGTGCGCGCGAAAGCCGCGAAGCCCTGCCCCAGGCGATCGACAAGGCGGGGGCAATGCTGGGCGATGTTGAGCAGCGCGCGGCCATGCTCAAGGGCACGGTTGAAGCCGCACATGAGCGCAGCAGCAGCCTATCCGATTATGTCATTGCCGCCCGCGAAACTGTTGAGGAAACCGATCAGAAGATCGCGGCGCTCAACGCGCGCCTTGCCGAAGGTGCGGATGAAGGCCTGGCGCGGATTTCCGCCCTGCGCGGCGCCTTGAGCAAACTGGAGCAGGAAAGCGATCATGTCTCGTCGCGCACCAACGAGGAATTGCGGGCCGCGATTGTCCAGCTGGAAGATGCGGCAAGGCACGCCTTTGCGGCGATCGAGGACGGCACGGAAGAGCGGCTTGGCACACTGGCCAAAGAAATAGGGATCAAGGCCAGCGCAGCGATCGAGCAATCGTTGCGTGAAGAAGGCGCGCATGCTGCCGAGCGCATTGAGGAAGCAAACCTGCGGGCTTCCACCAGCGGACGTGAGATTGTCGGCGCCCTACGTGACCAACTCGCCAAGGTAAATGAGTTGGTTGGCAATCTGGAGCAACGCGTAGCCCGCGCGCGAGAACAGGCGCAGGAAAAGGTCGATAATGATTTTGCACGGCGGGTGGCCTTGATCACCGAGAGCCTCAATTCAAACGCCATCGACATCGCCAAGGTGCTATCACACGATACCACAGACACTGCTTGGGCATCTTACCTCAAGGGCGATCGCGGCATTTTCACGCGGCGGGCAGTGCGGCTTGTCGACAATTCCCAGGCAAGGGAAATCATGGAACTGTTTGAGGCGGATGACAGCTTTCGCGAGCATGTCAGCCGCTATATCCATGATTTCGAAGCCATGCTGCGCTCGGTACTTTCAACCCGCGATGGCAACACAATGGGGATCACGCTGCTTAGCTCGGATATGGGCAAGCTCTATGTCGCGCTCGCGCAATCAATCGAACGGCTGCGCGATTGATTATTGCCGCGCCACGGTTGTTCAACCAGGCGTTTCGCCTGTGCCGGGTGGCGGCGGGAAAAAATTCAGATCCTCGGCAGTGACCCAGCCAAACTGGTAATTCAGCACATAAATCCCGGTTAGGAGCACCGCAATAAAGGTCGCCCTCAAAGCGTGATAGCCGGGGCGGAAATGCGCGGGCGCGCTATCTGCCTGCCCGGGAATTTTCTCGATCCCCGCTTCGTCATGCGTCTTCACGCCAAACGGCAAGGTGACGAACGCCGACATCACCCAGAACAGCGCATAAATCGCGAGGATCGAGGTCCATTCCATCATTGCGCTTCACCCAGCATGATGATTTTGACTTGCGGCTTCTTTCCTGACCAGCGCTGTGCGGCGCGGCGCGCAGCAAGACGGGCTGCCTCGTGCACCGCATCACGATCTCGCGCTGCCTTGCCGCGCAGCGAGGCGATGGCCGAGACGACATCCTCGGCTGCCTCTTCGACAAACCCAGCCAGATCCTCGTCAAGCGGCAAGCCGATCGCTTCAACGGTCGGGGCATAGCTCTCGTCCAGAACCACTATCACCAACCCGTCGCGCGCCACGCGGCGGCGCATGGTCACCGCTTCACCATCTGCCGCCACGATAATGTCGCCATCGAGCACAAGCCGCCCTGCCTTCACCTCGGCCAGCTTGCCAGGGGCGCCGGGCGCGAGCCGGACAAGGTCACCATTGCTTTGCACCAACGCCGCCGGGATGCCGCTCTTGCGCCCAAGCCGGGCCTGTTCGTGCATGTGGCGCATCTCGCCATGGACCGGCACCAGCAATTCCGGGCGAATCCAGCCATATAGCGCCTGGAGTTCCGGCCTGCCGGGGTGGCCGGAAACGTGGATAGCACTCTGGCGGTCAGTCACCATCACGATCCCGCGCGCGGCAAGCTGGTTCATCACCCGCCCGATGGCGAGCTCGTTGCCGGGAATCTGGCGGCTCGAAAACAAGATCACATCGCCCGGCACCAGCTCGATCGGGTGGTTGCCTTCGGCAATGCGGGCCAGCGCCGCACGCGGTTCGCCCTGCCCGCCGGTGGCGATGATCAGTACTTCGCCGCGCGGCAGGCCCATCGCCGTGTCGAAATCGATCGTTTCAGGGAAGTCCTGCAGGTAACCTGTCTGCTTGGCCACGTCGATGATCCGATCGAGCGAGCGCCCGGCCACGCACAACTGCCGCCCGGTTTCACGGGCGACATCGCCCAGGGTCTGCAGCCGCGCCACATTCGAAGCGAAGGTCGTTACCAGCACGCGCTTACCGACATGCCGCGCCACCTCCTCCATCAGCGATCGGTGCACGCCGCCTTCTGAACCGCTGGGCTTGGCATTGAATACATTGGTCGAATCGCACACCAGGGCCAGCACACCCTCATCCCCGATGGCGATCAGTTCTTCCTCAGTTGTTGGCTCACCAATGATCGGTTCCTCATCAAGCTTCCAGTCGCCGGTGTGGAACACCTTGCCAAAAGGGGTCTCGATCAGCAGCGCGTTTCCTTCTGCTATGGAATGCGCCAGCGGAATATATGTCACGCCAAACGGGCCAAGGTTGAACGCGCCATGATCGTCATCGATGACAAACAGATCGACCGATTTGGCCAGCCCCGCCTCTTCCAGCTTGCGCTGAACCAGTTCAGCCGTGAATGGCGTGGCATAAAGCGGCACACCCAGTTCGGCGGCGAAATAGGGGACGGCACCGATATGATCCTCGTGCCCGTGGGTCAGCACGATCCCCAGCAGATCCTTCGCGCGGTCTTCGATGAATTCGAGATCGGCAAAAACGAGTTCAACCCCCGGATATACATCGCCCGAGAAGGTCATCCCCAGATCGACCATCAGCCACTTGCCGTTGCAGCCATAGAGATTGACGTTCATGCCAATCTCGCCCGAGCCGCCCAGTGCCAGAAACAGCAGTTCCTTCTCGGGAGTGAAATCCTTTTTCATCAACTGGTTCCGATCAGTTCGCTGCGCGGCGCGCCAGAATGGCAAGCCCGTCAAGCGTCAGGTCTGTATCAACCGCGTCGAACATGTCCGTATGCTCGTCAAACAGGATTGCCAGCCCGCCGGTCGCCACCACCTTGGCCGGTCGGCCGATCTGTTTACGCATCCGGGCGATCAGCCCTTCGATCAGCGAGACATAGCCCCAGAAAACACCGATCAGCATCTGTTCTTCGGTGTTGCGGCCGATAACGTTGTTATTGCCGGGGTTTTCGATCGCAATGCGCGGGAGCTTGGCCGTATTGTTGACCAGCGCATCGAGCGACAGGTTGATGCCAGGGGCGATGATCCCGCCCTTGTAGGCGCCGGTAAAATCCACCGCATCGAATGTCGTAGCAGTGCCGAAATCGACTACGATCAGATCACCCTGGTATTTGGCATGTGCCGCGATAGCATTGAGCGCACGGTCCGCACCGAGCGAACGCGGCTCGTCCACGTCCACTGAAATTCCCCAATCGGCATCGCCCTGCCCCGCGATCAGCGGCGTAACGCCGAAATACTTCTCTGCCAGCACAGCGATATTGTGGATCGCGCGGGGCACCACCGAGCCCACAATGATCTGTGTGATTTGCGCCTTGTCGAAGCCCTCGATCGCCAGCAATTGCAGCAGCCACACGGCATATTCATCGCCAGTACGGCGCGGATCGGTGGCGATCCGCCAGCGCGCCTTGATCTCCATGCCATCGAACAGCGCAAAGACCACATTTGTGTTACCGACATCGGCTGCAAGCAGCATCGAGCTTCCCCTATTCGATCAGGCTAATCGAGCGCCACGTCACCGGCGTGGATGGTGTGCGTCTTGCCATCGGGAGCGCGCAACAGCAAGGAGCCGCTTGCGTCGAGCCCGGCGAAGGCGCCGCTGATGGTGGCGCCCGAGGGATCATGCACCTTCAGCGCTGTGCCCACTCTATGGGCCGCCGCCTGCCAGCGCCTGAGAAGCAGCTCAAGCCCGTGAATGCGCCAGCGCTCGAGTTCGGCGTCGAAGGATGCTGCGAGCCGTCCGGCAAAATCCTCAGGCGAAGGTGCCGGTGCGACCTCAGCCAGGGCTATCGTCTTGCGGTCCGGCAGTTCGGGCGCCGCGCGCAGGTTCACGCCGATTCCGATGACTACGGCTCCCTTGGCCGTTTCCAGCAATATCCCGGCAAGTTTCGCGTCCCGCAGCAATATGTCGTTCGGCCATTTCAGCATGAGAGCGCCGGGTTCGGGACAGAATGGCAATAGCGCCTCGTAGACTGCGAGCCCGGTCATCAACGCCAATGTTGCTGCGGGCGGATCGCCAGCAGCAGGATGAACCACTGTCGAGCCCATGAAATTGCCCGACCCGTCAAACCACTGGCGCCCCTGTCTCCCGCGCCCGGCATTCTGGCGGCGTGTAACCAGCCAATCGCCCTCGCGCATATGCTCGCCTGCGACAAGCCGCGCAAGCAGGTCTGCATTGGTGGAGCCGGTTTGCTCGACGAAAGTGATCACACCGCCAGGAACAGCGCGCTTGCCGCCTTGTCCGCCAGATCGCCCAGCGACGGCGTAAGCAGGTAGCCGAGCGGGGAAATGATCAACGAGGTTATCGCCAGAACAGCCCAATGGCTGGCGTTGCTCTTGCCGGTCACCAGGCCCGCCGAATCGTCGAACATGATCACCTTGCACACCTTGAGGTAGTAGAAGGCGCCGATCACGCTGGCGGCGATACCGAGCGCGGCGAGCGCGATCATGTCCGCTTCAACCGCGGCCTGGAACACCACGAACTTGCCCCAGAAGCCGAACAGCGGCGGAATGCCTGCCAGGCTCAGCATCAGGAAGAACAGGCACCAACTCAGCAATGGTTGCTCGCGCACCATGCCGGCCATGCTCGAAATGTTCTCGACGGGCACGCCATCGGCATTTTTGAGCATCAGCACCGCAACAAAGCTGCCGAGCGACATCGCCAGGTAAATCCACAGATAGACCAGCATTGCGCTCGCACCCTGCTCAGTCGCGGCGGCAAGCCCGATCAGGATGAAGCCAACATTGTTGATCGATGAAAAGGCCAGCAGGCGCTTGATATTCTCCTGCCCGATGGCGCCCAGCGCGCCGACGACGATCGAAGCAAGCGCCAGGAAGATCACGATCTGCTGCCAGGCGTCGACCTGGCTGCCGAACACCTCCAGCGCCACCCGGGCGGTCAAGGCAACCGCTGCCACCTTGGGCGCAGTAGCGAAAAAGGCGGTAACCGGGGTCGGCGCGCCTTCGTAGACATCGGGCGTCCACATATGGAACGGAACTGCCGAGATCTTGAACGCCAGGCCTGCAAGCACAAACACGATGCCGATCAGCGCGCCGTTGGACAAATCACCGGCTATCGCTGCGGAGACGCCAGCAAAGCTGGTGCTGCCAGTGAAGCCATAGAGCAGGCTCAGCCCGTAGAGCAGGATGCCGCTGGCAAGCGCACCAAGCACGAAATATTTGAGGCCCGCTTCGGCCGATTTGTCATCATTGCGCAGGATCGAGGCGAGCACATAGGCCGCGAGACTGTTGAGCTCCAACCCAACATAAAGCGTCAGGAAATCGCCCGCCGAAACCATGATGCTCATGCCCAGCGAAGCAAATACAACCAGCACGGGATATTCGGCGCGCATGGCCTTGAGGCGATCGAAATAGGCAGGCGCGACCAACAGGCAGCCGATCGCGCCGAGATAGATCAGCGATTTGGCGAATGCGGCATAGGCATCGGCACGGAACAAATCGCCAAAAGCATAGGTGGCCGGGCCAACCAGCCCGTCATGCAGGGTCGGCACAAGCAGCACGCCCGCTGTGAACAGCCCTGCTACTGCAAGCCACGTTACCAGCTTAGCGCTCTTGTCTCCGCCCCAGGCCGCGATCAACAGCAGCACAAGCCCTGAAACTGCAAGGACGATTTCGGGCGCAATCAGCGAAAGCGAGGTTGCGTAGTCCATCAGTGGGCCCCCTCCTCGAGCTTCTCACTTGCATGCGGCATTTCGTTGGCAATCCTTCCAGTCGGCTCGCCCACCACAAGCTGGCTGTCACCTTCGGGTGCAGCACGCGCCACCCGCGCTTCGAGCGCGGCGATATCCTGCCGCATCGGTGCCAGGAAGCTTTCGGGATAGACGCCCATCCACAAAACTGCAGCGGCGATCGGGGCAAGCATTGCCCATTCACGCTTGTCGAGATCGAGCATGGCTGCCGCATCGGCGTTTTTCTGCTCGCCGAAGGCCACGCGCCGGTACAGGTAAAGCATGTAGGCCGCGCCCAGGATGATGCCCGTGGTGCAGGCTAAGGCAACCCAGGTGGAAACCTGATAGATACCTGCCAGCGCCAGGAATTCGCCGATGAAATTGCTCGTGCCCGGCAAGCCCACGCTGGCCATGGTGAAAAGCATGAAGAACAGCGCATATTTGGGCATGTTGATGGACAGCCCGCCGTAACGGTCAATCTCGCGCGTGTGCAGCCGGTCATAAATCACGCCCACGCACAGGAACAATGCACCCGAGACCAGCCCGTGGCCCAGCATCACCATCATTGCGCCTTCCAGCCCCTGCACGTTGAAGGCGAACAGGCCTGCCGTCACGATCGCCATATGCGCGACCGATGAATAGGCGATCAGCTTTTTCATGTCGTGCTGAACCAGCGCGACCAGCGAGGTATAGATCACTGCCACGATCGACAGCGCGAAAATCAGCCAGGCAAGCTGCGCGGAGGCTTCGGGGAACATCGGCAGGCTGAAACGGATGAAGCCGTAACCACCCAGCTTCAGCAGCACACCCGCCAGGATGACGGAGCCCGCAGTGGGCGCCTGCACATGCGCGTCGGGAAGCCATGTATGCACCGGCCACATCGGCATCTTCACCGCGAAGCTGGCGAAGAACGCCAGCCACAGCCATGTCTGCGCCGCTGGCGCGAAGTCATACTGCATCAGCGTGGGGATGTCGGAAGTGCCTGCAACATTCACCATCCAGAACATCGCAATCAGCATCAGCACCGAGCCGAGCAGCGTGTAGAGGAAGAACTTGTAACTCGCATAAATGCGGTTGTCCCCTCCCCATACACCGATAATCAGGTACATCGGGATCAGGCCCGCCTCGAAGAAGATGTAGAACAGGAACATGTCCTGCGCCGCGAACACGCCGATCATCAGCACTTCCATGATCAGGAAGGCGGCCATGTACTCGCCCACGCGCCTGGTAATCGTTTCCCAACTGGCGAGGATGCAAATCGGCATCAGGAACACGCTTAGCATGATCAGCATCAGCGCAATCCCGTCGATCCCCAGCGCATAGCTGAAGCCCGAGAACAGCGGCGCCTTCTCGACGAACTGCCATTGCGCTCCGCCGATATCGTAATTGAGCCACAGCACCACGCCGAGCGCGAGATTGGCCAGCGTTGCCGCCAACGCGGTCAGCCGCGCAGCCTGCGCCTCAAGAAAGAAGCAGGCGATGCCTGCCACCAGCGGGACCAGCAGCATGGCCGAAAGGATCGGAAACCCGTCCATCAAAAGAGCACCCAGGTAATCGCGGCGACCAGGCCGAGCAGCATGATCAGCGCGTAGCTATAGAGATATCCGGACTGCACCTTCTTCGCGACCAGCGCGCCGCGCTGCACCAGCCAGGCGGCACCATCGGGGCCGAAACGATCGATCGTGCCGATATCGCCCCTTTGCCAGAACAGGCGGCCCAGCCAGAAGGCAGGCTTGACGAAGATCACATTGTAAAGCTCGTCAAAGTACCATTTGTTGTAGACGAAATTGTGGACCACGCGGAATTGCGCCACGAATTTGCCCGGAATGCTCGTGTTCCTGATATAGGCCCACCATGCCCCGGCAAAGCCCAGCACCATCACGATGAAGGCGGCATATTTCACCGGCATCGGCACTGCGTGCATCGCGTGGATCAGCGGCTCGTTATAGAAGATCGAATTGCTCCAGAACGATGCATCGTCAAGGAATGTCGGCGCAAACACCTGCCCGGCGGCGATTGCCCCCACTGACAGCAGGCCAAGGGGGACCAGCATTGAAGGCGGGCTTTCATGTGGATGATAGCCGCCGGTAGTGTCTTCTCCGGCCTGCGCGGGCGTCCTGTGAACCGAATGCTGGATATGCTCGCTCTCGATCCAGCGCGGCTTGCCCCAGAAGGTAAGGAACATCAGGCGCCAGCTATAAAAGCTTGTCAGCAGGGCGGCGAAAACGCCCATCCAGAAGGCGAAACTGGCCATGCCGGTGCCGCGGGCATAGGCGACTTCGATGATCGCATCCTTCGACCAGAAGCCGGCGAAGCCAAGGTGCAGGTCATAGATGCCGACACCGGTGATCGCCAGCGTACCCGCCATCATCGCCCAGAAGGTAAGCGGGATGTGTTTACGCAGGCCGCCGTAATAACGCATGTCCTGTTCGTGATGCATGGCGTGGATCACGCTGCCAGCGCCTAGGAACAGCAGCGCCTTGAAGAAAGCATGGGTGAAGAGGTGGAACATGGCCACGCCATAGGCGCCGACACCTGCGGCAAAGAACATGTAACCGAGCTGTGAGCAGGTGGAATAGGCGATCACCCGCTTGATGTCCCACTGCGTGGTCCCGATCGTGGCGGCGAAGATGCAGGTGGCCGCTCCGACAAACACCACCATGCCCAATGCAATCGGTGCTGCCTCGAACATAGGTGACAGCCGGCAGACCATGAACACACCGGCGGTCACCATGGTTGCGGCGTGGATCAGCGCCGAAACCGGGGTCGGGCCTTCCATCGCGTCGGGCAACCAGGTGTGCAGGCCCAGCTGCGCCGATTTGCCCATCGCTCCGATGAACAGAAGGATGCACAGCAGGTCCATCGTTTGCATGCGATAGCCGAGGAAGCCGATGGTCGAACCCGTCATCCCCGGCGCGGCGGCCAGGATCTCGGGGATCGAGGTGGTCTGGAACACCAGATAGGTGCCGAAAATGCCCAGCATGAAGCCGAGGTCGCCCACGCGGTTGACCACGAAGGCCTTGATCGCGGCGGCGTTGGCGCTCGGCTTCTTGAACCAGAAACCGATCAGCAGATAGCTGGCCAGCCCCACCCCTTCCCAACCGAAGAACATCTGCACCAGATTGTCGGCCGTCACCAGCATCAGCATGGCGAAGGTGAACAGCGAGAGATAGGCGAAGAAGCGCGGCTGGTCCGGGTCCTCTTCCATGTATCCCCATGAATAGAGGTGCACGAGCGCGGAGACAGTGGTGATCACCACCAACATCACGGCGGTCAGCGCATCCACCTGCAGCGCCCAGTCGAAACTCAGCGTGCCTGAATGAACCCAGGTCATGACCGGAACGACTTCCGCGACCGCATTTCCGGCGACGAAGCTCAGGAAAATCGGCCAGCTCAGTGCGCAGGAAATGAACAGCGCGCCCGTGGTGAGCGACTTGGTGACGGTGTTGCCGAGCATGCGATTGCCGAGCCCTGCCACGATGGCCGCGAGCAATGGCAGGAACACGATGAAGAGGATGGAGTTCACTTGGCAACTCCCTCGTCATTGCGAGCGTAGCGAAGCAATCCAGCGCGGGTCGCACAACGGCTCTGGATTGCCGCGTCGCCTGCGGCTCCTCGCAATGACGGGATTGTGAAGTTCATTTTTACCCCTTCATCTGCGTGGCATCGTCGACCGCGATGGTGCCGCGGTTGCGGAAATAGATGACCAGGATCGCCAGCCCGATCGCCGCCTCTGCCGCAGCCACGGTCAGCACCAGCATGGCGAACACCTGACCGACCAGATCGTTCATGAAGGCGCTGAATGCGACGAAGTTGATGTTCACCGAAAGCAGGATCAGTTCGATCGCCATCAGGATGACGATCACGTTCTTGCGGTTGAGGAAAATGCCCAGCACGCCCAGCACGAACAGGATCGCACTGACGGTGATATAATGTTCGATGCCAATCACAGCTCGACCCCCTGCCCTACGCCGGGCTGCTTCATCACGGTCGCATCTTCGGGGCGGCGGCGGACCTGCTTGCCGATGTCCTGCCGGGCGCGCGTACCATCCGGGCGCTGGCGATGGGTCAGCACGATGGCACCGATCATCGCCACCAGCAGGATGATGCCGGCCACCTCGAACAGGAATATATAGCGGCTATAGAGCAGCGCACCGATTGCCTCGATATTGTTCGCACCCAGCGGGGCCGCACCACTGCCGTCGGGAGTCCCCAGCTTTACCCCGCCCGCGCTCCACGCCACCAGCCCCACGAACAGCTCGAGGAACAGGATCAGCGCCACCAGCAGGCCGAGCGGAAAATTCTTGACGAAACCGGCCCGCAACGCGGCGAAATCGATGTTGAGCATCATCACCACGAACAGGAACAGCACGGCGACTGCACCAACATAAACAATCACCAGCAGCATGGCGATGAATTCGGCGCCAACGAGCACCATCAGCCCCGCGGCGTTGAAGAATGCCAGGATCAGCCACAGCACGGAATGCACCGGGTTGCGCGACGTGATGACCATCAGCGCGCTGGCGATCATCAGCCCTGCGAACAGGTAGAAAGATAAGGTTTGGATCATTTTTCCTTCACACCCCTCTCGTCATCCCCGCGAAAGCGGGGATCCAGAGCGGAGCCAATGCCGCTGGAAGGCGGATTCCCGCTTTCGCGGGAATGACGGTGTTCATGGTATTGACCTTGCCCCTCATCATCTCGCGCGGCCCCCTAACGATACGGCGCATCGGCTTCAAGGTTTGCGGCGATGGCGCGCTCCCACTTGTCCCCGTTGGCCAGCAGTTTTGCCTTGTCGTAGAGCAGTTCCTCGCGTGTTTCGGTGGCGTATTCGAAGTTCGGCCCCTCGACGATGGCATCGACCGGGCAGGCCTCCTGGCAAAAGCCGCAATAGATGCACTTGGTCATGTCGATGTCATAGCGGGTGGTGCGGCGGCTACCGTCTTCGCGCGGTTCGCTCTCGATCGTGATCGCCTGCGCCGGGCATACCGCCTCGCACAGCTTGCAGGCGATGCAGCGTTCCTCGCCATTGGGATAGCGGCGCAGCGCATGCTCGCCCCGGAAACGCGGCGAGATCGGGTTTTTTTCGAACGGATAGTTGATCGTCACCTTGGGCTTGAAGAAATACTTCAAGGTCAGGGCGTGCGCCTTGAGGAATTCCCACAGGGTGAACGATTTGATGAGGTGGAGGGCGGTACTCATCCCAGCTGCCCTCCGAAATGACCGGTTGCCATCAGATATCCGGAAATCAGCACCACGAAGATCAGGCTCATCGGCAAAAACACCTTCCAGCCAAGCCGCATCAGCTGGTCATAGCGATAGCGCGGCACGGTCGCCATCACCCAGCTGAACATGAAGAAGAACAGGAATGTCTTGCCCAGGAACCAGATGATGCCCGGCACATAATAGAGCGGCGCCCAGTCCACCGGCGGCAGCCACCCGCCAAAGAACAGCAGCGTGTTGAGGCTGCACATCAACAGGATGTTGGCATATTCACCGAGCCAGAACAGCGCGAAGCTCATCGAGCTGTATTCGGTCTGGTAGCCGGCTACGAGTTCCGATTCCGCTTCGGTCAGGTCAAACGGCACGCGCGCTGTTTCCGCCAGCGAGGAGATGAAGAACACCACCCATATCGGGAATAGCAGCAGGTTGAACCAGTAGCCGTTGACGAAGCCCAGCCCGTGGCCGCGCTGACCCTCAACGATTTCGCTGAGGTTGAAGCTGCCCGCCAACAGCACCACGCAGATCAGGATGAAGCCGATCGAGACCTCGTAACTGATCATCTGCGCAGCCGAACGCATGGCAGAGAAGAAGGGGTATTTCGAGTTCGAGGCCCAGCCCGCCATCACCACGCCGTAAACCGACAGCGAGGAGATCGCGAGGATATAGAGCAGGCCGACGTTGATGTCTGCCAGCACCACGCCCGCATCGAACGGGATTACTGCCCATGCGGCCAGCGCCACGGTGAAGGTGACGATTGGCGCAAGGATGAAGATGCCCTTGTTCGCGGCCGAGGGAATGATGGTTTCCTGCAGGAACACCTTGAGCCCGTCAGCAAAGCTTTGCAGCAGGCCGAATGGGCCGACCACGTTGGGTCCGCGCCGCAGATTGATCGCCGCCCATACCTTGCGATCGACATAGATGATCATCGCCACCGCCAGCATCAAAGGTAGCGCGATCAGCAGGATGCCGCTGATCGTGGCGACGAACCACGCCCATTCATAGGGCATCCACTGGTCAAAGAATGCAGTCATTGCGCGCGCCCCTCGTCATCGCGAGGAGCGAAGCGACGCGGCGATCCATTGCGCAGGTCCATGGATTGGTTGGCCTCTGGCCGACTTCGTCTCGCTTCGCTCGCAATGACGACCGAAAGGTTGCACTTGGTCCTCATTCCGCCGCCTCCTTCAACTCGTCGCCGTGGAGCAATTCCGCCGAGCATTGCTGCATCACCGCGCTTGCCCGTGCGATCGGGTTGGTGAGGTAGAAATCCTTGATCGGGTACGCCTCGATCACGCCTTCTGCCTTGGCGCCTGCAGGAGCCGCCGGCAGTGCGCCGTAATCGGCCAATCCTTCTTCGCCCAGCGCGGGCACTTCCTTGATCATCGCGGCCTGCAATTCGGCGAAGCTGTCAAAGCCCACGGAAACGCTCAGACTATCCGCCAAAGCGCGCAGGATCGTCCAGTCTTCGCGCGCATCGCCCGGCGCGAACACGGCCTTCTCGGCGAATTGCACCCGGCCTTCCGTGTTGACGTAGGTCCCGTCCTTTTCGGCATAGGATGCAGCAGGCAGCACGATGTCGGCCGTATGTGCGCCCTTGTCGCCGTGATGGCCGATATAGACCTTCAGGCTGTCGGCAAAGGGTTCGAAATTCATCTCGTCCGCGCCGAGGCTCAGCAGCACCTTTGGCTTGGCCTTGGCGATATCCGCCATGCCGCCCTTCTGCGCAAAACCAAGCATCAGCCCGCCCATCCGCGCGGCCGAGAAGTGGAGCACGTTGAAACCGTTCCAATCGCCTTTGACGACACCGAGCTTGTCGGCAGCGGCGAGGCCAGCGTGGAGCGCGCCGCGCGCAATCGCCGCACCGCCCATGATGATCGCGGGACGTTGCGCCTCGTTGAAATGCTCGATCAGGTCGCCTGGCAGGTTCGACAATAGCGAGAGATCATTACCCAGGAAGGTCGCGTGATAGGTCGGTTCCCAGGCCGGGCCGATGATATAGATCCTGGCGCCGCGTTTCGCCGCCTTGCGCAGGCGCGTGTTCACCAGCGGCGCTTCCCAGCGAACGTGGCTGCCCACGATCAGGATGGCGTCGGCTGTCTCGATGCCCGCAAGCGTCGAGTTGAAATTGACCGCCGCGAGGTTCGACACGTCGTAATCCATACCGGTCTGGCGGCCTTCGATCAGGCTTGAACCGCACGCCCTCAGCAGCGCCTTCGCCGCGAACATTGTCTCGCAATCGACCATGTCGCCAGCGACAGCCGCGATGCTCGACTTGTCCTTGCCTTTCAGCTGCTTGGCGATCGCTTCGAATGCTTCGTCCCAGGTCGCCTCGGCCAGCCCGCCGCGCTTCCTCATGAACACCTTGTCAAGCCTGCGCTTGCCAAGCCCATCGACCATGTAGCGGCCCTTGTCAGACAGCCACTCCTCGTTGACGTCATCGTTGATGCGAGGAAGCGCGCGCATGACTTCGCGCCCACGGCTGTCGAGCCGGATATTGGTGCCCACCGCGTCCGAAACGTCGATGCTGAGCGTTTTCTTCAGCTCCCATGGGCGCGCCTCGAAGGCATAGGGGCGGCTGGTAAGCGCGCCGACCGGGCACAAATCGATCACATTGGCGGAGAGTTCATGCTTCGCCGCCTGCTCCAGATAGGTGGTAATCTGCATGTCTTCGCCGCGGCCAAGCGCGCCGATTTCGTCAACGCCCGCGATTTCCTCGCTGAACCGCACGCAGCGTGTGCAGTGGATGCAGCGGGTCATGATCGTCTTGATCAGCGGACCCATGTATTTCTCGGTCACCGCGCGCTTGTTCTCGTGATAGCGGGAACCGCCGCGACCATAGGCAACCGCCTGATCCTGAAGATCGCATTCGCCGCCCTGATCGCAGATCGGGCAATCGAGCGGGTGGTTGATGAGCAGGAATTCCATCACCCCCTCGCGCGCGGCCTTGACCATCGGGGTGTCGGTGCGGATTTCCTGGCCTTCCTGCGTCGGCAGGGCGCAGCTCGCCTGCGGCTTGGGCGGGCCGGGCTTCACCTCGACCAGGCACATACGGCAATTGCCCGCGATGCTCAGCCGTTCGTGATAACAGAAGCGCGGGATTTCCTTCCCCGCCAGCTCGCACGCCTGCAGCACGGTGGCGCCATTGGGGACTTCGATTTCCACGCCGTCTACGGTGACTTTAGGCATTATTCGGCCGCCTCCGCGAATTTCGCGTTATGCTCATGAATCCGCCGCTCCAGCTCCGGCCGGAAGTGGCGGATCAGGCCCTGAATCGGCCATGCCGCCGCATCGCCCAATGCGCAGATGGTGTGGCCTTCGACCTGCTTGGTCACCTGCTGCAGCATGTCGATCTCTTCGATCGCCGCATCGCCGGTGCGCAGCCGCTCCATCACGCGCCACATCCAGCCCGTGCCCTCGCGGCAGGGGGTGCACTGGCCGCAGCTTTCGTGCTTGTAGAAATAGCTGAGGCGGGCAATCGCGCGGACGATATCGGTCGATTTGTCCATCACGATCACGGCGGCGGTGCCAAGGCCCGAACCCACTTCGCGCAGCCCGTCAAAATCCATCGGCGCGTCCATGATCTGCTCCGCCGGGACCAGCGGGACTGACGATCCACCGGGGATCACCGCGAGCAGATTGTCCCACCCGCCGCGAATGCCGCCGCAATGCTTCTCGATCAATTCGCGGAAGGGGATGCTCATCGCTTCCTCGACCACGCAGGGCTTTTCGACATGGCCGCTGATCTGGAACAGCTTGGTGCCCTTGTTGCCATCGCGCCCGAAGCTGGAGAACCACGAAGCCCCGCGCCGCAGGATCGTTGGCGCGACCGCGATGCTCTCGACATTGTTCACCGTGGTCGGGCAGCCATAGAGGCCCGCACCCGCCGGGAACGGCGGTTTGAGGCGCGGCTGGCCCTTCTTGCCTTCCAGGCTTTCGATCATCGCGGTTTCTTCGCCGCAGATGTATGCGCCTGCGCCGCGGTGCATGAACACGTCGAAATCGTAGCCGCTGCCGCTGGCATTCTTGCCGATCAGCCCCGCCGCGTAAGCCTCGTCGATGGCCGCCTGAAGCGTTTCAGCCTCGCGGATATATTCGCCGCGGATGTAGATGTAGGCCGCGCGCGCGCGCATGGCATAGCCGGCAACCAGCGCGCCTTCGATCAGCTTGTGCGGATCGTGGCGGATGATCTCGCGGTCCTTGCAACTGCCCGGCTCGCTCTCGTCGGCATTGATGACAAGGAAACTCGGGCGGCCGTCACGGCTTTCCTTGGGCATGAACGACCATTTGAGCCCAGTCGGGAAGCCCGCCCCGCCCCGCCCGCGCAGGCCCGATTCCTTAATCTCATCGATGATCGCGTCCTGCCCGCGTTCGAGCAGCGCCTTGGTATTGTCCCAGTCGCCGCGCGCCTGAGCAGCGGCGAGATTCCAGGGTTGGAAGCCGTAGAGATTGGTGAAAATGCGGTCCTTGTCCTGCAGGCTCACTGCTCCGCACTCCTGCGCCATAATACAACGAGCATCACCCCGACTATGGCGAGCCCAACCAGCTTGGCCGCGAGCGGTTCCACTCCAGCTGCTTGCAGGCCCCAACTCGCAGCGATCCCGGCCATGACGGCGATCAGCGGTTTGATGAACTTGCGCATCAACCCATTCTCCCAGTCACAAAGTTAGCCGTTGTCGCGATGAGGAGTTCCATCACCAATCCCCCCGGTAATCGTGGTTTTCGCTGACCATTTCCTTGAGCGTAGTCGGCCCGCCGCTGGGCTCGGAGGTGTGCCGCCCCGGCTCCTGCGTGCCGGTTTTCGGCTGTTGCCCGGCAGCCAGCGCATCAAGCACCGCGTCGAGCCGTTCGGGCGTCAAATCCTCGTAATTGTCGTCATTGATCTGGACCATTGGCGCGGTGGCGCAATTGCCCATGCATTCGACTTCGGTGAGCGTCCACATGCCGTCTTCGGTGGTGTGGCCCTTCACCATCCCGCGCTTCTTGCAGGCCGAGATGATATCATCGCTGCCGCGCAGCATGCACGGCGTGGTGCCGCACACCTGGACGTGGAATTTACCCACCGGAACAAGGTTGTACATGAAGTAGAACGTGGCGACTTCGAGCACGCGGATCACCGGCATGTCGAGATATTGCGCCACGTATTCGATCACCGGCAGCGGCAGCCAGCCCTGCGTCTGCGTTTCTTCGCCGACCTGACGCTGGGCAAGGTCGAGCAGCGGCATGACGGCGCTGCGTTGGCGGCCCGCAGGGTATTTGGCGATATGCCAGTCCGCCTTCTTGCGGTTCTCGTCCGTGAAAGCGAACGCGCCCCAGCGCGCGCGCAGTTCGGGGGTATCGGGTGCGGGGGTACGGTCAGCCATCAGTTCACTCGTAACCGATTGTGTTCATCGGCAATCTTGCGCGCGCGCAGATAGCACTGAGCGCAAAGGATTGAGAGACCGTCAGGTACCTTGACCTCATCTGTCCATTCACCGCCATTCGCGTTCAAGAAATCTTCGCAGTCGAAGCACCACGCGTCGGTCAAACCGTCGTCATCAGGTCCGGGATAGCAAACAAAGCCACAGTCTACACCGTGATCGATCCGAGGGGGAATGTGTGCACAAACAAAAGTCTCGCGCTGTGCACCGTGCATTTCGCACTCGCAAAGGTCTCTGGCCTCGCTCACCGGTCACACTCCCCGAACAAGCTCGTCATTGCGAGGAACGAAGTGACGAAGCAATCCAGTCCCGGCGCTGGCGAGCTCTGGATTGCCGCGCCTCGCGTTGCGAGGCTCGCAATGACGGGAGAAGTCAAAATCTTCACCGGTCGCACTCCCCGAACACCACGTCGATTGCGCCGAGGATGGCGGTCGCGTCGGGCAACATGTGGCCCTTGCACATGAAGTCCATCGCTTGCAGGTGCGAGAAGGCAGTGGGGCGGATCTTGCAGCGATAGGGCTTGTTGCTGCCGTCGCTGACCAGATAGACGCCGAATTCGCCCTTGGGGCTTTCGGTCGCCACGTAAACTTCGCCCGCAGGCACATGGAAGCCCTCGGTATAGAGCTTGAAGTGGTGGATCAGCGCTTCCATGCTCTGCTTCATCTCGGCGCGGTTAGGCGGCGAGACTTTGCCGTCAGTGTTGGCGATGGGGCCCTGAGGCATTTCCGCAAGGCACTGCTTGATGATCTTCGCGCTTTCGTAAACTTCCTTCACGCGCACCATGAAGCGGTCATAGCAGTCCGAATTGGTGCCGACTGGAATGTCGAACTCCATCCGGTCATAGACATCGTAAGGCTGGCTCTTGCGCAGGTCCCAAGGAACGCCCGCAGCGCGGATCATCGGGCCGGAAAAGCCCCAGGCAATCGCATCATCGCGGCCAACCACCGCGATATCGACATTGCGCTGCTTGAAGATACGGTTGTCGATCACCAGGCTCATCGCATCGCCGAACAGTTCGGGCAGGCGCGTGTCGACCCAGTGGCCGATATCGACCAGCAGCTTTTCGGGCACGTCCTGATGCACGCCGCCGGGGCGGAACCAGGCACTGTGCATGCGTGCGCCGCTGGCCCGCTCGAAGAAGTTCATGCAGTCTTCGCGCAGCTCGAACACCCACAGATTGGGCGTCATCGCGCCGACATCCATCACATGCGCACCGATATTGAGCATGTGGTTGGAAATGCGCGTTAGTTCGGCGAACAGCACACGCAGATATTGCGCGCGGATCGGCACTTCGAGATTGAGCAGCTTCTCGATCGCCAGCACATAGGAATGTTCCTGGCACAGCGGCGAAACGTAATCGAGCCGGTCGAAATAAGGTAGCGCCTGAAGGTAGGTCTTGTGCTCGATCAGTTTTTCGGTGCCGCGGTGGAGCAGGCCGACATGCGGATCGATCCGTTCGATCACCTCGCCGTCAAGCTCCATCACCATGCGCAGCACGCCGTGCGCGGCGGGATGCTGCGGCCCGAAATTGATCGTGTAATTGGTGATGACTTCATCGCCGGTGGTGGGCGATTCCTCGAGCTGGATGCTCATGCCTTGCCCTCCTCAGCCTTTTCATCGCCGGGCAGCACGTATTCTGCGCCCTCCCACGGGCTCATGAAGTCGAATTGCCTGAGGTCCTGCGCCAGCTCGACCGGTTCATAGACGACGCGCTTTTCCTCTTCGGAATAGCGCAGCTCGACATAGCCCGTGAGCGGGAAGTCCTTGCGGAACGGGTGCCCTTCGAAGCCGTAATCGGTGAGGATGCGGCGCAGATCGGGATTGCCCGCAAACTTGACACCGTAAAGGTCGAACACTTCGCGCTCGAGCCAACCCGCATTGGGCCACAGCGTAGTGACCGTGGGCACCGGCGTAGCCTCGTCAGTCGAGACCTTCACCATCACGCGGTGGTTCTTCGTGAGCGAAAGCAGCATGTAAACGACTTCGAAGCGTTCGGCGCGGTCAGGGAAATCGACCCCGGCAATCTCCATCAACTGCTGGTATTGGTGCTCGTCACGCAGCAACCGCAGCACGTCTCCGATTGCGGCGCGCTTCACGTTAATAACGATCTCGCCGTGCTCTTCCCTGGCGGACACGGCCATGTCACCAAGTGCGGTGACGAGCGCGTTGCACACGCCATCGTTGCTGGCGAATTTCGGGGCGGAATGGAGGATGCTCACCGTTCTATCGTCCCGATCCGGCGGATCTTGCGCTGGAGTTGCATCACGCCGTAGAGCAGCGCCTCGGCCGTGGGCGGGCAGCCGGGCACGTAGATGTCGACCGGCACGATCCGGTCACACCCGCGCACCACCGAATAGCTGTAATGGTAATAGCCGCCGCCATTGGCGCAGCTGCCCATACTGATCACATATCTGGGTTCCGACATCTGGTCATAGACCTTGCGCAGCGCCGGGGCCATCTTGTTGCACAGCGTGCCCGCCACGATCATCACGTCCGACTGGCGCGGGCTCGCGCGCGGGGCAACGCCGAAGCGCTCCATATCATAACGCGGCATGTTGACGTGGATCATCTCGACCGCGCAGCAGGCGAGGCCAAACGTCATCCACCACAGGCTGCCAGTGCGCGCCCACTGGAACAGATCCTCTGTGCTGGTGACAAGGAAACCCTTGTCGTTCACCTCGGTCTGCAAAGCATGGAAATAATCAGCATCGGGCTGGCGGACCTCGCCGCCCTTGGCAGCCAGCGGAAGCGTGTTCGGTGGAGTGATGATAGTGCTCATTCCCAGTCCAGCGCCCCCTTCTTCCACTCATAGGCGAGCCCGATGGCCAGAATGCTCAGGAACACCATCATGCCGATCCAGCCTGCCCAACCCGTTTCACCCAGGCTCACGGCCCATGGAAACAGGAAGGCCGCCTCAAGATCGAAGATGATGAAGCTGATCGCGACCAGGTAAAATCGCACGTCGAACTGGCTGCGCGCATCATCAAAGGCGGGAAAGCCGCATTCATATTCGCTCAGCTTCTCGGCATCGGGCTGGTGCGCCCCGGTCAGCCGCGCCACGCCCATCGGCAGGAACACGAACAGCGCCGACAATCCCCCTGCGATGAACAGAAAGATCAGGATCGGAAGATATTGGCTCAGATCAACCACAAAGGAATCCTAGCGGGCATAGTCTGGCCGCGCCTCTAGGCTGCTCATTTCATCAGCGCAAGGGCACGAATCGTGTAATTCATAGCATGCGCATATCGTATGGTGCGATCAACCGCACGCAGCGCCTTGCCTTGACAAATGGAAGCACGCACGGCGTTACGGATCGGCCACCAGCCTATTTCATCATCGTCGCGGCGGCCTTTTCGGTTGCCTTTCCATAGGGCGGCTTGAACCCGCCCAGCTTGGCGATGTCGATCTTCGGCTGGTGATAGACCGCGCGGGCGTGGCTGAATTCGCGGAAACCCTCGATCGAATGGTAGCTGCCCATGCCCGAGGGGCCGACCCCGCCAAACGGCAGATCTTCCATCGAAACGTGGAAGATCACGTCATTGGTGGTCACCCCGCCGGAGATGGTCCTGGTCAGCACGCGCTCCTGCTCGGCCTTGTCCTCGCCGAAATAGTATAGGCCCAGCGGGCGATCATGCTCGTTCACATAATCGAGCGCCTCATCGATCTGGCTGTAGGTTTTCACCGGCAGCACAGGACCAAATATCTCTTCCTGCATCACCTTCATCTCGTCAGTGACATTGCGCAGGATGTTGAGCGGCATCTTGCGCATGTTGGCATTGGAGAAATCCTCACCGCCGGGGTTTACCTCGATCACTTCAGCGCCTTTCTCGCGCGCATCCTCGACCAGGCCCTGGAGCCGTTCGAAATGGCGGTCACTTACGATCGAGGCATAATCGTCATTCTCCAGCAGCGCGGGATACATGTTGCGCACGCCCTGGCTGACCCCGGCGATCGCTTCATCCTCCTTGTCCTGCGGCACATACATATAGTCAGGCGCCAGGCAGATTTGCCCGGCATTCATCATCTTGCCCAGCGCGATGCGTTCGCCCGCCTTGGCGAAATCCGCGCTGCGACCCATGACGACCGGGCTCTTGCCGCCCAGTTCAAGCGTGACCGGCACCAGATTGGCCGCGGCAGCCTCCATCACGCGGCGCCCGGTAGCGGTCGATCCGGTAAAGACCAGATGATCGAAAGGCAGCGACGAGAATGCCGCCGCGACTTCCGGGCTGCCGGTGATCACCGCCACTTCATCAGGAGTGAAATATTCGCTGACCAGTTCCTTCATCAGCAGGGAAGTGCGCTCGGTAAATTCGCTTGGCTTGATCATCGCCCTGTTGCCCGCAGCCAAAACCTGCATCAACGGACCAAGTGCCAGCTGCACGGGGAAATTCCACGGCGAAAGGATTCCGATGACCCCCTTGGGTTCATAGCGCACCTCGGCCTTGGCGCCGAGCAGGCCCAGCGGAAACTGCACCTTGCGTTTGCTGGTTCTGGCCCATTGGTCCATATGCTTGAGCGCATCTTTCCCCGCGCTCACTGTGGCCGCAATATCGGTCAGCATTGACTGGTGCATGCTGCGATTGCCGAAGTCCGCGCTCATCGCCTTGGCCAGATTCTCGCCGTGATCCTTGACCATTGCCATCGCACGCTTGATGCGGTCCTTGCGCATGCTCATAGGCTCGGGCCGTGAAGCGGTGAAAGCTGCGCGCTGTAGCTTCAGGATACGTTCCATTTCCTCGCGGCGATCGTCAGCCATTGTTCTCTCCTGTAAAATTGCACGCATCTGGGTTGCGATTTGCCATCGGTTCTTGCGCAACCGCGCCTGCATGACAAGCTAATACGTATGCCGATGCGTTCGTGCGTTTGCCTTTGCCGCATCGCAGCATTAGATCGCAAAGCGAATCTTCCCCCCTCTTCCACCCGAGGACAAAGCCATGACCCAGTTTTCTGCCGCCGATCCGATCGTAATCCTGTCTTATGCGCGCACGCCGATGGGCGGCATGCAGGGTGCACTGGCCGATGTTTCGGCCACCGATCTTGGCGCGACTGCGGTGAGGGCCGCTGTCGAGCGTTCAGGTGTTCCGGGCGAGAAATTCGACCGCGCCTATATGGGCTGCGTCCTGCCCGCCGGCCTGGGCCAGGCCCCGGCGCGCCAGGCTGCGCTAAAGGCAGGGCTGCCCAAGTCGGTCCAGGCGACCACCGTCAACAAGGTGTGCGGCAGCGGCATGCAAACCGTGATCATGGGCGCAGAGGCACTCGCCAGCGGTACGATCGACTATGTCATTGCCGGCGGCATGGAAAGCATGACCAACGCACCCTACCTGCTCAAGAAGCACCGCTCGGGTGCGCGCATCGGCCATGACACCGCCTATGATCACATGTTCCTTGACGGGCTGGAGGATGCCTATGAGGAAGGCCGCGCGATGGGCACCTTTGCGCAGGACACCGCCAACGCCTATCAGCTCACGCGCGAAGACATGGACGGTTATTCGATCGAATCGCTCCGCCGCGCGAACGAAGCTATCGCCAACGGCGCCTTTGCCGATGAAGTCGTGCCGGTCAGCTTCGCCACTCGTGCCGGTGAAGTAACCGTCGATACCGATGAGCAGCCCGGCAAGGGCAAGCCCGACAAGATCCCGACACTGCGCCCTGCCTTTGCCAAGGACGGCACGATTACGGCTGCAACCTCGAGCTCGATCTCGGACGGAGCGGCAGCGGTTGTGCTCACCCGCGAGAGCATGGCGAAGGAAAATGGGCAGAAACCGGTAGCGAAGATCGTTGCCCTGGCGGCGCATGCACAGGAACCAAAGGACTTCACCGTTGCCCCGGTGGGCGCGATCCAGAAAGTGCTCGATCGCGCAGGCTGGACGACCGACGATGTCGACCTGTGGGAAGTGAACGAAGCCTTTGCCTGCGTGGCGATGTTCGCGATGCGCGACATCGGCATCCCGCACGAGAAGATCAACGTCAATGGCGGCGCGACCGCGCTGGGCCACCCGATCGGTGCGAGCGGCACCCGCATCATCGTGACGCTGCTCAATGCGCTCAAGCGGCAAGGCAAGACCCGCGGCGTGGCATCGCTGTGCATCGGCGGCGGCGAAGCGACTGCGGTTGCGGTGGAACTGGTTTCCTAACGTCGCATTTCTCTGTCTCGAATTTGTGTGGTATCTCCGCGCGCGGGTCGCGTGATTAGGGAGATTCACGCAATGAAGAAACTCATCGTCGCCACTGCCGTATTGGCGCTGGCCGCTTGTGCGGAACCGGCAACCGAAGAAGCTACGCCGGTTGCTGAAGGGACAACTGCGCCTGCCGCCAATGAAGGGCCGGGCATCTTTGAAGTAACCTATGCCGATGGTTCGGTAGGTACTGTCACTACAACCGAAGAAGGCACCTTTACCGCCATCCTTGGCGATGAAACGGGCAGCGGAACTGTCACCGAGCAAGACGGCAAGCTCTGCTTCGACCCTGAAGGCGACGACCCCGAACAGCCGACACGCTGCTGGACAAACAGCGAAGTGGGCGAAGACGGTAGCTGGACTTCTACTTCAGACGACGGCGAAACCGTAACCGTACGGCCCGCACCCTCGGCCTGATTGCAGGTTCCCGCGATAACTAGGAAAGGAATTTTCGATGCGAAAACTCTTGACACTTGCCAGCGTCCTGGCGCTGGCGGCCTGCTCGGAAGCGGAGGCTCCAGCACCTGAACCTACCGAAGAAGCCGCGATGGCGCCAACCGCCATTGATGGTGGCCCGCTTGCTGCCACTTATAACGTCGTTGGGCCAGACGGGGCTGCCTCAGTCTGGATTCTGGCCGAGGACGGGACCTTTACTTTGACCGCCGAAGGGGTCGATCCGGTCACGGGCACATACACATCCGAAAACGAAGTGTTCTGCGCCGATCCCGTTGGCGAAGATGCGGCCGAAATCTGCTACACACAGGCGATCGCTGCGGATGGCACATGGACATCCACTGATCCTGATGGTGCCACATCAACGGTCACGCGCGCGGCTGAATAAGCCTCACCGTCAAGGAACTGAAGTGGGCGGTCCTGCGGGGTCGCCCATTTCACATCCCCAACTCAGGGTTCCCCCACGCCCCATAGCCGATCCTCGCGGATCCAGCCCTCACGCCCCCCGACGTCAATCATGCACCAGCCCGCTTCGCACTTGCCTAGCCTGCCGACTACACCGGGCTTGGCATTCCATTTGAGCTTTGCCTCGGCCTGCGGGGCTTCGCGGATGGCAGCCAGGCCTTCACCGATTACCAATGCGGAGCGAGCGGGATCGAGCAACCGCGCCACGATCCATCCCTGCGCCCCGTCGGGATCGCTGACGAGCCGCCAGCCTTCCTGGACCCGGATTACCTTAACTGGCAGCCCCTGCCGCTTGTAGATCCACTCAATCGGATAGTCCTGGCTTGGGCCAACCCGCATGTTGACCTCTTCGGCACGGATCGATGCCCAGTAAGGGACCTCGCGCGTCTGGGCTTCAACTACCCCCGGCGTGGCGAGAAAAAGCGTCGCAAACAAGGCTATTATGGCAATGCGCATGAGCAACCGCATACAGCGTGACCATGCCCCGCTTCAAGCACGCTTTGGGTTAGTTTCGCACAAGCGCTTGACCGCCCCGCCTTTGCCGTCCTAGCCCGCAAACATGGCTCAAGACACGGCATCCCCGCGCAAACCGATCGACCATGCTCCAAAGGTGATTGTGACCCGTCACCTGATGCCCTCGGTCGAACATCGCATGCGCGAGCTGTTCGATGTGAAGCTGAATGAAGGCGACGTGCCATTTACGCGTGACCAGCTCATCGCTGCGATGCAGGAAGCCGATGTGTTGGTCCCAACAGTGACCGACCGCATCGATGCCGAAATGATCGAACGGGCGGGCGACCAACTCAGGCTGATTGCGAGCTTCGGTTCGGGAATCGAGCATATCGATCTAGGGGCAGCCGCCAAACGCAAGATCATCGTCACCAATACGCCGGGCGTGTTCACCGACGATACCGCCGATCTCGCCATGTGCGGGATCATCGGCGTGCCGCGCCGCATCCGCGAAGGCGTGGGGCTGGTGCGCAGCGGCAAATGGACCGGCTGGGCGCCGTCGGGAATGCTTGGCCGCAGGCTTGCCGGTAAAGTGCTGGGCATTATCGGCATGGGCCGGATCGGGCAGGCTGTTGCGCATCGCGCGCGCGCATTCGGGCTGGAGATTGCCTATACCAACCGCAAGCCTCTGCCCGAAGCGATTGAGCGGATGCTGGGCGCACGCTTCGTTCCCGATGTGGATAGCCTGGTTGCCGAAGCAGATATTCTGACCCTGCATTGTCCGCTTACGGAGGAAACGCGCGGGCTGATTGATGCGCGGCGCATTGCCCTGATGAAACCCGGCTCCTCGATCATCAATACTGCGCGCGGCGAACTGATCGACCAGGAAGCGCTGATCGCTGCACTCGAGAGCGGGCACCTTGCCGGTGCCGGGCTCGACGTCTATCCAGACGAGCCCCATGTCGACAAGCGGCTGCTGAAGATTCCCAATGTGATGACCCTGCCGCACATCGGCAGCGCCACAGCCGAAGGGCGCGAAGCCTCCGGCGAGAAGGTGATCGCCAATATCCGTTTCTGGATGGACGGCCATCGCCCCCCAGACCAGGTGCTCGAAGCTTTGGTCTAGGGTTTCAATCGCCCGTCAGAATCCGGTCGACCAGTTCCTTCACCGTGGGGGTGAAGTTGTTCGAATAGAACGGATCCTGCTTGAAGCGATAGGCTGAGTGCCCCGCAAAGGCGAGATTGTTGTCCGGGTCGCCGCCATGCGCGATATCCTGCAGCGTCTTCTGGATGCAGAAGCTTCGCGGATCGGCCAGCCTCCCGGTGGTGTGATCGTCATGGTCCTTCCAGCTGCTGAACTGGCAGTGGCTGAGGCACCCCATGCAGCCCTGCTGGTCGGCACGGATCTGCTCGGCACTTTGCGGAGTGACGAAAACCACGGTGTTGTCGGGCGTCTTGAGCGGTTCGCTGAAGCCTTCGGCGATCCAGGCCAGCGCCTTACGTTGGTCGCCCGGGTGGACCCAGAAATATTTGGCCTTGCCGTGATCGAGCAGCGGGACGGTGCCACCCTCCTCGTCTCGCTTGAAGATTGGGATCTGGCGATCGCTACGATGCATCAGATCGTAGAGAAATGGCGTCTTCACCGCGCTGGAATAGAAGCCAGTGGGGCTGAACTTGTGCAGCAGCACATCGCCCGGTTCGACCGTACGCAGCATGTCTTTCCACACCTGCGGGATCGGGCTTTCCTTGGTCAGCAAAGGCCGCGTGCCGAACTGGAACACGATCTTGCCGAGCTCGGGATTATCGATCCAGTCGTTCCATTCGCGCAGGAACCACACGCCGCCGGCCATGACGATCGCAGTGTCCTCGCTAACGCCCTCGGCGCGCATGGTTTCGCGCAGGGCCTTGACGCGCGGATAGGGATCTTCCGGCTTGGTCGGGTCTTCGGCGTTCGAAAGGCCATTATGGCCGCCCGCCAGCCATGGGTCTTCATAAACCACCGCAGCCATGAGTTCGGGCACCTTGGAATAGCTGCGCTTCCACAGCGCGCGGAAGGCGCGGGCAGAGCTGATGATCGGCAAGTAGTTGACGTTATACCGGGCCGCGATTTCGGCCAGCTTGTAAGGCATGCCCGCACCGCATGTAACGCCGGTGATCAGGCCTTTGCAGTTCTCCAGCACGCCCTCGAGGACCTGCTGGGCACCGCCCATTTCCCAAAGCACATTGATATTGATTGCGCCTTTGCCGTCGGCGATTTCATGGGCGCGTTTCACCTGTTCGCTGGCGCCGTCGATGGCGTAACGGACGAGCTGCTCGAAACGTTCTTTACGGGTCGCCTGCGGATAAACCTGCGGGATCGGATTGCCGTCCTCGTCATAGCTGTCGGCATTGACTGCACTGACGGTGCCAATTCCGCCCGCAGCAGCCCATGCGCCCGAACTGGCATGATTGGTTGCCGATACACCCTTACCGCCTTCCACCAGCGGCCAGACTTCGCGCCCACCATAAATAATTGGGCTTAATCCCTTAAACAATGAATTGCTCCCCTCGAGCCGCGCAATCTTTCGCGCACCATAAGTTTTTCCGGTCTTAGACCATTAACGGCCCGTATGTTTAGTTGTTTCTGACCATCCGCTGCGCAGGCACCGTCAACCCGCTATGGCCGCATTGAACAAGGGCGGATTTCCGACGGGTCAGGGCGTTTTTCAGCTCGCTCGAAGCGGGCAAAATAACCGCGAAGGTCAGGCTTCTCGACAAACTCGACCAAACGAAAACCCACCGCCTTGAACTCGCATGACAAAAGCAGCGGCGGAATCCCGTGCTTATCAGTCGGGCGATCGGAATCGACCACTATGACTTGCCCGCCTTCTGCCAACGCCGGCCATAGCCGCCACAGGAAGGCATAGGGTTCTGTTACCTCGTGGTACATATGGACCAGGAAAATGCGGTCAAAACTGTCTGCCGGTAGTTGCGGATCGTCTTCCCGCCCCAGCTTGATCGACACATTATCCAGCCGCTCGCGTTCAACCCGCTGGCCAAGCCGGTCAAGCGCTTCGCGGTCGATATCCTGCGCCAGCACTCGCCCGTCCTCGCCCACGCGTTCTGCAAGGCGAATGGTATAATAGCCCTCGCCAGCGCCAATATCCGCAACGGTCATGCCATTGGTGATTCCGGCCAGATCCATCACCTCCTGGGCTTCGCCTCGCTCATCGCGAGCGTCTTCGGTCGAGAACTGGTTGGCGGTGACACCGGATACCGGCCGATCGGCCTGCGGGAATTCGCGAGACGTCTCGGGTCGCTCGTCACCCTGGCCCAGCGGTTCGCAGCCGGCCAAGCCCGCCAGTACCGCGAGCGAAAGGAATGCTGTGCGCATCATTCGACGTCGTCCACCTCAACCTTCTCGCCGGTGACGCGCTGCGCCAGCGCGGCGGAAATGAAATCATCAATCGCACCGTCAAGCACCGCATCGGGATTGGTCGAGATCACGCCGGTGCGCAAATCCTTCACCATCTGATAAGGTTGCAACACATAGGACCGGATCTGGTGGCCCCATCCGATATCGCTCTTTTCCTGATATTCGCCACTGGCCGCAGCTTCGCGTTCGGCCATCTCGCGCTCGAACAACCGCGCCTTCAGCATACTCATTGCAGTGGCGCGGTTCTTGTGCTGGCTGCGGTCGTTCTGGCTGGCAACAACTATCCCGGTCGGCTGGTGGGTTATCCGCACGGCAGAATCGGTGGTGTTGACATGCTGTCCGCCCGCGCCAGACGCGCGATAGGTATCGATCTTGAGATCGCTCTCGTTGATCTCGATCTCGATATCGTCATCGATCACCGGATAGACCCAGACCGAACTGAACGAAGTATGGCGGCGGGCACTACTGTCATAGGGGCTGATGCGAACCAGGCGGTGGACCCCGCTTTCGGTTTTGGCATAGCCATAGGCGTTCTCACCCTTGATCAGCAGCGTGGCTGACTTGATCCCGGCTTGATCGCCCGCCTGATATTCAACGGTTTCAACCTTGAAGCCGCGCCGCTCGGCCCAGCGCGCATACATGCGAAACAGCATCTCGGCCCAATCCTGGCTTTCAGTGCCACCTGCGCCGGCATGGATTTCCAGGTAGGTGTCATTGCCGTCAGCCTCGCCCGAAAGCAGCGCGTTGACCTTGTCTGCGTCAGCACGCTCGGCCAGCCTGGCCAGGCTTTGCAGTCCTTCCTCGACAATGGCGCCTTCGCCCTCGGCCTCGCCCATCTCGACGAATTCGACCGCGTCAGCCATCTCGGCGGAGATATGCCTTACAGTATTGATGGCGTTCTGGAGCAGTTTCTGCTCGCGGGTTATGGCCTGGGCCTGCTTGGGATCGTCCCACAGTTTGGGATCCTGTACACGGGCGTCCAGTTCATCGAGGCGGCGCAGCGCACGATCCCAGTCGAGCGACTGACGCACAAGATCAAGCGCTGCTTCAATGCGGTCGATGTGAGCCTGCCCCTCGGCACGCATAATTCTTCCTTCGTCAAAATGAGCAGACGCGCTTAGCGGACCGCATGTGATTGTAAAGCGGCCAGGGCACGCAGATGCTGGCCCCGGGCGCAACCGCGATCGGGCGCAACCGCCCCAAGGCAGGTTCCGCGGGAGCAGAGCAAATCAATAGATTCCGCCCTGTTCCTCGACAAAATTGCTAGGTTGACCGTCGCTGGTCGCCCCGCGGCCCTCCCTAGCGCGGCGGATCAATGCGAGCAATTCATCGCGCAAGGCCGTAATCCGGTCCTGGCGGGTGGCGCGCGGAGGTTCGGTATCAGGCTTGAACGCTTCCCAGATTACCGCCGAAAGCGGATCGTCAGTCGGCCATTGGTCGAACACACGCTTTCCACTGCGCCGGTCGATCCGCACCATGCGGATTCCGGCAGGGGCAACCGCAGGCCGATCGCTCCAGCGGTCCCGCGTCGCCTGGACAAATTCCTTGAAGATCGGCGCCGCCGTATTGCCCCCCTGCACCCAGCCGCCCAGGTTGCGCGGCTGGTCATATCCGACATAAACACCGGCAATGATTTCAGGCGAACCGCCCACAAACCAGGCATTGGTGGGCCCGTTGGTGGTGCCGGTTTTTCCGAACAGCGGCAAATCGAGATCACGCAGGCGCACTGCTGTTCCGCGCTGGACCACGCCCTCGAGCATGTGCACCACCTGATAGGCGGTGCGCGGGTCCATCACTTCCTGCCCTTTGACCCCGAAGCGCGGCATCGGCTGGCCATCCCATTGGGCCATGTTGCACTTGTCACAGCGGCGCTTGTCCGCACGCCAGATAACCTTGCCGTGCCGGTCCTGAACATAATCGATCACGCTGGGTTCATTGCGGCGGCCGTGATTGGCCAGCGCGGCGTAAGCGCCGACCATCTTCATCACAGTGGTGTCACCGGCGCCCAATGCGAATGCGGGATAGGGTTCATAAGAACCGATCCCCACCCGTTGAAAGGTTTCGACCACTTCGGGCATGCCGGTTTCCATCGCAACATGCACTGTCATCAGATTGCGCGACTGCTCCAGCCCCCAGCGCATGGTGTGCACCCCGCCCGATTCCCCGCCGAAGTTACGGAAACATTTTTCGCCCAGATTGGCGCCCTGGTAAACGCAGTATGTCTGGTCTGGCACTTCGGTGGCCGGGGTCATCCCGTGATCCAGCCCGCTTGCATATACGAATGGCTTGATAGTCGATCCGGGTTGACGTTCGGCCTGTGTTGCCCGGTTGAAATCGCTCAGGCGAAAATCGAACCCGCCCTGCATCGCCAGCACTCGGCCGGTTTGCGCTGACTGCGCCAGGAAGCCGCCTGATACCTCGGGGATAATGGCCACGCGAAAGCCGGACGATGAGGGGTCTACCGCAATCACATCGCCCGCCTTGAGTGAGCTCGGCGGATTGACGAGCGGCGCCTCTTTACCATCGGAAAAGCCGACCCGCGCGCTATCCCCGGAACGTGCCGTAACAACTGCGATGCGCCAGTCCTGATACCGGATCGACAGGAATGAGCTTTGCAACTGGCTCGTCCAATTGCCTTTGCTGACGTCAATGGTGGCGATCGGTCCAGTCCACCCGCGATTTCCGTGATAGCGCAGCAAGCCTGCGCGCAGGGCATTGCGCGCCGCATCCTGCAACTCGGGATCAAGCGAAGTGCGGACCCACAAGCCACCGGCATAGACGCTGTTGGGGCCGTCCTCGGCATTTTCGCCGAACTGATCGAGCAACTGGCGCCGGACTTCTTCCATGAAATAACCGGCATCTACCGATCGTTCGCGACGCAGGCTGACAACCCCCAATGGCCGAGCCTGCGCCGCGCGCATTTCCTCAGCACTGATATATCCGTTGCGCTCCATCTGGCTGAGCACGAAATTGCGGCGCTCGATCGCCAGATCGGCATAGCGAGAGCGTCCGTAACGTTCCGGCGCCTTGGGCAGGATCGCAAGAAAGGCCATTTCGTTGAGATCGAGCTGGTCAACATCCTTGTCGAAATAGGCTTGAGCTGCCGCCTGCACGCCGAAACTGCGCCGCCCGAGCGGAATCTCGTTAAGGTAAAGCTCAAGGATTTCCTGCTTGGTCAGCACGCCTTCGATACGGCGCGCGAGAATCATCTCCTTGAGCTTGCGGGTGACCGAATATTCATCCCCCAGAAGCAGGTTCTTGGCCACTTGCTGGGTAATCGTCGAACCGCCAACCGCTCGCTCGCCGGAGCCGAATTTGCGGGCGTAATCGAACACCGCATTGAGTGTGCCGGTGATGTCGACACCGCCGTGACTGAAGAAAGTCTTGTCCTCGGCTGACAGGTAAGACTCGATCAATTGTTGGGGGAAATCGGCATATTGCAACTGCACACGGCGTTCGCGGGCATAGGAATAGACGATCCCGCCATCCGCCCCGCGCACCACCGTGGGCAGCGGGGTTTCGTAATCGAGCAGGCTTTCCGCATCGGGCAAATCACGCGCGAGCAATATCCACACCGCCACCATCAGCAATGCAAAGGCGCCCACTCCCGCCACGCCCCAGCGGAAGAGACGATGCGCCTGCCAATTGGCACGGAACCAGGCCAGCGCCATCGCGCTGTCGCCCTTCAGGCGTGCCTTAACATAGGCGAGATCGATGCGGGCGGTGTCAGTCATGGCGGGATCGTTCATTCGTATTGGGCAATAGCATGGGAATTTCGGGATAGGCTAGGCGCTAATCGACGAATGAAGGTGCAATGTGTCAGGGCGAGCTGCGACGAACAAAATAAATCCGGATCGCGCGCGCCATGATTGTCGCAAACTCCTCCTGCCAGTCAGACGATGTGAGCCGCGCCGAGTCCGCTTCGTTGGTAACAAATCCTGCTTCGAACAGCACCGATGGCAAATCAGGTGTACGCAGCACGACAAGGTCCGCGGCTCGCTGGGCCTGAGGGTGGAACGCCAGCTTGCCCTCGCCTTCCCGGATCACGAGATTGGCGAATTCGGTTGAAGCAACCTGTGACCGGCGCTGCGAAAGATCGACAAGGATGGCGCTTACTTCGTCACTCTGGTCTTCGATCGAAATGCCGTTGAGGCGGTCGGCATCGTTCTCCGCGCGTGCAAAACGGGCTGCTGCTGCACTCGAAGCGCGTTTCGAAAGCGTGTAGAGGCTCGCTCCGCTGATCGCACTTTTTTCGCCTGCCGAATCGGCATGGATTGACAGGAAAAGGTCGGCATTCATCCGCCGCGCGATATCCGGTCGCTCTGCCAGGGCCAGCAAGCGATCATCTTCGCGAGTGAGGGCAACACGAATACCGCCTTGCTGCACCAGCTCGTCCCGCAGGGCCAGCGCAAGGCCAAGCGTGATATCCTTCTCAAGCACATCCGCGCCCATCGCACCCGGATCGCGCCCCCCGTGCCCCGCATCGATCACAACCAGCGGCAGCGTTGGGTCTTGCGGACCATAGATCGGCGGCAGCGCGACTGCTTCGGCGATCTCCGGCATCAAGAAGCGTAGCACGTATTCGCGGCCCCATTGCGGGACAGGCACCTGGATTCCCGCGCCCACCAGCCCGCCGATCACGGCCAGCGGAATCAGCACGATTGCAGCAATGTGGGCACGCCAGCTCATTGCGAAGCATTGTTACGGCGTTGATGCGGCAAAGCGCAATATGGTTGCGGCCTGAAACCCACGGTGCTAGCAGCGCTGGTGGCGGTGCCAGTTGGCCGAAAGCCCTTTAGTGGGGCAAGGCTTGGCCGGATAAAGCCGCTGTCTGGCGAAAATCTTTCCCGGACTTCACAACAGGTTGATGCAGTGACTAGACAGCCCACCCAGCAATTCCGGACGCCGCGCCAGGTGCGCGCGACGGAGTTTGCCGGCCGGGCCGCAGCAGAATGCTGCAATCTCGCACTCGCAGACACGCATTTGGTTTTTCCGCTCGTCACGCTTAGCGGCGCGGGCAGAACACATCCCGCTGCGCGGCCAGATATGGCCCGCAGCACATATATATCTTCACACACACATCGGCGCGCGCAGGCCCTTTTCAGGCCACCCTGCCCCCGCGCCCGGAGAATTTACAATGTCAACGCGCATGCTCATCGACGCGCGCCACCCGGAAGAAACGCGGGTGGCGGTGCTCAAAGGCAACCGGATCGAAGAATTTGATTTCGAATCTGCCGAACACAAGCAAATCAAGGGTAATATCTACCTCGCCAAGGTAACCAGGGTCGAACCGTCGCTGCAGGCAGCGTTCGTCGATTTCGGCGGCAACCGGCACGGCTTTCTCGCCTTCAGCGAAATCCACCCGGACTATTATCAGATCCCGCAGTCCGACCGCGAAGCCTTGCTTGCCGAGGAAGCAGAGGCAGCCGAAGAAGAAGCTCGCCTGCGTGCCGAAGAGGAAGATCGCGGCGAAATCCCCGGCGACGAATATGACGCCGAGGACGACGAATCAGCCGAAGCGCTGGCCGAAGACCTGGCCGAGGACGGGGTCGAGGAAATCTACACCGGTGACAAGGACAAGGTTTCCACGATCGAAGATGGCCATGTCGATGGCAATGGCGACGATGATGACGGCGAGTATTCGGACGATGGAGCGGATGAAGACGATTCAGCCGACGACGCCGAAAATGACGGCAGGAAATCCGGGCATGATCGCGGCCGCCGTGGCCGCCGCCGCCAGGGAGGCGGCAAGAGCCGCGCCAAGGAAGTCGACGAAGTGCGCGCGCGCCGCCAGGCCTTGCGCCGCCGCTACAAGATCCAGGACGTTATCCAGCGCCGCCAGGTGCTGCTGGTGCAGGTCGTCAAGGAAGAACGCGGCAACAAGGGCGCTGCGCTAACCACTTATCTCAGCCTTGCGGGGCGCTACACCGTGCTGATGCCCAATTCATCGCATGGAGGCGGGATCAGCCGCAAGATCAGCTCGGCCAATGACCGCAAGCGGCTCAAGACAGTCGTCTCCGATCTGGAGCTGCCCAAGTCGATGGGGCTGATCGTGCGTACTGCCGGGCTCAGCCGCACGAAGACCGAAATCAAGCGTGACTTTGACTACCTCGCCCGCCTGTGGGACGAGATCCGTGAAAAAACGCTATCCTCGACGGCGCCCGCGTTGATCCATTCGGATTCGGATCTCATCAAGCGCGCAATCCGCGACATCTACAACAAGGAAATCGAGGAAGTCGTTGTCGAAGGCGAGGAAGGATACAAATCCGCGCGCGCTTTCATGAAGCTGCTAATGCCCAGCCATGCGCGCCGGGTGAAGGCATATTCCGATCCGGTTCCGCTGTTCCAGCGTTATGGCGCTGAAGACCAGCTGCGCGCGATGTATGATCCGGTGGTGCAGCTCAAATCGGGCGGCTACCTGGTAATCAACCCCACCGAAGCGCTGGTTTCGATCGACATCAACTCGGGCCGCTCGACCAAGGAGCACGGGATCGAGCAGACTGCGCTTTCGACCAATCTCGAAGCGGCCAAGGAAATTGCCCGGCAATTGCGCCTGCGTGACATGGCCGGCCTGGTAGTGATCGACTTCATCGACATGGAATACAATTCCAACATCCGCAAAGTCGAAAAGGCGATGAAGGATGCGCTCAAGAACGATCGTGCGCGCATCCAGGTAGGCCGCATTTCGGGTTTCGGCCTGATGGAAATGAGCCGCCAGCGCCTGCGCACCGGTGTGCTCGAAGCGACCACCCGCGATTGCCCGCATTGCGACGGCACTGGCCTGGTGCGCACCGCATCCTCGGCCGGACTTTCGGCGCTCCGCCTGATCGAAGACGAAGCCGCCAAGGGCAAAGGCGCGCTGATCCGCCTTGGTGCAAGCACCGAAGCCGCCATCTACCTGCTGAATGCCAAGCGTGCCGATCTGGCAGAGATCGAATCCCGCTATGGCGTGACCGTGGAAGTGGTCCCCGAAGGCGAGGATGAAGGCGCCAAGATGAGTGTGTCCAGCGCCGGCCCACGCCCCACCCAAGCACCGAAGTTCGAACCGATCCACGTCGAAGATGATGACGACGACGAGTTGACGGACGAAGAGTTCGACGAGGAAGATCGCGAAAACGAAGATGACGATGGCGGTTCATCGAAGAAGAAGCGCCGCCGCCGCCGTGGCGGGCGCGGCCGCAACAAGAAGCACCATGACGAGCGCGATGAGCGTGATGAGCATGACGAGGATGATTCTGACGCGGGCGAGAATGGCGAAGATCGCGAAGATCGCGATGAAGCCCCTTCTCGCAAGGACGAGGACGATGAAAAGCCCAAGAAACGTCGGCGCCGCGGTGGGCGCGGTCGCCGCCGGAAAGAACGGGGCGATGGCGATGAAGCCGGAGTAACCGAAGAAGCGGCGGCAGAACGCGGCGAATCCAGCGAGCAGGTTTCAGGAGACGTCGCGGTTTCTGGCGAGCAGGAAGCCGAATCAGAACCCGCAGCGAAAGAGAAGCCCAAACGCAAGCGCGCTCCGCGCAAGAGCAAGGCCGGCGAAGCGGTGGCTGCGGCAGAGGCGGAAACCGAAGCCGCGCCGGAAACCGAGCCAGAGGCCAAAGTTGAAGAAAAGCCCAAGCGCAAGCGCGCTCCGCGCAAGAACAAGGCGAGCGAAGCAAAGGCAACAGAAGCTCCTGTTGACACCGCTCCGGAAGCTGAGGCCGAACCCGCAGAAAAGCCCAAGCGCAAGCGTACACCGCGAAAGGCAAAGGCTAGCGAAGATGCGGCTGAGACGGCATCCGCTGAAGCTGCGCCCGCACAGGACAATGGCGCTGACAGCGGTGATACCAAACGCGGTTGGTGGCAGCGCACATTCGGCGAATAAAAGGCAAATCTGCAAATCTGGCGCGGCGGTGCGGCTCAGGCCGTGCCGCCGTTTGCCGTCAAAGGTCAGGCGTCAGGGCTCAGATCTAGTTCGGAACCGTCGGGTCAGAGTCCGGTTCTACGCGCGACGCCCCACTCGTTCCATGCGGCAAAACGGGGCGCTTTGGGCAGATAGCCCTGCCCCAGTGGCTCGACCTCGAAGCCCGCCCCCCGCAGCGCTGCGCCAATCGGCCGCGTAAGGTGACAATTGCCCGCGATCTTTTTCCACACCGGCTCGATCCGGTCCTGCCACCGCGCGACATCTGGATCGGGCGCGCGGCCATGCTCGAGGAAAAGCAGCCGCCCGCCCGGCCGTAAAATTCGGCGCATTTCCGACATAACCTGTTGCGGATCGTCGACCGAGCACAAGGTGAATGTGCACACCACCGTGTCAAAACTGGCGTCACGGAACGGGATGTCTTCGCCCACGCCTTCGCGAATATTTCCATCCCATCCCCTGGCTCGCGCTCTTTCCCGTGCCGCATCCAGCAAGCTGGCGTGCGGATCAATCCCGCTAAAGCTGGAAATCAAGCTGGTTTGGTAGAATTCCTGGTTCAGACCGCCGCCGCAGCCAAGCTCGAACACGTCACCGCTTGCGAGGGGCACCAGCTGCGAACGCCGCTTCATCACCTGGCCCTGCCCGCAAGCAAATGTGACGAGGCGCGGCATGAGATGCGCATCATACCATTGCTTGAATGACATCGAACTGGGCCTCGTTATTCACATTGGATGCAAAGGCTATGACGCATCACCTTGGATGGCAAGAAGCCTTTCATTGGAGCGCGTGCCTGTTTGAACGAACATTCTTCCGTCAAATGCATCCTGCACCGGCACGGGCAAGGCTTACCCTAGGCAGCTATTTCCTCGCCCTTCCAGTCGAATACCTTTCCCGACTGCGCCGGGCCAAGCGTATCCAGCACGCCAAGCAGGTTGCTTGCCGCTTGTTTCGGGGCGGCAAGCTGGCCTTCCGGCAGGTTTGACTGGAACGGCTGCGACAGCGCGGTGTCCACCGTACCTGGATGCAATCCAACGACTACTGCCTGGCCATGGGTGCGGCCCAGCTCGATCGCGAAGTTCTTCAGCAGCATGTTGAGCGCGGCCTTGCTGGCGCGGTAGCTGTGCCAACCGCCAAGACGGTTGTCGCCGATTGAACCGACGCGGGCGGAAAGCACAGCAAACACGCTTCGCCGGTCACGTGGCATCAATGGCAGCACGTGCTTGGCGATCAGCGCAGGACCAATCGTGTTCAGCGCAAACGCTTGCGCCATGGCCCCGGGGTCAAGTTTTCTGTAGCTCTTCTCAGGGCCGGTTCCGGTGCCCAGGCTCAGAGCGCCGGTGGCGACGATCACCAGATCGGGCGGTTCGCCGCGCATCAGGCTGACTGCATCGGCGATGCTACCTTCCTGCTCGAGATCGAAGCTGAAAGGCGTTATCGAGGCACCTTGCGGCACCTTGCCACTGCGCGAACCGGCATAGATCCACCCTGCCCCGCGTTCCTGCAATGCCTTGCAAAGCGCGCGGCCAATCCCGCCCGACGCCCCGAACACCGCCGCAGCTTGCGGCCAGTTACCGCCTTGCTGTCCTACATTACCCATGGCGTGTAGACGCGCGGCATGGCTGCAAGGTTCCCTCCCTTCCCGCATTTGACTGCGCGCGATCCCCCGGGAATTTTCTTGTTCCAGGACTGTGTTCCATGTGTTCCATCCTGCTGAAGCCCCGAGCTATCATCTGCAGTTCGAATTCGCTCAATCGCCCTGTCAAAAGTCTCAACATGCCCCCGCTTGCCCTCAGCGGTGAAGCCGCTAGATAGGGGGCGCAAAGCAACAGGATTATCATCTCATGGCGACCTTCACCCTCCCCAAGAACTCGAAGATCACCGGCAAGGGAAAAACCCACAAGGCCGATGGCGGCAAGCGGGTGAAGAGTTTCAAGGTCTACCGTTATGATCCCGACAGCGGCGAGAACCCGCGTTATGACAGGTTCGAGCTCGATCTGGACCAGTGCGGGCCGATGGTGCTCGACGCGCTAATCAAGATCAAGAATGAGGTCGATCCCACGCTGACCTTCCGCCGGTCCTGCCGTGAGGGAATTTGCGGCTCATGCGCGATGAACCTGAACGGCAGCAACGGCCTTGCCTGCACCACCGCAATTGAAGATCTGCCGGGCGAAATCCGCATCACTCCGCTGCCGCACATGGAAGTGATCAAGGATCTGGTGCCCGATTTCACGCATTTCTATGCGCAATATGCCTCCATCCGCCCATGGCTCCAGACCGTCACTCCCACGCCAAGCGGCAAGGAGCGGCTGCAATCGCCCGAGCAGCGCGAAAAGCTCGATGGTCTTTACGAGTGCATCCTGTGTGCCTGCTGCTCAACCGCCTGCCCCAGCTACTGGTGGAATTCGGACAAGTTCCTGGGCCCGGCCATCCTGCTGCAAGCCTATCGCTGGCTGGCAGACAGCCGCGACGAGATGACCGGCGAACGGCTCGACCAGCTTGAGGATCCGTTCCGGCTTTATCGCTGCCACACCATCATGAATTGCGCCAACGTTTGCCCCAAAGGCCTCAGCCCGGCCAAGGCAATCGCAGAAACCAAGAAGATGATGGCTGAGCGCGCGATCTGATCCGGTGGCTTTGAAGGACGACGTATTCGATCACCGGCCCGATCCGGATAATCCGGGCTGGTATAACTGGAACCTCAAGGACGAAACGCTGTTCAACGGGGCGGTGATGGGCAAGCTCATCACCCGTCAGGAAGGCGACAAGTGCCGCCTGCGCATGTTTCCAGAGCGCAAGCATGAAAACCTTCAGGGGATCATTCATGGGGCGATCACGCTGTCCCTGATCGACATCTCGCTGTTCACCACCATGCATGTGTTGGGCAGCGGCAATGCCGGCCCGTCCGTGACGCTGGAACTCTCGACCCAGTTCATCGGCGGCGGTGATCCGTCACGCCCGCTCGACGCGGTGACCGAGATCATGCGCGAAACCGGTAAGCTGGTGTTCGTGCGCGGCGAAGTTGTGCAGGAAGATGACCGTATCGCCGCCTTCAGCGGAATCATTCGCAAGTTCGTGCCGCGGGATTGAATTCAATGAGCGGCGTTCTTGCCCGCTATGAAGCGCTGATTGCGGCCGGTGAATTGCAGCCTGACCCCGATCAGCGGGCCGCTGCCAAGCGGCTGGCGCGGTTGCAGGCCGAGCTGGAATCCGTTCCGAAGCGAGGTTCGGTGCTGTGGCGGGCGCTCAACCGCAAGCCTGAGGCACCGCAGGGCGTCTATATGTGGGGCGGTGTGGGCCGCGGTAAATCCATGCTGATGGACCTTTTCATCGAAACGCTGGACATAAACCGCAAGCGCCGCGTGCATTTCCACGCCTTCATGCAGGAAGTCCACGCGCTGCTGCGCGATGCCCGCAAAGGCAAGAGCGGCGATCCGATCCCCCTTGTGGCCAGGGCGCTGGCAGAAGACATTCGCTGCCTCGCCTTTGACGAGATGGTGGTGAACAATTCCGCCGATGCCATGATCATGAGCCGGCTCTTCCGCGCGCTGATCGTGGATGAGGCGGTTGCCATCGTCACCACCAGCAATCGCCCGCCGCGCGATCTCTACAAGGACGGGCTCAACCGCGAGCACTTTCTGCCTTTCATCGACCTGATCCATGACCGGCTCGACGTTTTGCCGCTTAACGGCCCGGTCGATTACCGGCTTGACCGGTTGGCGGGGATCGCCAGCTGGCACACGCCGCTTGGCGATGAGGCGACGGCGCAGGTACGCGAGGTGTTCTTCCGCCTGACAGACTACAAACCCGAAGACGCCGAACATGTGCCCAGCGGATCGCTCGACCTTGGCGGCGGGCGGGTGCTGCATGTCCCCAAGAGCCTAAAAGGCGTTGGTGTGTTCAGCTTCAAGCGGCTGTGCGGCGAGGCGCGCGGCGCCCCCGATTACCTGGCGATTGCGCGCGCCTATCACACTGTGATCATTGTCGGAATCCCGCAGATGGGGCCGGAAATGCGCAACGAGGCGGCGCGTTTCGTAACGTTGATCGATGCTTTATACGAACATCGCGTGAAACTGTTTGCAACCGCCGCTGCCGCCCCGGACGAGCTATATGATTCGGGCGATGGCGCATTCGAATTCGAACGCACGGTCAGCCGACTCAAGGAAATGCAAAGCGCCGATTACATGGCGCAAGGTCACGGCAGCAAGGAATAGGGATCAAGCGGCCGCGATCCGCTCCGCGAGGCGGGCCTGTGCAGCGACGAGCCGGTTCATGACCTTCAGGTCCTGCTCGCGCAGCTCAAGCGCAGTATCGGCCCAGATTTCGGTAATCCGGTTGAGCTCTTGCAGATCGAGTTTCCACGCATGCTTCATCGCCCGGCGCGATCCGACCAGCCCGGCATGGCGCCGTTCGGATTTCTTGATGAACTGCTTGCAGGCGCCGATCCCGTCACCCGGTTCCGCCAATTCGTGCACCAGGCCCAATTCATACATCTGTTCGGCCGTGAAAGTTTCGTTCGAGAGGATGATCCGTTCGGCCATGGCGCTTCCCAGCTTGCGGCTAAGCAATGCATGGGCCCCCATACCGGGAAACAGGCCGAACATGATTTCAGGAAGGCCAAACGTTGCCGTCTTCTCTGCAACGATGAAGTCAAAAGACAGCAAAGCTTCGAAACCGCCTCCCAAGGCAGCTCCTTGCACCAGCCCAATAGTCAACATCTCCAAGTCAAGACAACGGATATTGCGATCAAGGATAGCGCAGCAGCGGTGCCCGTATGCCACCAGCCCTTCGCGATCACGGTTGCGAATGAGCTGCTCGAACAATGCGAGATCGCCGCCAAAGCAGAACACGTCGGGTGCGCGGCTGCCAAGGATCAGATAACGCAAGGGAACCTTTCCTTCGCCAAATCCGTCTGCGATAAGTTCCTGCCAACGCTCGAAATCATGCAGCATCGGCGGGGTGAAACTGGGCCGCCCATCAGGTTTCATGAAGGTCCACAGCGCAGCAGACCGATCGTCATACAGGATATCAAGCTGTTCGAGTGCGAGCAGATCGACCGGAATCGACTGGTGGATTGCGCTTTCGGCAAACAGTTCCTCGTCATCGGACAAGGATATGACTCGCGAAACACCACTATCCATAATTACGCGCCCTCTTGTCCCCCCGAACAGCATATTTACTGCAAAACAATTACATTGTTTCCAGTAAAACCCCGAACCCAAATGGAATCTAGGCGACACCGGACTCGCTTGGCAAACGGAAAATTTCAACGATGGGGCGAACGGACTCGCAAATCTGATCAGGCGAGACCTGCCAGCACCATGCGCGCCGTTGGCCGCGCAAGTCTAAGCCGCAGTTTCGCTGGGCTCGCGGCATGACTGCGGCCTAAAGGCCACACATGGATTTCAATATGGTTTTCAAACCGTAAACTGCGGGCAAGCGGCTCAGTCTTGATGGGCGCCCGTGCGTATCCCCGGGCGAGGCTCTTCTTCGAGCCATTCGATCAACATATCGAGCACACGGCGCACGGAATATTCCTGCTCATCAAGTCGCTTTTCAAGCGCAACTATCTTCGCATCGCGCGCGGTCAACTGACGCTCGATCTCGGCCATCGCCTGATTGATGAACGATGCCGGTTCGGCGCTCGCCGGGTCAAGATAGACGTGTTCACTCATGCCTGATGCTCCCTATGGGTGGAATGCTAGGCAGATTTGGTGAACAATCGGTTTAGGCTATCAGACCAGCAATTCCGCGGCTGGCCCATGGCCAAGGAAACTGGCGGGAGAGGCGCTGGCGCCATAGGCTCCGGCACAGAATACCGCGACCAGATCACCCACGTCCGCAAATGGCAAGTGCGCCTGGTCGGCCAACCGGTCAAGCGGGGTGCACAGGCATCCGACCACATTGACCTCTTCATCAGGCCTTGCTTCGTAGCGGGATGCAATGGCGAGCGGATAGTTGCGCCGCACCACCGTGCCGAAATTGCCTGATGCCGCAAGCTGGTGATGCAGCCCGCCATCGGTGACGAGATAGGTCACACCATGGCTTTGCTTACGATCGACTATCCGCGTGAGATAGACCCCTGCCTCGCCAACAAGGTAACGACCCAGTTCGATGCACAAATCGGTGCCATCCAGATTGTCAGGCAGCGAAGAAAATTTTTCCTTCAGTGCAGATCCGATCGCAGCGATATCGAGCGGCTCGTCACCATGGAAATAGGGAATTCCGAACCCCCCGCCCATGTTGAGCTTGGGCAATGGCCTGCCAATCCCGGTCGCAAGCCGATCGGCGAGCGCCAAGACATTGGCCTGCGCTTCAATGATGGCATCTGCGCTCAAAGCCTGGCTGCCGGTGAAAATATGGAGGCCGCGCCATTGCGCACCAGCCCCGATCACTTCGCGCGCGAGTGCCGGTACGCGCTCGGCGTCCACGCCAAAGGGCTTGGCACCGCCGCCCATTTTCATGCCGGAACCCTTAAGCTCGAAATCGGGATTGACCCGGATCGCGATAAGCGGCGCCACACCCAGTCGCTCGCCGATTGCGAGCGCGCGGCGCGCCTCGCCCTCGCTTTCGCAATTGAGCGTTACCCCGGCGCCGATCGCCGCTTCGATCTCCTCGTCGCGCTTACCCGGCCCGGCAAAGCTGACGCGCGCGGGATCAATCCCCGCAGCTTGAACCAGTGCCAGCTCACCTGCAGATGCAATATCGAAACCATCCACCAAACCGGCCATATGCGCGATGACCGGTGGAAACGGATTTGCCTTCACCGCATAATTGATCCCGAGCCGCGCCGGCATTGCCGCACGCAGGTCCGCAACCCGGCGGTCGATATGTGACCGGGAATAGACGAAGCACGGCGTGCCGCCCGCCTCCGCCACCAGCTCGCTTGCCGTTTTGCCGCCAATCGCCAGCTCACCGCGAAGCGCTTCGTATCCCGCAGGGATCGGACCAAGCGGCTTCACGCGCCAAGCTCCTTGGTCAGTGCCGTGCGATCGATCTTGCCGTTGGGGTTGAGCGGCATCGCGTCGCGCCAATGTATAAATTGCGGTTGCATGAAATTGGGCAGCTCCCTTGCCAGCAGCTTGGGCAGGCGCGCCTGCGGATCCTCCGCACCAAGTTCTGCCCGCACCACCAGATGCACCGCCTGCCCTAGCCGCTGATCGGCAATTCCCAAAGCGACAGCTTCCGCGACAAGTCCGGTGGCGAGCGCGGCTTCCTCGATCTCCTGCGGGCTGATGCGATTGCCCTGGCTCTTGATCATCGCATCTCGCCGCCCGGCGAAATACAGCAAACCGTCTTCGTCTCGCCGGACCCTGTCGCCCGACCAGACCGCGATTCCGCCATATTTCGACGTGGCTGGCGCAGGTTTGAACCGCTCCGCCGTTCGTTCGGGATCCTGCCAATAGCCTTGCGCCACCAGCGGGCCGCAATGGACCAGTTCGCCTTCCTCTCCCGGCGCGGCGAGCTCGCCCGCATCGTTCATGATCAGGATTTCGGCAAAGGGGATCGCCCGGCCCATCGAAGTGGGGTGGCTCTCGACCAGCGACGGATCAAGATAGGTCGAACGGAATGCTTCCGTCAGCCCGTACATCGGGAAAAGTCGCGCATCGGGGAAGATACGGCGCAGACTGCGGACAAGATCGGTTGTCAGCGCGCCGCCGCTATTGGTCAGCCGCCGCATCGGTGCCACCGCCTCATCGCTCCATTCGAGCTCGGTCAGCTGAACCCAGAGCGGCGGAACCGCTGCCAGAGTGGTGATGTTATGCCTGGCGCAAGCCTTTATAACGTCGCGCGCAAACAGGTAGTCGAGCGGCACCACCGATCCGCCTGCATACCAGGTGCTGAGCAACTGGTTCTGGCCATAATCGAACGACAGCGGCAGTAGCGCCAAGGTCACATCATCTGCCGCCATGCCGAGATAATGGGCTACGCTGACCGCGCCGAGCCACATGTTGGCGTGGCTCAGCATCACCCCTTTGGGCCTGCCGGTCGAACCACTAGTATAAAGGATCGCCGCCAGCGTATCTGGACCAGCTGCAGAAGGCGGCAAGTGCCCGCCCAGTTCAGCGGCGGCATAGAGTGCGGCCTGCTCATCCATCAGGCGGCATTGGGCAGGGACATCGCCCTCACCCAGCGATTTGAGCCGCGCGGGCGTGCCGATCAGCAGTTTTGCGCCGCTGTCGGCCAATATGTGCGCCACCTGCATATGTTTGAGCAGCGGATTGACCGGCACATGCACCAGCCCCGCCCGCGCTGCCGCCAGGGGCATCAGGCAGGTCAGTTCGCCTTTGGCGGCCCAGCTTGCCACCCGTGCGCCCTTCTCCGGCACTTCATGCGCCAGCCATGCGGCAAGCCGCCCCACCTGCACACGCAAATCGGCATGGCTCAGGGTCTCGTCGCGCAGCACAAGTGCGCGATCGCTATCGGCCCCGCATTCCGCGATGTGGTCGATCGGCTTCGGGGCAAGGTCCAGCACAGCGGTCATTGTGGCGCACCAAACCCAAGGATCGGTGCGCGGTCAATCACGGATTCGCCACATTTTCGCTATCTTGCACCAGCTTGCCCCCACCGCTAATGGGAGCGCCCGTTTTACGCGATTGCGAGGGACCGCCAAAGGATGGCCGCCAACAGCATGTCAGACGAACAGGAACAGCAATCCGGCCTTGGCCGGAGCCGTGTCGAAATTGACCGCATGCTCAAGGCCATATTGGTCGATGTGCTGGGGCTCGCCCCCGATGTCGTTGCGGCTTTCGAGGGGGATTCGGGCCTGTTCGGCCACTTGCCGGAACTCGATTCCATGGCTGTCGCGGGGCTCTTCACGGAGATCGAGGACCGCTTTGAAATCCTCATCGATGACGATGATGTCGATGCCGAAATGCTCGAAACCTACGGCGGGCTGCTCGCTTTTGCTGAAATGAAGGTCATCCAGGGCTAAGCCCTCCTGCGCTAGCGGGTAAAATAGCTCGCGAGCTCGACATGCGTTGACCACCTGAACTGGCCAACCGGGCGCAATTTCTCCAGCCTGAATCCTGCTTCGATGAGCCGCGCGATGTCACGCGACCAGCTGACCGGATTGCAACTGATATAGACGACGCGGTTGATGCTGCTGTCGGCAATCTGCCCGACCTGCTCCTTCGCACCAGCGCGCGGCGGGTCCAGCAGCACTGCCTCAAAGCGGTTCAGTTCTTCGGGCTGGAGCGGATTGCGAAACAGGTCGCGGTGCATTGCAGCAATTGGCAGGCCAGCGGCTCCCGCCGCTGCTTTGCAAGCCAGATGGGCATCGCGTGCAGCCTCCGCTGCCAGCACCTTCGCAGGCCCGGCAAGCGCAAAAGCGAATGTACCCAGCCCAGCGAACAGGTCAGCCACACTGGTCGCATCCCCGATCCAGTCTTTTGCATCGGCGGCCAGCCTGTCCTCGCCGTCCTGCGTGGCTTGCAGGAAACTGCCCGGCGGGAACCCGACCGGGCGGCCCGAAAGCGTAATAGTGACCGGCTGCGGCTCCCACATGATTTCAGCGCCATAACCCTGGTCGAGCGACAACCGTGCCAGACCACATGCCTGCGCCAGCTCCAGCGCGGCCTCTGTCGCGGCGAGCCCCTCGAGCGTCAGGTGCTTAAAACTGCAATCAACGCCCTGATCAGCCAGTGTAAGCTCTATATCGATCGGGCGCTTGTCCGCGTGGGACGCAATGAAGCTGCGCAGCGCAGGCAAGACCTGCGCCAGCTCTGGCCGCAGAACGAGGCACTCATGAAGATCGACGATCCGGTGCGAGCTCGCTTCGCGAAACCCGATCACCGCGCCATTTGCAGCGCGCAAGGCGTGCAGCGTCGCACGGCGGCGGCTGAGCGGCGGCGAGAGATGCGTCGGCAGAAGCTCCCCGATCTCGATGCCCTGTTTCCTGGCGGCGAAGGTCACACGCTCGGTAACGAATTGCGATAGTGCCTGCTCGTCGGCGTGTTGCAACTGGCATCCGCCGCAGTTGGCGTAGTGCCGGCATGGCGGCTCCACATGATGCGGGCCATGCTCCAGCGAGCCATTGGCGCGCAACATGTCGCCCGGAACGCCGCCCGGCGCGTGCCTTCCATCAGCGGTTACGCCGTCGCCCTGCGAGGCGATACGAATAATCTGGTCAGGCTCAGTCACAGGCTGCGGCGATAGCGCCGGAAACGGCCAGCGCAAGATCATCCGCTGTGAAAGCTGCACCGCACTGCCGCGCCGCCTCACCATGCAACCAAACTGCCTGGCACGCGGCCTCGAACGGATCAGCGCCGGTCGCCATGCGGCTGATCGCGATCCCGGCCAGTACGTCGCCCGATCCCGCGACTGACAGCCAGCTTGGTGCAGGCGGCGCCACGGCAAGCCGCCCATCGGGCGAGGCAATCAGCGTATCAGGCCCCTTGGCCAGGATCACCATGCCGCTCGCCCTCGCAAGGGCCAGCGCGCGCGCCTGACGGCCCGATGCAACCACCGCAAAGCTGTGGCAGAGAGCTTCAAGCTCGCCGTCATGCGGCGTTGCCAGCAACGGCACTGCTTCAGGCAGCATCTGCGGTTTTAACAGCATCAGCGCATCCGCATCCAGCAGCGCGGGTTTGCCGCAAGCAAGTGCCCCTTGCAGGCGTTCTTCCGCCTCGCGGTCCCTCCCCAGCCCCGGACCAATCAGCAATGCCGTGATCCGCCTGTCCCCTGTGGCTTCATCAAGCGGGGATTGATCAATCACCAGGCCCGGCGGCGCAGCGATGGGAACATGGTGCGCCAGCAATTTCACGTAGCCAGCCCCTGCACGCATCGCAGCCTGGCTGGCGAGAAGCGCCGCGCCGGGCATCGTCCCAGCCACGATGGCACATAGCCCGCGGGTGTATTTGTGCGCATCTTGCGCGGGCCTTGAGATGCGCGGTTTGCAGATCAATTGCGCAGCACCCCTGACCGCACCGACCCCGATCGGGACGAGCTTCAGATCGCCCATCATCGCACGGGCGGGCAAGCGGTGATGAGCGAACTTCCACGCGCCAAGCGCAATCGTCAGCCGGTATTCGGGCAATTTATCGTTGAGCAGCGCACCGCTGTCACTCTCGACGCCCGAAGGCAGGTCAATTGCAATGCGCACCGGGTGGCGTTCGGCCAGATCGCGCAGCAGCAATGCATGTTCGGCACTTAGCGGGCGGGTAAGCCCGGAACCGAACAGGCAATCGACCAGCACATACCCCTTCGCCTGCTTGCCGGAACTAAGCAAAACACCCCTGTAGGAGCGGCGGGCATTTCTTGCCGTGTCTGTCTTTGGTGCGATCGGGGCCACCACTTGCACCGGCAAGCCCCGCGCGCGCAGGCTCTCGGCTATCACATAGCCATCGCCGCCATTATTGCCGGGCCCGCAGAGCACGGTCACCGGTCTGCCTGCTACCAGGCGCCAGACCCACTCGGCCGAACCCTGGCCGGCTACCGCCATCAAGGCATCGGCGCTGGTCCAGCCATCGATCAGCGCCTTTTCGGCGGCCTGCATCTGGGCAACTGTGAGAACCTGATTCAAGGTTCCCCCTGGTTCCGATCAAGCTGCGAAATATCCCGTATGGCCCCGCGTGCTGCGCTGGTCGCCATGGCAGCGTAAGCCTTGAGTGCGGTGGAAACCTTGCGCGGGCGTTCGTGCGCGGGCTGCCAGCCCTTCACCTCTTGCGCGGCACGACGCTGCTCGAGCACTTCCTCGTCAACCTCAAGCGAGATCGAACGGTTCGGAATATCAATTGCGATGATGTCGCCTTCTTCGACCAGCCCGATTTCGCCGCCTTCAGCCGCCTCGGGGCTTACATGGCCGATCGAAAGGCCCGAAGTTCCGCCCGAAAAACGTCCGTCGGTCAAGAGAGCGCAGGCCGCACCCAGCCCCTTGGATTTGAGGTAGCTGGTGGGATAGAGCATCTCCTGCATGCCCGGCCCGCCGCGCGGCCCTTCATAACGGATCACCACCACATCGCCTTCTTGCACCTTGTCTCCCAGGATGGCTTCGACTGCGGCATCCTGGCTCTCATAAACCTTGGCAGGGCCGGAGAAGGTGAGGATGCTTTCGTCAACCCCTGCAGTTTTTACGATGCAGCCATCGCGCGCGATATTGCCATAAAGCACCGCCAGCCCGCCATCCTGGCTGAAAGCGTGTTCAGCGCTGCGGATCACGCCATTCTCGCGGTCGAGATCAAGCGCGTCCCAGCGGCGCGACTGGCTGAAAGCGGTCTGGGTCGGCACACCGCCCGGCGCTGCTGAATAGAATTCGTGCACCTTGTTGTTCTGCGTGCGGCTGATGTCCCAATCGTCCAGCGCATCGCCCAGTGTCGGGCTGTGGACGGTGGGCAGCGCGGTGTGCAGCAGGCCGGCCCGATCAAGTTGACCCAGGATCGCCATGATCCCGCCCGCGCGGTGGACATCTTCCATGTGGACGTCGCTCTTCGCCGGGGCAACCTTGCTGAGGCATGGCACGCGGCGGCTGAGCCGGTCGATATCCTTCATGGTGAAATCGACCTCTGCCTCGTAAGCGGCAGCGAGAAGATGCAAAACCGTGTTGGTCGAGCCGCCCATCGCGATATCGAGCGACATGGCATTCTCAAAAGCTTCGAAACTGGCGATGCTGCGCGGCAGCACGCTGGCATCGTCTTCTTCGTAATGGCGACGCGCGAGTGTGACTATCAACCTCCCGGCGCGGCGGAAAAGTCCTTCACGGTCAGCATGGGTCGCAAGTACGGAGCCGTTGCCAGGCAGTGACAACCCAAGGGCTTCGGTGAGGCAGTTCATCGAATTGGCGGTGAACATTCCGCTGCATGATCCGCAAGTCGGGCAAGCGCTACGCTCAATCTCAGCCACTTCTTCGTCCGTGTAGCGCTCATCTGCGGCGGCGACCATGGCATCGACCAGGTCGAGCGCCTGGGTCTTGCCGTTCAGCACCACCTTGCCCGCCTCCATCGGCCCGCCACTAACGAAGACCACCGGAACATTGATCCGCAGCGCCGCCATCAGCATGCCGGGAGTGATCTTGTCGCAATTGGAAATGCACACCATCGCGTCCGCGCAGTGCGCGTTGACCATGTATTCGACGCTGTCGGCGATCAGATCACGGCTGGGCAGCGAATAAAGCATGCCGTCATGCCCCATCGCGATCCCGTCATCGACCGCGATGGTGTTGAATTCCTTGGCGACGCCGCCTGCTGCTTCGATCTCGCGTGCCACAAGCTGGCCCAGGTCCTTGAGATGCACGTGCCCCGGCACGAACTGGGTGAAGCTGTTGACCACTGCGATGATCGGCTTACCGAAATCGTCATCCTTCATGCCGGTGGCGCGCCACAGCCCGCGCGCGCCGGCCATGTTGCGGCCATGGGTTGTGGTGCGGGAACGATAGGTAGGCATGGTGGGCTCCGGAAGAAAATTGCGCGAATGCCGCGCTTGCAGTGCCCCTACACGGCTATTCGGCCAGCTTCAACGCCACTTCATTGCAGATTTTGACCAACCGCTGCGCCCACTCGCTTTGCCCCGCCGCACCGGTAATCTGGTCCTGGCGGATCTCGATGCCGAAATAGGGCCGCCCATGCGCCTCGGCATGGCGGTTCATCGTGGCGTTTAGGAGCTTGCCCGAATAGGGCTGCTGGTCGCCGACTATCAGCCCCTCTGCCTCGAGCAGCGGAATGGCGATGCGCGCCGCGCGGTCATCCTGATTGTACAATACCCCCACCTGCCAAGGGCGCTGCTCGTCGCTGCTGGCAAGGCGCGGGGTGAAGCTGTGCAGCGAGAGGATCAGCGCGGGTGGGACTGCATCGAGCAACTCTTCTAGCGCGTGATGATAGGGGCGAAAGAACCGCGCCAGCCTCGCCTCGTGACCGGCATGGTCGATAGCGTTGCCGGGTATCGCATGCCCGTCGCTGGCGATGGGGATAGTCGCGGGCTGATGCTCATCGCGGTTGAAGTCACACACAAGGCGGCTGACATTGCCCTGAAACGCAGCAAAACCAGACTGGCGCACCATTAATTCCGCCACTTCGGCAACCCCGATATCGATCGCGATGTGTTCATCCAGCAATGCCGGATCGATGCCAAGGTCGATATCTTGCGGAACTCGATTGCTGGCGTGATCGGAGACGATAAGCACGCCGCCTGCGCGCGGAGTTCCAAGGATGCGGAATGCTTCGCTCATCGCAGCGCACCCGCCATGGTCCACCAATCGCCGGGCATTGCGGCTTGTGCGCCGTCGCGCTGCGCTGCGCTGTCATAAAGCGCAAAGCAGGTGGCGCCGGAGCCGGACATGCGGGCAAGCCATGGGTTGGTCTGTGCTAGCGCCGCGAGCACCTCGGCGATCACCGGACACAGGGCGATGGCGGGGGCTTCGAGGTCGTTGCGCCCTTCGCGGGCGATCCGTGAGGCCGGGCCAACGGGAAGCGCCCCGCGATCCGTGCCGTCCCATTCCTTGAACACTGGCCCTGTGCTGAGCGGCACGCGCGGGTTGACCAGCAGCACCGGGGTTCCGGCAAGGTCGTTCTCGACAGGCTCAAGCTCGGTGCCAACACCGCGCCCGATGCAGGCGACGCTTTCGACGCAGGCTGGCACGTCGGCGCCGAGTTTTGCCGCCCTCGCCTGCCAGTCATCGGGCAGGCCGTGAAGCGCCTCGACAAGGCGGAACACCGCGCCCGCATCGGCCGACCCACCGCCCAACCCGGCTGCGACCGGCAGGTTCTTTTCGAGCTCGATCGCCAGCCCGCCGGGACGCGGCAGGCTTGAGAGTGCCTTGGCGACGAGATTGTCAAAGGGATCAGAAAGTTGCGAGGCAAACTCGCCAAAGCATCGAACTTCATCCTGCTCCGCCGATTGAGCAGTCAGCACATCGCCTTGGTCAACGAATGCGAACAGGGTTTCCAGATCGTGATAGCCATCCTCGCGCCGCCGCCGGACATGCAGCGCGAGGTTGATCTTGGCGTAAGCGGCTTCGCGCATCAATCCTCCCCCATTGGGGGAGGGGGACCAGCCGCAGGCTGGTGGAGGGGCACGGGCCGCTGGCCCAATATCCGACCCTTTCGCTCAAGACATATCTCGACAATGCGTTCCACGACCGGATTGACGTCCTCAAGCACCAGCTGCGCAGGAATTCGCGTGGTCGCTATGTGTTGTGATCGCAACCATTCCGAGCGCCGCTTGTCCCGACGGGCGACTGGGGCATTGTCATGCGCGAAGCCATCGACTTCGATCGCCAGACGAACCGAGGCGCAGTAGAAATCGAGCACATACGGTCCCGCAGGATGCTGGCGGCGAAACTTGAACCCTCCGGGGCGCTTTCGCAGCTCGCGCCAAAGTGTCGCTTCGGGCAAGCTCAATTCGCTGCGCAGCTTCCTGGCCAGCTTTACCGATTGGCGAGGTCCGGTGATCACGATGGTGCCCCTCCACCACACTTCGTGTGGTCCCCCTCCCCGTTTCGGGGAGGATATGACCGCCGCCGTACACGCAGCGCGAGGTTGATCTTGGCGAAGGCGGTTTCGGTGAGGCTCAAACTTCAGACTTTCGTCATTGCGAGGAGCCGAAGGCGACGCGGCAATCCAGTTTCCGGCGCCTGACCAAAGCGAAACGTTCGAAGCTGGATTGCTTCGCTACGCTCGCAATGACGAGCTCCTACATATTCGGATAGTTCGGGCCGCCGCCGCCTTCGGGCGTCACCCAGTTGATGTTCTGGTTGGGGTCCTTGATATCGCAGGTCTTGCAGTGGACGCAGTTCTGGCTGTTGATCTGGAACTTCATCTCGCCCGTCGCTTCGTCCTCAAGCCATTCATAGACGCCCGCCGGGCAATAACGCGCCGATGGGCCTCCGAACACCTTGAGTTCGCTTTCCTTCTGCAGCGCGAGGTCACCGACCTGCAAATGACACGGCTGGTCCTCGGCGTGGTTAGTGTAGCTGTAGGCGACGTTGGTCAGCTTATCGAAGGTGATCACTCCGTCGGGCTTGGGATAGTCGATCTTCGGATATAGGTCTGCCCTGCCCGTCTTGGTGTAATCTGGATCGTGCTTCATCGAGACCGGCAGGCCGATCTTGAGCGTGCGCATCCACATGTCCGCTCCAGCCAGCAAGGTGCCGATGTCGGCCCCGTATTTGGCAACCGCCGGCTGCGCATTCTGAACCAGCTTGAGCTCGTCGGCGATCCAGCTGCTGCGCACTGCCGCGTCATAATCGGCCAATTCGGTATGCTCCTGGCCCGCGCCGATCGCCGCAGCGATGCTTTCAGCTGCCAGCATCCCGCTTTTCATGGCGGTGTGGCTGCCCTTGATACGCGGCACGTTGACGAAGCCTGCCGCACAGCCGATCAGCGCGCCGCCCGGGAATGCCAGCTTGGGCACGCTCTGCCACCCGCCCTCGTTGATAGCGCGTGCGCCATAGGCCACGCGCTTGCCGCCTTCGAGATATTCGCGGATCGCCGGATGCTGTTTCCAGCGCTGGAATTCCTGATAGGGCGAGACCCAAGGGTTCTTGTAATCAAGCGCGGTAACAAAGCCCAATGCCACCTGGCCACTGGCCTGGTGGTAGAGGAAGCCGCCGCCCCAGCTATCGCTTTCGCTGAGCGGCCAGCCTTGCGTGTGGATAACGCGACCCGGCACATGCTTGTCCGGGTCGATATCCCACAATTCCTTGATGCCCAGGCCATAGACCTGCGGTTGGCAGTCTTTCTCGAGGTCGAATTTGGCCTTCATCTGCTTGGTCAAATTGCCGCGGGCCCCCTCTGCCAACAGCGTATATTTGGCGTGGATCTCCATGCCCGGCTGGTAATCACCCTTGTGGCTGCCATCGGCAGCAACACCCATGTCCTGCGTCACCACGCCGATGACGGCGCCCGCATCGTCGAACATCACCTCGGCGGCGGGGAAGCCGGGGAACACCATCACCCCCAGCGCTTCGGCCTGCTCGGCCAGCCAGCGGCACAAATTGCCGAGCGAGCCGGTGTAGCAGCCATGATTGCTCATCAGGGGCGGCATCATGAGATGCGGCAGAGAGGTCTTGCCCGTCTTCGAGAGCACCCAGTGCCAATTGTCCGTCACCGGCGTTTCAGCCATCGGGCAATTCATGTCGCGCCAGTCGGGAAACAGCTCGCTGAGCGCCTTGGGGTCGACCACCGCGCCCGACAGGATATGCGCGCCGATTTCGGAACCCTTTTCGAGCACCACGACCTCTAGTGCCTCATTGATCTGCTTCAATCGGATCGCCGCCGCAAGGCCAGCAGGCCCGCCGCCGACAATCACCACGTCGCAGGGCATCGATTCGCGTTCAACAGCTTCGGCGCTCATGAGGGGCTCATCCTTCGAAAATTCCGTGACCAAACTCCCGGCAAGCCTTGATTGCTGCGCCGGGGAAGGTCAAGACCGCATTGGATAGTATGACCCAGGCAGGATGCCTTGAACCGCGCGCAATCGCTGCTGCCCTTGACTGGTGGCGCGAAGCGGGCGTTGATTGCGACTATGCCGCTGACGCTACGGACTGGTTGGCAGCTGCAGCGGTATTGGAGGCCGAAAAGCCTGCTCCCCCGCCAATGTCGCCAGAGCCGCGTGCCGCCCCGCCACTGGCGATTCAGGAAAGCGATTTACTGGGCACTAATCCGCCTTCCGATCTCGCGAGTTTCCGCGAATGGTGGCTCAGCGAGCCAATGCTCGACACGATCGGCCCACGCGGCCGCGTGCCGCCGCGCGGTTCAGCGGGTGCGCGGCTGATGGTGCTGGTGATGGATCCCGAACAAGGGGACAGCGAAACCCTGCTGTCGGGAACACTCGGAAACCTGCTGGCCAAGATGCTGGAGGCGATGCAGTTGCGCGCAGATGAGGTTTACCTCGCCTCCGTGCTGCCCCGGCATACTCCGATGGCAGATGGCCCTGCGTTGGCCTTGCAGGGATTCAGTAAAGTATTACAACATCATATCAAACTGGCTGCACCGCAGGCCGTTCTCGCGCTCGGCACCAACACCCTGCCGCTTTTGGGGCACAATGCAGCGCAAGAGCCTGCCTCTTTACAAAATATTAACCATGAAGGCTTCAGCGTGCCGATGCTGGCGGCAGAAGGGCTCGATGCCATGATGGCAATGCCCCGGCTAAAGGCCCGCTTCTGGCGCAGATGGCTCGATTGGACAGGCAGACCGGCGTAATGAAAGCCACAAAGCTGATAGCACTGGGAATCTCCATCGTGAGCGGCTTAGCCGTGCTAAGTGCTGTGCCAGCCTCCGCCAACGCCAACAGCGCAGCGGAATATTTCCGCGCCCGCGCCCAAAGCAAGAACGTACCGCAAGTCCTGAGCGAGCCTGACCAGCAATATTACCGCGATATCTTTACCGCGATCGCGCAAGAGAACTGGACCAAGGTCGATGATCTGCTCGACGACCGTGAACCCGGCCTGCTGCATCAGGTAGCGCTGGCCGAATATTACACCCATGCCAACAGCCCGCGCGTATCTGCCGAACAGATTACGGCCTGGTTCGGGTTGGGCACAAACCTGCCGCAGGCTGAACAACTCGGCCGCCTTGGCCTCAAGCGCGGGCTCGAATTCGTGCCTCCTCTGCCGCAAGAGCAGACCTTCGTGCGCCAGCCCTATGCCTCGAAGCGCTTGCGCCCCCGCAGCGTTGACGATGGCACCATGCCAGAGGAGATCTCCAAAGAGATCCTCCAGCGCATCGTCAATGACGATCCCGATGGTGCACGCCTGCTGCTTGACGGAATCGATGCCATGCTTAGCCCCGCTGCCCGCGCCGAATGGCGGCAGCGGGTTGCCTGGAGCTATTACATTGAAAACCGCGACGCGGCGGCGCTTGCTATAGCGCAAACCGTCGCTGAAGGCAGCGGCGCCTGGGTTGCAGAGGGTGAGTGGGTGGTAGGCCTGGCCGCATGGCGGCTTGGCGATTGCACCACTTCCGCGCGCGGCTTTGCCCGCGCTGCCGAAATCTCGACCAATGCCGAGTTGACCACGGCTGCTCATTTCTGGGCCGCGCGGGCGCTGACAAGGTGCCGTCAACCTGCGCAAGCTGCCGATCATCTTCGCGCCGCTTCTCGCCAGGACGAAACGCTTTACGGTATGCTGGCGCTGGAGCAGCTGGGCCAGGATGTACCCGCCGCCTATGCCGATGCTGACTTTGCTCCGTCAGAATGGCAGCAGCTGCGCGGCATAAACAACGTGCGTGTGGCCGTGGGCTTGTTGGAGATCGGACGGGACGATCTTGCCGACGAGGTGCTGCGGCATCAGGCAAGAATTGGCAACCCAGCCGAATTCGTCGCGCTTTCCCGCCTCGCCCGCGAGCTTGGCCTGCCACAGACCCAATTGTGGATGGCACACAATGCGCCGCGCGGGGCGCAGCCGCTGCCCGCGCTTCGCTATCCCACCGCGCGCTGGCTGCCCACCAAGGGTTGGCAGGTAGATCCGGCGCTTGCCTTCGCCCATGCGCTGCAGGAATCGAATTTCCAAACCAAGGCGGTAAGCCCGGCCAACGCCCGCGGCCTCATGCAGATCACGCCGATTACCGTGCAGCAGCACGCGCCGCGGCTGGAAATGAACGCCAGCTACGTCAATCTCAATGATCCCGAGGTCAACCTAGCTTTCGGTCAACGCAATCTCGAGATGCTGCGCGACAGCCGCGCAACCCAAGGGCTGCTGCCCAAGATCATGGCCGCCTACAACGCAGGTCTCACGCCGGTCACTCGCTGGAATAGCGAAGTCCGCGACCAGGGCGATCCGCTGCTTTATATGGAGAGCATCCCCTATTGGGAAACGCGCGAATATGTGAACATCGTAATGCGCAATTACTGGATGTATGAGCGGCAGTCGGGCGCCCCTTCGGCAAGCCGCCTGGCGCTGGCACAAGGCATGTGGCCGGCGTTCCCTGAAAGCGGCGGCCCCAGCGGGGTGCGGCTGACCCGTTCGAACTAGGTGATGCAAGCCGATCAAGCTGGCACCACGACTTAAAGCGCAATAAACGCTTCCACAACGGCTTTGTTCTATATATGTTCTGGACCATGTTGGCCGAGAACAGAAAGATAGCGCGTGGTCGCGGGGCGCAGTCTGCCTCGACTCCCACGCGTTTCGGCCTCGCCGAACGTGAGGTGGACGCCGACTGGCGTGACGCGTTGGAAAATGTCGATGGCCAGCCGGTGAAACTGCGCACCGCGGTGGCCGAGGAACACCCCAGGACTATTATCAGCTTCAATCGTTCGCCCGACATTCCGTTTGACCGCTCGATCAACGCCTATCGCGGGTGCGAGCATGGCTGCGTCTATTGCTATGCCCGCCCGACACATGCCTTTCATGACCTTTCGCCGGGGCTGGACTTCGAGACGCGGCTGTTTGCCAAGCCTGATGCGGCGGAATTGTTGCGCGAAACGCTGGCGAAACCCAAATACCGCCCTGCCCCGATCGCCATGGGCACCAATACAGATCCCTACCAACCGATCGAGCGGCGCTACCGGATCACGCGGCAGGTGCTGGAAGTGTGCCTGGAAACACGCCACCCGGTAACGATCACTACCAAGTCTGACCGCGTGCTGGATGATCTGGACCTTCTGGCAGAGATGGCGCGGCACAAGCTGGTGGCGGTGGCAATCTCGGTAACCAGCCTTGATGCAAAGCTATCGGGCAAGCTCGAACCGCGCGCTGCTTCACCTGCCAAGCGGCTTGCAGCATTGGAAAAATTGGTCGAAGCGGGCGTCCCGGCGCATGTTTCGGTCGCGCCGATCATCCCGGCCATCACCGATGAGTTCATGGAGCGCATTTTGGAGGAAGCAGCAGTGCGCGGTGTGCGCTCGGCCAGCTGGATCATGCTGCGCCTGCCGCATGAGGTCGCCCCGCTGTTTCGCGAATGGCTCGAAGTGCACTACCCGGATCGTGCAGGCAAGGTGATGCACATTGTCCAGTCGATGCGCGGCGGGAAGGACAATGACGGACGCTTCTTCGAACGGATGAAGCCGCATGGTGTGTGGGCCGAACTGTTCCGCGCCCGCTTTCACAAGGCGCGGGCGCGTTACGGCATCGACAATCCCGAGTTAGAGCTCGGTTGTTCGCAGTTCATACCGCCGGAAGTCGGCGGGCAGTTGCGGCTGCTTTAGGAAACCACTGCTTTCTTCGTCCGAAATTCAGGGTAATCCTTGCGGAAGCATCGCTGTCCTTCTGCGAGTGGGCGGTCAACAACCTCGCGCACCTTTACTAGTCCGGCTGCCTTGAGTTCGCGCTCTTCCGCAGTGAGGCATTGCTCGAACAAGGCCCGCATCGCTTCGCCGTCCAAATAGGTGAGGTGCCATAATCCTTTGCCTGCTATTGCCGCCATCTCCTTGCTCGACCCGTGCTCAAGAAGACTTTGAATGATCGCAGCCCTGTACCCACTGTAGATGTCGGTTCGAACAAGCTCGTAACTAAGACAATCGACTGATTGGCTCGCCTCGCACTCCTTTCGAGCCGATCCAAGGTATGCTTCCGCTGCCAGGACGCAATGCTCCGAGCGCTCGGCATGCGTCCATTGAACGTCTTGCATGCAGCGGACAACATCCTCTTTGATCGTCCCAAGCTGAGGCGGGACATAACTGAGTTCTCGGCTATCACCGCAAGCGGTAAGTACGAGAAGCGAGCCCCAAAAAGCGAGGATTCTCAACCAAACCCCCCGCCCGCTTCTCCCGGCTTGAAGCGGATCAGGCGGCTATCGACCAAGGCAGCGGTGCGGTTTACGACGGCGAGCTGGTATTCAGGGTCCTTGATCATTTCGAAAAAGGCCCCGGCATGGGGATATTGCGCGATAAAGCCATCATGCCATTGCTTGTCGGTCGGCCCGGTCACCATCGTCTGGAACGCGCCGCGCCACACGATGCTGCCGCCCACCCGGCGGAAGATCGGGCCGCTGGTCTTGCCATATTCCTCATAGGCCCGCCGCCCGCTCCAGCCATTGCCGTGGTGCTCATGCCCTTCGGGATATTCGGCAAGCTCGCGATAAAGCAGCAGGTTGAGCATGTGGATCGGCTCATCGCGCGGCAGGGCCTTGAACGCTGCGAAATTGGCTGGCGAAGGATCGATATAGATTTCGCTCACGCTTATACCTCCAGCTTGTAGTCCGCGAACTGGTCCCGCAAATTCTTCTTGCTGATCTTGCCGGTTGCGGTGTGCGGGATCTCGTCGATGAATTCGACCGCATCGGGCAACCACCATTTGGCGATCTTGTCAGTGAGGAAATCGAGCACATCCTGAGCGGTCAAATTGGCACCCTCCTTCTTGACCACGAACAGCACCGGGCGCTCGTCCCACTTCGGGTGGTACATGCCTACCGCGGCCGCCTCCGCAATATCGGGATGGCCCATTGCCGCGTTTTCGAGCTCGACCGAGCTGATCCATTCGCCGCCGGATTTGATCACGTCCTTGGTCCGGTCGGTGAGTTGCAACGTGCCATCCGGGTGGAGGATGCCCACGTCACCCGTGTCAAACCAGCCTTCGTTGTTCGCCGCGTCCTTCTCGGCCTTGAAATAGCGCTTGATGATCCACGGCCCGCGGATTTGCAGCGCGCCTGACGATTTGCCATCGCGCGGCAGCTCGGTCATCATGTCGTCAAGATCCACAGTGCGCAACTCTACACCGAAGATCGGGCGCCCCTGCATCGCGGTCTTTGCGACTTTCTCTTCGAAGCTGAGTTGATCCCAATCCCAGGTTGGCCCGCCAACCGTGCCAATCGGCGAAGTTTCGGTCATGCCCCATGCGTGCTGCACGCGCGTGCCGTTCTTCATCAGTCGCTCGATCATGAACTTCGGGCAAGCCGAGCCCCCGATGGTCGCGGCCCTCAAGGGGGGCAGTTCGATGCCTTCCCTGTCGCAATACTGGAAATGCGCCAGCCAGACTGTGGGCACGCCCGCGCTCTCGGTTACACCTTCGCGGATCATCAGCTCATGCAGCACCGCCGGATCGTTGACTGCGGAAAATACGAACTTGATCCCTGCCATCGCGCCGGCATAGGGCAGGCCCCAGCTCGCAGCGTGGAACATCGGCACCACCGGCAGCATTACCGAGGAACTGCTGAAGTTGAACGCGGCGGGCTGCAACCCCGCCATGGCGTGCATCATGGTTGAACGATGTTCGTACTGCACACCCTTGGGATTGCCGGTGGTTCCCGAGGTATAGCAGATCATGCAGGGATCGGTTTCACTGCCCGTAACCCATTCGAAACCGCCGTCCTGCTCGCCGATCCAGTCTTCGAAGGCTGGCGAATGTTCGCCCGAATCGTAACAGATATAGTGCTCGACCGTGGTCCAGCGGGACCGCATCCGGTCAACGATAGGCTGGAATGCCGCGTCATAGCACAGCACCCGGTCTTCGGCGTGGTTGACGATATATTCGAGCTGATCGTCGAACAGGCGCGGATTCACCGTGTGGAGCACCCCGCCCATGCCCGCAACGCCATACCAGCTGACCAGATGCCGCGAATGGTTCATTGCCAGGCTGGCGACGCGATCGCCCTTTTTGATACCCATCGCCTGGAGCGCCTGAGCCATCTTGAGCGCGTCACGCCGGATGCCAGCCCAGTTCGTGCGCGTCTCGCTGCCATCGGCCCACCGGGTCACGATCTCGCGTGTACCCGCTTCGCGCGCCGCGTGATCGATCACGTGGGTAATGCGCATGGTCCAATCCTGCATGGCTCCGAGCATCGGTTCTCTCTCCTCCTACCGATCGATATTTCCCCCTCATGCCGAGGGTTGCCGCGCTTGGCAATCACTCAAAAATGCGGCTGGCAAACTGAAAAAGGGGGCAGATCGCTCCGCCCCCAAGTCCATAGACTTATGGTTGCTTATTGCGGCGAGTTTGCATGGCTGTTGACGAAATATCCGACGACCTCCCAGCCATCTTGCCCCCACAACATCACCACCGTTTCCACTACAATCCCTTCGCGACCGGTAAACTCGGTCTGGAATTGCAGGAACTGGTAATCACCTTCAGGTGCGCCGGGCACTGTGCTCGCGCGCTGGACCGTGGTGAGCCGTCGTTCAACCACCTTGCCCAGCGGTGTGCGCACCGGATCGACAACGCTGGCCCATTCCTCGGCGCTGGCCTGTGACTGGAAGTAAGCTCCTGCAGTTTCCCAGCTACCTTGCCAATCGCCGGCATCGACGTATTTCAGGAATTCTTCCGCGCGGCCAAGCGCAACGGGATCATCCGCGCTGGCTTTTGCAGCCGTTTCGCTGCCCGCTTGGGCCGGTGGATGCGACGCAGTCGTGCCGCCATCCCCAAGGTAAACGACGCCGACAATGGCGGCTGCGATCAAAACAGACATGATAAGCATTCCTCCTGCAAACCACGTGAGGCCAAATGGTCCACGCGGCTGTTGATTGGTGAGGTCTGCATTGTCTGTCTCAGCACCCGATATGGGTATCCCGAAAGATGTGTGTGCAGGATATTGCGGGGTCGCTTCCTCAGCATCTCCCAAAATTCTTGCGGCCTCACGGCTGCTCGACACACCCAATTTGCGGCGTGCATTGCGCAGGCGGTCATTGACGGTATGGACCGAAATATCGAGCTCGATTGCACTCGACTTGGCATCGTGGCCTGCCAAAAGCAGGCGCAGCACTTCCTTCTCCTTGTCGGTAAGATCGGCGATCTGTTCGCTTATCATGCGACCAGCCGCAGGTTCGCACGGCCCCGCACAGGCTGAAGCTGGACGTTTTCGATGCCCTCGATCGCCGTGAGCCGCTCTGCCAGTTCGCCATCCAGCGCAAAGTGATGCCCCAACCGGACACTGGCAAATTCTTCCTGGCTAATCAGCAGCCTTGCAATGGCCTCGCCCTGCCCCTCATCCCCCGGCGCCAGTTCAAGCCGCAGATCGGCCAGCGCCTCGCGGCTGAGCACGTCAAGCGTCAGCATCATCCGCGTACCGCCCTTCACCTCGTCAAGCGGGCGGGCCCCTCGCACGGTAATGCGCGGCGGCTCGCTGGGATTGGGAGAATCCAGCTCTACCTGCAGCAGCAGGCAGGTGGCCTCGGCCGCCCAACGCTCGAACTGGGGCACCAGGCTCTCTTCGAAGCAGGCCGCTGAAAACTGGCCCGACGCATCGGAGAAATCCCCGCGGATGAATTCTGCCCCGCGCTTGGTGCGGCCCTTGCTGAAACCTTCAACCATCGCCGCCATAACCGCAGGTGCGCGGCCCCCAGCGGGCGCACCGGCTTCCATGATGCTTTGATAACTGCGCGCACCATTGGCCGAGGCAAGGTGCCAATATTGCTGCACCGGATGGGCGGCGAAATAGAAGCCGAAATTTTCGCGCTCCTTCGCCATCTGCTCGATGCGCGACCATCGCGGGGTATCCACAAGGTGCAGGCTCTCTTCCGAGGCATCTTCGCCGCCGAACAATGCGGCCTGCCCGCTGGATCGCTCGCGCTCCGCCGCATCCGCCACCGCCAGCAGCATATCGGCATTTGCGAATAATTTCGCACGGTTGTCATCCAGGCAATCGAGCGCTCCCGCGCAGATCAGCCCTTCGAGCTGACGCGAATTCATCGCCCCCTTGGGCATGCGTTCGAACAGGTCCTTGAGGCTGGTAAACGGGCCTGCATTTTCACGCTCGGCCACCACGGCTTCCATCGCCTTGTCGCCGACATTGCGGATGCCGGCCAGCGCATAGCGCACACCGTAGCCGCGATCGGTCTGTTCCACCGTAAAGCGCGATTCCGAATGGTTGATACAAGGAGGCAGCACCTCCACACCGCCATGCGCGCCGGGATAGCGCCGCGCATCGTCGACAAATACGGCGAGCTTTTCCGACTGGTGCATGTCGAAACACATCGAGGCCGCGTAGAATTCTTCGGGGTAATGCGCCTTGAGCCAGGCAGTCTGGTAGGCGAGCAGCGCATAGGCGGCAGCGTGTGACTTGTTGAAGCCATAGCCCGCGAATTTGTCGATCAAGTCAAACAGCGTGTTTGCTTCGCCCGCCGGTATGCTCGAAACCGTGGCGCAGCCGTCGATGAAGCGCTGGCGCTGCGCGTCCATTTCGGCCTGCACTTTCTTGCCCATCGCGCGGCGCAGCAGGTCCGCTTCGCCTAGCGAGTAGCCCGCCAGGATCTGCGCCGCCTGCATCACCTGTTCCTGATAGACGAAAATGCCGTAAGTCTCTTCGAGAATGCCCTTGAGGCTCGGATGCGGATATTCAATCGGCACTTCGCCCGACTTGCGCTTGCCGAACAGCGGGATGTTGTCCATCGGGCCGGGGCGATAGAGCGAGACGAGCGCGATGATGTCTTCGAACTTGGTCGGCTTCACTGCTGTCAGCGTGCGCCGCATACCCTCCGATTCCAACTGGAACACACCCACGGTATTGCCCGATTGCAGCAGGCCGTAGACCGCTGGATCATCCCATTCGAGCGCCCCAATGTCGATCTCGACCCCGCGTTTGGCCAGCAGGTCCACTGCCTTGCGCAGTACCGAGAGCGTCTTGAGACCGAGGAAATCGAACTTCACCAGGCCCGAGCTTTCGACATATTTCATGTCAAGCTGCGTCACCGGCATGTCAGAACGCGGATCGCGGTAAAGCGGTACCAGCTGTGACAGCGGCCGATCGCCAATCACCACACCGGCAGCATGGGTAGAGCTGTTGCGCGGCAGCCCTTCGAGCTGCAGCGCAAGATCGACCAGCGTCTTTACCTCACCGTCATTGTCGTATTCGCGGCGAAAATCAGCCGCGCCGTTAAGCGCGCGCGGCAAGGTCCATGGATCGGTCGGGTGGTTGGGCACCATCTTGCACAGCCGGTCGACATGGCCATAGCTCATCTGCAGGATGCGCCCGCAATCGCGCAGAACCGCACGCGCTTTCATCTTGCCGAAGGTGATGATCTGCGCGACCCTGTCGTGACCATAGCGTTCCTGCACGTAGCGGATCACTTCGCCGCGCCGCGTTTCGCAGAAATCGATATCGAAATCCGGCATTGAGACGCGCTCTGGGTTCAGAAAGCGCTCGAACAGCAACCCCAGCCGGATCGGATCGAGATCGGTGATGGTCAGCGCCCATGCGACCAGCGAGCCTGCGCCCGATCCGCGCCCCGGCCCCACCGGAATCCCGTTATCCTTGGCCCATTTGATGAAGTCGGCAACGATCAGGAAATACCCCGGGAAACCCATGTTGACGATGATCTCGACTTCATAGTCCAACCGGTCGAAATAGGTCTTGCGCTCCGCATCAGACAGTTCGCCATAGGGCTCGAGCCGGGCCTCCAGCCCCTTGCGCGCATCCTCGGCCAGCATTCTCGCTTCGCCTTCAAGATCGCCCGCAAGGCTGGGCAGGATCGGCTTGCGATCGGGCGGCAAAACGGCGCAGCGCTGCGCGATGACCAGCGTGTTGGCGGTCGCCTCGGGCAGGTCGGCGAACAATTCCTCCATCATCGGAGCCGATTTGACCCAGGCATCGCGATTGGTATGCGGGCGATCCTCGGCATCGATATGGCTCGAATTGGCGATGCACAGCATGGCATCGTGCGCCTTGTGGAAATGCGGCTCCGCATATTGCGCCGGGTTGGTCGCAACCAGCGGCAGATTTCGGGCATAAGCCAGATCGATCAGCGCTTCCTCCGCCGCAGCGCAAACCGGATCGCCATGCCGCGCCAGCTCGATATAAAGCCGCTGCGGAAACAGGGCTTCCAACCGGTCAATCAGCGCCTCGGCATGGCTCTGCTGCCCTTCGGCCAACAGGCGTGTCAATGCGCCCTCACCCGCACCGGTGAGCGCGATCAGCCCCGCAGTATGTCCCTCAAGGTCAGCCAGCTGGACATGTGGTTCGAATTCCAGCGGACGGTTGAGGTGAGCCCTGGAGACAAGGTGGCAGAGATTGTCATAGCCAGCTTCGTCCTGTGCGTAGAGCGGCAGGAAATCGACCTGACGGCCTTCTTCGTCCCGCGCCACGCCAAGCAATGTGCCAATGATCGGCTGCACACCCTCACCCAGGCATGCGCTGCCAAAAGCCACCGCGCCATAAAGCCCGTTGCGGTCGCAAATCGCGATGGCGGGAAAGCCGCGTTCCCTGGCAAGCTTGGCAATCGCCTTGGGATCGATCGCCCCCTCGAGCATCGAATAGGAAGACTGGACACGCAGTGGGACAAAGGGAGCAAAGGCCATGGGGGTACTATGCGTACCACGGCCGGATTCGCCAAGCTTCGAAGGTAGCCTATCCCCTAATCGTCATTGCGAGGAGGCCAATAGGCCGACGCGGCAATCCAAATTCAGAACTCGATTGCTTCGCTACTCTCGCAATGACGAAGCGCGGTCACAGCAGCTTCTCGATATCCTTGGCAATTCGATCGGGCGTATCGGTCGGCGCATAACGCCGCACCACATTGCCTTCACGATCGATCAGGAATTTGGTGAAGTTCCACTTGATCGCGGTCGAGCCCAGCAAGCCCTTCGCTTCGCCCTTCATCCAGCCATAAAGCGGCGATGCATCTGGCCCATTGACGTCGATCTTCTGCATCAGCGGGAATGTCACCCCGAAATTGAGTTTGCAGAACTCCTGGATTTCATCGGCATCCCCCGGCTCCTGATTGCCGAACTGGTTGCAGGGGAACCCCAGCACCTCGAAGCCCTGATCCTTGTATTTCTGGAACACCTTTTCCAGCCCGTCATATTGCGGGGTGAAGCCGCATTTGCTGGCGGTGTTGACCACCAGCAGCACCTTGCCCTTCTTTTCGGCCAGGTTCAGTTCTTCGCCGCGATTGGTGGTAACGGTGAAATCGGCGATGCTGGTCATTGGTCCGGTCCTTCCTTGCGGCGGTAGATGAAGTCATAGCGTGTCTGCCACGTCAGACCCTGATCCGTCGAGGCCTCACCATGCTGGCGAACCGTATTGCTGTCGATTGCGGTGAAAGTCTGCCGTACCAGCGCATGCTTGCCCGGCCCACCGAAGTCGCGCCAATAGCCGGTCAGCACCATCGCGCCATTCGCAGGCCCGCCGACGAACTCGACCCGGCCCGGCGATGACCCGATCCAGAACTGGTGCCACTGGCCGGTCGATGGTTCATAGCCGTTGAGACTGCCGCCGCCCGTTCCGTTCAGCGGCATCCAGTTCTCGCGCACCGCGCAGCCAGCATAGAGCCGTTCGATCCTGCTGTCGGCAACTTTGTCTGCGCCGTCGCGGTTGGGATATACGTCCCACTCGCCCACCCAGAAGTCGAAAGCGGCGTGCTGTTCGCTGTCGCAAGCTGGTGGGGCCGGAGAAGGAACTGGTGCTGGCGGCGCGCCGGCAGGATCGGCCTGTAACAGCGCAAGTGCGCCCAGAATGACTATCATCGCATTTCTCCCCCAATGTCCCCGGTCAGGAACTACGCGGAGAGCCGGCCGTCAAACTCGCATCCATCAACGGGGCACGGCGTTCTGCGAAATTTGTTATTCGAGCACACCCTCATGCAATTGCACCACGCGGTCCATCTTGGCGGCCAGCCTTTCGTTGTGGGTCGCCACCAAAGCCGCGCTGCCCTCATCGCGCACCAGCTCAAGGAATTGCGCAAGAACCCGTTCGGACGTGTGTTCGTCAAGATTGCCGGTCGGTTCGTCAGCCAGCACCAGCATCGGGCGGTTGGCCAGCGCCCGTGCCACCGCCACCCGCTGCTGCTCGCCGCCCGAAAGCTGGCTCGGGCGGTGATCCATCCGGTGGCCTAAGCCCAACGCGACAAGCAGATGCTCGGCGCGGGCATTGGCATCGGCACGCGGCACGCCGGCAATCATCTGCGGCATCACGACATTCTCGCGCGCGCTGAAATCGGGGAGCAGGTGATGGAACTGATACACAAACCCCAGGCGTTCGCGCCGCACCCGCGTACGCTCGTCGGTAGGCATGCTGCCCGCATCCTCGCCCGCGATTTCGATCGAGCCCTCGAAGCCGCCCTCCAGCAAGCCAACCGCTTGGAGCATGGTGGATTTGCCGGTTCCTGACGGACCAAGCAGCGCGACAATTTCACCCGGCATAACATCGAGATCAACCCCGCGCAGCACTTCGATGGTCACATCGCCCTGTTGAAAGCTGCGTTTCAGCCCGCGCAACCGCACTACCGGGCGGGTCGAAGTTTCATTCATAACGCAACACCTCGACCGGATCGGTGCTGGCGGCCTTGATCGCAGGATAAAGCGTAGCAAGGAAGCTCAGCACCAGCGCCAGTGCAATGATGCCGGCAACTTCGATTGGATCGGTGCGCGATGGCAAGGTGGAAAGGAACCGTACTTCGGGATTCCAGATCTCCTGCCCCGTAGCCCAGGCAATGAAGGTCACAATGTTTTCGCGGAAGTAAAGCACGACGAATCCCAGCACGAGGCCTGATACGGTGCCAAGCGCGCCAACGGTGAAGCCGGTGGTCACGAAAATCTTGGTCAGGCTGCGCCGCGTCGCCCCCATGGTGCGCATGATCGCAATATCGCGCGTCTTGGCGCGAACCAGCATGACCAGACTTGAAAGGATATTAAAAGCCGCAACCAATACCATGAAACTCAATGCAAAAAACATTGCCACTCGTTCGACTTGCAAGGCTTCGAACAGGGTTGCGTTCATGGTCTTCCAGTCTGCTATCACCGCCCGCCCGGCAAGCTTTTCCTGAACCGGAGACAGAATTTCACCCACTTTGTCAGGATCGTCCACAGTCACTTCGATCATGCCAACCGAATCGCCCATCAACAGCAGGGTTTGTGCATCGCTCATCGGCATCATCACGAATTTCGCGTCATAGTCGTAGATACCGACCTCGAAGATCGCTGAAACCTGATAGCCGACCTGGCGCATCGACGTGCCGAACGGCGTCGCCCTGCCTTGCGGGTTGATGATGGTAATCGTGTCGCCCACCCGCGCCCCGATATTCTGCGCCAGGCGTGATCCAATCGCCACATTGCCCGCATCGGGCTGCAATTCGGACATATTGCCCAGCAGCACGCGGTCTGCCAGGCCCGCAAGGTCTTTCTGGGTCTGGCCGCGCACGAATATGCCCTCGACCCGTCCGTTGAATGTGACCAGCAGCGGCTGTTCGATCAGCGGAGAGGCATCGACGACCCCGGGCGTCGACTTCACATCGGAAAGCACCTCTTCCCAATTGTCGAGCCGCCCGCCGTATGCCTGCACGATTGCATGGCCGTTGATGCCCACAATCTTGTCGAGCAGTTCGGCGCGAAATCCGTTCATCACGCTCATCACCACGAGCAACATGGCGACGCTGAGCATCACCACGCCCACACCGATCCCGGCAACGAGCGCGATGAACGCCTCCCCCTTGCCCGGCAAGAGGTAGCGTTTGGCAATCATGCGTTCAAAGGGAGACAGGATCACGATGGCCCGATCATTGTGTCAGAAGCGATGAATGGGGGATTTAGGGGCATGGCGCGCAGCACGCAATGGAGCGGGACCGTACTTTCCCTAGCAAAAGCTTGTGGCGGGGCAGGCTGCGTACCGGAGATCGGGCTTGTAATCGGGCCGTAACATCGCCATTGACCCGCCCACAGACAGGGCACGCTTCAGCAGGCAGGCGTTTAAGATGACCAGGGCGATGAATTGGACTCACCCTTTCCTCGACGTAGATGGAGACAAGCTGCGTGAGGAATGCGGCGTCTTTGGCGCGATCAACGCGACGGATGCGGCTGCGCTAACCGCGCTGGGGCTGCACGCATTGCAGCACCGCGGGCAGGAAGCCGCCGGAATCACAAGCTTCGATGGCAGGGAATTCTATTCCCGCCGCGGCCTTGGCCATGTGGCGGAGAATTTCTCCTCGCCCGGAGCGATCGCCGAATTGCCTGGCTCGATGGCGGCCGGTCATGTGCGTTATTCGACAACAGGGGGTGCCGGGCTGCGCAATGTACAGCCGCTCTATGCCGATCTTGCCAGCGGCGGCTTTGCGGTATCGCACAATGGCAATATCTCCAACGCGCAGAAGCTGCGCAGCGAACTGGTACAGAACGGCGCAATCTTCCAGTCGACCTCCGACACGGAAGTGATCATCCACCTCGTCGCCACCAGCCGTTATCCGACGATGGTCGATCGCCTGATCGATGCGCTGAGACTGGTGGAGGGTGCCTATGCGCTGGTGGTGATGACGCCAGAGGGCATGATGGCGTGCCGCGATCCGCTGGGCATTCGCCCCTTGGTGATGGGCCGGATGGGCGATGCAGTCGTGTTCGCCAGCGAAACAGTTGCGTTTGACGTGGTAGGCGCAGAGTTCGTGCGCGAGGTTGAGGCGGGCGAGCTGATCCGGGTGGATCTTGATGGCGCGATCCACTCGCTGCATCCGTTCGGGCGGCACAGCCCGCGCCCCTGCATTTTCGAGCACGTTTATTTCAGCAGGCCCGATTCGATATTCGCAGGCCATACGGTCTACGAAGCCCGCAAGGCGATCGGCAAACAGCTTGCAATCGAAAGCCCGGTAGAGGCCGATTTCGTGGTTCCTGTGCCCGACAGCGGAGTTCCCGCAGCGATTGGATATGCCCAGCAATCGGGCGTACCGTTCGAGCTTGGCATAATCCGCTCGCATTATGTCGGGCGCACTTTCATCCAGCCATCCGACGGCGCACGGCATTCAGGCGTCAAGCGAAAGCATAATGCCAATCGCGGTCTTGTGCAGGGCAAGCGGATTGTCCTGATTGACGATTCGATCGTGCGCGGAACCACCTCGATGAAAATTGTCGAGATGATGCGCGAGGCTGGCGCAAGCGAGGTGCATTTCCGGGTGGCCAGCCCGCCCACTGCCCACAGCTGTTTCTATGGTGTCGATACCCCCGAGCGCAGCAAGTTGCTGGCGGCGCGGATGGACCTCGAGCCAATGCGCGAATTCATCAAGGCGGACAGCCTCGCCTTCGTTTCGATCGATGGGCTTTACCGGGCAGTGGGCGCGAAGCGCCGCGACAATGGTTGTCCGCAATTCTGCGACGCCTGCTTCACCGGTGATTACCCCACTTCGCTGACCGACCGGGCCGCCAGCGAAAGTGAAGCGGCGCAGCTCTCGTTCCCAGATCACAAGGCGGCTTGACCGATGGCAACCAGCAAGGTTTTCGACGGCAAGCTTGCGCTTGTCACCGGCGCAAGCAAGGGTATCGGCGCTGCTGTGGCCAGGGGGCTGGCCGCGCAAGGCGCGCATGTCGTTCTGGTCGGGCGTGACGTCAAAGCGCTGGAAGAGGTTGAGGATGCGATCCATGAGGATGGCGGCACATCAACCATTGCCCCGCTTGACCTGACCGAACCCGATTCGATCGGACGCCTTGCCTCTGCCATCTCCGGGCGGTGGGACAAGCTTGATATCATGGTGCTTGCCGCTGCCTATCTGCCCACCCTGACGCCGATGACGCAGATTGACGCCAAGCAGTTCAACCAGGCACTCAACCTCAATGTCCTGGCGACCCAGGCGCTGCTGGCGGCATTCGACCCGATGCTGAAACGCGCAGATGCCGCGCGTGTCATTGGCCTTACCAGCAGCGTTGGCGCCGCGCCCCGGGCTTATTGGGGCGCTTATGGATCGACCAAGGCAGCGTTCGATAATCTTCTGAGCTGTTACGCACAGGAAGTTGAAAAGATTTCGAAAATCCGTATCGCTATCATTGATCCAGGCGCCACTCGAACTGCCATGCGCGCCAAGGCTTATCCGGGTGAAGATCCCGAAACGGTCAAGCCGCCGGAAGACGTCGCGGCGCATCTGCTGTCATTGCTGCAAAGCGACTTCCCGACCGCGCATCGTGAACGCATAGAGCACTGAAATTACTGAAAAACCAGGTGTTAAAGGCCCGGTAACCATGCCCCGAAACGGCTTGGTAACCGCGATCGGTCAACGTGTGTGAAGCCTGACGCCAGGAATGCGCCGCAAGGTGCGGGTTCGTTGCATTCTGCCGGGGTCAGGTCAGATACGCTGATTGAGGAATTTCGTGATGCAAACGACGCAAGATCGCTACCATCTCGCAGCGCAGGAAGATCGCTGCGCGCCCCGCACCAAACTCACCATTCCCGCAACGCTGCGCGCGTCGGGTGGCCGCGCCTTTCAGAGTGTGGTGCATGACCTTTCGATATCCGGCTTTTCGGCCGCTTCGATCAACCGCATGCACGAAGGCCAGATTTGCTGGCTGACCCTGCCCGGGCTCGAATCGCTTCAGGCACAGGTCGTCTGGTGGGACAATTGCATTGTCGGCTGCGCATTTAGCGAACTGCTGAGCCCGATCGTGCATGACAACATCATGCAACGTTACGCGAACACGGGCATGTACCGCAGCGCCAGCTAGGCCGGTGCCGCCAGATTATTGCCTAAAATAATCGCCGCCGCTGACACCTAGTCGGCTGCGGCGATTTTCCTTGTCAGCGCCAGCCATTCTGCGCGGTACGGCGGATTGCTGGCGACAGGCCAATTGCTGACAACCGCGAGCACCATTCGCTCTTCGGGCAGAATGGTTATCGCCTGGCCAAAGATCCCCTGCGCGCCATAATCCGCCCCTGGATAGGCCCACCACTGATAGCCATAGCCAAAACCGCCATTGCCGAAATCTACCAGAGCGCTTCCTGCACTCGTGAACCATCCTTCGGGCACCACGCCATTGCCGCCCTCGAGCGCGAACTGCCCCATCCGGGCATAATCGGCCAGCCGCAATGATATGCAGCAACCGCCGATGTTGCCCCCACGCGGGTCGGTCATCCAGAACATGCCGCCTGCAAACCCCGCCGGATCAACGATCTTGTCCTTGGCGTAATCGGCCATCGGCAATCCCACGGCGTTCTCAACCAGCATTCCAAGCAGGTTCGTCTCACCGGTCTTGTAGACCCATTTTTCGCCGGCCGGAGCCTCGCGCTCCAGCTCGCGCATCTGCGCCACGATCGCATCGGGCCCGTACTCGAGCACAAAACGGTTCATTTGCGCGACGTCGCTGTTTGGATCGGCGTAATCCTCGTTCCACTTCACGCCCGAGGTCATGGTGGCAAGCTGCTCCACCGTCACGCCGTCATAGCCCGAGCCTTTGAGCGCGGGGATATAGCGCGTCACCGGGTCGTCCATGCTCGCAACAAAGCCGTCCCGCACCGCTGCCCCGAGCAATGTCGAGGTGAAGCTCTTGGCGACGGAGAAGCTCGTCCAGCGTTGTTTGGGGCCAAAGCCAAGGCGATAGGCCTCAAAGCGCTTCTTCCCGTCCTGCAGGACCATCACGCCCGCAGCATCGGTTCTTTGCATGAAGGCGCGGATGTCGCCCGCGATACCCGGACTAAGCGGCGGGCCATCGGGCAGAACGCGCGGCTCTGGCGCGGGCACAATTTCGTGGCCGGGGAACCATTCCTCCATCGCGCGAAAACGTTTGGAGCGCTGCTCGTCGTTCCAGAACAGCACCTGCAATTCAGAGGGATCACGCGGCGGCGGGCTCACCAGGGTGACCGCATCGGCAGCGGGTGCTGCCTGCCCTGCCTCGCCCACATAGCTTGCCGTACACCCCGCCAATGCCAGCGCGATGGCGGCGCTGCTTACCCAAACCCGCATTCTTCTCTCCCCTATTGCATTTTCGGCCCGACCCTATTGGGCGAACCCATGGCAGGCAAGCCTAGCCATCCTTCATTTTGCGGTATGCCGCCAGTGCGCGTTCGCGCCCCTCCCTGTGGCCGATGATCTTCGCCGGATAGCGTCCGCGCATATCGTCGGGCGGGTCATGGATGAAGGGTTCATCCAGCCCGCCCAGCTCGGGCACATAGGTGCGTATATAGCCCGCCGCATCGAACTTCTCGCTCTGGCTGAGCGGGGCCATGATCCGCACGAACATGTTGGCATCAACCCCGCTGCCCGCCACCCACTGCCAGTTGCAGGCGTTGCTGGCGTAATCGGCATCGACCAGCGTGTCCCAGAGCCACTTTTCGCCCTCGCGCCAGTCGATCAGCAGGTGCTTGATGAGGAAGCTCGCCGCGATCATCCGCACGCGGTTGTGCATCCAGCCGGTCTGCCACAGCTGGCGCATCCCGGCATCGACGATGGGATAGCCGGTCATGCCCTGCCGCCAGGCCTTGAGGTCGGCGGCGGCATGTTCATCTTTATCAGGATCGCGCCATTCGAGCCGATGGAACTCCTCACGGTAGCTTTGCGTCGCATAGGCAGGGAACTGGCAGATCGCGTTCTGGGCATAGTCGCGCCAGATCAGCTCCTTTTCATACGTCGCCCAGCCGTGCCCGCTCTTATTCTTGAGCGCATGCCACACCTGCACCGGGCTGATCTCGCCGAAATGCAGGTGCGGCGAAAGCTGACTGGTCTTGTCGACCGAGGGAAAGTTCCGGCCTTCGTCATAGTCGGCGACGTGATCGGCCCACCACTCGAGCCTCTCGTGCGCCGCCGCCTCGCCCACCTGCCAGAAATCGCGCATCCCGCCGGCCCAGTCGGGACGGGTCGGGAGGAGGTTCCAGTCCTCCAGCGCCTCGCTGGCGGGACGTCGCTCGGGCGCGGACAGGGTCTCCGGCTCGGGCAATTCGCCGCGCGGGGGGAGTTGCTCCAGCGTCGCCTTCGCAAACGGAGTGTAGATCTTGTACGGCGTGCCCGATCCGGTCGTCACCGCGCCGGGAGGGAGCAGGTAGTTCGCGTCGTGGAGCTGGAGGTCGAGCCGCTCCGCCAGCTCGCCCTGCGCCTTGCGCCACCATGGTTCGTAATGGCGGTTGGCGTGGACGGCGATAGCGCCCACTTCCAACGCTAGCTTGGCCAGTTCCTCCACCGCATCGCCGCGCCGCAGGATCAGGCGGCTGCCCCGCTCTGCCAGCGCGCGCCCAAGGCTTTTCAACGAATGGTGCAGCCACCAGCGCGAGGCACCGCCATAGGCATGGCCCTTGGCCCGCGCGTCATCGAGCACGTAGACCGCGATCACCGGGCCAGCTTGCGCGGCATGATAGAGCGCGGGATTGTCCGCCATGCGCAAATCGCGCCGCAGCCAGACGATCTGGGGGTTGGTCATGATCTCATATCTCGCAATCCCCCCTTACGTCATTGCGAGGCGACGCAGTCGCCGCGGCAATCCAGAGCGGAGTGCGAGACGCACTGGATTGCTTCGCTTCGCTCGCAATGACGGCTCAATTGGCGGAAAGTTCCTCACACTTCACATCCGGCAGCGTGACCGAAAACCGGCCCCGCGCGCGCGGATCGTAGAAGCGGGCATCGCGGAGGATCACTGAACCGTCCCCCGCGCGTTCGGCAAAGGGTGCCCGCGACCAGAAGAGGAAGGCTTCGGCCTGTGAATTGCCTTTTGCGCCTTTGACCACAGCCTCAAGCGCACACTCGCCGACCACTTCGCCATCAATCTGCCATTTCCCGGCGCGATAGGGTTCGATCACTTCGCGTTGCCATGAAGTTACCGGCCTCGGGCTCGCAATGGCTGGCTGGCCTGATGCCATCGCGCCAACGAGCGAGGTGACCACTGAGTTTGCGGCAATGTAGAGGATGCCAATGCCAAGCGCGCAACGTGCCGGCTCCTCATAGTCCCCGCCCTCTTTCTCCCGCCGCAGCGAGAACCACGTCGCGAAGCCCATCAGTGCCCACAGCCACACATCGATGATGAACAGCGTATCGCCGTAGAACCACTGGCTGGAAAACGGCTCCAGCAGGCGGATGCCGTAGACGTTGAGCCAGTCGAGCGCCGGGTGGGTCAGGCAGCCGATGAAGGCAAGGCCGTAAAGCCAGCCGAAATGCACCGGCAGCCGCCCCTTTGGCCGCGTACCTCGCTTTGCCTGCCAGCGGTCGAAACCATACAGCAGCCCCGCCAGGATCAGCGGCAACAGCACCAGCGCGGGCGGGCCATGGGTGATGCCGCGGCGGAAGCCGAGGTGCTCCACCCCCTCCAGCCAGAAGAAGCAGGCCGCATCGACATCGGGCAGGTTGGCGCCCACGATGAGCGCGGGCATCGCCAGCCCCGTCTTGCGCTTGAGCCCGGCCTGCCCGATCAGCGCGCCGACAAGGCTATGGGTGATATTGTCCATTGCGTGGCAATGGAATCAGATCGGATCCTGCGCCGTCCCGCTCACCGTCCAGGTCTGGCCAGAGCCAAGCAGCTTGGCGAGGTTCGCCTGTTTGCCGGATGTCGCACGCTCGCGTTCTCCGGCCACGCCCATCTCGAAGGTCGGGCGCGGATCGTCATAGAGCACGCCCAGCGCCATCGGGAACGGGCCGAACGGCAGCTCGACCAGCATATGCGCGATCGAACGGTTGGTGACGTCGTGCACGATCACACCCGCCGCTTCCCAATTGCCGTCTGCCACATCCACTACCTTGAGGCAGAGATTGTCCTTGTCGAGCGCAATTCCCTTGGTGCCGCCGTCGAACAGCATCGGCTGCCCGTTCTCGAGCCAGAGCTGGCGATCCTCCGCCCCCTTGGGCGCGGCGAAATCGTTGAACACGTCCTTGTTGTAGACGATGCAGTTCTGGAAGATCTCGATGAAAGCGGCGCCCTGGTGGGCATGCGCGGCCTTGAGCACGTCAGGCAGGTTCTTCGATACGTCAAACCCGCGCCCGACAAAGCGCGCGCCCGCACCCAGCGCAAAGGCGCAAGGGTTGGCGGGCCGGTCCACCGATCCAATCGGGGTCGAGGGGCTGCGCGTGCCGATACGGCTGGTGGGCGAATACTGCCCCTTGGTGAGACCGTAGATCTCATTGTTGAACAGCATGATCTGCATGTTCACATTGCGGCGCAGCACATGCAGCATGTGGTTGCCGCCGATCGACAGCCCGTCGCCGTCGCCCGTCACCAGCCACACGTCGAGATCGGGATTGGCCAGCTTCACCCCCGTGGCAACTGCAGGTGCGCGGCCATGGATGGTGTGGAAACCGTAAGTCTCCATGTAATAGGGAAAGCGGCTGGAACAGCCGATCCCGCTGATGAAGCAGGTGTTGGAAGGGTCAGCGCCCAATTGCGGCAGCGTGCGCTGCACCGCCTTCAGGATCGCATAATCCCCGCAGCCGGGGCACCAGCGCACTTCCTGGTCGGTTTCCCAATCCTTGAGCGTGGTCTCGATCTTGGTTGGAGCGTTCATGCCAAAGCCTCCTCGATCGCTTCTTCTAGCTCATGGATATAGAATGGTTGCCCGCTCGTTTTATTGAGCGGCTGTGCATCGACCAGATACTGGTCGCGCAGCACGGTTTTGAACTGGCCGGTGTTCATTTCAGGCACCAGCACCTTTTCATAGCTCTCGAGCAGCTCACCCAGATTGCCGGGAAGCGGCCAGATATGGCGCACATGGATATGGCTGACGTCCAGCCCCTTGGCCCTCGCCCGGCGCACCGCCTGATGGATCGGCCCATAAGTGCTGCCCCAGCCGACCACCGCCAGCTTGCCACCCGCTTCGCCCAGGCTCACCGCCTGATCGGGCACCGAAATGTTCAGCACTTTCGCCTGGCGCGCATCGGTCATCGCCTGGTGGTTGTCAGGCGAATAATCGAGATGGCCGGTGTCGACCTGCTTCTCGATCCCGCCAATGCGGTGCATCAGGCCTGGCGTGCCTGGCTTGATCCAGGGCCGCGCGCCCTTGCTGTCGCGCTTGTAGGGCAGCAGAGTGGCATCCCCACTCTCATTGGCAGGCCCGTTCTTCTCCGCCAGGAAGTTGGCGGGGAACGGCTCGAAACTGGTCGGATCGGGCACTTTCCACGGCTCGGCAGCATTGGCGATATAGCCATCGGTCAGCAGCATCACCGGCGTCATGTACTGGGTCGCTATGCGGCAGGCCTCGATCGCGCATTCGAACGCATCGCTGGGGCTGCACGCAGCAATCACCGGCATCGGCGCATCGCCATTGCGGCCATAGACGGCCTGGTAGAGATCGCTCTGCTCGGTCTTGGTCGGAAGGCCGGTGGACGGCCCGCCGCGCTGCGAATTGACGATCACCAGCGGCAGCTCGGTCATGATGGCAAGGCCCATTGCCTCACCCTTCAGCGCAATGCCGGGGCCCGATGAGCTGGTTACGCCAAGGCTGCCGGCATAGCTGGCGCCGATCGCGGCGCAGATCGCGGCGATCTCGTCTTCTGCCTGGAAGGTGGTGACGTTGTATTCCTTGAGCCGGGCAAGATGGTGCAGGATCGCGCTGGCAGGCGTGATCGGATAGCCGCCGAAGAACATAGGCAGACCGGCCAGCTGTGCCCCTGCGACGAGGCCCAGCGAAACCGATTCCGCCCCCGTTATGGTGCGGTAGAGCCCGGCCTCCGTTGGCACCGGCGGCAAATGCAGCTGCTTTAGCGGGCCGGACAGCTCAGCCGTCTCGCCATAGGCATGGCCGGCGTCGAGCGCGGCGATATTGGCGTCTGCAATATCCGGCTTTGACTTGAACTTTGCCCGCAACCACTCGTGGATAGGCTCCCGCGAACGGTCGAACATCCACAGCGCCAAGCCCAGCGTCCACATGTTCTTGCTGCGCAGCGCATCCTTGTTGCCCAGCCCAAACGGCTTGACCGCTTCGATCGTCAGCGCGCTGATATCGAAGGCCAGCAAGTCATACTTGGCCAGGCTCCCGTCTTCCAGCGGGTTGGCCTTGTATTTCGCCTTGTCGAGATTGCGCTTGGTGAATTCGCCGGTGTCGGCAATGATCAGCCCGCCCGGCTTCAGCGCGGAAAGATTGGTTTTCAGCGCCGCCGGGTTCATCGCCACCAGCACATCGGGTGCATCGCCCGCAGTGTCGATCTCGCGGCTGCCGAAATTGATCTGGAACGCGGATACGCCGAACAGCGTGCCTTGCGGCGCGCGGATCTCCGCCGGAAAATCGGGAAAAGTGGCGAGATCATTGCCTGCCAGCGCGGTCGAAAGCGTAAATTGCCCGCCAGTCAACTGCATCCCGTCGCCGCTATCGCCCGCAAAGCGGACCACCACGGCATCAGGTTGTTGGTGAAGTGCCGCTTCGGGCGGCGTATGAGCGGCCTGGGTCGCCATGTGCATTCCTTGTCGCGCGCCCGATTGCGGGCGCTTGTGCATTGCTAAAGGCCACCTATTCCTCGGTTCCTTCTCCCGCAATGAAGTTTTTCTCTTCGTATGACAAATGTCGAGTAGAAATGCACCGCACACGCCACTAACCTGTCGAAAAGAACAACTGGAGAGCGCACCGGATGGCCGCTGAAAAAACGACTAAAACACCATTTGTCCGCCCTGATGTGAAAGCCTTTATCGAGGCTCTTGCCGGAATTGGCGGACCTACACTCGCTGAAATGTCGCTCGAGGAGGCGCGCCAGAGCTATGTCGCGCTGCACGCAATGGCCGATGCGCCGCCCCGCGATCTGGCGGTGATTCGCGAGCTTTCATGCCCTGGTCCGGCGGGCGAGATTCCCCTGCGGCTTTATGACAGCCGCGAAAACCGCGCGCCTGGCCCGGTAATCTGCTTCTTCCACGGCGGCGGATTCGTGATCGGCGATCTTGATACACATCACAATTTGTGCACCGAGATTGCACACCAGATGGATTTGCCGGTGGTGGCGACTCACTATCGCCGCGCGCCCGAACACCCCTTCCCCGCCGCGATCGAGGATTGCGAGGCCGCTGCCCGCTGGATTGCCGGTTCGCCTGAGGCGCTTGGACGCGGGGCGACCGGTATCGTGCCGATTGGCGATAGCGCGGGCGGCAATGCCGCGATCGTGGTGTCGCAATTGCTCGGTGCAAGGCCCGACGCGGTGCCAGTGCTCCTGCAAGTACCGATTTTCCCGCTTGCCAGTGATGCCTTCGGTTCGGCGAGTTTTGAGCAATTTGCCGACGGATTTGTCCTGACAAAGGCATCGATCGAATATTTCGACGCTGCCTATGCCCCCGAGCGCAGCGATCCGCGCGCCATGCCAATCCTGGGCGATCACTCATGCACGCCGCCAACGGTGCTGGTTACCGCCAGCCTCGACCCGATCCGCGATTCGGGCCGCGATTATGGCGCCGCATTGAGCAATGCAGGGGTCGATCATGTGTTCATCGAGGTCAAAGGCGGAACGCACAGCTTCACCAATCTGCGACAGGCCGTGCCCAGCTACCAAAAGGACCTCGAACGCGTGTTCGCTGCAATGAAGCTGATGCTGGCGGCACAGGAATGAGCCAGCTGCCATACCGGCCCTGTGCTGGCTTCATGCTCGCCAATCGGCAGGGGAAGGTGTTTGTTGGCCAGCGGATCGATTCGCAGCACCTTGGCGCCTGGCAAATGCCGCAGGGAGGGATCGATCCAGGCGAGGATACGGCTATGGCCGCGCTGCGCGAACTGGCGGAGGAAACCGGGATCGGCGCACATCTGGTCGATATTATCGCCCGGACCAAAGAGCCGCTGCGCTATGACCTGCCCGAAGATCTGATCGGCAAGCTGTGGGGCGGCAAGTATCGCGGGCAGGAACAGCATTGGTTCCTGGGCCGGTTCAAGGGCAATGACGAGGATGTGGACCTGGAAGCGCACAACCCGCCCGAATTCGCGACCTGGCAATGGATCGAGCCGCAGCAGCTCCCCGATATGATCGTGCCGTTCAAACGCGACGTTTACCGTGCGGTGGTGCGGGAATTCGCCGCGCTCATCTAACGCAGCTGGACTGGTGCGAAAGGTCAGTTAGGCGTGCCGCCCTCGGCTTCGCTGGCGGCCATGCGCGGCTGCGGAACGCCGCGCGAAATCACGCTGGCAAGCTCAACCGCTTCGGGGCAGCTTTCGCCGCAGATGCTTTCAAGCTGGGCGAGTTTGCGCTTGGCCTTCTCCAGCGCGCCCTTTTCCACCAGAGCTTCGCCCTCGCCCGAAAGCGCGGCGAGATTGCCGGGATCGCGGGCAAGCGCTTCGCGGTAATAGCGGATCGCCTTGCCCTGCATTTCCTCGGTCCGCGCAACTTGCGCCAGCTCCAGGAATATCGGCGTATGGCCCGGATCGAGCGCCAATGCCGCCTCGAACGCGTCAATCGCCGCTTGCGCATCGCCTTGCGCCAATGCCGCCCGCCCCTGTTCGACCATAGCGGCAGCGCGCGGATCGGGCACGCGCTCTCCGGCATGGCTCATGCTCGCGGTGATCGCGAATGCAAGTGACAAGGCAGCGGCGGCGGGCGCGAAACGCATGATCAGCTCCTTCAAGGCAGCGTGCTTCAAGACCGAAGGTTCAGCCATAATCGATTTGGCTAACATGCTAAACCCAGCAAGGCGACAAAAAATCCATCCGTGCCGTCTTGATACGGCGTCAGCCGGGCGCCTTCACCATGTTGGCGGCCGCCGTGCGGCATGGTTAATTCGAGCGGCCTGAAATCCTTATGCCGATCCAGAAATGCGCTGATCCGATCCTTGCCTTCGGCGTCGAGCAGCGAGCATGTAACGAAACCGATCCGTCCACCCGGCCTCACTAGCCGCGCAGCTATCTCCAGCAACCGGTCTTGCGTCTCCATAAAACGCTGCAACCGCTCCGGAGTGAGCCGCCATTTCGCCTCGGGCTTGCGCCGCCAGGTGCCTGTGCCCGAACACGGCGCGTCAATCAGGACGAGATCAGCCCCCGCGTGAAATTCTGCCAAGCGGTCAAGCTCATGCCCTGGATCGAGCAGCAGCGTCTCGATCATGCCTGCACCGGCCCGCCCGGCGCGCGGGGCAAGGCGCGAAAGGCGGCCCCGATCGATGTCGCAGGCGAGCAGGCGCCCCTGATTCTGCATCGCCGCAGCCAGCGCCAGCGTCTTTCCGCCCGCCCCGGCGCACAGGTCAATCACGGTTTCGCCCGGTTTCGCATCGCAGGCGAGGCAGACGATCTGGCTGCCGTGATCCTGCACCTCGATCTGGCCGTCCTTATACTGCGCCCACTGCTCTACCTGCGTGCCGCCGTCAAAACGAAGCGCTTGCGGCGCCGCGAGCCATTCGCCGGCCTCAGGCAGATCAAGCCCGGCACGATCCGCCTTCAGCGTGTTGACGCGAATATCGAGCGGTGCGCGATCCATCAGTGCTGCTGCCTCGCCTTCCGAAATGCCTGAGGCGGCAAGGCGCTCCATCAGCCAGTCGGGCGCAATCCCGCCTTGTGCCGGCTCATCACTTTCGCCAATCGGCGCCGGGCCATAATTGGAGCCATCGAAGCACTCGCGAAGTGCCGTATCTCCCTCCGCCAATCGCAGCACAGCCGCGCGGCCATTTTCAGGCACCGGCCCACAAGCGCGGATCGCAGCATAGACCAACTCGCGCACGGCACGGCGATCCTTCGATCCGGCATAGCGATTGCCGCGCGCCCAGTCCGATATCAGCCGGTCGGCCGGCGCGCCTTCTCGCTTTGCGGCATCGATAATCGCATCAAGCAGCTCGATCGCCGCCTGGACTCGTGCAGCGGGGGTCACTGCAAATCCCGTGATCTCCGGCGAAAGCCGGAGTCCAGCGCACACAAGCACCCATGCGTCGCAACGGGTTCCTGCTTCCGCAGGAACGCACGGTCCCTCAAGGCCCTAGCGCGTCGGATAATTCGGTGCCTCACGCGTGATCGCCACGTCATGGACATGGCTTTCCGATAGCCCGGCATTGGTAATCCGCACGAATTGCGCCCGCGCCTGCAGTTCTTCGATCGTTGCCGATCCGGTATAGCCCATCGCCGCCTTGATCCCGCCCACAAGCTGGTGAACCACAATTGCTGCGGGGCCCTTGAACGGCACCTGGCCTTCGATCCCCTCGGGCACCAGTTTCATGGCAGAAACATCGGCCTGGAAATAGCGGTCAGCACTGCCGCGCGCCATCGCGCCCACGCTGCCCATGCCGCGATAGGACTTGTAGCTGCGCCCCTGGTAAAGAAAGGTTTCGCCCGGGCTTTCCGCAGTTCCCGCGAGCATCGAGCCGACCATGATGGTTGAAGCCCCGGCGGCCAGCGCCTTGGCTGCATCGCCGCTGGTACGAAGCCCCCCATCAGCGATCACCGGTACGCCAGATTTGGCGGCCTCGGCCGCGCAATCCATGATCGCGGTCAGCTGCGGCACGCCCACGCCGGCCACTACACGCGTGGTACAGATTGAGCCTGGTCCGATGCCCACCTTGATCGCGTCCGCCCCGGCATCAATCAGCGCGCGGGTTGCCTCGGCAGTGGCGACATTACCGGCAATAACCTGCACCGAATTGGACAGCCGCTTGGCCCGCTCGACCGCGCGCGCCACGTCCTTGTTATGTCCATGCGCGGTGTCGATCACCACCACGTCAACCTCGGCGTCAACCAGCGCTTCAGTCCGGGCAAAGCCCTTGTCGCCCACAGTGGTGGCCGCCGCAACGCGCAGTCGCCCGGCGGCATCCTTGGTCGCATCAGGGTAGGTCACGGCCTTTTCCATGTCCTTGACCGTGATCAGTCCGATGCAGCGGTAATTCTCGTCAACCACCAACAGCTTTTCGATCCGCCGCTGATGCAACATGCGGCGCGCCTCTTCCTGCCCGGTGCCAAGCGGCACGACCGCCAGGTTATCGGTTGTCATCAGTTCGCGCACGGGCTGCATCGGGTTTTCGGCAAAGCGCACGTCGCGATTGGTCAGGATTCCCACCAGCTTGCCGTCGCGGTCAGTTACCGGAATGCCGCTGATGCGATGTTGCAACATCAATGCCTGGGCATCGCCCAGCGTTGCATCGGGGCTGATCGTGATCGGGTTGACCACCATGCCGCTCTCGAAGCGCTTGACCTGGCGCACTGCCGCGCACTGCTGATCGATCTCGAGATTACGGTGAAGTACACCGATGCCGCCCATCTGCGCCATGGCGATCGCCATGTCCGCCTCGGTCACAGTGTCCATTGCAGCCGAAATTACCGGAATGTTGAGCACAATATCGCGCGTCAGCCGCGTTGCTGTGTTGGCCATGCCCGGCAAGACATCGCTTTCGGCCGGACGCAGCAACACGTCATCGAAGGTAAGACCGAGCGGGATATCCATAGTCGCCACTTTCATCGCAGGGGGAGATTCGTGGCGGCCCATGTAACCGCATGTTGCCGCAGGGGCTAGAGGGGGGAGCGCGCTTTTTTATACGGCTTTGCCACTCAGGGATATTTGGCCGGGTCCGCGATGCGGCGGATCAGATATTCGTGCAGCAGCAGATCATCCACCGCGCCGCCCAATTCGAGCGCGCCTGGCTCATCCGTTGCCTGGTGATATTTGGTCGCCAGGAAGGCCATCATCTTCTCTTCATCACCAAACGCGTTGGACAGCAGCACCGTTGGAACATCGCGTTGCAAAAGCGCCCAGCCATCCTGCCGCTGGAGGAAGGGTTCGGTCAGCTCGCGCGGGGCCAGTTCACGCCTGGCTTTCTTAACCGCTTCGAACACCAGCGGGTCAAGCGGAGTTAGGCCCTCGCCGATATAGCCCACCGCGCTGCCGCGCGGCGCGATCGCCACGGTGTCGAAATTGAATGCGGCTACGAAGCTTTCGAGCGGCACCGGCGGCTCTTCGGCGAAAGCGCGCGCGCCAAGCAATCCCCATTCCTCCGCCGTCGTGCCCAGCACATAGATATCGCGCGCCAAAGGCTTGCCCTTCGCCAACCGCTGCGCCAGCTCGATCATCAGCGCAATCCCGCTGGCATTGTCGACTGCCCCATTGCACAGCCGGTCTTCGGCATCGGGCGGGCCGCATTCGCCAAAATGGTCCCAATGCGCGAGCAGCAGGATCGCACCCGCGTTGCTGTTTGTGCCGGGCAGGCGGGCGATGAAATTGTGCGACATAACCTCGCGCCGGGTCGAGCGCGTGTCGATATTGATCCGGGCGTCGAGCAGCTTCGGGGCAAAGCCGCCTGCAGCATGCCCTTCGGTCGCGGCATCACGCAGCTTCTGCCACACAGACCCGCCCAGCGCATCGCCCATCGCATCGTCAGTGACAAAAACCAGCAGATCGTCAGCGCCTTCACTGGCCAGGACGAGCCGCTCGCGGGCGCGAAGCTGGCGCATTTGCTCGACTGTCTCAGCCCCCTCAACCACAGTGATCACTGCGGCAGGGCCAGCTTCGAGCAATTGCGCGCGGCGCGACGGGCTAACGCCCGGCTCGCTGAGCATCACCACCACCCGCCCGCGCACCAAATCAGGCGGGACATTCTCTGACTCATGGCCGACAAACACCATTTCGCCGCCTTCAACCAGGCCCCGGCGGCGATCGGTAAAGCCGGTTGCAGTCGCCGGATCGAGCGTAACCCGGCGCTTGCCATTGACGATTTCGATGCGGCTTTCACCGCCGGTTACACTGACAAGGCGGACCGGCGCATTCCAGGGATTGGCCGGATCATTGGTGCCGGAAACATAGCCCGCGCGCTCCATCTCTCCGCGCATGTATTCCAGCGTCCTGGTTTCGCCGGGCGTTCCGGGCCTGCGGCCGGCAAACTCCACGCTGGCCAGCACATCGACATGACGCGCCATGGAGTTTTCAAGCGCGACAAATTCCGACTGCTTGATGCGGATACCGGCCGAGCTGGCGCATGCCGATAGAACCAGCACAAGCGCAAGCGCGCAAAGCCGCCTTGCTACCCCCACTGCCCCCTGTCCTTTCATTCAGCCGTCCAGCCTCCGTCGATGCTCCAGTTTGCACCGGTGACATTACCTGCTTCTTCGCGGCAGAGGAACACGGCAAGCGCGCCGACTTCATCGGGCTGTACGAATTTCTTGGTCGGCTGCTTTGCGAGCAACACATCGTTGATAACCTGATCGCGGGTGAGCCCGCGCGCCTTCATCGTGTCAGGGATCTGCCCTTCGATCAGCGGCGTCCAGACATAGCCGGGGCTGATGCAATTGGCGGTAACCCCCGTCTGCGCCAGCTCCAGCGCAATAGTCTTGGTGAAACCGTCGATCCCGTGCTTCGAGGCGTTATAGGCGCTCTTGAATGGCGAAGCTGTCTTGGAATGCGCCGAGGCGGTGTTGATGATCCGCCCCCAGCCCTTCTGCTTCATGCCCGGCACGGCCAGCCTTGTGGTGTGAAACGCGGCGGTGAGATTGAGCCCGATGATCGCATTCCACTTGTCGACGGGAAATTCATCCACGGGGGCGACATGCTGCATCCCGGCATTGTTGACGAGAATATCGATCGCACCGGCTTCCGCCATCATCGCCTCGATCTCGCCCACATCGAGCAGGTTTGCGGCGGAATGCGTGGCACCCAGCTCTTCGCGCAGTGCCGCGATCATCGCTTCGTCGCCGAAGCCGTTGAGGATGATTTCAGCACCTTCGGCCTTCAGAGCCCGCGCAATAGCGAGCCCGATACCTGAAGTGGAGCCGGTGATGAGCGCGCGTTTGCCTTCAAGAAACATCTGATTACCCTGTGGCTGGATTCGTGGCAGGCGCAGTATTCGCCTTCACGCATCACTGTCCAGCGCAAAGCGATTGCGCGCCGGGGTTGCGGATGCGAACCCGGAAGCTGTATCGTGTTGCGCCCTACCCGGTTCGACTGTTGGTGGAGACTGCCGCTATGCCGATCAGACAAGTTGCAATGCCCGCACGCCTGGCTCTGGCCTTTGCATGCGCCCTGCCCGTTGCTGCCTGTGTGGGCGGCGCCGGGTCACAGGATGAAAGGCCGGTGGGCAAACGCGACCCCGACGTGGGCAATATAGCGTCGACGCCCGCCGATGACCTGAACCTGTCGACCGAGGATATTCCCGAAGTGCTGCAACGGGCGGTGGTAGATGCCTATAGTCGCGACGCAATCGGATCCTGCAGCCAGATTTCCGCCCAAATCACAGAACTCGACAGCGTTCTGGGCCTCGATTTCGATGAATATTCAGGCGAGCAGCGCCGGGTCAGCGCCGGTCGACTGGCGAAAAGCGCGGTCGGCTCGCTCATGCCCTTCCGCGGCATTGTGCGCGAACTCAGCGGTGCAGCCAAGAACCAGCGCGAGTTTGAGGAAGCGGTTATGGCTGGTGCGGTGCGGCGCGGTTATCTGAAGGGCATGGGTGAAACCATGGATTGCCCCTATCCCGCCCGCCCGGTTGACCCGCAAACGCGTGCGGCAGCTGCCGCCATCGTCGCCGCGCAGGAAGACGGCGACGAACAAGAGACCGATCCCGGCAATTGAACGCCCGCATCCGAGCTGGGTGCATTTATAGCCTGGTCGGCCAGCAATGATGGTGACGAGGAGGCATGATTCGATGAAACTGCGCAGGTTCGACACCAGCAACATCAAGGTCCGCTCAAGCGATGGCAAATCGCGTATCCCTGGCGGGCCCGGCGGCATTGGTATCGGTACGCTGGTCCTGGCCGCGATCGCCTATTTCGTTTTCGGTGCAGACCCGATGCAGACGATCACCGCGATTGAGGGCGGCCAGCAAACCGCATCCGGGCAAGCGCAACAGGACCAGCTCAGCGAAGAGCAGGTCTGCAACCAGGGGCCCTATGCCGTGGAAGCATGCAACGCGCTGCAATCACTCAACGAAACATGGCAACCGGAATTCGCCCGCGCGGGTATGCGGTTCGAACAACCGGTGCTTGATCTGTTTCGCGGCGGTCAGGTCAGCACTCAGGGTTGCGGCAGTGCCACATCCGCAGCAGGCCCGTTCTACTGCCCGGCGGATATGGGTATCTATATCGACACCGGATTTTACGATCAACTCGCGCAGATGACCGGCGAGGCCGGCGATTTCGCCCGGCTCTATGTGATTGCGCATGAATACGGGCACCACATCCAGAACCTCACCGGACTGGCAGAGCAGGTTCGCAGCGCTCAGCAGCAGAACCCCGCCTCCGCGAACGAGTTGCAGGTGCGGATGGAGCTGCAGGCGGATTGTTATGCAGGCGTTTGGGCGGGCAAGAACCGTTCGCTGATCGAGCCGGGTGACTTGCAGGAGGGTATGAGCGCGGCAAGCGCGATTGGCGACGACACGCTTCAGCGTAGCGCCGGCCAGCGGATCAACCCCGAAGGCTTTACGCACGGCAGCAGCGCACAGCGTATGGAAGCGCTCAATGCGGGGCTGGAAAGCGCCGACGATGCCGTGTGCGATCGCTATTTCGCATAGGGCAATGAAAAGCCGGGGCGACCACATAGATCGCCCCGGCGCTGTTCATTAAGCTGGTCCTTTGCAGCAGGTCAGCTCTTCTTTTCGTTCCAGCGCTTGATCTGCTGATCAAGCTCGCGCAGCACTTCCTCGCGCACATCATCAGGGATATTCTTGTCTTTGGCGACTGATGCCCGCGCCGATTCAAGGCCGCTGATCGCGCTCGCCATGATTTCGGCGGTGCATATTTTCACCACCTTGGTACCCTCGCCCTCCTTGCTGACCCATTCCTGAGCGTTGTCCTTGTCGCACGACACGATCACATGCGGCATCTTGCCTTCGGCATCGCGCATCGTGACCATGGTGAGGCGGTGCTGCTTCATCGCTTCGGCCAACTCGCGGCCGGCCTCGGCCAGCCCCTCGCGAACCTCGAACATGATTTCGCGCATCTGCTCTTCGGAGATGTCCTCGCCATGCTTGATCATGCGGATCTTGCGGACTTTCTTCACGTCCTTCCCGTCGGCGCCCTGTTCCACGTCCTCGGAAATCACGCGTTCGATCACAGCTGTCTGGCCATCCGGAGCGATTGGTGCCTCCGCTGCTGCCTGCACCGCCATGGGTGCCGGTGGCACAGGCGGTACCGGCGGTACAGGTGGAAGCGGGGCAATTGGCGCGACTTCGGGCGCAGGGGCAGGTTCGGCATAGCTGATGGTGGCCGAGAGCGGCATCGCAAGCAGCGCCGCCGCCAGCACGCCGCGACCAAGCCAGCACTGGCTATTGGAGTGGTTGTTCATTTTTATGCTCCTTAGTCGTTGTATGATCGATTTATCGCCCAGCACCGGGCAGGCCATGGGGGCGGCCAGCGCAACATTGGGGCCGGCCGCGAAACTCGCGATAACCTTGGCATAGGCGGCGCGCTTTGCGGGACCGCAGGCTGCGAGAACACGGGCGTCGCAAGCCGCCTCCTGGTCGCGCCGCATGGCCAGCCAACCCAGATGGCCGAGCGGGTTGAACCAGTGCAGCGCGAACAGCGGCTGCGCAGCCATATTGATCAGCAGATCCTGCCCCTGGTGATGTGCCAGCTCATGTGCCAGCGCCAGATCGCGCGCTTCACGGTCCCAATCGGCAAGGAAACCTTTGGGCATCGCCACCACCTTGTCGATCACGCCAAAGGCAAGTGGCGCACCGGTCAAAGGGGTTTCGACCAGGCGCACCTTGCCCGCGCGGCCAACCTCGCGTGCTTCGGCCAGCAGATCCTGCCGCATCCGGTGATAGGAGCGGAAGCGCAGGAACAGGAATATCGCGGCCCCGGTCAGCCAGGCCGCCAGCGCGATTTCCTGAAGCGAATAAGGCAGCATTTGCGGAGCGGCAGGCTCTACGAATGGCGCTGGCGCGAACTCGACCAGCATAAATGAGGTTGAATCGCTCGCAGGCGCTGTAGTTGTCGCGGGCTCAACCGGGGCCAGCCAGGCGGGCAAGGTCAACGGGGGCATTAACAGCCTCAGCAGCGGCAGTGCCCACAGCGCATATGCGAACTGCGGCCCGAACCAGCGTGCCACCGGGCGGCGGATGAGCAGGACCAGCGCAATCAGCGCAGCAGTCCAGACAAGGGTATCAAGCAGCCAATCCATCATTGCTTGAGCTCCTTCAGCAGGGCTTCGATCTCATTCAGGTCATTTTCGGTGAGCGCTTCCTGTTCGGCCAGATGAGCCACCAGCGAGGCAGCCTTTCCGCCAAACAGCCGGTCGACCAGCCGTTTGCTCTCGCCGCCAATGTAATCGGCGCGGGCGATGAGCGGAGAATAGAGAAAACGGCGGCCGTCAGGCGCGGCGAAAAGCGCCTGTTTCTGCACCAGCCGCCCGAGCAAGGTCTTGACGGTGGCCTGGCTCCACCCGCGCGCAGTGCAAATCTCGTCGCAAACTTCCGCTGCGGTGAGCGGGCTTTTCGCCCACAGCGCTTCCATTACCGCAAGTTCGGCTTCGCTGATCCTGTCAGGCTTGCGGTCTTCACTATTCGCCAATGCAATCCTCCTGGCACGCTTCGCTCACGTTATGATTACGCATGTAGTCGTTGCGACTACGTCTGTAAACATCGTGTCTGCATAAACTTGCGTCCAAGGTGCTTGCTTCTCGACCGGTGACATATCACGATGGACGAATGACATGGAACTCCGCTCTGGCTGCCGCGATCGCAGCGGTTCTGGCCTCCCTTTCCGCCAGCGCCGGTGCCAATGACGAGATCATGCCTTTCACGGCGCCTGTCGCGCTCGATCCCGGCAAGCCGGACAATGAAACCCTCGGTGAACTCTCCTATCGCGGCGGGCTTGAGCTTGAACCGGGCGAGGCGGAAATCGGCGGCATTTCGGGCCTCGAATGGCACGGCGGCCAGCTTTATGGCGTGATGGATGACGGGCGCTGGCTGGTGATGACGCTGGATGAGCTTGGCGACCGGCTGATCGACATCCGCTCGATCACCACTGGCGCATTGCTCGATACCGACGGCAGGAAGCTGCGGCGCAAGGACGCGGCCGATGCCGAAGCTATCGCGCGTGGTCCATCGGGCGAATGGCTCATCAGTTTCGAACGCGATCACCGCATCTGGCGCTATGATGACCTGGATGGACCAGCCCGACCCGCCGACATTGCGGCGGCGGATCTGCTTGCCGGGGCAGATTCGAACAAGGGACTGGAAACGCTGGCCGCCGCACCGGACGGCTGGCTCCTATGCGGCGAATGGGCTGGCACCGAAACGCCCAATTGCCTGCGCCAGACAGGTTCCGAAATCGCCGCTCTCGAAATTGCCGCGCCGCCCCCACTTGACGAACGATCCAGCGCGCCGACCGATGCCGACTGCACCAGCAATGGCGTGTGCTATGTGCTGTTCCGCAGCTATTCGCGCGAATGGGGCAATGCCGCTTCGGTTGTCGCGATCGGTCCAGATGGCGAGCGCGAAACGCTTGCGACCTGGACGCCGCCACTCACCATCGACAATTTCGAAGGACTGGCGGTGCGCGAGGATGGCCAGCGCACCTATCTCTATCTTGCTTCGGACAACAACTTCTCGGCCAACCAGCGCACATTGATCATGAAATTTGAAGTCAGCGCGCGTGCGGCGGCCACGCCCGGCGTGCCCGATCCGGTGTTCGAGACAGTCAATGTCGTGATCGAAACCACCATGGGCGAGTTTACCGTCGCGCTCGAGACTGAGCGCGCGCCGATCACCGCGGCCAATTTCCTGCGCTATGTCGACGAAGACCGCTTCGACGGCACGCAATGCTACCGCGCGATGCGGGTTGCGGGCGGCGAGCAGCCCGCAGGCTTCCTGCAATGCGGGGCGCAGAACCATCCCGATCGCATCCTGCCGGGAATTGCGCACGAGCCGACCAATGTAACCGGGCTGAGCCATACCGATGGCGCGCTGTCGATGGCGCGCTTCGAACCCGGGACGGCGACGGGTGACTTCTCCATCATGATCCGCGACCAGCGCGGGCTCGACGCCCGGCCGGATGCCGAAGATCCTGCGCTGCGGCCCGGATTTGCGGTGTTCGGTTATGTGGTGGAAGGGATGGAGGTGGTCCATGCGATCCATGCCCAGCCAATCGCCCCGAATGAGGGCGAAGGCTTCCTCAAGGGGCAAATGCTGGCGCAGCCGGTCAAGATATTGGACGTGCGGCGGGTCGATCCCTAAGCCGTGAAGTCAATGACGGCGATGATGGCGGCGATGCCGATTCCGAACAGCGCGATCACCATGGGAACCACCAGCACCTGTGCATAGGCCGAGCGTGAATCCATCGGCCCTGTCCATGTCTGAAGCGGCTGCCCCCGATCCAGAGGTGAAAGCCGTTCCGGCCCGCCAATACCCGCTCCGATCCGCGCAACCCCGAAGAACATCGCTGTGTAGAGCACGGAAATGACAATCGCGAAGCGTGCGTGGCCGCTTCCGCCGGTGGCAGCGAAAATCGCCACGAAGAAAACGGCATAGGATGCCAGCATCAAACCCCACACACGCGGCGGGAACTGAAAGCCCGGCTTGGCCTCAGGTCGGGGCGAAACACCGACCTCACTGCACGCGACCTCCTGGGTCAGAACTTCGTGTTCGACCTGTTCGGCCTGATGAAGATTGAAATCAAACATGGGGAAGGTTTCCTCCTGCGCGAGATCCCGCCAGCCCGCTGCGGCGAGTGGCAATTCCGGTAAGCAGACTGTCGGCGATCATCCGGGCGCTCCGGCCAACAAGCGGGGCCGCACCGGGAGTGGATTCGAGCGTGCGCAGCTGCGCATAGAACAGCTCCAGCCAGCGGGCGAAGTGGCGCTCTTCAAGGCCCGGAATCGCCATGTGCTTGAGCATCGGATTGCCTGAGAATTCGCCGCTGTTGAACAGGATCGAGCGCCAGAAACGCTTCATCCGATCAAGGTGCTGCGGCCAGTCAGCGATGCGCTGATCGAATATCGGGCCGAGCAGCTCATCATCCCGCACCGCCGCGTAGAATCCGTCGACCAGCTGCGAAACGAAGGCCTCATCCACTCCGACGGCAACAGCCTTGGCGCGCTTTGCTGCACGGATGCGGGCGACCTGATCGCGGGTGCGTTCTTGCGTGGCGGAGGTGTTCATGATCCATCGACTCGTAAAGAGGTATTTCAATTACCTGCTTAATCGCCTTGCGGATAAAAGCAATACTTCATATACCCCTTTTATGCAGCTGAGCCTCAAAACAGACTACGCCCTGCGCATCATGCTGATGCTGGGCGCGACCGAGCGACAAGCGACAATTGACGAGATTGCCGATCGTTACCGGATTTCGCGCAACCACCTCGCCAAGGTGGTGCAAGCGCTTCAGGCCGAAGGGTTGATCGAAACCACGCGCGGGCGCGGCGGCGGCCTGCGCCTGGCACGCGATCCGCGCGACATCAACCTGGGTGGCGTTGTGCGGCGGCTCGAACGGTTCGAAGGTTTCGTGTCATGCATGGGGGGCGATGCCGACTGTTCGATCGACGGAGCCTGCCGCCTGAAGCCGGCGCTGGCGGGCGCGCTTGATGCGTTCCTTTCGCATCTTGACGGCTTTACGCTTGAAGACCTGCTCAACAACAGGCGCCAAAACCTGCTGGAGAAACTGGCCATCGCCTGAACAGCCGGGCCGGTTCACGCCGCGCAGCCCGGCCTGCGATCAGGCCAGGGCGAAACGGTCAGATCAGGTCAAATCGCCTGCATCGTGCCCGAAGCAGACCGATCCCGCGCGCTCAATACACCCGCTTCTTCGGCTTGATGTATTCGATATCGTCAGTGAGCGTGTAGTTGTGGACGTCACGATAACTCAGCGTCACCTTGCCACCATTGCCGCCCCAGCCATCGAAATGGCTGAGCGTGTGCTTCATCCAGTTGGCATCATCGCGATCCGGGAAATCCTCATGCGCGTGCGCGCCGCGGCTTTCCTTGCGGGCATGGGCGCCGTGCAGCGTGACCGATGCCTGGCTGATCAGATTATCCAGCTCAAGCGTCTCGATCAGGTCCGAATTCCAGATCAGGCTGCGATCCGTAACCTTGATGTCCTGCATCCGCTCATAGGCCTTGGCCAGCTTGACCTTGCCCTCCGTCATCAGTTCATCGGTGCGGAACACCGCCGCATGCGCCTGCATCGTCCGCTGCATTTCAGTGCGCACCTCGGCCGTTGGCGATCCGCCATTGGCGTGGCGGAAATGGTCGAGCCGCCCCAGCGCCTGATCGGCCGAATCCGCCGGCAGCGCGGCATGCGCCGTGCCCGGCTTGACAGTCTCTTTCAGCCGGTGGCCTGCGGCACGGCCAAACACCACCAGATCAATCAATGAATTCGATCCAAGGCGGTTCGCGCCATGAACCGAAACGCAGGCAGCCTCGCCCACGGCAAACAGGCCGGGCACAGTGGCATCGGCGCTTTGCGCTGTGGGATTGAGCACTTCGCCCATGTAGTTCGTGGGAATGCCGCCCATATTGTAGTGAACCGTGGGGCACACCGGCAACGGTTCGCGTGTCAGGTCGACACCGGCGAATATCTTGCCGCTTTCGGTGATGCCCGGCAGGCGCTCGGCCAGCACCTTGGGATCGATATGATCGAGATGCAGGTAAATATAGTCGCCATGATCGCCAACGCCGCGCCCTTCGCGCATTTCCAGCGCCATCGAGCGTGATACCACGTCGCGGCTGGCAAGATCCTTCGCAGAAGGCGCATAGCGTTCCATGAAACGCTCCCCCTCGCTATTGGTCAGGTAGCCGCCTTCGCCGCGTGCACCCTCGGTGATGAGCACGCCCGCGCCATAGATGCCGGTGGGGTGAAACTGGACGAATTCCATGTCCTGCAGCGGCAGCCCTGCGCGCAGCACCATGCCGCCGCCATCGCCGGTGCAGGTATGCGCGCTGGTGCAAGTGAAATAGGTGCGCCCGAAGCCGCCGGTTGCCAGGACCACGGCCTTGGCCTGGAAGCGGTGGATCGTGCCATCGTCAAGGCACATCGCCATCACGCCCACGCACCTGCGATCAGCCCCCTCGCCCGCCATGATCAGGTCAATGGCGAAATACTCGATGAAGAAATCCGCATCATATTTGAGGCTCTGCTGATAGAGCGCATGAAGCATGGCGTGGCCAGTGCGGTCAGCCGCAGCACAGGTGCGCTGCACCGGCGGCCCTTCGCCCATATTCTGCATGTGCCCACCGAACGGGCGTTGGTAGATCGTGCCATCCTCATTGCGGCTGAATGGCACGCCGGCATGTTCAAGCTCGTAAACCGCTGCGGGCGCCTCGCGCACCATATATTCGATCGCGTCCTGATCGCCCAGCCAGTCAGACCCCTTGACGGTGTCGAACATATGCCACTGCCAGTGATCCGGCGTGTTGTTGCACAGCGAAGCGGCAATACCGCCCTGTGCGGCGACCGTGTGCGACCTTGTGGGGAAGACCTTGGTGATATTCGCGGTCTTGAGCCCGGCCTCGGCTGCGCCCATGGTGGCGCGCAGGCCCGAACCGCCCGCGCCGACGACCACCACGTCATAAGTGTGGTCGATGATCTTGTAGGCTGAGGTGTCGGCCATCAGGCGGCTCCTCCAAAGGCAAGGCTGGCAACAGAGAAAATGGCGAAGGCCCCGCCCCCGATCACGGCAAGGTTGAGCGCGGCAATGCAGGCAAATTTGCTGCCGGCATTGTGGACATAATCCTCGATCAGCACCTGCAGGCCAAGCCGGGCGTGCCAGAAGGTGCTGATCACCAGCAGGATCATGGCCGTGGCGGAAACCGGCTGGGCCAGCCATTCACTGACGGTGGCATGGCCAAGATCGGGCAGCCACAAAATGCTGCCCGCAAGCCAGATCATCAGCACCAGATTGCCGATCGCGGTAAAGCGTTGCAGGAGCCAGTGATGCGCGCCTTGATGCGCGGAGCCAAGCCCGCGCACTTTACCGAGAGATGTTCCATTACCCATTGCGAATGTCCTTAGCGCAGCAGCAGGGCCCAGAAGCCCGCTGTCAGCAGAATGGCGATGATTGGCGATGCAATTGACCAGAAGCGATTGGTGCCCAGCTCATACCCCGCACCGATATCGAGCACGAAGTGCCTGAGGCCGCTCATCATGTGAGTGAAGAAGGCCCAGCTAAGGCCCACCAGCACCACCATGCCAACTGGCGAAGCCATCATATCCGTGAAAGCGGCGTAATATTCGGGGCCGCTGGCGAGAGCGCCCAGCCACCAGACCAGCACGAACAGGCCCACCAGCGCCATCCCGTCACCGGTTACCCGGTGCAGGATAGAGACCAGCATGTGCGGCCCCCATTTCCAGTGCAGCCTGGCTCCATCGAGGAGGTGCGGCGATAATGGTCTGTTGGGCATGGTCAAATATCCGATTGTCGCGGTTGGCACCCCACTTAGCGTGCGTGGCGCGTGTGACAACCCGCGTTTCAGTGAGTTCCGCTCGACTCCGCTTGCAAAGTTTCGGATAGAACCGTGCATGAAATGCATTTTACTCACCGGATCGAGCCGGGGAATCGGCGCGGCGGCGCGAGACGCGCTCGAGTCGCGCGGCGCAAAAGTGATCGGCCATGCCAGCAGCGCCGCAGACGCGATGACCGTAGCGGCCGACTTTACCCAGCCTTCGGCGCCTCAGCTGCTGTGGGAATCGGCGCTCGAGCGCGCAGGCGGGACGATCGATATACTCATCAACAACGCCGGACTGTTCAAGGCGGCAGCACTTGATTCGTCCGACATCGAATGGCTGGATAGCTGGGAAGAAACCTTGCGGATCAACCTTACCGCCGCCGCACAGCTCAGTCGTTTAGCGGTGATGCACTGGCTGGAACGCGGTGTGCCGGGCCGCATCGTGCATGTTGCCAGCCGCGCCGGATATCGCGGAGATTCGCCCGCGCACTGGCACTATGCTGCGGCAAAGGGCGGGATGCTGGCGATGCACAAGACAATCGCCCGCGGTTACGGCGCCCAGCGGATCGTCAGCTTCGCCATAACGCCGGGCTTTACCGACACCGCCATGGCGGGCGACTATCTTGCCAGCCGCGGCGGGCCGGAATTGCTGCGCGATATTCCGCTCGGGAGGGTGGCCTCTCCCGATGAAATAGCGCGGATTATCGAGTTCTGCGCGCTCGACGCGCCCGAAAGCATGACCGGCGCCGTGATCGACGCCAATGGAGCAAGTTATGTTCGATAAGATAATCCCCAATGCTGCACCGTTGATCGCACTGGTTTGTGCAGGCTGCGCCCATGCAAATGCCTCGGCACCGCTTGCCCCGGAACAAAACCGCGCTGCTTGGGCCGCTACCTGCACCGATTGGGACGAATGGGACAAGCCCGCCCCGCCATACCAGATCCACGGCAATGTCTATTACGTGGGCACCTGCGGCATTGCTGCGATCCTGATTGTCGGCGATGCGGGGATCGTGCTGATCGACAGCGGGACCGAACCGGGATCGCAAGTCGTGGAAACCAATGTCGCCGCGCTTGGCCACTCGATCGCCGAAGTGAAGGCCTTGCTCACCAGCCATGAGCATTATGACCATGTCGGCGGCCTCGCGCGCTTGCAGCAATTGAGCGGAGCACCGGTCTATACCAGCGCCGACGCCGCCCCCGTCCTGCGCAGCGGCAAGGACAACCCGCGCGATCCGCAAGCAGGCTTGCATGACCCGATGGCTTCGGTGGCTGGTGAAATCCGCACCGTCCGTGATAGCGAAGAAATCACACTGGCTGGCGTCACTATTACAGCTGTCGCTACGCCCGGCCACACACTTGGAGCGATGAGTTGGCAATGGCAAAGCTGCGACAGTGCCAAATGTGTCACCATAGTGTTTGGCGACAGCCTTACCGCAGTCAGCAGCGACGAGTATCGCTTCACCGACCATCCTGAATATGTTTCAGTGTTTCGCCGCGGCATCGCGCGGCTGGCCGCACTCGATTGCGACCTGCTGCTGACGCCGCACCCATCCGCCAGCAATATGCCCGCGCGACTGAAGGGCGAGGCGCCATGGATCGATCCCGGTGCCTGCCAGGCTTATGCCGCCTCGGTCACCGCCCGCCTCGACGGACGCCTCGCGAAGGAAGCGGACGCCAAGTGACCAGCTGGAAACTCTTCGCCTTTGCGCCAAAGCAGGTCGTCCAGGCCGCGCTGCTCGCGCATGACGAGGTGTGGGACTGGGATCCCGAACTGGTCATTTCAGGCAGCGAAGTGGCGCAAGATCGCCCGGACGACTGGGTGCTGGAGGCATGGTATCCCCACAAGCCGGGCCCTGCGCAAAAACGTGCCGTTGCTGAATTGTTTACAGGCAAAGCGCCCAAAATCACTGCCGAGCAATTGCCTGATGAAGACTGGCTTACCCTGAGCCAGCAGGGCGTCGAGCCGATCCGCGCGGGCCGGTTCCATGTCCATACGCCCGAGCATGCGCCTGCCAAGGATGCCGTCAATTTCGTTATTCCCGCCAGCCAGGCTTTCGGCACCGGCCAGCACGAAACCACGGCCGGTTGCCTCGCCATGCTTGATGCAATGAAACGCCGCGGCGTGATGGCGCGCAATCTGGCTGACATCGGCACGGGCACCGGCCTGCTGGCCTTTGCGGCCATGCATCTGTGGCCGCGCGCGCTGGCGACGGCATCGGATATCGATGAGGTGTGCACGGGCGTAGTAGCCGACAATGCCGATCTCAACGGCGTGAAGCTAGGCGCGCGAGCGGGCGAACTGACCATGGTGATCGCCGATGGGATGCAGCACCCGCTACTCGAAGCACGCGGCCCCTATGACCTGCTGATCGCCAATATCCTTGCCGGGCCGCTGGTTGAACTGGCGCCCGACTTTGCCGCAGCCGTTGTGCCGGGCGGGCATGTGCTGCTGGCGGGTCTGCTCGAAACGCAGGAAGCGCGCGTGCGCCGCGCTTATCGCGCGGCAGGATTCCGCCTGGCCGAGCGCATGGTCAATGGTGACTGGTCGATCCTGTGGCTGCGCAAGCGGCAGTGAGGCGCTGGATCAAGCGCCTGCTGCTTTGGCCACTGGCCATGCTGCTGGCGTTTGCCGCGCTGTTCCTGCTTTCGGCATGGATCGGTTCGTCCATTCCCCGCAACGGCAATTGGCAAGAGCCCGCCCGCGGCGTCACCATCATGGTAGAGACCAATGGCGTGCACACAGCGATCGTGATGCCGGTGGTCACGCCGCAAAAGGATTGGCGCGAGGAATTCCCGGTTGATGACGTGCTAACGCCGCGCCGCCCCTACACCCATGTCTCGGTGAGCTGGGGCGAGCGCGAAGTGTTCCTCAACACACCGAGTTGGTGGGATCTTTCGCTGGGCACGGTATGGAGCGCGGCAAGCGGCGGCGATGGCCTGTTGCATGTGGCGCATTATGTCCGCCCGGCACCCTCGCCCGATCACCGCGAGCTGACCATCAGCCATGCGGAATATGCGCTGCTGGTGGGGCAGATCGAGCAGCTGGTGCTGCCACGCGGCGAGCGCACAAGCCATCCCGGCTATGAAGATTACGACATATTCTACGATGCGCCGGGCAGCTATCATCTGGGCAAGACCTGCAACCAGTGGACCAGCGACACGCTGGCGGCGGCGGGGATCAAGACGGGATGGTGGACGCCGATGGCAGGGGGCGTGATGAAATGGGTGCCCCAGCGCTAGGCTGAAAGCGCGTCTTCGAGCAGGCTCAGCGCCGCGCGGGTAAAGGTCTGCATGTTGGCGATGCGATCGTCACTGCCGGTTTCCGTGACACGAGTGCATTCGAAGCCGCCCGGGCCAACCACCGCGGCGCAGCTGCGCCCTGAGGCAACGCCCATCGGGTGTTTGCTCGATCCGGCCGAACCGCTTTCGGCAATGCCCCAAGCCGCACCGAAATTGTCGCGGATCGCGCGCGCCTGCAGCAGCGCGTAATCCTCGCTGGCAGAAGTCATCCCCATGTAAGCCTCGCGCGGGAGGGCGAACAGCACGTCGCGCGCGCGGAAGGAATAGACGATCCCCCCGCCGACATAGAAATCGAGTGCACCGGGCACGGTGAGCAGCGCAGCGCCGATCAGCCCGCCGGTCGCACCGTCGGCAACCGCGATCTTCTCGCCGCGATCGCGCAGGTGAGCGGCGATACGAAGTGCCTGCGGGTGGAGTTCCTCGAGCATCGCCCTACCCCGCCTGCGCCACGATTTGCGCCCAGCCCGCCTCGTCGATCACTTCGATCCCCAGTTCGGCCGCCTTCTTGAGCTTGCTGCCCGCCCCCGGCCCGGCCACCACCAGATCGGTTTTGGCGCTGACCGATCCCGCTGCCTTCGCGCCAAGCCGTTCGGCCTGCGCCTTGGCCTCGTCGCGGCTCATGGTTTCGAGCTTGCCGGTGAACACCACGGTCTTGCCGGCCACGGGAGAATCGAGCGTTTCCACGACATAGGGCGGCGGACGCACGAGGCCCAGCAGGTCTTCCCACACCGCGACATTGTGCGGCTCATGGAAGAAATCGCCCAGCGCCTCGACTACCGCGCCGCCGACACCATCGATCGAGGTGATCTCGGCCAGCGCTTCATCGTCACCCTCACGCGCACTTTCCGCGGCGGCACGCAATGCGGGCAGCTCATGGAAATTCCTCATCAGATCGCGCGCGGTCACTTCGCCGACGTGGCGGATGCCCAGCCCGAACAGCAGCCGCGCAGCATCGGGCTCGCGTTTGTTATCCACAGAAGCCAACAGATTATCCACAGACTTGTCCTGCCAGCCTTCCAGCGCAAGGATCTCCTCGCGGCGGTCCTTCAACCGGAAGATATCGGCCGGGCTCTCAAGCCAGCCTTTGTGGAAGAACTGGTCGATGGTTTTCTCGCCCAATCCTTCGATGTCCAGCGCCTTGCGGCTTACGAAATGCTTGAGCCGCTCGGTCCGCTGCGCCGGGCAGATCAGCCCGCCGGTGCAGCGCACGTCAACCTCGCCCTCTTCCGCCACCGCTTCGCTGCCGCAGTCGGGGCAGTGATCGGGGAACAGGAAGGGCGCACGCTCTGCATCCGGGGTAAGGTTGCGCACTACCTGCGGGATGACGTCGCCCGCGCGCTGGACCAGCACCCGGTCGCCGGGGCGCACACCCAGTCGCGCGATCTCGTCGCGATTGTGAAGCGTGACATTGGTCACCGTAACCCCGCCCACCATCACCGGGGCGAGCCGCCCGACGGGGGTAAGCTTGCCGGTTCGCCCCACCTGGATATCGATGGCTTCCAGCGCGGTTTCAGCCTGTTCGGCGGGGAATTTATGCGCCAGTGCCCAGCGCGGCGCCTTGGCCACGAAGCCGAGCCGCGCCTGCCAGTCGAGCCGGTCAACCTTGTAGACCACGCCGTCAATTTCATAGGGCAGATCGGGCCGCTTGCGGCCAATCTCCGCATAATGCGCCAGCATGGCCTCGACATCACTGACCACCGCCAGGAAGGGCGAGACGGGAAAGCCCCAGCTCTCGATGCGCCGCATCACCTCGTGCTGCGTCTTGCCGGGAACCTCGCTCGCCGCCCCCCAGCCATAGGCCCAGAAGCGCAAGGGCCGCTGCGCGGTGACGCCGGCATCCTTCTGCCGCAGCGATCCCGCTGCCGCGTTGCGGGGATTGGCGAACAGCTTGCCGCCCGCCTCCTGCTGCGCAGCATTGAGCGCAGCAAAGTCCTGTTTGGACATGTAAACTTCGCCGCGCACCTCGAACACATCAGGCACACCTTCGCCCGCCAATTGCTGCGGAATGTCGGCGATATGCCGCACATTGGCGGTCACATCCTCGCCCACCTGCCCGTCACCGCGCGTCGCCGCGCGCACCAGCTTTCCGCGCTCATAGCGCAGCGAGCAGGACAGGCCGTCAATCTTGTCTTCGGCAGTAATCGCCACCGGCTCGCTTTCGGGCAGCGACAGGAACCGCCGCACCCGCGCCACCCAATCGCGCACTTCATCAGCGGCAAAGGCATTGTCGAGGCTCATCATGCGAACCTCGTGCGTCACCTTGCTCAAGGGCGAAGAGGCCACCGCATGGCCAACCTTGCGGGACGGCGAATCCTCCCGCACCAGATGCGGGAACGCCTCCTCCAGCTCGGCATTGCGGCGCACCAGCGCATCATATTCCGGGTCGCTGATCTCGGGCGAGTCTTCCGCATGATAGAGCTGGTCGTGATGCGCAATTGCCTTGGCCAGCCGCATCAGCTCATTGGCGGCTTCAGCTTCGGAGATTTGCTCGATTCCCATGGATTACGCTATGCATGAGACGTTGCGCGGGGAAAAGCCCGCGCCATCGGGTCGCACCGGGTCATTTGGCTTTTGAGGGGGATACCGATGATCGACCGCGTTCTGAAATCCGTAATCACCGCAAGCGTTGCCTTGATGGCGCTGCTCTATGTTGCGCACAATTTCGCAAATTTGCAGCAGGCCTTCGACTTCTTCATCTACACCACCAGCCACGCCGATCAGGAAGCCTATCCGGTCACACTGCTGCCGGTTCCGCCAAAATTCCTGATCGTGATAGCTATGGTCTTGGTATTCTCGCTGGAACTGGTGGCAGGAATTGGCGGCCTGTTCGGCGCATGGAAGCTGTGGTCGCTGCGAGCGGCCGATGCCGCCGATTTCGAGGCAGGCAAGAAATGGGCGAAGATCGCCATGGGCGCCGCAGTGGTGAACTGGTGGGGACTGTTTCAGGGTGTGGCCATCGCCGGATATCAACTATGGCAAATGCCATTGGGCCAGGGCCCGTTCGATGGCTCATGGATATATGGCGCAATGGCCATGATGACGCTGATCTATCTGAGTATGCGCGAGGACTAGGTCAGAAAATGGGTGTGGGCGGACGCTATTCCCATACCCGTCACCCCGGGCTTGACCCGGGGTCCCGCTTTCTATTCCTTATCGCCATGGATCGCGAGAAGTATGGCGGTTGGGTCTACATCATGGCGGACCGTTATCGCGGAACACTCTATGTTGGACTAACGGCTGATCTGGCAGCGCGTATCCATCAACACCGTAGCGGGAAAGGTTCGGATTTTTGCGCAAGATACGGGTTGACCAAGCTTGTATGGGCCGAGCACGGCGATACCATCGATGACTGCATTGCACATGAAAAGCGTATCAAGCGCTGGCGTCGTCCATGGAAAATCGAAATGGTCGAGCGCAACAATCCCGCCTGGGATGACCTCTATGAGCGGCTGATTTGAAAGAGTGAAGCGGGACCCCGGGTCAAGCCCGGGGTGACGAATATCGGAGTAGCCGCGGGCAGCACGACCGCCAGTCAGTGCCTAAACACCCTCCAGCAGCCGGTCCGCCTGTGCGCGCGCCTCGGGCGTAACCTCTGCGCCGCTGAGCATCCGCGCGATCTCTTCCTGCCGCCCGGCACTGTCGAGCAGGGCCACACTGGTCTTCGTCACCGTGCCGCTGGATGACTTGGCGATCACGTAATGCGTATTTCCGCGCGCCGCGACTTGCGGACTGTGCGTCACCGCGAGCAATTGCCCACCAGCTGCCAGCCGCGCCAGCCGCTCTCCAATCGCACTCGCCACCGCGCCGCCCACGCCGCGGTCAATCTCGTCGAAGATCACCGTCGCCGCGCCGCCCTGTTCAGCCAATGCCACTTTCAGCGCCAGGATGAAGCGCGACAGCTCGCCGCCTGAGGCGATCTTGTTCAAGGGCGCGAAATCGGCCCCCGGATTGGTGGAAATGAGGAATTCGACGCTGTCGATCCCCGATGCGCCCCATTTGTCCTGTGGCAGCTTGCCGATCGAAGTGAGGAAGCGCGCCGCGTCAAGCTTGAGCGGCGCAAGCTCCGCTGCCACTGCCTTGTCAAGCGCCTTGGCCGCCTTGATCCGCGCCTCATGCACCGCCTGGGCGAGCGTGCGATAGGCCTCACCTGCTTCGCGCGCGGACATCTCCAGCGCGTCAAGCTCTGCCTCGCCGCCTTCGATCGCGTCGAGCGCGCGGCGCATCTCACGCATCTTGTGCGGCAGTTCATCGACCTCGCAGCGATGCTTGCGTGCCAGCGCGCGCAGCTCGAACAGCCGCGTTTCGGCGGCATCGAGCGCGGCGGGATCATGCACCAGCGCCTCGGCAGCGGCGCCAAGCTTGTCTTCGGCCTCGCCCGCCTCCACCAATGCGCGGTCAAGCGCCGCAAGCGCCTCGGCCAGCAGCGGGTGTTCGCCCGCGATCCGGTCAAGCCGCCGCGCCGCGACCCGCAAGCTCGCCAGCGGCGAATCCGATCCGTCCCAGATGTGGCGCAGTTCTTCCAGGTCTCCGCTAAGCCTTTCGCCCTTCTGCATCGCTGAGCGGGTTTCAGCCAGCCGGGCCTCCTCGCCCGCTTGCGGTTCAAGCGCGGTCAGTTCGGCAAGGTGGGCGATCAACAGGTCCTGATCGGCCTTGGCCTGCTCCACTTCCGCGCGCGCCTCTGCCAGCCGGTCTTCAGCTGCACGCCAGTCTCGCCACGCACCGCCCAGCCCTTCCGTATCGGTGCCGGCATAGCGATCGAGCAGCGCCCGATGGCCGCGCGGGTTGACCAGCCCCCGATCGTCATGCTGGCCGTGCAGTTCGACCAGCGCACCCGAAATCTCGCGCAGCAGCGCCACGCCCACCGGCTGGTCGTTGATGAATGCCTTGCTGCCGCCATCTGCCTTGAGCTGGCGCCGGATGATCAGCGGCTCGCCCGTCTCGATCTCGATATCGGCATCTTCAAGCGTGTCGGCCACCGGGCCAGGCAATTTGGCGAACTCGAAACTGGCGCTGACGCTCGCCTTGCTTTCACCGCCGCGCACCAGCGCGCTGTCCGCACGGTCGCCCAGCACGAGCCCCAGCGCATCGAGCAAGATCGACTTGCCCGCGCCTGTCTCCCCCGTAAGCACGCCCAGCCCGCGCCCGAAATCCAGGTCAAGCGCTTCGATAAGCACGATGTTGCGGATCGAAAGCCGGGTCAGCATCACAGAAGGTGTTAGCGCATGGCGCAGCGCCAGTCACCGCCCATGGCAAAGCTTAGATGTGGAATTATACGCTGCGAGCAAACGGCGTGTAATGCGCGGCTCAGCTGGCCGTCACACCAGGGGCGTGCTTGCCGATCAGCTTGTAGGCCTTTTCATACCATTTGCTGCCGGGATAATTCGCGCCCAGCACAGCGGCATATTTCACCGCTTCATTAGGTACGCCCAGCGCCAGGCTGCTTTCCGTCAGGCGAAACAGCGCTTCGGGCGTATGGCTGGTGGTGTCGAATTCCTCGATCACATTCTGAAAGCGCAATTGCGCCGCCAGCATCAGGCCCGATTTCTGGTATAAGCGCCCGATCTCCATTTCCTTGCCGGCCAGGTGATCGTTCACCAGGTCAAGCTTGAGCCGCGCATCGGCGGCATATTGAGTGGTGGGAAAGCGCCGGTCGACCTCGCGCAGCGCGGTGCGCGCCTGCTCGGTAATCTTCTGGTCGCGCTGCACATCGCTGATCTGCTCGTAATAGCTCAGCGCCACTAGATAATAGGCATAGGGCGCGTCCTTGTTGCCCGGGTGGATCGACAGGAAGCGCTGCGCGCTCTGGATCGCGGCGTTGTAATCCTGCGCGACGTAATAGCTGAACGCGCTCATCAGCTGCGCCCGGCGCGCCCAGGGCGAATAGGGGTGCTGGCGCTCCACCTCGTCAAACAGCGCCGCCGCGAGCTTGGTATTGCCGCGATCAAGCCGCCGCTTGGCCTCCCAGTAAAGCGATTCCACATCCCGCGCGACATAGGCCACATCTTCGTTTGCAGAGCCTGCCCCGCCCCCGCATCCGGCGGTCAGCAGGGTGGTTGCGGCCATCGCGGCTGCGATAATGGGCTTGGGAGTGAAGGCGATCACGCGCGAAATCCTCGTCATGGGAAGAGCCTATAGCCAGCACCCGGCTGAACGCCAAGTGAAGTTCTGCGCATATTCCGCAGCCTTGGTCCCTGCCCGCCGGTTTATGCCTTCGATCAGGTTAACCAGCCTCGCAACATCGCGTGTTAACTGCCCCGCGCCATGATGGGCGCAACAAGAGCCCTGCGTCCGGGTCGCATCGGACGTTAATGCAACTGGAGTGGAGCGATGCTGCACGCAATCTGGAATGACGACACGGGTGCCACCGCGATCGAATACGGCCTGATCGCGGCGCTGATTGCGGTTGCGATCATCGTGGCGCTGGAAACCACCGGCAACGAGATCTCGGCCACGATGACCACGGTCAGCGACACGATGGCGTCCAGCAACACGGTCTGACCGGAGCCATCGGCCGCCCACGCCCGCGCATTTTCCTACTTGGCGAATTTGTGCTCCACGCTCGCCAATGACGAGACGTGCCGATCCCCGCGCCGCCCGCTTGCCCGTGCCCACCGGCGAGCTGCCCCCATTTGCCCCTGTCCCGCGCCAGACGAGCCGCCATGACGGCTGGACCGAAGCGCGCCAGCGCGCCTTTATCGAGGCGCTGGCCGACACCGGCTCGGTCGCCGCCGCCTGCAAGGCGGTGAACATGAGCACCGTCGGCGCCTATTACCTGCGCCGCCAGCCCGGTGCGGAAAGCTTTCGCGCCGCGTGGGAGGCCGCGCTGCAGCTGGGCGTGCAGCGGATCGAGGACGTCGCGATGGAGCGCGCGCTCAACGGCGTCGATGTGCCGGTCTATTCCTATGGCAAGCTCGTCGGCATGCGCACCAGCTATAATGACCGGCTGCTGATGTTCATGCTCAGGAACCGCGCGCCGGATCGCTTTGCGGATGGGCGGGCCAAGGCCATGAACGCGCTCGACCGCGCACAGCTCAAACGGCTGAAGAAACAGTGGCGCAAGGAGTGGGAGGCCCAGCTGCCGCAGCGGCAGGTGGAGGATGCGGCGCAGGCCCGCAAGTCCATCGCCGAGAAGCTGGAGCGATTGCGCCAAACCGTGCTCGCGCAGAGGGCTCGCGAGTGGGAACTTCTGTCAAGCGAAGCCAGGGCCGCGCATGCGGAATATGAGCGGCTGCGGGAAAGGGATTTGCGCGCGCTGGGCCTGCCCGGAAGTGCTGATACGCAGCCGCAGGCTGCCAAAGGGCGACCGCCCGTCGCGCCTTATGGCGCGCAGCCAAGCGAGCCGGATGGCTCGCGCCCGGCGCTTGAGGGGCCAGGCAAACAAAATCGCGAATATATCGAATATTCCCAGCCGCCTGAGAAAGCGCCCCCGCCCGAGCCATGGGACGGGATCAGGCGGCTCAAGGATGAGGGGTGGGATTGACCATTTTCCTTTCCCCTCGCGGGAGAGGAAGGAGCGCCGCAGGCGCGGAAGGTGAGGGGGCCAACAACAATTCGCCGCGAAGCGGCGCCCCCTCTCCCTAACCCTCTTCCACAAGGGGAGAGGGCTAGGGGTGGAGCCTTGCTTATTGAGTAAACTGTCCCCGGAATGCACCGGCATTGTGAAAATCACGATGCCATGTCACGAAGGCCGGATGCGGACACTGCTTGGGCTATTAGGCGGGCTCCCCAATGCGGCGTTGGATTTGATTGAGCGAGCGGCGAGGTAATTAGTATACTGCCCCCGGAATTCCCTGTCCCCGGAATTTGCCGGAATTTGGGGAATTATTGCGGTGATGCGCTGGAGATGGTCGATGCTGACCCGAAGGCTGCGCTGGCGTTGATTGAGTAGGTGGCGGAGTAGTTTTCATACTGGCCCTGGAATTCTAAAGCCGTCATGTTTGTTCGCATAGATACCGCATTATCCCGCCCAATTCCGCCAAATGATGGTCGAAGTACGTAAGGGAACTCGTTAGCGAACTTCTCAGATAGAAGCCAACGGCCTGACGATTACTTGGAAGCGTAACGTGATCGAGCACCCGTTTTTTGAATGTTCGTTTACTATCGGGACTGTTGTGGGCAATGTGGTTCCTAATCGCGTGGGATTTGGAGATGGCGTCCTTCTGCGAAGCAGTAAGTGTGGTGAATGGCCTTCCGTCTTTAAGGTAAACTTTTGCGATCTTCTCCATTTGCTCCACGGGAAGAAGCTGAAAGTATCGCTGTGTGCCGACGAGCAATCTTTGCGCGTCTGCTCGGTTTGAAGGGACAAACATACTTCTCACTCGCCCATTTGAACCAATGGCCAGCAACAAGTTGGTCTTTAGTAGCTCAGTAAGCTCGTTCTCAAAGGCTACGAAGGCGTTGAGGAAAGCGAGCTCGAAAATCGAGTCCAGCTCAGTCTTCGGCAGCCGCCCGCTATCATGGAAGGTAACCTGACGAGCGAGCAGCCCTCGGCTACGCCGAATCTTGTTGCGAAACGCAACAAGGTGGTCATTCGGCTGCATTGTTGAAAAGAAATGCCGCGACGGTCTGCTGATTTCTGAGGCGGTTGAACCGGCTGGCCAATGCGACCAATACATTCTCAGGCAGATTTTCCCGAGCGCGGATACGATCCCCGACGTCCAATATCCGCCGAGCACGCGCCTTGCTCAGAGCAACATTCTTCTCACGTAACCGCCTCACAAGATTAAAAAGCTGGATGAACATCCCTGTATTACTGTAAACACTTGGCGCCAACGCATCCCCAAAAGCTTCTTCAATCGCGCCCATCACCTCTGAAAACTCTTTTACAACCTTTTCCTGCTCAGTAAAATCATCGTCTTTTTCGATATAATATCTATCGATGTTTTTTTGAGTTCTTTCAAACAAACCGCTCATGATCTGTATAAAAAGAATACTAGTGAGCTCAACTTCATTCATACGAGCTATTTGTTGTTCACTAAATATCTTCCATTTCCTCCAACGCTCTAAATTCGCATGAGCGATATCATAAGAGGCTGTTTTAAATTCTCCAAAGTACTCTGCATTCCTAAGTTCTTGTGCATTAAGCTTCGAACCAGTTGAATTCATTCTAGCAAAAATACTTAGTACTTCAGAGTCACTCGTATCACTTGGCAAAACATGAACGCTAAACTGATATGATACTATCCTTTCCTTGGCATCCTTACTAAGGCTTGCGAATTTCTTACCCTGTATATCTTTATTGTGCTTCTTACGAACGGTGAAATCGTCCGATTCCTTGAGGTCAGGAATGCAGTCCGGATCAATAAATGAAAGGAGGGTGCGCAAGCGCTGCTGCCCATCAACGACCTCTCGCATCGTGCTGAGCGAGTCGATGTCGGTACGCTCACGCAAAAATATGATGGGAACAGGTAGCCCGCGATAGACAGTGTCGACGAAATATGACTTTTGCGGTTTTGTCCAAACGGCGCGCCGCTGAAAGCTGGGACTGAGTTCCAAAGCGGACGCTCTTTGCCAACTAAGGAAATCGCCAACCGAAAAGGTTGTCCGTTTGATGTCCCATTCACGTATCATGGTTGAAACAGATCAGGCATATTAATTGTTTTGGCAAGCCTCATCGCGCGCGCCAACTCCCCCCATCCTCATTTTGGTACTACGCCCAGCTGCGCTTCCGACAGGCTCAGCGCGAGCGGAGCGTGCTTTGCGTCTTTGCGGCTTTGCGAGAGAAAATTTGGCGCTGCCAGTTCACAAGGCGTTATGGATCCCGGATCAAGTCCGGGATGACGAATGGGGTTAGGTGCCCCTCCACCATCCTTCGACAAGCTCAGGATATTCCCCCTCCCCGCTTCGTGGAGGAATCAGGTAAGTCACCACCCCCAACCCCCTCCTATGAAGAAGAGGGGGCTTCGTGTCTAAGTGTCTTAGTGCGAGTCAAAAACAGCCAGGGCCAGCGGCGGGTGCCCCTCCACCACCTTCGGTGGTCCCCCTCCCCGTGCCGGGGAGGATTACTCTTCGCCCATCCGCAGCGCGGCAATAAACGCCTCCTGCGGAATGCTCACATTGCCATATTCCCGCATCCGCGCCTTGCCCTTTTTCTGCTTTTCCAGCAGCTTTTTCTTGCGGGTGATGTCGCCGCCATAGCATTTCGCGGTCACATCCTTGCGCAGCGCGGCGATGGTTTCGCGGGCGATGATCTTGCCGCCGATCGCGGCCTGGATCGGGATCTTGAACAGGTGCCGCGGGATCAGGTCTTTCAGCCGCTCGCACATGCCGCGCCCGCGCTCTTCCGCCACGCCTGCGTGCACGATCAGGCTCAGCGCGTCGACCGGCTCGTTATTGACCAGGATGTTCATCTTCACCAGGTCGCCCTCGCGCATGCCGATCTGCTCGTAATCGAAGCTGGCATAGCCTCTGGAGATGCTCTTCAGCCGGTCATAGAAATCGAACACCACCTCGTTCAGCGGCAGCTCGTAGGTCACCTGCGCGCGCCCGCCCACGTATGTCAGGTCGGTCTGGATGCCGCGCCGGTCCTGGCACAGCTTCAGGATCGCGCCGAGATATTCATCCGGCGTGTAAATCACCGCCTTGATCCACGGCTCTTCGATCACATCGATCCGGTTGACATCGGGCCAGTCCGCCGGATTGTGGATCTCGATCGTCTTGGCATTCTCGTTCTTGGTATGCGCAAGCTGGAGCCGGTAAACCACGCTGGGCGCGGTGGTGATGAGGTCAAGATCGTATTCTCTGGATAGCCGTTCCTGGATGATCTCCAGGTGCAGCAGGCCCAGGAAGCCGCAGCGAAAGCCAAAGCCCAGCGCGGCGGAGCTTTCCATCTCGTAGCTGAAGCTGGCATCGTTGAGGCGCAGCTTGCCGATGCTTTCGCGCAGCTTCTCGAAATCGGCGGCGTCGACGGGAAACAGCCCGCAGAACACCACCGGCTGCACTTCCTTGTAGCCCTTGAGCGGCTGGGCCGCGCCGTTCTTGACCGTGGTGATGGTGTCGCCCACGCGGGCCTGCTCCACCTCCTTGATCTGCGCGGTGATGAAGCCGATCTCGCCCGGGCCAAGCTCGGCCAGATCGGTGCGCTTGGGGGTGAAGCAGCCGACCCGGTCAACCAGGTGCTGCGTGCCGCCCTGCATGAATTTGACCTGCAGGCCCTTCCTCAGCACCCCGTCAATCACGCGCACCAGGATCACCACGCCCAGGTACGGATCGTACCAGCTGTCAACCAGGCTGGCCTTGAGCGGCGCGTCGCGATCGCCCGTGGGAGGCGGGATGCGGGTGACGATCGCCTCCAGCACATCCTCGATGCCGATGCCGGATTTGGCGCTGGTGAGCACGGCGTTGCTGGCGTCAAGGCCGATGATGTCCTCGATTTCGGCGCGGACCTTGTCAGGCTCGGCCGCGGGCAGGTCGATCTTGTTGATGACGGGCACGATCTCGTGGTCATGCTCGATCGACTGATAGACATTGGCGAGCGTCTGCGCCTCCACCCCCTGTGCGGCATCGACGACGAGGAGCGCGCCCTCGCAGGCGGCAAGGCTGCGGCTGACTTCATAGGCGAAGTCGACGTGGCCGGGCGTGTCCATGAGGTTGAGCTCGTAGGTCTCGCCATCCTTCGCGGTGTAGTTGAGGCGCACGGTCTGCGCCTTGATGGTGATGCCGCGTTCGCGCTCGATATCCATGTTGTCGAGCACCTGCTCGCTCATCTCGCGCGCGGTCAGCCCGCCGGTGAACTGGATCAGCCGGTCAGCCAGGGTCGATTTGCCATGATCGATATGCGCAATAATCGAAAAATTGCGGATTTTTGAAAGGTCAGTCATTTCCCGCGCCCTTAGCGGCAAGCGTGGTGACTGTCAGCCACTATAATCGCGCATCGATCCGGCGCGGTCGCGCCAGCCCGCCAATCAGGCCGCGTCGGAATACCCCACTGGCGCATAGCTGAATTTGGGAATGCTGGTTGGCGAATTGAGCCCGCCGCCCTGCATGGTCTTGTAATCGCCGGGCGCCAGCGCAGAAAGCGGCGCACCGGCAGCGGCGAGCTCGTAGGGCGAGACACGATACCGCGTGCACAGGCCGCCCGCACCGTCATCCACCAGCGGGTTCTCGAATTCCAGTCCCTGGGTATCCCCCGCGCTGCGCACGACTGTGGCCACAGCCAACTGCCCTCCGCCCAGGTCAACCACAAACTGCGTGCCATTCGGCACATCGGCCAAGCCCTGGATCAACGCGCCCGAACGCGAGAGATTACGCAGCGTTACTTCGTAGGAATAGTCTTCATGGATGACCTGGATCTTGCGCAGCACGGTGCGGCGGCGCGCGCGCGCCAGATGGTCTGCGCTCGGCTCGATCGACCATGCCCCGCCGCTCGCCAATTGCTTGTGCACATCGTCGATGCGGACAGCTTCGGAATAGAGCGGCCCCTGAACACAGCCCACGCCGCTATCCTTCAGCGCGTTGTGCTGCGCCAGGGTTTCAACACCGCAAGCGATCGTCGTCATGTTGAGCGCACGGGCAAGTGCGGCCACGGCAACCATCAGCCCGTGTTCGCGGCTGCCACGTTCGAGACCGGGGGTACAGATTGCTTCGCCGATCTTGATACTGTCAAACGGCGCGCGGCGCAGGTAGCTAAGCGAAGAATATCCGGTGCCGAATTCATCAAGCGTCAAGCGCACGCCGAGCTTGAACAGCTGCCCCAGCGTCTTGTCCACCACATTGGTGTCACCAAAGAAAACCGATTCATTCACTTCGAGTTCGAGCCGCGAGGGATCGAGGTCCGATTTTGTCAGCGCATCGCGAATGCTCTCCACAAAGCCACTCGACATGAATTGCTTTACCGGCACATTCACCGTTACTCGCAAAGTTGCGGGCCACTCGCTTGCTTCGGCGCAGGCGCGTGCAATCGCCCATTCGCCTACCTCGATCAGCTGAGGGGAGTTTTCCACGATCGACTGGAATTCTTCCGCATCGATCTCGCCGCGTTGCGAATGGCTCCAGCAAACCTGTGCTTCCAGCCCGACAACCTTGTGTGTCTCGACCGACAGAATCGGCTGATACTGCATGAACAGCTGGCCTTCACGCACCGCTTCGAGCAGGTCACCCTCAAGCCGGCGGCGGAAGATCGCTTCATTGGCGAGGTCGCCCGAATAGAAGCGGAATTGCCCGCGCCCGCCGTTTTTGGCGGCGTAAAGCGCAAGATCGGCAGAACGATTGATCTCTTCACGGGTCACCCCGTCATGCGGAGCAACCGCGACGCCAATGGAGGCACCGATGACACAGCGCCCTTCGTCGAGCGAATATGGCTGCGTGAGCATGGCAATGATCTTCGAGGCGATTTCGCCCAGCTCGCCGCGGTCATCCATGTCGGGCAGCATGATCTGAAACTCGTCACCGCCCAACCGGCCGATCTCGCAATCCCTGTCGACCGCTCGTTTGAGCCGGCTTGCGACCTGCCTCAGCAATTCGTCGCCCGCCGCATGGCCCAAAGTGTCATTGACCTGCTTGAAGCGGTCGAGGTCCATCATCATAATGGCACAATTGCGCTTGGCAGCGCGAAACGCGGTAAGTGTCGTCTCGATCGAATGCGACATGCGGTGGCGGTTCGACAGGCCGGTTAGCGAATCGAAGCGGGCCAGACGTGCGGTTTCTTCCTCACGGTGGTATTCTTCTGTAATATCAGCGCCGGTGCCCCGGAAGCCGAGGAAAACGCCCGAATCGGAACTTGCCGGACGTCCCGACAACCGGATGACGACCTCACGATTGCCATCGGACGGCGCGACCGCAAAGCCGGAGAAGGGCTTGCGCGCGCCCATCTTGAGCGACAGCGACTGGGTACGCCCGTCGCCATCCTTGGATTCGAATACCGATACAAGCGGTTGGCCGATAAATTCCTCAAGCGGCAATCCGATCCGTTCGGCAATTGCCTCGCTGACGTAGGTCAGGTTTCCTGCTGCATCGGTCGACCAGAACCAGCCGAGGCCGGAACGTTCGAGTTCGACCAGCATGGTGAGCTTCTCGGTATCGCCAAGCGCAATCGAGCCAGTATGGCCCGACGCAATGGAGGGAGCATCCTTGCCGCCAAGACCCATCGCGGCGAGAACACCGTTTTTCCTAATCGACAGGAGACCCTTCAAGGCCACGCAGCCGCTCTCCTTTCATCACTGCAAACTGGCCGGATTGGCCACCTACGAAGCTGTAAAGCCGGTTGGTTATTTTTGTCCTAATGGGCTGAACCGATAGGTCGCTTGCAGCCTTCAGGCAGCCACATCGCGATAAGTGATATCGGCCTCGATAAACGCCTTCGGGCCAGCGCCGCCTTTAGACAGTCCGGTCATGGCGGAATAGGCATCGTGCGGCAGCGCTGCGAGCGGGCGGCCCGCAGCTTCGATCTGGTACGGCGAGACACGGTGCCTTGTGCACAGCCCGTCTGCCCCGTCGCGGATCAGCGGGGTTTCGAACTCCAGCCCCTGGCTGTACCCTTCAGAGCGAGTCACGGTAGCGACAGCGAGCTGCCCGCCGCCAAGGTCAAGCACCACTTGCGTGCCTGTGGGAACATCGAGCAACCCGTCGATCAGCGCACCGGTCTTGGAAAGATTGCGCAACACCACATGGTAACGATAGTCATCGTGGATAAGACCGATGCGGCGGAATTCGGTGCGGCGCTCGGAACGGTATTTCTCCGGGCCGCGCGGTTCGTAAACCAGCTCACCGGTTTGGAGCCGTTCGATCAGCTCTTCCTGGCCTAAAGAAAGTGAGAAGATACGGCCCTGGAGGTGCGTGGCCCGGCGCTGCTTTACCAGTTGCAACTCATCCTTGGTCTCGATCCCTTCGGCAACGGTTTCCATGTCGAGTGCTTCAGCCAGGCTGACAATCGCCGCGATGATGGCGGAATTGTTGTTACCCTTTTCGGGCGAACCGCGCACAAAGCTCTGATCAATCTTGATCTTGTCGAAAGGCGCCTTGCGCAGATAGCTGAGCGAGCTGTAACCGGTTCCGAAATCGTCCAGCGCCAGGCGCACACCTACTGCCTTCAAGCGCTTGAAAATACGCTGTACTTCTTCGGGATCGCCCATGAACACACTCTCGGTGATTTCCAGTTCGACCCGTTCTGGCGCAATCCCTGTTTGCTTGATTACGCGCTTGACTGTCTCGGGAAAATCGGCCCGGGCAAACTGGATCGCGGAGACATTGATCGCCACCCGCAGTTCAACCGGCCATTCAACCGCCTGGCGGCAGGATTCCCGAAGCACCCACTCGCCCAGTTCCTTGATCAACCCACTATCTTCGGCAACCGGGATGAACGCCGCGGGAGAGATCCGCCCGCGTTCAGGATGCGGCCATCGCACCAGGGCCTCAAGGCACGCCACCTTGTGCGTCCTGGCATCAACAATCGGCTGGTATTCCATCCGTAATTCGCTGCGCATGATCGCATCGCGCAAATCTTCCTCGATTTGCCGACGCAGCCTGGCACCGTCCTTGAGCTCACTGGAAAAGAAGCGATATTGCGCCCTGCCCCCACCCTTGGCGGCATAAAGCGCGAGGTCCGCTGCCTTGACCAGTTCTTCGGTATCGATCCCGTCATAAGGCGCCACCGCGATCCCCACCGAGGTGCCGATAATCGCACGCGAGCCGTTGAGCGAATAGGGCTGCGACACCATCTGGATGATGCGCTGCGCGAGTTCGCCCAGCTCGCCCCGGTCGTCCAAATCGGGCAGGATGATCTGGAATTCGTCACCGCCCAGCCGGCCGATTTCGACATCATCGTCGAACAACCGGCCAAGCCGTCCCGCGACCTGTTTCAGTAAATCGTCGCCCGCCGGATGGCCCAAGGTGTCATTAACCTGCTTGAAGCGATCAAGATCAAGCATGATCAGCGCACAGGAACGCTTGGAATTGCGATAGGCGGTCAGTATCTTGTCGAGCCGCTTATGCATCCGGTGGCGGTTGGCCAGGCCGGTCAGCGGATCATATTGCGCAAGCCGCGCTGCATCACGCTGGTTTTCGCGCACGGCAGAAATGTCCTTGGCGCTGCCGCGGTAGCCAGTGAATTCGCCATTCTTGTCAAAATGTGGCTTGCCGGCGATTTCCCACCACGGTTTACGGTCACTGGCGATCACCTTGACCGGAAGCTGGGAGATCGAATTGCGCGCGCCCAGCAAGAATGCGAATGGGCGTTCCGTACTTTCGGCTTCGCGATCCTGTTCCGACACGAACAGGTCGCTCAGTAGCGTCCCGATAAGCTCACCCGGCTCGCGGCCCAGCCGCGCCATGGCATTCGCCGAAAGATAAATCAGCCGCCCCTGCGCATCGCTGGCCCAGAACCAGCCGAGCCCCGCCTGTTCGAAACTGTCGAGCAGCTCGATCCTGCGCTTGACATCATCTTCGGCAATCGGGGCAAGATTGCCTTGCTTTTCGCGCAAATTAGGTCCGCTTTTGCGCGCGGCGTCAATCCGTGTAAGCAATCCCTTCATCGAGGTGGCCCCATAAATTCAACGTGTGCGATCCAAAGTCGCACGAAGTTGAAATACGGGAAAATACTTACCGAACAAATAACCACCACTTGCCAGCAATAGCGCTTGCTTCGCTGCCGTTGCTTTGGCCGGGCAACCAGTCCATCTGGCCGTTCGCTCAGACTGCTTGCCAAGCGGGTCCAACAGCGGCATCCTTGTATCAAATCAGTCATCTGCCGGACCAAGAGGGGCATCCATGGCCAAAGGCACCAAGCTAGAAAACGAAGCGGCGCAGCACACTTCCGCACTCGGGCCGCTGATCGGCGTTGCGCGCGAGGATTTTGTGGGCGCGGTGGCCCTGCTGCTGCGCGAAAGCGCATCTGATCCCAGGCGGCTAATGAAGCACGCCCAGTCGATGGGCGAGGACATGGTCAAGATCATGACCGGCAAGTCTGAATTGAAGCCCGATCCGAAGGATAAGCGCTTCATGGATCCGGCGTGGCAATACAATCCCTTCTTCCGCGCCGGCGCGCAATATTACCTCGCCGTCCAGAAGGGCATGCACAACTGGCTGCAGGAACTGGAGCTTGACGATCTTGAGCGCGACCGCGCCAATTTCATCTCCAACATCATCATCGACAGCCTGGCCCCCACCAACACGCTGGCAGGAAATCCAACCGCGCAGAAGCGCGTGATCGACAGTGGCGGCTTGTCGCTGATCAAGGGACTGCAGAACGCCTACAAGGACATCACCGAGAACAAGGGAATGGTCAGCCAGGTCGACAAGCGGCCGTTCAAGCTGGGCGAGAATATCGCGACGTCAAAAGGCTCCGTCGTGCTGCGCACCGAGATGATGGAACTGATCCATTACGCGCCGACAACCGATCAGGTCTACGAAGTGCCGCAGCTCACCATCCCGCCGCAGATCAACAAGATGTACATCAACGATCTCAGCCCCGAGAAATCGGTGGTGAAATACCAGCTCGACAACGGCATCCAGACCTTCGTCATCTCGTGGCGCAACCCGTCGAAGGAACAGGGCGTGTGGGGGATGGACGAATACATCGCCTCCTGCCTCGAAGCGATGGAAGCGGTCAGCAATATTACCGGCTCGAAGAAGGTCAATGTCTCGGCCGGGTGCTCGGGCGGGCAGACCGCCAGCGTGATGGCCTCGCGCCTAGCTGCCGAGAAGAGTGACCTGCTGGGCACGCTCACGCTGATGGTGTGCGTGCTCCATCCCAAGCAGCTCGATATCGAAGCCGGCTCGCTCATCTCCGAGAACGGGATGAAGCTGGCCCGCAAGCGCGCCGAAAAGGCCGGGATCATCAAGGCGGACGATCTCGCGCGCGGCTTTGCCTGGCTCAGGCCCAATGATCTGATCTGGAATTACGTGATCAACAATTACCTGCTCGGCGCCGATCCACCCGCGTTCGACGTGCTGTTCTGGAACGCAGACGCCACCAATCTTTCCGCCAGCCTGATGGGGGATTTCCTGACGCTGTTCGAAACGCTTGCATTCACCAAGCAGGGCGAGGTTGAAATGGCAGGGCACAAGATCGACCTGAGCAAGGTGACCTCCGACCTGTTCATCCTGGGCGGCGTGACCGACCATATCACCCCATGGAAGGCAACCTATCGCTCGACCCAGCTGTTCGGGTCGAAGGACATCACTTATGTCCTGTCGCAATCGGGCCATATGCAGGCGATCCTCAACCCGCCGGGAAACCCGAAGGCGAAATATTATGTCCAGAAGAAGAAGGGCAAACTGCCTGCAACGGCGGAGGAATGGCTCGAAGGCACCGAGGAAGTAGCCGGCAGCTGGTGGCCATTCTGGATGGAATGGGTGCAGAAACGCTCCGGCATGAAGAAGGCGGCACCAACGGAACTGGGGAATGATGACTACCGACCACTGGACCCGGCCCCCGGTCTCTACGTAGTGGAAGAAAGATAGTGAGACCCCGCACAAGGGGCCGCAGGACAGGACAACGCGGTTGACCGATAAACGCGAGGAGGTGCTTGACGAAGCCCTCGACGAAGCGATGCGCGATGCGCGCATCAGCATGGAAACCGTCGGCGGGCGCAAGCTGCGGGTGGCCACGTGGCGGCTTGACCAGCCCAGCGACCATCTGCCGATCCTGTTTTTCAACGGCATCGGGGCCAATATCGAAGCGGTGGCCCCGCTGGCCGAGGCATTGACCGATCGCGGGTTCATCATGTTCGACATGCCCGGCATCGGCGGGTCACCTCAACCGGTGGTGCCCTACAATGCCTGGACCATGGCGTGGACAACCACGCAATTGCTCGACAAATTGGGTGTCGGCCAGGTCGATGTGATGGGTGTCAGCTGGGGCGGCGCGATGGCGCAGCATTTCGCGATCCAGCATCCCGGTCGCACCCACCGGCTGATCCTGGCAGCCACCAGCGCGGGCATGCTAATGATCCCGGGCAATGTCTCCTCGCTCAGCAAGATGGCCGATCCGCGGCGCTATATCGATGCCGCCTTCATGGAAGAGCACTTCCAGACGCTGTATGGCGGCGCGCTGGGCAAGGCGCTCAACAAGATGGAGCATATCCACCGGCTCAAGCCGCCCTCGCCGCGTGGCTATTTCTACCAATTGCTCGCCATGCTTGGCTGGACCAGTGCGCCCGCGCTGCCCTTCATGCGCAAGAAAACGCTGATCATGATGGGCGATGAAGATCACATTGTGCCGCTGACCAATGGCTGGCTGCTGGAAAAGCTGATTCCCAATGGCGAATTGCTGGTGCTGCGAGGCGGCGGCCACTTGTTCCTGCTCAGCCACAGCGATGAGTGTATTGCGGCGATCCATCGCTTCCTGGATGAACCGGATGCGGAACCGGAGGCGGAAGCGGCCTGAGCCAAGGCTGGCCGCGCAAGGGGGAGAGGAATTCCATGCGGCACATCGCAGTAATCGGATCCGGACCGGCGGGTTATTATACCGCCGAGGCAGCGCAAAAGCGCTGGGGAGACGATGCGCGGATCGATGTGTTCGATATGCTGCCCGTGCCATATGGCCTGATCCGCACCGGGGTTGCGCCCGATCACCAGTCAATCAAGGGCGTCTCGCGCCGCTATGAAAAGGTCGCACTGAGCGAGAATGTCAGCTTTGTCGGCAATGTTAAAGTTGGCCAACACGTAACTATTCCCGAACTGCAGCAATTTTACGACGCGATCGTGATTGCTACCGGCGCACCGCATGACCGCAAACTGGGCATCGCGGGCGAGGAACTGGGCAATATCTTCGGCAGCGCCGCCTTTGTTGGTTGGTACAACGGCCATCCCGATTTCGCCGCGCTCGATCCCGATCTTTCGGGCAAGCACGCCGTAGTGATCGGCATGGGCAATGTCGCGCTTGATGTTGGGCGCATCCTGGCCAAGACCGAGGAAGAATTCGGCGGCGCGGACATAGTTGCCCATGCGCTCGACCGGCTGCGGAAAAGCAAGTTGCAGAAAATTGCCATCCTGGGCCGGCGCGGGCCGCACCAGATCATGATGACGCCCAAGGAACTGGGCGAACTTGCCGCGCTCGACCGCGCCAGCCCGCGGGTCGACAGGGTCGATCTGCCCGATGAAGCCGAAGATGCGCTGCTTGAGCCGGGCCTGCGCAAATCGGTGACGCATTTGCGCAGCTTTGCCGCAATCCCCGAGGCGATCCATGCCGAAAAACCGATCGAGATCGAGATCGATTTCTTCGCCAGCCCGGTCGCCTTCAAGGGCCATGACGGTCGCGTCACTCATATCAATGTGGAACGCACCACAGTCGAGGCCGGCCGTGCAAGCGGCACGGGCGAATTCTATGATGTGCCCGCCGATCTGGTGGTGAGCTGCATCGGTTATCACTCCGCGCACATCCCCGACGTGCCGTTTGACGAGCGCGCGGGCCGCTTTGCCAATGACGAGGGCCGCATCCTTCCCGGCATCTATTGCGTGGGCTGGGCGCGCCGAGGGCCATCGGGCACAATCGGCACCAATCGGCCCGATGGTTACGGCGTGGTCGACAAGATCGAGGAGGATATGGCCAGCGGTGCGCTGGGCCGCGCAGACAAGCGCGGGCGCGCGGGGTTTGACGAACTGGCGAGCGCGCGCGGGCTCGACATCGTGACCTTCCGTGACTGGAAGAAGATCGAGGAAGCCGAAGAGGGCGCCGCCCGCGCGGGCGCCCCGCGCGAGAAATTCGTCGACATTGCAGCGATGATCCGTGCGGCAAACTAAGCCGCCGGTAGCCACTCCCTCAATACGGCGTTGACCTCGTCGGGGATATCCTGCTGCACCCAGTGCGAGGCATCAGGAAAGCGGCGCAGGGTGAGCTCGGGCACATATTGCTCCATCCCATCGAGCACATGGATGTCGATCGCCACATCCTGCTCGCCCCAGATCACCAGCGTGGGCACATGCACCATGCCGTCACCGATTTGCAGGGCATCTCGCGTCTGGAACAGAGCGCGGTAATAATTGAGCATGGCGGTCAGAGCGCCAGGCCGGGCCGCGGCGGCGCGATAGGGTTCTGCCACTTCGCGGGTGAAGCGATCCTTGTTGACGGCGGAATCGCGAAAGATCCGCGCAATCGGGGCGGCATTGTCCCGGCCCAGCATGCGTTCGGGCAGCCCGGGTATCTGGAAGAAGAACATGTACCAGCTTTTGCGCAACTGGCGCCATTTCTTCAACTCGCGCCGCGCGCACATCGGATGCGGCACGTTCATGATCACCAGCCGCGAGAGCGGGCGCAGTTGCCTGATCGCGAAGTACCAGGCGATGATCGCTCCCCAGTCATGCGCCAGCAGCGTCACGTCTTTGGCCCCGCTGGCATCGATCAGCGCAGCAACATCGGCGGCCAGCGTCTCGAGCCGATAATCCTGCATGCGGGGCGGCCGCGTAGTGCCACCATAGCCGCGCATGTTGGGAGCCCATACGCGGTAGCCCAACTGCGCCAGCAGCGGCATCTGGTGGCGCCAGCTGTAATGCAGTTCCGGGAAGCCGTGCAGGCACAACGCCAGCCTGTCGCCCTGCCCGGCCTCCGCGACTTCGAATTTCAGCCCGTTGGCTTCGATCCAGTTGATCGAAATCCCGCTCCCGGGCGCAGGGGCCCAGCTCGCCTGTCTATCCATTCTGTGAACTTAGCATCGCACAATCGATTGTGCTATGTCGGTTGCAAATAGAAATGGGAGAGCTCCAATGGCGATGTTTGATCTTGTTATCCGCGGCGGTACTATCGTCGATGGCACCGGAGCGGAGCGCTTTACCGGCGATGTCGCGATCAAGGGTGGATTGATCGCGCAAGTCGGTCAGGTGACCGGGGATGCCGAGGAAGAAATCGATGCCAGCGGCCTGATCGTGACCCCCGGTTTTGTCGACATCCACACCCATTATGACGGCCAGGCGACCTGGGACCAGGAGATGGCCCCTTCAAGCTGGCACGGCGTTACTACCGTGGTTATGGGCAATTGCGGGGTCGGCTTCGCCCCTGCCAAGCCTGACAAGCATGATTGGCTGATCCAGTTGATGGAGGGGGTAGAGGATATTCCCGGCACTGCCCTTGCCGAAGGGATCACATGGGAATGGGAAACCTTCCCCGAATATCTCGACGCGTTGGAAAAGCTCCCGCGCGCGGTCGATGTGGGCACCCATGTGCCGCATGGCGCGGTGCGCGCCTATGTACTGGGTGAGCGCGAACAGCCTGGTGCCGTGCCCACCGAACAGGACATCGCACAGATGGCGCAGATCGTGGAGGACGGGGTGCGCGCCGGTGCACTTGGCTTTTCCACCAGCCGCACCGTGCTGCACAAGGACGTCAACGGCGTGCTGGTGCCCGGTACCACAGCCACTGCCGAAGAACTGGTGGAACTGGGCCGCGCTATGGGCCGTGCGGGCCATGGCGTGTTCGAAATGGCGAGCGATTTGCGCCGCGAATGGAACGAGTTCGATTGGATGGGCGATTTGAGCCGCGAAACCGGCCTGCCCGTCACCTTCGCCGCACTGCAATCGATCGCCAAGGAACAGCCGCTGGATGAACAGATCGCCAATATGCGCGCGCAAAATGACAACGGCGCCAATATCGTTGCCCAGATCGCCTTGCGTGGCAACGGCATCATAATGGCGTGGCAGGGCACTGTGCACCCCTTTGTGCTCCGCCCTAGCTGGCAGGCGATCAAGGAACTGCCTTGGGCGGAACAGAAGGCGAAGCTGCTCGATCCCGCCTTCAAGGCCAGGCTGCTGGCCGAACCTAACGATTATTCGGAGGTAGCAGAGGACACCAGGGAAGTGGTCTTCGCACTGACCAATGGCTGGGGCCTGATGTTCGAGATGGACGAGGATTTCGATTACGAACCGCCGCAGGATGCCACAGTGCAGGCGCGCGGCACCGCCGCCGGTATCGATCCGCAGGAATATGCCTATGACATGCTATGCCGGGATGGCGGCAAGGGCTTCATCTACTTCCCGATCCTCAACTATGCCGATGGCGATCTCGAGTTCCTCCTGCCGTTGCAGCATAGCGAAGATACGGTGAATTCGCTTTCCGATGGCGGGGCGCATTGCGGCACCATCTGCGATGCGGCCAGCCCCACCTTCATGCTCGAGCACTGGGTGCGCGATCGCAAGCGAGGCGCGCGCATCAGCCTGGAAAACGCGATCAAGCGGCAGTGCCGTGACACCGCGCGGCTTTACGGACTGGAGGATCGGGGCATCCTGGCCCCCGGCTATCTGGCAGATCTGAACATCATCGACATGGAGCGGCTCAAGCTGGGCAAGCCGTGGCTGGCGTTTGACTTGCCCGCAGGCGGCAAGCGTCTGCTGCAGAAGGCCGAAGGCTATGTCGCCACGATCAAGAACGGCACCGTTACTTTCCGGGACGGCAAATGGACCGGCGCGGCGCCCGGCGGGCTGATCCGCGGGCCGCAGCGGACGGAACTGGCCGAGGCGGCGGAATAATGAAAGCGATCCGCACGGGCAGCGCACCCTCCACCCTGGAAGCGCTCGAACTGGTCGAGCTGGAAGATGCCCTCGCCCCCGGCCCCGGCGAAATCACCGTTCGCATCCGGGCCAGCTCGCTCAACTATCATGACTATGCCGTGGTGATGGGCATGATCCCTGCCGCGCAGGGCCGTATCCCGATGTCGGACGGCGCGGGTGAAGTGACCGCAGTGGGCGAAGGTGTGAGCGAATTTGCCGTGGGCGACGCGGTGGTCAGCACCTTCTTTCCCAACTGGATAGACGGCGCGCCGCCGCAGACCGCCTTTACCCGCGTGCCGGGCGACGGGATTGATGGCTATGCGCGCCAGGCGATCACTGCCCCCACCCATTGGTTCACCCGTGTGCCGCAGGGCTACAACCATGCCGAGGCCGCTACGCTCACCTGCGCCGGGCTGACGGCATGGCGAGCGCTGTTCGTCGACAATACGATCAAGCCGGGCGATACCGTGCTGGTGCAGGGCAGCGGCGGTGTGTCGATCTTCGCGCTGCAATTCGCCAAAGCGGCCGGGGCGAATGTGATCGCGACCAGCTCATCGGGCGAGAAACTCGAACGGTTGCAGGCGCTTGGGGCGGATCACCTGATCAATTACAAGGAAGTCCAGGCCTGGGGCGCCAAGGCGCTAGAGATCACTGGCGGGCGCGGCGTGGATTGCGTGGTAGAGATCGGCGGTGCGGGCACGCTCGACCAGTCGATGGTGGCAACGCGCGTCGGTGGCCATGTCGCGCTGATCGGCGTGCTGACAGGCTTTGCAGGGCCGGTGCAGACCGCGCTGCTGATGGCGAAGAACCTGCGCGTGCAGGGGCTCACCGTGGGCAGCCGGGCGCAGCAGCTTGCCATGATCGCGGGGATCGAGGCCAACGGCATCAAGCCGGTGATCTCGGACCATTTCCCGCTCGAAAAGCTGGCCGATGCTTTCCGCCATCAGGCGGCGAATAAGCATTTCGGCAAGATCGCCGTCGATATCTGAGCGCCTGGGTCAGGGCTCGATCACGATTCCCTTGGCCGGATCGACCGTGCCGCCGACCATTGCGAGATAGGTCTGGCGCGCAGCCTCCAGTCCCTGATGGCGCTCGATCTCGACCGAGCCTTCCACGGCTTGCAGGAAGCTGTGCCAGGCGGCTGCCATGCGCTTGCCTGCTTCCTGCGGCCCCAGTTCCTTGAACAGCGCCACTGCATGATCGGGCGCGAAAAACAGCGTGGGTGTTGGCCCGGGCAGCCCCGAAGCCGAGCCCACCGGCCCGCGGCGATCGTCAATATGCGTCACGCCGACAAGGCAGGAATATTTGAGGTTTTCGCCGATATGCTGGTGGATTTGCGCCAGCAGCGCGCCATTTCCGGCAAAGTCGACCGAAACGCTTGGCACCTGCTCAAGCGAACCGACATCGCCATAGGCGACCACCTCGTCATAGAGCCCGGTGCCCTTGACGAACTCGACATTGCCTGCCGAGGTCAAGCCGACACGCCTGATCCCCGGCGAGTTCAGTTTCGCCACGCTGGCAAGGCCTAGCGCGGTCTTTGACGAAGCGCTGGTGAGGATCACCGCCTCGGCCCCGAACCAGTCATTGGCGCGCATGAAATATTCGATCAGGAAGCCGGTTTTGAACAGTGGGCCGAAGATCATCCGCTCGGCTTCGTGCGCAGGATCGTGCTCGGGGTCTGCCGCGAGCCGCGCATACTGGTTGTAGATCGGGCTCATCGGCTGGCGATAATGGGTCATGTCGGTGAAGCCGCTGGCCGAGACCTTGCCCGGGATCACATCGAGATGCGTCGCCATCGGCAGATAGCCATAGATCCGCTCGCCCACCGCGATATCGGGGCACTTGCTTTCGATCACCTTCGCATGGCCCCACATCGGCACAATGCCCCAGCCTTCGGGGGCTGGAAAGAAATTCCAGTAGCCGACCTGCTCGCCCACCACTGCATAGGTGACGTTGTTGGAAGTGACCGAGAAGCTCTCGATTGCCAGCCGCACCGCGCCATCGGCCAACTCGCCCTGCCCGATTTCGACCAGGCTGGCATTGCTCAGATCGTCGCGGCGGACATGGACTTGTTCTGCGGTCATCGGCTGGTCTCCTGTTTGGGCCTGCCTAGCCTAGTCCGGTTCGCTTTCCCAGCGGGTTGCGCGGATGCTGCCCCGCTGCTCCGTCACCGCCATCCAGGCCGACAGATAGGGGCATTGGGCAATCCCTGCCCTGCCCTGCGGGGTCAGCTGCACGCCGCGCAGCATCGGATAGAGGAACACGTCCGCCAGATCGAATGCGCCTGCGCTCCAGGCGCCGTCATGGGCGATCTCCGCGTCGCAGAATGCCAGCGCGCGCGAGATATTGGGCAAACTGCGCGCGATCTTCTGTTCGTCAAGCGGCAGCCCGGCATAGAGATGCATGATCCACGGCATCAGCAGGCCATGTTCGAACAAGGGGAAGAGGTAATTGTTGGCGATCGCAATCCAGCGGTCCATCACCGCGCGCGCGGCGGGATGGCGTGGCTGCAGCGCGCCGCCATTATGCGCATTGTCGATATATTGCGCGATGCTCACGCTCTCATAGAGCTCGAGCCCGTCCACCTCGACCACCGGCACCTTGCCGAAAGGGTGCCGGTTCGCTGGCGAATTGGCGGCTGTGGCGATGGTCTCGTGGCTCAGGCCCGCCTCTTCGGCGGTGATCTCGATAATCCGCGTATAGGTCGAAATGACCGTGCCGAAGATGCGGACTTCGGCCGCCACCCCGGACTAAACCCGCATTGGCATCAATACATAGAGCGCCGGGCTCTTCTCGTCCTTGCGGATCAGCGTCGGCGCGCCGGCATCGGCCAGGTGAAGCTCCACCGTGTCGCTGTCGATCTGGCTCAATATATCCTTGAGGTAATTGGCATTGAACCCGATCTCGAGGTCGCCCGAATTGTAATCCGCCGCCAGTTCTTCTGCCGCGGTGCCATTGTCGGGCGAAGTGACCGAAAGCGTGACCTTGTCGTTCTCAAGGCTCATTTTCACCGCGCGGGTCTTTTCCGTGGCGATGGTGGCCACGCGGTCAACACCCTCGTAGAAACTCTTGGGATCGAGCTTCAGCAGCTTGTCATTCCCGGTCGGGATGACCCGGCTGTAATCGGGGAAGGTCCCGTCGATCAGCTTGCTGGTCAGCACCACGCCGCCCTCACCGCCCAGGGTGAAGCGGATCTTGCTGGCCGAAAGGTCGATCTGGACATTGCCGTCCATCGATTCTTCCAGCAGCTTGCGCAGCTCGGCCACGGCTTTGCGCGGCACGATCACGTCAGGCATGCCCTCTGCGCCATCGGGGCGAGGCAGGGTAAAGCGCGCGAGCCGGTGGCCGTCAGTGGCGGCAGCCTTCAGCACCGGCGTGTCGTCATCCGTCACATGCAGGAAGATGCCATTGAGGTAATAGCGGGTTTCCTCGGTCGAGATCGCGAAACGGGTGCGGTCAATCAGCTCGGCAAGCTGCTTGGCGGGGATTTCGAAACTGGTTGGCAGTTCGCCCTCGACAATCACAGGGAAGTCGTCACGCGGCAAAGTGGGCAGCTTGAAGCGGCTGCGCCCGGCCTTGACATCCATCCGGTTGTCCGAGGTTTCGAAGCTGACCTGGCTGCCTTCAGGCAGCTTGCGCGCAATGTCGAACAGCAGGTGCGCGGAAACGGTGATCGCGCCCGGCGCCTCAACCGAGGCTGCGGCCATGTTCTCGACCACTTGCAGGTCAAGGTCGGTCGCCATCACCTTCAGCGTGCCGCCATCGCTCGCATCGAGCAAAACGTTGGACAGGATCGGGATGGTGTTGCGCCGCTCCACCACCGACTGAACGTGTGACAGGCAGCGCAGCAGCGTCGCGCGTTCGATTGTGGCCTTCATAGGTCCTTCTCAACCCCTTGATGCGCGCCCTAGGCCGGAATCGCCCCACAGCGCCGGAAAAATCTGGTTTGACCTTAGCGCAAGCGGCAAATGCGGCAAGTTCGCGGCTTTCGCTTGCCCGATTCCTTGGGGAAAAGACGCAAATTTCTTGCGAAAATTCCGCAAACCCTAGCTCAGCATCGCCATGCCGCCGTTCACATGCAGCGTTTGGCCCGTGATATAGCCTGCCTCGCGGCTCGCAAGGAAGGCCACTGCAGCGCCAATATCCTCGCCCTCGCCCATGCGGCCCATCGGGATACGGGCGTTAAGCGCCTCCTTCTGCGCATCGGGCAACTGAGCGGTCATGGCAGTGCGGATGAAGCCAGGCGCCACGCAATTGGCGGTGATCCCGCGGCTCGCCACTTCCTGCGCGAAGCTCTTGGTCATGCCCACGATGCCCGCCTTGGCCGCGGCATAGTTCATCTGGCCCGGATTGCCGGTCGCGCCCACCACGCTGGTGATCGAGATGATGCGGCCAAAGCGGTTCTTCATCATCGGGCGGGCAGCGGCGCGCATCAGCCGGAAGGTCGATTCAAGGTTGATGCGGATCACATCATCCCATTCCTCATCCTTCATCCGCAGCGCGAGGTTGTCACGCGTAATGCCGGCATTGTTGACCAGAATATCGATGCTGCCGAGCGTATCGACCGTGGCCGGAATCAACTCTTCGACCTGCACGGTGTCGGACAAATTGCAGGTGATCTCGACATGATCGCCATTGTCGTGCTCGTATTCATCGTTGAGCTGTTCGCGGAAGGCACGCAGCTTGCTTGCGTTCGAACCCGAAATTGCGAGGCGGGCGCCCTGGCGGGCCAGGGCACAGCAGATCGCCGAGCCGATGCCGCCACTGGCACCCGTAACCAACGCATTCTTTCCCTTGAGTGAAAACATCAGCCGAGCTCCTTCGCGAAATTCTCGATATCTTCCATCGTCACAAGGCTGGCGGTTGCCGCCTCCCTGTCGATCCGGCCAACCATCGGGCCGAGCACCTTGCCGCCCAGTTCGACAAACTGTTCGATCCCGCTCGCGCGCATCGCCAGCACGCTTTCGCGCCAGCGTACGCGGCCCGTGACTTGCTCTACCAGCAGGCGCTGCTCTTCGGCCGGATCGGTAATCTTCGCCGCCGTGACATTGGCATAGACGGGCAGGCTGAACGGCCCCGGCGGCGTCGCTTCGAGCGCTTCGGCCATCCGGTCCGCCGCAGGCTGCATCAATGAGCAATGAAACGGTGCCGAGACCGGCAGCAGGATTCCGCGCTTGATGCCGTGATCCTTGGTCAGTTCGATGGCGCGCTCGATGGCGCCCCTGTGCCCGCTGATCACCACCTGAGTCGGGTCATTGTCATTGGCAACTTCGCACACTTCACCCTGCGCGGCAGCTGCGGCCAGCGCACTCGCCTTGTCAATATCCGCACCGAGCAGTGCCGCCATCGCGCCCTGGCCCACCGGTACCGCCGCCTGCATCGCCTGGCCGCGCAGCTTGAGCAGCCGCGCAGTGTCGGCCAGCGAAAATGCCCCGACCGCGCACAGTGCCGAATGTTCACCCAGAGAGTGGCCCGCGACGCAGGCACCCTTTTCTGCCAGCGAAACGCTGAAGTCGCGCTCAAGCACCCGTAGCGTGGCGATGGCGTTGGCCATGATCGCAGGCTGGGCATTCTCGGTTAGCGTCAGCTGGTCTTCCGGCCCATCGCGCATGATCGCGGAAAGCTTCTGCGACAGCGCCTCGTCAACCTCTTCCAACACTTCGCGTGCGGCCGCGCTTGCCCCGGCCAGATCGGCTCCCATGCCGACCTTTTGGCTGCCCTGCCCCGGAAATATGAATGCCCGCATTGAATATCCTTGTTTTTAGTGGCCTGGCCACCTGCTCGAAATTTAATCCGCGCGGTTAGCCAGCCGTCGGCGGACTCGCAAGGCCGAAGGGCACGATCCGGTTAAACGCTGTGTGTCCGATCTCTGCGCGCCCGAGATAGGGGATGCCCGCCCGCGCGCACCAGAATTGCGCAATCTCCTCTGGCGACTGACCGAATTCAACATGGTTTTCCGGCACGTCAGTCACTGCGCCAAGCCGCAGTCCGGCAATCCGCGGCAAGGCGTTGACAATGTGGAAAAAAAGCCGGTCAACCGAATAGAGGTGCTCGCTCACTTCCTCCACCATGACCACATGCCCGTCGAGCCTGGGCATCAGCGGGGTGCCGATGAGCATCGCCAGAGTGATGAGGTTGAAGGCGACCGCCGGGGTCTGCCCGTCAAGGCTTGGCTCAAGCCCGCTGCCATCCCCCGAAAACCAGCGCAGCACCCGCCGCACTGCCTCTCTCCCGGTATCGCTGCGCGCGCTGACCGGCATCGAACCATGCACCTGTTGTCCGATCCCGTGGCGATAGAATGCCGCCAGCAGATAGCCCATGTCGGAAAAACCGACATAAGTCTTGGACCGCGCAGCCGCGTTCATGCGCGCCACTGCCGCCTCGGCAATGCGGTTTGAGCCATAGCCGCCCTTGGCAAACCAAACGGCATCATAGGCCGGATCATTGGCGAGTTCGACCAGCGCCTCAAGCCGCTCGAGATCGCTGCCCGCAAAATGCCCCGCGCTTGTGAAGCACTGCTCGTGGAAGTGAATCGAATGCTGCGGGAACTCATCTGCCACCAGAAGCTCGGCAGCTTCGGCGTGTTCGCGCGTGATCGGCGTGGCAGGGGCGCAGACGGCAATTCTGGTCATGGCGCCACTCTGCCCGCTTGTCTTGCCCCGCACAACTCAATACCGGTCCGGGCATGGCCGAATTCCCCACCTATGACGAGCTGCTGGCGCGCCCCTTCTTCTTCTGCGGGATCGGCGGATCGGGCATGCTGCCGCTGGCGCAGATCCTGGCCGGGCGTGGTGCGAGCGTAAGCGGATCGGACCGCAGCCGCGACCAGGGCCGCACGCCGGAAAAATTCGCTGCGCTCGAACGCCAGGGCTTCGCCCTGTTCCCGCAAGACGGCAGTGGCATCACCTCGAAAGAGCAGATCCTCGTCGCTTCCGCCGCGATCGAAGATACGGTGCCCGAAATGTTGCGCGCGAGAGAACTGGGTTGCCTGAAGCTGACCCGCGCGGAGCTCAATTCGATCCTGTTCAATACCAGCGGCGCGGGGATCGCGATTGCCGGGACCAGCGGCAAATCGACCGTCACCGGTATGCTGGGGTGGATCATGCAGGTCGCCGGGCGCGAACCCACGATCATGAACGGCGCAGTGATGAAGAATTTCGTCACGCCGGATCGCCCCATCGCCAGCGCAGTTGTTGGCGGGCGCAGCATCTATGTCAGCGAAGTCGATGAAAGCGACGGTTCGATCGCGCTCTATCGCCCGGCGGTGGGTGTGCTGACCAATGTCAGCCTCGACCACAAGACTATGGACGAGCTGCGCATTCTGTTCACTGAATATCTCGCCCGCAGCCGGATCGCTACGATCAATGCCGACGATGCCGAGGCGCTGGCGCTGCTACCGCATGCGAAGGAGGTGGTTACCTTCGGGATCGAGCAGGAGAAGGCGCAGATCGGTGTGGTGCCCGGCAGCATTGCCGATGGGCCTGTGCGGCAAGCAGCGGTAGTGGTGGACCGGCACGATGCCAGCGAGCATCCACTGGTGCTGCACATGCCGGGGCGGCACAATCTTTCCAACGCGCTAGCCGCGATTGCCGGGGCCGCCTGCGCCGGTGTACCAGTCAGCGTTGCAGTGGAGGCGCTGGCGAGCTTCGCGGGGCTGGCGCGAAGGTTCGACATTATCGGCACCAGTGCCAGCGGGATCACCGTGATCGACGATTTCGGGCACAATCCGGAGAAATGCGCCGCCACCCTGCGCACGCTCAAGGCGCATCCCGGGCGCGTGATCGCCTTCTTCCAGCCGCATGGCTATGGCCCGCTGCGCCAGATGGGCCGCGAACTGGCCGAAACCTTCGCGCGCGAGCTTGGGCCGGAAGACATCACCATCATGTGCGACCCGGTCTATTTCGGCGGCACGGTCGATCGCAGCGAAGGGACCGAACGGATCGTTGCCTTGATCGGGGAAGCGGGCGGAAATACCGAGCATATCCCTGCCCGCGAAGATTGCGGCGCGCGGATCGTGGAACTGGCGCAGCCGGGCGACCGGATCGTGGTGATGGGCGCGCGCGACGACACGCTTACCGAATTTGCGCGTTCGATCTTCGCCGCGCTAGGCTAAATCGCAGCAGGACCTGCGCTCTCGCGGGCCACGGCACGCTGATATGCTTCGCGCGCAGTCAACCGCTCGCGATAGGCCTTGAGGCTTTCAGGCACGCCTTCATCCAGCCCCACTCTTTGGGCCAGGATCAGCGCATAGCCGCAGCAGATATCGGCCACGGTAAAGCGATCGGCGCACAGATATTCGCGGCCCTTCAGCCGCTGTTCCAGCTTCACCAGCCGTTTCCAGAACCACTTGGCATAGGCTTCGCCCGCCTCGGCCCAGCCCTTCTCCTTCTCGAAGACCGCGAACCGCATATAGACCGTCTGCGGGAAAGTGATCGTGGCGTCGGCGTGGTAGGTGAAATCGCAATAGGCGGCGTAGTCCGGCTCGCCCGGCGCCACGACCAGCGGCGATGGACCGTCCTTGCTGGCAAGGTAATGCGCAATGGCGCAGCTTTCGGTCATGCGCGCATCCCCGTCGACCAGCAGCGGCACAGTGCCCAGCGGGTTGAGTTCGAGATATTCGGGCGCAAGATAGCGCGGCGGGAATGGCAGCAGCGTGAGGTCAATATCGACTCCGGCTTCCTCGGCAGCCCAAGTGGCGCGAAGCCCACGCGATCCGGCGCAAGTGTAGAGAACTGGCTTACTCATATTGCAGTCCTAATGCGCCTCACCGGCTCCTGCACTCACCATTTTGTGCAGGACCAGCGCGATGAATGCGCCCAGCACCAGCCCGAACAGCGCTGAAACCCCCGCATAGCTGGCCCAGCCCAGCACGCCCGACAGCGCACCCGTGAACCCTTCCACCGCGTGCTGCACGCCGTGCGCCCAATCGGCGGGCGCGTTGAGGCCGATTTCTTCCAACCCGTGCAGGACGATCCCGCCGCCGACCCACAGCATCGCGATCGTCCCGACTACCGAGAGCAGAGTCAACAATTTGGGCATGGCGTGGAGCAGAAACTTCCCGATCTTTTTCGCGAAGCCGTTCTCACGCTGAACCAGATGCAGGCCGACATCGTCCATCTTCACGATCAGCGCGACCGCGCCATAAACAAGCAGGGTGATGGCAATGCCAACCAGCGCCAGGGCCATGGCCCTGATCCAGAAACTGTCCGATATCGTCGCAATCTCGTTAAGTGAAATCGCCATGATCTCCGCCGACAGGATCAGATCGGTACGGATCGCCCCATTGATGCGATTCTTTTCGAACTCCGCCAGATCCTCGATCGGATCTTCCAGCGTCTCGCCGTGATGTCTGCCGCCAAGCTTCTCCATCACCTTTTCAGCGCCTTCATAACAAAGGTAGCCCCCGCCCAGCATCAGCAGGTAGATGATCGCCTGTGGCAGCAGCCAGCTCAGCAGCAGCGCGCCGGGCAGCAGGATCAGCAGCTTGTTCTTGAGGCTGCCCTTGGTGATGTTCCAGATAATCGGCAACTCGCGCGCAGGCGAAAGGCCTGTGACATAGCCCGGCGTCACCGCCGCATCGTCGATCACAACGCCCGCCGTCTTGGTGCCGGCCTTGCCTGCTGCCACGCTGACATCGTCAATCGATGCCGCCGCTGCCCGTGCGATGATCGATACGTCATCAAGCAGGGCCATCAAACCACCGGGCACCGCACACCTCCTGAAAGCTTCGCTGAAGCCGCACTGCCCGCAGCGCGCCGACTGCGCAAGGCTTGCATTCGCCGGCAAACCCGCTATGTGCGCGCATCCCCTGGGCCGGACTGCGGCTTGCGGGTGTTTGTGAAGAAAGCCGGAGGGGCGCCCGCGAACCGCGCGGAACGGCCAGCGATCGGCAGGAAGTGAAAGGAAGCGAGATGGCTCTCTATGAGCATATCTTTCTCGCGCGTCAGGACTTGAGCCAGGCTCAAGTCGATGCGCTGGCGGCTGCGGCGACCGAAATCGTCGAACAGAATGAAGGCAAGGTCACCAAAACCGAAACCTGGGGCCTCAAATCGCTCGCCTACAAGATCGAGCGCAATCGCAAGGCGCATTTCGTGATGCTCAACATTGACGCACCGGGTTCGGTCGTCGCCGAGCTTGAGCGTCAGACCCGTATCAACGAAGATGTGATCCGCTACATGACCGTCCGCGTGGACGAGCATGAAGAAGGCCCTTCGGTAATGATGCGCAAACAGGACCGCGAGCGCAAGCGCCGCACAGACCGTGAGGAGCGCGACTGATGGCCCGCCCGTTTTTCCGCCGCCGTAAATCCTGCCCCTTCGCTGCCAAGAACGCACCGAAGATCGATTTCAAGGACGTGCGCCTGCTGCAGGGCTTCATGTCCGAGCGTGGCAAGATCGTTCCGTCGCGCATCACCGCCGTTTCGGCCAAGAAGCAGCGCGAACTCGCCAAGGCGATCAAGCGCGCTCGCCACATCGGCCTGCTGCCCTACATCGTGAAGTAAGAGGAGAACGAACATGGATATCATCCTCCTCGAACGGATCGAGAAGCTGGGTTCTATCGGCGACGTTGTGACCGTGAAGGACGGTTTCGCCCGCAACTTCCTGCTTCCGCAGAAGAAGGCCCTGCGCGCCAACGAAGCCAACAAGAAGGTTTTCGAAGCGAATCGCGAGCGCCTGGAAAAGGAAAACGCCGAGAAGCGCGGCGAAGCCGAAAAGCTGGGTGCAAAGGTTGCCGGTGCAGAGATCGTGCTGATCCGCGCCTCTTCGAATGCCGGCCAGCTGTATGGTTCGGTAAACGTGCGCGACATCGTCGCCGGGCTCGAGGCACAGGGCCACAATGTTGACAAGAAGCAGGTCGTGATGGGCCACCCCATCAAGATGATCGGCATGCATGACGTCACCGTTGCGCTGCACCCGGAAGTGCATGTGACGGTGAAGGCCAATGTCGCGCGCTCGGACGACGAAGCCGAACTGCAGAGCAAGGGTATCGACGTTCTCGCCCAGATTTTCGAAGACGAACAGAAGGAAATCGAGGAACAGGCTGAAGCGAACCGCATCGCTCCGAACCTTGAGCCGGGCGAAATTCCGGCCGACATGCTCGAAGAAACGGTTGAGGAAGACGAAGCCTGATCCGGCGTTCTATTTTTCCGAACCAGCAAGGGGCGTGGCCGAGAGGCCGCGCCCTTTTTGTAACAGCCGCGCTATCGCGCTGCAGGACTGTCATTGAAAATCAGAACAAGAGGAGTAATCCCGCCGTATGAGCAATATCGAACATATCCTCCAGCAACTCAATGAACACTTTGACGCGGCGGTTGCCGCGCTGCGCGAGGATGTGATCGAATATGCGCGGTCAGGCGCTGTTCCGCCACAGCGCAAACGCGAAGACGGCAGCTATGCCTATCCCGAATTGCGGGTGCATTTTTCTGGCGATGGCGCGCCATCCGACCGCTCCCGTGCTTTTGGCCGGCTGGAGCAGCAGGGCACCTATGCGACAACGATCACGCGCCCGACACTGTTTGCCGGATATCTGCAGGAACAGCTTTCGCTGATCGAGGCGGATTACGATGTGCGTTTTGAAGTCGCCCGTTCGCGCCAGGAAATCCCCTTTCCATATGTGCTTGACGGCGAAGCAGGCGCTGCAATGGCCGGGATCGCACCACAGGAACTGGCCAAGCACTTTCCCTCAACCGATCTGGCGCTGATCGGCGACGAGCTGGCCGACGGGCACGAAGTGGCAGAGCCCGATTTTGCCATGCCGCTGTCGCTGTTTGACGGGCTGCGCACCGATTACTCGCTGGCAAGGCTCGCGCATTACACAGGAACCAACACGGAAGATTTCCAGCACTTCATCCTGTTCACCAACTATCACCGCTATGTCGATGAATTCGTTGACTGGGCCGGCCAGCAAATCGGCAGCGAAGGCTACACCACACTGACTGGAGCCGGCGGACTCAATATTCATGAGCGTACGGACAGCGCGCGCGACCAATTGTCAGACACCGCTTGGCGCAAGCACCAGATGCCGGCCTATCACCTGATCCGTGAAGATAAGCGCGGCATCACTTTGGTCAATATCGGGGTCGGTCCCTCCAACGCCAAGACGATCTGCGATCATCTCGCGGTGTTGCGCCCGCACAGCTGGCTGATGATCGGCCACTGCGGCGGCTTGCGCTCAAGCCAGAAGATCGGCGATTTCGTGCTCGCGCATGCCTATCTGCGTGACGACCATGTGCTCGACAGCGTGCTGCCGCCCGAAATCCCGATCCCGCCGATCGCCGAAGTGCAGCTTGCGCTCGCCGGCGCTGCTGAAGAAGTTTCGGGCGTTCAGGGCGCCAACCTCAAACAGCGCATGCGCACCGGAACCGTGGTCACCACCGATGACCGCAATTGGGAACTGCTCTATTCGCGCAGCGCCAAGCGCTTTTCGCAAAGCCGCGCGATCGCGATCGAGATGGAAAGCGCCACCATCGCCGCGCAGGGTTACCGTTTCCGCGTTCCTTATGGCACATTACTGTGCGTCAGCGACAAGCCGTTGCATGGCGAGATCAAGCTGCCGGGCCAGGCCAACAGCTTTTACGAAGAGGCCATCGCGGCGCATTTGCAAATGGGCATCAAGGCATGCGCGCGGCTGCGCAATGAAGGCGATCGGCTGCACAGCCGCAAGCTGCGCGCCTTCAATGAACCGCCGTTCCGGTGAGCGAGGGCCCAGGCTTTTCCCGCTCGATCGCGGGCCGGGTAGCCATCGTTACCGGCGCTGCGAGCGGCATGGGCCGCGCCACGGCAAAGCTGTTCGCCAGCGAAGGCGCAAAGGTGGCGGTTACCGATCTTGACCTGGCAGCATGCGAAGCGGTGGCGCGCGAATGCGGGCTGAACGCGCGGCCCTATGCGCTTGACGTGTCCGATGGTGAAGCGATCAAGCGCGTGGTGGCGCAGGTGGCGGAAGATTTCGGCGCGATCGACATCCTCGTCAACAACGCTGGTATCTCAAGCTTCTGTGCGCTTGATGACGAGGCTTACGAGGATGTCTGGCACCGTGCGTTGGCGGTTATGCTGACCGGGCAGCAGCGCATGGTGCGTGCCGCCCTGCCCTATCTGCGGCAGAGTGATGCCGCACGCATCGTCAACATCGCATCGACCGAGGGGCTGGGCGCAACGCCGGGCGACACGCCCTATGTCGCGGCAAAAACGGGGGTGATCGGCCTCACCCGCGGGCTTGCGGTCGACCTTGGCCCTGAAGGGATCACGGTCAATTGCATCTGCCCCGGCCCGATCCGCACCGCGATGACCGACAAGGTGCCCGATGAACACAAGGTAATCTTCGCCAAGCGCCGCACCGCGCTCAAACGCTACGGCGAACCTGAAGAGGTCGCGCATATCACGCTGTCGCTGGTACTACCCGCCGCAAGCTATATCACCGGCGCGGCGATCCCGGTCGATGGCGGGCTGATGGCCCGCAATGCGTGAGCGCACCGCGCCTATCGGCGCGCGCTAACCAAGGCGCAGCCGGGGGCGTGCCGGCCAAACCGGATTAGTGGATCAGGTTGCAGCAGCGGCAGCTATGCGCGCAACCCTGCGGCGAACCCACCATGGTTGCACCAGCTCGCCGCGCTGTACTGCCAGCCAAACGAGGTAGGCTCCCACGGTCGTGGCCATGACCATGGCGATTACCGATGCTTCGAGCCCGAAGGCCCCGCCGCTCAGCAGCTCGTTGCCGCGCAATTGCGCTTCGACCATGCCGTCAACATCGTTGCCCGAAACCGGCACGTCCCAGATGAACCCCTGAGTCACGTTCCAGCCGAAGTGGATACCGATCGCGAACCACAGCGAACGGGTTACCATGTAGGCTCCGCCCAGCAGGATGCCTGCCTCCAGCGCAATTGCCAGCGACGACAGCCACGTCGCATTGTCATTGCCAATATGGGCAAATCCGAACAGACCCGAAGTCACTGCCAGCGCAAACCAGCTGCCCCCGAAATCCTCAAGCCAGCGAAACAGGACACCGCGAAACATCAGTTCCTCAACGAAACCGGCAGCAAAACCGGCGACAAACAGGATCATTACGAAATCTTCGCCGCCGCCCCAGCCGATAATTCGATAGGACCCCAGCACCGCAGCAATCGCCACGATCGCCGAGAACAACACAAATGCAAGCAGCGTCCCTTGCGCCAGTTCGCGCGGAGCACGGTGCCACGGCAAGTCATCGTGCGGCGCTTCGCCCAGATGCCGAACGACAAGCTTGTAGATGATCAGCAGTACGGCAATGAGCGCAATGACCTTGAACGGACGGCTTGCGTCCGGGCTGGCGATGTCCGGCAATTGCTCAACCAGCCAGCCAAAACCCGAGGTTGTGCCGACAAGCACCAACAATGCGATCGCAAGTGCGACCAGCGGAAAATCGACGATTCTGCGCCAAAGCGGTCTTGTCATTCGAAAGCCTCCCGAAACGCGCAACCGATGGCGCCGATCGAATGGCTACGCAATCAAATTAGTTGTTGGTCCGCTCCCTTTTGAGCAATTCGCGCTTGATATCGGTGCCATAGGCATAGCCGCCCAACGACCCATCCGCCTGGATCACTCGGTGGCAGGGGATCAGCACCGCGATGTTGTTGGCTCCGTTGGCACCGCCCACGGCGCGGCTGGCGGCGGGCTTGCCCAGCGCCGCGGCGAGTTCGCCATAACTGCGCGTTTCGCCGGGCGGGATACGGCGCAGTTCCTGCCACACGCGCTGCTGGAATGCCGTGCCTTTGACGTCGAGCGGGATCCCGGCGCCGGAACCGGGCCGCTCGACCGCCTGCGTTACTGCAGCGAACAGCTCGCGGAATTCCTCGCTGCCATGCACCAGCCGGGCCTTGGGAAAACGGGCCTGCAGTTCCGCCTCGCCCTCGTTGAAGGCAAGGCAGCAGACGCCTTTCTCTGTTGCCGCGACCAGCATCGGCGCAATCGTGGTCTTTACCACCGCCCAGTTAATCACCCTGCCCTCGCCGCCATTCTTCCAGTCGCTTGGCGTCATGCCCATTTTGCCTTTCATCCCTTCGTAGAAGCGGCTCGATGCCTCGAACCCAGCGTCGTAAATCGCATCGGTCACGCGCTCTGCATTTCCCAGCTTGTCGCGGGCGCGCTCTTCGCGCAGCGCGCGAGCATAAGCGGCCGGAGAAAGCCCGGTTGCGCGCTTGAACACCCGCTGGAAATGGGTTGGTGAATAGCCGGTGATGGTAGCCAGCTCCTCCAGCGAAGCCGTTTCGCCTGCCTTGACCGCATCGATTGCCGCCAGAACCGCTGCTTCGTCGCGCGCCACATCATCGGGCAGGCAACGCTTGCATGCGCGCAGCCCGGCAGCGCGGGCTTCGGATCCGGTCGCAAAGAAACGCACATTGCCACGCGCCGGGTGCCGCGCCGCGCAGGACGGGCGGCAATAGATGCCCGTGCTCAGCACCCCGGTGACAAAGCGTCCGTCAAAACTGCGGTCGCGCCGCAACACCGCGGCCCAGGCTTCATCCTGATGGATTGTCTCACTGCTCATGTTGCCCTTGATAGGTTAAAGCACCGCTCACTGCATCCCGAAGCTTGCGGTCAAAGCATTTGGGCGTCAAACAGCGGTGCCATGGGCCGCTTGTTGACATTTCTTGCCTGCTTGTTCGCACTGTCCGTGCCGCATACGGCGCAGGCCGATCCGGCCGATATCGAAGCGGCGGCGCGCGGCGTGGTGCGCGTGGTGATCATCGGCACGGACGGGCGCGAAGTTTATCCGGTCAGCCACGGATCGGGTTTTGCCGTTTCGCCCACACAGATCATCACCAGCGCACATGTCATCCGCGAGGCGCTGCAGGATGATACCCTGCGCATCGGCGTGGTGCCCTCGCAGGGCGAAGAAGCAGCCTATGCCCGCCCGCTTTCGGTCAGCCCGCGCAACGATCTGGCACTGATAGAGATTACCGAGGGCAGCCTGCGCCTGCCGCCACTGACGCTTTCGGGCAACATTGCGGGAGACATGGGAGAGGTTTCTGCGGTTGGTTACCCGATGAATGTCGACCGTGCGCAGGGGCTTGATATCGGTGATATTTTCCGCGCCCAGCCGCCGGTGAAAAGCCGTGGATTCCTGTCGGGCGCACGCCCCAGCCGCCAGTTCGACACTATCCTGCATACAGCGCCGATCGGGCGCGGCAATTCGGGCGGGCCGCTGCTTGACGGATGCGGGCGCGTGCTGGGCGTCAACAGCTTCGGCGCGGATTCGGACGGTTCGGACGCCGAGTTCTACTTCGCCGTTTCGGTTCGCGAGATACTCCCTTTCCTGCGCAGCAACGAAGTTGATGTCAGCGTCAATGCGCTGCCCTGCCGCAGCATTGACGATCTTGAAGCCGCTGAGCGCACGCGGCTGGAACAGCAGCGCGCCGAAGCACGCGAACGGATTGATGCGCGCGAAATCGAACTGGCCCAGCGCCGCGACCGTGCCCAGTTCGAAGCTCAGTTGGAAGTGCAGCAAGAGCGTGAGAACGCCATGGCTTTGGCGCTGATCCTGCTGCTCGTGGCGATCGCTGCGGGCTATCTTGCTGAACAGGCCCGCAAACAGGAAGACCGCGAACGGCGCATGGCCATCGCCGGTGGAATTGCCTTCACGGCGCTGGTAGCTGCTGTGGCACTATGGGTTTCGCGCCCCGGCATCGACGAGATCGACAGGCGGGTTGAAGCGGTAATGAAGGCGAAGATAGGCGAGCAGACCGACCAACCCGTCTCGCAAGCGCGCGAAGGGACTATGCTGTGCACCTTCGTGCCCGAACGCAGCCGTGTCACCAGCGCGCGCACCGACGATGTCGAGTTCGACTGGGCGGCCGATGGCTGTGTCAACGCACGTACGCAATACGGCCTCAACAATGGCGAATGGACGCGCGTGCTGGTATCCGATGACGAGGAATTGGTGGCCATCAACCGTTACGATCCGGAAACGCGCACTTTTCTGAGCGAGCACTACCTACTGGGCCGCGATGCGATGGCCCTGGCCCGTGAAGCGCGCAGCGCCTATGATGCGCCCCAATGCGGCAGCACCAATGCTGCAACCACCCTGGGCGAACAACAGCAAAGCGTGATTGGCATGCTGCCGCCGCGCCCCAACGAGCGGCTGGTCTATAAGTGCGAGCCCAAAGCAAGGATCAGTTCATCGGGACAGGAATAGCCCAAGCGGAACCAAATGGCGGTTACAATCGTATTCGGCAACGAGGTGCAGGCTATGAACAGGCGCAATATAATGATCGCTGGTGCCGGACTGTTCGCGGGTCTGGCCACTCGCGCTCAATTCGCCAATGCCAAGCCCGCGCGCAAATTTGAGGTCGCTTACAGCGATGCCGAGTGGAAGCGCAGGCTCACTGCGCGACAATATTACATTCTTCGCGAACAGGGGACCGAGCGGCAGTTCACTAGCGCGCTGCTGAAGGAAAAGCGCCCTGGCCTTTATACCTGCGCGGGCTGCGCGCTGCCTGTCTATCGCTCCGCGGACAAGTTCGACAGCGGCACCGGCTGGCCGAGTTTCGTTCGCGCGATCAAGGGCAATGTCGGAACCAGCATCGACAGGAGCTGGTTCAGTGTGCGGACCGAAGTGCACTGCCGCCGCTGCGGGGGGCATCTGGGGCACGTGTTTGACGATGGACCTCCCCCCACCGGCAGGCGCCACTGCATCAATGGCGATGCGATGGAGTTTGTGCCCGCCAAGCGCATGCCCAAATCGTCATGAGGCTGATCCTCGCGATATTCGCCGCAGCGCTGTTGTCGGCATTCACGCAGGCGAAGGACACGCCGCTGCCAGCGCGTGCCGAAGCCTATTTCGCCATGGGCTGCTTCTGGTGCGCCGAGCATGACATGGAAGCGGTGCCGGGTGTAATCGAGGCGGTGTCAGGCTATACCGGCGGCACCACACGCAATCCAACTTATGCGCAGGTCAGCGCCGGGGGGACCGGTCACTTCGAGGCAGTGCGCGTCATCTACGATCCCCGCAAGGTCAAATATTCGCAGCTGCTCGACGAGTTCTGGAAGAATGTGGACCCATTCGATCCCGCTGGCCAATTCTGCGACAAAGGCGAATCGTATCGCGCCGCGATCTTCCCGGTGAATGCGGCGCAGCGTAAGCTCGCCGAAGCCTCGAAGGCCCGGGTGGAGCGGCGCTTGGGAAAGCCTGTAGCGGTACAGATTATCGCCAAGAGCGCTTTCTACAGGGCTGAAGGGTACCATCAGGACTACGCCAGGAAGAATCCGCTACGCTACAGATTCTACCGCCAGGGTTGCGGCCGCGACGCGAGGCTCAGGCAGGTCTGGGGCGACTAGGCCAAGCCGCACCATTGCAAAAGGCGTGAAAGCCGGGTTGCTTAATGCCGGACCCTTTGCTAGTCGCGCGCCAGCTTTGCCGGGGCGCCCCCTTACGTGCCCGGAACGGTTAAAGCGGTGCAACGTTATTTTCGCAGATCCTGAAGGACGTAAGACGCGTGGATATTTCCGCCGGTATACAGGCTAGCCTTGCTGGGCGTTACGCCTCGGCCCTGTTCGAGCTCGCGGCCGAGGGCGGCATTGTTACGTCCGTCGAATCGGACCTTGAGACGCTCGACGCAGCGCTCGCCGAATCGGCGGAACTGCGCGAAGTCGCCAGCAATCCCCAGTTGAGCCGCAAGGCACAAGGCGAAGCAATCGCCGCAGTTGCCGCTCACCTCGGCCTGTCGGATCTGACGGCAAATTTCCTCGGCGTGCTGGCCAGCAATCGCCGCCTTTCCGCGCTCGGCAACATGATCCGCGCCTTCAGGGCCATCGCTGCCGCGCAGCGCGGTGAAGTCTCCGCTGAAGTTGCCAGCGCGCATGCGCTCAGCGACGAGCAGCTTGCGCAGCTCAAGGACAGGCTCACTGCCAGCCAGGGCCGCACTGTAAAACTCAAGTCGAGCGTCGACCCGGATCTGCTGGGCGGCCTCGTTGTCACTATCGGATCGCAGCGCATCGACGGCTCGATCCGCACCCGTCTGAATACCCTCGCCAAGGCGATGAAGGGCTGAAAGCCCGTATGCCCGAAGATTCGATGAAAGGCTGAAAATGGAAATCCGCGCCGCAGAAATCTCCAAGGTCATCAAGGACCAGATCGCCAATTTCGGCACAGAGGCCGAAGTGAGCGAAGTCGGCTCCGTCCTTTCGGTGGGTGACGGCATCGCCCGCATCCACGGCCTCGACAAGGTTCAGGCCGGTGAAATGGTGGAATTTGCCAACGGCGTTCAGGGTATGGCGCTGAATCTCGAGGCCGACAATGTCGGCGTCGTGATCTTCGGCTCTGACGCCGAGATCAAGGAAGGCGATGTCGTCAAGCGTACCGGCACTATCGTTGACGTGCCGGTGGGTAAGGGCCTCTTGGGCCGCGTGGTCGATGCCTTGGGCAATCCGATTGACGGCAAGGGCCCGATCGTCGCTGAAAAGCGCAGCCGCGTCGAAGTGAAGGCGCCGGGCATCATCCCGCGCGAATCCGTTTCGGAGCCGGTGCAGACCGGCCTCAAGGCGATCGACGCACTCGTGCCCGTCGGCCGCGGCCAGCGCGAACTGATCATCGGTGACCGCCAGACCGGCAAGACCGCCGTCGCGATCGACACCTTCATCAACCAGAAGGGTGCCAACGCGTCGAACGACGAATCGAAGAAGCTCTACTGCATCTATGTCGCGGTGGGCCAGAAGCGCTCGACCGTGGCGCAGATCGTGCGCCAGCTCGAAGAAAACGGCGCGATGGAATATTCGATCGTCGTCGCTGCAACCGCTTCGGAACCGGCGCCGTTGCAGTATCTCGCGCCTTACACCGGCTGCGCGATGGGCGAATTCTTCCGCGACAACGGCATGCACGCCGTGATCGTGTATGACGACCTTTCGAAGCAGGCTGTGGCTTACCGCCAAATGTCGCTGCTGCTGCGCCGCCCGCCGGGCCGCGAAGCTTACCCCGGCGACGTGTTCTATCTCCACAGCCGCCTGCTCGAGCGTGCGGCAAAGATGAGCAAAGCCAATGGCGGCGGTTCGCTCACCGCGCTGCCGATCATTGAAACGCAGGCGGGCGACGTATCGGCCTATATTCCGACCAATGTGATCTCGATCACCGACGGCCAGATCTTCCTTGAGACGGACCTGTTCTATCAGGGCATCCGCCCGGCAATTAACGTTGGCCTGTCGGTCAGCCGTGTGGGCGGCGCCGCGCAGACCAAGGCGATGAAGAAGGTGTCCGGCTCGATCAAGCTCGAGCTGGCACAGTACCGCGAAATGGCGGCTTTCGCCCAGTTCGGTTCGGACCTCGATGCCGCCACGCAGAAGCTGCTCAACCGCGGTGCACGCCTTACCGAGCTGCTCAAGCAGCCGCAGTTTTCGCCGCTGCCCTTCGAAGAGCAGACCGTGTCGATCTATGCCGGTACCAATGGCTATCTCGATGCGATCGCGGTTGACCGGGTGACCGAGTATGAGGAGCAGATGCTGGCCTATATGCGGGCCGAGCACGCCGATATCCTCAAGGAAATCCGCGAAACCACCAAGTTCGAAGGCGAAACTGCGAACAAGACCAAAGCCGCGCTGCAAGCTTTCGCCAAGCAGTTCGCCTGAACCTGAGAGCACACTAGGAGAGCCAGCATGGCCTCGCTGAAAGAACTCAAAGGTCGGATCAACTCGGTCAAGTCGACCCAGAAGATCACCAAGGCCAAACAGATGGTCGCAGCCGCCAAGCTGCGCCGTGCGCAGGCGGCTGCCGAAGCGGCGCGCCCCTATGCCGAACGCCTGAGCGCGGTGATGGCTTCGTTGGCAGCAAAGGTCAGCGGGGACAGCGCGCCCAAGCTGCTGGCCGGCACCGGTAGCAACCAGCGCCACCTGCTGGTTGTGGTCAACACCGACAAGGGTCTGTGCGGCGGCCTCAACGCTAATATCGTGAAAGAGGCCAAGAAGCAGGCGCAGGCGTTGATCGCCGCGGGCAGGGACGTGCAGTTTTACCTCGTCGGCAAAAAGGGCCGCGCGCCAATCAAGCGCGACCATGCAGAGCGGATCGCCAAGTTTTTCGATACTTCCGGCGTGCGCACCCCCGGTTTCGAAGAGGCCGACGATATCGCCAAGGAACTGGTCGTCATGTTTGACAACGATCAGTTCGATGTTGCGCACCTGATCTACCCGACTTTCCAGTCGGCGCTGGCACAGGATCCGACGACCGTGCAATTGATCCCGGTTCCCTCGCCCGAAACCGTTGTCGCAGGTGATGCCGTGGTCGAATATGAGCCGGGCGAAGAGGAAATCCTGGAAGAGCTGCTGCCACGCTATGTGAAGACACAGCTGTTTGGGGCGCTGCTCGAACGCGAGGCTTCCGAACAGGGCGCCTCGATGACCGCAATGGATAACGCCACGCGCAACGCGGGCGACCTGATCAACAAGCTGACGATCCAGTACAACCGCAGTCGCCAGGCCGCGATTACTACCGAACTGATCGAAATCATTGCCGGCGCAGAAGCGCTTTAGAAACGGATAGTAATTGTGAAAAAGATTGCCCTTGCCCTCTTGCCCGTTCTCGCACTTGCCGCTTGCGGCGAAGAGCCAGCTCCTGCGCCGCAGCCGACCGAAACCGCCGTGGCAGAGCCGGAAGTGCCCGCCCTGCCCGCGCCCGACGAGGGCGTGTTTGCCGCAACCATCGCCAAGGCATGCCCTTCGGCCAAGCCGGTCAGCACTTCCGTGTGCAAGCGCGCGGGCTTCGGCTCCTCTGACGTTATTTGCAACTATGGCCTGGGTGAAGACGAATATCTTCGCCATTCGGCCACTCTGACCCCTGGCGACGGTGAATGGACCGTTGTCGACACTGAAACCGTTTGCGCCCAAGGCGCCTGATAAACTGCAAGGCAGGACACAGAAAATGGCAACCGCACCCGCATTGAACCAGACCACCAACGGCACGATCAGCCAGGTCATCGGCGCCGTCGTCGACGTGCAGTTCCCCGCCGAACTGCCCGCTATCTTGACCGCGCTTGAAACGAAGAACGGCGAAAATACGCTAGTTCTCGAAGTTGCGCAGCACCTTGGCGAAAACACGGTGCGCACCATCGCGATGGACGCGACCGAAGGTCTTACCCGCGGCCAGGAAGTGGTGAATACCGGCTCGCAGATCTCTGTACCTGTCGGCCCCAAGACACTGGGACGGATCATGAACGTTATCGGCCAGCCGATCGACGAGCGCGGCCCGATCGGTGCGGAAAAGACTGCCCCGATCCATGCCGAGGCTCCGCTGTTCGTCGACCAGTCAACCGAAGCGGCGATCCTGGTTACTGGCATCAAGGTGATCGACCTGCTCGCCCCCTATGCGCGCGGCGGCAAGATCGGCCTGTTCGGCGGCGCTGGCGTGGGCAAGACCGTGCTGATTCAGGAGCTGATCAACAACATCGCCAAGGGCCATGGCGGCGTCAGCGTGTTTGCGGGCGTGGGTGAACGCACCCGCGAGGGCAACGACCTCTATCACGAATTCCTTGACGCGGGCGTTATCGCCAAGGACGCGGATGGCAATGCCACCAGCGAAGGATCGAAGGTGGCGCTGGTGTTCGGCCAGATGAACGAGCCGCCGGGCGCGCGCGCACGAGTGGCGCTGTCGGGCCTGACCATGGCGGAATATTTCCGCGATGAGGAAGGCCAGGACGTGCTGTTCTTCGTGGACAACATCTTCCGCTTCACGCAGGCGGGTTCGGAAGTGTCGGCGCTGCTTGGCCGTATTCCTTCGGCGGTGGGCTATCAGCCCACACTGGCCACCGACATGGGCAATTTGCAGGAGCGCATTACCTCGACCACCAAGGGCTCCATCACCTCGGTGCAGGCGATCTACGTCCCCGCCGATGACCTTACCGACCCGGCCCCGGCAACCTCGTTCGCTCACTTGGACGCGACCACCACGCTGAGCCGTGCAATCTCCGAACTCGGCATCTATCCGGCGGTTGACCCGCTGGATTCGACCAGCCGCGTCCTCGAACCGCGGGTTGTGGGCCAGGAGCATTACGAAACCGCGCGTAAGGTTCAGGAAACGCTGCAGAAGTACAAGAGCCTGCAGGACATCATCGCCATTCTGGGCATGGACGAACTGAGCGAAGAGGACAAGCTGACCGTGGCCCGTGCCCGCAAGATCCAGCGTTTCCTTTCGCAGCCGTTCCACGTTGCCGAGGTGTTCACTAATATCCCGGGCGTGTTCGTGCAGCTGGAAGACACGATCAAGTCATTCAAGGCCGTGGTCGAAGGTGAATACGATCACCTGCCCGAAGCGGCCTTCTACATGGTTGGCGGCATCGACCAGGCGGTCGAAAAAGCCAAGAAATTGGCTGAGGACGCGTAAACGCAATGGCACTGCACTTCGAACTCGTAACGCCGGCACGGCTTGTCCGCAGCGAGGACGTCTACATGGTGGTCGTCCCCGGTGCGGAAGGCGAGTTCGGCGTATTGGAAGGCCACGCGCCCTTCATGTCGACTATCCGCGATGGCGCTGTGCAGGTCTACAGGTCCGACGGCGCGCAGCCCGAGCTGATCGAAGTGCGCGGCGGCTTTGCCGAAGTCGGCGACGCTGGCTTGACTGTACTGGCGGAGCACGTCGAAGGCTGATCGCTGCTTTGAAAACCCGAATGCAAAGGGGCGGCCACGGGTCGCCCTTTTCATTTGCGGAACCGATACAAGGTAGTAGGATTATCCGCATTGCAGCCCCAAGGCGGGCTCTGGTCGCTTTCCCGTGGAGAGGATTTTTGAAACTTGTTTCCAAACTTGCTTTGGCAGGTGCGCTTGCCATGACAACCGCAACCGCGTCAGCCGACAATCACATCGACGAGACGGGCATCCCCGGCGCCGAGCAGGATCCCTATATCTGGCTCGAGGAAGCGCGCGATCCCAAGGCGCTTGAATGGGTCGAGAACGAAAACACCCGCACACTGGAAGCTTTCACCGGTGATCCGCGCTTCGAGAAGCTGAAGGCCGAAGCGCTGGCGATCTTCGACAGCAATGACCGCATTCCTTTTGTCAGCTTTCGCCCCGATGGGCTCTATAATTTCTGGCAGGACAAGGCCAATCCCAAGGGGCTGCTGCGCCGCACCACACTGGAAAGCTACCGGACCGAAGAGCCGCAATGGGAAGTGGTGCTGGATGTGGACGCGCTGGCCAAGGCAGAAGGGCGCGAATGGGTATACCAGGGTTCGACCTGCCTGCCGCCCGATCAGCGCCACTGCATGATTGCACTATCCGATGGCGGCAAGGATGCCACCGTGCTGCGCGAATTCGACACCCACACCAAAAGCTTTGTGTCTGCCGATTCTGGGGGCGGGTTCGAATTGCCCGAAAGCCAGGGTAACATCCAGTGGGTTGACCGGGATACACTCCTCGTCACGCGTAACTTCAGCGACGAGCTGAAAACCGAAAGCGAATATCCCTATACCACTCGCGAATGGAAGCGCGGCACAAGCATCGATGAGGCACCGGAAATCTTCCGCGGCTCGCCGAAAGACGTGTGGTCGGGTGCCAGTCTGCTGCGCGATGGCAAGGCGGTGATCCATGGCATGACTGCCTTCCGCGCGGTGAGCTTCCATGAAACCGAACACTATTTCCAGAAGGACGGCGAATGGCTGCGACTCGACATTCCCCTCAAGGCATCGCCCTATGGCATTGTCGACGGGCACATCCTGTTCTCGACCGATGTCGATTGGGAAACGCAGGGTCAGGTATTCCCGGCGGACTCGCTGGTCGCGGTCAATCTGGAGGAATGGAAGGCTGATCCCAACGGCGCGAAAAAGACGCTGGTATGGGCACCGGGTGAACGCCAGACCAGGCAGGGCGGATCGATTACCCGCAACTCGCTGTTTGTCAGCATGCTCGACAATGTGGTGGGCAAGGTTGTGCGGTTCGATTTCGAGGATGGCCAATGGGTGCTCTCGCCGGTCGACCTGCCCGACAATGCGACGCTGGGAATTGCCGCTTCGTCGGATGAAACCGACCAGATCATGTTCACGGTAACCGATTTCCTCCATCCGACGACGTTATATTATGCTGATGGAGGCACCCCTGCACCCATCAAGACCTCGCCCTCCTATTTCGATCCCGCCGGCATGGAGGTAGAGCAGCACGAGGCCACATCGGCTGATGGCACGAAAATTCCCTATTTCATCGTCAAGCCCAAGGGCATGAAAATGGACGGCTCCACCGCCACGCTGCTGACCGGCTATGGCGGGTTCCAGGTGCCGCGCCTGCCCGGTTATCTCGGCTCTACCGGCAAGCTGTGGCTGGAAAATGGCGGCGCTTATGTGCTGGGCAATATGCGCGGCGGGGGCGAGTTCGGGCCGAACTGGCACCAGAGCGCGATCCGCGAGAACAAGCAGCGCACCTGGGATGACTTCATCGCCATTGCCGAGGACCTGGTGGCGAAGGGCTTCACCAGCCCTGAGCATCTTGGCATTCAGGGCGGTAGCCAGGGCGGGCTGCTGGTGGGCACGGCCTTTACCCAGCGGCCGGACCTGTTTGGCGCAGCAATCGTTCAGATCCCGCTATTCGACATGCTGCGCTATCACCTGATCGGGCGCGGCGCATCATGGATCGGCGAATATGGCGATCCGCGCATTCCCGAACAGCGCGCCTGGATCGAGGGCTATTCGCCCTATCAGAAGATCGTGGAGGACGTCGATTACCCCGCGCCGTTCCTGTGGGCCTCGACCGCGGATGACCGCACCCATCCTGCCCATGCACGCAAGGGCGCGGCCAAACTCAAGGCACTGGGCCAGCCATATTATTACTATGAGGAAACGACCGGCGGCCATTCGGGCGGAGTTGACAATGAGCAGCGCGCGCAGCTCCAGGCACTGCAATATGTCTACCTCATGCAGCGGCTGATGGATGAACCTGCGGCGAAGTAAGGCCCGCTCGTCGGCGCAGTATTAAGGGGGCGGGCCAAGGCGGCTCGCCCCTTTTGCGTCGTGCACCAACGATCCACCGCAACGCAGGCACGATTGGGATGGCTAATGCGCCCTAAACCAATGCTGATAGGCTGAAATTAACCCACGAAACCGATGATTTACGGGCAATAGGGGGGCCATAACGGAGAAGTACCATGCCCTATGCCCCGCACGAGACCGTAGCTGACGCAATCAGGCGCGCCGGCCTGCCCAAATCGCATGACATCAACTGGACTGAGGCGCGCAAGGCCGAGGTTGTTCGCGCGGTGCGTGACAAGCTGATAAGCTTTGACGAAGCGCGCTGGCGCTATCTGCTCAGTCACAGCGAATTTCGCCAGTGGGAACGGCAACTCGGCCCGCGCCATGGCGACGCCGCACAACCAAAAAAGCCTCCCGAAGCGCGCCAGCGCGACTGCCAGCCGCGTGAAAAGGCCTGAGTACCGGCGACCCTGGCCAGCCGCCCGCTTTTGCTCACCTAATCCTGGTTGGTGCGTGAAAGTCGGGCGGCTTGGTGCTTACCCATTTAACGAATTTCGCGATCTCGGGATGCGCGCGGATCGCCGCCAGATCATCCCCCATCCGGCCGAGCTGCGCATTGGTGAAGTTGGTGTGAATGGCCTGGTGGCAGATCGCGTGCACAGGCACCTTGATCCGGCCCTTCTTCGCCCTGGGCACCGGATGATGCCATTGGATCAAGGTTCCGAAGGGCCGATCGCACAGCCAACAAGCAAGCTGGTCATCACCGCACACAGGCGTCTCAATCCTTCTTCTGCTGTGCGGCTTTTTTCTTTTTCATCGTATCGTGGAATCGGTCTGCCCAGCCCGGTTTCACAATCTGCTCGCCGCGCACCATCCGCAAATCACCGTCGCCCACATCGCTGCTGACTGCGCTGCCCGCCGCAACAATCGCGTCCGCGCCGATCCGCACCGGCGCGATCAGCGCGCTGTTCGAACCGATAAAAGCGCGCGGCCCAATCTCGGTGCGGTATTTGAAATAACCGTCATAATTGCAGGTGATGGTACCCGCGCCGATATTGGCATATTCGCCCACCGTCGCATCGCCGAGATAGGTGAGGTGGTTTGCTTTCGCCCCCGCCCCCAGCGTCGCAGCCTTCATCTCGACGAAATTGCCCACCTTGCTGCCCTGCTCCATCACCGCGCCGGGCCTGAGGCGGGCAAAGGGCCCGACCGAGCAGCCTTCGCCCACACTGGCACCCTCGAGATGGCTGAAGGCGTGGATCGTCGCCCCGTCAGCAACGCTGACACCGGGGCCGAACACGACATTGGGCTCGATCGTTACATCGCGGCCAAGCTGCGTATCATGCGAGAAGAACACCGTTTCAGGCGCGCGCAGGCTTGCCCCATCGGCCATCGCAGCCTCGCGGCGCGCGGCCTGCCACTGCGCCTCGGCGGCGGCGAGTTCGGCGCGGCTGTTGATGCCGGTCACTTCGCCCGGATCATCGCAAATGACCACCGCGCAGGTTCGCCCGTCGGCAATCGCGATATTGACTACATCGGGCAGGTAATACTCGCCCTGCGCATTGTCATTGCCAACCCGCTCCAGCAGCGTGAACAGATCGGTACTGCGCGCCGCGAGCAGGCCCGAATTGCACAGGCTGCAATTGCGCTCCACCTCGCTCGCATCCTTGAATTCCACCATCTTCGAGATCGTGCTGGCCTGATCCGCGATCACGCGCCCGTAATGCCCCGCATCGGCAGGCTCGAAGCCCAGCACCACCACCGCCGGATCACCTTCGCCATGCAGCCGCGCCAGCATCATGCGCATGGTATCGGCGCGCACAAAGGGTACATCGCCATAAAGCACCAGCACATCGCCGCTGAAACCGGCCAGCGCGCCTTCGGCCTGCTGCACCGCATGCCCGGTGCCCAATTGCGGCTCCTGCTTCACCGTCAGCGCACGCCCCGCCATCGCCCCTTCGATCTGCTGCGCCTTGTCGCCCACCACCACCACAGTCTGCTTGGGGGTCAGCTCTCCCAGCGAAGCAAGCAGATGATCGAGCATGGGGCGCCCCGCGATCGGGTGCAGCACCTTGTGCAGGTCGCTCTTCATGCGGGTACCCTTGCCTGCGGCAAGAACGATTGCGGCTAAATCTCTCATCCGCGCTTCATGGCACCAAACGCTTGCGGTTTGAAGAACCATCCGCCACCGCAGCACCCATGGCTGATTTTCCCTTCCAGGGCGTGGGCTTCGATCTCGATGGCACGCTGCTCGATACCTTTCGCGATCTTGGCGCGGCAGTGAACCATGCGCTTGAGCTGGGCGGGTTGGATCCGGTGCCGGTCGGCTCGTCCAAGGACCTGATCGGCGGCGGTGCCAAGATCATGTTGGCCAGGGCTGTCGATGCGCAGGGCGGCATGCCAGAGGATGATTTCCGCGCGCTCTACAAGGCCATGCTGGCCTATTATGCCGACCACAATGCGGTCTACACTCGCCCCTATCCGCACGCGGAGCAGGTGCTGAGCGAGCTCGCCAGGCGCGGGGTGCAGATGGCAGTGGTGACCAACAAGTTTGAAGGATTTGCCACCAAGGTGCTGACCGAACTGGGCCTGGCGGATCATTTCGTGGCGATCATCGGCGGCGATTCGATGGGCCGCGGGCCAGATGGCAGCTATCTCGCCAAGCCGGCGCCCGATCCGGTCATCGAGGCACAGCGGCGCTGCGGCGCGGAAAGGTTCGTGTTTGTCGGCGATTCGACCTATGATGTGCGCGCCGCGCGCGGGGCAAATGTGCCAGTGATTGCGGCGGGATACGGCTATTGCGACCGCGCCCCGCACGAGCTGGGCGCCGATGCTGTAATCGATTCGCTCAGCGAGCTGATTCCCGCGCTGGAACGGCTCTGAATCGGGCAAATTGACCCTACGGCATAGCGCTTTGGCCATTGTGCGGTTGCAAGAATGGCACGAAACTGCCAACCCGCCGCACAGATTGACGCAAACGTAAGGCCAGGTACTGGCTGGAAGCAGGAGAAACCCCCATGAGCATCGATTTCAAGGACAAGGTTGCGATCGTCACCGGCGCTGGCGGCGGGCTGGGCCGTGAATACGCGCTGGAGCTGGCGCGCCGCGGCGCAAAGGTCGTGGTCAACGATCTCGGCGGCTCGCGCGATGGCACCGGCCATTCGGACATGGCGCTCAAAGTGGTCGAGGAAATCGAGGCCATGGGCGGCGAGGCCATGTCGAACGGCGGTTCGGTCACCGAATACGAGCAGATGGAAAAGATGGTTGCCGACGCCAAGCAGAAGTGGGGCGGCGTGCATGTGCTGATCAACAATGCCGGCGTGCTGCGCGACAAGACCTTCGCCAAGATGAGCCCCGAAGATTTCGAATTCGTGCTCAAGGTGCACCTGACCGGTTCGGCCTTCGTCACCAAGGCGTGCTGGGAAACCTTCCGCGAGCAGGCCTATGGCCGCATCCTGATGACCGCATCCTCAACCGGCCTGTTCGGCAATTTCGGCCAGGCCAATTACGGCGCGGCGAAGCTGGGCCTGGCTGGCCTGACCAAGACGCTGCAGCTTGAAGGCGCGAAATACAACATCAAGGTCAACTCGCTCTCGCCCGTCGCGGGTACGCGCATGACCGAAGACCTGTTTCCTGAAGAAGCCTTCAAACTGTTCGATCCGGTCAACGTGGTTCCGGCCGCGCTGTTCCTCGTCAGCGAAGACGCCCCGACCAATGCGATCGTGGGCGCTGGTGCGGGCGGCTATCACTCTTCGTGGGTGGTGATGAACGATGCCGTATGGCTGCCCGAAGGCCAGCGCACGGTCGAAGGTTTTGCCGAGAACTGGGAAAAGATCTCCTCCTTCACCAACCTCACCGCCCCGCAGAGCGGCAGCGAACAGAGCGCCAATATCCTGAAGGCAATGCAGAAGGTGACAGGCACCGGCCCGGCCAGCGCGCGTGGGTGATGGCTGCTGTATTGACACAGTAATACACTAGGCGTATCTCTCCCCCATCAACAGGGAGAGGTACGCCTCATGTATACAGAAGACGATCTGCGCCAGGCAGTCGCGAGCGGCGCGATCAGCGTTGCCGCGGCAGATGCATTGCGAAACTCGGTGCGCCAGATGCGCAATGCGCCCGCCACTGACGAAGAACATTTCCGCCTGATCAACAGCTTCAACGACATTTTCGTCACCATCGCCGCAGTGCTGCTGCTGGTGGCGATGGGCGGCATCGGCCAGGCGCTGATGCCGGTGGGCGACGGCCCGCCCCCGCTTGCAGGCCTGCTGATCGCGGGCGCAGCCTGGGGTATGGCCGAATATTTCACGCGGCAACGCCACATGGCGCTGCCCAGCATCGTTTTGCTGCTGGCCTTTGTCGGTGGTACTTTCGTAACCTTGCTGGGGCTGATCCTGCTGGTGTTCGGCGGCGATGATTTCGGCGCGAACAAGGTTTTGCCGGGATTGCTGATCTCTGGTGCAGCGCTGGTCACAGCTGGGGCCGCCTGGATGCACTGGCGCCGCTTCATGGTGCCGATCACCGTTGCAGCGGGCGCTGCCGCGCTGGCTGTGGCCGCCATCGGCCTGATAGTGACCGCCATCGGCCCTGCACTGGTCAACGAAACAATCCTGCTGCCGCTAGTCTTCGTTGCCGGGGTGGCAATTTTCCTCGTCGCCATGCGCTGGGACACGAGTGATCGCGAGCGCCAAACGCGGCGCAGCGACGTGGCCTTCTGGCTGCACCTGCTCGCCGCACCGATGATTGCGCACCCGCTGTTCCACTGGCTGGGTGTGACCGGCGGCGAAAATATCGGACTGGGCGCGGCAATTGGCGTGCTGGTGGTCTATGTCGCAATGGGCGTGGTTGCCCTGGCGATCGATCGCCGCGCACTGCTGGTCTCAGCGCTGGCCTATGTTCTAGCTGCGCTCACCTTCCTGTTCGACCGCTTCGGTGCGGTGGAACTCAACGTCGCGCTTACTGCGCTGGTGATCGGCTCGGCATTGCTGACGCTCTCGGCCTTCTGGACGCCGATCCGCCGCGCCGTGGTGCACCCGCTGCCGCAAGACTTGCAGGCGCGCCTGCCGGCAACTGCCGCTGCTGCCTGAGATCAGGTTTCGCAATCAACCGAAGGGGGCTCGCGCGGCGGCGCGGGCCCTTTTCATTTTTGCTAGCCCTCGACCGCTTTCATCAACCGCCGCTCTACCAGCGCCAATACGCCCGCAAGTTCGTGACCGCGCTTGAGGACATGGCCATGCTCGCCGAACAGCGTCCACATACCCTGCCGATTGCGCAATGCCGGTCGCTTCTCGAGCCGAGCCTGTGGATGTTCGGCAGTACGGCGGAAAGCGGCAAACACCGCTACATCGCGGGTAAAGTCCATCGCATAGTCGCGCCACTCACCGGCGGCGACCATGCGGCCGTAAAGGTCAAGGATACGCTGCAACTCGGCACGATCGAAGCCGATCTGGCCTGCCACACGAGGGGGAAAGGCAACGACCGAGCCGGGCTGGCCGGATCGCATACCCGAATTCATCAATCGTCAGTCCCGCTGCGTGACGATAAGGCCGGTGGAGATACAGCTTCCCTGATTGCCGCGATTTCCGCCTTTAGCATGGCGATCTCGCCTTCAAGCTTCTCCACGCAATCGCGGCCTAACTTGCCCGTTTCCGCGCACGGATCGTCACACGGCGTGCCATAGGGGATAAACTCACGCACCCATTCTTCTGCCGATACCAGGGTTGACCGCGCCTTTAGGCCGATCATCGTCGCCCCTTCAGGCACCTCGTCTGTCACCACCGCATTGGCGCCTATTCGCGCCCGTTCACCCACAGTGATCGGGCCGATAATCTGCGCACCCGAACCGATAATGACATTGTCGCAAATGGTGGGGTGGCGCTTACCGCCCTTGCCATTGGCCGGATTTGTGCCGCCCAGGGTGACGCATTGGTAAATCGTCACATTATCACCGATCTCCGCAGTTTCGCCGATCACCGTGAAGCCATGGTCGATAAAGAAATTTCGCCCGATCTGTGCGCCTGGATGGATGTCAATCGCCGTGAGGAAACGTGAGAAGTGGTTCACCAATCGTGCCAGGAAGAACAGCTTTGCCTCAAACAGCCAGTGCGCAATCCGGTGGAAGAACAGCGCCCAAACACCTGGATAAAAGAGGATTTCCCACCGCGATCGCGGTGCCGGATCGCGCGCGTGGACAGAGTCAAGATAGGCTTTGAGCCGGTCAAACATGGTCAAATACTCCCACCAAACGCGCTTCAAAGCAAGCGTGCCTGCTCCGGCCCCTGTACGGCCTCCAATGCATCACGCCACAGAGACATGGTGGCAGGTGATTTGCGTTCAAGGCTGAGGCGGTCGATTGCGGCAACAAGTCTCTCGATATCGGCAAAGCTGCGTTCGGCGCGGGGCACGAGATATTCGAGCGCGCCATCGGCCAGCGCGAGCCCGCGCTGCTGCGCAATCGCCTCGATCAGCCGGGCCACCATATCATCATCGGGAACGCCGATTTCGAGCTGCAGCGAACCGCCCAGCCGCGACCGCAGATCGGGCAGCGCAATTTCCCACGGCTGTTTGTTCGAGATAATCAGCAGCGGCTCATCGCTGGCCTGCGCGCGGTTCCAGCGGTGGAACAGCTCTGCCTCGTCCCTGCGCTCGGCATCGTCGATTACCGCTATACCCTGCCCTGCGGCCCATTGGCCCAGCAGCGATTTGCCGGAACGCGGCGGGCCGGTGAGAACGGCGCTGTTGAAGGGCCAGCCTGCGGGCTTGGCCAGCGCTTCATAGGCGGACTGGTTGGCATTTCCGATCATTACGCGGCTGGGCTTGCCGCTGCCGGGAAGCGTCAGGGGAAGTGCAATTTGGGACGGCACGGCCACATCCGCTCAACGGCTGATAGCAAGCGCGTCAGAGCCCTGCTGCACTGTGTAGCCGCGCGCGCGCAGCGCCGCAGCAAGTTGGCCAAGCGAGCCGGCATAGCTCACCGTCATTACCGAGGTTCCGCCAAAGGCAAGGCTGGTGGTGGCCGCCCCTCGCACACCGGGAACGCCGCGGACGGCTGCCAGCGTGGCATCGATCGATGCCGCATCGGGGCTTGCGAATTGCACGACATAGGCACTCACAACCGCAGTTGCCGGAGCCTCGCTTGGCCCGGCGGCGGGCCCTGTGCGCATTGCCTCCGCCTCCATCGCTGCCTCGCGAGCCTCGATAGCGCGGCCAATCTCGATCAGCCGGGCGATCGCGGGATCGACGATCATCGCTGTGTCATCGTCAAGTGTGGGATCCGGCCTCAGCACCCCGCGATCGAGCGCATCCTCGAACAGCCGGTCAAACCGCCGCACTGCCTGTCCCAGCATATCCGGCAATTCCGCGGGAGAATCGGCGCTCATGCGGAAACTGTCGAGATAGCGATTGTCGGGCCCATATCGTGCGGTGAAGGTGCCATTCACGGGCCCACCGGGATAGCTGTATTCGAGCATGGCGACCGGCATCAGTACATCGGCTGCACCGAACTGGTCCAGCACAACCCGCCACCACGCGCGGCTGCGGCGCATCGTTTGCCCATGGTTGAGCAGCAGCGAATCTCCCCCTGCCCCGGCCGGGCGGAGGTAATTGACCCGGCTTGTGCCCGGATTGAATTCGGCCCAGGCGCGCTGCCACGGGTTGCGCACTTCGTACATGGTGAATGTGCCCGCACTGGCGACCACCGGCAGCAGCAGCATGGGTGCCGAAGGCCGCCCGCCCTCTCCGCCGCCCAGATATTGCGCAGCGCGGGTGCGATCAAAGATCACCCCCAGCTTCGCCTGATAGCGACGGGGACCGATCAACTCGCGTTCGATCACCACTGCCGAAACCATCGCTTCTATATCGCGCTGCGGCAAGTCGGGGCCATTGATTTGCTTCCACGCCTTGCGCTGCGCCTCACTCCAGCCGCGCTCGCGCGCTTCCTCTGCACTGTCGGCGCTCACATCCACCTCGATCCCGCTGACTTCGATGTCGCTGCTGGCTGCAACCGGGGGAATGCCGCGGTCGCCCGCCACCTGCGCCACCAGGGCCGCAAAGCCCAGCGCCAGTGTGAGGAACAAGCCTAGTCCCAGCCCGGTACGCACAAAGTGGCGGCTGGAAAGCGTTGGCGTCAGGCGCAAAAGGGAAAGGAATGCGGTCATCGGGGAAAAGCTGACGCCTTTTGCCCAAAGGCGAGTGGAATTCCAAGCGCGAAAGGCTAAAGCGATGCACATTATGGCAATCAGCGACAAGCCGCCCGCAAATTACACCTATGAAGACGCCGGAGTCTCGATCGACGCGGGTAACCGCCTGGTCAAGGCGATCGGGCCGTTGGTCAAGGCAACCAGGCGCCCGGGCGCAGATGCCGAGATCGGCGGTTTCGGCGGGTTCTTCGATCCCAGGGCAGCCGGATACCGTGATCCATTGCTGGTCGCTGCCAATGATGGCGTGGGAACCAAGCTCAAGCTGGCGATCGATTCCGGCCGCCATGACACAGTCGGCATCGACCTTGTCGCCATGTGCGCCAATGATCTGATCGTGCAGGGCGCAGAACCGCTGTTCTTTCTCGACTATTTCGCCACCGGCAAGCTTGACAACGGCGTGGCCGAACGGGTCATCGCGGGGATCGCCGAGGGCTGCAAACAGGCGGGCTGCGCACTGATCGGCGGCGAGACGGCGGAAATGCCCGGCATGTACAGTGCGGGAGACTACGACCTGGCGGGTTTCTGCGTTGGTGCGGTCGAGCGGGGGGAGCAGCTGACGGGCGAGAAGGTGGCACCGGGCCACGTGCTGATCGGCCTTGCTTCCTCGGGCGTCCATTCGAACGGCTATTCGCTGGTTCGCCGCCTTGCCGCCGACAAGAGCTGGAAGCTTGACCGCCCCGCCCTGTTCGATGCGGACCGTTTGCTGATCGATGTGCTGATCGAGCCGACGAAAATCTATGTCTCCAGCTTGTTGCCGCTGATCCGCGAAGGGCTGGTGGACGCCCTGGCGCATATCACCGGCGGCGGATTGCTCGAGAATATCCCGCGCATCTTGCCCCAGGGCGCGCATGCCGTAGTCAATGCCGATAGCTGGGAGCAGCCGCGGCTGATGGCCTTCCTGCAGGCGCAGGGCAATATCGAGCCGGGCGAGATGGCGCGCACCTTCAATTGCGGCATGGGAATGGTGTTGGCGGTTGCACCGGACAAGGTCGAAGCAGTGCTCGAGCGGCTCGGCGCAGCGGGTGAGACCGCCTTCATGATTGGCGCGATCGAAGCAGGCGAGCGCGGCTGCACCGTGCGCGGCACTCAGGGCACGTGGAGCGCCAAGGCCGAATGGAGCGCAACGCATAATGCCTGAAACGGGGCCTGAAACGGGGCCTGTAAAGGCAAAAGTTGCGATTTTCATCTCCGGTAGCGGGACCAATATGGCCGCGCTGCTCGATGCCAGCCGCCTCGACGGCTGCCCCTACGAGATTGTGCTGGTCGCGAGCAACAATCCCCAAGCCGCCGGTCTGACCTTGGCCCGGGCCGAAGGGATCACCACTTTCGCGCTGAGCCACAAGGGCATGACGCGTGCCGAACATGACGCGGCGATGGAAGGCGCGGTGCGCGCAGCAGGCGCGCAATATATCGCACTGGCAGGCTATATGCGGATCCTGTCAGATGAGTTTGTCACTCGCTGGGAAGGGCGAATGCTCAACATCCACCCCTCCCTGCTGCCCAGATACAAGGGGCTGGACACCCATGCCCGCGCAATTGCCGCAGGTAACAGCCATGGCGGCGCGACAGTCCACCTCGTCACGCCCGAACTCGATTCGGGTGCGATCCTCGATCAGGTCAAAGTGGCGATCCTGCCCGATGACACGCCCGAAACCCTGGCCGAGCGGGTCAAGCTGGCCGAACACCAGCTCTATCCGCGCGCGCTGGCCGCCTATGTTTCGCGGGCCGGGGGTTAGGAGGCCTTGCCGATCCCCGGGATGAACGCCCCCACCCGCTTGCGATACTCGGCATATTCTTCGCCAAATACCGCCTGCAAGTCCCGTTCCTCGTAGGCAATGCCGATCATGATATAGATGGTGAAGCCCGTCGCCGCGAGCAGGTGGCCATAACTCATGTCCGGCGCTGCCCAGAAGGCGATGAAGAACCCGGTGTAGATCGGGTGACGCACCAGCTTGTAGAAAAACGGGGTACGCATTCGGGAAGGTGCGGCGGTCTTGCCGGTGAGATGGTGCCAGGCCTGCTGCAATCCGAACAGCTCGAAATGGTTGAGCAGCCAGGTCGATATGAACAGGATGGTCCAGCCCAGCCAGAACAACCCCCAGATCGCCATGCGGGCGGTGTCATTTCCAACCGACCAGATAAATCCTTCGATCGGATGCCAGAAACTGAAGATCATCGCCAGCACCAGTGCGGTCACGAGGCAATAGATGCTGCGTTCGGACGCAGCGGGTATCAGTTTTGTCAAGCCCGCCTTGAACCCCTTGCGTGCCATTACGGAATGCTGGATGCCAAACAGCGCGATCAGCCCGGTATCGATCAGCGCAGCGGTCAGGGGCGGTGCAGCCAGCCCCTTGTCGACATGCGTCGGCATGAATTCGAATCCGCCTACCCAGCCGACCAGATAAACAAAGCTTGCGAAAAACGCGGCGTAGCAGATCAGCGCCGCCGCCATGACAATCACTCGTCCCATAACTCCTCCCCGAGTGGAACCAGCGACCCTCGGATCAAGGTACCATTTGTACGCCCGCATTGCGAATCACCGGCTCGCGCAGCCGAATCAAAAAGGGCCGCCTCAAACGGAGCGGCCCCTTGAAAAGCTTGATACGGCCGGGTTTCAGCCGACGATTTCTTCGGGCTTGAAGAAGAACGCGATCTCGATCGCGGCGTTCTCGTCGCTGTCCGAACCGTGGACCGAATTGGCCTCGATCGATTCCGCATGAGTCTTGCGGATGGTGCCTTCGGCAGCATCGGCCGGATTGGTGGCGCCCATGATGTCACGGTTGCGCTTCACCGCGTCTTCGCCTTCGAGCACCTGCACCACCACCGGGCCGCTGATCATGAAATCGACCAGCTCGCCGAAGAAGGGGCGCTCCTTGTGCACCGCGTAGAAGCCTTCGGCCTGTTCGCGCGTCATGTGGATCCGCTTCGAGGCGACAACACGCAGGCCGGCTTCTTCCAGCATCCTGGTGATCGCGCCGGTCAGGTTGCGGCGCGTGGCATCGGGCTTGATGATCGAAAAGGTGCGGGTAACCGCCATTGTTCGTGTTCCTTGCGATTTGGGGGCTGTTCTGGAGTTGCGCGCGCCACTAGCGCCGTGCTGCAGCCACTGCAAGCCCTGTGCGCAACGAACGGGTCAACCGCCAGCCCGCCAGCGCCCGCCTTCATCCTGCTTGTGGATCTCGCGCGTCACGCCCTCGGCATCGTCAAGCTCGCGCCACAGCGCGCGCGCTGCCCCGGTTTCCGCTGCACCGAACAGCAGCAGCGCGCGGTCGAATTGCAGCGCTTCGGGGCGCCACTTCCCGTCGGCAAGCAGCACCATGCGGGCACCATTGGCTGCCTCAGCCCGGTCGGAAAGCAGGATCGGCTGGCGTTCGGCGTGCGCGCCATCGGCTTCGCCATTGGCGAGGAATTCTTCCGGCCCGGCGCGCCACAATTCACGCCCGATTACCGCGCGCTGGCCCGGATCCTCGCTCACCACCAACAGGCGCTGGCCCGCTTGTATCACCTTGCGTGCAAGCATCACCGCGACCCGTTCGACCGGATCGCGGCTGAGCTGGTAGAAATCGACGCGCGTTGTCACGCCCGCCTTGCCCCTGCGCACTTCAAGAGCAGGCGCACCGCGGCCTAACCCTTCAGCGCATTGCGGACAAAGCGGTCAAGCAAGCGCACGCCATATCCGGTTGCGCCCTTGTCCCAGGTGCGGCCCGGCTTGTCCGCCCACACCATGCCCGCAATATCGAGATGCGCCCAAGGGGTGCCATTCTCGATGAAACGCTTGAGAAATTGTGCCGCCGTGATCGAACCCGCTTCGCGCGGGCCGATGTTCTTCATGTCCGAAATCGGCGAATCGATCAGCTTGTCATAGGCCGCGCCCAGCGGCATCCGCCATAGCTTGTCGCCCACGCCCTTGCCCGCTTCAAGCAGGTCATCGGCCAGATCGTCATCATTGGCGAACATGCCGCCATGCTCATGGCCGAGCGAAATGATCATCGCACCTGTCAGGGTTGCAAGGTCGACGATCAGCGAGGGCGAGAATTCGCGCTGGGTCCAGGTCAGCGCATCGCACAGCACCAGCCGCCCTTCGGCATCGGTGTTGAGCACCTCAATCGTCTGACCGCTCATCGAGGTCACGATGTCGCCCGGGCGCTGCGCCTTGCCATCGGGCATGTTCTCGACCAGGCCGACCACGCCGATGATATTGGCCCTGGCCTTCCGTTTCGCGAGCGCCAGCATCGCGCCCGCGACTGCGCCTGCGCCGCCCATGTCCCACTTCATGTCCCACATGCCCGCACCGGGCTTAAGCGAAATCCCGCCGGTGTCGAAGGTTACCCCCTTGCCTACGAAGGCAACCGGCGGATCGCCCGCATTGCCGCCCAGCCACTTGATCGCCAGCAGGCGCGAAGGCTGTTCACTGCCCTGCCCCACGCCCAGCAGCGCGCCCATGCCGAGCTTTTCCATTGCCGCTTCGTCCAGCACCATCAGCTCTGCGCCGGTTCCGGCGAAGCGCTCTTCGCAGCGTTCGACGAAGCTGAGCGGATAAATCTTGTTGGCAGGCTCGGCCACCAGTTCGCGAGTGAACTCTACACCTTCGGCCACCGCCGCCGCATCGGCCCATGCCTGCTCCGCACCATCAGGCGCGGAAATCACGGTTACGGTCGCGAGCGTCCTCTTCTGTTCGTCCTTCATCCGCGTGCGGTATTCGTCATGCCGCCAGCCGCGCAGGCGCAGGCCCAGCAACACGGCCGCGGCACCTGCCGCATCGACCCCGCTGCCCGCGAAATCGAGCACCAGATCGGTCTCGCCCGAAGTAAGATACTTGGCAGCGAGCGCCGCACCGGCCTTTTCCAGCCCTTCTGCGCGCTTGTCAGCCGTGGCGTTGGCATCGCCCATCCCGGCCAGCGCCACGCGAACCACCTGCCCGTCACGTTCAACAAAGCTTTCAAAGAATTGCCCGGCATTGCCCTTGAATCGCGCTGCTGCGGCGCCATCGACAATCGGGCGTTCAAGCCGCGCAGGAAGATCGTCCTTGTTCGCCAGATAGGCTATCAGTCGGGCGTTGGCGGGCGCGGTGTCACTGAAATTAATCTGCATGAGTACTCCGAAAGGGATGATTGCTTGCACAGGCAAGGCGAGCGGAGCGCCGCACAGCGACCCGCCGGTTAATGGCGATTGCGATTAGGCGCGAGCGGTGCGATAGGCAAGACCATGTCCCCGCCGCCGCAGCAATGCCTGCACGCCTCCTTTTGCCGCTTGCCTGTGATCGGCGCCGCCTGTGCCGTTCTGGTACTTGCCGGTGCCTATCCGGCGATGGCGCAGGACGAACCGGCATCCGTCCTGGAAGGCACGCCCCCGCACGCCAGCATGGCGCCGGACCTTGCCGCCGGGGATGCGCCCGGTGATCAGGTGCCCCGCAGTGATGGGCGCACGGTAAAGTTCGAAGCCAACAATCTCGAATATGACAATGAGGCAGATGTCATAACTGCGAGCGGCGATGTGCTGCTTTCGAGCGAGGACCAGTCGGTCCGCGCCGATCAGGTGCGCTGGGACCGGCGCCAGGGCACGATCTATGCCGATGGCAATGTCCGCCTGGTCGATGCCGGCGGGAATCAGCTGTTCACTGAGTCGGTCGAGTTAACCGATCGCTTTGAGGCCGGGGCGATGGGCGAGTTGCTGGTTGCCCTGCGTGCCGGTGGCAGGTTGGCAGCGCGAGCGGGCGAGCGCGGCGAGGATGGCACCGTGGTGTTGCGTGATGCCACCTACGCAGCGTGCCCGGACATCACACCGGAAGGCTGCGGCAGATCGCCAAGCTGGCGTATCACCGCCAGACGGATCGTGTTCGATCCATCCGAAAGCCGGGTCAGTTTCAATGGTGCAGTGCTCGAATTGTTCGGCGCGCGTATCCTGCCGATGCCCGGGCTCGCATTCCGCACAGACGGGCGCGCCGTCTCCGGCTTCATTATGCCCGATCTGCGGGTCTCGCAATCAAACGGCGTTGAAGTCAGCGGCAGCTATTACTGGCGCCTGGCCGACAACATGGACCTGACATTAGGAACCTATGCCTACACCGAGGTCGCACCGATGGTTTCGGCCGAGTGGCGCCACCAGGTCGACCGCGGCGCCTATCAGATCACCGGCTTTGCCACGCACAGCCGCCGCATTTCCAGCTTTACCGGCGAGCCGGAAACCGAACGCGATCTGCGCGGCTATCTGTTCGCCAATGGCCGCTTCCAGTTCACACCCGAATGGAGCGTAACCGGATCCCTGCGGCGCGCCAGCGACCGCACTTTCCTGCGCCGGTATGACATCAGCCGCGATGACCGCCTGCGCTCGACCGTCAACATCGAACGGATTGACAGCCAATCCTATTTCTCCCTGGCTGGCTGGGCAACGCAGTCGCTTCGTCTTGAGGCGTCGCAGGGCCAGGTTCCGGTGGCGCTGCCGGTCATGGACTATCGCCGACGCCTGACCGATCCGATCGTGGGCGGCACAGTCGAATTCCAGGCCAACACGCTCAGTCTGACCCGCCGCGACGGGCAGGATACGCAGCGTGCCTTCGCATCGGCCCGCTGGGACATGCGGCAGCTGACCCCGTTGGGCCAGCTCGTGACCGTCACAGCCCTCGCCCGCGGTGACGTTTATCACAGCGACGAGAACTTCCTTACCCCAACAGAAGTCTATCGCGGCATTTCAGGCTGGCAGGGCCGTGCAGTCGCGGTTGGCGCGATCGACGTCGAATGGCCTTTTGTGGGCGAAGCATTTGGCGGCACGCAAGTGCTCAAGCCGCGGCTGCAACTGGTTGCCACGCCGCCGATCCGCAACATGGCGATCCCCAATGAAGATGCGCGCGCAATTGATCTGGAGGATTCGAACCTGTTTGCGCTTAATCGCTTCCCTGGATATGACCGGGTGGAAGATGGGGTGCGGCTGACCTACGGGCTAGACTGGGAGCTTCGGCGCCCCGGCTGGCGGATAAAGAGCACGGTCGGCCAATCCTATCGCTTCGACACAGCAGGAGCGATCCTGCCCGACGGCACCGGCTTGTCGGAGCGCAAGTCTGACTATGTCGGGCGAACCGAGGTGCGCTTCCGCGATTTCGTCAAGTTCACGCACAGGTTTCGCCTTGACAAGGACAAGCTGCAGATCCGCCGCAATGAATTCGATGCGACGGTGGGCGATGAACGCACCTATGTCGAAGTCGGCTATCTTCGCCTCGATCGCAATATCGAGGCATTCGAGGATTTGCAGGACCGCGAGGAATTGCGCGCGGCAGGTCGCCTCGCTTTTGCGAGGTATTGGTCAATTTTCGGCTCTGGCGTCATCAACCTGACTGATCGTGACGAAGACCCGCGCTTTTTAAGCGATGGCTTCGATCCAATCCGCACGCGGCTCGGCATCGCCTATCGCGACGAAACGCTTGAACTGGGCCTGACCTGGCGGCGCGACTTTGTGACCGCTGGCGACGCCCAACGCGGCGATACGTTCCAGCTGACCTTCGCCTTGCGCAACTTCGGGCTGCGCTGATGTGGCAATCGCCGCGTGCCTGCCGGGGGACCGTATTGCAATCCTGCGTTGGCACGCGGGGGCAAACCCGTTATCTGGTCCGCCACTTACCGGCACCCGATCGGCTCAGCCAGCGTTAAGCCGCGGCTTGCCAGTGGTGGAATGACAAATTTGGCGCTGACCAGCGCAGCAGATGGAATGAACGCGTGACACGCATAAAGCTCAATAATGTCCTTTTTTCGCTGGCGGCAGCCGGCATGATCGCCGCGCCTGCCGGGCTTGGCGCGCAGAATGCCCCGCCGATCGACGATCCGCTGGGGATCCCGGCGAACATCTCGATCATGGGAAAGGCCAATCCCAATGTCCGCACCGCTACCGCAATCGTCAACGGACAGGTCATCACCGGAACCGATGTTGAACAGCGCGTAGCGCTCGTGATTTCGGCGTCACGCAACGAGATCAGCGAAGGGGAAATGCAGCGGCTGCGCACGCAGGTGCTACGAAACCTGATCGACGAGACGCTGCAGATTCAGGCTGCCAGTTCGCAGGAGATAACAGTCTCTCAGGCCGAAGTTGACCAGCGATACAATGCCCTTGCCGCACAGAATTTCGGCCAGGAGCCGGGGGCGATGGATGAATATCTGCGCTCGATCGGATCGTCGCCCGCGTCGCTGAAGCGACAGATCGAAGGCGAGCTTGCGTGGCAGAACCTGCTCCGCCGCAATATCTCGCCATTCGTCAATGTCTCGGAAGAAGAGGTCAACGAACTGCTCAAGCGGATGGAGGATTCGCGCGGAACGGATGAATTCCGGCTTGGCGAGATCTTCCTTTCGGCTACCCCTGAGAACCGCGATGCTGTGCTCCAGAATGCCCAGCAGATCATGGAACAATTGCAGCAGGGCGGCAGCTTCGTTGCCTATGCGCGGCAATTTTCCGAAGCCTCTACCGCTGCTGTTGGCGGGGATCTGGGTTTCGTGCGGCTGGGCCAGCTGCCCAGCGAACTCGCCATTGCGGCACAGCAAATGCAGCCCGGCCAGCTATTTGGCCCGGTCGAGATTCCCGGCGGTTTTTCGATCCTGTACCTGATCGACAAGCGCCAGGTGCTGATGGCTGACCCGCGCGATGCCTTGCTCAGCCTGAAGCAGATCTCGATCAGTTTCGCTCCCGGCCTGACCGACGAAGAAGCCGTCGCACAGGTTGATGCCTTTGCTGCGGGAGTGCAGACGATGCGCGGCTGCGGCGATGCCGATGCAGCAGCGGCGGCCCTGGGCGCCAATGTCGTTACCAACGACCAGATTCGTGTGCGCGCGCTGCCCGAGCAGCTGCAGAATATCGTGCTCAACCTTCAGCTTGGCCAGTCCACCCCGCCGTTCGGATCAATCGAGGAAGGCGTGCGCGTGCTGATGCTGTGCGGACGCGACGATCCGCAGGTCGATAGCGGCCCCAGCTTTGACCAGTTGATGGGCCAGCTCGAAGATGAGCGCATCAACAAACGCGCACAGCGTTACCTGCGCGATCTGCGCAACGACGCCTTCATCGAATACAATTGAGCGCTCTGAAGCCCGCGCCGATCGCCGTTTCGCTGGGTGATCCGGCGGGCGTTGGGCCGGAACTGATCATTGCCGCCTGGGCGCTGCGGGCGAAATCGAAACTGGCCCCGTTTTTCGTGGTTGGCGGGGCAGATATACTCGCCGAAGCAGCGCAAAAGCGGGGCATCGATTGCCCGATAATCGAGATTTCCGAACCGACTGAAACCGCGGCAGCTTTTGCCCGCGGCCTGCCGGTAATCGGCGGCACTTCTACCGCTGGTGCGGCCGCGCGCTATACTCCAGGCCAACCTGACAGTGCGGGTGCGCGGATGGCGCTGGCATCGCTCGGCGAGGCTGCACAGCTCACTGTCAGCGGGCGAGCCAGTGCCATGGTGACCGCCCCGATTGCCAAGGCCGAACTGGCCAAAATTGGCTTCGCATTTCCCGGCCAGACAGAGTTTCTCGCCAACGCCTGCGGCGTACCGGAACGTGACGCAGTGATGATGCTGGCAGGGCCAAGCCTGCGAACGGTGCCGCTGACCGTGCATTGTGCGATTGCGGACGTGCCGGGCTTGCTGAGCATCGAGCTGATTTGCCACAAGGCGCGGATTACCGCCGCCGCATTGACGCGCAATTTCGCGATCGAGCGCCCCCGCCTGGCCATTGCCGGGCTCAATCCGCATGCCGGTGAAGGCGGGCGCATGGGGCACGAAGAGATCGACATTATCGCGCCCGCTATTGCAGTACTGCGGCAGGAAGGGATCGATGCCACCGGCCCTCATCCTGCCGATACGCTGTTCGCCCCGCACAAGCGCGCCAGCTATGATGTGGCGCTGGCGATGTATCATGACCAGGCGCTGGTCCCGCTGAAAGCGCTCGATTTCGATCAGGGCGTCAATGTCACGCTGGGCCTGCCGATCATCCGAACCTCGCCCGATCACGGCACCGCCTTCGACATCGCGGGCACAGGCTTGGCCGATCCCGGCGCCATGGTGGCGGCGATCCGCATGGCGGGCGAGATGGCAGCGCGGCGATCGGCGCATGGCTGACCTGCCTCCGCTACGCGAAGTCATAGCCAGGCACGGGCTCAGCGCATCCAGGGCGCTGGGGCAGAATTTCCTGTTCGATGCGCAATTGCTTGACCGGATCGCCGCGATTCCCGGCGATCTGCATGGCAAGGCGGTGCTGGAAGTCGGCCCCGGTCCGGGCGGCCTTACCCGCGCGTTGCTTAAGGCGGGGGCGCGAGTGACCGCGATCGAGATGGACCGGCGCTGCCTTCCCGCGCTGGCCGAACTGGGTGAAGCCTATCCCGGCCAGCTCAACGTAATCGAAGGCGATGCGTTGAAGTTCGACCATGGCGCGCTGATGCAGGGTGAACCTTTCGCAGTGGTCGCCAACCTTCCCTACAATGTTGGCACCGCACTATTCGTGAAGTGGCTGGGCGGAGAAGCATGGCCGCCGCAGTGGAGTTCACTCACGCTGATGTTCCAGCTCGAGGTTGCGCAGCGGATCGTGGCCCATCCCGGCAACGGCACCTATGGGCGTCTTGCCGTCCTGGCCCAATGGCGTAGTGACGCCAGGCTGGCGATGAAGGTGCATCGCAGCGCCTTCACACCCCCGCCCAAGGTGATGAGTGCAGTGGTGCATGTAACTCCGGGCGCGGCCCCTGCGGGCGTATCGGCGCGCACGCTCGAACGGGTTACAGAGGCCGCCTTCGGCCAGCGCCGCAAGATGCTGCGCCAAAGCCTGAAAGCTGTACCCGGCGCGCTCAATGCACTGGAAAGGCTGGGAATAGACCCGCAACGCCGCGCCGAAACACTTAGCGTTGAAGAGTTTGTCTCGCTCGCCGCCGAATTTGGTTAATTTCGACTAACCTAGCTTGCCAATCCTTCTTCATCGATGTCCTGCCATCACGCTGTTCAAATCAATGGAGAAAAGCGAGCGATGAGCCTGTACGAAGCAAGATTGCGGGCCGCTCAGACAGAGCGGCGGCGTAACGTCAGGTTCACCATCGACATTCCCGTGTGCTTTCGCACCATCGCAGGCGATCGCCCGTGCCACATGGCCAATATCTCTGACAGTGGGGCAAAGCTGGAAACCAGTGCTCCGCCGCGCGAAGGGGTGACGGGCTGGCTGGTGCTCGGCAATGAAGAGATATTCTGCAAGGTGATCTGGACGAGCGAGACGGCCTGCGGTGTCGAATTCGAACGCACGCTGGGGCAGGACCGGCTGATTGGCATAGCTGGCGAAAAAGTGAGCCAGGGAGGCCCAATCGCCAATGCCGGCAATATCCAGATGGGCCGCCGCCGCGGCGGGCGGCTGGTCGCAAGCGGCGGCTGAACCGGTATCTAACCCGCCTTCCTGACCTGTCGCCAGTGGTGCAGCAGCGGCTCGGTATAGCCCGAAGGTTGCTCCACACCCTTGAACACCAGATCGCAGGCGGCGCGGAAGGCAGGGCCGTCCTCATTGCCGACCAGCGGCGTGTAGAGCGGATCACCGGCGTTCTGGCCATCCACCTTGGCCGCCATGCGCCGCAGCGAATCCCTCACCTGGTCTTTGCTGACCACGCCGTGCAGCAGCCAGTTGGCCATATGCTGCGAGCTGATGCGCAAGGTCGCGCGGTCTTCCATCAGGCCGACATCGTTGATGTCAGGTACCTTTGAGCAACCCACGCCCTGGTCGATCCAGCGCACGACATAGCCCAGCAACCCTTGCGCATTGTTGTCCAGTTCCTCGCGCAGCTCATCTTCGGACCAGTTGGTGCCTTCGGCGAGCGGAATGGTGAGCAGATCGCCCAGCGGCGGAATTTCACCCAGCCCGGCCTGCTCGGCAAAGACATTGCACTGGTGGTAATGCAGCGCGTGGAGCGTTGCCGCAGTGGGTGAAGGCACCCAGGCGGTGTTCGCGCCCGCCTTGAGGTGGCCGATCTTCTCTACCATCATCTGCTTCATCAGATCGGGCGCGGGCCACATCCCCTTGCCGATCTGCGCGCGGCCTGAAAGCCCATGCCTGAGGCCGATCGCGACATTGCGTTTCTCATATGCGGCGAGCCATTTCGATGCCTTCATCTCCGCCTTGCGGACCATCGGCCCGGCCTGCATCGAGGTGTGGATCTCGTCCCCCGTACGGTCGAGGAAGCCGGTGTTGATGAACACCACACGGTCCTTCACCGCCGCTATACAGGCACCGAGATTGGCGCTGGTGCGCCGCTCCTCGTCCATCACGCCAACCTTGATCGTGTGACGGGGAAGCGCCAGCAGGTCCTCCACCGCGTCGAACAGATCATTGGTAAAGGCGCATTCCTCCGGCCCGTGCATCTTGGGCTTGACGATATAGATGCTGCCCGTTTTCGAGTTTCGATAGCGACCGTGGCCTTCGACATCGAGCGCGCCGATTGCGCTGGTGAAGACTGCGTCCATGATACCTTCCGGCACCTCGCCGCCATCAGCCAGCCTGATTGCCGGGTTCGTCATCAAATGGCCGACATTGCGCACGAAAAGCAGGCTGCGCCCGGGCAGGCTGTGGGAATTGCCCTCGCGATCGGTATAATGCACGTCTTCAGCGAGCTTGCGGGTGAGCGTGCGCCCACCTTTGTCGAAGCTTTCCTCCAGATCGCCGCGGATCACGCCGAGCCAGTTGGAATAGGCATTGAGCTTGTCTTCGGCATCGACCGCAGCGACCGAATCCTCGCAGTCGCAGATCGTGGTCAGCGCGGCTTCGCAGATGATGTCAGCAATGCCCGCCTTGTCGGTCTTGCCGACCGGATGATCGCGGTCGAACACCACTTCGATATGCAGGCCGTTGTTCCTGAACAGCAGCCCGCGTCCGGTCTTGCCGATATACTGGCTTTCGTCCTGCAGCTTGCCATCATGCTCGTCAGCAACATCGGTCCAGCTCTGGCCCACCAGCGGCAGCGCTTGATCCAGAAATTCACGCCCGCGCGCGATCACCGCAGCGCCGCGTTCCTCGTCATAACCACCTGGCCGCGCAGGCGGCGCATTGAGTGCGTCGGTGCCATAGAAGGCATCATACAGGCTGCCCCAGCGCGCATTGGCAGCATTGAGCAGGAAACGCGCATTGAGCATCGGCACCACCAGCTGCGGCCCGGCCATCGTCGCAATTTCGGGATCGACATTCTGCGTGCCGATAATGAAATCATCCGGTTCGGGCACAAGATAGCCAATCTCGCGCAGGAAGGCCTGGTATTCCTGGCTGTCGAGCCGCTTGCCGCGCCGTTCCCTGTGCCAGGCGTCGATCATGGCCTGCAGTTCGTCGCGCTTCGCCAGCAGCGCGCGGTTGCGCGGCGCGAAGGTGCCTAGAAGCGCAGCAAAGCCACTCCAGAAAGCCGCGACATCGCGCCCCAGCGGGCGCAAGACTTCACCTTCGATGAATTGGGCAAGCCTCGAATCGATCTCGATCCCGGCGCGGTTGACATATTCGCTCACAGATTCCTCGCACATTGGGCTCGCCGGCGCGCGGCAAGCGGGTTTTCAGCCAGTTTCCCGGGGAGGATTGGCGCGGGCTATGGCCAAAGCGCCCCGTCATTGCAACCGCTAACAGGAGTTTGCGCAGTGGCATCTTGGCCTTGGCCCGCCGCGCCGCTAGAGCGGTAACAGATGCAACAAACCTCAACCACCAGCGCCGCCGCCCTGGCCGAGCGGATCGATGGCACTGCCATGCTCGGGCAGGTGCAGGAATGGGGCGCGATCAACACCGGCACCGCCAATCTGGAAGGGCTGGCAAGGCAGGCCGAAGCGCTGGTGGATGCCTTTTCCGCATTGCCGGGCGAAATCGAGCTGGTCGATCCGGCGCCGGTTACCGCGATCGACAGCACGGGCCGCGAGTTCGCAAAGCCGCATGGGCGGCACATGGTGCTGCGGGTGCGCCCCCAGGCCAATCGCCGCCTGCTGTTCACTGGACACATGGACACCGTGTTCCCGGCAGATCACCCGTTCCAGCAGCAGCAATGGCTCGACGATGACACGCTAAACGGCCCCGGCGTGGCCGATATGAAGGGCGGGATCGCGGTAATCCTCCACGCGCTCATGGCGGTCGAGGCAACCGGCGCGATCGGCTCGCTCGGCTATGACGTGATGATCAATTCTGACGAGGAAACCGGCTCGCTGGCGAGCGCTGGTCTGATCGCCGAACTGGCGCAGGGGAAGCTAGCCGCGCTGACTTATGAACCCTCGGCCTTGCCTGACGGTACCCTGGCGCATGAGCGCGGCGGCACGGGGAATTATTCGATAAGCTTCACCGGCAAAAGTGCACATGCCGGGCGCAACCCGCATGAGGGCCGCAATGCGATCGTAGCGGCGGCGGATCTGATCTTGCGGCTGAAGGCGATGGAACATGCTGACCTGACCGTGAACCCGGCCAAGCTGGAAGGCGGCGCGGCGAACAATGTCGTGCCCGATAACGCGGTGCTGCGCTTCAATATACGCCCCAAATCGACCGCGGCGATGGAAGCGTTCGAGCGCAATCTCGCCGAAGTCCTGCACGCGATCGAGCGCAAGCACGAAGTTGGCGTCCACCGCCATGGCGGCGTGACCCGCCCGCCCAAGAGGGTTGACGCGCGCGCGCAAGCGCTGTTCGATCTGGTCAAGGCATGCGGCGCCGAGCTGGGCCAGGACATCCGCTGGCAATCTACCGGCGGCGTGTGCGACGGCAACAATATCGCCGCCTGCGGCGTGCCCGTGGTCGATACGATGGGCGTGCGCGGGGGCGCAATCCATTCGCCGCAGGAATTCCTGATCGTGCCCAGCCTGGCCGAACGTGCCGCACTTTCCGCTCTAGTCATCACCCGCATTGCCAATGGAGAACTCTATTGACCTTCCGCCTGCGCGCCGCGCGCGCTGACGATCTTGAACCGCTGTATGAAATGGCCAAGCTAACCGGCGGCGGCTTTACCAACCTGCCGCCCGATCGCTCTGCGCTGGCCGCCAAGCTGGCGCGCGCTAGCGAGGGCTTCGCCAATGACAGCGATGAATTGGCTGACGAGCAATTCGTCCTGGTGCTGGAAAATGCCGAGACGGGCACCATCCGAGGCACCTGCCAATTGATGACCAATGTGGGCCAGCGTTGGCCGTTCTATTCGTATCGTCTCAACACGCTGACCCAATATTCGCAGGAACTTGACCGCACGGTGCGCGCCGAACTGCTGAGCCTGGTGACCGATCTTGAAGGTTCGAGCGAAGTCGGCGGACTGTTCCTGCACCCAAATGAGCGCGCTGGTGGACTGGGCCTGCTGCTCGCACGCAGCCGCTATCTGTTCATCGCCACGCATCGCCGCCGCTTTGCCGACCGTGTGCTGGCCGAGCTGCGCGGGATCATCGACGAGCGCGGCGGATCGCCCTTCTGGAACGGGGTCGCGGGCCGCTTTTTCGGGATGAACTTCCAGGAAGCAGACTATTTCAATGCCATCAACGGCAACCAGTTCATTGCCGATCTGATGCCCAAGCACCCGGTCTATATCGCCATGCTTGACGACGATGCCCGCAGCGTGATCGGCGTGCCTCACCCTACCGGTCGCGCCGCAATGCGCATGCTTGAAAACGAGGGTTTCCGCTACGAGCAATATGTCGACATTTTCGATGGCGGGCCCACCATGACAGCGCGGACTGACGAAGTGAAAAGCGTCAAGGAAGCGCAAGCGCACCAGGTTTCCGACGTCAATCTGGATCAGGGCGAACGCGCGATCCTGGCCACTGGAAGGCTCAGCAGCTTTCGCGCTTGCTACGGCGCGCGCAAGATCAAGAAGGATGGCACGATTTCGATCGATTCCTCGGCTGCCGATGCACTTGATGTAAAGCGCGGCGACACGGTGTGGAGCGTGGTCCGATGATTGGAATTCGTCACTGCGAGCCGCAGGCGAAGCAATCCATGGCCAAAGTTAGCGACCTGACGCGACCTCACTTCATGGATTGCCGCGTCGCCCTCCAGGCTCCTCGCAATGACGATCAAAGGTATTTTTGAATGCGGCTCACTGAAATCAATTTTGACGGGATCGTGGGCCCTTCGCACAATTATGCGGGCCTCAGCCTGGGAAATATCGCCAGCGCCAGCCACAAGGGCGATTCCAGCTACCCGCGCGCCGCTGCCTTGCAGGGCATAGCCAAGATGCGCGGCAATCTGGCGCGATTGGGTGTGCAGGGCTTCCTGCTGCCCCTGCCCCGCCCCAATGACGGCCTGCTGCGCGCGCTGGCGGTGGACCAGAGCGCCGAACGCGCGCTGCTCGCCGCCGCCTGGTCAGCCTCCTCGATGTGGACCGCCAATGCCGCGACCGTCAGCCCCGCGCCCGACACCGCCGACGGCAAGTGCCACTTTACCCCGGCGAACCTCGTCACCATGGTCCACCGGGCACAGGAATGGCCCGACACCAAGCGGCAGCTCGATATCGCTTTCGGCAATCGCGAGTATTTCACCGTGCATGATGCGGTGCCGCCCAGTTTCGGCGACGAGGGCGCGGCCAACCACATGCGGCTTTGCGCCGGGCATGGCGAGGCAGGGGTCGAGGTGTTCGTCTATGGCGAACGCGGCGGCAGATTTCCCGCCCGCCAGCATATCGAGGCCAGCCGCGCAGTCGCCCGCCTGCATCGGCTTGATCCGGCACGCACCGTGTTTGTGGAACAGAACCCGGCAGCGATCGAGGCCGGCGCGTTCCACAATGACGTGGTCGCGGTGGCCAATGAGAATGTGATCTTCGCGCATGAACTCGCCTTTGCCGACCGGCAGGGCGCCTATGATGCGATGCGCAAAGCCTTTCCTGCGCTCCAGGTAGTCGAAGTGCCCGATAGCGCGGTGAGCCTGGCCGAAGCGATCAAGACATACCTGTTCAATGCGCAGCTCGTCACCCTGCCCGAAGGCGGGATGGCGCTGATCGTGCCTGAGGAATGCCGCGATTCGCCCATCGTCTGGCGCTGGTGCGAGGCGATGATGGCATCAAACGGCCCGATCCGGCAGGTGATACCGGTCGACGTGCGCCAGTCGATGGCCAATGGTGGTGGGCCCGCCTGCCTGCGGCTGCGTGTGGTGGCCGATCCGTCCGCGATCGATCCGCGCTTCCTGCTTGATGAGGCCAAAGCCGCCCGAATCGAGTCGGTTATCGCCGCGAACTGGCCTGAGCAGGTCGATCCGGCCGATCTCGGTAGCGAAACGCTGAAGAACAGTGTCACATCGGCACGTTTTGCCCTGCTCGAAGCGCTGGAACTCACCGAACTAGGTTAACGCACTGGACAGCGCACTGGTAATCCATAGGATAACCTTTTGTTAACCAGTCGCACCCTGTGCGGCGAAATGGCGAAAGGGCAAACATGCTGCGCAAGATCGGTCGGCTGTTCGTGATCAAGACGCGCTGGGAAGCGTATCTGATCATCTATGCCCTGGCCTTGGGCGCAATGACCCGCGGCGCGCACTACACAGTGCAATATCCCGGTGTCGGCGGCTATCTGCTGTTCGCAGCCACCGCAGGCGCGGTGTTCCTGGGCGGCGCAAAGATCCTCGACGCAATCCGCTATGAGCAGGAAAAGCGCGAGCGCGAGGCAAACTCCCAGGATTAATGGGCAGGTAGCCTGCGAAAACGCGCCCTTCGCGCCATTACCCGCATTCTCCTGACTTTGCGCCGATAACAAAGCAATCAGACTCGGCCCTATGCAACTGTGATATACGGTCCGCATTGGAGAGGAGAACGATCATGAAAATCGACTCAAACAAATTTGGCCTCGCGACATTGCTCGTCTTTGCTGTGTTCTGGGTTATCTGCAGCGCGTTTGTAGCGGCGATGCCGATGCCGATGATGCAGATGAGCGGGCACATGGTTCATGCCGATTTCGGACAAATGGCCTGGCAGTTGAACTGGGGTGGATTCTTCTATGGCCTGATAGCCTGGTCAGTCATTGCAGGCGTTGCGGCCTGGGCAATAGCAAGTGTTTACAATTGGCTGCTTGACTGAGGCGCGTATCGCGCTGCCGCCTGACGGCAAAATGGGTGGAGGGATTCTGTTGCTACGTTCCCTCCGGACGCCCGGTATCCGTTCTGTTGCCCGGTCGGTCCAACCGCGCTTTAGCTTTGTAAATTCAGGCCGTTAGGCCGTCAAATTACGCAGCAATAGCGAGTGCTTCGTTATCGTTGGCACTTGTGTGTTTTGAACAGTTTTACGGGGTACTCAGCCCGGGCAAAAACAACGTCTTTCAACACACGTCGATCCTGGTTCGGCCCCGTCATAAGCCCCGGAAATTGCCGGGTTTTGTGGTGGAGCCGCCGGGTACTGCCCCCGGGTCCGTTGTGCCTATTGCACGCCGCAATTTATCGCCATAGTCGGTTGCCCGACACGCCCTATATAGCGAGAAAATGCTGAACTTAAAGTGTATCGTCATTGCGAGGAGCCGCAGGCGACGCGGCAATCCAGAAAGTAGCCCACTGGATTGCTTCGCTCCGCTCGCAATGACGAAGGGAAATCTACTTCTTCAGCGCGTCCCTGATCTCGATCAGCAGGTCGATCTCGGATGGGCCAGCGGGTTCTTCGGCTGCGGGTTCTTCCTTCTTCTCGAAACGCTCCTTCACCTTGTTGGTATAACGCACCAGCAGGAAGATTATGAGCGCCAGGATCAGGAAGTTGATGATCGAGGTGACGAAGACGCCCCAAGCCAGCACATTGGCACCCGCTTCGCGTGCCGCCGCAAGGGTCATGCCCGCCTCCACTTCACCGCTCAGGACCAGATACTTGTCGCTGAAATCGACATTGCCGAACACCGCGCCGACAATCGGCATGATCACGTCTGACGTCATCGATGCCACGATCACCGCAAAGGCCCCGGCGATGATGACCGCCACGGCCAGTTCCAGCACATTGCCCTTGGCAATGAATTCCTTGAATTCCGACAGCATCCTGTCCTCCTCTGATCCCTTGGTGCTGGGCAATCTTGCACTGTGCCAGGTGCTTGCCAAGTCCGCAGCTCGCTCGATTTTCCACACATTGAAATTGATCGGGGGTGCTCTATATCTGCAATACAGGTATGTCAGGCCCACTCCCTTGGGCCTTTTCAGAGAGGGTTTTCGATGAATTTCACTTCATTTCGCCGCTTGGTGCTGGTTGCGGCCGCTTCGCTGGGGCTTGCGTCCTGCGGCATCAACTCGGTCCCTACCGCTGAAGAAAATGCCAAGGCCAAATGGGCCGATGTGGAGGCGCAGTTCCAGCGCCGCGCCAACCTCATCCCCAACCTTGCCGAAGTGGCGCAAGGCGCGGCTGAGAATGAGCGCGGTATCCTGACCGAAGTGACCGAAGCGCGTGCGCGCGCCACCAGCATCAATATCGATGCCAACGATCTGGGCGATGCCGAAAAAATGGCCGAGTTCCAGGCTGCTCAGGCACAGCTGGGCCAGGGTCTTGGTCGGCTTCTGGCGAGCTTTGAAGCCTATCCCACGATCCAGTCAAACCAGAATTTCCTTGCGCTGCAGAGCCAGCTCGAAGGCACGGAAAACCGCATTGCGGTGGCCATTCGCGACTATAATGAAGCGGTGCGCCAGTATAACACCACCATCCGCACCTTTCCCGACATCATCGGCGCGACGGTGATCCACGGGGCCGAGCCGCTGGTGCCATATGAGGCTGTGAGCGAAGGTGCTGAGGTCGCGCCCGAGCTTGACCTGACTTCGAACTAAGCGCCGGTGCTTCGCTCGATCATTGCTCTCGCCGCAACTCTAGCGGCGCTGATCGCGTCTCCCTTGGCAGCGCAGCCGGAATTTCCGGCGCTGTCGGGGCGCGTGGTCGACGCTGCTGATATCATTCCTGAGCAGGTCGAGGCCGAACTGGTCCAGAAGCTGGAAGCGCTCGAAGCACAATCGCAGCGCCAGCTTGTCGTCGCCACCGTGCCCGACCTGCAGGGCTATGACATTTCCGACTATGGCTATCAGCTTGGGCGCGCCTGGGGTATCGGCGATGCGGAGCGCAACGATGGCGCGCTGCTGATCGTTGCGCCCAATGAACGCAAGGTGCGGATCGAAGTGGGCTATGGCCTCGAAGGCTATCTCACCGATGCGCTGTCAGCGCTGATTATCCAGAACGCCGTCCTGCCGCGCTTTCGCGAGGGCGACATGCCCGGCGGGATCGTGGCAGGCGCTGATGCAATCATCCAGCAGCTGCAATTGCCCGAGGACGAGGCGCGCCAGATTGCCGCCGAAGCGGGCCAGGCGCGCGAGCGCGACAGCGGCTTCCCGGTTGGCGCTCTGATCTGGTTTGCGATCATTTTCTTCTTCTTCATCCTGCCGATGCTGCGCGGGCGGCGGCGCAAGCGGCGCTATCGCGGCGTGAGCGACACGGTGGGTGACATCATCCTGTGGGAAGTGGGCAGCGCGATCGTGCGCGGGGCGCTTTCCGATGGCGATGGCTGGGGCGGCGGCGGTGGCTTCGGCGGCGGCGGGGGCTTTTCCGGCGGCGGCGGCAGTTTCGGGGGCGGCGGCGCCTCGGGGGGATGGTAGATGGGGCGCTATCTGACACCAGAGCAACACAAGATCGTGTCTGACGCGGTTGGCGCGGCAGAGTTGACCACCAGCGGCGAAATCGTGACCGTCCTGGCCGACCGGTCGGACAGCTATGGTGATGTTGCCTTGCTGTGGGCCGCAGTCGCCAGCTTTACCGCTATGAGCCTGTTTGCACTCTTTCCCCTGCCCTTCATGGATCTGTGGGACAGTTTGATTGGCGGTTGGACACACGAATGGACCACAGGCGAGCTGGCCAGCATGACCATTGCACTTGGCCTCATCGCCTTTGCCGCGATGTGGGCGGTGCAATTATGGGATCCGCTCAAATTCGCGTTGATCCCCTCCCCGCTCAAAACCGCCCGCGCGCATGAGGCCGCGATCAGGCACTTCAAGGTCGGCGCAGAGCGGCGCACCCATGGCCGCACCGGCGTGCTGATCTATCTCTCCATGCGCGAACACCGCGCGGAGATCGTGGCAGATGAACCGATCGCGGCCAAAGTTCCTGCCGAGGTGTGGGGCGAGGCGATGGCCGACATGCTGAAGGATATTGGCCAGGGCTGCATCGCCGAAGGAATGGCTGCGGGCGTGCGCGATGTGGCCAGGGTTCTGGCCGAACATTTCCCGCGCAATGCCGATGACCGCAACGAGTTGCCTGACCGCCTGATCGAAGTCTAAACGCTCCACCCATGAGCGATCCTGACGCGAACAAGCCCGAAAACATCGAATGGCAGGGCAGATTCATCACCGCCAAGACCCGCGGGCGGTGGGAATATGTTGCCCGCGCGCGCGGCATCCGTGCCGCCGCGATCATCGCGATCGACGATGACGGCCATGTCATACTGGTGGAGCAATATCGCGTGCCGCTGGGCCGGATCTGCCTTGAAATTCCTGCCGGGTTGATCGGCGATGATGAAGGCAAGGCGGGCGAGGCGGCAGAAGATGCCGCAATGCGCGAGCTGGAGGAAGAAACCGGCTATCGCGCCGCCCGGATGGAAAATCTGGGTGAATTCTATTCCTCGCCCGGCATGGTGTCCGAAAGCTTCACCTTGCTGCGGGCGCATGGCCTGACCAAGGTCGGCGAAGGTGGCGGCACCGCCAGCGAGGATATCACCGTACACCGCGTAAAATTGCGCGAGCTGCCGCAATTCGTTGCGGATTGGCGCGCGAAGGGCCACGGTGTCGATGTGCGCATTGCCATGTTGATGATGGCAACTGGATTTATCGGAGAGGATTGAGACTTATGGCAGGAAGATGTGCGGGCAAGCTCGCTTTGGTAACGGGCGCAGCACAGGGGCTGGGTGCAGCGCATTCGCGGCGGCTGGCGGAAGAAGGCGCGCGCGTGCTGCTGACCGACATCAACTGGGCGGGCGCGCAGGAAACCGCCGATGCGATCAATGCCGACCTTGGCGCAGGCACCGCCTTTGCCATCCAGCATGACGTAACCGACCGCGCGCAGTGGGACGCCGCCGTCGATGCCGCACGCGAACACATTGGCGGGCTCAACGTGCTGGTCAACAACGCCGGAATCGGTGTGGGCGGCAATATCGAAACCTGCAAGTTCGAAGACTGGAAGCGCTGCTTTTCGGTCAATGTCGATTCGATCTTTCACGGCTGCCAGGCGGCCTTGCCATTGATGCGTGAGCACGCGCCAGGTTCGATCATCAACATCAGTTCGATCGCGGGTCTGATCGCCAGTGATACCATGCCGGCCTATAATTCCTCCAAGGCAGCAGTGTGGATGCTGTCGAAATCGATCGCGCTGCATTGTGCCAAGAACAACATGCAGATCCGTTGCAATTCGGTGCACCCGACCTTTGTCGACACGCCGATCCTTGATGGCACCGCGCGGCACCACAATCTCGACAAGGGTGTGCTGCTGGAAAAGCTGGCGCGGCAGATTCCGCTCAAATTCGTGGGCGAGCCCAATGATATCGCCAATGCTGTGGTTTATCTGGCCAGCGACGAAAGCCGCTTTATGACCGGGGCCGAAATCAAGCTCGATGGCGGTATTTCGGCGATGTAAGCGACTTGATGCGTCGCTGAAACGAAAGAGGGGCCAAGCTGGCCCCTCCCGGTTTTCCATAAGTCTGTCAAAGGCGCGGCTGCCCTGAAAACCGGGTCAGCTTAAAGTCGCCGCTCCTTCAATCTGCGATCAGCGCGATCGCCAGGTAGATCAGGATGAAGCTGCCGAAGCCGATCAGCGTGCCCAGGACAAAGCCGAGGCGGACGACCAGCGGGTCGATCCCGAAATAATTGCCGATCCCTGCGCAAACGCCGAAGATCTTGCCATCGGCCTTGTCGAGGTGGAAGCCGCCGTTCGGCGTGCTTACTACTGGCTTGCGGTCGAGCTTGCTCATGCGACAACTCCTGTCATCGGGGTGGCATAATCGATCAGCGTCGCCATGATGACGGTAGTGAAGGCGAACGACATGACAGCGGCGAAGATGCGATTGCCGATATCGGAACGGGTAAACATGGGGTTACTCCTTGGAATTTAAAGTGATGCCCGATTGATCAGGCAAGCAGACCGGCAGGGCTGGCGGGGATGATCGTGGCAGCCATCACGGCAGCCGAAATGACCAGTGAACAGATGGCGGCGAACAGTTTGTTCGAAGTGTCAGAATTGAAAAACATCGATTTTACTCCAGTTTGTAATGTTCCAGCGAACCATTTCGCTTGATGCCAGATACTTTGCAGGAGGCGTGCCAAATTCAAAAAATGGCGGAATTCTGCGATTTCGTGAGCTTCCCCTCATGAACCGCCCATTCATCAATCCGAAAGTTTGGTATTTTTCACCATATTTCAGGATCGGTGATTTCGGTAGAGCCAAGCGTGGCCAAACCGGCGCGAAATGCTAAGCGCCGGAATTGCCTATGACGCTTGACCGCATCGCCCTTTCCCACTTCCGCAATCACCGCCAGACCGATCTGCGCGGGACGCGCCAGCTCAACCTGCTGGTGGGCGAAAACGGCGCGGGCAAGACCAATATCCTCGAGGCGTTGTCGCTGCTGGCACCCGGGCGCGGATTGCGCCGCGCGCATCTGGCGGACCTGCCCGGCCCGGATGGCGGCGGCGCATTCCAGATTGGCGCCAGCCTGATCGAACAGGACCATGAAAGCGCGCGCATCGGCACATTCGTCGAGCATGAGCGGCCCGGCAGGCGGCTTGTCCGCGTCAATGGTGCAGAGGCAAGCGCGCAATCCTTAAGCGAATGGCTGGCGATCGGCTGGCTAACCCCGGCGATGGACGGGCTGTTCATGGACAGCGCGGGCGCAAGGCGGCGCTATCTCGACCGGCTGGCCCTGGCGGTTGATCCTGCGCACGCCCGCCATGCCTCGCGCTTCGAGGCCGCTCTGCGCGAGCGCAACAAGCTGATCGAGGAAAGCCGCGATGCCACCTGGCTCGACGCGATCGAAGCGCAGGTGGCAGAGCACGGCGCGGCGGTGGCGGCGGGGCGCATGGCGCTGGTCTCCACGCTGGCGGACGAGCTGACCGCCCTGCCCGATGCCCCCTTTGCCAAGCCGATCCTTACCTATCTTCCCGGCGGGCCGACCGGGCGCGAGGAATTGCGCACCGAGCTGGCCCGCCAGCGCAGCCGGGATCGCGCCGCCGGGCGCACGCTCACCGGCCCGCATCGCGACGAGCTGAACGTAGTCATGTCGGGTAGCGGCCAGCCTGCTGCATCCTGTTCAACCGGCGAACAAAAGGCGATGCTGATCGCGCTTACTCTTGCCCATGCCGCACTTGCGGCAGAGGGGCGCCCCGGTGTGCTGCTGTTGGATGAAGTCGCGGCGCATCTCGATCCGGTCCGCCGCGCGGCGCTGTTCCAGCGCCTCAGGCAAGGCCGTGCGCAAGTGTGGCTTACCGGCACCGAGCCTGCACCGTTTCAGGATATCCTGGAGGAAGCGGCAGTGTGGCGGGTAAGCGCGGGGACGGTAGCTCGGGTCTAGATACTCGTCATTGCGAGCGAAGCGAAGCAATCCAGTTTCTGCCGTTGCGACCTAGCGATTGTCTGGACAATGGATTGCCGCGTCGCCGCCAGCGCGGCTCCTCGCAATGACAAGTGAGCGAGCTCAATCCTCCGGCAGCGCCGCCTCGACCTGGTCCACCGTCGCTGCGACCAGTTCCTCCAGCCCCGCTTCGGTCGGGTGGATCCGGTCATCCTGGAACAGCGAGGGATCCTGATAGATCGCCTCGAGCCAGAAGGGGATCAGTGCCGCGCCATATTCGCGCGCCAGATCGGCATAAAGCGCGTCGAACTGCGCCTGATACTCAGGCCCGTAATTGGGCGGCGCGCGCATCCCCATGATCAATACCGGGATTTCCCGCGCCTTCAGCTCACCCAGCATTACGGCAAGATTGCTGCGTGTCTGATCGGGCGAAATGCCGCGCAGCAAATCGTTTCCGCCCAGTTCGAGGATGAAAAGATCGGGCTTTTCTTCCTGCGCGTCGAGCGTGAATTTGAGGCGCTGCAATCCGGCAGCGCTGGTATCGCCTGAAATTCCCGCATTGGCGACTTTCGCATTCACTCCGCGCGCGCGCAGCGCGGCTGCCAGCTTCGCGGGATAGCTGTTCTCCTTGCCCACGCCGTATCCGGCGAACAGGCTGTCACCAAAGGCGAGAATTGTCCGCTCGGGCCCCATTACGGGAACCGTCGCCACCTCTGCCGCATTGGTATCCGAACCAGCTTCCGCCACCGTATCGGCGGGCGCTTCCGATCCGCAGGCCGCAAGCATAAGTGCAAGAATGATCGACCAAACGTCTTTTGCCATCTGCAAGTCTCCTTGTGCGGCCCCCAGCCCTATGCGAATGCGAACCCGTGACAAGCCCCTCTCCTGCAATTTCCGCCCGTAACCTCACCCTCACGCTGGGCAGCAATGCTGCGCCGGTCGAGATCCTGCGCGGGATCGATCTTGATCTTGCGTCTGGCGAAGTGGTCGCGCTGCTCGGCGCGTCCGGTTCTGGCAAAAGCTCGCTGATGGCGGTGCTGTCAGGGCTAGAGCGTGCCAGCAGCGGCGCTTTGATGGTGGCTGGCGCCGATTTCACCGCCATGAACGAGGACGGGCTGGCACAGGCGCGGCGCGGCCGCATCGGCATCGTGCTGCAGGCTTTCCACCTGCTGCCCACCATGACTGCGGCAGAAAATGTCGCCACGCCGATGGAGCTGGCCGGTGTCTCTGACGCGCGCGAGCGGGCGGTTGCCGAACTCAAGGCGGTTGGCCTGGGCCACCGGCTCGATCATTACCCCACCCAGCTTTCGGGCGGCGAACAGCAGCGCGTGGCAATTGCCCGCGCAATCGCGCCGCGGCCCGAGCTGATCTTTGCCGACGAGCCGACCGGCAATCTCGATGCGTCAACCGGGCACGACATTATCGAACTGCTGCTCGCCCGCCGTGCAGAGACAGGCGCGACCTTGCTGATGATCACGCATGACCGCGCCTTGGCCGAACGCTGCGAACGGGTGGTGACCATGGCTGACGGGGTGATCGTGTCCGACTCCGCTTCCGCCTGCGCCGCCGCATGAGCACAGCTCTTTCCTGGGGCATGGCCTGGCGCATCGCCCGGCGCGATCTCAATGCGCGCTTCAAGGGGCTGCGCCTGCTGCTGGTGTGCATTTTCCTGGGCACGGCAGCCCTGGCCGCCATTGGCACGCTGACCTCCTCCATCGAGCGAGAACTGGCCAATCGCGGGCAGGAACTGCTCGGCGGCGATCTCGAGGTCGAAGTGTGGCAGCGCGACCTTTCCGATGAGGAGAAAGCGGCGCTGTCGGAATACGGCGCGATCTCCGGCGGCACGCGGATGCAGGCCATGGCGAGCACGCCCGCCGCCGCCGCACCGGTGGAACTGAAAGCCGTCGATGACAAATGGCCGCTTTTCGGCACGCTGACGCTCAAGGATGGCCGCAGCGTTGGCGCGCCTGCGGATGGCCAGGCCTGGCTTGGCCAGGGCGCGCTCGACCGGCTCGGTATCGAAGTGGGCGACAGCTTCCGCGTCGGTACGGCCGATCTGACAGCGGCAGGCGTGATCGCCAACGAGCCTGATCGCCTGTCCGAAGGCTTCCAGCTTGGCCCGACGGTGATCGTAGCCGATGATTTTCCCTACCGCGCCGGCCTGATCGCGCCCGGCACGCTCTATGAGAGCAAGTACCGGATAGCTTTCGATAGCGGTCAAGACCCCGATACCGTGCGCGGAGCGATTGAAGCGCGCTTCCCCAATTCCGGCTTCGACTTCCGTGATCGTGACCGCGCTTCGCCCGGTGCGGATCGCTTTGTCAGCAATATGAGCGATTTCCTGACTCTGGTGGGCCTGGCCGCGCTGGTGATTGCCGGGATCGGCATCGGCGGCGGGGTGGCGAGTTACCTAGACGCGCGGCGCAATTCGATTGCCACGCTCAAGGTGCTGGGCGCATCAGGCACGGATATCGTGCGAATTTACGGGATGCAGGTCGGCGCGGCGACGCTGGCGGGGAGCGCGGCGGGCATCGCCACCGGCGTCCTGGTCACTCCGCTACTGGGCCTGGCGCTGCAAGACCTGCTGCCGGTGGAAAGCGGCTTCGTGATCGAGCCTGCCCCGCTGCTGCTGGCCGGGGCTTACGGCCTGCTGGTTGCCTTCGCCTTTGCTGCCGCACCGCTGCTGCGCGCGCGCGCATTCCCGGCGATGGCGCTGATGCGGGCCCGTGTATCGCCCTTGGCGCGTGACTGGCGTGCGCTCGCCTGGACCGCGGCGGGGATTGCGGCGATCTGCGCGCTTGCCCTGCTCACAACCTCACAGCCCATGCTTTCGGGCGGGTTCCTGATCGGTGCGGGCGGCGCGCTGATTGCGCTGGCGCTGATCGGCTTGGCGATCCGCTTTGCCGCAAGGCGCGCCCCGCGCACAAACAACCCGCTGCTGCGCGCGGCGATTGCCAATTTGCACCGGCCCGGTGCGCCCACCGGCGCGCTGGTGACTGCGCTCGGCTTTGGCCTCGCCGCCTTTGTCCTGCTGGCCGCGATCCAAAGCGCGATCGACGGCAATATCGAAAGCCGCGTGCCGCGCGAGGCACCCGACTATTTCGTGCTCGACATCCCGCGTGACGGCGAAGGCGATTTCCGCGAGCTGGTGACTGAACTTGATCCCGCTGCCGAAATACGCACTGTGCCTACGCTGCGCGGATCGGTGCTCGCCTTTGGCACCAGCGGTGCCATGGTGCGCGTGGCGGATCTGGAGGAGATCCCCGATGGCGCATGGGCACTGCGCGGCGAACGTGGGCTGACCTATACCGACACACTGCCGCCGGGAAACTCGCTGGTCGAGGGGGAATGGTGGGACGAAGGCTATAGCGGCGAGCCACTGGTATCGGTGGACGCGGAATTCGCCCGTGCGATCGACCTGGAAATCGGCGATTACCTTACTATCGGCGTGCTCGGGATCGAGCGCGATGTGCGCGTGGCGAACCTGCGCGTGATCGACTGGGAAAGCATGGGGTTCAACTATGTGCTGGTGTTTTCCAGCAATGCGATTTCCGATGCGCCGCATAATCTGGCCGCGACCATCGATCTCGCTGATGACGGCCAATCAGGCGAGTTGCTGCGCCAGATGGTGGCGCGCTTCCCCTCAAGCTCGGTGATCGAGATCGGCCAGGTGCTGGTCGAGGCGCGCGCAATTCTGGAGCAGGTCGGCGCAGCAACGCTGGCGGCGGCCTCTGTGGCGGTGCTGGCGGGGTTGGCGGTGCTGATGGGCGCGATTGCGGCCGCGCGTGCCTCGCGCACCTATGACACGGTGGTGCTGCGCGTGCTGGGCGCAAGCCGGCGGCAGGTGCTGGGTATGCAGCTGGCTGAATACGGCTTGCTTGCGCTGCTGCTGGCAGTGGTGGCGCTTGCGCTTGGCTCTGCGCTCGCATGGTTCGTAATCACCCAGCTGTTCGAATTCGACTGGCTGCCGGATTGGGGGGCGGTGCTCACCGTGCTCGGCTTGGGCCTGCTGCTGGTGCTCGCCTTTGCGCTGGGCGGGTCGCTACCATTGCTGAATGCGAAACCCGCCCGCGCGCTGCGCGAACTTTAGAGGCAGCCGCCCGGCCCTATTCGAAGGTCCGTTCAAGATGCTCGGCCTGGGCGCCCGATACCCCGGCATGGATCACCGCGATCATCACCGATGCGACCACCGTAACGATCACGCCGACCAGCGCGAACAGGCCAAACATTCCGAACATCGAACCAATGGCAGAGGCGGGATCGACTGCCCCCTCGCCCAGGCTTTCGATCGTGCCATAGAACAGCGCAAAGGGTATCGCGAACAATACCAGCGAACCGGCAATCAGCACCAGTAATGCAAGCAGGATGTTCACAACGTTGGCACCCGTAAGCTGCCACGCACGGGCAATGGCAGTTACAGGATTTCGCACCCCGTCAACCGCAACCACTGGCGCCAGGATTGACAGCCGGGCGGCCAGGTACAGCAGCGCCGCAATCAGCGCGACGGCAGAGATTACCGCGCCCACCGGCCCCAGCAATGACAGCACCCCCGCGACAAGCCCCAATACGATCGCACCGATGAAATAGCCGATCGCGAGCAACACAAAGGCACCCATCAGGCTGATCCCGCTGACGAACCCGCCGGTCAAAGCCTCGCCGAAATTGGGGTTGAGCAGTGGGGAAGCGAGCCGGCTCATCGCAGCCGACTGTGCTGCGTAGAGGTAGAAATAGACGAGATATAAAAGGAACATCATGAACATCATGCCGATGCCCATCCCCATGCCCATTGCGCCCATGTCTTGCGCTCCGGCAGCCAATCCAAGCGCAGCCATCGATGTGCCGAATGCGCCGAATGCAATCATCATGAAAATGATCTGCATGGCAAAAAACGTCAGCCACATTCCGATCAGACCGCCCAGCCGCGATCCAGTGATTTCGGCTGTCTTCGAAAGTATTTGAGACACGCTGATCTGCATAATTCCCCCCTATATCAGTTATCTGGGGCAGTTCATCACAAGCTCGCCGATCTGGCAATAAAAAAGGGGCCGGTTCTCACCGGCCCCTTCGCAATTGGTTTTGAAGCGATTGACGTCAGAACTTGTAACGCACCACGCCGCCATAGGTGCGCGGCTGGCTGGGATAGCCAGACACCGTGCCGGCCTGCGCAACGCCATCAAACACCGCGATGATGTATTTGTCATTGAGCAGGTTGCGCGCCCAGGCACCGATTTCGAACCCGTTTTCAAGCGCCAGGGTCATCGAAGCGTTGACCAGGTTTACTTCGCGCTGGAAATTGTTCGGCCCGAAGGTTGGCAACCCATTGTTCATCCGCGTGTTGCTCTCATGCGAATAATCGATGCGGCTGACCAGCTTGGTGCCCGCAGCAAACTCATAGGTATGTGTTGCCGAGGTAGCGAGATTCCACGCTGGGATCCCGCCCGGACGCAGGCCCGACAGATCGCCCACCGGGCTCTCGGTAAAGCTGTCGAACAGCGGATCAAGATAGGTTGCGGCGAAGGTGAACACCAGGCTGTCTACCGGCTGGATACGGGTGTCGAGTTCGAAGCCCTTGACCGACTGTTTGCCCGCATTGTTGAGCTGGAAGCCAGTGCCGGTGAACAGGAAGCTCTGGAAACCCTTGAGCGTCTGGTCGAACAGCGCCAGGTTGATGCTCAGCCCCGTCCACTGGGCCTTTACACCCACTTCCCACACCTTGGCCTGTTCAGGCCCGGCAAAGCGCGAACCGGTGCCCAGGTTCGGCACCGCCAGCCCGGCATCGCGAATTGGCGAGGATGGCGCAAGGATGGTCGAACGTAGCGGTCCGGGGATGAAATCACCGAATACCGGGCGGCTATCGCGCGACAAATTGACCGAGCTCGCCTTGAAGCCGGTGGCATAGCTGACATAGGCGTTCACATTGCCGGATAATTCATAGGCCGCACGCAATGTGTAGCTGAAATCATCATCGCGGGTCTTGCCATCCTCAACCGCATTGGGGGTGTTGAGGAAGGGCGGCTGGAACTGGAACGGTATCAGGCCCAGCAACGGGTTCTGCGTCGGATCGGTCGCCAGTGCGGCGATCTGGGCGAAGGCCGCCGGATTGTTTTGTGCAAAGGCCGCGATCACCGCTGGATCGGTGCTACCGATCGCACCGGCGATGAAGGCATCGACCAGATTGATGTTGGCCAGTTCATCGAAGGCCTGGCCCGACAGGGCAAAATCCTTCTTGTCGTCAGTATAGTTGAAACCGGCAGTCAGCACGAGGCCATCAAGCGGCTCGAAATCCACCGTGCCGAAGATCGACCACGATGTATTGTCCATCGAATAGCTCTCTGCGGTAAGCGCCCCGGCAGAGAAAATGCTGTTCTGCGGCAGGCCCAGCGCCTGTTCCACCCCGTTGAACACCAGCGGATTACCCGCCAGCAGCGAGAAGAACGGCCGCGCCGCCGCGCCGGTGTTCAGTTCGCTTTCCTGGTTGATCTTTTCATCGAAATAGAAGCCGCCAAGCAGGAAGTTGATCGGGCCATCGAAATCCGATGCGATCCGCAGTTCCTGCGTAAAGGTATTCACTTCCTGATCGCGGATCTCGCTGACAATGTCGGCGCTGGTGAAATCGACATCCTGGTCAACGAAGTTTTGCAATTCGCGATAAGCTGTGATCGAGGTTACCGAAAGCGGGCCAGTCTGCCAGTCAACCTGGACCGAGCCGCCATAGTTGTCGACCTTGTTTTCCGGAACCTTGTTCAGGAAAACGTCATAGCTGAAGAAATCGGTGCTCAGCGCGCCGCCAACAGCGAAGATGGCTGGCGCGGTCGGGCCTGCGACCAGCGTGCTGACGGTGCAGCATGCCTCGTTGATGCGTGAATAATCGCCGATCGCGCGAATGCGCAGGTCAGCGGTCGGTTCGAACAGCAACTGGCCGCGCGCGGTCCAGCGGTCGCGATCAGAAAGTTCTTCATCGAGGTTGACGATCCGTGCGTAACCGTCGCGCTTGTTGTAGCTGCCGTCGAGCGAGAAGGCGAGTGTTTCGCTGAGCGGGCCGGTAATGTCGCCCTTCACGCGGATATCATTGCGATTGCCGTAGCCGGCCTCCAGGCTGCCGCCGAAGGTGAACTGCGGCTCGCGCGTGACGACCGAAATCACACCAGCCGAAGCGTTCTTGCCGAACAGCGTCGACTGCGGGCCGTTGAGCACTTCGATGCGCTGGACATTAGCCAGATCGTTGAGCGACGATGCCGAGCGCGAGCGGAATACACCGTCGATGAACACGCCAACCGAAGGCTCGATCCCGAAGTTGTTGTCACCATTGCCGAACCCGCGAATGATGAAGGTCGAAGATGACGAGTTCTGCAACTGGCTGACGCGCAGCGATGGCGCCACCGACTGCAGATCGAGCACGTCGCGGATCTGCGCCTGTTCGAGCGTCTCGCCCGATGTCACCGAAACCGAAATCGGGGTTTCCTGCAGCGTCTGTTCGCGCTTGGTTGCGGTAACGATGATAACATTGTCACTGGCGAATTCGCCTTGTTCGCTCCCGGCCTCGTCATCGCCCGCGTCCTGCGCATGGGCAGCCGCAGGCAAGGCAAGGCCGATTGCTGCAACGCTGCAAAGCAGCGCACGGCGGCGCAATCCGGCAGCACCGCCGGTCAATTGATAACGCATGAAATCTCCTCTCTCATATGACCGGCGAGGGGTGGGTATGAGAGAAGCTGCAACGCAGCCTTTCCCACCGGTCAATGTAATCGTTTTAGAGAGATCGCTGAAACAGCACAAGAATCATCCGTTCGCGGCGCAATCGGCAGTTGCGCGTGTTGCCATGGCGACACAGTGAGGCAATCTCACACCGCTTGTCGCGGGCGCACGCATCGGCTAGGGGCGCGCAGCATTGTGCGGCGCAACATGCCGCCACCTTCAATCCGTTCGAAAGTTCACTATGTCCCGTTCGCTTCGCAATATTGCGATCATCGCCCACGTTGACCATGGCAAGACCACGCTGGTCGACCAGTTGTTCCGCCAGTCAGGCACCTTCCGCGACAACCAGCGGGTGGAAGAACGCGCGATGGATTCGGGCGATCTCGAAAAGGAACGCGGGATCACCATCCTTGCCAAATGCACCAGCGTCGAATGGGAGCATGATGGCGAAAACAACCGCATCAACATCATCGACACGCCCGGCCACGCCGATTTCGGCGCCGAGGTTGAGCGCATCCTGTCCATGGTCGACGGCGTGATCCTGCTGGTCGATGCCGCCGAAGGCGCGATGCCGCAAACCAAGTTCGTCACCGGCAAGGCGCTGGCGCTGGGCCTCAGGCCGATCGTGGTGGTCAACAAGATCGATCGCCCCGATGGCCGCCCGCAGGAAGTGCTGGACGAAGTGTTCGACCTGTTCGTGTCGCTTGACGCCAATGACGATCAACTCGATTTCCCCGTGCTCTATGCCTCGGGCCGCGATGGCTATGCCAGCGACGATCAGGACGCGCGCAGCGGCACGCTGGCCCCGCTGTTTGAACGGATCGTCAACCATGTCTCGGCCCCGCAGCTGGACGAAAACGGCCCCTTCACCTTCCTCGCCACCCTGCTCGATCGTGACAATTTCATGGGCCGCGTGCTCACCGGCCGGGTGCAGTCCGGCAGGCTCAAGGTCAACGATCCGATCCATGCGCTCGACATAAACGGGAACGTGGTCGAAGCCGGGCGCGCAACCAAGCTGATGAGCTTTCGCGGGCTTGAGCGCGTGCCGGTGGAGAGCGCGCAGGCGGGTGACATCATCGCGCTGGCGGGGCTCGAAAAGGCCACCGTTGCCAACACCATTGCCGATCCTTCCGTGCGCGAACCAATTGCCGCGCAGCCAATCGATCCGCCCACGCTGGCGATGCGCTTTGCCGTCAATAACAGCCCGCTGGCCGGGCGCGAGGGCGACAAGGTGACCAGCCGGTTGATCCGCGACCGTTTGCTGCGCGAAGCCGAAACCAATGTGGCCATCCGCGTTACCGAGGCCGATGACAAGGACAGCTTCGAGGTGGCCGGGCGCGGCGAACTGCAATTGGGCGTGCTGATCGAAACCATGCGCCGCGAAGGCTTCGAGCTGGGTATTTCGCGCCCGCGCGTGCTGTTCCGCGAGGAAGACGGGCCCCAGGGAAAACAGCGCTTCGAGCCATACGAAACCGTGGTGATCGACGTTGATGACGAACACAGCGGCACCGTGGTCGAGAAGATGCAGCGCCGCAAGGCCGACCTTACCGAAATGCGCCCCTCGGGCGTGGGCAAGACCCGTATCACCTTCTCCGCCCCCAGCCGCGGGCTGATCGGCTATCACGGCGAATTCCTGTCTGACACGCGCGGCACCGGCATCATGAACCGGCTGTTCGAGAAATACGGCCCCTACAAAGGCCCGATCGAAGGGCGCAACAACGGCGTGCTGATCTCCAACGGCGATGGCGACACGGTCAGCTATGCGTTGAACATGCTGGAAGAACGCGGCGAGCTGTTCGTGGGTGCGCAGGTCAAGGTCTATGAAGGCATGATCATCGGCGAGAACGCCAAGCCTGACGATCTGGAAGTCAACCCGATGAAGGCCAAGCAGCTTTCCAACGTCCGCTCATCGGGCAAGGATGACGCGATCCGCCTGACCCCGCCCCGGCGGATGAGCCTGGAACAGGCGATCGCCTATATCGACGATGACGAGATGGTCGAGGTGACGCCCAAGAGCATCCGGCTGCGCAAGGCGATCCTTGATCCGCACGAACGCAAGAAGGCCCGCCGCAAGGGCTGAGGGTTAAACACCCAAGCCTGCTGGACAAATCCAGTTTCACAGGCCACCACTGTACGGGTGACGGTGGACGAATTCATTGCCAAATGGCTCGGGGTCAAGGGCGGGGCTGAACGGGCCAATTACGGCCAGTTCGTCAATGATTTCTGCCAGGCGCTCGACTTGCCGGTTCCCGGTGTCGCCGATGGTGGTGTTCTGGGTGACTATCAGTTCGATGGCCCCATCCCCGGCGGTGCGATTGGCGGCGGCGTCGGCTTTGCCGATCTTTACAAGCGCGGCCATTTCATCCTTGAGGCCAAGCAGTCGAAACTGCCCGAAGCCACCAAGAACCAGCCCGAACTGTTCGACGCAGCGGAGAACGCCCCGGCCTCCCCCTCAGGCGCCAAGTATGACAAGCTGATGCGCGGTGCGCTGGCGCAGGCAAAGCGCTATGCCGTCAACCTTCCCGGCGACCACCCATGGCCACCATTCCTGATCGTGTGCGACGTGGCGCGCGCGTTCGAGGTCTATTTCGACTATTCAGGCAATGGGCGCGGCTACGGGCATTTTCCCGATCAACACAGCTACCGATTTGAGATCCAGCGCTTTGCGGACGAAGAAACCCGCAACCTGTTCCGCGCGATCTGGACCGATCCGGCCAGCATTGATCCGCGCGCGCAGTCGGCAGAAGTTTCGCGCGGCATTGCGCGGCGGCTGGCCGACGTTTCCAAATGGCTCGAATCGACCCAGAAACAGAAAACCGCCGAGGCGACCGATAGCCAGCGCAGCCTTGCGATAGAGGAAACTGCGCTGTTCCTGATGCGGATTATCTTCTGCATGTTTGCCGAAGATGTCGGCCTGCTGCCCAAACGCAGCTTTACCGATTTCCTTGAAAAAGCTGTCGGCAACGAAGCCGCATTCGAACCGGAATTGCGCCAGCTATGGTCCGTAATGGGCCATGACGGAGGCGGTCGCTATGCTTCTGCCATCGGCGGGGATGTGCGCTATTTCAATGGCGGGCTGTTCGCCTCTTCACAAACTTACAAGCTGTCCAATTCCGATCGCGGCGAATTGTGGGAAGCGGCCAAGGCAGACTGGACCAAGGTGGAACCCGCCATCTTCGGCACACTGCTGGAACAGGCGCTGACCGCCAGCGAACGGGCCAAGCTGGGCGCGCACTACACCCCCCGCCCCTATGTCGAACGGCTGGTGCAGGCCACTATCATGGATGTGCTGGACGGTGAATGGGCCGCGCTGGATCAGAGCGATGCCCAAGCGGTTGCTGAATTTCATGACCGTATTTCCACCATCCGCGTGCTCGATCCCGCCTGCGGTACCGGCAATTTCCTTTATGTCGCGATGGAAAACCTGATGCGGCTGGAAAGCGACGTGATCGAAACGCTGCGCCAATTGGGGGAACACGCCGAACCGCGCGTGGGGCCGCAGCAATTCCTGGGGCTGGAGCTGAACCCGCGCGCGGCGGTTATTGCCGAACTGGTGCTGTGGATCGGCTGGCTGCGTTGGCGCATGAAGAACGATCCGGAAGCTGCGCCCACTCCGGTGCTCAAGCAATTCGGCAATATCAACTTCGGCGGCCATGCCGGGTATGATGCGGTGCTGCGGCATAAGCCGACGGGAGAGGCCGACACTGACAATCCGGTGATCCCCGATTGGCCGGAGGCGGATTTTATTGTCGGCAACCCGCCGTTTATTGGCGGCAAGGATATTCGCAGCCAGCTTGGCGGCGATTACGCCGAAGCTTTGTGGGCCGCCAATCCGCGCGTTCCCAAATCGGCCGATTTTGTGATGCAATGGTGGGACCGCGCGGCGCATACGCTGGTCGCCTCCGGCAGCCCGCTGATCCGCTTCGGCTTCGTCACCACCAATTCCATCACCCAGACATTTAGCCGCCGGGTGATCGAGGGGTATCTGGCCCAACCCCGCCCCGTCATTGCGAGCGAAGCGAAGCAATCCAGCGAGATAACTGGATCGCCGCGCGCCTCCGGCGCTCGCGATGACGAAGAGGCAGGCCTCTCGCTCATCCTCGCCATTCCCGATCATCCTTGGACCAAGGCAACCAAGGATGCCGCCGCCGTGCGCATCGCCATGACCGTGGCCGAGCGGGGAAGCCGCGATGGGCAATTGGTGGAGATTGTCCGCGAACAGGGGCTGACAACCGACAATCCCATGTTGGAGGAACAAGGCACGACGGGTCGGATCAATGCCGATCTGTCTGTGGGGGCGGACGTGACTTCTGTTAGCGCCCTTCTGGCGAATGAAGGACTCGCTTCCCCCGGCGTAAAGCTGCACGGCTCAGGCTTCATCGTCACCCCCAAGCAAGCCGAACATCTGGGCCTTGGTAAGCGCGAAGGGTTGGAACACTATATCCGGCCATACCGCAACGGGCGCGATTTGTTGCAGCGTTCGCGCGGGGTAATGGTGATCGACCTGTTCGGCCTTACAGAAACCGAAGTGCGCCAGCGCTACCCCGAAGTTTACCAGCATCTGATGGAAACCGTATTGGTCCAGCGGGTAGAACAGACAAAGAAATCACCAACCAAGGATGCACAAGCCTACGCTAAAACCTGGTGGCTGCATGGGAAGCCCAGACAGGAACTACGACCCGCACTTGCAGGGCTGCACCGCTACATCGCAACGGTAGAGACTGCCAAGCATCGGATATTTCAATTCCTCGATGCGGAAATCCTGCCCGACAATATGCTGATCGCGATCTGCAAGGACAATGCGTTTCATCTGGGTGTGCTTTCAAGCCTGGCCCACCTGCAATGGACCTATGCCAAATGCAGCCTTCTGGGTGTCGCCACATTTGCCCAAGGCCATCGCTACAACAAATCCCAAATCTTCGACCCCTTCCCCTTCCCCGATCCCACGCCGCAGCAGCGCTCCACAATCGCCGACCTCGCCGAAGAACTCGACGCCACCCGCAAGCAGGCGCTGGACGAAGTGACCGGCCTGACCATGACCGAAATCTACAATCTGCGCGACCGCTTGCGGCGCGGAGAAGAGATGGATCTGGTCGAAAAATCCCGCGCCCATGCCGCGCGCGCCGGGATCGTAGGCCGTATTCACGAACAATTGGATGCTGCAGTCGCCGCCGCCTATGGCTGGCCCGCCGATCTGCCGCCCGCAGAAATTGTCTCCCGCCTCGTCGCGCTCAACCATGCCCGCGCCGCAGAGGAAAAACAGGGCCACATCCGCTGGCTACGCCCCGATTACCAGATCCCCCGCTTCGCGCCTCAAAGCTCCTGACTTCCCCCGCCCCGTTTTCCTACTCCCCTGCGCCCGCGCTATATCAGCGCCCGCTCTTTCCCCGCGTCGATCCCCCTTCCCCCGCCGTGCAAGCGCTCGCCCGCAGGCCGCAGCTTTTCTTCATCAAGACCGTGTTCCATGTGTTCCATCTTGCCGGAAAGCGCCCTGACCCGTGGCCGCCACGTGGCCGCAGCCTGATCGCCGCGCCGTTTTCCCTCTGCGGGTGGTCAAGCCCGCCCCGGCCTGTTACCCGCTGCCAACATGCATAGCGGAACACTGATAACACTCGCCCTTTACTTCATCCTCATGCTCGGCATCGGCGTGTTCGCGTGGAAGCGCTCGACCGATACCAGCGAAGGCTATCTGCTGGCCGGGCGCAATCTGCCGCCCGCCGTGGCTGCGCTCAGCGCCGGGGCATCGGACATGTCGGGCTGGCTGCTGCTGGGCCTGCCCGGTGCGCTTTATGCCGGCGGGCTGGTCGAAGCCTGGATCGGCATCGGGCTGTTTGTTGGCGCGGTGGCGAACTGGATCGTGGTGGCCCCGCGGCTGCGCGCACAGACCGAAAGCCTGGGCAATGCGCTGACCATCCCCGAATTCCTCGCCAACCGCTTTCCTGACCGGGCGGTGGCGCTGCGGATCGCCTCTGCCGTGGTGGTGGTGGCCTTTTTCACGGTTTACACTGCCGCTGGGCTGGTGGGCGGCGGCAAGCTGTTCGAAACCGCCTTTGCCGGGATCCTGCCCAATGCGGGAATGAGCGATTACATGCTGGGCATCTGGATCACCGCCGGGGTGGTGCTGGCCTATACCATGGTGGGCGGCTTCCTGGCCGTGAGCCTGACCGATTTCGTGCAGGGCTGCATCATGGTGGTGGCGCTGGTGCTGATGCCGCTGGTGGTGATGTTCGGCGAAGGGGGCAGCGGCGGGGCCTCGCTGCTCGAGGTGCCGCAGGAGGGGTTCCTCAGCCTCACCCACGGGCTGACGCTGATGGGCTTCATCAGCGCGGTCACCTGGGGCCTGGGCTATTTCGGCCAGCCGCATATCATCGTGCGCTTCATGGCGGTGCGCAGCGTTGCGCAGATCGCCACCGCGCGCAATATCGGGCTCGCGTGGATGGGTGTGGCGCTGGTTGGTGCGCTGGGCGTGGGCATTGCCGGGCGCGCCTATGCCCATCGCAACGGGATCGTGCTGGATGACCCGGAGACGATCTTCATCGTCCTGTCGGACCTGCTGTTTCACCCGCTGATTACCGGCTTCCTGTTTGCCGCGCTGCTGGCCGCGATCATGAGCACGATCAGCTCGCAATTGCTGGTTTCCTCAAGCTCGCTGACCGAGGATTTCTACCGCCTTTTCCTGCGCAAGAACATCAGCGAGCGCGAAGCGGTGAATGTCGGGCGGATCTGCGTGGCACTGGTAGCGCTGGCGGCGATCGCGATTGCGTCTGACCCTGACAGCGAAGTGCTGGGCATGGTCGCCAATGCCTGGGCCGGTTTCGGCGCCGCCTTCGGCCCGCTGATCATACTTTCGCTGACCTGGGACCGGATGACGGGCACCGGCGCGCTGGCCGGGCTGGTCACCGGCGCGGCGGTGGTGGCGGGATGGATCGCGCTGGGCTGGAATTCCAGTTTCATTGGCGGCCAGGGATTGTATGAAATCGTGCCCGGCTTCATTGCTGCATGGCTGGCCATCGTGCTGGTCAGCAAGGCCGGTGAAGCACCTGCGCCGAGTGCGTGATCGAAAAGCTGTAGAGACTGGAGAGACCGCTATGACTGCCGCCCGCTTCACCATTGCCGCGCTTGCCTCGATGGCGCTCGCCACACCGCTGGCGGCTGACAACCACGCGGGCGACAAGGCCGAGGCGCGGCCAGTGCACGAACAGATCGGCCCCGGCGGGCGCCCGGTGGGCGCGCCGTGGTCACGCAGCCCGGTCCACGCGCAGCACGGCATGGCGGCAACCGCGCATCCGCTGGCAACGCAAATCGCGCTCGATATCCTCAAGAGCGGCGGCAATGCCGTGGATGCAGCGATCGCGGCCAATGCGGCGCTGGGCCTGATGGAGCCGACCGGTAATGGCATCGGCGGCGACCTGTTCGCGATCATCTACGATCCTGCAACCGAAAAGCTCTATGGCCTCAACGGTTCGGGCCGTTCTCCGCAAAACCAGACGCTTGATCAGCTCAAGGCCAAGCTGGGTGAGGCGGACAGCCTGCCGCCGCTTGGCGCTCTGCCGGTTACCATTCCGGGCACGGTCGATGGCTGGTTCGAAATGCACAACCGCTTTGGCCAGCTGCCGATGGCAGACGTACTTGCGCCCACCATCAAATACGCGCGCGAAGGGCACCCCATAGCTCCGGTGATCGGCGAGTATTTCGCACGCAATCTGCGCGCGTTCGAAGCCCGCGCCGACCAGTTCGATTTCACCAATGCCCAGGCCACATGGTTCGCCAATGGTGCACCCAAGGCGGGTGAGATCTTCAAGAATCCCGACCTTGCCAATACTTTGGAGCGGATCGCGCAAAACGGGCGCGACGAGTTCTACAGCGGCCAGAGCGCGCAGGTGATGGTCGATTACCTCCAGCGGCAGGGCAGCGCCTATACGCTGGAAGATTTCGCGGCCCACCGCAGCGAATGGGTCGAGCCCGCCTGCACCGCCTATCGCAAGGGTTACGAGCTGTGCGAACTGCCGCCCAATTCGCAAGGTTTCGCGGCGCTGCAGATGGTCAGCATTCTCAAGAACGTCGACCTCTCGCAATGGGAGCGCGGCAGCCCGGAAGTGATCCATTACATCACCGAGGCGAAGCGCCTCGCCTATGCCGATGTGGCAAAGTTTTATGCCGACCCAGGTTACGCGCCCTTCCCGATGGAGCTGCTGAGCGACGGATACGGCAAGGCGCGTCTCGCGCTGATCGATCCGGACAAGGCGACGCCCGAATTCACGCCGGGCGACCCAATGCCTGAGCCCAAGCTGGAGGGGCCCGGCGACACCACCTACCTTACTGTGGTGGACAAGGACGGGCTGATGGTCAGCCTGATCCAGTCCAACTATCGCGGCATGGGTAGCGGGCTGACCCCTGACGGCCTCGGCTTCATGTTCCAGGATCGCGGCGAGCTGTTCAGCCTCGATCCTGCGCATGCCAATGCCTATGCGCCGGGCAAGCGCCCGTTCCAGACGATCATCCCTGCCTTCGTGAAGAAGGATGGCAAGCCATACATGACGCTGGGGCTGATGGGCGGCGGGATGCAGCCACAGGGGCATGTGCAAGTACTGATCAATCTGGTGGATTACGGCATGAACCTGCAGGAGGCAGGCGATGCGGCACGGCTCAATCATGATGGCGGGCGCCAGCCGACCGAACCCGCCAGCGGCCCCGCGAAGGATCCGCTCGGCACGCTGTTTGTCGAACCGGGCATTCCGGCGTCGACCGTCACCAGACTGCGCGAGATGGGCCACAATGTCGAAGTGGTCGATAACGGGATCATGTTCGGCGGATACCAGGCGATCGCGCGCGATCCCGAAACCGGCGTGCTGACCGGGGCCACCGAAATGCGCAAGGACGGGCAGGCCAGCGGCTATTGAGGCTGTAACCTTTTGAAGCTCCACGGCGAACTGGGGGTAAAGAGCGGAGATAGACTCCGCTTAATACCGGAGTTTGTTGATGCTACGCTTTTTCGCCATCATTGCCGCCGTCGCCTCTTTCATGTTCGGTGCATTCAGTCTTGCAGCCAGCGACTCGCGTGAAGGATGGGTCGATTATTCCGCTCAGGGTTTTGCCAAGGCCCAGCAATCCGGCGATGCCATAGTGGTGGATGTCTATGCGACATGGTGCCCCACCTGCCGCGCGCAAGAACCGATCCTTGACGAATTGCGCAAGGACAAGCGCCTTTCCAATGTGACCTTCGTCAAGGTCAATTTCGACAAGGACAAGGATTTCCTGCGCGCGCACCGCATCCCGCGCCAGTCGACCATCCTGGTGTTCAAGGGTGAAAAGGAAGTGGCCCGTTCAATCGCGGAGACTGACCGCACCCGGCTGCGCAAGCTTGTGTTCGATGCGATCTGATGGCGTTCCTGGTGCATTCCGCCTGCTCGCCTGCCTGACATGATTTCAAGCGTGTTGCTCGCTTTCGTCGCCGGACTGGTGACGATCCTCAACCCCTGCGTCCTGCCGCTGGTGCCAATCCTGGTCGCTTCGGCACTGGGCAAGAGCAAGGCCGGGCCACTGGCGCTATCGGCCGGTCTGGTGACCAGCTTCACGCTGTTCGGCTTCAGCGTGATTGCGTTCGGTTACTCGATCGGCATCAACGAACAAGTGGTTCGGCTGGGCGCAGGGGCCCTGTTGGCGCTGGCTGGCGCGGTGCTGCTGATGCCAAGGATGCAGGCTGCGATCAGCGCTGCGGCTGCACCCGTTTCCAATTTCGGGCATCAGCACCTGCAGAAGATAAGCGGCGACGGCGCAGGCGGCCAATTCGTGGTCGGCTTGCTGCTGGGCGTGGTGTGGGCGCCATGTGTTGGCCCCACGCTGGGCGTCGCGATTGCGGCTGCAAGCCAGGGTGAAAACCTCGCTGCCAGCATGCTGATCTTCCTGGTGTTCGGCCTGGGCGTGGCGTCCTCGATCCTCGTCTTTGCCTATGGATCGCGCCGTGCCTTGAAAGAACGTGGCCAGGCAATGCAAACTATCGCCCGCTACGCCAAGCCGATCTTCGGTGCGGCGCTGCTGACGGTTGGATTGATGATCGTGACCGGATTGGACAAGATGATTGAAATCGCCCTGCTCGATCTGATGCCGCAATCGCTGATCGAATTCACAACCCGGTTCTAGCGCTACAAGGGACTCGCCAGCCAGCCCGCAATCGTCCATTCCCCCTTCTGACGGAAGGAGAAGTGGAGATGGCCAGAATTACCGGATTGGGCGGTGTGTTCTATGTCGTGAAAGACCCGGAAGTTACGCGCGAATGGTATCGCGACAAGCTGGGAATCGATGGGCCATACGGCCCGCAGCTCGCCTGGGCGGATGAGCCCAAGGAAAACCCCTACTCGCTGATCAGCCATTTCAAGGACGATACCTATCTCAAGCCCGGAACAGGCGGCTTCATGGTCAACCTCAGGGTCGACGATCTTGGCGGCTTCCTGAAGCTGCTCAAGAAGCGCGGTGTGAAGGTGCTTGACCACGTCGACGAGGGTTATGGCAAGTTCGCCTGGGTGCTCGATCCTGACGGGGTGAAGATCGAACTGTGGGAGCAGGTTGCGGAAGAATTGCCTGAATAACGCGCGTTTACCATTGATTAACCATGATTGCGGACAATTGCCGCCATGTGCGCACGCAAGCTTCTCCTTCTCCTGGCCACTGCGGCACTCGCCGCCTGCGGTGCGGTGCCTGAAAGCTCGCGCCGCGCACCGCAATCGGCGCCCCGCCCGCTCGCCGTCAACCCCGATACGCAAATGTGCCTGGCAGGGCTGAACGATACCGGTTCGCGTTTCTCCGCCCTGCCCGATCGCTTTGACGGCCCCGGCTGCGCCGTTACGGGCGCGGTGCAATTGTCCGCCGTGCGCGGCGATCGGTCGCAATTGGGCGTGAGCAATATCGGCGCGGTCCAGTGCCGCACGGCACAAGTGTTTGCCGAATGGGCACGGTTCGGGGTGGATCGGGCAGCCCGCCAGATTCTTGGCAGTCCGATCGCCCGGATCGAGACTATGGGCAGCTATACCTGCCGCAACGTTGCGGGGACTGAACGCCGATCGGCCCACGCCACGGCTGAGGCAATCGATGTCGCCGGCTTCGTGCTTGCAGATGGCCGCCGCATCAGCGTGCTGGGCGGATGGGCGGATGGGAGCCGCGAAGAACGCGAATTCCTGCGCGTGGTGCACGCCAGTGCGTGCAAGCGCTTCGGCACGGTCTTGGGGCCGCAGTACAATACTGCGCATCGCGATCACCTGCATCTGGAAATTGGCGGCGGCGGCTTCTGCCGCTGATCGCTGCTCAGGCGGCATCGTCCAGTCGCGCCTCAAGCATGAGCCGCACTGCTTCCGCCGCATGCGCCGCGCCCAGCTTTGACATCATGTTGGAGCGATGGATCTCGACCGTGCGCGGGCTGATATCGAGCTCGCGCGCGATGGTCTTGTTGCTGCTGCCGCGGGTCAGCCAGTCGAGCACTTCACGCTCGCGGGAAGAAAGGCCGGCGATCCGACTGCGCGCATCGATCATGCGCTGCTGCGCTTCGTTATAGATTTGCGCTTCCTTGGCGATCCGCGCCAGCGCCTTGGCAAAATACGCCGGTTCGATCGGCATGGTGAGATAATCGAGCGCACCCGCCTTGATCGCGGCGACAATCCGGCTTGCCTCAGCATATTCTGCCATCGCAACGACCGGCAGGCTCACCCCGATCTGCCCCAGCCTGGCGATCATCGCGGCAACACCTTTGCCCACCACATCGTCGCGTGCCAGGATGATGCCTCCGCGCGGCGGATGGGCGGCAAGGTCGTCGATATCACCATAGACCTCCGTATGGTGCCCGAGCGCGAAACCCAACTGCGCAAGTTCGGCCCGTGACCGGCTTGACGGATCGATGAAGTGAAGCGGTTGTGCGTTAGCCATGCAGGCCAAGCTGCCTGCTCTAAATGTCTGATTCACTGCAAGTTGTGGCCATTTCGGTGCAATTGAAATGGCTGGCGCCAATCGGCGCTCGGCAGCAGCATATCAAATTCGCTCCAGATCGGAGCCAATAGTAAGTGCTTATGCTCAAGCGATAACCCTGATCAGTGCAAATCCGGGCTTGATCGGCAGGTCGCGCCTATCGCCGGGGGTACCCGGACGAAGCGCTAGCAGTCCCCGATCCGCTCATGCCGCGCCTTCATCCGAATGGTGGATTCGCCCATGCCAGCCATGTTGCCATTCATTGTCATGTCAACTTCGGAACTGGTCGGAGTGCCCTGCCCTGTCATGGTCATTGTCATGGCGCCCTGCCCACTGTCCTTGCAGGTCATTTGCGCGTCGAACCGGCCGCCATCGACATCGAAGCGCTGGAAGTTGCAATCGCCCTCCTGCCCCTGCCTCGCCATTTCCTCGAAGCCATTATCGACGTCTTCCGGGCGCAGGCAATAGGTATGTGTCTGTCCCCCCATCATGTCACGCATCATCGAGACGGTGCCTTCAGGAGCGCCGGGAATATTCACTTCAAGGACGTCCATTGTTACCCGGTACTGGCCCGGCTTGGGCCTGACAGCATTGGCCTTAGCCCTTGCAGCAACATCTTCTATCGAGACGGATTCGTCACCGCCCGCTTTGCCTTCGTCCCCCGGACCGCCGCAAGCAGCGAGCACAGACGTTGCAGCCAAAACGAACAAGATCCGGTAGCGCATGTCATGTCTCTCCATCAACCAGGTGCCTACTCTAACAGACGCGGCATAGGGTGCCAACGCAGCGTTGCCATTCGCCCCCATGTGCTCCATATGTTCCGCATGGCAGAACTGGTGATCCGCAGAGGGTTGGACGAGCCCGACACAAGCGGCGACTTCACGCCGCACCGCCCCGCCCGCCCTGACAAGGCGGACGGCGGCCGCGCATTCAAGCTGGTGAGCGAATACGAACCGGCCGGCGATCAGCCAGCGGCGATCGCTGAACTGGTCCAGGCAGCGCAAGAGGGTGAGCAGACCCAGGTTCTGCTAGGCGTAACCGGATCGGGCAAGACCTTCACCATGGCCAAGGTGATCGAGCAGATGCAGCGCCCGGCGCTGGTGCTCGCGCCCAACAAGATCCTGGCGGCGCAGCTATATGGCGAGTTCAAGAGTTTCTTCCCCGAAAACGCGGTCGAGTATTTCGTATCCTATTACGATTACTACCAGCCCGAAGCCTATGTGCCGCGCAGTGATACCTATATCGAGAAGGAAAGCTCGGTAAACGAGGCGATCGACCGGATGCGCCATTCGGCCACGCGCGCGCTGCTGGAGCGGGACGATGTGGTGATCGTTGCCTCGGTTTCCTGCCTCTACGGCATCGGCTCGGTCGAGACCTATTCGGCGATGGTGTTCGACATCAAGCAAGGCAGCACGGTCGATCAGCGCGAGCTGATCCGCAAGCTGGTGGCGCTGCAATACAAGCGCAACGATACCGCCTTTGCGCGCGGCAGTTTTCGCGTGCGCGGCGACAGTCTGGAACTGTTTCCCAGCCACTATGAAGACATGGCGTGGCGGATCAGCTTCTTCGGTGACGAGATCGAGGAGATCAGCGAATTCGATCCGCTCACCGGCAAGAAGGGCGCCAGCCTGGAAAAGGTACGGGTCTATGCCAATTCGCACTATGTCACGCCCGGCCCGACGATGAAGCAGGCGACCGAGGCGATCCGGTTCGAGCTGGCCGAGCGGCTGAAAGAGCTGGAGGCGGAGGGCAAGCTGCTCGAACACCAGCGGCTCGAGCAGCGCACCAATTTCGACCTCGAGATGATCGCCGCCACCGGCAGCTGCGCAGGAATCGAGAATTACAGCCGCTTCCTAACCGGGCGGCTGCCGGGCGAGCCGCCGCCGACGCTGTTCGAATATCTGCCCGAAAATGCGCTGCTGTTTGTCGATGAAAGCCATCAGACTGTGCCGCAGATCGGGGCCATGTCCAAGGGCGATCATCGGCGCAAGATCACGCTGGCCGAATACGGTTTCCGCCTGCCCAGCTGCATCGACAATCGTCCTTTGAGATTCAACGAATGGGACGCGATGCGCCCGCAGACAATAGCGGTTTCAGCCACGCCCGGCGGTTGGGAAATGGAGCAGACCGGCGGGGTGTTCGCCGAACAGGTGATCCGCCCCACCGGGCTGATCGATCCGCCGGTCGAGATCCGCCCCGTCGAGGATCAGGTGCAGGATTGCATCGAACAGTGCCGCGCCACGGCGGCGCTTGGCTATCGCACGCTCGTCACCACGCTGACCAAGCGCATGGCCGAAGATCTGACCGAATTCATGCACGAGGCGGGCATCAGGGTGCGCTACATGCATTCGGACGTCGAAACGCTCGAGCGGATCGAGTTGATCCGCGACCTGCGCCTCGGCGTCTATGACGTGCTGGTGGGGATCAATCTGCTGCGCGAGGGGCTGGACATCCCCGAATGCGGGCTCGTCTGCATCCTCGACGCCGACAAGGAGGGCTTCCTGCGCAGTGAGACGTCGCTAATCCAGACCATCGGGCGCGCGGCGCGCAATGTCGACGGGCGGGTGATCCTCTATGCCGACCGGATCACCGGCAGCATGGAACGCGCCATGGCCGAAACCGACCGGCGACGCGAAAAGCAACACGCCTTCAACCAGGCACACGGGATCACGCCGGAAAGCATCAAGCGCTCCATCCACGATATCGTCGCCGATACCGCCAGCCGCGACGGGGTGCTGGTGGAGATCGATGCGGAAGACGGGCGCAACAATCTGGTGGGCCACAATTTGCGCGCCTATATCGAGGATCTGGAGAAGAAGATGCGCGAGGCCGCCGCCGATCTGGAGTTCGAGGAGGCGGGCCGCCTGCGCGATGAAATCCGGCGACTGGAGAATGAGGAACTGGGCTTGCCCGATGGCGAGAAGAAAGCGCCCATCGTCGGCAAAAGCACCGAAGGCCGCCCCGGCACACGCAAGATGCGTTACGGCAAGACTTCGCGGAAAATGCGGTGATATCAGCGTCGATTGATTTCACCGGGCAAGTCACATAGACCTTCGCGCATGATTTCACGCACCCTTGCTGCGGCGCTTGCCGCGCTATCGCTCACAGTCGTTTCTTCCGCCGCCCGGGCAGATGAAGAGACCAAGCCCAAACCTGCCGCAGCAGCGGTCGAATACCAGCCAAACTCCGCCAGCAAGAGCCTCAGCGGCGCCTTCGGCGGGCGAACCATGCGTTATACCGCCACGGTGGCCGAACAGGTGCTGAAGGATGACAAAGGCACACCCAAGGCGGCGATTGTCACCACATCCTACATCGCTGAACCCAAAGACCCGAACCGGCCCGTGACCTTCCTGTTCAACGGCGGGCCGGGCTCTGCCTCACTGTGGCTCCAGATGGGGGCATTCGGCCCGAAGCGCGTCGCGATCCCCTCTGACGCGCGCGACGATGGCGCGCCGCCCTACCCCATCCTCGATAATCCCGATTCGATCCTCGACGTCACCGATTTGGTGTTCATCGATCCCGTCGGCACGGGCTTCAGCCATACCATCGGCGAAACTGATCCGAAGGATTACTGGGGCGTCAGCCAGGATGCCGCCTCGGTCGCCAGGGTTATCCGCAAATGGCTGAGCGAAAACGATCGCTGGAACAGCCCAAAATTTCTTGGCGGAGAAAGCTACGGCACCACCCGCTCTGCCGCTGTCGTCAACGAACTGGAGGGTGGCTATAACGATGTCGCACTCAATGGCGTGATCCTGATCTCGACAATCCTCGATTTCGCCGCCGGTGCCGATACCGAAGGCAACGAGCTGGGCTATATCACCAACCTGCCCAGCTTTGCAGTGACGGCGCTCTATCACGGCAAGGCCGAAGGCACGTCGGCAGCCGCCTTTGCCGAGGAGGCGCGGCAGTTTGCCATCGGCCCCTATGCCGCCTTCCTGCTCAAGGGGCAGAAGGCGAGTGCCGAAGAACGCAGCGCGATTCGCAGCCAGCTGGCGCGATTGACCGGGCTTTCCGAACAATATCTCGAAAACACCGATTTACGCGTCACCCCCAACCGCTTCTACAAGGAACTGCTGCGCGACCGCGGCTTGACCGTCGGGCGGCTCGACAGCCGCTATACTGGCAAGGATTACGACAATGCCGGTGAAGGGCCTGACAATGATCCCAGCTTCTACGGTATTGACGGGGGCTATACCGCCGCCGCCAACAGCTTTCTGCGCGGCACTATCGGCTATCAGACTGATCGCGATTATATCACCATCGGCGGGGTGAACGACTGGGACTGGAAATTGAAGGGCGGACGCGACACCAATGCCTATCTCAATGTCGCACCTTATCTGGGCAGGGCGCTGCGCGAAAATTCACAGATGCGGGTGTTCGTGGCGCAGGGCTGGTACGATTTTGCAACGCCCTTTTTCGCCGCCGAATATTCGCTCAGCCGCACCGGCATGCCGCAGGACCGGATTACCTGGGAATATTATGATGCCGGCCACATGATGTATGTGCGCGACGAGGACCGGCAAAAGCTTTCTGATGACATTCGAACCTTTATCAAGGCGCGCTAGGCTGCGGACCACGGCCTGCCTTGTTCTGAGCGCGTCCGTGGGAATGCTGGCCGCCTGCAAGCCCCCGCCAACCGATGCCGATATCGCCGTCAGCGAACCCGCGGCACCCGGCGGTCCTTCCGAGCCGATCGATTCGCCCGATACCGAGGGCGCAATCTGGGCTGATAGCGCCGCCCCTGGCCGAATCATTTACGGGAAAGCGGGTGAGCCCTCGCTCATCTCTCTCGGCTGCATTGAAGCTCAGGGTGTCGCCACAATCAGGCTGACCCGCTATGCGCAGGCAGATGCCAACGCCAAGGCCTTTGCGGCCCTGATCGGCAACGGGCATATATCGCGCATCCCAATCGACGCGACCGAGGTGGATGGTGAATGGCTGTGGCAGGCAGAATTACCGGCCAGCGATCCAAACTGGGAAGTGCTCACCGGAAGGCGCGAAGTGGCCGTTACCATTCCCGGCGCAGGCCGCGTGGTTCTCAATCCAAGCCCGCGCCCCGGCGCTTTGATCGAGAGCTGTAGCGCCTCCGCTCCGGCAGCAACAATCAGCGAGGGCGCTGCGCCCGTTCAATAAGCATGTCAGCAGTCAACACCTGCGGCAGCTGCTCGGCCTGCGCGCCCGGCTCGTACCACAGATAGAGCGGCACGCCCGCGGCGCCCTGTGCGGTCAGGAAAGTGCTGATCGCTGCATCGCGGCGGGTCCAGTCCCCCACCATGGCGATCACGCCAGCCTTGTCGAACGCAGCTTTGGTCACCTGGCGCTCGATCGCCACGCTTTCATTGACCTTGCAGGTGACGCACCAGTCGGCTGTGAACCACACGAACACCGGCCTGCCGCTGGAGCGCGCCTCGGCCAACGCAGCCTCGCTGAACGGGCGCGGCTGGAGCAGCGATTCGGAGCTTTGGTTATTCTGCTCGGCAAAGCTGGCGGGCAGCGCAAACGCGCCAAAGATCAGGAAAGGCGCCGCGATCAGGCCGAAGGCGGGCCAGGCCATCTTGCCGCGCCGCTGCAGCCGCCCGACTGCGATCAGCGCCATGATCACCCCTGCGGTCATCACCAGCGCGAACATGGCAAAGCCCTGCCCGCCCAGCCGCGCGGTCAGCCATACCAGCGCGAGCGCCGTCAGCCCCATCGGCACCGCCATCGCCTTGCGGAAAGTGTCCATCCAGGCGCCGGGCCGCGGCAGTTTACGCCGCAGCGCCGGCACGAACCCGATCAACAGGAACGGCAACGCCAGCCCCAGCCCCAGCGCCGCGAACAGCACCAGCGCCTGCACCGGCGGCAGCAGCAGCGCCGCACCCAGCGCCACCGCCATGAACGGGCCGGTGCAAGGCGTCGCGACAAAGGCCGCGAGCAGCCCTGTGGCAAAGGCGCTGGCCGGCTCGCCCTGCCGCGTGAACGACAGCGAGGGCAGCTCGAACATACCCGCGAAATTGGCGGTGATCACGGCAGCCAGCACCAGCAGGAACACCACCACGCCCGGCTCCTGCAACTGGAACGCCCAGCCCACCTGCTCGCCCGCAGCGCGCAGCGCCAGCAACACTGCGCCCAGCGCCACTGTCGCCAGCATCACGCCCGCAGTATAGGCCGTGCCTTCGCGGCGCGCCTGCACCTCGCTTTCCCCAGCGCGCGCCAGGCTGATCGCCTTGAGGCTCAGGATCGGGAACACACAGGGCATGATGTTGAGCACCAGTCCGCCTGCCAGCGCGCCAAGCACCAGCAGCCAGATTGGCGGGGCCGCACTGCCCTGCCCCGTCGCCACCGGAGTGCCGCCTTGAGGCACCTCACCCGCCAGCGCTTCGATCTTCACGCCGTTGCCTCCGCCCAGCGACAATATGCCTTCGACACGTTGGGGCTGCGTTCCGCCCTTGAGCGGGATTTCGGCGACCAACAGGTCCCCCTTGCGGCGGAAGCTCTGCGGCGCGGCGTAATCGACCAACCGCTCGGTGCGGATAAACAGATGCGGATCGGAAAGCGCCATCGCCGCCGGGATCGGGATCGCCAGGCGCAGCTTGCCGCCGCCAAGCTCGAACTGGCCCTTGCGGTCGAGTGGCGGGGCGATCGCCGCGCGCCACTGCGCAAAACGGCGATCGACCACCGCCGCTGCGGGATCAACCGCCAGCATGGCGCTCATCCGGCCGCCCTCGGGCACGCAGATGGCATCGGTGCAGGCGAGCCATTGCCCGTTCACCGCTATCGGGATTGGTCCCGAGGCCGCGAAATCTTCCGGCACCGTCACCGGCACCAGAACTGCGTAATTGCCCTTGTAAACGTGGTTCATCAGCCCGCTGATGCGCAGCTGCTGCGGCACCGGATAGGTTGGCTCGCCCGCCTGCCATCCATCGGGCAGCTCCCATTCAAGCTGCATGCCCAGGCCGGCATCGCCCGGATTGGACCAATAGCCGTGCCATTCTTCGGACACGGGTTCGAAATGGATGGCGAGCGTCAGCGTTTGGCCCGCCATGGCTGCCCCATCGGCATGCAGGCTGGCGGCAAGGTTGTTATTCTGCGCGCGCAAGGGGCCAGCTACGGCAAGCGCGCCAAGCAGCGCCAGCAGCGCCAAGATCGCGCGGATCTTGTTCAACATCCTTGCTTCGTTCACGGCTGACCCTCTAGGGATGTCTCAAACTATTCGCAAACCTTTGGCTCAGGGTTACGGTTCCGATGAACGAAAAGCGCGATCTCCTGATAATCGGCGGCGGGCTGGTGGGCATGACCCTGGCGCTGGCGGCTGCCCGCAAGGGCTTTTCCAGCCATGTGGTCGATCGTGCGGATCCCGGGTCGCTCACCGCCGAGGGCTTCGACGGGCGCGCCTCGGCCATTTCGACCGCCAGCTGGAACCTGTTCACCAATATCGGTATCGCCGATAGGCTTGAGCCATACGGCTGCCCGATCGCCTCAATCGCGGTCAGCGACCAGATGAAACCCGGACGGATCGATTTCACCCCGGCGCCGCATGATGGCACGCTGGGGCGGATGTTCGCCAACCGGCAATTGCGCCTGGCGCTGTTCGAGGCGGCAGAGCAGGAGCCCCTGATCGCCTGGCATGCGCCGGTTGACGTGGTCACGCGCGAACGCGGCGAGTTCGGCGTTTCGGCAACGCTGGGTGACGGCACGGTGCTCGAAGCCGCGCTGATGGTGGGCGCTGAAGGCCGCGTCTCACCCAGCCGCGAGGAAGAGGGGCTCAAGATGGCGAAGTGGGATTATCACCACCGTGCGATCATCGTTGGCCTCACCCACTCCAGATCGCATGACAATGTCGCCTGGGAGATCTTCTATCCCGACGGCCCCTTCGCGCTGCTGCCCATGCTTGACGGGCCTGACGGCTCCCATCGCAGCGCGCTGGTGTGGACCGTCAGCGAAAATGACGCGGCGGGCGTGCTGAAGCTGTCGGACAGGGCGTTCCTGGCCGAAGTAATCAAGCGAATGGGCGATATCATGGGTGAGGTCACGCTCAACAGCCAGCGTTCCTCTTATCCGCTCAGCCTGCAGCACACCGCGCGGCTGACCGGCGAACGATTGGCGTTGGTCGGCGATTCGGCGCACGGAATGCACCCGATCGCCGGGCAGGGTCTCAACCTCGGCCTGCGCGATGTCGGCGCGCTGGTCGAAGTGCTGGAGGAAGCGCGACGGCTGGGGCTGGACCCGGGCGATGCGCAAGCACTGAAGCGTTATGAAAACTGGCGCGCGCTCGATTCGCTGATGGTGATGGGCGCAACCGACGGGCTGACCCGGCTGTTCGGCCTGCGCGGAAAGACTGCTTCGGCGATCCGCCGCCTCGGCATGGCCGGCGTGCAGCGCATGCCCATGCTCAAGCATTGGTTCATGGATGAAGCGCGCGGCGTGTCGGGCGATGCGCCCGCATTGCTGCGCGCCTGATCGGCCCTATTCGCCCGGCCCTTCCACCGGGCTGCGCTGTTCCACCGGATTGCCCGCGCCATCACGCAACCGGCCCGGATCGAGCACCGCGGCGGTTTCGATCGTTTCCAGCGCGTCCATTGCCGCAGCATAACGCTCGGCATCCGCAATCCAGGCCTCGGCCTTCGCTGCGCCCGGCATGTTCCGCACTTCGCCGATCGCCGAATTGATCCGTCCGCTTTCGAGGAACCGCTTGGCCCGAGTCAGCCGCCGTTCGGGCTGCGGCGATGGCGTGCTCTCGCGGCGGATCACGAACAGCTCGCCGAGCTCGCGGCGCAAATCGGTCCACGAGTTGATCCCTTCGCGTTCGCGCAATTGCGGCCCCAGCCCGTCAAGCCGCGCCTGCAACACGTCCAGCGTGATCGGATCGCGCGAAAAGGTGATGATGGTGCGCACTGCATTGGGCCAGCTATCGCCAAAGCGCAGCCGCAATTGATCCGCCAGATAGCCAAGCTCTGCCCCGCGCTCCACTGCACGGCGGGTAGCAAAAGCGATCAGCAGCCCTTCGGCCCGCGCGGCATTGCCGGCCGCCGCCTGGGCTTGCAGGTCCAGCCGCGCCAGCCGCTGTTCAGCCGCGGCCAGCCGTTGGTCCAGCCCGCCCTGCTGTTCTGCTACGCGCTCAACCGCCTCGGTTGCCTGAGCGGCCCGATTGGCAACCGCCGTCGGTGTGGGCTCGGGAGAGAGCCCCCCTTCGGCGTCTACGTCAGATTCGGTATTTCCGGCATCTTCAGCTACAGCCACCGCAGTTTGCTTGTCAGTTTCGCCAGCAGGCCAGAAGTAATAGCCAACCAGTGCAGCGCCCAGCAGAAAGGATGCCACTGCTGCACCCAGGATGGGCCGCATCGACGGGCCTTTGCGGCGACTGCCAAACCTTGATTCCATAACCGTCCGTTCTGCGACCTTGCTGCTTTTACCCAGCTCTTGACCCCTTGCCGACCATTATTGGCACATGTCCTGCGCCAAGGCCAGTAGCGCAGCTTCGTTCGGGGCCACTGCCGAGCGGGCGCTCAGCCACCCTTCACCCACCGGCTCAAGGATACGCGGCCCCAGCGCTGCCAGTGCGATCACGCCGCGATCCAGGCCCAGCCGGTCGCACTCCTCGGCAAAATGCCTGGCCGCAGCCGCAGAATGCAGCAGGACAAGCGCACCCTTATTCAATTCTCTCTCAAATTCCGGTTTAATATCGGTGTCTTGCACACGATATACGACACGAAGTGTAAGCTCCCTGCCGGCTGGCAGATTGAGTGCGACATGCTGTTCGCCCGCCAGCCGCAGCAGATGGCTAAAGCCCGGCTCAAGCGCATCAAGCAGCGATTGCAACCCGCCTGTGCCGATTGCCGCAACCTTGAAACCAGCGCCCTCTGCCGCCTTGGCGCTGGCCTTGCCCACCGCCAGAACCGGCAAATGGGCCAATGCCTGGAGCTTCTCTCCACCATGGCGGAACACATTCGCGCTCCCCACCAGCAGGGCATCGATCCCGGCCAGGTCGGGCAGCGTCCAGCCGCTCGGCGCAATCCGGGATAGCGGGTATCCGGCAATCGGCAGGCCGCAGGCAGCGCCAGCGGCAATGGTCGCGGAAAGCCCCGGCTCGGGCCGGATGGCAAATACCCGCATCAGCCGGCTTTAAGCCCGAAATACGGCACCATGCCGGGGGTCAGGCGCGCCAACAGATCGGCACCCATCCCTGATAGCCAATCATGCTCGCTCGCCGCGCCGCTGGCGCTCGCTTCGATCCGATCGGCACCGTCCGGGCTGAACAGAGCGCAGCGCAGGGTCAGTGCATCCCCTTCTGCCGTGGTCAGCACGGCGATCGGACTGTGGCAATTTCCACCCAGCGCCATGAGCAGAGCACGCTCGGCCAGCACAGCATGGTGACTGGGCGCGTGATCGATCGCCGCCAGCAGCGCCCGGGTCTGATCATCGTCCGCCCGGCATTCGATCCCGATCGCGCCCTGCGCCGGTGCGGGGAGCCAGATTTCCGGGTCAAGCCGTGCGCCAATCGCATTTTCGCCCAGCCGGTCGAGCCCGGCCGATGCCAGCAGCGTGCAATCCGCCTCGCCCCGCTCAAGCTTGGACAGCCGGGTTGCTACATTGCCGCGGAATGACACCACATTGCAGTCAGGCCGGGCATGGAGCAGCTGCGCCGCCCGGCGCGGCGCGCTGGTGCCCACCGTCGCGCCCCGGGGAATATCGGCAATGCTGGCGGCTCCGATCAGCCGGTCGGCCACATCGGCGCGCGGCAGCACCGCAGCAATGGCGAGCGTTGCGGGCCGCAGCGTCTCGACATCCTTCATCGAATGCACCGCCGCATCGATCCGGCCTTCGTGCAGCCAGTGATCAAGCTCCTTGGTCCACAATGCCTTGCCGCCGATTTCCGCCAGCGGCCGGTCGAGCACCTTGTCGCCGCTGGCCAGCACCGGAACCAGTTCGACCGCGTCCTCGGCCCAGCCATGCGCGGCGCACAGCCGCGAGCGTGCCTCGTGCGCCTGCACCATCGCCAGCGGCGAACTGCGCGTGCCAAGCCGGATTTTCGCTGTCGTTGAGCTCATAGCTGCGCTTGCTCTAGCCTCGCAAACCTCTAAGGGAAAGCGGCATGGGCCTCGTCTTGGGCATAGAATCCAGCTGCGACGAAACCGCAGTGGCGCTGGTGGATAGCGATCGCACCATCCGCGCCCAGCAGATCGCCTCGCAAGTGGCCGAGCACGCACCCTATGGCGGGGTAGTGCCGGAAATCGCAGCGCGCGCGCACGCTGAAAGGCTTGCCCCGATGCTGGAGGCTGTGATGCAGGAGGCTGGCGTGACGCTGGCCGATTGCGACGCGATCGCGGCAACCGCTGGCCCTGGCCTGATCGGCGGTGTGATGGTGGGGCTGGTCACCGCCAAGGCGCTGGCGATGGCTTCGGGCAAGCCGCTGCTGGCAATAAATCATCTCGAAGGGCATGCCCTGAGCCCGCGGCTGGCCGATCCGGCGCTGGAATTTCCCTATCTGTTGCTGCTGGTTTCGGGCGGGCACTGCCAGATATTGCTGGTCGAAGGCGTAGGGCGCTATCGCCGCCTCGCCACCACTATCGACGACGCGCTGGGCGAAGCCTTTGACAAGAGCGCCAAGATCCTGGGCCTTGGTTATCCCGGTGGCCCTGCGCTTGAAAAGCTGGCCTTGCAGGGCGATCCACAGGCGGTGCGGCTGCCGCGCCCGCTGCTTGGTTCCAAAGAACCGCATTTCTCCTTTGCCGGGCTCAAGAGCGCGGTTTTGCGCGCGCATGACAGCGGTGACCACGCCGATGCAGACATTGCTGCAAGCTTCCAGCAGGCAGCGATCGATTGCCTGGTTGACCGGCTTGAGCACGCCATTGAACGGATTGACACCGTTCCCAGCCTGGTGGTTGCCGGGGGCGTGGCCGCCAACCGATCGATCCGCACCGCTCTGGAAGAACTTGCCTCGCGCCGCGCAATGGGCTTCACCGCTCCACCTATGGCGCTGTGTACCGACAATGCTGCGATGATCGCCTGGGCCGGTTGCGAGCGGCTGCCGCTTGGCAGGTTCGATCCGCTCGATTTCGCCGCGCGGCCGCGCTGGCCGCTCGACCCTGAGGCTGCGCCTGCGCGCGGTGCGGGGGTCAAGGCATGACGCAGCATCGAACCCCGGTTGGTGTGCTGGGTGCGGGCGCGTGGGGCACCGCGTTGGCGCAGATGTTGGCCAGCGACGGGCGCGAAGTGCTGATCTGGGCGCTCGAGCCCGAGGTTGCGAGTGAGATCAATTCCGAACACCGCAACACACCCTATCTGCCATCAGCCAGCCTTCACCCAACGATTCGCGCAACCGGTAACCTCGCCGATTTCGCGGGGTTCGAGACCGTGCTGGCGGTCACCCCCGCGCAGCATCTGGGCAGCGTTCTGGCGCAGATGGCCACTGCGCCGCGCGACCTGGTGCTGTGCAGCAAGGGGATCGAGGCCGGAAGCGGCCGCTTGATGAACGATGTCGCCAGGGAAGCCCTGCCCGCGAGCGAGATCGCCGTGCTGTCAGGCCCCACCTTTGCACACGAAGTTGCCGCCGGTCTCCCGACCGCGGTCACGCTGGCCTGCAGCGGCGGCCGCGAACAATGGAATCGGCTCGCACCCGCCGTGGCCCGCCCCGCCTTCCGCCCCTATTATTCGGACGACGTGACCGGCGCGGAAATCGGCGGGTCGATCAAGAACGTGCTGGCGATTGCCTGCGGTGTGGTCGACGGGCTGGGCCTGGGCCAGAATGCGCGCGCAGCCCTGATCGCGCGCGGCTATGCCGAAATGCTGCGCTTCGGCGAGGCGTTGGGTGCGCAGCCGGAGACGCTTGCCGGGCTGTGCGGGTTGGGCGATCTGGTGCTGACCTGCAGCTCAACCTCAAGCCGCAACTTCTCGCTCGGCAAGGCGCTTGGCGAAGGCGGCGATGCGCAGGCGCTGATGGCGGACCGCCGCACCGTGGCCGAAGGCGCGTTTACCGCGCCGGTGCTGGAGCAGCTGGCGCGCGATCGAGCGATCGACATGCCGATCGTCAACGCGGTCAATACCCTGCTTGGCGGGGCAGCACCGGGCAAAGTGGTGAATGCCCTGCTGGCGCGCCCGCTCACCGCTGAATGGGGCGAGGACGCGTGAGCAGTTCGGCTTCGCCGCAAGAGCCCACCAGCAGCGATCAGGGTGACATTGCCGCGCTGGCCAAGGGTGGACGCACCAATTTTCTGGGGTTCCTGCTGCGACTGGCGGCGCGGCTGCCGTTCCTGTTCATCGCCGGGCGGCTTTACGGCGCCGATGCATTGGGCCGTTTTGCCAGCGCGCTGGTGGTGATCGAGCTTATCGCACTGGTCTGCTCGATGGGCGAGAAGCGCGGGCTGGCGCAGCGCCTGACAGAAGGCGAGGATGAACCGGTCAACCTGGTGTTTGACGGGATGCTGCTGGCGTTGCTGCTCTCCTGCGCCGCCGCGTTGGTGCTGTGGTTCTTTCCCGCCCCGATGTTTCCGAGCGGCAATTACACCGAGCTTGACCGGTTGCTGGTAATTGCCATTCCAGCCTATGCGCTGACCGAAATCCTGCTGGCCGCGCAGGCCTATCGCTATGACATCGCCGCCACGGTGCGCGCCCGCGCGGTGGTGGAGCCGTGGACGATCTCGATCATGGCTGGCGTGTTCTTCTACACCTCATTGAACGATAGCGGGCTGGCACTGGCCTATATCGCCTCGATCTTCGCCGGTTTACTCGCCGCAGCCTGGCCTTTCGTGCGTACCTATGGCCTGCCCCGCGGTTGGAGGCCGCATCCGGTAAAGATGGCCCGGATGAGCGCGCGCGCCTTCCCGCTGGCCTTGGCCGACGCGGTCGAATGGGGCACACGGCGGCTCGACATCTTCATCCTCGGCTTCTTCGCCGCGCCCGCCGCGGTGGGCATCTATTACGTTGCGCAGCAGGTCGCCAGCCTGCCGCAGAAGCTCAAGACCAGTTTTGAGCCGATCCTGGGCCCGGTGATCACGCGCAATCTGAAAGAAAAGAACTTCTCCGCAATCGCCTCGCAGGTGCGCCAGGTAGGCTTCTGGATCATCGCTGCACAGGCCGGCATCGCGCTGGCGCTGGGTATTCCCGGCGAAGCGGTGATGGGGCTGGTCGGCCCTAATTTCGTCGGCGGCACGGGGGCGCTCGCCTTCCTGCTGCTGGCCGAGGTCGTGGCCGCGAAAGCTGTCGTGTGCGAAGCCGCGCTGGTCTATGTCGCGCGCAAGCGCAACCTTGCGATTTCGCTCGGCACGATCGCGCTGCAGGGCGCGTTGACGGTGGGCGCGATGCTGCTGGTCGAACGGCTGGGCTATGGCGAACCGTACAAGGCGGCGGGCGCGGCGATTGCGCTGATGCTGGCGCTGGGCACTGCCAGCCTGGTCAAGGCCTGGCTGCTCGCGCGCATTCTGGGCTTTCCCGTCAGTAACTGGCGCTGGCCGCTGGTATGGGCGGTCGCCCCGGCCGTAATGGTGGGATATTTCGCCACGCTGCTACCTGAATGGGCCGAACTGATCATCGGCATTCCGCTGATCATGGGCACATATGGCTGGGTGATCTGGCACAAGGGCTTTGGCCCGGAAGACCGCGTGCTGTTTCGGCGCAATATCGGCGGCAAGGAAACCACGGCCTGATCTGCGCGCATTGCATGGTTGGCTTTGCCCTCCGCGCGCTGCTAATGGCCCCGCGAGTTAACCGGCCGAGGATGATAACCCGATGGAGCAGATGATCGCCGACTACTGGCCATGGATGCTGATTGCGCTGGTGATTGCAGTGGCGATCGGGTGGTTTGTGCTCCTCGCCAATCGCAAGACATCGGTCAAGTCCGACAAGCGCGACGTGCTGGACGAAGGGGCCGAGCGCGCCAGGCGCAACCAGGCGCTGATCGATGCTGCGCCGCGCACTGGCAACCCCGCGACTTCCACCCCGGCACCCGCACCCTCGCCCGCACCCTCGCCCGCTTCGGCCCCCGCCGGCGGCGACGACCTCACCCGGATCAAGGGACTCGGTCCGAAGATTGCAGCCATGCTCGGCGAATTGGGCGTAACGCGTTATGCCGATATCGCCGAGTGGGACGATACGGAGATTGACCGGATCGACGCACTGCTGGGCAAATTCCAGGGTCGTATCCGGCGTGACTCCTGGGTCGAACAGGCCAAATTGCTGAGTTCAGGTGATGAGTCCGGCTTCATCGGAAAGTTCGGCCAGAACGGATGAACTCCTGCCGGATGACCGGCAGCGGCCATGCGCGAAAAAGTCGCGCTTTCATGATCGGCTCCGCTTCTGTATCGCCCGATATAACCGCCAGTCCATGCTTGCCCCGGCATGACAAGGCTGCAATGGGTCAGGCAAGATAGTTACAGGAGATACTATGTCCGGGATGGTCCCGTTCAATTGGGAAGACCCCTTCGATCTCGAAAGCCAGCTGAGCGAAGACGAGCGGATGATCCGCGATGCGGCGCGCGGCTTTGCGCAGGGCGAATTGCAGCCGCGCGTGATCAAGGCCTTTGCCGAAGAGATCGACGCACCCGAGCTTTTCCCGCTGATGGGCCAGGCCGGCCTGCTGGGCGCAACCTTGCCAGAGGAATATGGCGGCGCGGGTGCCAGCTATGTCGCTTATGGCCTGATCGCGCGCGAGATCGAGCGGGTCGATAGCGGATATCGCTCGATGGCCTCCGTTCAGTCATCGCTCGTGATGTATCCGATCCATGCCTATGGCTCGGAGGAGCAGCGCCGCAAATATCTGCCCGGCCTCGCCTCGGGCGAGCTGATCGGCTGCTTCGGCCTGACCGAGCCCGATGCAGGCAGTGACCCTGGCGGGATGAAGACCGTCGCCCGCAAGGATGGTGACGGCTACGTGCTGAATGGCTCGAAAACCTGGATTTCCAACGCCCCCTTCGCCGATGTCTTCGTGGTCTGGGCCAAGAGCGAGGAACACGGCGGCGGCATTCGCGGCTTCGTGCTGGAAAAGGGCATGAAGGGGCTTTCCGCACCCAAGATCGAAGGCAAGATCTCGCTGCGAGCCAGCACCACCGGCATGATCGTGATGGACGATGTGAAACTGGGCGCCGATGCGCTGCTGCCCGATGTCCAGGGCCTGAAAGGGCCGTTCGGCTGCCTCAACCGCGCGCGCTATGGCATCAGCTGGGGGGCATTGGGCGCGGCCGAGTTCTGCCTGCATGCGGCGCGGCAATATGGGCTCGACCGCAAGCAGTTCGGCCGCCCGCTGGCGGCGACCCAGCTCTACCAGAAGAAGCTGGCCGATATGCTGACCGATATCGCGTTGGGGCTGCAGGGTTCGCTGCGCGTCGGGCGGTTGATGGACGAGGGCCGCTTTGCGCCCGACATGATCAGCGTCGTCAAGCGCAACAATGTCGGCAAGGCGCTTGAGATCGCGCGGATGGCGCGCGACATGCATGGCGGCAATGGCATCAGCGAGGAATACCAGGTGATCCGCCACATGGTGAACCTCGAGACGGTCAACACCTACGAAGGCACGCATGATGTCCACGCGCTGATCCTGGGGCGCGGGATTACCGGCATCGCGGCGTTTTGATGACGCGAATTCGTCATCGCGAGCGACCGCAGGGAGCGCGGCGATCCACGGCTCATCCGCGCCGTAAAATTCGGTCCATGGATTGCCGCGCCTGCTTCGCAGGCTCGCAATGACGAGGAAACGAGCGTCATGAAACTCTACGGATATTATCGCAGCTCGACGAGCTACCGCCTGCGCATCGCGCTGGAACTGAAGGGCATCGCCTACGAATATATCCCGGTGAACCTGCTCACCAGCGAGCAGAAGAGTATGGACTATACCCGCCGCAATCCCTTTGGCAGCGTGCCCATGCTGGAGGCTGACGGGCGAGACCGCGCGCAATCCATGGCGCAGCTCGAATGGCTCGATGAAGCCTATCCCGACAAGCCGCTGCTGCCCGCAGCGCTGGAAGATCGTTACACCGCACGCGAGCTGGCCTATGCCATTGCGACGGAAACCCACGCAGTGAACAATTCGCCGGTGCTGAAATATCTCAAGGAGCCGCTTGGCCATTCTCAGGACGAGATTGACACCTGGTATCGCCATTGGCTGGCGCGCACCTTTGTGCCGCTTGAAGCACGGCTGGCACAGCTGGGAACGGGCGACTTCCTGTTTGGTGCGCCGGGATTTTTCGAAGTCGTGCTGCTGCCGCAATTCTACAATGCCGAACGTTTCCGGTTCGATTTCAGCGACAAGCCGCATACCATGCGTATCGCACAGGCATGCCTTGCCTTGCCTGAATTCCAGCGCGCGCATCCCGATAACCAACCTGACAATCCAGAGAGAAGCTCATGAAACTCGCCACGCTCAACGACGGCACTCGCGACGGAATGCTCGTCGTCGTCTCGAAGGATCTCACACGCTATTGCGCCGCAGATAATATCGCACCAACACTGCAGGCCGCGCTCGACAATTGGACAGACATCGCACCCCAACTGGAAGTGCTGGCAACAGACGTCGAACATGAAGCGGTGCCGTGCGAACGCTTTCACGAACGTGAGGCGCATTCGCCGTTGCCGCGCGCCTATCAATGGGCGGATGGCTCTGCCTATATCAACCACGTCGAGCTGGTGCGCAAAGCGCGCGATGCCGAAGTGCCGGAAAGCTTCTATCACGATCCGCTGATGTATCAGGGCGGCAGCGACACCTTCCTTGCCCCGCGTGAGGATATCCCGCTGGGCGATATGGCCTGGGGCTGCGACATGGAAGGCGAAGTGGCAGTGATCACCGACGATGTGCCGATGGGCGTTTCGGCTGAGGACGCGGCCAGCCACATCAAGCTAGTGATGCTGGTCAATGATGTCTCGCTGCGCGGGCTGATTCCGGGCGAGCTGGCCAAGGGGTTCGGCTTCTTCCAGTCCAAACCCTCCAGCGCGTTCTCGCCGGTAGCTGTCACGCCTGACGAGTTGGGCGATGCATGGAAGGATTCGCTCGTCCACTTGCCGCTGATGGTCGATTATAACGGCGAGGCATTCGGCCGTGCGGAAGTGGGCGTAGATGCGACCTTCAACATGGCGCAGCTGGTCGCGCATGCGGCCAAAACGCGTAATCTGGGCGCTGGCGCGATCATCGGTTCAGGCACGATCAGCAACAAGGGTGCGGATGGCGGCCCGGGTAAACCGGTCAGCGAAGGCGGGCTTGGCTATAGCTGCATTGCGGAAATCCGCATGATCGAGACGATCTATGACGGCGCGCCCAAGACCGGGTTCATGAAGCCGGGTGACACTGTGCGGATCGAAATGCGCGACGCGCACAATCACTCGATCTTCGGTGCCATCGAGCAGAAGGTGGTGCAGCTCTAGAGACGCAAAAGCGCGGCGAGGTCAGCACAAAGGCCTACCCCGCCGCGCCTTTCGGGAATCCGGCTCCGCAGATTACATCCGGTGGAGGGCGCAGAGCTTGTTGCCGTCAGGATCGCGCAGATAGGCGAGATAAAGCGACATGCCGCCGCCTTCGCGCACGCCCGGCGGATCCTCGATTGCGGTGCCGCCATTGGCCACGCCCGCCGTGTGCCAGGCATCGGCCTGCTCCGGAGTCATGGCAAAGCCGATAGTGCAGCCATTGCCCGCCGTGGCTGGCTTGCCGTCAATCGGGGTGGTGACAAGGAACAACCCGCCATTGTGCATGTAAATCAGGCGGCCCTTGTCATCCTTGATGCCTTCCTTGCCGCCCATGGCCTTGAAGGTGGCATCGTAGAAGGTCTTGGACCGGTCGATGTCGTTCGAACCGACCATCATGTGACTGTACATTCGCAAAGTCTCCTCTTTGGGTTGCGATTCGCTACGTGTCCTGCCGGAGGGGTCCGGTCAAGCGAAAGGAACTCAATAGACGACGACCGAGCGGATCGACTTGCCTTCATGCATCAGGTCGAAGGCGGTGTTGATATCTTCGAGGCCCATCACATGGGTGATCATCGGGTCGATCTCGATCTTGCCGGTCATGTACATGTCGACGATCTTGGGCACGTCAGTGCGGCCCTTCGCACCCCCAAAGGCGGTGCCGCGCCAGTTGCGCCCTGTCACCAGCTGGAACGGACGGGTGGCGATTTCCTTGCCCGCCTCGGCCACGCCGATAATGATGCTGGTTCCCCAGCCGCGGTGGCAGGCCTCCAGCGCGGTGCGCATCACTTCGGTATTGCCGGTCGCATCGAAGGTATAATCCGCCCCGCCATCAGTCATCAGCACGATCTTCGCCACGATGTCCTCGCGGCTCATGCCCTTCGAATTGAGAAATTCGGTCATGCCGAACTTGCGGCCCCATTCCTCGCGATCCGGGTTGATATCGACACCGATAATCCTGTTCGCACCAGCTAGACGCGCGCCCTGGATCACGTTGAGGCCGATCCCGCCGAGGCCGAACACCACCACATTGTCGCCCACCTGCACCTTGGCGGTGTTGATCACAGCACCGACGCCCGTGGTCACGCCGCAGCCGATGTAGCAGCTGCTCTGGAACGGCGCATCCTTGCGGATCTTCGCCACCGCGATCTCGGGCAGCACGGTGAAGTTCGAAAAGGTCGAGCAGCCCATGTAGTGGAAGATCGTCTGCCCCTTGTAGCTGAAGCGCGATGTCCCATCGGGCATCAGCCCCTGGCCCTGCGTCGCGCGGATCGCGGTGCACAGATTGGTCTTGCCCGACAGGCACGACTTACACTGGCGGCATTCGGGCGTGTAGAGCGGGATCACGTGGTCATCCGGCTTCACCGAGCTCACGCCCGGCCCAACTTCACGCACGATCCCGGCGCCCTCATGGCCCAGGATGCTGGGGAAGATGCCTTCGGAATCGAACCCGTCGAGCGTATAGGCATCGGTATGGCAGATGCCGGTGGCCATGATCTCCACCAGCACTTCGCCCGCTTTCGGCCCCTCAAGTTCAACTTCGACAATTTCCAACGGCTTCTTGGCCTCAAAAGCCACAGCGGCACGGGTCTTCATTCGGGCTTCCTTCCCTCAGACGGCTTCGTGGATAGTTTTGGAGACCATGCAGGCGGTGACACCCTCGGCGCCATCCTCAAGCCCGTAACCCGACCATTTGACGCCGCCAAAGGGCGCATCCACCGCGCTCACCGTGCCGCCATTGATCGCGATCATGCCCGCTTCGATCTCGCTGGCCAGCCGCATCCGGCGCTTCGCATCCTGGGTCCAGGCATAGGCGGCAAGGCCATAAGGCAGCCGGTTGGCTTCCTCGATCATCGCTTCCTCGCCCTTCATCGGGTTGATCAGGGCGACCGGGCCGAACGGCTCCTCATTCATGATGGTCGCGTCGAGCGGCACTTCGCTCAGCACGGTGGGCTCATGGAAATAGCCCTGGTTGCCGATGCGGTTTCCGCCCGCGCCCAGCTTGGCTCCCTTTTCGATCGCGTCGGCCAGCTTGGCCTGAATGCCATCCGGGCCGCGCTGGCTCGCCATAGGGCCCATTACCGTGTCGCCGTCGAAGCCATTGCCGACCTTGACCGCCTTCGCCCGCTCGACAAAGCCGTCACGGAAGCGCTCGAACACGTCCTCTTCTACCAGGAAGCGCGTGGGGCTGACGCAGACCTGCCCGGCATTGCGGAACTTGTTGCCCGCCATGGTATCGAGCGCCTTGTCGATGTCGGCATCATTGAACACCAGCACCGGCCCATGCCCGCCCAGCTCCAGCGTGGCGCGCTGAAGGTTCTCCGCCGCCAGCTTGGCAAGATGCTTGCCCACCGCGGTCGAGCCGGTGAAGGTGAGTTTGCGGATAACCGGGCTCGCGAGCAGATGGCGGCTGATGTCGTCGGGCACACCGAACACGGCCTGGCATACGTCAGCGGGCACCCCGGCATCGCGCAAGGCCTGGACGATACCCAGCCCGCCCGCCGGCGTTTCCTCCGACGGCTTGACGATGACCGAACAGCCCGCCGCCAGCGGCCCGCCAACCTTGCGGATCACGTTGAGCGCAGGGAAATTCCACGCCGAAAAGCCCGCCACCGGGCCAACCGGCTCGTGCCTCACTTCGACCCGCTGACCGTCCGGACGAACCAGCGTTTTGCCATAGAGCCGCTTGCATTCACCGGCGTAGAATTCGAGCAGCATGGCGCAATAGATCGTCTCGCCCACCGCTTCCTTCAGCGGCTTGCCCTGTTCGCGGGTGATGGCCGCGCCGATATCCTTGGCCCGCTCGCGGATCAGCGCCGCGCCCTTGCGCAGCACCGCTTCGCGCTGGTCGGCAGAGGTCGCGCGCCATTGCTTGAAGCCGCGCGCGGCAGCCTCCAGCGCTGCGTCAAGATCGGCCGTGGTCGCCTTGGGCAGTGCGGCGATGACCTCGCCCGTCGCGGGATCGAGCACATCGATTGTTTCGCGACCGGAAGCGCCGATCGCCTCTTCACCGATCAGCAGATTGAGTGCGGGATATGCGGGAACGGTGCTGGACAAGATAACCTCCTTCGATTCTCGGCCCCTCCATATCATTCGTGCGCGCTAGGTCCATGCGCATCCTGAAGAACATGGCTGGCGGGCCGGATCGCGAGAAATTGCTTGTATCATCCGGTTGGCGCTCTCCATCCGCGGTTCAATTGCGCGTGCAGCTGTGCCGCGAAAACAGTGATGAACTTCGCACCAACCGCCATCTTGGCTTGTCTTTACCAAGTTCGTCGTCCCCGGATTTCAACCAACTGTCTGGTGAACAAGGTTTCTTAACGCTCACTCGGTATCTCTCCCTACCATCAAAGGGGGCGCGCATTGTTCGGGTTCGCAAAGCTTATCGGCCTGTGGCTGGTGCTTGCCGTTATCGGCATGGTGCCCGTTCATGCCGCGCATGCGGCCGAGCTGCGCCAGCTTGGCCCGCAGCTGTGCACCCTCGCCGGTTCTGCCGAGGCGACCCCGGCGCAGATCATGGCGCGGCGTGCCGAGTTCGATTGCGGGCCGGACAAGATGGCGAAAGCCACCTATACGCTTTGGATCGCGGCCGATATCGGCGCGGCGGATGAAGGCCTGGGTGATCCGGTGCTGCGCGTGCGCACCTCACGCCACGGTGCCTTCACGCTGACCCGCCAATTTGCCGATGGGCGGCTGATTACCACCGATCATTCGCTGGCCGACCAGACAGCGCGGTGGCGGGCACCCTATGCCGTCTCGCTGCCCTATATGGACGAGGCGGGGGTGCGCCCCACCGCCATCCTGCTCAAGATCGACAACCCCTTCGATCCGACCAACTGGTATGACATCGAGCTGGCCGAGCGGGCACACGATATCGCGCTCCATCACAGTGGCCGCATAAGCAGCGCGCTGGTGATGGGCCTGCTGTTCGCCCCGCTGCTGCTCAACGGCGTGTTCTTCCTCGCGCTGCGCGAAAGGTTCATCCTGTTCCACACGATGATGGTGACGGGCCTCATCGTCAATCACATCGCCTGGTCGGGGATCATCTTCGATCTGTTTCCGCAGGCGACGATGGTGCAGCGCTCGATCACCGTCTATCTTGCGCTTGGCTGGGTGGCCATGTCGGCCTGCCTGTTGATCGGCAGGCTGTGCAGCCGCGAACTGATGGGGGCGGCATGGCTGCGCGCGCTCCACATCGCCGGGTTCGGCTGCTGCGCGGTTACTTTCGCAATCATACTGGCATCGCCATGGCTGCCGTTTGTGGGCGCGCAGATCATCCATCTCGCTTTTGGCGCGATGGTGCTCACCGCCATTTCCGTGCTGGTGCGCAATGCGATCAAGGGCGACCGGATGGCGATGCTGCAACTGCTGGGGCTTTCGGGAGTGGGCCTGGTCGCGGTCAGCCGGGTGCTGCGCGCCAACGGCGTGATTGCCGATCTGCCGATCTTCGATCTCGGCTTCTATACCGCAGTGCTGATCGAGGCGTTCACCACCAGCGTGGTGGTGGCGCTGTGCGCCCTATCGCTGCGCCGCGAGCGTGACAGGATCGAGCAGGAACGCGACCAGGTGATGCAGCTGGCGCAGACCGACGAGTTGACCGGCATCCCCAATCGCCGCGCCTTCATCACCCGGTTTAACAGCATCTTCGCCAGGGCAGACCGCAGGCAGGGCGTGCACGCGCTGATGATCCTCGACATCGATCATTTCAAGCAGGTCAACGACAGTTTCGGCCATGCGCATGGCGACGTGATACTTCTGCAATTCGCGGGCAGGCTGCGCGATGCCTGCCGCGCCGAGGACCTTGTTGCACGCTTCGGTGGGGAGGAGTTCGTGCTGCTCGCGCGCTTCCAGGGCGAGGCGCGCGTCCGCGACTTTGCCGAGCGATTGTGCCACGAGAAGCTGCGCTGGGCCGAGGCGGGGCCAGGCGGCGAGGTGCACGAGATCAGTTGCAGCATCGGGGTGGCGATCCTGCCGCGGGCTGGCAGGGTCGATCTGGGAGACGCCTTTGCCACCGCGGACGAGGCGCTCTATCAAGCCAAGGACAACGGGCGGCGGCAGGTGTGGTTCGCCAGCAAGATCCCCGCCCCGCGCACACCCGCAAGCCGCCCCGAACAGCGCAAGGCCGCAGCTTGAGGGTGCGGGTTGAGGGTGCAGCTGCGGAAGCGAAGCTGAACGAACGGAGTGAGGACAATTCGGCATTCCCGACAGCGCCTCGGGCACCGACCCCGGATCGGGGTCCTGGGCAGGCATTGGCGAGCAAGGGGCGGTTCCGCTACATTAGCCAGGCTTGGCTGCCAGAGATCGGCATGTATTACTATAAGGCGCGGATCTAATCGCCCACGCTTGGCCGCTTCATGCAAACCGATCCGATTGGGTATGAGGACCAGTTCAACCTCTACGCCTATGTCGGAAATGATCCGGTGAATATGGTAGACGTCGATGGTAAGCAGAGTGTTCCCGGCACTACGGCTGTTATTTGTGGTGGCAATTCCGCATGCTGGGAGCAACACAATCAAGCAAGGGCCGACATAGGAGCGGCTGCAATTGATTTCCTTGTCGGTGATATAACCACGGCCGCGCGCGATCCTTCATTCAAGAATCTTGCAATTGCGGTAGTAACTACGGCTTTTAAGCCAGCCAAGTTCCTCAAAGTTGGAAGCGGTACATTCAGGATGGGCACCGTAGCCTCGACCAAACTCGCGGCCCGCGAACTTGAGAAAGTAAGCGTGAAGGCGTTGCAGAACCTAAGGAGCGGCAAGGGGACAGTACTCGGTGGACCAGGAGCCAAGAACGGAAGGGTAACGGATCAAGCTGACCGCCTGGCTAAGGATTACGGAGGAAAACCGGGCGAATGGCAGAAAGTAACTTCAGACACATTGGCAGAGGGTTCGGATGGAACTAAGGTGCAAATTCACGCCTTCCGCAACTCTAGAACTGGGGAGTTACAGGAAGCAAAATGGCATGTGGTCGATCAATAGGGCTAGGACTTAGTTTAAAGATGGATACTGATCCTAATCGGCTGATCGCTACGTTTTGGAACGTCGTGAGAGAATCTCCAAACGATGAGGCCACCTTGATTGATTGCGCTTGCACGCTTTCCTTTTTGCTGCAAAATCTCGGGTTTGATTTCGACAACAATTGTGTGGCCGATCTCACATTGATCTGTAGTGAAGCTGACGATATCGACCAGATGGTGAAACGGGGTTTTTGGTCCGAGGACCAATTTTTCAAAAGACACATAGTCATTTACCAAGAAGCTATTGCCGAAGCTAAAAAGCTGATTGAAAAAGATTACGCATTACGGTGACAGTGCACTTAATTGACTTCATCCGCTGCCCCAACTAGTCATTCATGATGGCACGCCTTGCTCGCTTCGTGCTCCCCGGCACTCCACATCACGTGACGCAGCGCGGCAATGGGCGGCAGCAGACCTTCTTCTCTCAGGATGACTACGCCGCCTATCGCGACCTGCTCGCCGAGCATTGCGCTTCGAACGATGTTGCGGTGTGGAGCTGGGTGTTGATGCCCAATCATGTCCACCTGATCCTTGTGCCCGAACATGTCGATGCGCTGCGCGCGGCGCTTTCCAAGGTACATCGTGGCTATGCCGGACGCATTCATTCACGCGAGAAACGCACCGGCCATTTCTGGCAGGGCCGATTTGGCTGTGTGGCGATGGACGAACCACATCTGCTCGCCGCCTTGCGCTATGTCGCGATGAACCCGGTGCGCGCGCGGCTGGCAAAACGGGCGCAGGACTGGCGCTGGTCAAGCGTGCATGCGCTGCTCGATCCGAAGAAGGGCGACGGGATCACCGATACCGCTCCAGTGTTGGAGCGCGTACCAGACTTCGAGGCGCTGCTTCGATCTGCTGAGGACGAGGATCTGACCAAGGCACTGCGCCAATCGGAGAGCACGGGGAGACCCTTGGGATCGAGCGATTTTCTTGAACGGGTCGAAGCCATGTTGGGCCGCGATCCCAGGCCCGGCAAGCGCGGGCCCAAAGGCAAGAAGTCACACACACCGAACGAATTTAATGCACTGTCACCGTAATTTTCAAGAGAATTTGGGTCATTAGATTAATCGGGGCCGGCTGTTTAATCAATAAGATTTTTAATTGAAGAGCTTTTCTGAATGTGTAAGGAGGCTTGGAATTACGGTGACAGTGCACTAAATTGACCTATCCTCATCACATCGCCATGCGAGGAATTCCATAGACCGCATACTTAATTGGGCCCACAACCCTGTCTTGCAGTGTCTAGCCGAGAGGCAGAACGCCTCGGATCAAGTCCGGCGCCGGGCTGGTTAGCAGCGGAATCTTTTGCTCCCGCAGTTCGAATGCTGCCTCTGAAGGCAGCGCAGAATTCCGGTGATTCGGCTAGTTTTTCGCTGGCTTCATCTGGTGCTCGCCGGGGAATGGCTAAGCTGCTGACATTGCGCTATATTGACGATTACACCATCGAGGCGCGCGATGGCCTCTTGATGCAGACTATCAGCCTCAGCGGGCTGCTGTTCGAGACCGCCGATAGCGATGAGCTCAATTACCGCGCCGAACTGCGCGATGCGATGCTGCGCGCGATCGGCAATTCGCGTTTTGCGATCTATCACCACCTCGTCCGCCGCCGGGCCTCCGCGCGAGCCAAATTTCCTACCCTGCCCCGATCTGTTAGTCCGGCGCCATGCAAGCCCTTGTCCCGCCCCTCATGAACCCCTGCCCCCCATTCCATCGCCTGCCGCTGCGCCAAGCGAAGTTTTTACTTCTTGACCGTGTTCCATGTGTTCCAAGCGTGCTCTGCGTGCGACGAACCGAGTGCATTCCGGCTTGCCGGAAAGCGCGTGCAGGATGCGGGCAACCGTAATTGCGCGGCGCTCTCCTATGCAGGAGCGCTATCCGCCGGGCACCTGGGGATCACCTGATATTGCGATCGCGGTTATAAATGTCAGGCAGGATCTCGATTTCGCCCGCATCGCCCGCCATTCGGGATTTGGTTGCGTCAAGGCAAGTTGATGACCTAGGCTGCCGATATCATGCAGGGCCGCGGCACAGATTATTCGTTCCAGGGTCGCAGCCTGCGCAAGATCTACCAGACGGGCGAGACGCAAGTACATGCTTTGCGCGGGGTCGATCTCGACATTCCAAAGGGCGAAATCGTGCTTCTGCTCGGTCCATCGGGGAGCGGCAAATCGACATTGCTGAACATCGTCGGCGGACTCGACCGGCCCACATCTGGGACGCTCCATTTTGGCGATACCGAACTTACCGCGCTCGATGATGCCGATCTGACCCGGTTCCGGCGCCAGTCAATCGGCTTCATTTTCCAGTTCTATAACCTCATCCCTAGCCTGACCGCCGAGGAAAATGTCCGCCTGGTGACCGATATCGCCGCAAATCCCATGGAGCCGGAGCAGGCACTGGAACTGGTCGGTCTCGCCGACCGCCGAAATCACTATCCTGCGCAGCTTTCGGGGGGAGAGCAACAGCGCGTGGCGGTGGCCCGCGCCATCGCCAAGCAACCGAGCGTGCTGCTGTGCGACGAGCCGACCGGTGCGCTGGACAGTGCGACCGGGGTGAAAGTGCTCGAAACCCTGGCACAGGCCAATCGCGAGCTAGGAACTACGGTGATCCTGATCACCCATAACATCGGCATTGCCGCGATGGCCGACCGCGTGCTGCACTTCCTCGACGGCCAGATCGCGCGGATCGAGGAAAACGCCACTCCGATCGAACCGGCCGGGATCAGCTGGTGAAGGCGCTCGATATCAAGCTGCTACGCGATCTGTCGCGCATGCGCGGGCAGGTGCTGGCGATTGCAGTCGTGCTGGCCGCCGCAACCGCCACCTTCGTACTTTCGATGAGCGTTCATTCCTCTCTCACCGATACCCGTGACATCTATTACGCGCGCAACAATTTTGCCGATGTCTTTGCAGACATGACTCGTGCCCCACGCTCGATTGTCGAACGTGTGAGCCATATCCCCGGCGTGCGGCGCGCGGAAGGGACGATACGCCAATACGCGACGCTCGACATGCCGGGCAAAGTCGTGCCCGTGCGCGCGCTGATCAATTCGATCGATGAGCGCGGACGCGACCAGCTCAACCGGCTCACTTTGCGCCAGGGACGCACGCCGCGCCTTGGCTATCCCGGCGAAGTGGTGGTGGACGAGGCATTTGCCAGCGCCAACAATCTCGGCCCGGGCGACAGCATCGACGCATTGATTTATGGCAGCAGGCAGCGGCTCAATATCGTCGGGATCGGCCTCGCTCCCGACTATATCTATGCCCTCGCGCCCGGCGTGCTGGTGCCCGACGATTCCCGCTTCGGTATCTTCTGGATGGGTGAGCAGGCGCTCGAGGCCGCGACCGACCGCACCGAAGCGATCAATTCGCTTTCGCTGACGCTGGAGCGCGGCGCCCCTCGCGCCGACGTGATCCGCGCGCTCGACCTGTTGCTTGCCCCCTATGGAGGGACCGGCGCCTATGGCCGCGAAGATCACATCTCCCATGCGTTCCTAGACAACGAACTGATGCAGCTCGAAGCACTGACCAAGGTCATCCCGCCGGTTTTCCTGCTGGTCTCGGTGTTCCTGGTCTATGTGGTGCTAGGGCGCCTGATCCGTACCGAGCGCGCGCAAATCGGACTGATCAAGGCGTTCGGATATTCCGACTGGGCAGTTGGCTGGCACTATGTCAAATTCGCCCTTGCCATTGCCCTGCTGGCAACAGTGATGGGCACCTTGGGCGGCATGTGGATGGGCCGCGAGATGACGCAGCTCTATGCCGAATATTACCGCTTTCCTTTCCTGATCTACCGGCTCGACAGCAGCGTTCTGGCGGCAGCGGTGCTGCTTTCGCTGGCTGCGGCCGTGTTGGGCGCATTGGGCGGCACCCGCGAGGCAGTCCGGCTTAACCCGGCAGTGGCTATGTCACCCCCACCGCCACCGGTATATAGTGCGGGCATGGTGGAGCGGCTTGGCTACAAGGCCGGATTCACATCGGTTGGACACATGATCGTGCGACACATCGCGCGCTGGCCGGGCCGTTCGGCGATCACTGTTCTGGGCGTATCGCTTTCGATCGGCCTGCTGTTTGCGACGATGCAATTCCTCGATTCGAGTCGCTCGATGCTCGACGGCTATTTCTTCCGGTCGCAAAAGCAGGACCTGACTGTGACCTTCACCGAACCCCGCAATCGCGACGTCATCCTCGAGCTGGCGCGCATGCCGGGCGTACTGCGCGTCGAACCCGTGCGCGCGATCCCGGTGCGAATGTCGAATGGCAATCTGGTTGAACGCACTTCAATCGAAAGCGCACCGCCCGACACACAGTTGACTGCTCGAATCGATGCGGGCGCGGAAGAAATATCCATGCCGCCAGCGGGCCTGATGCTGAGCAGCCAGCTGGCCCGTCAATTACAGGTCGCGGCGGGTGACACGGTGCTGGTGGAAATGCTCGGCGGCAGGCGCACCACCGCCCTGATGCCGGTTGCAAGCATCGTCGACGAATTCATCGGGGCGCAGGCCTATGCCGGAGAGGAGACACTCGCAGCGATCACCCGCGATGCCGCTCCGGTGGGGGCTGCCCAGCTGCGGATCGATCCGCTGCAGCGCGACCGGCTTCTGACAAAGCTCAAGGAAATGCCACTGGTGCTGGGTGTAACAGAACGCGATGCGGCGCTGGAGAAGTTCGAGGAAGTGATCGACGAGAATATCTACACCATGCTCGCGTTCTACATCGCATTTGCCTCTGCGATTGCCGTGGGTGTGGTCTATAACAGTGCGCGAATCCTGTTTTCGGAGCGCGCGCATGAGCTCGCGACCTTGCGGGTGCTGGGGTATTTCCGCAACGAGGTGGGGCTAGTGCTGGTGGGCGAACTGGCGTTACTGGTGACCATGGCAGTGCCCTTCGGTTGCTTCATCGGATACTGGCTGGCGCAGCTGATGACCATAATGTTCAGCTCGGATCTGTTCCGTCTGCCCTTCGATCCGATGCGCTCGAGCTATGGCTATTCGGTGATCATTGTCTTGATTGCAGCGACATTGACCGCTCTAGTTGTCTCGCGGCGGGTCATGCGGCTCGACATGGTCCGCGTATTGAAGGCACGCGAATGATCCGGGACATGTTCAAGAGATGGCGTTGGGCCATACTGACAGTGGCCATTGTGCTCGCCGGTCTGGCCTATGCGCTGTGGCCTGAGGCTGCAGCGGTTGATACGGGAGAGGTTACCGAAGGCCCGATGCAGGTCGGCATTACCGATGACGGAGTGACCCGCGCTGAGGAATACTATGTCGTCTCAGCGCCGGTCACCGGATATCTCGGCCGGATCGAGCTAGAGGCGGGTGACCGGGTTGTACGCGGGGCGCTGATAACCCGTATGAGCGGTCGCCCGCCCACGCCGCTCGACAATCGCGCCAGAGCCGAGTTGCAGGGGGCGCTGAGCGCGGCCAAGGCCGCGGCACAGGGGGCCACGGCGTCGCTCGATCAGACACAACGAGATCTCGCCCGCGCCGAGGAACTGGCGCAGCGGGGTTTCCTCGCAAAGTCCCAGCTCGAAGCAGCGCGCACCCGGGTGATGACCGATCGTTCGGCGCTTGCGCAAGCGCAAGCTGAGGCGGCGCGGATCCGCGCCCTGCTATCGGCAGGCGGAGCGGCATCGGGCGAAGCGGTTGCCGTACGCGCACCCACCAGCGGTGCGGTGCTGTCGGTCATCAATGAGAGCGAAGGCGTAATTCCCGAGGGAACGCCGCTGGTCACCATCGGCGATCCTGCCCGAATCGAGGCCGTTGTGGACCTCCTCTCTCGCGACGCTGTGCAGGTGAAGCCGGGCGCGAGGGTGGAAATTTCCGAATGGGGCGGCCCGGAGCCCCTGATCGGTAAGGTCGAACGGGTCGAGCCCTTCGGGAGGCTGAAGATTTCGGCACTCGGGATCGAGGAACAGCGGGTCAATGTGATCATCGCCTTCGATAATCTCAGCGAGGAGCAAGCTGCCCGTCTCGGGCACGGATACCAGATTGACGCCACCATAGTGTTGTGGAGCAGGAAGGATGCGCTGCGCGTCCCCATTGGTGCGCTATTCCGCGGGCAGGACGGCGGCTGGCACGCTTTCAAGCTCGACGGTTCGAGGGCGCGCGATACAGCGCTCGAAATCGGTCATATCAATGACGAGTATGGCGAAGTGCTGTCGGGCCTCGATGCTGGTGATGTCGTGATCGTCAATCCCAGCGGCTCGATCATTGACGGGGCGCGGGTCTCGCCACGCTGAAGACACTGGTGCCTTACCGGATGTTGCGATCGCGGTTATAGATGTCAGGCAGGATTTCGATCTCGCCCGCATCGCCCGCCACCGCAGTGAAATAGGCGATATAGACCGGGATCGATCGATCGAGCTTGACCGAAGTGGTGGCGTTCGAAGCGACGATCGCATCGATTTCCTCGCGGGACTTGACCCCCTCCAGCAAGGTCGCGGCATAACCGATTGCATCGCCTGTGCGGATGCAGCCATGGCTGAAGGCGCGAACCTCTTCCTCGAAAAGCTGCTTGTTGGGCGTATCGTGCATATAGACCGAGAACCGGTTGGGCATGATCAGCTTCATCTGCCCAAGTGCATTGTTCGGCCCGGGCCTTTGCCGATACCGCCCATTGCCCCAGACATAGCCGCGCTGCCTTGCAAGCGAGGGGCTTCTGCGAATTAACGCGCCCACACTCTCGCGCACGATGCTGGCGGGGATTTCCCACCAGGGATTCAGGATCACACCCTCAATGATGGTATCGAAGGCCGGGGTTGGCGTGGATGCCTTGCCCACGATTACCCGCCAGCTGTCAAATTGCTCCCCATCCCGCCACAATTGTGCCTCGAATTGCGGAATGTTTACAATGACAAAATCGTCTCCAAGTGACTGTGGCATCCAGCGCCAGCGCTCCATATTGCGCGCAATTGCCTTGCGCCGGTCAGGATCGCTCTCGGTATCATAGGCCGCCCGCAAGGCCGCATATTGGGCGTGCCGGGGCCGCATCAGGGCGAAGAATGTATCAAGCATATCATTTGCTACCGCCTGATCGAGCATTGCATCCAGCGCCAGTTCCGCATCGCCATCGACGATGTGCCAGCCTGCCCGCTCGGCCTGCCCGGCGCTGCCCAACAGATGCATCTGGGCCAACTGAAGTGCCAAACTCCTCGCTTCGGCATTGACCTGATCTGGATCGCCAGCGGCCTGCGCCGCATCCAGCGATTCAGTTGAAACCACGGGCAAGGCATCGCGGGGGGCCGCTTCCAACCAGCGCTTCAAGGTAGTGACGTCGGCTGCACTCCAGCCGCCATCCTGCGCCCTTGCCGCTGCTGGAACGGCAAGGGTCAAACACAGGATTATCGCAATCAAGCCACGTTTCATCGGCTACTTCCCCGTCTTGCCCTTGCCAAGGCACCAAAATGCACGATCTAATTCGGGAAGCTATACCACTGGATCGCAAAATGATATTCAACCGTCGCCATTTCCTTGGTGCGTCCATGGCAGCAGGGGCAGCGCTTGCTGCACCTGCATCGTTCGCCGCACCCGAATTTCGGCGAGTGACGCCTACCGTACCTGCTGCGCCCAAACCGGCCGATCAGCCCGAATTCCTGCAACAGGCGCTTGCGGCATTAGACCGGCATTCTTCGCACATCGCGTTTCGTGACCGGATCGGTATCGCCGACTTCTCACAGCATTCGAAGGAGATGCGCTTTCATCTGGCCAATGTCGAAGCTGGCCGGATCGAGCGATCCTTTCTCGTTTCGCACGGACGCGGGTCTGACCCAGTCAACAGCGGCTTCGTGCAGCATTTTTCCAACCAGCCCGGTTCAAACGCGTCATCGCAAGGCAGTTATCTGACTGGGGATGCCTATTACGGCAAACATGGCCAATCGCGCCGCTTGCACGGGCTCGAAGAAGTGAACGACAAGGCATTCGCCCGCGCCATTGTGATCCACGGTGCCGACTATGTCGACCACCGGATGGCGCTTGCGCAAGGCCGCATCGGGCGCAGCCTGGGTTGCTTCGCCTTTGAAAGACACATTATTGCCGAAGTTCTGGATCGGCTTGGCGAAGGGCGGCTGCTGTTCGCTGCGGCATAAGATTTCCAGGTATCCGCCAAGCTTGTCGTAACGTGCGGCGATACCTTGGCAAACTGGCTGAAGCTGCCGCTTATTGCGGCGTCTCTGGCATCGAGTAGGCAAGCCATTCTTTGAGGCGAGCCTTGACTTCAGGTGCCATTGGCAAGCGTGCAACCAGTTCATCACTTCCTTGCCCGGCCGCACTCGGTTGAGCGCGCAACTGCTGGAGCGCGGCTTGGGCCGTCTCGGAATTGCCCGACCTGCGAGCATGGGCAGCTTTAAGCAGCAAAATCCGAGGCTGACCGTATGCGAATTGTTCAAGATGCTCCATATGCTCACCAGCTGCTTCGACGTCATCCCGCATCATCGCTGCCACAAAGTGACCGGCATGTTCCCATGGCAAGGCGATATCTCGATCGTCTTCTTCAAGCGAGACCAGGATTTCTTCCCCCTTGGGATCGTCACACATAGCCAGAAGATAGGCAGCGAAGCCAACAACCACGCGGTTGTTCGGCGCGTTAGCCAAAGCACGCTCGGCTGCCTGCTGCGTAAGACGATGGTTGCCTCGGAATATATGGGCACGCATCTGTACGACGTAGAGGATCGCATCCTGGGGATGAAGCGAAACTGCGCGATTCGCAACGCTCAGCGCCTGGTCCAAAAGCGCCTCTCGCTCGTCGCGATTTGCTGCCATTGTGGCCCTGTCAATCAGTGTCCAGCTGTACAGAAAAGCGGCCAGCGACTGGTTATCAGCGTGAGAATACCAATCGCTTGCGCAGGCGGCCAGTTCAGTATCGGCGATATTGAAAGTTTGCAGGTTTTCTGTGAAGCGCAGCCAGCATCCATAGGGCGAGCGAGCGCTTATCTTCCTTCCCCTGTCGATGCTGGCAATTGCTCCACCAGGTGAACCGATTGCCGTCGCGATGGAAACGGCACTGCGCTTGATGGCTTGTGTGTCCGAAGCGGGAAAGCTTTTGAGCCAGACCACCTTGCCGGTTGCCTCCTCAACCAGGCGGGCCTGAAAGACGCGATCAGCAGATTGCCCACTAGACTGCAAGTGCAGCCTGAAGTCCGGTTTCCCGTTTCCACTGGTTAAAAGGTCAATACCCGCATAGTCGCTGATCGAGCCCGTCAGCAGCGAATGAAATGTTTCTTGCATCTCATCCGATTCGGCAGCTTGGCCTTCCGCATTTTCGAAGCTGATGGCCAGTTGAGGGAAGTTCGATGTCGTCCAGTCCTCAGGTGCTTCATCCGAGGCGAAATAGAAATAGGCACGTGCGAGTATCAGCACCGCTAAAGTGGCAGCAAAGATCCAGGCGGCGCGCGGATAACTATCCAGCCAACGGAGTGCTGCCTTAAATGGAGAAGAGAGCTTATCCGATAGGCTCCCTTGTCCTTCGGTCGAATGCGGCACAAGATGGACTCTGTATGTACCAGCGTCGATGTGGATTGCTTCCGGTTTGGGCCGCGCTGCGTAGTAGGCGGCAAGCGCCTTCCTCAACCGCGCGACCGCGACACGGGCATAAGTATCTGCATCGCTTGTATCGCCCTCCGTCTTTCCGAGTGCGTCGATCGCGATGGTGTATGATTTGATATGCGTACCTTTTGCCGTCATCTCAAAGAGATAAGATAGCAATCGAGCCATCACTGGCGAACGCTGGAATACCTCGTCGTCAAGGATTTCAGTAATCTCCTCCTCAATTCTATTTAGGTCGGCTTGTTGAGGCGGAAGGTCCAAATCCTAGCTCCAGAAATTAAGTGACATTACATAAATCAGGAACGGTGGTAAACGTTCACTTAATTGGCCTTTCTTTCAACCACACCAGCCATGATCGATCTGATATTGCTGGCTTCTGCGATAGCTACGGGTGATGATACACTCCAGTTTAGGGCTTTCCAACCCTTAGGTATGCACCGCCGGCCCCGGAGCTTGGGGTGATGCGTAAATTACGTATGTGCAGCTACATACATGGTTAATCGCCTGATCATGATACTGTATCGTGCCTCCGGCGCATTAGCTCGATACTGCAATGAAACCGTGACACGCTTTGAAAATAAACCTGATTCATGCATCATTGCCGCATACTGTGGAAAATAATTGCAGTATGTTCATGGAGCAATGCCACATGATCTGTCAGGAAAATGTACTTAGTATTGACTGGTCGATAGGTGTAATAACTGAAAGATCATTACAATCTGGCCCAGGCTGTTAATATGGGCGCGGCATTCACTCAAAAGATCGACGATCAGCGCGAGCAAGCGAGGACGACGACCGTTTACAGGCCGATTCTTGTCGAAACTTCAGACATCGCGGCATTTTGCCTGCTCAGGAATATTTCCACATCCGGCATGATGGCCAAGTCCTATGTCGATTTTGCAGATGAAACAGCAATCGAGGTAACATTTGGTTGTGATTTCTCGGCCGAAGGCAAGGTCGTCTGGTCGCGAAATCGCCAGATCGGCATTCAGTTCGACAATGCGGTCGATGTTCCGCAACTCCTGGAACGACTGTCACACGGCGGCGATTTTGGCCTGCCAAAAAGGGCGCCGCGCCTTCAGATGCGGTCAGCGGCGCACGTGTCGCTTGATGGCAGACAGGTGCCGGTCGAGCTTCTCGATATCTCTCAAAACGGGGTGAAGGTACGCACGCCATATCTCAAGCCGCTCGATGAAGTGACCATTGAGCTTCAGGGAATGGCGCTGAAATGGGCAGTGGTGCGCTGGACGCAGGCTGGCATTGCAGGACTAAGATTTCTCGTTCCGCTCAGCTTTGACCAACTGGGCGAATGGGTCATCGATCAACAGATCGGAAGGGAAAAAATACCGAAAAACTGGCCAGATAAACCTGAACAAAAGGCGGTGCTGAAATGACTATCAACTGCTTCGCGCTTATTGACCCTGATTCCCGCCGTCGCTCGCTGGTTTGCGACCGACTCGCCGGAGCTTCAATGTTTGTTGCGCAATTCAGTTGGGTTCGCGAAATTGATCCCGAAAAGCTCGAGCACGCGGTCCTGCTCGCCCTTGATAAAGGTCAGGCGATTGCTGACATCGTCAATTCGCTGGAGGAGAATCTGTTGTCCAATCCGGTTATTGCCTATTCAGACCGGATAGACACCGACCGGGTCGTGCAAGCAGTCAAGGCAGGTGCGGATGGCTACCTGGCCTGGCCATTCACTATGGAACAGCTTACCCCGGTTATCGAGCGGATCGAATCTGAAGCCAGCCAGGCAACTGACAAATCGCGCGTGGAGGCCCGGTCAAAGTATCTGATTAAACAGCTCACCCCGCGTGAGAGAGAAGTTTTGAGCGGTGTGGTTCATGGGATGTCAAACCAGCAAATCGGTGACGCCTTGTCGATCAGCGCTCGAACAGTCGAAATTCATCGGGCTAACATGATCCGCAAGCTCGGCGCCTCAAACTCGGCCGCAGCAGTAAAGATGGCTCTCGATGGAGACTTCAAGGACGCTCCCCCCGCAAGCGGCCCCTTGGGAGACTGGCTTGGTGAGGCGGCATGATGGTGCTGTCAGCCTAACGCTAGCTGGTTTCAATTTGGTAGAACTGTCCCGGTGCTGTCATCTGTGGATGGCCCCTGCGCAAGGGTTAAATTGATTTGATGGTTGGACCTGTCAGGGTGCGGTCATCTGTCCGGCCTGTTTGCGCGGC
>NZ_JBTXJG010000002.1:0-417309 GCF_054957755.1 Altererythrobacter chaiwopuensis
GCCGCGCAAACAGGCCGGACAGATGACCGCACCCTGACAGGTCCAACCATCAAATCAATTTAACCCTTGCGCAGGGGCCATCCACAGATGACAGCACCGCCACCTGGTCTAAGTATCTGATATACTTAGATAATTAGGCTCGAATACGGCGCAGTTCCGCGCCATTTTTTGGTTCTGTCAAAGCTAATGCACTAATTGGCGAGAAGCACGGGGCAGGGTAGGGCGCTCTAATGCCCAGACCACGCAAACCAGCCAGTCCATTCCGCTATTTCAACTCCTCGCCCGAGTTCATTCGGCTCGCGGTGCTGCTGTATGTGCGGTTTCCGCTGTCGCTGCGGAACGTCGAGGATCTGCTCTTCGAGCATGGGATCGACATTTGCCACGAGACGGTTCGGTTCTGGTGGAACCGGTTTGGCCCGATGGTCGCGGCCGATATTCGCAGACAGCGGGTAAGTCGAATGAAGGGTTACACCCAATAGCGCTGGCATCTGGATGAGGTCCTTGTGAAGGTCATCGGCGAGCGGCACTACCTGTGGCGGGCATCGTCAAGTTAACGGCCGCGGGGTGCGGCAATGCGGCGTCGTTCCAATTCATCCATTGGCCGCGGGTGCGGCATTCCACTCCTCGATTGCGCGGTTCCTCAAGGTCCGCATTATACGGGCGAACCTGCCGCCCCGATCGACCGTTATCTGGCACGCGGGCTGATCTGATATTTGCCAAGGGAATTTGACTGCACCGGCGGCCATGATAGGCAGCCGGTCATGGACGTCGAAACTTCATCCGCACACGGCCATGCGGAGCATGGGCAGCCAGTACCGATTGCCCGGCTGATCGAGAGCGATCCAGCCGCTGCGCTGGAACGTCTGCGCGGCGCGGTGGCGCGCGAACCGCGCAATGCCCCCGCCTGGCGCCTGATGGGGCGGGCTTTACGCAAACTGGCGCGCGAGGAGGAAGCGGGCGAGGCCGAAATGGCTGCGATCCGCGCCACCGCTTATGATGCGCAAATGGTCGCCATCGCCGCCGCCATGCTTGAGGGCGAGCTCAGTCAGGCCGAGGCCTTGCTGCGCGAGCGGCTCAGCGCCCAGCCCACCGATGCGGCGGCGATCCGGTTGATGGCCGAACTGGCCGCCCGGATCGGCCGCCTGCCCGATGCCGAAGCGCTGCTGCGCCGCGCGATCGAACTGGCCCCCGCGTTCACCGCCGCGCGCGCCAATCTGGCGACGGTGCTTTACAAGCAAAGCCGTTATGAAGAGGCCGCGCGCGTGCTCGACGAAGTCTTGGCGGTCGATCCCGCCAATCCGGGCAACCGCAATCTGCTGGCCGCAACGCTGGGCCGGATCGGCGATTATAACGAGGCGTTGGCGCTCTATGCCGAGCTGGTCGAAACCTTCCCCGATCATGCCAAGCTGTGGATGAGCTATGGCCATATGCTCAAGACCGTCGGGCGGCAGGAAGAAGGCGTGATGGCCTATCGCCGCGCGCTGGCGGTGCAGGCCGATCTGGGCGAGGTCTGGTGGAGCCTCGCTAATCTCAAGACCGTGCACTTCACGGGCGAGGACGTGGCGGCGATGGAAGCGGCGCTGGAGGGCGAGCCTTCGCACCATGACCGGCTGCACCTGCACTTTGCGCTGGGCAAGGCATACGGCGACTTGAAGCAAGCCGAACCGAGCTTCCGCCACTTTGCCGCGGGCAACGCGCTGCGCAGCGAAGAGCTCGAATACGATCCTGATGCGATCACGCGGCAGGTTGACCAGATGATCGCGCGGTTCACCCCGCAATTTCTAGATGGGCACCGCGGGGTCGGTGATCCCTCGCCCGATCCGGTCTTCATCCTGGGCCTGCCGCGCGCCGGATCGACGCTGCTCGAACAGATCCTCTCCAGCCATTCGCAGGTCGAAGGGACGATGGAGCTGCCCGATGTTCCTGCGATCGCGATGCGCGAGGCGCGCAAAGCCGGCGGCGACATGCGCGACTGGCCCGATGCCGTGGCCGACATGCCGCGCGAACGGTTCGCCGAACTGGGGGCGGAATTTCTCGAGCGCACGCGCGTGCAGCGCAAGTCCGGCAAGCCCTTCTACATCGACAAGCTGCCCAACAACTGGAGCTATGCCGGGTTCATCCACCTGATCCTGCCCAATGCCAAGATCATCGACGCGCGGCGCCACCCGCTCGATTGCTGCTTTTCCAATTTCCGCCAGCATTTCGCCAAGGGCCAGGGGTTTTCCTATTCGCTCGACCATATCGGGCGCTATTACCGCGATTATGTGCGGGCAATGGACCATTATGGCGCGGTCCTGCCGGGGCGCATCCACCGCGTGATTCACGAGCGACTGCTCGACGATCCCGAAGCCGAAGTGCGTGCGCTGCTCACCTATCTCGGCCTTGATTTCGAGGATAGCTGCATGGATTTTCACACCAATGCGCGGGCGGTGCGCACCGCTTCGTCCGAGCAGGTGCGCCGGCCGATCAACCGCGACGGTGTGGGGCAATGGCAGCCCTACGATCAATGGCTCGGCCCGCTGCGCGAGGCATTGGGCGATCTGGTCGAGACCTACGCGCGCTAGGGCTGCACCGGCTCAGGCCATTGTGGCAAATATGCAATAATTTATCCGCATCGCGCGATTTGCGTGGTCAACGCGCAGCAACTCACTTGGCAAATGCCGCCAGTTGTGGCGGATAAGCCGCTGGGGACAGTTCAAAGGGGATGTTTCAGTGAGAATTCCTGAAAATGGCGGGGTACGCGCCTTGACCGCAACACTGATGGCGGGCTGCTCGCTCGCCGTCGTCACGCCTGCCATGGCGCAGGGAGAAGACGCGGACGACAGCAATGTCATCATCGTCACTGCGCAGAAGCGCTCGCAGGACCTGCAGGACGTCCCGGTGGCGATCACCGCGCTCGGCACCGAAACGCTCGACCAGTTGCAGGTGAGTCAGTTGCAGGACGTGGTGAAGTATCTGCCGTCGGTGACCATCCAGAAGACCAAGGAAGGTGTCACGCAGGTCTACTTCCGCGGTGTTTCATCGGGCGAAAATGCCAACCACTCCACCTCTCAGCCGACCGTAGGCATATACCTCGATGAAATGCCGATCACGACCATTCAGGGCGCGCTCGATATTCACGCCTATGACCTTGCCCGGGTCGAAGCATTGGCTGGCCCGCAGGGAACACTTTATGGCGCCAGCTCGATGGCCGGCACGGTCAAGATGGTCACCAATCAACCCGACTATTCGAGCAGCTATGGCGCAGCCGATTTCGAGCTAAACAACATCGCCCACGGCGAATTCGGCGGCATCGCCGAAGGGTTCTACAACGCCAAATTGTCTGACAGCGCGGCGCTGCGCCTGGTCGGCTGGTATCGCCAGGAAGGCGGTTATATCGACAATATCCCGGGCAGCCGAACCTTCCCGACTTCTGGCATCGTTCAGGACAATGCCGAATTGGTCGAAGAGGATTACAACGACGTCGAAACTTATGGCGCTCGCCTTGCGCTGGGGATCGAGCTCAACGAGAGCTGGACCGTTCGCCCGACGATAATTGCTCAGGAGCAGAAGGCCGACGGCAGTGGCCAGCAGGAACGCTCGAGCGCGGTCACCGGCAAGCTGCAGACCGTTCAATACAATCCGGAACGCCGCGATGACAAATGGCTGCAGGCGGCGCTGACAATCGAGGGCAAGATCGGCAGCTGGGACCTGGTGGCAACGGGGGGCAGACTGTGGCGCAAGACCGACGTTGAATTCGACTATTCGGACTACGCCTATTTCTATGACGCGCTCTATGGCTATGGCGCCTATTTCTATGACAATAACTACGATCTGATCAGCCCGAACCAGTTCATTCAGGGCAGCGATCGGTATCGCCGTAATTTCGCCGAAGTGCGCATTTCCAGCCCGCAGGATGCTCCGGTGCGCTTCATCGGCGGCGTGTTTGCACAGCGCCAGCGCCACGGTATCGAGCAGAACTACATCATCGAGAATCTGACCGATCTGTTCACCGTCACCGGCACTGACAGCAATATCTGGCTGACCAAGCAGAACCGCACCGACCGCGACTATGCCGCCTTCGGTGAATTGAGCTTCGATGTCACCGAAAAGCTGACACTGACGGGCGGGGGACGGCTCTATCGTTACCGCAACTCGCTGGTCGGGTTCTTTGGTTACAACGCCAATTTCTCCAGCCGAACGGGCGAAGCCGCCTGTTTTGGTCCGGCCGTGGTCGAAGGATCGCCCTGCACCAACCTCGACAAGACGACAGCGGATACCGACGCGATCTTCAAGGCCAATGCGACCTACAAGATCAATCCCGACATGATGGTCTATGTCACCTGGTCGCAGGGCTTCCGCCCCGGCGGCATCAACCGCCGCGGCACATTGCCGCCGTACGAATCCGACACGCTCGACAATTACGAATTTGGCTGGAAGACGCGATTTGGCGACGTGACCTTCAACGGCGCGATCTATCAGGAAGACTGGACCGATATCCAGCTGTCGTTCCTGGGCGAAAACGGGCTTTCCGAAGTCCGCAATGCCGGGATTGCCCGCATCCGCGGGATCGAATCCGACCTGACTTATCGTTCGGGCGGGCTCACCCTCACGCTCGCCGGCAGCTATAACGATGCGACAATCCGGCGCGATTTCTGCCTCATTGCCAACCCCGATTTCGATTGCACGTTCGATCCGGGCGACGGGCGCACAAATGCCCTGCTCGCGCCCACTGGATCGCGGCTTCCGATCACCGCCAAGTTCAAGGGCAATGCCATTGCCCGCTATGAATTCCCCGTGGGCGATTGGGAGGGGCATTTCCAAGGCGCAGTTTCGCACATTGGCAGCCGGCGCAGCGACCTGCGGACCTTCGAGAATGACCTCAAGGGCACGTTCGGAGCTTTTACCACGGCAGATCTGAGTTTTGGCGTCAAGAAGGACAATCTGCGGTTCGAACTGTTCGCAACCAACCTGTTCGACAGCAACGGCATTCTCGACAGTACGGTCCAGTGCCTCGAAACAACTTGCGGCGACCCTTTTGGGGCGAGCAGCACCGGCGGGGTGTTCTACGATTACCCGATCAGGCCGAGAACTGTGGGCATCAAGGCCGGATTCGACTTCTGAGTTCGTGACGCAAAGGTCCAACCAAACAGAAAGGCCGGGCCGCAAGCTCGGCCTTTTTGCTGCCATCGCCCTGATCATGGGCAATATGATCGGTTCGGGCGTGTTCCTGCTGCCTGCCAGCCTCGCTCCCTACGGGTGGAACGCGGTGCTCGGCTGGATCATCACCATTGCCGGCACACTGGTGCTTGCCTGGGTGTTCGCCGCGCTGACCCGCGCCCTTCCCGCGGCGCGCGATCCCACAGGTTTCGTGACCGAGGCTTTCGGCGAGTTGCCGGCATTTCTGGTTGCCTGGCTTTATCTTGTGTCGATCTGGAGTGCTGTGGCCTCTATCTCTATGGCGGGGGTAAGCTATCTTTCGTCCCTGCTGCCAGCGATCGGCGCAACCGCCTTCCTGCCTGCGCTCTGCGCGATGGTCTTGGTCTGGACCATGACGTTGGTTAACTTGCGGGGCGTGCGCACGGCGGGCAATTTCCAGATGCTCACCCTGGCGCTCAAGCTTCTGCCGCTGCTGGGCGTGATCGTGCTGGCGGCGCTGGTGCTGGGCGATGGAAGCGGCGAGATCCGGCCTTTCGAGTCAAGCGAGATCAACCCGGGCCAGCTGGGCGGCGCGGCGGCGCTGACCCTGTTCGCGCTGCTCGGCTTTGAATGCGCCAGCGTAGCGGCCGGGCAGGTCGAGAACCCCACGGTCAACGTCCCGCGGGCGACGCTGTGGGGCACGGCGCTGACCGGGCTCATCTATCTGCTGGTCTGCTCGGCCGTGGCGCTGATGCTGCCCGAAGCGGTTGCCTCCGCTTCGCCCGCGCCTCTCGCGACATTTGTCGAAACTTATTGGAACAGCGGCACCGGGCAGGTGGTGAGCGTCTTTGCGATCATCAGCTGCGTCGGTGCGGTTAATGGCTGGGTACTGATGCAGGGCGAATTGCCGCGCAGCATGGCTGAACGCGGCATCCTGCCGGCATGGTTTGCGGCCACCGATGCGCGCGGCGCGCCAGTGCGCGCATTGCTGCTGTCGAGCGCGGTGGCGACGTTCTTTCTTGTCTTCACCGCCAGCCGTTCGATGCAGGGGATCTATGAATTCCTGCTGCTGCTTTCGACCAGCGCGACGCTGTGGCTCTACCTGCTCTGCGCGCTGGCGGCATGGCGCATGCGGGTTGTCCGGGCGTTCGCGCTGATTGGGGCCGCCTATGCGCTGTGGACGCTGTGGGGCGCGGGGCTGGAGGCGACCGGATGGAGCCTGGTGCTCGCCGGTGCCGGGGTGCCGCTCTATCTGTGGACCCGCCGCAGCCGGGTGCCAGCTGCCGGATAGATCACAGGTTCAGCCGGTTACGGTGTCGAGCCAGCGTTCCGCCAGCGCTTCCGCCTCTTCAGGCGTAAACGGCGCATCCCCCAGCGACAGTTCGAGCCACAGCCCGTCGATCAGCGCGGTCAGCGCAATCGCGGGCAAGCGCGCATCGTCCAGACCCGGCCTGTGCTCGGCGATCAGCGCTTCGAGCCCGCTGCGAAAGTCGCGGTAAACCTCGGCCCGCACCCGCGCGACCCGCGGGTCGCTGCGCGACAGGCTCCATAAGGCGATATAGGAAGCGAGCAGCTGCGGATCGGCGATCGGCGGGCGGAAGCTGGCGGTGATATAGGCGAGCAGACGTGCGCGCGGATCGGGCCCGGCGTTCACCACCGCCGCTGCCAGCGCCGCTTCTATATTGCGCCCGGTCATCCGATAGGTTTCGGCGATCGCCTCTGAAACACCTGAAAAGTAATGACGCAGCAGGCCGGGCGACACGCCGGCTTCGGCGCATATCGCCCGCACCGACACGCCCGCCGCGCCCTTCGATGCCAGCACGCGCGCGGTCGCCTCGATCAGGCTTTGCCGCCGTTCATCGGGATCGGCGCGCGTAAATGCGGGTTGATGGCTCGTCTGCATCTTGTTATACGTTCGTATAGCAAGGAAGAGCCAATGGCAACACAGGTCAGGGAAACACCGCAGCAGGACGCGCTTGCGGGCTGGAGCCTGCCGGCATGGACCTATCGCGATCAGGAGTTCTTCGCATTGGAACTTGATCGGGTTTTCCGGCCGAGCTGGCAGGTTGTCTGCCACGAGAGTGACGTGCCCGCAGCTGGCGATTGGCACACGCTCGATTACTGCGGTGAAAGCGTGATCGTGGTGCGTGGCAACGATACCCAGCTTCGCGCTTTCACCAATGTCTGCCGCCATCGCGGATCGCGGATTGTCGACGGATCGCAAGGCTGCGCGAAGAAGCTGGTCTGCCCCTATCACGCCTGGACCTACGAGCTTGACGGGCGGCTCTCCGGCGTACCCGACAGCGCCAGCTACCCCACGCTCGATCGCGGTAATGCAGGCCTCGCGCCGGTCGAGATCGAGGTCTGGCGCGGCTTTGTGTTCGTGCGACTCGAAAACGATGGCGGGCCTTCGGTGGCCGAAATGATGGCGCCTTACGAAGCCATGGTCGCGCCCTATCGCTTCGGCGAACTCAAGGCGTTGGGCCGCGTCACGCTGCGCCCGCGCGAGGTCAACTGGAAAAACGTCGGCGACAATTATTCTGACGGGCTGCACATTCCTGTCGCGCACCCCGGCCTCACGCGGCTGTTCGGCAAGAGTTATGGCATCGAGGCGCAGCGCCATGTCGACCGGATGTGGGGAGACATGATCGACCGCGACAGCGCCAACTGGTCCGAACGCATGTATCAGCGCCTGCTGCCCCCGACGGAGCATCTGCCGCCTGAACGGCAGCGCCATTGGCTCTATTTCAAGCTGTGGCCCAACGTCGCCTTCGATATCTACCCGGATCAGGTCGATTTCATGCAGTGGCTGCCCGTCAGCCCCACGACCAGCCTGATCCGCGAGATTTCCTACGTCCTCCCGGATGACCGCCGGGAAATGCGCGCGGCGCGTTATCTCAACTGGCGGATCAACCGCCAGGTCAATGCCGAGGACACAGCGCTGATCAACCGTGTGCAGCAGGGTATGGAATCGCGCAGCTTCAGCATGGGTCCGCTGAGCGAAAAGGAAGTCTGCCTGCGCCATTTCTGTAGCCGCATCCGCGAATTGATCCCCGAGGCGCGGCTCGAGCAACAACCAGCCCACGGATGGAGCCGCGCATGAGCAGCCAATACGATGCCGTAATCATCGGCGGCGGCCACAACGGCCTCGTCTGCGCCTTCTATCTGGCGCGCGCTGGCCTCAAGGTGCGCATTCTCGAACGCCGCGATGTGGTGGGCGGCGCGGCGGTGACCGAGGAGTTTCACCCGGGCTTTCGCAATTCGGTGGCGAGCTACACGGTCAGCCTGCTCCAGCCCAGGGTGATCGCCGACATGAAGCTGGCCGATCACGGTTACCGCGTGATCGAACGGCCGATCTCCAATTTCCTGCCGCAGGAGGATGGCGGCTATCTCAAGCTGGGCGGCGGTCTCGAACGCACGCAGGAGGAATTCCGCAAGTTCTCGGCGCACGATGCCGCAGTGCTCCCCCAATATTACGACGCGCTGGAAGGCGTGGCCGAAGTGCTGCGCAGCCTCGCGCTCAAATCGCCGCCCAACGTGGGTGAAGGGCTGCGCACGCTCATGGCCGGGGCTTCGCAGGGCTGGGGCCTTTCGCGCCTCGGGCTTGAAGCCAAGCGCGACGTGCTCGACCTGTTCACCAAATCGGCGCGCAGCTTCCTTGACAGCTGGTTCGAGAGCGAGGCGGTCAAGGCCGCATTCGGCTTCGATGCGGTGGTGGGCAACTATGCCTCACCCGATACGCCGGGCAGCGCCTATGTGCTGCTGCACCACGTCTTTGGCGAGGTGAACGGCAAGAAGGGCGCATGGGGTCACTGCGTGGGCGGCATGGGCACGATCACGCAGATCATGGCCAGGGTGTGCCATGATGCAGGCGTCGAAATCAGCCTTGATGCGCCGGTGGCAGAGGTCTTGATCGATGGCGACAAGGCGGTCGGCGTCAGGCTCGAAAGCGGCGAGGAGATTGCTGCGAAGCGCGTGATCGCCAATGTCGGGCCCAAGCTGCTCTACGGCAAAATGGTGCCCGAAAGCGCGCAGCCGGAGGATTTCCGCCGCCGCATGCGGGGCTTCAAGGCAGGCGGAGGGACTTTCCGCATGAATGTCGCGCTTTCCGAACTGCCGCGCTTCACCTGCCTGCCCGAACCTGGCGAGCATCACCGTTCGGGCATCATTCTCGCCCCCACGCTCGATTACATGGACCGCGCCTTCCTCGATGCGAAGCAGTTCGGCTGGTCGAAGGCGCCGATCGTCGAGATGCTGATTCCCTCGACGGTCGATGACAGCCTCGCCCCGCCGGGCCAGCATGTCGCCAGCCTGTTCTGTCAGCAGTTCGCGCCCGAGCTTCCTGATGGCCGGTGCTGGGACGCGGAAGAAGACGCCGCGGCAGACACGATCATCGACACTGTCGAGCGCCATGCGCCCGGTTTTCGCGCCTCGATCCTGGGGCGGCAGGTGCTCAGTCCCAAGGGACTTTTCGACAAGTTCGGGCTGGTCGGCGGTGACATCATGCACGGTCACATGAGCCTCGACCAGCTGTGGTCGGCGCGCCCGGTGCTGGGCCACGGCGCCTATCGCGGGCCGGTGAAGGGGCTCTACATGTGCGGGGCGGGCACGCATCCGGGCGGCGGCGTGACCGGCGCACCGGGGCACAATTGCGCCGCCGAAGTGCTGGCCGATCGCGGGCGCTGGGGCCGATTCCAGACCGGGGGCTGAAAGGCACACAAAACCGGCTTACGGCGCCATAACGCGCATAGCCACTGTCAGAGCAAAGTAGCTGATCGGCCAGGGCGCTGCTAATCTTTCGGAATGATCTCTTCCAAAAGCCCGTTCCGATATTTCAACTCGTCACCCGAAGTCATCCGCATGGTCGTGATGCTTTACGTGCGGTATCCGCTGTCGCTTCGATACGTCGAAGACCTGCTGTTCGAACGGGGCATCGACATTTGCCACGAGACGGTTCGGTTCTGGTGGAACCGGTTTGGCCCGATGGTCGCGGCCGACATCAGGCGGCAGCGGATCAGCCGAATGCGAGGGTTCCGTCACTGGCGCTGGCACCTCGATGAGGTGTTCGTCAGGGTCATCGGCGAGCGGCATTAACTGTGGCGGGCAAATGGCATTGCCACAGTGACATTCACTTGCCAGCAATGCGAACCATCACTTCGTCCCGCCGTTTGCAGCCGACATTAGGGGCAGTTACGCCAGGTGGTGAGCGGTTAACGTCAGGCTGACGGCACCCTGGCAGGGAAACTCGCCTTGCTCATTCTGTCGCGCACTGAGCAAAGCGTCCAGCGGCCCGCCGCAGCTATTGTCTGTAATCCCGCGGCTTAAGGTCATAGCGCGCCAGTTTGTCGTAGAGTGTTTTGCGCGGGATCTGCAACATTGCCTGTAGAGGCGCGACATTGCCACCGCATCGGCGCAGCGCATCGTCAAGCAGCGAGCGCTCGAAATCGGCCACAATCTGCTGCAATGGGCGTGGGCCCGAGAGCGGGAGAGGCCGCGGTTCGAGCGAAGACAGGCCAAGCACGAAGGCCCGCGCATAACCGCTCAACTCGCGCAGGTTTCCGGGCCAGTCGTGCGTCTGGATGTGGCGCCATTCTTCTTCGCTGATCCCGCCTGCTTCATTCTCGAGTTCGCGCTCATGCACCCGGACGAAATGGCGGAATAACTCGGCAATGTCCGAACGTCGTTCTGCGAGCGTTGGCAGGGTAATGCGCACCGCTGCAAGGCGCTGTTCAAGCTGGAGGAGTTGCGGCGGTGACAGATCCTGGGCATCCGGATTTCTCGCGAGCAGAATCCGGACGTCGAGCTTGCGGGCCCGATCAGCCCCGATGGGGATCACCGAGCGTTTGTCGATCATCGCCAAAAGCCGGGAATGGGTCTGGTCCGAAACGAAGCGCAGCTCATCGAGAAACAGGGTCCCGCCGTTTGCCCGTTCCAAGAGACCGGTCCGTGAAAGACCTGCCGATGGCTCACGGCCGAACAGCAGAAGGTCGGCATCCTCATGTGCGAGTATGCCCGCGTCGATCGTGACGAATGGCCTGCCCCTGCGCGGGCTTGAATCGTGGATCAGGCGCGCGGTGAAACTCTTGCCAGTGCCAGCTGCCCCTTCAATGAGGACATCGATTTCGGAGCGAGCCACCGCTTCGATCACGGATCTCAGCTTTTGCGCTGCCTCGGACGAGCCAAGAACCGAGGCATCGGATCGTTCGCCGAGTTCGCTGCGCAAGCGTCGGTTCTCAAGCACCAGGGCCCTCTTTTCGGCAGCGGACCTGACTGAACGGACAAGTTCGACCGAGGAATAGGGCTTGGTCAGGAAGTCAGAGGCTCCGTCCTTCATCGCCTCGACCGCCATTTCCACGTCGCCATGCGCAGTCGTGAGAATAACGGGCAATTCGGGGTCCACCTCGCGCAGGCGCGAGAAGAATTCGAGACCGTCCATCCTGGGCATGCGTATATCACTCACCACAACCCCGGGAAATTCGTTCGTGAGGGACTTCAGCGCAGTTTCGGCATCGCTGTAGGCCCGCACTTGTACTCCCTCCAGGCTCAGCGCCTGCACCGTTGCTTCGAGCAGTGATTGGTCATCCTCGACAAGCACGACATCGAGATGGGGCAACTCGGTCATGCCCGTGGAATCACCATGGTGAAGCGTGCGCCGGCCTTGCTGCTCTCGGCCCTGAGGTCACCGCCAAGGCTGCGCATGATGTCTTGCGAGATGACGAGCCCCAGGCCGAGGCCTTCTTCCTTCGTCGTCGCAAAAGGCTGGAACAGGTTTGCCCGCACCTCGTCACTTATGCCGTGCCCCTCATCTGTGACTGCAAGAAGGCAGTAATCCCCCTCAGACGCCAGTTCGATCGCGATCCTGCTGCCGGCTGGGGAGGCATCCAGCGCGTTCTGAAGTAGGTTTACCAATACTTGCTCCAACCGGACATGCTCTGCTTGAACCAGGGTTTGCGCCATCTGGGGATCCGGCCGTGACACCGTCGCACCATGGCGTTCGATCCTGTCGCGCAACAGCAGAAGCGCCCCGTCGATCACCTGTGCGAGTGGCATCTCCCGTGGCTCTCGCGCCCCGCGTCGGCTAAAACGCAGCAACTCTTCGGTGATCTGCCCGATTCTGGCCGTCAGCCCCACGATCTTCACGAAATTATCGGCGGCGGCGGTGTTTTGGCCCTTTTCAAGCAGACGCGCCCCATTCTCGGCAAAGACCCGCATCGCGGCAACCGGTTGCCTGATCTCATGCCCAATTCCGGCTGTAACCTGGCCCAGCGTGGCCAGGCGGTTGGCTTGCAAAAGCTGATCGCGCAGTGTTGCGGTCCGTTCCGCCAAAAGCGATTCCGCCTGCGCTTCGCGGCGGCCATGCCACCACAACAGCAAACCCAGGGCTCCAGCCGCCAATATCAATCCCAGCAGGACCAGCAAGCGTCCGTTGGCAATCGCAGCGGCAAGGCTGGGCGCCGGATCGACCATCAGGTGCAACTCCCATCCTTCCGGCGAGATCGGCTGGCTCATCTCGATCAGGGAAGTCGGCGAGCGTCCGCGCCGTATCGCCGCAGGCAGCATTGGTTCGAGCGATGATTTGCCGAAGCGCAATTCATCCTGCGCCGGATCACGGACCCCCATGGCTGCCGGACGCGTAGTGCGAAAGCGCCATTCCGGGTTGCTGGTGATCAATACAACCCCATCGGCGTCGGTAACGAATACACCCTCTTCCACTCCACGCCAGCTTTGCTCGGTCACATCGAATTCAACCTTCACCGCGACCACTCCAAGCGTCGACGCTCCCGACTGAACACGCTGCGCGATGTAGAGACCGGGACGGCGGCTTACTGTGCCCAAGGCAAATTCACTCGCGGAACCATGCGCGATCGCTTCGGAAAAATAATTCCGGAATCCATAGTTCGAACCGACGAAACTTGATGGCAGGCTCCAGTTGCTTGCTGCCAGCGTGAGTCCTTTCGCGTCCATAAGATAGATCGCAGATGCACCGGTCTGGTCGGCAAGATCGGAAAGTCGGCGATTTAGGACGGCCCGCTGGCGCCGGTCGCCTGCGAGCAGCGCTCGCACCTCGGGGTCGACCGCGAGGACGCGAGGCACCAGGCTGAACTTTTCCAATTTGCTATCCAGGCCCGCCGCAAGGATCGCCAAATTTCTTTCCGCAGCCGATTTGGTTTCGGCCAGCGCCGAGGTGCGCATCGTTTGGTCGACGGCCAACATGGCAAGCAGGGCTATGAGGATCATCGCCACACCGGCAATGCCCCGCAAATACCAGCTACCGAATCTCTGGCCCAAAACCGCCTCCTTGCCTCAAGCGCTTGTGCGAAATATCGCACCGAAGTCAAAGGTAATGTGCGGAATATCGCACAAAATAACTCGGACCACGTTTCAATACATTGATTTTGAATATGAAAATATATCCGGCGCCCGGACTTGTCGTATTCGCAAACCTGACTAGCCTTTCCCTGGGCAGAGCCAAACTTGGCCTGTGGAGGGGATCGTTTGATGGGGTTGCAGGATAGCATCGCGCAAAAGCCGGATCGGCCCGCGCCGAGAAAACCGATCTACCGGCAACTCTATTTTCAAGTGCTCTCGGCAATCTTGCTGGGCGCAATCGTCGGTCATGTGTTTCCCGAATTCGGCGCTGCCCTGAAACCGCTTGGCGATGGCTTCATCAAGCTGGTCAAGATGATCATCGCACCGGTGATATTCCTGACCGTCGCTACCGGGATCGCCGGGATGCGCGACATAAACTCGGTCGGGAGTGTTGCCGGAAAGGCCTTCGTCTACTTCCTGTTCTTCTCGACCCTGGCGCTTTTCATCGGACTGGCAGTGGCCAATATTGTACGCCCCGGGGAGGGGCTCGGAATCGATCCGGCATCGCTCGATGCGGGCGCTGTCACCAGTTACACCCAATCTGCCGAAGAGCAGAGCATCACCGGATTCCTGCTCAATATCATACCTGAGACCCTGTTCAGTGCCATGACGGAAGGAAAAATCCTCCAGGTGCTGCTGGTCGCAATCCTGGCGGGCGTGGCCATTGCAATGACACGCCCGCACAGTGATCTCGTGCTCGATGTCCTCGGGTCGCTCAGCGAGATTATCTTCAAGCTTGTCCATATGTTGATGAAACTCGCGCCAATCGGCGCTTTTGGCGCCATCGCATTCACGATCGGTGAATTCGGCATCGGGTCACTCGCCAATCTCGCTACGCTGATCGCCGCATTCTATCTTACCTCGTTGCTGTTCGTGCTCGTGGTGCTTGGATTGGTCGGCTACTTCGCTGGTTTCTCGATCTTCTCGCTCATCCGGTACTTGCGCGAGGAGCTGCTGCTGGTGCTTGGCACCTCGTCCTCCGAAGCGGCACTGCCGAGCCTGATGGAAAAAATGGAGATCGCCGGCTGCCGCAAGACCGTGGTGGGGCTGGTTGTCCCGACCGGATATTCCTTCAACCTCGATGGAACCAATATCTACATGACACTTGCTGCACTGTTCATTGCACAGGCAGTGGGCGTGGAATTGAGCTGGAGCGAGCAACTGGCTCTCGTGTTCGTGGCAATGATCAGTTCGAAGGGGGCCGCTGGCGTGACTGGCGCCGGCTTCGTCATCCTCGCCGCCACTCTGTCCGTGGTTCCCTCGGTTCCGGTCGCCGGAATGGCACTGATACTCGGGATCGATCGCTTCATGAGCGAGTGCCGCGCACTCACCAATTTCATCGGTAATGCCGTGGCTACTATCGTGGTTGCCCGATGGGAGGGGGCACTCGACCGGACGCGGCTCGCCGCCGCAATGGCCGGAAACCCGCTGCCGCTGCCCGAGGAAGATATCGAACGCCACGAGCGAACCGGCCCGCATAGCGAGGCGCTCGCCGCCAAAGTGGCAGTACAAGACGCGTGATTTCGCGCCGTGCCTTGATCTCGACCGCTGCGGTCATTGGGTCATACGCCGGTCTTGCTGGATGGGCACCTTTGCGTGCCATGGAGCAGGAGGAAATCCCGCTTTGGCCGGGACACCCCCCGGGCAGGGGTGGCCCCACCGGGCCAGAAAAGGTCGGGGGCCCTGGATCGGGCTATGGCGCGGTTTCCAACATCTCGGTACCGCGGATGCGCGTTTACCGGCCTCTGCGGCCCAATGGCAGTGCTGTACTGGTGTGCGGCGGCGGCGGCTATTTCCGCATCCAGTTGTGGAAGGAAAGTACGCCGGCGTCACAGTGGCTGCAGGAACGCGGCTTTACAGTGTTCGAACTGATCTACCGCCTACCTAATGACGGGTGGGATGCGGGGGCTCCATTCGCCGATGCCCAGCGGGCCATGAAGATCATTCGCTCGCGGGCGAAGGAATTCGGCCTGCGCACCGACCGGATCGGGGTCATGGGATTTTCCGCGGGCGGGCATCTTGCAGGCTTCACTGCCTTGCAGCCTGAAAGGACCTTCTACCAAGGGGCAGACCAATACGAAAAGGTCAGCTCGCGCCCCGATTTCAGTGTGCTGCTTTTCCCTGTGGTGTCGCTGCGCGAGCCGTTCGACAACACCCGTACCCGGCGCGAAATCATTGGCCGAAAGCCATCCATGGCTGCGCAGAAGGAATGGTCGCTCGACACCCACGCGAGCGCCGAAGCGCCGCCGACGATCATCTTTTCCGCTGCTGACGACCCGATCACTCCGCCCGAGCACGGGATCACATTGTTCGAGGCGTTGCGTGCCAAAGGTGCTCCAGCTGAGCTGCATATTTTCAGCGAGGGCGGTCATGGCTGGGGCCTGGGCGAGCCGGACCAGGTCATCAGCCAGTGGCCAATGCTCTTCGCCAAATGGTTTGATACAATATTTAGACAGGATTCAGGGGAGAAATAGCAATGTACAATGGAAAAATCAGCAAGCTCATACTGCTGTCGGGCTCGAGCCTGGCAGCCACCGCCACTGCAGCCGCCGCGCAGCAGGCTGCGCCTCCACCGCCTGACGAACCGGTGATTATCGTCACCGGCTCCCAGATTCAGGGCGCCAAGATCAATGACGTTCTGCCGGTGACTGTGCTTGACGAAGAGGCAATCGAAAACACCGGTGCTTCATCGGGCGATGAACTGTTCCGCGCAATCCCGCAGGCGGGCACGGTTGCCTTCAACGAGCAGAACGCGACAACCCAGAACAGCGCGCGCGGCGATGTCGGATCGATCAACCTGCGGGATCTTGGTACTGGCAATACCCTGTTGCTGATCAATGGCCGCCGCATGACCTTGCACCCCGGCTTCCAGACTGAATTGCTGGTGCCCGTGGTCAGCTCCGACACCAATGAAATCGCACCGGGCAGTATTCGCCGGATCGAAATCCTGCGCGATGGCGCTTCGGCCATTTACGGCGCGGACGCGGTCGCAGGGGTCATCAACACCGTGCTCAAGGGCAATATGAGGGGAGGATTCCTCGAGGGCGACTGGCGCGCTTCCGATGGTACGAGCCTCTACAGCTATCGCCTCAGCGGGGGGTTGGGATTCGATTTCGGGGGCGGTCGCGGCAATCTCACGGTCTATGGCGGCTATTTCCATGAAAACGGCCTGCCGACATCGGCTCGCGCCTATGCAGCCGACGAGAATCGCCTGCCGCTCGTTGAAGGAACCGACTTCGAAGGCGATGCCTCGTTCAATAATCGCAACACCTTCGGGCCGTTCGGCCAGTTCGACATACAGGCTTCGCGGACCAGCACGCCGATCGGGGATGATGATTTCTACCTGCAACCGGACACTTTCCCGGGCTGCCGGCTGGACTTCGGCAATGGCATCTGCGCCCGCAACGGCACTACGCCAACGACTGCCGTTCGCTACAACCAGAATTTTGACGGAACCCTGATCAGCGAGAAGAGCCGCTACAACGCGATGGCGCTGCTCAATTATGATCTGACCGACAATCTCGAAGCTTATTTCGAAGGCAGTTTCTACCGGTCGGAAAGCCGCCGAAACAACGAAGCTTCGGCCATTCTCGGCGCTGTGCCCATGGGCATTTCGCGCGATGCCTACTGGAATCCCTTCGGTCCGGCCGGCAGCCCTAACCGGCTGCCGGGAACCACCATTGCGGCCGGCGGCGCAGACGTGATCATGGAACGCTATCGCTTCGTGGATGTCGGCAGCCGCGACGTATCGGTCGACAAGAATACCTACCGCCTCCTCGGGGGGCTGCGCGGTAACCTTGGCGCTTGGGAATTCGATACCGGCTTCCTCTATTCGCAAGCGAGATTGACCGACCTTGCGCGCAACCGCGTGTCGCTGACGCTCGCGCAGCAGGCCATCAACCGGACCACGCCGGACGCATACAACCCGTTCAACGGTGGCTGCCTTGATGACCCCGGCGAAGGCGATTGCACGCCAAATCCGGAAGCGGTGCTTGATTCCATGAGGGTCGATGTTTTCCGCAAGGGCGGGACCAGCCTGGCCCTGGCCGATTTCAAGGTCAGCCGCGATGACCTGCTTTCGCTTCCGGGCGGTGACCTGGGCGTTGCCGCCGGTATCGAATGGCGGCGCGAGAGCTTTTTCGACGATCGCGATCCCCGGCTCGATGGCACGATCACCTTCACCGACAGCGTGACCGGGGAATTCAACGGAAGCGATGTGGTCGGCACCAGCCCGACGCCTGACACCAATGGTAATCGCGAAGTCTATTCGGCGTTTGCCGAAATGTTCGTGCCATTGGTCAGCCCCGACATGAATATTCCGCTGGTGGAAGAATTCAATGTGCAGATGGCAGGCCGCATCGAGCATTTCACCGACATAGACGAATCCGCTCTGGTGCCGCGCGTGGCGGCATCCTGGACCACCATTCCCGGTGTCACATTCCGGGGCGCATGGTCGGAAGGCTTTCGTGCACCGAACCTCGTGCAGGTGAACGACGAAGGCACGACCAGGGTCAATACCCGCGATGATTTCGTGTTCTGTCAGGCGCAAGTCGAGAAGGGCATCATCGCCAATATTGGAGCCTGTCCCGGCGCGAGTACGATCAGTTTCCGCTCGGGAAGCGAAAATCTCGTTCCCGAGGATAGCGAAAGCATCAATTTGGGTATCGTGCTCGAACCGGGGTTTGTTCCGGGCCTGATCCTGACGGCCGATTACTGGCGCGTCAAACAGACCGGGCTGGTCGGCACTTTTGGCGATGACAACGCCATCGCGCTCGACCTGCTGCGACGCCTCAACGGCAGCACCAATCCCAACGTGATCCGCGAGGCGCCGGATGCCGATGCCATTGCGCTGTTTACGGGCACCAGCCTGGCACCGGCCGGCGCAATTATTCAGGTTCTCGATCCCTATCTCAACCTCGATAGCCGCGTTTCCAAGGGTTGGGACTTTGGCCTGTTTTATCGCGTCCCGGATTTTGGCCTGGGCAAGTTGCGCTTGCGCTTCAATGCCGCCCGACTGGACAGTTTCGTCCAGTCGGCCGGACCCGATAGCCGGGAACTGCTCGACGCCATTGCCGCGGGCACTCTGCCGCCCGATGTAACAGTCGGTGGGCTCGGCCAGCTGCTGGAAATCGAAGGGCGCCCAAAATGGCGCTTCAGTGGCTCGATCAACTGGGAGAGCGGGCCGGTCGATGTCAGCCTGTTCGGCAATTATGTCGGCAAGGTCTGGGATACCAGCGTAACGCGAGACGACCTGATCGAAACCGACGATCCGAACGGCAATTTCTGGCGTGTGGATGATCAGTTCGTGGTAAACTTCTCGATCGCCTACAAGATCGAAAACGATACCCCACTCGACGGCACCAGGTTGCGCTTTGCGATCAACAATCTGTTCGATAAGGACCCGCCTCTGGCAGACGAGCAGTTTGGCTTCTTCAGTGAGCTGCACAGTGCGCGCGGGCGCGTGTTCCATATCGAACTTCGCAAGGAGTTCTGACGGACGAGGTGATAGCCTATGGAATTCCGGCATCTGCTGTTCGGAATCGCGTTGGCAACGGGGGCATGCACAGCCGGTGCGCCCCCGTTGGACAGTTCCGTTCAGGGGCCGGTTGGCAGTGCCTGCACCACAAGTTCAGCGAAGTTGTCCTTCGATTTCGAGGCCGCATCATTCGCGCGCTGCGTGATCGAGGGGGAGCGAGAATTCAGCGTGCTGGTAGCGCCCGAGCACCAGCCGCCGATCAATCCCAGCCCCTGGTATGCCTTTCGCTACGAGGCGAGCACCGGCGGTGAGCTGACCGTTCACTTGCGCTATCTCGCCAGCCAGCACCGGTACGTGCCGAAATGGACCGACGGAACCGAGAGGCGCCAACTGACTGTCGAGACAAGTGAGGATGGCACCACCGCCACCATGCAACTGCCCCCCGGCCGGGCGACGGTTAGCGCGCAGGAAATCTTCGACAGCGGGGATTACGAGGAGGCACTCGAGCGATGGGCGCAGGGCCCGCTCGCTCGGCGCTTCGTGCTGGGAAGGTCGCACGATCGCAGGCCGATCGGGGCCGTTCGTCTCGGCCTCGCGGATGCCCCCCGGCTAGTGGTGCTGCTTGGTCGCCAGCACCCGCCCGAGGTTACCGGCGCAATAGCCATGGAAAGTTTTGTCGACCGGATAGCCGCGCTGCTCGCAGCCGATCCGCAAATGGGCAAGCGTTACCAGTTTCTCGTAATTCCGTTGCTCAATCCCGACGGGGTGGCCCGCGGCAACTGGCGTGCAAACCTTGGCGGAAAGGATATCAACCGCGACTGGGGAGAATTCAGCCAGCCAGAGACGCAGGCCATCAAAGGCTGGCTTGACGCACTGCCAGCAGGGGTCCAGCCAGTCCTCATGCTCGACTTCCATTCGACCCATCGCAATCTCTTCTATGTCCAGGGCGATGAAGCAAGCGAGCGGCAGGAACAGTTCCTTGGCGCGTGGCTTCAGGGGAAGGAGAACTCGCTCCCGGGCTATATTTTTTCGATCGAGCGGCGCAATGCGAACCCTGGCAGCGGGACAGCCAAGAACTGGTTTCACCAGGCCTACGGCATTCCCGCATACACCTATGAAGTGGCTGACGATGCCGATCGTATGGCGATCCGTCAGGCCGCAGCGGTATTTGCGAGGGGACTTCCAGGATCCCTTGAAGTTCTTGAAAGGTAGTGTTCGAGAACATCGGCGAGGACGCGTCCGATGTAACGGACTGCGTAATCGATCCGCAATAAGTCGACAGAAACCAGATACGTCAGTCCCGGAACCGGACTGACTGCTGACGGCCCAGATTCATTCAATGGATGGCGACTGGAGTTTGGATGGTACGGGACTATCGTTGTGGGCTGACTCTAAACCTGTGGCGGCCGCTCCTAAGCGGCCGCAGAGCGGTCGGGAAAACTCTGAATGCCTGCATTCTCGGAGTATCTCTCAATCGCTCTGAATGCAGCCGCTTGCCGTCTGACAGATTCGACCTCAGGCGCAATGGGCATAAGCTGCTGCATCTCCCCATCGATTGAGGTTGCCATCATAACTCCGATCCGTTCTCTCTTCGCAAAATACATCAGCCTATCGGCCTGTTGGAGCTCAGCGTCGATGTTCTTTGAACCTGCCAGTAAGATCAAGACGCCCAAGCTGCATGTCAGATGAGTCCCGTCTCGCTTTACGCCACGATTAAGTTCGGTATCCAGTCGGCTAGCCACAACATGTGCCGCCGATCGATCTTGAACTTTGAAGAAGATCACAAATTCGTCACCGCCTATTCGGGCGAAGAGATCTTCCTTGCGGATTACCTTCTTGACGCGAGCTGCAAAGTCCTGGAGCGCCTCATCACCTGCTTCGTGCCCCAGTCGATCGTTGACACGTTTCAACCCATTGACATCTGCAAACATCAGAACCGCTATACCGTTTGTATCGGCATCAGATGCCACGGCCTCAAAGAACGCCTTCCTGTTTTGCGCTCCAGTCAAGGGGTCAACCCGCGCAAAGCGCCACTCAATTTCAAGAGCTTCCCTGGCGACACCGAGCATGAGAACCACAGCTAATGCGCAGCTTGCCCGTATGGCCAGGTCCATACCTGTGACAATTGGTCTATCATGAAGGAAAACAGCATGGCCGTTCAGGAACTCGATTGCCGCGATGAACATTAGTAGCACGACAGCATAGCGACTGCCCACGAACCACGCTCCGAAAGCGCAAATCAACAGGAACACCGGGCCAAATGCAATCGCTGGAAAAGTCAGATTGCTGGCGGCCAAGGCCAGTAGCGTGCAACCAGCCAGTACCGACGCCGCGATTGTTCTGGGAACCTGAATGAACAGCGGCTGCCCAAGCCTGAAGGCCTGGGTTTTTGCTTTTCGCCGTTCGGTTATTCCTTCGGGTCGCATAAACGGTCGATAGCTCAAGTATCGCTAACATTCTGCTAACAAGAACCCAGGCTATGCCCTTAAGTCCATTGCTCGCCGCCTGGACTTTGGCCAAAAGGGGCCCAGCAAATACCTATCACCAGATAGCGGGTGCAAAGCGGGTTCAAGAAAAGCGGCTTTAAGAGGAGATCAGCTTTCTTAATGCGGTGAAAACTCTAGTCAGCGCCCCTGATTCTGTTTCATTTTATGGTAAAGGTTCCCCGCTAGGAGATTGTTCTCAAAGGAAAGGAATAAGTGGCGCACCGAAGAAACCATGTCGCTTTAGCAGAGTTGCTGCGCATCAAGGAGGCGGATAGCAACGAGTCCACTGGCAGCATCATACAAGGGGTGCTTGACGGGCTGCGCGAGCATCTCTCCATGGACGTGGCGTTCATTTCCGAGTTCCTCGACGGGAAAAGGGTCTTTCGTTACGTAAGCTGCGCTACCAAACAAGCTCCGATCGAAGTTGGTGGTTCTGATCCGCTAGTCGATAGCTATTGCCACCATATTGTGGAGGGGCGCCTTCCTGAACTTATCCAGAATGCGGCAGCCATTCCCTTCGCGGCCGCCATGCCAGTTACGAAGGAACTCCCAGTTGGAGCACATCTGAGCGTTCCGCTCAAGCTTCGTGACGGTACGACCTACGGCACCATGTGCTGCTTTGCCTTTGAGGCAGACTTCAATTTGAATCGGCGCAATCTCGATGTTTTAAAGATGGCGGCGAAGCTGACTGGGGACTTGATTGATCGACGGGCGATGCAAGAATCGCGTCAGAAAGAACTGTCTGCAAAGATCACGAAGGCCATTGAAGTGGGTCACTATACGACCGTTTATCAACCGATTTACAGTATCGCAGACCTCAAACCAGTTGGTGTCGAAGCCCTGGTCCGATTTCCTGATGCGGAAGAGCGCTCACCGAGCGATTGGTTCGATGAGGCCGACGAGGTTGGGCTTACCGTCGAGCTTGAAATTGCGACCATTCAGCGGGCGCTGAAGGGGCTGACTCATCTGCCCCAGAATGTTTATCTGTCGGTCAACGTCTCGCTTGAAACGCTCTTGTCCGGCGAACTTAAAGCGGCATTCGAAGGCTTGTCCGCCAATCGTGTTGTCATCGAGCTCACCGAGCACGAAGCAGTCGAGGACTACAAAGAATTAAACCAGCGCATTGAAGAGCTTCATGGTTGCGCGCAACTCGCAATAGACGATGTGGGTGCAGGCTATTCCAGCATGCGGCACATCCTTGACCTTGGCCCCGATATTATCAAGCTTGACGTCTCAATGGTGCGGGACATTCATAACCGGCCTGCGAGATCCGCTTTTGTCAAGGCCATGGTCCAATTCGCCAGGACTTTGGGCTCGTCGATTGTGGCAGAGGGCGTAGAGATCAAAGAGGAATTGGACGAACTGGCCAGGCTTGGTGTCGCCAAGGCCCAAGGCTACCTCCTTTGCCGCCCCATGCCGCTACTGAACGTTGTTGAGCATTTGTCTTGCGATGCGGCCAGTTCCCGTGAGGAATTGTCGCACTCGAACCAGAATAATGCTGCCGGTCTTGCAACTGGTGAAAGAGGCTGGCCCAGAAGCAAGGCACGACGGAATTTCTGACCGGGGCATTGGCCAGAAATTACAGTGCCCACAATTGGATCGCTGCCAGCGATTGCTTCCTATCGCGAAAACGGTCCGCTTTCCTTGGAGCGATCGCCAGGATCGGACATACTGCAACCGGCCCAATTGCGGGCGTCCTCAAGGGGGTGATTGGTTGCCGCCAAAGCAAGTGGGACGATATGGCGTCCATGGGCAACAAACAGCCTCACCTTACTTGCTCTCGGCATCTCCCAGCCGGACCATCAGATGGGCAAATGGCGTGTCTTTCCACATCACGTAGACCGGATCGTCCACATCGTTGGACATATCAGAATAAAGCGCGGGGTCTGGCAGGATGATCATCATATGCGGCCCATCCTTGATCCACATGTTGTCGGCTGTGGGCTTGGTAGCAGCCGGGTCCAGATTGCTTACACCGGGCGCATTTCCCTCGCCTGCAAGCATATAGGACACACCGAACTTGCCGGTTGGAAACGCCTCGCCTGCTTGCATCGCGGAGAGAGCTGCCATCCAGGTCTGATCATTGCACATTGGCCCCATGCCCGGAGTCTCTGGGATGCAGGTCCAACCATTGCTCCCCTCGCGCAGGACATTCCCCTCACCGTCGATGACTGCCGCTTCCTTTGTTACGTCATTCGGGCCGGCAGAAAGTGCGTTTGCGATGAGAGCTGCATGTCCATCAAGTGCATCGTCTTCGGTTTGAGTGGCACTCTCGCCGCCGACATTGTCGCCAGTATTGTTGCAGGCAGCTGCAGCGCTCAGGATTGCAATGGCCATGCAGGCCGGTAACATCTTCATGTTCTGTCCTCCTCCTTGCCGACCCTCAATGGAGCAAGGTTAGGACGATTGCCGGAGCTTGACAAATTTGATGCGGCGCAGGCAGTCGGCGACGCACCGCGACCATTGGCCCAAAATTCGCTCATCCTTACCTGAAACCACTAACCAGCAAGCGGTCCAGAAGCTGAAGCTGGGCTGGATGAGTAGCCGCACGGCGGAAATTGTCAGCCCTACGTCCTGAGCGCGCATAAAGGCACGCAGCTGAAAATTCTCCATTTGCAGCGAATACACATTGCCACTCGGCGAATGCGCGATCTCTTCAGGCGCGGAAGCGATTTGGCGCTTGCCTGACGGTATCGCCGCCTGAAACGCGATCATTGCAGCGAGGAGAAACACCCTCCGGGCGAACCCTGGCGACCACCTTCGCACTCGAATATCTGATCGGTGGTCGGATCTCTTTCAAAATTGCGGTCAGGCCCCGGAATGGGTCTTGGTGCGAGTAGATCGCGCAATGACGCGGTGCCCCGCTGCGAAAGCATGAACGGCCCGATGGGCTCCTGGCCCGGCGCCGGAATAAACAGTGCCAATCCCGCATCCTCCATCGGGATCACGATTTCGCCCACGCTCACATCTATCGCACCCGGCTGCACGCCCTGCGCGTTTCGGCCGGGGCCGCGCAGCACGATCAGGGTGGCCGTTTCCGGATCGGCTACGAAATCCCGGTCAATTCCCGGTTCACGCCTGGCTATATCAATCGCCTCTTCACCAACCACCCCTTCGATGATCGTGCCTCGAATGCCAATCGAGGCAACCGGAGTCTCGATCGAAGAGCGGGTGCTGCCATTGCGCAGCGAGCGACCGGACATGAAGCGAAAGGCGCCCTTTGCCACCGAGGCCCCGACCGAGCTGGCATTTGTATTTGGGTTATAGACGAAGCGGTCGATCTTCACCCTTGCATTGGCGCCGACGGTGAAACTTGTCTGGTCCAGCAGCAGCAATTGAGTCATGCTGTTCTTGCCGGTGACGATGTCATTCCCAAGCGCGATGCGTTCACGAACCTTCGCCGGATGAAGCACCGGATTGACGGGCGTCGTTACCCGGACATCGTTTCGCACGGCTGCGGTAATCCCCACATCCTGGCCAAACGAAACACCCGGCAAAGCTAACGCCGAAAGCGCGCTCAACACTATGATTTTCTGGGTCAAGGTCTTCATCGCGGGCATCCCTCTCAAAACCTCCATACCAGCATCAGGTCTGCGCCCAGGCTGCTGTAATCATCAACGAACTGCTGGCTGTTTTCGCGAGACCGGTATCTTGCGGCTCCTTCCAGATAGAGACTCCTGCCCACCAAAGGCACGCCAACTGCTCCGCGCAGGTAGAGCCGCCATTCACGCCGATCCTCGAAGAATTCCTCATTTTGAAAATTCACCCGCCGGAGGGTGGAGGAAAGCTTGGCGTAGGTGCCCCCCTCGCTCAATGGAAATTCGACCGCGCCGGCAATGCCGAAGGCATCGTAACCCAGGAACTTGAACTCCGCACTCTTGGTTTCCGCAGTGGCTGCGACGAATATCGAGCTGCGAAGGGTGGGGTGCACTTCGTAGGCGATCTGCCCGGTATAGTGCCAGCCATCCAGCAAGCCGGTCACGAAATCCTCATCCACGGCTTCGGCGCGCAATGTAAGGCGGCTTTTTGTCCCGACCCGGAAGCTGGCCCGTGCCTCGCCGCCCACTGCGGTGAGATATTTGTCGCCCGAGATTCGGCCATGCCGGACCAGGCCGCCAACACTAAACTCGCTCGCACCATTCTCGATACCAAATCCGATCGCTGCGTCGCCGAACTGGTAATCGGAGTCCGGACCGGAGATATCGTTGTGAGTTTGGGCAAAGAGATCGCCATAAAAGAACGCGTCGCCCGCCGGAATGCGAGCGTTGATCTGGCTGGTTGTGACGATGGCAAGGCCATCGGTCGATTCCGGCGGCAGGAATGTGAAGGTGCTCAGTTCGCCGAATGCATCTTCATCATAAGCGATGCCAACCCTGATCTGGCCATTGATGCGACCGGTACGGCGGGTGAACTGCCCGAAATCTTCACCGCATGTTTCCAGCATCCGGTTCCATCCAGCACTGGAGGTCGGGCGTGACCGCAGCATACCCAACTCGACTTGCGCCGATTGTCGGTTGTCCAGACGGCAGAGCAGTGTGGCGTAGGCGATCCTGACGTCATCTGCTTCAGGATGCTTGAGCAAGGCCCGCTCCAAAGTGGCTGCGGCTCCCAGCAGGTTTCCCGCGTTTTCCTGCGCTGTCGCGGTCTCCAGCGCTATGTCGGCTTTCTCCGCCGCTTCGCTCAATTCGTCGAGCGAGTTCGCCTGAGCGCCGCTTTGCGCAAGCGCAGCCGGCGCATGCGCGGTTAGTGCAAGTACGGAAACTCCCAAGGCTAAGCGCCTGCTTGGCAACTGCATCACCATCCCCCAAAAATCCCGCCCCGTATCTAGCACAGATGGATTCCATCAGCTAGCCTTCAGCAGTTGGGCCGGATTTGCAGAGGGCTGCGGCTTTGCGAAGGTGCAGGGAGGCGAAGAGGAGGGGCGCTGTCTCGCGTGGGCAAGCTTAGGGCCTTTATCAAAAGCACCGGCCTTGCCGGACTGCTGACCTTGCTGGTCATATTCCTGCTGCAACTGACCCAGTCACAATCGCTTTCGGTGCTTGGCAATCTGGTTTTCGATTCCTTCGCCCGTGCCCAACCGCGCGAATATGTTTCAACGCCTGTGGTCGTCGTCGACATCGACGAGGAATCGCTGAGGCGCGAAGGTCAATGGCCATGGCCGCGGCAAAACGTCGCGCGGCTGCTCCAGCGCCTGAACGAAGCGGGGGCCGCCGCAATCGGGCTTGATATTGTCTTTTCCGAGGCCGATCGCACCTCGCCGCGATTGATCGCCTCGACATTGGCCAGCCAGGGGGTTGCCGGATCGACAGTGGATGCACTTCGGGCGCTGCCCGACAATGACGATGAGTTTGCCGCAGCCCTGGTGCAGATGCCCGTCGTCAACGGATTTTTCCTGACACATGATCCGAAGCGCAGCGAGGCCGTTCCCAAGGCCGGCATCGCGATTTCAGGTTCGGTCCATGTTGAATCGATTCCGGAATATTCGAATGCGATTCTGCCGCTGCCGCAACTTGACGAAGCGGCACTGGGAAGGGGATTCCTGACTCTGACCGGCGATTCCGACGGGATCGTGCGTCGTGCGCCGTTGCTGGCGCGGCAGGGGGATCAGATTCTCCCGGCCTTGTCGGTTGAGACCTTGCGAGTGGCCCAGGGGGCGGGCTCCATCCTCGTCAAGATGAGCGATGGCAGCGGCAATATCGCGGCAGGCGCCGAGCCAGGAGTTGTTTCGCTCAAGGTCGGCGATTTCGAGATACCGACGACCCGCGCCGGCGAATTGTGGATGCATTACACCGAGCCCGTCGCCAGCAGAACCGTGCCAGCGTGGCAGGTTCTCGATCCGGCGACTGCAGACCAGGAGCTGGCCAAAAGGTTCGAGGGACGGATTGTGCTGGTAGGGGCCGGTGCGATCGGCCTACGCGATCTCGTTTCGACCCCAATTCGCGAGCGTGAACTTGGCGTGATGGTCCATGCGCAAGCGATCGAGCAGATGATCCTGGGCGATTTCCTCACCCGGCCCGACTGGGCTGTGGGGCTCGAGCGCGCGCTGGTGCTGCTGGCTGGAGCGTTGCTGTTGCTCCTCTTGCCCCGACTTGGCGCGAGCGGGGGGGCGATCCTGGGTTTTGCCATGATCGCAGCAGTATCTGCGGGAAGCTGGTGGGCCTTCAGCGAGCAGCAATTCCTGCTTGATCCGACTTTTCCGATCCTGGCGGTATTGGGCGTTTATGGAACTGTCACGGTGCTTGATTACTACCGCGAGGAGAAGGCCCGCGCCTATATCCACCAGGCCTTCGACCGATATCTGTCACCCGAGTTGGTGAAACGGATCGCTGCGGACCCCCATCAGCTCGACCTCGGCGGGGAGGAGCGCGAAATGACCGTGCTGTTCTGCGATATTCGCAGCTTCTCGCGAATCTCCGAAAAGCTTGAACCCCGATCCCTGATTTCGTTCCTCATCAGCTTCCTGACGCCGATGTGCGACATCCTGCTCGAACGCAAGGCAACCATCGACAAGTTTATCGGTGATGCCATCCTTGCGTTCTGGAACGCTCCGCTCGACGATCCTGACCAGTATGCCAATGCGGCCCGTGCAGCATTGGCAATGCGGGAACGGCTGAAGGCGCTCAATCGGGAGATGCCAAACCAGCCTGGCCAGGTATGGCCCGGCGAAGTCGCTATCGGAATCGGGCTCAATTCCGGGTCATGTTGCGTGGGGAACATGGGCTCTGCGCAGCGGCTATCCTATTCGCTGCTGGGCGATACCGTAAACCTGGCTTCGCGGATCGAGGGACTCACCAAACTCTACAAGGTCGATATCGCAGTGGGCAGCGCATTGCAGAAGGAGCTTCCCGACTTCGCGACTGTGGAGCTGGATCTCGTCCGTGTGGTCGGGCGTGAAACCCCCGAAGCGATCTATGCCCTGATCGGTGATGAAGAACTGGGATCGTCCGAAGATTTCCGCGCATTCGCCCTTGGGCACTCGGCGATGCTTGCGGCTTATCGTGCAATGGATTGGGATACTGCCCAGCGCCTGCTTGACGAATGGGGCGCGCAAGCTGACAATTTTGGCCTCGATGGCTTGTATGCAATCTATCGTGCGCGCGCATCGCAATTGCGCCGATCACCGCCGCCGGGCGATTGGGATGGGGTATACAACGCCAGCGAAAAGTGACTATCGCGGGAGAGGGAGGCGAGGGACTTGACCAACGTGCCTGCAATCAGGCGAACCAGGCTGGGCCTGCTTCTCGGCATGCTGCTGGTGACCGGCCTGATTCCTTCCTCGCAGGCGAACAGCAATGCCCGCTATGAAGGCGTAGCGACCTGCGCCGGTTCGACCTGCCATGGCCGCGCCGAAGGCAATGGAGCGGTTGTCCGCCAGGATGAGATAGCGACTTGGCAGGAGCCATCTTCTGCTACGGGAGCGCATAGCCGCGCCTATGCCGCGCTTACCGGCGAGCGCGGAAGGCAGATCGCAGCAAGCCTGGGTCTGGGGGCGGCCACTTCCGCGCCAGCCTGCCTTGGATGCCATACAACCTTTGCTCCAGTGGATCAGCGTGGTGATCGTTTCCTGCTGGCTGACGGGGTCGGGTGCGAAAGCTGCCACGGGGCATCGGGCGATTGGCTGCCGCTGCACTATGCGCGCCCTGCAACCCACGCATCCAATGTGGCCGCAGGGCTGGTGCCGCTGGAAGATCCGCAAACGCGCGCCAGGATTTGTCTTGACTGTCACTTCGGCTCCGCCCGGACTGGCCAGTTCGTGACCCATTCGATGATGGCAGCGGGGCACCCGCGCATCTCGTTCGAGCTCGACCTGTTCAGCGCGCTGCAGCAGCATCACGACGTCGACGCCGACTATATCGACCGCAAGGGCCGGCCCGACAGCGTCAAGCTGTGGGCGATCGGCCAGGCAGAGGCCGTCCGGCGCTCCACCGGGCTGTTCGCCCAGCCCGCATTCGGCATGCGCGGGATGTTCCCGGAATTCTATTTTTACGACTGCCACAGTTGCCATCGCAGCATTGCCGATGGGCCGCGCCGCAAACTCACCTTCGAGAGCAATCCAGGCCGCCCCATCCCTTTCGGAAATCCGCCGTTCAACGATGAAAACATCATCATGCTTTCAGCCGTGGCCCGCGCGCTCGCGCCCGGGCAGGCCGAGGATTTCCTTGCCGCCAGCCGCGCATTCCACCGGGCGATGGGCCAAGATGCGGCCAGCGCCCGTGAAGCTGCAGGTGCGCTTGGCAGGCAGGCGGGCGTGCTGTCAGATGGCCTGGCTGCGCGCGGCGACGGCGATGCATTCATGGTGATCGCGACCATTGCCGGGAAAGCAACCTCGGCCCGGTTCACCGATTATGCTGGCTCGGTCCAGGCGGTAATGGCGATCGACACCTTGCTCAATGCGCTGGTTCGCGATGGACGGATAACCGTTGGCGCGGCAGCAGGAATCAGGGCCGATATCGCAGTCGCCTATGCCGCAGTTGACGATCCCAACAGCTACCGGCCTGGCCAGTTCCGCAGCGCGCTGGGTGCGGCGGCCCGATCGATAGGGATGCTACAATGATGCGGCTGGGCCGGTGCAAGGCATGGGTTTCGGCCTCTGCGCTGGTGCTGGCTTCATGCGGCGGAGGAGGCTCGTCCGGCGGCGGATCGGGCGGTTCGCCAACTCCTACACCCACCCCGCCGCCGGGCGGGGCGCTGTATTCCGTGCCCGCTCAGGAATCGCTCAGCGCAGCAGAAGTCGGCACAGTGGTTGCGCGCGCCGCGGCGCAGGCAAATGCGCAGGGCCATGCCGCGACCATTGCGGTGGTTGACCGGGTTGGCAATGTCCTGGCGGTGTTCGCCATGCCGGGTGCATTGCCGACCGTTGCCATTTCCGCAGCTCCAAACGGCAACAATATCGATGCGCAGGCGCTGGCCGTGCCTGCAGCTGCGGCCGCGATCGCCAAGGCGATAACCGGGGCCTATCTTTCGAGCGGGGGCAATGCCTTTTCCACGCGCACCGCCAGCATGATCGTGCAGCAACATTTCCCTCCTGCGCCAAGCACTGCCGGGCTGGAAAGCGGCCCATTGTTCGGCGTGCAATTCAGCCAGCTTCCATGCTCGGACCTTTCCGCCCGCGCCAGCGACGGGTTGATCGGGCCCAAACGTTCGCCGCTGGGCCTTGCCGCCGATCCGGGGGGATTCCCGCTCTACAAGAACGGTGTGGTGGTGGGCGGCGTCGGCGTGGCGGCCGACGGGGCATACGGCTTTGATCCGAATGTGCTCGATACCGACGCTGATAGCGACGAGTCGATTGCGCTTGCCGGAACGCTGGGCTTAGAGGCGCCCGATAGCGTGCGCGCCAATCGTATCTTCGTTGACGGCACCTCGCTGCGGTATTCGGATGTAAGCTACAATTCGCTGGCCGACGTGATGGGGGCCAGTTTTGCAGGAACTTCCGGCGCGCTTGTTGCGGTCAAGGGCTATTACGATGGTGCCGCATTGCGCAGCGGCACGGCATACGGCAGCGAAGCGTCGGGTATCCGCCCCGCCAGCGCAGCCGAATTCTCCAACCTGGATGCCTTTATCCTGACCAACGGCGCAGGTACCAACCGCTACCCGGTTCGTGCAGGCACCGATGGAGCCGACGTCGCCGGGCCGATCAGCTTGGGCGAGGCGCGCGCCATCCTGGAAGAGGCGTTCGCGATAATGAGCCGGGCCCGTGCGCAGATCCGCCAGCCGCTCGACAGCCGCGCACAAGTGACGATATCGCTGGTTGATACCCGCGGCGAAGTGCTGGGGATCGTCCGGTCGCCCGACGCCCCGATATTCGGGATCGATGTAAGCTTGCAGAAGGCAAGGACAGCGAATTTCATCTCTGGCGCCTTTGCTGCGGGGCAACTCCAGTCGGCCGCTGGCGAAGTGCCGCAATTCGTCGATCGGCTGCGGACCTTCCTGAATGACCCCAACGCACTGACCGGCCAATTCGCTTTTGCTGACCGGTCAGGCGGCAATCTGTCGCGGCCCTATTTCCCGGATGGCGAGGTGGGCCAGCCCCATGGCCCGTTGTCGCGGCCGATCGCGCAGCTCAATCCGTTCTCGACCGGCCTTCAATCGGCCCTGGTGATCGGCAATCTGGCGCAGCACCTGGGCTTCGTTACCGGTGCGGCCCCTTCCGACACGCCGCGCTTTTGCACCTCGCTGCCGCAGGTCACGCCCGATCACACGCGGATCGCCAATGGCATCCAGATTTTCCCGGGATCGGTGCCGGTCTATCGCGGCGGCACATTGGTTGGCGGCATTGGCGTTTCAGGCGACGGCATCGACCAGGATGACATGATCAGCTTCCTGGGGCTGCACAATGGGGGCCAGAGAGTGGGGGGGATCGGCAATGCCCCGCAAGCGATCAGGGCTGACCAGATCGTGGTCAATGTCGGCGGGCGGCAAGTGCGGCTGCGCTATGTCAATTGTCCCTTCGCTCCGTTTCTCGGCAGCGATCAGAACAATGTCTGCGAGGGGCTGTGAGCGGGGCTGCGATGCTCCTGCCGCTGGTATTGCAGGCGCAGGCTGCTCCGCCGCCTGAGCCGCAGGATCCTGCCCCCGATCCGCCATGGGAATTTGATCCGCCGCCGGTCGATCCCCAAGTCATCGAAGGCCGCCGCAGGCCGGACTACAGCGATCCCTTGCCCGATCCGGTGGAGCAAGACAATCCGGGCGCGGTGCGCGCGCCGCCGCCTTCGGCCTTTCCTGTCGACGAAATCCCTATCCCCGATCGCTGGCGGCTGATCGAAAGCCTGGGGCTGGTCAAGGAGCGCTGGTGGGACCCGTATAACCAGAACACCTACAAGGGCGATCGGCCGATCAACCCCGAAAAGGTTCCGTGGTTGCCGATCAAGGGCCATGACTGGTTCTTCGTGGCCAATGCCGTCAGCGACACTGTGCTGGAACCGCGCAGCTTTCCGATCCCCGTTGGCGTGCAGACGACCGAGGATCCCGGCAGGACCGACGTGTTCGGCAATGACTTCTCGACCGTCTTCTCGCAGACGTTTATTGTCGGCGCGGCGCTGATCAAGGGCAGCACGGCGTTCAAGCCGCCAGATGTCGAATATCGCGTTACCCTGGCGTTCAACATGAACTATGTGGACGTGCCGGAACGGCGCGTGCTGTTCGTCGAGCCATCGCGCCCCAGCCACCGCTTCGATCATTTTTTGGGCGTGCAGGAAGCCTTTTTCGATTATCACTTCCGCAATGTTTCGACCCGCTATGATTTTGACTCGGTGCGGATCGGCATCCAGCCGTTCCAGTCCGATTTCCGCGGCTTCCTGTTCAATGATCAGCAGCTGGGTCTGCGCTTCTTCGGCACGCGCGACAACAATCGCTTCCAGTACAATCTGGCGGCATTCTGGCGGCTGGAGAAGGATACCAACAGCGGGCTCAACGCGGTCACGCAGCGCCCGCGCGACGATTGGCTTCTGGTCGCCAATCTGTATCGCCAGGATTTCCTGATCCCGGCGCTGACCAGCCAGATAACGCTTGCGTACAATCGCAATCGTGAAGGTGACCAGATCGAGATCGACGATAATGGATTCCCGGTGCGGCCCGCGCTGCTGGGTGACCTGCGCGGGCGCGACTATGACGTGTTCTATCTGGGTTACAATGCCGATGGGCGGATCGGACGGATCAATCTGACGGCCAGTGCCTATGCCGCGCTGGGAGAAGACCGGAACAGCTTCTTCACCGGCGAACCCGCCGATATACGGGCCTATTTTGGCGCTGCTGAACTGAGTTATGACAAGGACTGGATGCGGTTCCGCCTGTCGGGTGCCTATGCCAGCGGTGACGGCGATCCGTTCGACAACACAGAGGGCGGGTTTGACGCAATTTTCGAAAACCCGATTTTCGCGGGGGCGGACACGAGCTACTGGATCAGGCAAACCATCCCCTTTGCAGGAGGCGGCCGGGCGGTTTCGGTCAATGGCCGCAACGGCATCCTCAATTCGCTGCGCTCGTCGAAGGAGCAGGGGCAGTCCAATTTCAACAACCCCGGCCTGATCCTGGCAGGGGCGGGTGCCGATTTCGACCTCACGCCGGAGCTGCGCGTTTCGGCGAACGCCAATCACCTGTGGTTCGAAAACACAGCCACGATCGAAACCTTGCGCAACGAGGGTTCGGTGCCGCGCGATATCGGTTGGGATCTCTCGACTGCGGCGATCTGGCGACCCAAGGCTACGCAGAACATCGTCGTCCGCCTGTCCGCCGCCGCACTCGTTTCGGGTGACGGATTCCGCGACCTGTTTGACAGTTTGGGCGGGGGCAGCACCTATTATTCCGTCCTCGCAAATGCGATACTGACCTACTGATGCTGCAGCTGCGCCATATCCTGTTCCTGCTCGCGGGGGTGCTTCTTACGGGAACCTTGTCGTTCGGCTCGATCCGTGCGGCAGAAGGCGAGAAACCTGTTGCGCGCGATTACACTCGCGTAACTGCGCCGCCGGCACCTGCGCGCCAGACTTACGCCGATATGCTGGCCAAGTCCGCTGGCTGCATCTCATGCCATGTGCGTACCGATGCGCCCACCATGCATGTCACTCCTGCGGTCCAACTGGGCTGCACGGATTGCCACGGCGGTGATGCCCGCGTGGTGGGTAACCCCGAACTGGAGCACGACCATCCGAGTTATGTTGCGGCGCGCGATCTGGCGCATGTCCTGCCCATATATCCGGAAAGTTGGCATTGGCCCTCGTCGGCCAATCCGAAGCGCAGCTATGCCTTGCTTAACCGCGAGGCACCCGAGTTCGTGCGGTTCATCAACCCCAGCGATTACCGTGTGGCGCGTGAAGCCTGCGGTTCCTGCCACATGCAGACGATCGAAGCGGGCGAGAGATCGATCATGGCGACGGGTGCCATGCTGTGGGGCGGTGCCGCCTACAACAACGGGATTTTGCCCTTCAAGAACTACGTTCTGGGCGAGGCCTATACCCGTGATGGCGAACCCGCCAAGATCGTGACGCCGGGCGATCCGCCGGGTGAACTGTCGGAACAGCAAAAGGCGCGCGGGGCGCTGGCCGAATTATACCCCTTGCCAACCTGGCAAGTTATCCCGCCGGGAGACATCTTCCGCGTGTTCGAGCGCGGCGGGCGGACCATCAACTCGCAATTCCCCGAGATCGGCCTGCCCAATCCCACCGGGCAAATCCAGCGGCTGGAAGAGCCGGGGCGCCCCGATCTCAAGCAGTCGAACCGCGGCCCGGCAACGGGGCTCAGGGTCGCGATCCCGGCACTCAACATCCACAAGACGAGGCTCAACGATCCCTATACCTGGTTCATGGGCACCAACGACCAGCCCGGCGACTATCGCCATTCAGGGTGTGCCAGTTGCCATGTGATCTATGCCAATGACCGCGAGCCGCGCCATTCGCTGGTCTATGCGCAATACGGGCGCGACGGGCAAACCGTTACCGCCGATCCCACCATCGCCAGCAAGCTTGAAACTGGCCACGGTGCATTGAAGCAGCCGGGCGACCATTCGGACGAAGCGCCTGTGAAGGAGAAGGGGCATCCGCTGCAGCATGTCTTCACCCGCGCGATCCCCACCGCACAATGCATGAATTGCCACATGCACCAGCCCAATATCTTCCTCAATTCCTACCTTGGCTACACCATGTGGGATTACGAGAGCGACGCGCCATTGATGTGGCCGCAGCAGCAGAAATACCCGACGGCAGAAGAGGTGCGCGCCGTGCTTGACCGCAATCCGGAAGGTGCGGCGCCGCGCGGCAAGTGGGCCGATCTCGATTTCTTGCGCAACGTCTATGATCTGAACCCGCTGCTCAAGGACACGCAATTTGCCGATTATCACGGCCATGGCTGGAATTTCCGCGCCATTTTCAAGCGTGATCGCGACGGAAATCTGCTTGATGCTGGCGGGAACATTGTCGACCCTGACGATCCTGAGAAGTGGCGCAGAAAAGGCGAGGGCAAGTTTGTCGAACCCGGCACCAATCCCGGCAAGGCGGTGCATTTGATGAGCATCCATGCCGAGAAGGGAATGCAATGTGCCGATTGCCACTATGCGCAGGATAGCCACGGCAATGGCCTGATCTATGGCGAAGTTGCCAATGCGATCGAGATCGGGTGCAAGGACTGCCACGGCACCGCCGATGCCTATCCCACGCTGCTGACCAGCGGCCCGGCAGCACCGCCGAAGGGCAATGACCTCAGCCTGCTGCGCAATCCCGACGGGCGCCGCAGGTTCGAATGGATCGACCAGGATGATGGAACGCGCCAGCTGATCCAGCGATCGATCGTCGACCCAAAGCTTGAATGGGTGGTCAGCCTGGTCAGGGACACCGTTGATCCTGCTAGCGCGGGTTTCAACGCCAAGGCAGCGCGCGCAAAGCTGATGAGCCGCATGGGTGCGGAAACCGGCAAGTTCGAATTCGGCCTGGGTATCCCGGAGCAGGACCGGGCGCACCGCGATCCTGAGATGGCATGCTTCACCTGCCATCTTTCCTGGACCACCTCTTGCGGCGGCTGCCACCTTCCGATCGAAGCCAACTGGAAAAGCGAAGTGCATCGCTATGAAGGCGAGACGACGCGCAATTTCGCCACTTACAACCCGCAGGTCGCGCGTGACGAGATGTTCCAGCTGGGCAAGCACCAGACAACCAAAGGCAACCAGACCGCGCCGGTGCGCTCTTCAAGTGCGCTGGTGCTGTCCTCGACCAATATCAACCGCGAACGGATCTATGTGCAGCAGCCGCCGATCTCCGCGATCGGCTTTTCGAGCCAGGCCTTTGCCCCGCATTTCCCGCACACTGTGCGCAAGACCGAGACCAAGACCTGTTCGGATTGCCACCTTTCCGCCAAGGATGACAACAACGCGATCATGGCGCAGCTGCTGCTGCTTGGCACGAACTATGTCAACTTTGTGGGGCTCAACGCCTGGACCGGGCTGGAAGGCGGCTTCTCCGCCATTCGCGTGACTGAATGGGAAGAGCCGCAGGCCGTGCTCGGCTCCTACCTCCACCGCTATGCCTATCCCGATTATTGGCGGATGCATGTCGAAGGCAATGGGCGCGAACTCAAGAACTGGGTGCGGGGCAAAACCTTTGACGAAAAGCTGAGCGGCGAGACCAGGAGCTTCGAACAATTCGTCAACACACATGAAGGTACAAAGGACCGGGTGGGGTGCTTGCAACTGCGCGGCGAATATATGTTCGTTGCTGAAGGGAAGGGCGGCTTTCGCGCCTATGACGTGGCATCCATCGCCAACAAGGGTTTTTCCGAACGGATCGTCACCGCGCCATTTTCCCCGCTTGGCCACAACACCCGCGTCAACACGAAGAACGCCACCTGCATGGCGCTGGCCACGAACCAGCCGGTCAACCCGCTGCGCAATACGCCCGAGATGCGCGCGATGAACCAGGAGCAAGCGTTCCTGCCAATCTACAATTACGCGGTGGTTACGGACGCGCAGGAAGGCCTGGTGCTGGTTGACGTGAACACGCTGGCCGATGGGGAATTCCGCAACAACAAGCTTCGCCGCGCCAAATTTGCCGATGGCAGCAAGGCATGGAACCCTGAGGGCGTATTGGACGGCGCGCGCCATATCCACCTGGCTGGAGAGATCGCCTACATCACCGCCCGGCGCGGCCTGGTTGTGGTTGACCTGGCCGATCCGCTTGATCCGCAAGTGGCCGCCGTGCGCGATCTGCGCGACGCGTGGGCGAGCGCGGTCCAGTTCCGCTATCTGTGGGTGACGGATGCAGAGGGTGTGAAACTGTTCGATGTCACGCAGCTGCGCAATCCGGTTCCCATGCCGCAGGCGACCGTGCCGTTGGCGGATGCGCGGCGGCTTTATGTCGCGCGCACCTATGCCTATGTGGCGGCCAAGGCTGACGGGCTGGTGATCCTGGATGTCAAGAACCCGCTCAAGCCCAAGGTCTATTCAAAGGAAACACTGGGCGGCAGCCTGAACGATGCCGAAGACGTGATCGTTGCTTCGACCAACGCCTCGCTGTTCGCCTATGTCGCAGATGGCCGCAATGGGCTCAAGGTGCTCCAGCTGACCAGCCCCGACAGCCAGCGCAATTTCTATGGCTTCAGCCCGGCTCCGGTGCCCGAACTGATCGCCTGGGCGAAAACGCCCTCACCAGCGATTGCGCTCAGCAAGGGGCTCGACCGTGACCGCGCGGTGGACGAAACGGGCGGGCAGATGGCTGTGTTCGGGCGGCTCGGTTCGCGCCCCTTCACCCGGCCCGAGATGGAGCGGCTGTTCCTGCGCCGCGATGGCGTGCCGTGGAAGGTGCAGGATGAGGTGGATATGAGCGTCTGGGTGCCTGGGCGCGGACCGAGAAAGGAGAGGTAATGTTTGAATTCGTCAAAGAAGGAGCATTCACCATTGGGGCTTGGTTTATCCTTATGTTCATTAGTACCAATCTGATTGGTATATTGGCGAGAGGCTACCTTCCCAACACGGAAATGGAAGAAATAACTTCCAAGCATGAGTTAATCGCGAAAGAGTATCAGAAAGGGAAGAGAACGACGGGCATTGTTGCGGTTGTCTTGTTTCTGGCTTTAGTTTCAGCACTTTACTATTTTTGGAACATTGGAGTGGTTGTCGCTTTGTTGATGCTGATGGCGGCAAGATTGCCTGATCTAATCTGGGAATTACGGAACGGACGACAACTTCAAATGAAGGATATGACCAAGCCGAAGTTCTATTTGCTGACCACGCTAATCTCTTGGGCATCCCTTCCCGTTCTTTGGTACGCTCTGTTCCAATGATAGGGGGATTACCCATTCATCACCGGCGGGCAATCAAGTCTCTGTCCCCGGAAGCCCCAAAATCTGGTAGGTTAAGCGGTGGGGCAGCGCCTTCTATTGGAGGGGAATATGGCAGTTCTTGTGGAAGCAATTTCGGTAATCGTTCGTCTGGACAGGCTGCTTGAAAGCTACCCTGGGGGATGGGAGCAGTTCAAGAAAATGGTCACAAACCAGACCTTGGTCGCGGACAATGAATTGGTGCGGGTCGGTTTCATGGTGCCCGGTGATGTGGAGGCGTTCATCAGCCAACTTGAAAGGAACGATCTTGTCTATTTGCGTGAAGGCCAGGCAATCGACATCGCAGTGGTGGACCAACAGCGGGGCTTTATGGCCCCGTGCAGTTGGGCCGAGTTCGGCGGGATCAACTGGGAAGGTGACTCCACGAAGGAAGTCGCTGCGTGCAGGCTGATAGGGAGCCGCCATTCGACTCTAATGACGCCGGAAGGATGGTCCTATGAAGAATCCCTTTCAGCGGCATTCGGCTTTGTGTCGGCTAATAAACGAGGTTCCATCGAGGTCGTAGAACGTGAAAATGGGCTTGAAGTCTTGCGGACACCGCTTTCAGACAAGCCCATGTATGTCGGCAGAACCAGCAATGCCGACAGCTTTCCGGATTCGGCAACTAAGCGTAAGCCCAGTTTTTTAAGCAGGTTTTGGGGTCGGAGTTGAATCCGCACCTAGAATTGCCCTGCCGGAATTCTGGTGAGATTTTGCACAGGATCAGGTGATGTCCCGCATTAATCACGATCGCCCACAATTACGAGTCTTGGATAACCTGCGGCGTGAGCTGCAAAAAGGCCAGCCTGAACACAACTCATCGTCAGTCGATTACTCTTGGCCGGATTACCTAAGGCCACTGGTTTCAAGAAAAAAATCTCTAGCTGCGCTATTAAATTTGCTGGAGGCCTTATCCGTTTGGCTTGATGAAGCAAGTCCATTGTCATTTTCTGAGCCTACTCCGCAAGTCCAACACGCTTGTCAGGCGTTCGCCGAAGTTCGTGTGCACCATAGCTATGATAATCGTTTTTCTGGTCGGGACTGGCTCGCGTCCTTGCTGGAGCACCCATCACCTGACGGAAGAGCAATTGGGGAATTTCTGTCATTCATAATGGACAATGCAAACTCAGTCATTCGGCGCTAATAATTCCGGGGACAGGAATTCAAGAGACACTAGACCCAATTCTCATTGCGCAGCCCGCCCTCCGGCTTGATCGTGCGCCGTCGATATAGCGTATCGATCTCGCTCGCTTCACCCCCGTTCGGCAAGGGATTGGCGCATCATCGGTTGCAGTTCCGGGCCATAGCTGGCCAGCGTCTGCCAGTCGCCCACGCTCTCATAATGCGTTACCAGCGATCCGCCGTGCCAGCGGTGCAGCGCATAGCCGGGCGGCTCGGTGGTGATGAGCGCGCGGCCATCGGGCACGGCGGCGTCAACCGGGCGCAGGTCGAGCGATACAGCGGGCGCGACCGACGGGGTCACACCCAGCGCAATGCCGCGAAAGCTTGTGTGGAGGGGGCGGTGCAGATGCCCGCAGTGGATGGCCCGGATCTGGCTGTGCCCTGCAATTGCTTCCCCGAAATTGACGATCCAGTCCTCGTCAGGGCGGGGATCCATCCAGTCTATCCCGGTCACGACCGGCGGGTGATGCATGAAAATCAGCGTCGGCGTGTGCTTATGCGCGTTCAGCTGATCGGCAAGCCACGCCGCGCGCCGATCACAGAACGACCCGCCGTGCCGCCCCGGCTCGAAGGTGTCGAGGCAGAGCACGCGCAGGCCCTTCTGCTGAACCGCATAGTGGATGAAACCCTCATCGCTCGGGCAGTCAGGGAAGGCGCGCAGCAACTCTTCGCGCGTATCGTGATTGCCAACCAGCGGATAGACCGGGAAGGGCACCGGCGCGACCATATCGGCCAGCCGAGCAAAGCTTTCGGCATCGCCGCGTTCGGTCAGGTCCCCGCTGAGCACAAGCATGTCGGGCGTGTTCGGCTGCGCGAGCAGCCGCGCCAGCGCGGTGCGGCAGCGTACCTGGTTGAGCTCGCCGGTTCCGGCTTCCCGGTCGAACCCGATATGGATGTCGGTCAGCTGCGCAATCAGAAGCTGCTCATCGCCCGCCATGCTAGCGCTCCCACCAGTTCAGCAGCGCAACTTCATCGCGGCGTTTGTCAGGATGGTCTTCCGGCATAGGCCCACCGGGCACGTGATAGGAATGGCACATCGCGCAGCTTGACGGAACTTCGGCTTTGACCGCGCCTTCGCCTTGGTGGCACTCGCGGCAGCTCTTGAGATCGGGCAGCAGGACGTCACTCGAAAGCCTGGAGGTGCCAGCTTCGTGGCAGGTGCTGCACTTTTCCTGGCGATGCGCCCCATGGTCAAACCCGCCGAGTACGAAGTAACGCTGGGGCAGGTTAACCGGCATCACGTCAGGCTGGCCGTTGGTAATGGCGGGCAAGTGGCATTCGCCGCAGACCCCGCCGGGTGCCAGCGCGCGGTCGATGCCCACCAGTGAACGCAGTGGAGAGCCGAAATTGGAGTAATAGACTCCCCCGCGGGCAAATTTGTCTGGCCGTGAGCGGCCGGTAACGATCGGGCGGCGCGGTGCGCGGTCCATCGCGCGCAGATCGGCCAGCATTTCCGCGACATCGCCGTGGCGCAATGTGCGGAACGTTCCGCCGACCTTGTCATAGACCAGGCTGTGGCAGCTCTCGCAGTTCTTTTCCATGTCGATCGGTTCGAAGCCGATCCTGTCGCTCGTAGAGGTATGACAATCCTTGCACGCCAGCGGCGCACCATAACCCTCCCTTGCGCCCAGCCGTATCGCCATGCGTGCAACCCCGCCTTGCGGGTCAAGGTGGAGCTCGTGCGGGAACTTGAGCCCGCTCTTTTCCTTGGGCTTGTCACCCAGCGAGATCCGCAGCGGTTTTTCCTGCCGCAGCTCGGTGAAGATTGCAGGCTTGAATTCGGGATGCCGCTTGCCGAAATCACTGGCATTTCCAAGCGAGGTATCGGCCAGCCGCGTATCGAGCGAAGCGTGGCAATCTGCACAGAACTGTTGGCTCGCCGGCTCCATGCGCGTGGGGCCTTCGTGTTCGGTGTGGCAGGTGGTGCAGGCACCCGGCCCTTCCTTGCCGAACATGCCTGCAACCGCCCATTGAAAGCTTTCGCTCAATCCGTGCGGAGCGCGCCCATCAGCCAGCCGGGGTGCGGCGGCGTGATCCCCGATCTCGGCATGACAGGTCAGGCAAGTGTCGTCGCGCACCGCCACGAAGGCATCCACGTGGCAGGCCTCGCAATTGTTCTCCAGGCTGTGGTGCGCCCGGCTAAGTGCGCCGGCGCTCCAGCTGGCGTCGAATACAACCTGGCCTGCGCGCTCGGCGTCCGGTTTGATCCGCTCGCGGGTCAGATGCGATACTGCCGGGATTGCCAGAAACGCCAGCAGGATGGCTGCCACAAGCGCCCATGATATTGCCCGCTTGCCGGGCAGGGTGGTTTCCAGTGCGAAGCCTCGCTTCGCGTCGGTCCGGCCTTCGCTGGAAGGGGCCTGCCTGATCGTTACCTCTACGGCGCGGTTGCCACTTTGCTGGGTGATCGCAAGGATCGCGGAGCCCAGCATGATTTCCGCCCCTTCGTGGGGATCGATCATTGCCGAGGTCACAGTGCGGCCGTCGATGGCGAATCCCAGCGTCCCCACCGCTTCGATCTTCAGCTGGCCGCTGGCTGCAGGCTCGATCCGCAAGTGCTTCTGTTCAACGGCAAGATCGGGCAGATGGATGTCGTTTTCGGCGGCGCGCCCGACCATGAGGCTGGCTTGATCGAGCTCCCGCTCTCGAACGATCTCGCGTCCGCTGGCGGTATGGTCGATGGTTCGGATCAGGAACATAACCCGCTCAACCCCAATAATAGAATACGCTGAACACGTGTGCGAACAATGCAGCCAGCAGCGCAATGGTCGCCGGGACATGCACGAACAGCCATACCTCGAGCAGCGCCTTCAGCCTTAGCTGCCGGCGGATCTGGGCAAGCTGCGCAGCGCGGCGGCCCAACAGCGCACGAACCCGGTCTTCCGGGCCGGAGGTGTCTGACAAGGCGCGATAGTCATCGGGAAAGCCCTCAATTGCGCGCTCCGTGGCACAGTTGGGATAGCGCCCTGTCAACCGTGTCCATGCACCCGCGCGGAACACGTCCTGCTCAAGTGCGGCGAGCACCAGATCGGCCTTGTCGCGGTCCAGCGGCTGGGCTGCCTGTTCCAGCTGGCGATCGATCGCGGCAAGTGCTTCGATCATTTGCCCGCGGGTCATTTCCTTGCGGTTGGCGCTCAGCTGGCTGGGCAGCGCAGTATAGACAACCACCCCATAGATGCCGGAGGCGATCACCAGCATCATCAGGCTCCAGGCCAGTGTGTGCACGTTCCAGCCCAGCTGGAAGCCGGTGTGCAGCGTTCCAATCACCACCAGTGACAGGCCGAGATAAACATGTGCGCTGGTCCACGCCTTCAGGCTCCAGTGGCCCTCGGTTATCTTGCGTTTGCGTATCCCCAGCAGCGACAGCCAGATTATCAGGCCAAGGCCGATCGTGCCCAGCGTGTAGCCATACCAGCTGCCGCCATTGGGCCGCGGCTGCTGGTCGACCAGCAAATAGCCCAGGAACAGCGCAAGGCTAAGCCCGGCCCCGATCTTGGCCCAACGCATCCGGCGATAGACCAGGAAACTCTCGTGATCGGACGAATGGCGGCTTTCGCGGAAATCGGCACGGTCTTTGGGAGTGCTGGCCATCAATCCGATTCCCCAATCCGCGCGACCGAAAGGAATTTCTCGGGCGCAACCCGGATCGCGGCGCCGGTCGGACATGCCCGGACGCATGCTGGGCCGCCCTCAATACCCGCGCACATGTCGCATTTGATCGCGACCTTCGGCGCATCGGACGAAAGCTTTTCCGCTTCCTTCTTCCGCCAGGTATATGGCGCTTCGCCTGGCCCCGGGCCCTTGCCGAACAGCAGCCACTGCACCAGCGACGGTTTCTCAGGCGGCTTTGCATCCATCCGGATCACGCCATAGGGGCAGTTTCGCTGGCAATTGCCGCAGCCGATGCAGGTTTCATCAATGAAGACTTCGCCGTCGGGGCCGCGCTTGATCGCGTCGGGCGGGCAATCGGCCATGCAATGCGGATGTTCGCAGTGACGGCAAGAAGTAGGCACGTGAAGGTGGGCGTATGTTTTGCCGGCTTCGCGGTCGAGCCGGGAAAGCCCGTCATGGCTGTCGGCACAGGCCTTTTCGCAATTGTCGCAGCCGATACACAGATTCTCGTCGATCAGCAGCACGTCGGTCGCTTCGCCGATGCCATTGTCGACCAGGAATTGCGCGGTTTCGGAGTACATGTCGACCGCGCTTGCGAAACTGTGTTTGCGGCTTTCGACAAAGGCGTTGATTTTGCGGCGGCTGGCCATGTCTGCCAGCGCGCGTTCGCGCAATCTGGGGTGGCGATCCAGCAGGGCCATGAAGCCCGCGCCTGGCAGGCGAATGACCTGTGACTTGATCGCTGCCTTCACGGTGGCAGAGCGTGGTTGCCCGTCGATCAAGGCCATCTCGCCGAAATAGGTGCCGGCTGGGAGATAGGAGAGGAACACCTGCCTGCCGCCGATCGCCTTTTCGACGATCATCGAGCCGCGCCTGAGGATGAAAACGTCCTTGTCTTCATCGCCTTCTGCGATCACGACCTCACCGGCTCTCAGTTCCACCACTTCCGCATTGTCGACGAGTTCGGCTACATCCTGCGCTGAAAGGCCGGATCCGAACATCTGGAGCAATTGCCGCTCGATCGAAATGCGGGTGACCGCACGGTTGGCAGCTGGAGAAGTGGCAAGCAGCCGCAGCGCGACCATGCGCGAAAATTCGATCGCCACCACCGGTTCGGCGGCGCGGATTGTCGCGCCGCGCCGGCGGCCCGAAATAAGGCCAACTTCGCCAAAAATGGAGCCTTGCTCGATTGCAACAGTCACGGAAGGGTCGAGCGGATTGGTTTCTACCGCCACCGATCCCTGGCAGATCGCGAACATCGACGAGCCTGGATCGTTGCGCGCGAAAATCACTTCTCCGGATGCGAAGGCATGAACCTTGCTGTCGAGCATCAGTTCGCGCAGCTGCAGCGGCGAAAGTTCCTGCAGGACGGTGATGTTATTGCCGAACAGGTCGAGCCATTCGTCGACGCTGTATTTTCCGGGGAGGCGGGCGAATTTCTCTGCCAGTATCGGCTCGTCGGCGGGCTTCAGATCGCGGTTGCCATTGAGGAACTCGATAACGTCATAGCCCTGGTTCATGCAGTGCTTGATCAGCGGATAGCCCGCCAGTGCGCCGATCACGTGGATGCCCTGCTTGGTGGTTTCGAAGCTGGGAGAAAGCCGGGGAAAGGCGCTGCGTTCCTCGCTGGTGAATTCGATCCCGCACGCTTCGACAAAGCCGCGTGGTGGCTGTGACCCGGTGCGAGCGATGATCCTGTCGCAACGGATCGTTTCCTGACCGTCGCGCGTTTCGAGCACCAATTCTCCAGGCCGGACCTCTGCCGGGCTGGTTTCGCGCCGGACAATCAGCCTGCCTTCCTGCTCAGCCTGCTCAAGCAGTTTGACATTGGCATCTTTCGCCCTGGCGAAGTCCGTGCCCCGATTGAGAATCGTCACGGTGTTGCGCTGGGCGTCGTCAGCAGCCAGGCCCAGGGCATTCTCGATCCCCGCATCGCCCGAACCGATTACCGTGATGTGCTCGTCGAAGTACTCGCCGGGATCGTCAAGCTGATACTGGATCTGCGGCAGATCGGCGCCGGGAATGCGCAAGCGATTGGGATTGCCTTGCGTGCCGATCGCCAGCACGATCGCTTGTGCATTGATCGCCTCACCGTTCTTCAGGGTAATGGTGAAGTTCCCGGGCTCTCCAGCAATGGCGGTCACTTCTGCATTGAGCTGCACGTTGACCTCGTGTTCGGCCAGCTGGCGACCCCAGATGTCCAGTATCGCCTCGCGCTTTCCCGCCGCGAAATCGAGATCGCTGCGGAGCACGAGATTGGCCGGCGTCGCCATCACGTGCTTGCCCTTCTGGTATTTGTAGATTGTATCGGAAATATGGTCAGTCTTTTCGAGCAGCACATGGCTCATGCCGAGCGCGGCAGCGCGCCCGGCAGCGCTCAGGCCGGCAGGTCCGGAACCGATGATCGCAACCCGGAACACCTCGGGCAAAACGTCTCCCCCTGATCCACCTTCGAACGCTCATCATAGGACAAAAGGTCGGCTGCACCAGTACGAATTGATGCCTGGCATCGGGGATGCTAACCGAGGATGATGAACAAGTACGCAACGGGTATGGGTGGTGCCGGGCTGCTCCGCGCAAGAGGCAGCCTGGTCATGCTGTTGGTTGCCATCGCCATGTTGGCTGGAGCGATCGCTTACCGCACCGGGGGCGCGGACCTGCCGCAATCGCAGTTGGATATGTCTGCCCCGTCGTCGATTGAAGAATTGAAGCGCGCGGCCGAGTCGTCCACGGATGATGCCAGGCCATGGCAAGCACTGGGCTTCGCTCATTTTCAGCGTAACGAGTTCGCCGAGGCGGCCAGCGCCTATGAAAGGGCGGTGGCCATCGACAGCGACGAGGCTGTGCTCTGGTCGGCGCTCGGCGAGGCGCGTGTAATGGCGAGCGAACGCGACCCTATGCCGCCCGAAGCGGCCGAGGCCTTTTCAAAGGCTCTTGCCCTGGATGCAAATGATCCGCGCTCACTCTACTTCGCTAACGTGAAGAAAGACCTTGACGGCGATCATGACGGGGCGATCGCCGGTTGGCTTGCGCTGCTGGCCCAGACTCCGGCGGGCGCACCCTGGGAGCGCGATCTCGTGCGAACCATCGAGCAGGTGGGGAAGTTGAACGAAATTGAAGTGCAACCCAGGATCGACATGGCCATGGCGGCACGGCCGGGTGCTATCGAGGCCACAGGCGCTGCACCGCGCGGGCCGACGCAGGCGGAGCTGGCGGCCGCCGGGTCAATCCCGCCGAGCGAGCAGCGCGCTATGGCCGAGGGAATGGTCGAACGGCTCGAGCAGCGATTGGACGCAAACCCCAAGGATGTCGCGGGCTGGGTCATGCTGATGCGGAGCCGGATGACGCTTGAGCAACCCGAGCGCGCGCGTGAGGCGCTGGCAGCGGCGTTGCGCACCAACCCGGAAGATGAAAACCGGCTGCGACGTGAGGCGCAGGCGCTGGGCGTGCGCTAGATCCCGGCAGATTAAAGCAGGCTTGAGATCACTCCGCGCTGTTCAATGAGAAAGCTTGCCAGCGTCAGGGTCAGGCCGAGCATGAAGACGCGATAGGACCAGCCGAGCAGTCGATATTTCCTGCGTCGGAGCACTTGCCCATTCTGGTAGATGTCCCGCAGCATCAGGCGGAACACGTCCTCGTCTGCGCCCAGTTCGTCGATCACCCTGTTTGCAAACTCCTCTTCATCCATGTGTGTGAAAACGCCGAAGAACAGGATGTTTGCGCGCGTATCGGCTACCGGTTTCGACCCTGCAGACGGGATTACCGCTGCAACCGCAAGGAAGGCCGCGATGAACGCAAAGCAACCCAGCAGGATGAGGGTTGGTGACGCAGCTCCGCTTCGCGCCTGGCCGACAGCCAGCGAAAACACCACGAATGATGCGCCCATCAGCAGGCTGGCCTTCTGATCGGCCATCTGGCTCAGCGCTAGGTTGGATATGGTGGCGGTTCGAACGAGATGGATCGCTTGCGCCGAGAAGCGCCGTTCACTGCTGTCACTCATCTTGCCTACACCACTCCAAAGGCCAGCATCGCATCGGCTACCTTCTTGAACCCTGCGATATTTGCGCCTTTTACGTAGTCGACATAGTCAATGCTCTGGCGGCCATGTGTGAGGCAGCGCGAATGGATGCCCTCCATGATTTCCTTGAGCATGATCTGCAGCTCTTCTTCGCTCCACGAGCGACGCAGCGAATTTTGGCTCATTTCAAGGCCGGAAACAGCGACACCTCCGGCATTGGCGGCTTTGCCCGGGGCATAGAGGATCCTGGCATGCTTGAAGACATGCACCCCTTCAAGATCGGTGGGCATGTTTGCCCCCTCCGATACTGCCATGCAGCCGTTCTTCACGAGCGTGCGGGCGTCATCTCCCAGCAGTTCATTCTGCGTTGCGCAGGGAAGTGCGACGTCACAGCTTACATTCCACGGGGTCATGCGGGCATGAAACTGGGCATTCGGGAAGGCCTCGACATATTCCTCGATCCGCCCGCGTCGATGGGTCTTGTGGGTCTTCACCCAGGCTATCTTCTCCAAATCGATCCCGTCGGGATCGTAAATGAAGCCGCCGGAATCAGACAAGGTCAGAACCTTTCCGCCGAGATGGACAATTTTCTCCGCAGCATGGGTCGCCACATTGCCCGAACCTGAAATGACTGCGGTCTTCCCCTCGATGCTCATGTCCCTGGTCGCGAGCATATTCTGGAGGAAATAGACCGCGCCATATCCGGTCGCCTCCGGCCTGATAAGCGAACCGCCATACTCCAGTCCCTTTCCGGTCAGTACTCCGGTGAACTGGTTGGTGATCCGCTTGTATTGGCCAAACATGTAACCGATTTCACGGCCGCCAACCCCGATATCACCTGCCGGTACGTCGATATCGGCGCCGATGTGGCGATAGAGCTCGGTCATGAAGCTTTGGCAGAAACGCATGATCTCGCGTTCGCTCTTGCCCTTGGGGTTGAAGTTTGAGCCTCCCTTGCCGCCCCCCATGGGCAGGCCGGTAAGCGCATTCTTAAACGTCTGCTCGAAGGCGAGAAACTTGAGCACGCTCTCGTTCACACTGGTGTGGAAGCGGATACCGCCTTTGTAGGGTCCGATTGCGTTGTTGTTCTGGACCCGCCAGCCACGCTGTACGCGAATGCAGCCATTGTCATCTTCCCAGCACACCCGAAAGCTGATGACGCGGTCGGGCTCGGCCATGCGCCTCAGGATCTGCTCGCTGTGATATGCTTCCTTGTCGGCGATGAAGTCGAAAATGTCTTCCGCCACTTCCTGCACTGCCTGGACAAATTCGGGCTGATGTGGATTGCGACGTTTGACGCCCTCCATAAACCCGGCAAAGTCAACGTGATCTGACACGGCCATATGCTCTCCCCCTCAAGGTTGTATCGCGTAGAACGCGAATGCGCGACCGGCTTGCCAAGCGAATCCTGCGATCCAGCAGGTAGGGCAAGGCAAAAACCAGCCTACGACTTTGGGGGCTCGCAGGAAAGATGCTGTTGTTCTAATGCCCAACGATACGTCGGTCCGGCCGGAGATACGCGCCTTATGCCCGGAATGCCTCGGGATTGTCGGGGTGAGAGAATACCAGCCTGACCCTAGTCCGGCTTCACAGAAGCCACGGATGAATACCCTCCATGATCCACTTGACAGTGACGATTGCAACGGTCGCCGCCGTACAATTCAACAGGAGCGCAGCGAAATCTCGCCGTGCACCCATGGCCGGCCGGATGACAAATTCCAGAACGATGGCAAGCAGGCAGAAGAGCGCGATAATGTAGCGGGTTTCGATCAGGTACCGCGACGCATAACGCGCCGCTCCTCCCGCTGCTGCAAAGGTCAGCGCCCAGAGGATCGACGACAGGATCCGATTGTATTGTGTCATGATTTGGTACCTGGAGTATCTTGCCGGTCTGGATCGGCTGATGAAACTGACAACAGCACTCTAGCCTGAGCGGCGCACCAGATCTGCAACGTAATCGGCAATTGCGGGGCTTGCGGTCAGCCCCGGAGATTCGATCCCGAACAGGTTTACGACGCCGCGCCCGCCATGAACCTGTGCCCCATCGATCCGGAAGTCTGCGGCTGGCTGTCCGGCCCCGACGATTTTGGGCCTTATCCCGGTATAGTCAGGAGCCAGCCGATCCACCGGCAGCTCTGGCAAATAGGTCCTTATCGCAGAAAGGAAGTCTGCGAAGCGGCTATCATCGAAAGAATAGTCGATCTTGTCGATCCATCGTACATCGGGCCCGAACTTGGCCTGTCCGCCCAGATCGACGGTCAGGTGAATACCCAGGCCGCCGGGTTCGGGCAGGGGATAGACCGGACGCTGGCAGGGACTGCGCCCGCCAAGCCGATAGTAGTGTCCGATGGCATAGTGGGCCTGCGGTACACTGTTTTCCTTCAGGCCTCTGATGGACCGGGCGACCGCTGGCGCCATCAGACCGGCGCAATTTATGAGATGGCGCGCACTCAACCGGGTGGGATCCTTGCCGCCTGTTTCAACGAAGATCCCGCCATCGCTGACGGCGCAGCCCGAAACTGGTGTTTGCAGCGCGATCATACCGCCATGCGCTTCCAGCTCGCCTGCCAATGCCAGCATGTATGCATGGCTGTCGATGATACCCGTAGAGGGGGAGAGTAGCGCGGAATGACAGGCAACCGCAGGCTCCAGCCTGTGCGTTTCGGCCTGTGTCAGCAATTCGAGGTCCATGACATCATTGGCGATGGCGTTGCGCCGAATTGCTTCGAGCTTCACGGCCTGTTCCTGCGAGCAGGCGACGATCAGCTTTCCCGTGTTTCGCAATGGAATGCCGCGATCCTTGGCATAGGCGTAGAGCTGCTGCTTGCCGCGCCGGCAAAATTCGGCCTTCAGGCTTCCCGGTTCATAATAGATTCCGGCATGGATGACTTCCGAGTTGCGACTGCTCGTATGCGTACCAATCGCATTTTCGGCTTCAAGGACGAGTACTTCACGTCCTGAGCGAGCGATCGCAGCTGCGCAGGCAAGGCCGACGACGCCCGCACCAACCACGATGCATTCGACATTTTCCATGTTGGCCCCGCTTTCGCAACACGCGTCCTGCCGTGTCCCGCCCGGCCTATATCCAGTCCCGCGCGCGCGCAGGCAAGTGGCGACCGGGTCGCTAGGCCGTATTAGCCCTGCCAGGCATGGGGAACTGCCCCAAGGCGGTACGACATAAGAGCGTTTCACGCCAACTTCACACTTGAGCTAAACGGTCAGTGTGATGATTGCCGCCACTATTCCCCTCTCCGAAATCGATCGGGAGGTATGGGACGCAATACCTGCACGGCCGCGCACGCCGATGCGGCAGTATATATGGGCGTCCGCCTACCAGGATACGCTGGCGAACGGAGACGTTCGGACTTTTGTCATCGGTCCGCAGTCGAAACCGCTTGCTGTCGCTCCATTTGCCCAGCCGGCGAATGGTCCGCGCCGGCAGGTTCTCCTGGGTGCGGAAGATATCTGGGAATCTGTCGAGGTCGCTGCGCAGGATGAGCAGACGCTGCGAGACCTTGCGGAAACCATCGCGATCAGCGGCCTCCCGCTACGGTTCGGGCATCACCCGATCGACACACCGTTTCATGAATACCTGGTACAGGCCTACCGCGGCAAAGGGTGGGTAGTCATGGCCCGGCAGCCGATGGGCGCCATGCCGAAGATTGATCTCGATCATTCATGGACTGAGCCAGAGAATCATTTCAGCAATCGGCGGCGATCGGATTTCCGCCGAATGGCGCGAAAGGCCCAGTCATCTGGCGAAGTAACATTCGAGATTGTCGAGCCCAGTCCTGAGACGCTTGAGGCGCTGATGGACGAGGCATTCGATATCGAGGCGCGAAGCTGGAAGGGCCGTTCGGGTACCGCAATAAAGCAGGACCAAAGGACTGAGGCATTCTACCGTGCCTATGCCAGAAGCGCGATGGAGGCAGGCATTTTGCGATTGTGCTTCATGCGCATCGACGGTGTGGCGGCTGCCATGCAATTTGCGGTCGAGTGCGAAAACCGCTTCTGGTTGATCAAGGTCGGCTATGACGAGGCCTACAAGCACGTTTCGCCCGGCAACCTCCTCATGCGGGAGACCATCAAATATGCGGCGGAAAGCGGGCTGGAAGGTTATGAGTTTCTGGGCAAGGAAGCCGAGTGGACCAAGCTTTGGGCCTCGCACGCTCGCCCGATCGCCACGATCCGGACTTACCCCTACAATTTGCAAGGTGTCAGCGCCTTTCTCTCTGATGCTATCGGCTTGGCCGCCAAACGGATTGCAGCGCGTCTGAGAAAAAGAAACGGAGGCTGAGTTGCGAAACATAATCAAGCCCATAGTGATGCCGATCGTGAAGCGCGCGACGCGTACCTATGTTGCAGGCGATGACCTTGGTGAAGCATTGAGCCTGGCAGGCCGCGTCCGCGAGGCCGGCTTTTCCTGCACGCTATGTTACTGGAACGATGGCACCGAAGAGCCAGCGAAAGTAGCGAACGAATATCTCCAGATCCTGTCACAAGGATCTGAGCGAGGCCTCGACCTGGCGCTGGCCGCAAAACTTCCCGCGCTTTGGGAGCGGCAGGAGGAAGTGGACAAGGTCGTCAAAAGGGCGCGCGAGCTCGGCTTTCCGGTGATCTTCGATTCCCATGACCCCCATAAGTCGGATGACATCGTCGCGGCGCTTGAGAAAACCGGCCCTGAGGGCATGGGATGGGCCATTCCGGGGCGCTGGCATCGCAGCCTGGAAGATGCCGAACGGGCGATCGAGCTTGGCGTGAGAGTGCGGGTCGTAAAGGGGCAATGGGCTGACCCGACCGATCCGGACATCGACCTGCGAGAGGGATATTTGCAAGTGATCAAACGCCTGGCCGGGCGCGCTTCGTTCGTTGGTGTCGCAACACATGATGCGCCGCTTGCCCGTAAGGCGATGGAAATCCTTGCCGAGGCTGGCACGCCGTTCGAACAGGAATTTGTTTTCCCTTTGCCAATTGCGCCCGCGATGGAGGAGGGGAAACGGTTCGGTGCGGCGGCACGGGTTTACCTGCCATATGGATCGGCGTGGCTGCCCTATTCGCTTTCGCGTGCAGCCGCCAATCCGATCATGCTTTACTGGTTGGCACGCGACACAATCCTGGGGCGCAAATTCAACGTGCCGCAACGCGAAGCTGTCTAAGCCATAATTAGAAACCGATCGGCTTGCGCTGGAAGGCTCGTACATAATCGACTTCCATCAGCACTGAATCCGGAGTGGTCTCGTCCATCTGGCTGGTATCGGCGGCAAAGGAGACGAGCATGTACATCGGTTGCTTCATTTCTTCGAGCGTCGGCGTCCGCCAGATCGCCTGGCGATTGAAATAAAACACGATTTCTTCCTCGCTGACTTCAACGCCGAAGGTGTTGAATTGCTTGTTCAGCATTTCGGCGGCGACACTGTGATGCGTGGAAAAGGTCTGCCTGGCTTCGCCTTCGACGCGCGGATGCTTGTGTATCCCCAGGCTGAGCCTGTCGGGATCATGCGTCAGATATTCGAAAACATCGATTTCGGCAGTCCCCTGCCGCTTGTCGACGCCGATCAGCCAGAACGAGGGCCAGAATCCGGGCGCCTCCGGCAAGCGGGCCCTGACTTCGAAATATCCATATTTCTGGGCGAAGCCGCTGTTACAGGCATCCCAGGATGACAACATGCCCGAGGCCCAGCTGCCATCAGCCAGTTTCTTCGCTTCGATCCGCAGGATGCCGTCCCGTGTTTCGAACGGGAAATCGCGCTGCGGCGCCATGAACCGGGCGGAGCCGAAATCCCCCGCCCAGGGCGTATGCGCAATCCACCTGGAAAGGCACCCCCATTCGGAGACATCGAGGCTATCGAATTCCTCCCTGAATGATGGTTCGAAATCAGAGAGCTCCAATTCACTGGGTGCGGCTGTTTCAGCGGCCCCTCCACAGCTGAACAGGCTCAGCATGGCCAGTGATGAGCAAATCTGAAGCGCTAAACCATGGGGCCATTGTGACATCTCGGCTAATCCTCCATTCCGCTCAGCCATGTTTCTCCGAACCTAGAGGCGTGACGCAGCGATCCAGGCAGCTTCCTCGGGTGTGAGTTCAGGATGCAGGAAGTCCACCAGCAACACCACGCGGACTTCGTCGGAATTATTCTGCGCCTGGTGATGATAGGATGAATCGAAGATCATTGCCTCGCCCTTGCGCCATTCGCGGCGCAGCCCCCCAACTTCGATGAAGCCGTTGCCCGGCGCGATGAGCGGCAAATGCATGGTCAGAAAGACGTTTGACACATCCCGGTGCGGCTGGATGACTCCGCCCCCATCCAGGATCGAGAACATCGCATCGCGGAACGAGGGATAGTGCGGGATCGTCTTCAACAATGCAGTTGTCTTGGGACACATCGCTTCACATTCCGGGATTTCGCGGTGCCTGGTCACGAACTGGAAGCTTTTCCAGAAGTCACCTTCAAGGCCGGCGTATTTGTAGGCGTGAATTTCATCCCTGTGCCGCTTGCTAACAGCCTCAAATTCCCCGGTAATTTCGTCAATAGAATCCTCGAATGCCTTGACCCACGGAAAATCCTTCACATCATGCCATGGCCGTGATGTCAGACCGGCGAATGTGAAGCCTTGGGGGCTGGGCCTGACGGTCGTGTCGCTATTGCCAGCTTCGCTATTGATTGAAACACGCACTCTCTCAAGCGCTTCTCCTGCTCGATCGTTCGCAGCCATAAGCTCGAGGCTTCGCCGGTAAGCTCTCAAGCGCCGGACGGCCGAAATCATCAGCAGAAAGGAAATTGCGAGAGGTGCGCCAATCGCGACGGCGGTAAGCACGATCTCAATGGCTCTGGCCAGGTAGGTATCATTTGCGAGCAGCAGAAACATTGCCGAGGCCAGCATTGCAAGCGCGCCAAGGACAAGGGCGGGCTGCAACAAACGCTCGATGTGCAGCTTTACGCTTGTCCCCCAGAACAGTTCGACACCATTGGTGCCGATGGGCCAAGCGTATCTCAGCACCAGCAGAGAGCTGGCAGTAAACACCAGCGCAAACGCACCGGCAGCAGCCAGGTCCGACCGGGCGGAGTGATGGATTGCGACGTACGCGAGGTAGGCTGCGCATGCCAAGAGCAGGCCCGCTTGTGCGACGAGGAAGGCGAATAACCGTTTGAATCCTGCCAAACCGTCCATGATCAACCTCTTCCGTCTCTGTTATTCATTCCCACAAGCCTGCCCATGATCTGACGGTTAGCCGCAGCCATGCTGCTGGCCGAAGAATCGGCAATTCCGGCATGTGCAGAACTCTGGTCCAGGCCCTTCGATCTGGCAGTGCGAAGCAGCTCATCATAAAGCGCCAGCAATTCGTCCCGCCACCCTTCATGCGTACATGAAAGGGCCATGGTGCAATCGAACGCCTTGTGACTGGCGCTCTCCACCGCTTCGTCATCGTCAAGCTTTTGAACGGCCTTTGCAAGGGAACCGGCTTGTCGATCAGCGGCCAGGAAAGCGCACCCCATCTCGGCAGCCTCACGCGCAACAAAAGAATCCGCGAACGCTACAAGCGGAACACCGCATTGAAGCGCCTCGAGGGCAACCAGCCCAAATGGCTCGGGAAGCCTGCTGGGCATGATCAAGCCCCGCGCGGATTTGACAAGTTCGGCTATCTGCGCGTGAGAGCACCAGCCCTCCCAGGCGATATCGGGGAATTTTTTCGCTAGGCGTGGGCGGTCTGAACCATCTCCGATAATTCTTAGCTGGCGGCCTGCCAGGAGAGCGGCTTCTGCCGCCAATTCAACGCCTTTTTCCTGCTCGACCCGGCCGATGAAAAACAGGTCGGAATTTTGTTCCGCCTTAACCCTGGTTGTCCGAAAGGGCTTCACCGGATTGCGTACTACCCGGATACGGTCTTCGGCGATGCCGGCTTTTTGCAACCACTCGCTCATGAATGGATGAATGGCAGCGACAAGGGCATCAGTTGTACCAAGGTCGAGTAGGTGCCTTTTCACTGCCATGCGCGCCAGACGGAAAGTCTTCTGCGATATGCTCCGCTTGTCGCAATTGGTGCTCATGCACGCGAGACTCATGGGCTGGAGACTGCAAACGCTTTCCTGGCGAAAATTGAAGAAAGTCCCATTGGGGCATGCGTGGAAGAAGTCATGGGCGTGGATGACAAGGCGGTCCTCAACGCTCGCGAGCGCGTAAAGCACTGATGGTGACAGAATTTGTGCCCAGCCATGCAAGTGATAGACAGCATTGGGGCTGTCGAACTTGCGGACCACCTGTCTTGTAAAGTCATACGCCGCTTTGTTGAACAGTCCTTTCTCAATGCGCTCCAGAAACGGCAGCGAGAGCAATGGGCTGCCCCCGAGCGCGACAATTTCCACATTGGCGGGCAGATCGTGTGCCTCGCCCGAATCCCCGGTTACATAGACAACTTCGTATCCGCTTTCCGCGAACAGGCGGGCGGAAAGCAGGGCCAGCGAAGTGGCGCCTCCGACCGGTTTCGAAGCATCGTTGATAATGATGATCGGGTCGGGGATCATGAAGCGCTGAGCGCAATAGGGCGCGCCCCCAAGAACCTGGACCCGTAGGCACGTCTCACGTCCATGATGAAGAGATCATCACAGCTGTCGATGTGATGGCACCCTGTAGTCGCCTGGGCCCGATCCGGTTCGATCCTCCTGACCTCCCTTTCGGAATAGGCATCCATCGAAAGCTCGGTGATTTCCATGAACTTCAATCCGTAACCGTACAGGCCGTGGCTGGTGATCTGTGCGGGGCGGATCAGGCGGCCATCCCTGACAAATGGGCGCCCAGCGTTGCGCGCGCTTGTCGTATCAAGGACTACCGGGTTCATGGGGTGCGGCTCGACATGCTGCAACTCGGGCCCGTCGACGCGAAAGACGTGCAACTCCATACAATGGTCGAGAATGTTCCCCGAACACAGGTTGGTGAACATCCACCACTGCTTGTCCCATTCGATCAGGGTGGTGTCGGCCGGAGATGTTCCCTCAAGAGCTGTTGCATGGGGTGTCCATTTGCCCGGAAAGTCCGTGCAGCGCCAAATCTCGACGCGATTCCGTTCATGAGTTTCGGGGATCAGGAAAGTTTCGCCACCGGCATCGAACACGTAGGGGTAAGAAAGGTGAACGTCGCCAAGCTCGATCCCGATCACGTCCCTGATCGAGCTCCCATCCAGGCGGCCGACACAAATCTTGGCCGCATGACCATTCCCGTTCCAGGCTTCAAAGAACACCCAGCTTTCGCCGCATTTGCGGAAAAGAAAGGGGTCCGCCCGAAATTCGCCGTCCGGTTGCGGCAGTTCCCGCAAGTTGTCCAGGCTTGAACTCAGAACGTCACCCTCGCCAATAACCAGCGACCAGTTATCTGGTTGCCCTCCCAAGCGCGCGAGAGCGAGTTTGGCGATCCGATTGCCAGTCCGGCCAATCAGTCTGGCGCCATAGCGCAGCACTTCGCGCCAGCCGAACTCGGGGAATGGCGCGGGGGGCATTGAGGTGGCGTGGCCGGCAGAGCTGGCCTCATCGCCTCTCTGCCGCAATTTCCCGAGCATTTCCCGTTCGACCAGCGCGGGCAACATGTCTTTGGCATATTGCGCATTGAGGGTTGCACTGAATTTCGTGTTGGTCGTGCAGGTGGCGATGACTTCCCTCGAGCCGTCGTGCATCCGGCGCAAAATCGCACTTTGCGTAATCGGGATGGCTTCCAGGCTCTCATGAAAACCGAATAATTCGGGCAGCCCCGAAGCGTCGGCGTAGAAGTGATACTCCCAGAACTCCTTGCCGCAGTTGGGCAGGCAATCCGCATGTGCGCCAGGCAGGTGGGAAAGCACCACGTCCAGCCCGGCTTCAGCCATGGCTTCATCATGCGCGGGCCTGCTGGGGATATTGCCGAGTTTTCCACCCGATAGGCGCGCGTATGGTTTCCCAGCCCGCAAGAACAGCGCCCTCTCTATTTTGGACAGGGCCTGAAGAATTACAGAGGGCTTGCGCTTGCGGGCAAAAGGCTGGTCGGTGAGGAATGCCTCGAGCGATATCACGGGATGCCGGTTCAGGCGTTCAAACAGCGAGAGTTCCCATGGCTCGAAGTCCTGACCAGGATAGATCAGGATTCCCACGCGTAACGGCGGCGCCAATGACTCGCTCTTGGACATAGTGGTTACTTCATACCGCTACATCGCCCTCCCGGCATGGAATATTAAGTGGTACGAATGTTGGTTAGGGCTGCAATCCGGGGAACCTGCCGATATAGCCGCTGCACAGGCGGAGGTGGCCGAAGGCTATGGGTTTCGGCCTGTCACTACTGGCTGCCAGCGGGATGACCGGAGACATCATAAGTGCGAATTGCGGTGATCGTTGCCACGTTGGGAAGGCGCCAGGCGTCTGAAGATCTGGTCAATGATCTTTGCGCTCAGACGCGGTTGCCGGATCGGGTCATATTTGCAGTTACGACAGCTGAGGATGCTCCGATGCCCAACGCAAGATTGGGCAATGAGACTTTGCTGTGTGAGCGCAAGGGAAGTTGCGTGCAAAGAAACTGCGCGATCGATCACGTTGTTTCAGATTGCGATATCATTGTATTTTTCGATGACGATTTCATTCCGGAGGCAACATATCTGGAGCGGCTGGAGGATGCCTTCGCAGCCGATGATGACATTGCCGGTCTGACAGGCCTGGTGGTGGCCGACGGTGTGAACGGAGCAGGGCTGGAGCGCGAAGAGGCGCTTGCAGCGATCCGCCGCCAGACCGAGCATTTTCCGAAGGGGAGCGAGCGCGAGACACAGCTTTTCGGCCTATACGGCTGCAACATGGCTGTCCGCACAAAGGCACTTGGCAGCCGGCGGTTTGACGAGAAGATGCCTCTCTACGGTTGGCTTGAGGATCTCGATCTTACAAACCAGTTGCTACAGGAAGGCCGCCTTCTCAGGCTGGACCGGTTGGTTGGCGCACACCGGGGTATCAAGGCAGCTCGAACGTCTGGCGTTCGCCTCGGCTATTCGCAGATAGCCAATGCCGTCTATCTCATTCGGAAGGGCACTGCCCCCAGGCGGCCGATGTACGAGAACATCATAAAATATCTGGCGGTGAACCTGATACGATCCGTCCGGCCCGAACCCTTCATTGACCGCCGTGGCCGGCTCAAGGGCAATCTGGTGGGCCTTCTCGATATCTTGCGGGGCCAGTCACGCCCGGACCGAATTCTGGAACTCTGACCGGCTGCGGTTGCCGCGCGCAGAAATGGCTGAATCAAGTTCACGGGCGCAAGCCTCGATCGCTTGCCTCGTCTTCATGATCACTTCGGCATGTACATCGCTGTCAATCCCTTCACGAAGCGATGCCTCAATCAAATCGGCAACCTGACCTGGTTCGGACTGTGTGTGGTTGGCCAAATATTGCCGCCTTCCAACACTATCGAAAAAGGCTTCCATTTTCGGATCCCACGCCATGCCAACATGCGGGATCCGGAAAGCATAGGCGAGGATGTTGGCATGCAGCCTGTGCGCAACGATGGCGTCAAAAGACCTGACCGTTTCTGCCAGGTCGCTCGGAACGAGCGGGCGCGGCATCCTTTTTACCCTTGGGTCATCGACAGCGTCGAGAACGATTTCCAGAAAGGCTTCGCCGTCCTGCGGCCCGTTTGTGAACAGCGTAACGCCAAGCCCGCGCGAGAGCAGTTCCTTTGCAAGCGCGCACCAGAAATCCCGCGCGGTGTTGAATGAAAAGTCGTCGTCATCCCTGGAGTGACGATCAAGCGTTCTAGGATTGGCGATGCCAATGCCAACTTCAGGAATGCCAGTGCTCCTGGGCGACGGTTTGGCCGTATAGACATCCGCTGCCAGAAGCCCGGGATCTGAACAGAGGTTGGCCTTGGCCAAACCGGATCGCCCGAAGTGGCGATTCCAGTTGTATCGCGACACGCTGTCCCGGACAGCCACATGTTCCAGGCCAAAACGGGAAAAGGCCTTCAAGAAAAGGCGCCGCGCGGGTTTCGACAGGTGCTCTGAAACGCCAACGCCAAAGACAGCCAGCAGCGCATTGACACGCCGGGCTTCGCCCAGTGCCGTATACAGCTTGAGTGGGAAATTGAGATCCGTGTCGGCGAGCAACTGCCCTCCGCCAACTATCACGCCGCTCACTCCCGACAGCTGCCGTCGCCAGATTTTCCGGTACCTTAACTGGATGAGGGCGATCAGGGCCGTAACGGTCCCCATGCTCCGCAATAGCGGCGGCAGGGCATCAAGGAACTTCAGAACATGGCCGCGCCCTGCATCCAAACCGCTGCCAAAGCTTTCCCTTCCGGCAAGATCGATCGAATGGACCTGCCAATCCGGCTGGACGCGGGCAAGCTCGCACTCAAGGCATTCGGCAATGACACCATCGCCCAAATTCGGGCTGAATTTGACGTTGAGAAGGGCAATTCGTTTCATGACAGCAGCCGCTCGGATCCAGTTTGCGGTCTCGCTATCAGAGTTCCGGACCGAAGGCGATCCAGTGTAAAAGGGCCAGGCATCGAACAAGGTCGCATGTGATTTCCTGGCGCCTTGAACTGCATTCCTTTCCAATCGCCATTCAGGACCGGATGGGTTTCCTGCGCCTATATCTTCCTGTTTCTTATGAACATCACCGGCGATTCATCGGCATCGTTGCGAGCAACGGGCACATGCTGGGTCTCATCATAGACGAAGGTAGAACTGGCTTTGGCTTGGGCTGCATACGAAGGCTGAAACTCATGCCGCACCCAGTAATCTGTCGCGGACACCTCAGCCCAGTCAAAACCGATCCTGTGCAGGGCACGCAAGGTCGCTTCCTGCGGGGTCACAGTTTCACCTTCATATTGGACCATACCATTATCCAGCGCAGTGCAGGTGATGGAAGTATCCTTCGAGAAGTAGAGCGTGGTATCGGGTTTTGCGCTGAACGCTCCGAAGCGGGATGCGTCATGCGAAGCCTTGATCTGCTCCATGCGCGCGCGCACCTGCGGGGAAATGCCAAGTTCCTCGTCGCTCAAATTCACGGTTGTTGTGGCAGCCAGTTCGATCGCAGCGCGCAACATGTCCGGGTTCATCCTGAAGAACCGTGAATCGCGCGCATCACAATGGTCAGAGAAAAGATAGTGCAGGTTCCGGTCCAGTGACTCGCAATCGGGCACCTTGGCGGCATAATACAAGCGGAACGGGATCGGGAGATCCTTGTCATTGATCTTGCGGATCTTGTTCGCCAAATCGTCCTTGGCTGTATATTCAAACCTTACGAAGCCCGGCATTGCATCGTTCGTCAGGATGAAGGCGGTCCCCTCTTGCCCACTCATCGAACACACTCCGCTATATCGACCCGCTTGAAACTGGCAGATCAAAAAAGCCTTGTGGGCAGCTTTGTCTGATCAACGAAAAACCTTCAAACCTTGGTCAAAAATTCAACCTAGGGTGCAGGGCGCTGCTTCTGCAAAGGATATCTCGGACTAGTTCAATTTTGACCGGTGCGGCCTTGCAGCCGCGCTGTTTGCATGAACGCTCTGACTGGTTGGATTTGAAGAACTTCAGCCTCCCGTTCGCCGTTAATGACGAACGCCGATCAGAGTAATTTCATCACTTGATCCGGTACTTGTGCACCGCGCCTCTTCCATCGGATTAGACCTTAAGGACATTGATTTTGCGCAATCGGCCTCGGTCTGGAAATAGCGAACTAGTGGGACCGGTTGGGATTGCCGTTAGCGACGGAACTTGTAATTTGGGTGCTGTGCATGACTGTGAGCGTTTTGAGGGCTTTCCTGCATGATGCCAGCCGATAGCTGGCCAACGGCAAGTATAGGAGTGGTCGAGATCGTCATGGCTAACAGGCAAGCGACTGATATATATGATGACGTTTCGGATCACGCCTGGCTTTACCACGAGCTTGGAAATTCTTTCGATCCGGATGTCGCCGTGCATTTTAGCGACATGGTCGAAGTGTCGGACATGCTGATGGCGGGCTATGCACGCTTTGTTGGCCAGGGGATGCCCCGCGAAATGGTAGGGTTTGCCATGCTGGGCGCCACAATGAACCTCTATGACCTGTTCGGCATGCAGGCGAGCCTTCCCAAGATCTTGCGCGGCCTTGCTGATCGTATCGATCAGAAGACTGATACCTGCAACCGCTGATCGCACTGGGCCAATGACACATCGGGTTTCGGCCCGGTGATAACGTAGTTCGGGCGCAATATCTCGCGAAGCCGGGGCTTGAGCAGCTCCGCTTCCTGACCTTGCATGCTCGGCGAGCGCTGCCCGCAATTCGTCCTTTCGGATTAGACGGATGCGCGTTCGGTCTAAGCACAGTGCGCGTCTCCCGCCCGCGGCCTCCAGGCGATATGAATGGTGGGAGGATGGCTAGTCAATGAGAATGCAGACCCGCACCGATTGGCCTTCAAACATAAGAAGCTGTGAATTCCACAAAATGATTTTCTCTATAGTTGCGGGATCTAATGCAAAAACAGGCTTGAAAAATAGTGTCAGAGAAAAATAGAAAAGTTACATTGGCAATGCCTGTTTACAACGGATCGAATTTTATTCGGGATGCGCTCGATTCGATTGTTGCCCAAACCTTTACGGATTTCGAACTGATAGTTTGTGACAATGCGTCCGAAGACGACACGCGCGAAATCGTCCAGCAATACGCCGCGAAGGACAGCCGCATCGAATTGATCAGAAACCCCCGCAACATCGGTGCGTCGGCGAATTACAATCTAGGCTTCAAGCACGGTCGAGGAAAATATCTTAAGTGGTGCGCTCATGACGATACGCTGAGCCCCAATTACCTTGAAGCCTGCATTCGCGTGATGGATGCCAACCCGGATGTCGCGCTGGCCTTTGGATCGACGCTCGGCATTACGGGCAAGAATGAAATCGTCCGTCCGGTGGGGGATGAAACGCCATCGCTGGAAAGCGACAGCCCCGCTGAACGGTTCCAGCGAGCGATTGAACTGTCAGGCACATGCTTTCCCATTTTCGGCGTCTTCAGAAGGGAAAATCTGGAGCGCTCTACCCTTCATCGCCCCTATTACGGCTCGGACCGGGCGGTGCTGGCCGAAGCCGCGATCATGGGAAAATTCCTGCGCGTCGAGGAAGCGATCTTCTACAATCGCGAACACGAGCAGCGCTCGATCAACATCGATGACAAGGTCCAGCGCAGCTTCTGGCAAACCGGCAGGAAGAGCCGCGGAGCAGCAGCTGAGCATCTGCAACTGGCGCTCCATCTGTTCGAGATTGCTTCTCGCCACAGCGACATCACTTCGCCCTGGCCGCTGCGTGCGGCGCTGATCCGGCGAAGCCTGCTCCCGATACAATTGGGAAGATACGGCCTTGAACTGGTCCATATGGTTTCACCCGCTGCTGCGCAGGCTGCGAAGCGGGTTTTCGCGAAGCCTCAACGCAACCACGAAGCAAGCAAGATGGTGTAGGACATGACAAGTTTTGACCTGACGAAAGTGAAAGTCGGCATTCTCGCCGGTGGACTTGGCTCGCGTCTTTCCGAGGAAACCGAGACGCGCCCGAAGCCGATGGTCGAAATCGGTGAAATGCCGATCCTGTGGCATATCATGAAGATATATTCGCACTATGGCTTCAACGATTTCAGCATCGCGCTGGGCTACAAGGGCGATTACATCAAGCGGTGGTTCCGCGAACATTTCAGTGTGTCGGGCTCGATCTCGCTGAACACGCGCAAGGGCGGGGTTCTTCGCCATTCTCCGGACTGCGTCCCTGACTGGAATGTCGACCTCGTCGAAACCGGAATGAAGTCAGGCACGGGCGGCCGGATCAAGAAACTGGCCCATTGGCTCGGCGACCAGACCATGATGGTGACCTGGGGTGATGGTGTTGCCGATATCGACATCGGCAAGCTCCTGGCTTTCCACAAATCCCACGGAAAGCTGGCGACACTCACCGCGGTAAGGCCGCCAGCCAGATATGGTCACCTTCAATTTGACGGGGACCTCATCACTGACTTCACCGAAAAGCCGCAGATCGGCGAGGGCTGGATCAACGGTGCCTTCTTCGTCCTTGAGCCGGAAGTGATGAACTACATCGATCACGAAGACGAGATGTTTGAGCATCGCCCGTTGTCGAGGCTGGCCGAGGATGGGCAGCTGATGGCTTACCGCCATGAGTCCTTCTGGCAGTGCATGGATACCATGCGCGAAAAGCAGCTACTCAATGAATACTGGTCGTCTGGAAAGGCGCCCTGGAAGATATGGAAGGACCAGACCAATGAAAGTTCTTTTGACTGGGCACCGCGGGTACATCGGTACGGTGCTGACCCGACGTCTGCTGGAGCGCGGTCATGATCTAGTTGGCCTTGACAGCAATCTATTCGAGGATTGTTTTTTCCTTCCGGAGACCGCCGAGATTCCCTCGATCGGGGGAGATATCAGGGAATTCGTGCTTGATCCCTTTGCCGCAGACAAGCTGCGCGGTCTCGATGCGATCATCCATCTTGCGGGCCTGTCCAACGATCCGCTGGGCGATTACCGGCCCGGCCTTACGCAGGAAATCAACTCGAAGGCCTCGATCGATCTTGCCCGTCTGGCCAAGGCGGCCGGCGTACAGCGCTTTATCTATGCCTCATCCTGCTCCAATTATGGCGCGTCGGGCGATGGGTTTATCGATGAGGGCGGGGCGCTCAACCCGGTAACGCCCTATGGCGTCTCGAAGGTCGAGGCGGAGATTTCCATCGAGGCTTATGCCGATGAAAGCTTCAGCCCGACGTTCCTGCGCGCGTCGACAGCTTACGGCTTGTCGCCGATGCTGCGCTTCGATCTCGTCGTAAACAATCTGACAGCCTGGGCCTGTACGACTGGCGAAGTCCATCTCAAGAGCGACGGCAGCGCCTGGCGCCCGATCGTCCATGTCGAGGATATAGCGCTGGCTTATGTTGCCAGCCTTGAAGCCGATCGCAGCGAAGTGCACTGCGAGGTGTTCAACGTCGGCCAAACCTCGGAAAACTACCAGATCAGGGAAATTGCAGAGATAGTCCGTGATGTGGTGCCCAATTCGCGGATCGGCTTTTCCGCCGACGCGAGCCCCGATGTGCGTAACTACCGGGTCGACTGCAACCATATTGCGCGAAAGCTGCACAATTTCAAACCGCAATGGACGTGCCGCCGCGGCGTTGAGCAACTCTACGATGCATTCGTTTGCAGCGGCCTGACTCTCGAGGACTTCGAGGGTCCCCGCTTCAAACGCATTGCCCACATGAAGCAGAGGATCGCCCAGGGTACTGTGGGCGAAGACCTTTTTCCCGTCCGGCAAATGGTTGCCGCCTGAAAGGTTAATGATGAACCAGATTTTCCTGGAACAACCCGGCAAATATTCGCGCACCGAGACGTGCTGCCGTTCCTGTGGCGGAAATTCGCTCGAACCATTCCTTGACCTTGGTTCCACACCGCTGGCCGACAGGCTCCTGACGCAAGAGATGCTGGAAGAGCTTGAGCTTACATTTCCGCTCGTTGTCGCTTTTTGTCCGGACTGCTCGCTTGTCCAGATCCTGGAGACAGTCGCGCCGGAAATCCTGTTTGCCGATGCCTACCCTTATTATTCGTCATTCTCACCAGCATTGATGGAGCATTCGCGTGCGAATGCGCTGGCACAGCTTGAGGAGCGAAAGCTTGGACCCTCGAGCCTTGTGGTCGAGCTCGCCAGCAATGATGGCTACCTGCTGCGCAATTATGTCGAGAGCTACGTTCCTGTAATCGGTATCGACCCTGCGGACGGGCCTGCCGCTGCTGCCAGAAAGATCGGAGTGCCGACCTTATGCGAGTTCTTTACCGAGGAATTCGCTGCAGACTTTGCCGAAACCCATGGCCTGGCGGACGTCGTGCATGGCAACAATGTCCTGGCTCATGTTTCAGACACCAATGGGTTTGTGGCCGGGATAGCAAAGATCCTGAAGCCGACAGGTGTAGCGGTGATCGAGATGCCGTATCTCTTGCCGCTGATCGAGCACATAGAGTTCGATACGATCTATCATGAGCATCTGTGCTATTTCTCGCTTACGGCGCTGGACAAACTGTTCCGCAGGCACGGACTTTTCCTGAACCGGGTCGAGGAGCTTTCGATCCATGGTGGGTCGCTGCGCATCTTCGTCGAACCCAGCGAGCGGGTCGAGCAGAGCGTCAACCGCATGCTTGCCCATGAGCGCGCGATTGGCCTCGACCAGGCCAGCTTCTTCGCCGAGTTTTCCTCGCGGGTCGATACGCTGAGGAAGGAACTGGTTGCGCTTATCGCGGACCTCAAGGCGAAGGGGCATTCGATCGCTGCCTATGGGGCCGCTGCGAAGGGGGCGACCATGCTCAATTACTGCGGTTTGGACCGGACCCAGATTGATTTCGTGGTTGATCGCAACGTCAACAAGCAAGGCAAGTTCATGCCTGGTGCCCACCTGCCGATCCTTGAACCTGAAGCTCTGGCCGAACGCAAGCCCGACTATGTCCTGATGCTTGCCTGGAACTTCGCGGATGAAATCATCGCGCAGCAGCAAGCCTATCTGGCGCAAGGCGGTCAGTTCATCATACCCGTGCCACATCCAAGGATTGTCGCATGAACCTGGGCGATAGCTTTCTGGAGGCGGACACTATTTCCCAAGCTGATGACGTTTCAGAGCAGTTCACCTGCCCTACTTGCAACTCCGGCAGGACCGAGCTCTTTCATGAGGTTGAAAACGTCCCCACAAACTCGTGCATCCTGTTCGAGACCCGGGAAGAGGCGCTGAACTGCAACAAAGGCTCCATCGCGCTGCGATTCTGCCATGGTTGCGGCTTTATCTACAACGCCAGCTTCAAGCAGGAATTGACCGAGTATTCCGGGCGTTACGAGGAGACCCAGGGCTTCTCGCCAACATTCTCACGCTTCCATCGCAACCTTGCCGAGGAAATGATCGAGCGGCACGGCCTGTCCGGTCGGGACGTGATGGAGATCGGCTGCGGCAAGGGCGAGTTTCTTGTGCTGCTTTCGCAGCTGGGAGAAAATCGCGGCGTGGGGGTGGACCCCAGCGCCTTGCCGGAGCGGCTCGAGGGGGTGCCCGGTGCAGAGCGGGTCACGCTTATTCCCGAATATTTCGAACCGCGGCATTGCCAGGTCCAGCCGGATTTCCTGTGCTGCAAGATGACACTCGAGCACATCACGCAAACTTCCGAGTTCATCGAAACGATCCGTGCCGGGCTGGACGAATCCAGGCAGACCGTGGTGTTCTTCCAGGTGCCCGAGGCAGACCGGATCATCAGGCATTGCGCCTTCGAGGATATCTACCACGAGCATTGTTCCTATTTCACCGAGAGTTCGCTTCGCCACTTGTTCGAAAGGAGCGGTTTCAAGGTCACAAGGACCGCCATTGAATATGATGATCAGTACCTGACGATCGAAGCGGTGCCTTGCTCCGGGAATTCGGCAACGGGGACACGCGCCGCGATCGACGAACTTGCCGATCTTGTGCGCAGCTTTGCGGAACGGCTCGAACTTCACAAGCAGCATTGGCGCGAAAAGGTCCAGCAAGCGAAGTCCGAAGGAAAGACTGTGGTCCTCTGGGGGTCAGGTTCGAAGGCCGTGTCGTTCCTGACATCGCTTGGGATTGCCGACCAGGTCGATTTCGTCACTGACATCAATCCCAATCGCCACAATCACTACATGCCGGGTACAGGCCAGCTGATTGTCCCGCCAGAACAGCTGGTGGAGATACAGCCGGGATTGGTGATTGTCATGAACCGGATCTACGAGGGCGAGATTTCGCAGTCGCTTTCGGACATGGGCGTTTCCTGCGATGTGGCATGCCTGTGATGGAAATCGGATACCTGTCCAGGAAGGATCATATTTGAGGTCGCAGCTGACATGAAGATCGCGATTACAACCGCAACGGATAGCGGCTATTTGCCGGCAGCTTGCTGCCAGCTCAAATCGGTCGCCGATCATTTGCCTGATGGATACGATGTCAGCCTGAACCTGGTCTGTTGCGATGTCAGCGAAGGGGATGTTGCAGCGGCGCGGGCATTCTTTGAATGCAAGGGTGTACCGGCTAAAATCATCCTCCCCGATTTCGTCGATGAACAGATCAAGCCGATCAACCAGAGATGGCCTAGAGCGGCCTATCTGCGGCTCTACTTCGACATGATCTTCGGTGCGGAAGTCGAACGGCTGATCTATTTTGACGCTGATACGCGCATCATGGCCTCGATCGAGCCACTGCTAGCCTTGGACCTGCAAGGGTTTCCCGCTGCCGCAGTGCACGATTTCGTATACTACCTGAGCGGCAACATCAGGCGCCGCCGCCGGGACCTGTTTCTGTCTGATGACGCCCCTTACCTTCAGTCAGGCGTGATGGTGTTCGACTGGCCAAAATTGTTGGCGGACGGTGCACTCGAACGCGCACGACAATTTCTGGTCGACAACCCTGAAGGCTGCATGGAGGCGCCCGATCAGGACGCGCTCAACCATGCGCTTGAAGGAAAGTGGTTGCCACTCGATCCGCGGTGGAATCTGCACGAGACTTATCTCAACTTCGGCGGCAAGCTGACCCCATACCTGGAACATTATACCTCGACCAAGCCCTGGTCGAAAAGGCGGCCACCCCGGTGGGCGGATGCGGCACAATGGTACCGGGAGGAATTGCGCGATACGATCTGGTCGGGCTTCATCCCTGAACAAACCACTGGCGACAAGATCCGCTCGCAGCTCGATTTTCTGAGGTTCCGCTACGCACCAAAAATCCGCAACGCGCTTGCGCTTTATGCGCCTGTCGTTCTGGACATGATGAAGGTGCCAAGGCATCGCTCCGACGATTCCGAACTTCCCTGGGCGCCGCGAAACAGCAAGGATGTCGAGGACATGGCTCGCGCGCTTGTTTCCGAAGCGCATGGCGAGCGCAGTTTCATCCGCCCACCAGAGGGAGTACTGGACGGGCACGGCAAGGGCCGTCCGATAGGCCTCGCCTGATCAGCGCGTAGGTCAATGCTGCAACATTGCGTGCTCGCGGCTTGGCAACTCAACTCGGCAAGTTCTGGTCAAGGGTGCCATTAGCTTGAGCCTTGGCCTCATGGCGGCTCCTCCGCCCGGCTTTGACCCGCTGAACCAGAGTAACGATCTCGGTAACAGGTCCTGCTGGCCGTCCGGTTGCGAGCCATGCCATGCAGATGGCCGCGGCATAGAACGCGCCGCCCGCCAGAATTTTTGCGGCCAGGTCGATCATGACGCCGACATTGGCGTTTGCGAGCAGAAGGTCGACAGCAAATACCCCGAATGTCATTGAAACAAGACCGCAGATCGTGAAGCCGTGATGCTTCACCTGATGAGCCACCGAGATATTCAGGAGATGGCGCAGGAACAGCAGTTCGATCATCACAGTTATCAGCTCGCTGACAAGACGGCCGATGGCTGCGCCAATCAGCCCTCCGCCAATCAAGCCTCCGACGATCAAGGGTATCTTGACGAATACTGCGATGATCTGGCGGATGAAAAGCAGCTTCGTTTTGCCAAGCGCCATGGCGACCGGCTGCAGCCCCACGGTGAAGGTACCCAAAGCATAATAAAGGGCGCAAATCTCCACGAAGGGGATCGCAGCCAGCCACTGATCCCCCAGCGCGATCTTGACCGCAGGCCCGGCTACCAAAGCCAGGCCGATGCCAAGCGGCGCAATCAACATGGCGATGGAGGATTGTGCAAGCAGATGCGATCGGGTCAGCCGCGCCATTTCCTTTGAAAGATTGGCAAGGCCCGGGAAAAGCGCGTGCTTGATAGGCTGTATGGTTTCGCGGGTTGGGATGACCGCGAAATTGTCAGCCATCGCATAGATGCCCAACTGGGCCTTGGGAACGACGAGGCCGATGATCAACTGGTCGATCCGCCAGTTCAATGTTTCGAATAGCTGGTTGAGGAAAATCCAGCCTGAGAATGCCCAGATTTCCTTTACATGCTTGAGCGAAAGACGAGGCCAATAGGGAATGAGCAGATAGCTCAGCAAGGCTGCGGCTACCGCGCCAAATGCATTGCCAAGGATGATGGCCCAATAGGATTTCAGAATCAGTGCAAGAATGATTGCAAGGCCAACTCCGGCCGCTTTCTGCGAAAACTGCACCAGGGCGAGGGAAGCGAAGCTCATCTTCTTCGTCACCAACCAGATATGCGGGTTTTGCAATCCGATCATCGCACCGGTGATCCCTGAAACGATGAAGACCGGGACCATGTCGGCGTTCGAATAGACCAATGACAATGGCCAGGCAGCCAGCGCGAAAAACAGGCAGATGATGATCGAGCGGATCAGTGCCATGGTCCACGCCGTATCAATGTGCGATCTGTCGACTTCGTCCTTCTGGATCAGGGCATTGTTGAGCGAGAGTTCGGTGCAGGATTGCACGACCGTGAGGATGGCTGTCGCGATCGCGACGATGCCGAAATCTTCTGGCGTCAACAGCCTGGCAAGGACAAGTATGGCGCCGATGCTGAGCAGGTTCGATGCAACGCGCGCGCCCCCAAGGGAGAATGCACCGCGCACTACGCCCAGCCGCAGATTCAAAACACGTTCCGATCACCGGCGGATTGGGCGTCGTTCGGCAACACCACCCCTGAAACGAATTTGGCTGCCGCACGGCGGGGATATGTGCCAAAGCGACCAAGCGGCAGGCGCTCGGCGGCCGTTACCACCGCATTGGTTCCTGTTCTGAGGATTTTGGCCAAGCTCCCCGGGCGCGTGATCGCACCTTCGCGCAGGCCGACATACTGGTCGGCAAACAACAGTTTGAATGCACCGTCGCCCCGGCCGAAATCGATCAGGGCAATGCCATGCTGCTCCGCTGCCATAGCGCATCGGTCCACCAGATTGATGCCTGGTCCAAGCTTGTAGGCCGCAAGATCGTAAGACGGGAACCACCAATGCCAGACGCTTGATGTCCTCAATCCGAAATGCGCTGCCAACAGCCTGTCGCCAGCGTGTAGCGTCGTCATGACGGCTGAAAATTCGGGGTCAGAAAAATGACGCAGCCTCTCAAGCACTTCACCAATCCAATCGGACCTGATCCGAAATTGCGTGCCGGCTCGCTCATATAGAGCGTTCTTCATCTCGATGTGGCGCCGGTAAATACTATCGTGGGAATCGTGGAATGTGAAGCGGAGCGGCCCGATGTCCTTTTCGGTCTTGCGGCTTCGCCGGCGCATTTCGCGCTTTGCCTTGGTCCAGCTGGAATCCTTGCGCGCTACGAATGCATTGTATCCGTCGCCAAGATTCATCTGCGGTGAAATGGAATTGCCCTGTGCATCGGCAGTCAGTTCCTCAAACGAGGCTGGCAGATGATTATAGTCGTAAGAGGAAATCCCGGCCGCCTGAAGCAGGTTATGCGGATTGATCCGCACACCTGGAGCCAAGATCGGTCCCTGATAATCGTTGAGCTGCCCACCAACCGGCTTGCCAATGCCGCTTCGCAAAAGATGGAATGGCAGGAATCCCACTACGTCGCCATGTTGTTCGAAAATGGCAATGCGTACATCGCAGCGGACTTCGGCAACTGTCTGCGTAAACTGGGGCCAGTAGAACGGACTGTGATAGAGGGGATTTGCCCGGCAGAAGGTCTTCCAGAGTTTGATCAGGTCTGGGCTAAGCTCGCTGGCTTGCAGAGAATGGCTTCGCATGGCCTTCACTTTCCCAGCCGAATGACTTCGGCGGGTGCCCGGCCCGGAGCTTGGCAGGGCATGGCAGCTGTCTGGGTGGCTGCGGGGCAGGGCAGTCGCGGGCGGGTCACGAAGTGGTGACCTTTTCCGTCTTAACCCGGCTTTCCCAGCGAAACTCCGTAAACTGGGGTTTCAGTTCTTCGGCCACATCTGCCAAGCTCGTACGCAAGGCTATCGCAGCACCGGCCATGATGGAAAACAGGGCGGCGGGTATCGCATGAGGTGAGGATATTGCTGCTGGTACGAGGCTCATCACCGCTGCGGTTGCCAGAGCACCGCCGATGGACTGGTAAGGGATCGGGCCGATACCCCAGGTCGACTTCTTCGAAGCCTGGAAAACCGATTTCAGATAGATTCCAAATGTTACTATGCCGATCAATCCGGTCGAACCGAGGATGGCCGTGACCATGCTTGATGATCGAAAGCTGCCCGGGCCAATTCCCAGTCCATACGAAGCAATGAAGCTGTCCCAACCCTGGAGAGCCCAGAACAGCCTTTGCTGACCGGAAAAGCTGGCTGGCTTTCCGACTGTCATGTCAACGATCAACTCATAAACGGCGAATGGCAGCCGAGGGATAGTCGCCATGAGCACGGCCAGTAAGAACAGAATACCGCAGGCTGCAATTACCGCGCGCGCCAATTTCCCGGGCGGGGTTGCAGCAGGAAAGATCATTGCGCGAAAAGTGAAGAACAGGGCGTAGGCACCAAGCGCCACATATGCGGTTGATGCGGTGCTTAACACCAGCATCAGTGCAAGAGCCGCAGCCGCCAATCCCGTCGCCCGTGTCCGGATTGACCGGTACCACAATTCAGCCATCGCGAGAAAAAGAGTGAAGCCCAGGCCAGCATAGCTCGATGCCTCTGGAAGCACGCCTCTGATGCGGATGAAGCCTGAAATGGACAAGTCGAGCGGTGTGTAACCGCCATTTCGGAATAGACTGAGGATTACCTCGAAACTCGTCCCACGTGTCAGCAGGTCAAGACCACCCGTTCCTATATGAAGCCAACTGGCGAGGATGAGCGCTGTGACCAGGGCGTCACCACCCGAGGGGAGACGGCAAAATATATAGCTTGAGATTGCGAGCAGCAGTGCGCCCAACAGATAGAAACCAGCGGTCAGGTTCTGCGAGGTAGGCTGCAGCGGGACGGTGTCGAAGGGGCCCATCGATGGGTCCGGCCGCATGGGAAAAACATCCACCATGCCTCCGAACATGCGCGGCGCCAGGTACGCGCAGACCATGCCGTACAAAACAAAGAAGACGATCCATTTATTCTCGCTCACAGCAGCTGGCAAAAAGCGGAGATAGCCTCCTTTTGGAGCCAGAATTCTCAGGCTGGTAAACAGCAGCGCGAATTGAACCGGCGGGATGGATGAGCCCCCCAAACCAGGGAGTGAAATGGCGGCGGAACCATCAAGAAGCGCGCTGATGACAAGAAAGATAAGTGCGCCTCGCACGCTGCCAGCCAGCACGACATAGGTGCCGATCAGGATCTGGACCATGCCGATAATGGTGAGTTCCATTGCCCTCTTCGCTCAGTTCGGCTGCGCCATTTGCAATATCTTCCGGTCGAACTGCTCCGGTTCGAAAAGGCTTGCCTGTTTGATGGCCACCGAAGGATCAAAATCCTTCACGAAAAACTCCATCTGTTTGACTGCTTCGATGAGCGATCCGGCCGTTTGCTCGTCGAAAAAGATCCCGGTCTGGCCGTGTAAGACGCTGTCCCTTACCCCGCCGCGTCCGTATGCGACCACGGGTCGGCCCGAAGCCATGGTTTCGACAGGGGAAATGCCGAAGTCTTCTTCCGCCGTGATGACCAGCGCCTTGCAACGCGCGTAGGCATTCTTGAGCGAGGCAAAATCGAGCCGATCGATAAAGACGATATTCGGCTGCGCGATGGCCTGCAATTTCTTCAACATGCTTCCCGTGCCGACCATGGTCAGCGGCAAGCCGTTCGCATTGAAGGCTTCAACCGCAAGGTCAGGGCGCTTGTAAGGCACCATCTGTCCGACCCAGAGGTAGTTGTCATCAATCTCGTCCGACTGGTGGAAAAGACTGGTATCGACCGGAGGGTGGATCACCTCGGATTCGCGGCGCCAGACCTTGCGGATGCGCTGCTGGATGAAATGGGAATTGGCAATGAACTGGTCGACCCGGGCACTCGAGGTGACGTCCCACTGACGCAAGCGATGATAGATCAACGGCATCGCCCCGCGGGCAAGCAAGGGTGCTTCGGCGCGATACTGGTGATAGTGATCCCATAAGTATCTCATGGGGGAATGGCAGTAGCACAGGTGCATCGCGTCTGGCCGGGTGATCACACCTTTTGCAGGGCCGGATTCACTGCTTATGACAAGGTCATAGGCAGTGAGATCGAGGCACTCGAGCGCCATCGGCATCAGCGGCAGGTAATATTGATACAAACGCCGTGCGAACGGAAGCCGGTTGACGAAACCCGCTTTGATCGGCGCCTGCTTCAGGGTCGCCGACATGCTGCGCGGGTCATAGACATTGGTAAAAATGTCGGCATTCGGGAAGATCCGCAGGAGCCGCTCGACCACCCGTTCGCCGCCGCGCATTGCGACAAACCAATAGTGCACAATCGCCACGCGCCGTTCCGAAAAGGTTCCATTGATCAAAGAATGATCCAAGCCCGTCCGCTCGGCGGCCAGTCTAGGCATAATATTCCTTGTACTGCGAATAATAGAAATACGGGTCGTGCGGATCGAGGAACGACCGGCGTTTCATGTTGACACCGTTAAGCACGGCGCCAAGGACATTGACCTTGTCGGGTGGGAGCCTCCTCAGCGCGGCGCGGATCGCAAACTTCGAAGTTGCGCGCCATTTTGTTGCGAATACAACAACATCGGCGCGGCCCGCCAATATGCGAGAGGCGGCTATCGGAAGGACTGGTGGCAGGTCGAGAATGATCCTGTCAAAATGGCCGCGAAGCCGCTCCAGGAGGTCCACGAATTCCTGTCCGCGCAGCAGGTGCTCCGGTTCCTCCGCGCTTGGTGACAGCGGAAGAACGCAGAAGACATTCTCTCCTACATATTGCTCAAAATCGATCGGCGCCGTCCCTTTCAATACATCGATAAGACCTTTTTGCCCTGCCTGCATGTTCAGCAGCCGGCTGATGCCTTGCCTGCGCAAATCACAATCAATCAGCATGGTGCGCATCCCGCCCGCCGCCAATACGCTGGCCAGGCAACACGACATGACCGTTTTGCCTTCGTTGGGCAGCGCGGACGTAATCGCGATAACTTTTGCCTGTCCCTGCGTGGCCAGATCAATCGATGCGCCGAGCGAACGGAACGCCTCTGAGAATCCCGATTTCGGAGCATCCTGTATGGCCGTTGCCGGGTGGTCGTTGCCATCGTCGATCGATGACAGGAGCGGGATCGACGCCAGGCACGGAATGCCCAGGTCGCGTTCCACTTCTTCGGGCGTGGAAAGACCATGGAACAGGGCTTCCTTGATGTAGGCTGCCAATACTCCCAGGCCCAGGCCAATGACCAATGCCAATACCATATTGAGGATTATGTTCGGCGAAGCGGGAAAGATTGGTGCTTCCGCCAAGGTGAGGATATTTGCACTCGGCTTTTCGCTGCCTTCCGCTGCAATAAGCTCCTTGAAGCGGTTAAGATAGGTTTCGTAGATGCCTTGAGATGCTTCGGCGGCGCGCTCCAGTTCGCTGAGACCAACCATTGCATCATTGTTTTGGGATAGCCGACCGCGCGCCGCAGCGAGACTTGAAGTCAAAGATGCGAGGCGCTGTTGCGAGACGTCCTGCTTGGCCCTCAGGTTGGAAACCACTCGACCGATCTCTGCTTCGATCCTGCGCCGAACCTCGTCCAGCTGGCTCTGCGCGCGAATGAGCAGTGGGTGATTGGGGCCGTATTTCGCCGACAGGTCTGCAACGCTGGTCGCAGCCAGGGCTTCCTGGGAGCGCAATGAGGAAATGACCGGCGAATCCAGCGCTTCACCGACATCATCCCCGGTTGACCCGGAACTGAGCTGGGCGAGGGCGGTTCGCAGCCGCGCCTGGTCTGCTGCCGCTGCCGCACGCGCTGTTGTTACCTCCTGGTTGTAGGTTGCGATTTCCTGCTCTGTAAGGGATGCGCCCGAAGTGCTGAGCAGGTTATTCTTTATCCTGTATTGCTGGAGTGCCTGAGTGTCGGCCTGAGCCTGATCGCGCAGCTCGGCCAGGCGTTGCTCCACGATATTGCGGGCATCTGCATTCCGCTGCTTTTCTGAATCGAGTTCCCAATTGACGAACTGGCGTGCAAATTCGTTCGTTATATCGGCAGCAGCCTTTGCCTCCTCGGCTTCATAGGAAATGGCCAAGGCGTAACTTTCGCCCGCCCGCCTTGCTGAAACATGTTCCTGGAGCTGTTCAAGAAGGGCACGCTGATCGCTGTCAGACATGCCTTCGGTCAGGCCCAGCTCCTGAGCCACGCGTTGGGCCATCTCCTGAGAAGTGATGATCTGTATCTGCGTCTCGACCACTTCATCGCTCAACACAGGCTGGGCCGAAAGTGTGGATGTCGATTGAGTTACGATCGCTGCATCGTTCGTCAACATCACGGTCGCTTCCGCGCGGTATGTCTTTCCAGCCAACAGCGAAATCGCCAGACCGGCCAGCAGGGCCGCGGCTGTTACCAGCAGGATCAGCTTGAGCTGCCGATGGAAGAAACTTACGCTCTCGCGCAAATCTAGCCGGTCGGTCTGGGCCGGTGGATATGCACCATAATTGGTCATTCCGGTACCAGGCGCGCCTGCCCTGACCAGATCAGTCGATCCACTCATCCATGATCTCCACGTTTCCTGCAGCAGAAACGATAATTATTGAGCTGGCGCTGCCGTTTCATTTCGACCTCACCATGCCGATCGCAGGCCTATGGTGCCTGCAAAGCCCTTGTATGAACGGCCGAATGCTCCCCCGTCCTGGTCGCGGTATCCAACCGACACGAAAACTCCGATCCTGTCCGCCAGCCTGTAAGTTGTTGATCCGGATACAAATGCGCGTTTGTCCTTGCGGAGGGTGGTCTTGTACTCTTCCTCCAGGTAGCCGGCCTCGGCGCCTACCAAGACGCGATCGCCGATGGCGTGCTGCGCTGAGAGCTTGAATTCGCTTGTGATGATTGCCGGCGCTTCCTGGCTCCTGCTCGGATCGACAAGACGGCTGGCGCTGGCGTCAAGTTTCCATTTCGGCGAAGGAGTCCAGCTCGCTGCAAGCCGGTAGTTTATTTCGCCTGCCGACTTGATCGAAGGGTCGTCGAAATCCTGGCTGATATAGCCAACGCCTGCCTCCAGATCGATCAGGCCGGTGAGTTCATGCCTGACACCGATCAGCGCCGCATAACCGCTCGAGTTTCGCGAGGGGGTGGTCGCAATCTGGTAATCGATTTCGTTGCCGCGCAATTCGCCGAAGATCTTGGTCTTGGCGTTGACTCCCAAGTCAGCCCTGAATTTCGCTGTGCGCACAGTGACATCGCGCAACGAAAGATCGATTGGCGCCCCACCGAGCACGGTGTCCGAATAGTCTCGTTTGATGACACCGGCCCCAAGCGCGATTTCCAGCTTGTTCCCGGTCCGCGCCACTTCGATTCCGGCCGTTTTTTCATGGAATGAAATAGGCTCGTCGCTGAAGAATATATCGCCAGCCGTCCCGCGCCGTTCGATCCCCCGGTTGTACCCCGCATTGGCCGCAACATCGATGCCAAGGCCTAGCTCCAACAGAGCCCGGGCGTTCAGCCTGTATTGTTCGCTATTCTCATCGGATATGTCGAAGTATCGCCTTAGTTCAGCGGCGCCTTCCAAGCTGACAGCGTGCCGCGAGAAGTCGGACCGGAGGACGAAAGCCGGCCTTAGCGACACGACACCGTCCTCGATCTCGCCAAAATCGACATTATAGATATTGGTGTCGTAGGTCAGGTCTACGATCGCCTGCGGATACAGGATGAACCCCGGCGAAACCCTGATCCCTTCGCCTGAATCCGGATCGAACAGCTTGACCGGCGTTACAACTTCTGGCGCTTCGGCCAGTGCCAGTCTCGGCGCCACGAGGCACATGCACGTGAAGGCAGCGAGACGCAAAATGATGCCGCCATGATGTCTTCTTCCAGACAATGCCCTGACCGAGATCGCCTCGTACATGGATTTGGAATTTCGCCTCCTCGGCACAAACGCCAAGCAGATGATGAACGCCAGGTCCTCAAGCTCCTGCCCGAAATTCTTTCCCAAGCCCGAGTTCTTGATGGGCCGGGTCCGCTGAGAGCGGCGTTGCTTGGCCGCAGGAGACTTGCGAGCCTTCAGCAGGGTTAGGACCCGGGTGATGCCTAAACCAATTCCCCTATAGAAATTTTCAGCCAAAAGGAGTAGGTCTATAACCACTATGGATAGTGCGATCAGCATGCTGGAATCTTCCAAACCAACCAGCTCTCGGCCTCGTTGTGATCGAAAGCCGCAGCGCCCTAGCTTTGCCCGTGGTGTACTTTTCGCTTTGCCAGCTGCCCTGGCGCTCTGGGCCTTCTTGTTCTGGTTGGTCTGGTGATCGGACAAATGGCGCATCAGCAAGATCCTTTGCCTGTGATCACTGCGGGAATGGTCAACAGCAAGATCTTGAAATCGAACCACAGCGATTTCGACCGGGAATAAAGTACATCGGCTGCGACCCTGCGGCGATAAGTCGAATCGTTGCGACCGGTAACTTGCCAAAGGCCAGTCAGGCCAGGCCTGACACTGAAATAGCTCGTAATGTAGCGACCGTACTTTGGCACTTCGGAAGACACGATCGGGCGTGGCCCCACCAGGCTCATGTCGCCACGGATGACATTGATCAATTGGGGAAGCTCATCGATGCTGGTATGCCGCAAGAACCGGCCGATCGGGGTTATTCGCGGATCGCGGCTAAGCTTATGATTGCGGTCCCATTCGTGTCGGAGCTCTGCCTTTGTTTCAAGTAAACTTGCAAGATGCTCTTCCGCGTCAATCCGCATCGAGCGGAATTTGTAGCAGCCGAAACCCCGCCCGTTCATGCCAACGCGCGTCTGTTTGAATACGACCGGGCCCGGACTCGTAATTGCAATGAGCAACGCTGCAAGTGCCATCACCGGGAAAAGCACAACGAGCATGGCGGCCGAAATCGCTATGTCGCGCACCCGAACCAGCAGCCCGTTCGTCGCTCGGGATTGTGTGGCCAGATCGGATGCCATCACGATCAGCTCACGTTCGGAAAGCGACGAGTTCGCGCCGAAAAACAGCGTGTCGCCAGATGCTTTTGCATCTCTCAGGGCACTGTCATGTTTGGTCGTGTGCATGGCGCTCGGTTGTTCGATTGCTGATTAACTGGGGCCGTTGGCTCGTCCGGAAATCGGTTCGATCCAACGGGCACCAGAACCACAAGCTTCACCAGAATGGTCACATGAACAATCGCGCATCGGTTGTAAGTCTAGTCCAACCAAAGGGGCTAACGGGGGCGACCGAAAACCCGCGCAGATCCCCCCAAATGGTAATTCAAAGGTAAGCCGGCATGGCCTAACCCAACTAAAACCGAGTGGCGCGAAATCCATCATTCGGATTTGTCAGGAAAAGGGAAGATTGCATGTCTGAAGCAACGATCGTTTCGATGCGGCGACTGTTCAGGGGAGCAATCCTTACCGCATTGTTCGGCCTGGCTGCGGCATGCGCGTCGAATAACCTGGCAGTCATGACCGTGTCGCAAGCCAACAGCGAGCTCGCAACGGGTTATCTTATCGATGCAGGAGACAAGCTGAAGGTAACCGTATTCGATGAAGAACCGCTGACCGGAGAATATGATGTGGGGATGGGGGGAGCCATATCTCTGCCGCTGCTGGAGCCCATCATGGTGAAGAACATGAATCCCAGGCAGGTTGCGCAGATCATAGAGGAAAAGCTGTCTGCTGGCGGCTATGTGCTCTATCCTAGAGTTTCCGTAGACATCCTCGAATATCGTCCCTTCTTTATTCTTGGCGAAGTCGCTGCGCCTGGCGCGTACCCGCATGGGGGTGAGCTTACCTTGGAGCAAGCTGTTGCGAAGGCAGGCGGCTTCACGCCGCGTGCCCAAAAGTCGTCGGTTGTGCTGAAGCGCCAGGACTGGGCGGAAAGCAAACTGATCAAGCTGGAAAAAGCTGCGCTTAAGGTTGCCCCTGGCGATACGATTATCGTGCAGGAGGCGTTTTTCTGAGCCACCCTGGGGTTGTTCTTGCGCCTTGGCAGCGTGATAAAGCCCGAGAACCTGTTTCCCCGACTGTCCCGTAATGCGACTTCCTTGGACTGGTTAAAAAAGTTCATTGATTTGTTAGTCGCATTACCGCATCATTCGTGTTCGCCGTTCGGAGTCGCTGCCACGGCAATTTTTCGATAATAATTCCAACCGTGGTTATTGGTCTGAACGGTCTGGGGTAAACATCGAAATTGCCAAGGAACGGCCATGTCCAGCGACCTATGCTTAGTCAGCTTGCACGATATTTCTCGTGAAGGACTGCATCGAATTCTGTCTTCGGATGGATTCAATATTCTTATTTCATGTCGAGATGTCAGCCGAATTGTTGAATCGGGGATCGATCCTGACTGCTCGGTCGTGATCGATTTGCAGGATCACGAGACCCAGATGGAGGCCGTAAGGGCGATCAACGCGGCTTACCCTGGGGTAAAAATTGCCATTCTGGTTGAAAAATTCGAAATAAGCAGCATGGTCGAATGCTTCGATGCCGGAGTGGCCGGTTATATCGTCAAATCGATGAGCTCGCAGCCTCTTATAGCTGCGCTTCGCCTGGTAACACTTGGACAAAAGGTTTTGCCGTCCGAGCTTGCGGAGGTGCTAAGTCGGCATAATCTGGATCACGCTGTGCCGGGCGGAGATCTGGAGCATGAGATGGAGAGCGCGAACCTTTCAGTACGTGAACGCGATGTGCTGTGCTGCCTTATGGCGGGATACTCCAACAAGGTCATTGCGCGCGAGCTTCACGTTTGCGAAGCCACCGTGAAGGTGCACGTGAAAGCCATTCTTCGGAAGTTGGATGTGAGCAACAGAACGCAAGCTGCAATCTGGGCGAGCACGAGAGGTTTTTCGAACTATCACATGGCCGCATAGCACCGGCTACCGGCCGTCAATAGCTGAGCCGCACAGCGCGGATTTTGCGTAAAGACCAACCTGATTAACCGCGCTCTCGCATAAGTTCGGTCAGCGCCCGTCTGTCGATCGGCAAGCATTCGCTTTTCCGCGGCCGCTCAACCCTCTGGCAGTCCCAAAGCGCGAGGGTCATTGCCGACGCTGCATCGCGAACAAACAGAAAAATTGGTCGTTCCCGCTCTTGCGCGGCTCGAGCCTGATTCCGCTTGATGTCATCCCCATCATCATAGCCGAAAACCTGGCAATCCTGACGGCCCTTGCAGGATTTCATTGCCGCAAGTGCCCACCGGCCGCTTGCTTCGCTTTCCTTAAGAGGCAGGAATATGGCACGATCAGGTAGCATGGCTGCCGCATCCGGCGCGGTTTCTGGTATGGCTGCCTCAATGCGATCCGAAAGCTGGTCGGTCGGCTGCGTGGCAGCAAGTTCAAAAACCTTCGACCGCTCTACGCTCTTCAGCACCAGCGTCTTGTAGTCCTGCTCTGTTCCAAGATGCCTTTGCTGCCGGTTTGCTCCCTTTCCGCCAGCCCAGCGGTAGAAAATATGTGGTCCAACAGAGGTCAAACGTTGAAGCTTTCCGCTCCACCAGGGGGACACATAGGAAGCGTGATAATGCGTTGCTGTGCCCACGCTCTCATCCACGAAACCGTTCAGGGCCTGCTCTGAGCGCAGGATGGCGCGTTTCCATGCGGCGCCTGAAGGCTGGCGCCGTTTGAGCGAGCCATCGCAAGTGAAGGTGAACTGGCACCCGGTCTGCCGTTCGAACCCTTCAAACACGACACCGCAAAACGAATTGGGCCAGCTCGGGTGGTTCACGCGGTTGACCACGGTCTGAATAACCGCCCGTTGCCCGGCCGGATCATCGCCGGCTTCATACCATGCTGCGGCTGCAAGACATTCCGCGGCTCTTGCACGGTTGACCGCCGTACCCTGATAGTGGAACGGTTCGGCCTTCGATAATCCTGACAAGCCTAAGGCGGCACCCGCGCTCGCCGGAAAAAGCGAGGTGCCGTCTGGTTCATCCGGGTGCGCTCTTGCACGCTGGTCGGCCTTGTCTGCACCGCCAGACAGGTCATCCTGCGTCCGCCAATCGAGCCTTTGGTGCGGGCCGGAAACGATGACGAAAGTTGCGACGCTACCGGCGAATGCCAAGGACATAAACTTCGGCAGAGACCCTTGCACGAGCTGGCGCAATCGCGCGAAATTCGCATGACTCTGTTTAGCGATACCGGTGTTCGAGGGGTTCCTCATTCGGCTCCCAATGCGACATCAAGCAAGTCTTGAGGTCTACCATCCATCGCAGTTGCACGGCTATTGCGCTTTGGAGTTAGTGCTTGGCCCCATAATGATCACAATTCGCGCGGCCAGCCATGGCGCCGCGTCACCCAGCTCATCGCGGAGGATGACAGGCCAAGCCGATTTGCGGCATCCGGGCAGCCGACTGCAGCCGGTCACAATTGGCCGTTCAGACCTCCCAACTGCGCTCAGCAGCGACTAAGGCAGGAGCTTGAAGGGTTCTACCTTCTTGGACCGGAAACGACTTTGAGCACCGGGTCTTCTGCCGTTGAGTTGGCAGACTCCCTCAAGCGATCGAAATCCCTGCCGAGAGCCTTCTTGGTCGACTCCGATGTCAGGCGTTCGTCGTCCGTAGTTTGCCGTGCTTCTCCTGACACGATGTCCTCCGAATGAAGCACTAATGTCTCCCCGGGTTCGCCAGACTCTTGGCGCCACTTCGAGCCTGGCACACTGCGCTGGCGCAATTCGGTAAAGCACTCATCCATTTCGACTTGGTGCTTGTCGATCATGTTGATCGCTTCACGGCGATCATGCTGCGCTTTTTTGAAACGCGCATCGGCATCGGCGAATGCGTTCTCGGCCTTTATGAGATCAACCTCAATCTCGGCCAAGCTCCGCCGGCGTTCTTGCTCTTCATTGCTACTCATCGCAGTCACCCCTCAAAACAAGCTCAGACCGCATGGTCAGTTCTCATCCGGTTCAATAGGCACGATATGTCTCTGGCTCGCACCCCGAACATCTATAACAAAGAGCGTAACATGATCAGTCCCACAACGGATATAATCCAAAAGAGGGGGGAGCGGTGCAGCAGCGAAGCCGCTGGTCTGACAGCGCTTGATTGCAGTATGCGCGCAGATGAACCTCGAAAATGGCTTAATCGCTTTGGCAGCCCTGAATTCGAAACAATGGGCCGCGTCTGATCAGTTTGTCTTCGTTATCATGGCGATAGTCATGCCATCGGGTGCCTGCCGAAACCCGACAAGTCTGTAACCCTGCGCGGCCTTGGTTTGTTCAAAGTTCAGTCTCCACTTTGTCAAATCCTCCAGGCTTGGCTTGATACCGACTGGAAATTCCTCAACGGTCGTCTCGATTTCACTATCCCGCAGATCGCGGGACGCCTGCAACAAGGCAGCACTTACAGTTTTTCGAGATACGGGGACCAAAAATTCGCACCCCAGGGAGCCCCCTTCCTTCCATACGATTCTTGCCTCACTTTTGCCGATATATGGCAAATCGACAGAGACAATCTCGCCGATCGCAAGCCCGGCAGAGGTTTCGAACATCAACCCTGTTTCGGACAGGTCATGGATCAGAACCTGAGCCCAATCGCTTGAAGAGGAGACCCTTGCCGACAAACGAAGCGTGCGCCGCTCATCGCTGCGGTTTTCCCGCTGAATTTCACCTTTCAATGGACGGACGAATTTACCCATCAGGTAAATAACCTTAGCCTGCGAGAGGCACTGAACCTCTAAACTTTCTCACACATCTTCCGGTTCGCTTGCAATTCTTCGTGCTGGGACTCGGCGCGCAATAGGCACGTGTTGTCAGGATGCAGCCGATCTATCAACAGGACATTGGTGTTAGGAGCACTATACCATGGTTGAGCAGGCGCGGTGAGGATGAGGGGCTCACATTAGACGCATTGTACCGGCCGTTGACGTTCTCGGGCGATATCAGAGCCCTTGGGCTTCATCACACCGATTGCAATTGGTGGCGGCTGAGGCCGAACGGATAGTCCATCCGGCCGCCAACACGCAGGAAACCGGCCAATCCGTTTCGCGGTTTCCATTCATTGCCACATGCGGTGAGTGGTTGGCGTTTGGCCGACGACATCTTGCACCTGGTCCAAGGCTTTAAGTCTCAGTTTCCAAGTTCCCGAAAGCGGACGTCAAGCGGTTCGCGCCAAGGTTAGCGCTCCGATGATCCCGGCATCGTCACCCAAGCTCGGCGCAACAATCCTGTGCTTGGACTGTCCGGGGAAGTAGCTCGCTCCCAGTTCGGACACTCGCGCATTGATCAGCTCGAGCAGACGATTTGTCTTCATAACCCCGCCGCCGAGCACGACGAGCTCTACTGCCGAAATGGCAATAAGCGTATGGCAAAGCTGCGCCAGATAGGCGGCGACTATTTCGTGCGCCTCGTGATCTGAAGGAAGCTGCGACAATGACTCGCCCCAGCGGGCCTTGATTGCCGGCCCGCTCGCCAGTCCTTCCAGGCAATCGCCGTGATGTGGGCAGATACCGCTGAAACGCTGGTCGGCTGGATGGCGCAGCGGGAAAATGTGACCCATTTCGGGGTGGGCTGCACCATGAACCGGTTGTCCATCGATCACCAGACCTCCGCCGATGCCGGTTCCGACAGTTACATACGCGAGCGATGTGGCATTCTTGCATGGACGGTACTTGTATTCTGCAAGTGCCGCAGCGTTTACGTCAGTATCGAATCCGATTGGCACGCCAAGCCGCTCGGAAAAATACCCGGCAATGTCGCAATTCGCCCAGCCTCGTTTGGGGGTGTTTGTGATGTGCCCCCAGTCAGGCGACGTTCTGTCGAGCTCGACGGGGCCAAAGCTGGCAATGCCGAGAGCACCGAGATTGCCCTGGCCTTCAAACCATTCAGCAGCTTGTGCCAGGGTGGTCGCCGGATCTCGGGTTGGTATTGTGTGCCGGGCGGTGATTTCTGACGGCGAAAGACCCACAGCAAGAACGAATTTCGTGCCGCCCGCCTCAATCGCTCCCAACAGCTTCTGGCCAGTTTCAGTCATGTCAAATCCGGCTTGGCCAAATTGCATCGATCACCATCGATGCACAGTTGCAGCAAGGGAGCGGGAGCACCGCCGAAGAATTTGCTCGCCTCATGCGCCTGTTCTGGCAAGGGCCTGCCCTTCAATCCATAAAAGTCGACAAAGCTTGATACCAACAGCTCTTTCGTGACGAACCAGCTGTAGCTTTGCAACGGTTCTTCTTCGGCATTGGCAATCACGAGACCAGAGCCGTTGAGCGGTCTATAATCGCCCAGCAGGTTGTCCGCCACCATCCCATAGAGCCCGGTGGGCGCGTGCTGCAAGTCCGGCGCGAATGTGGCGTTCTGGGTGACCCAGAACACGTAATAGCGTCCGTCATGGAAAACCGCATGGGCGCGCTCGAGTTCGTTGTTCACGCCATCTGCGTGGATCAGCGGGGCGATCAGTTGCCAGCCATCGGCGCTTCGGCGCGCGATGCCGACCGCGCCATTGTGCGCGCTTTTGGAACCGGCGAGCGAGGCCGTGAAGATGAGATATTCCTTTCCGTCCGCGGGGTCGCGAAAATATGCCGGATCGCGGAAGGCCTTGATCTTGCCAGCTTCGCCCTCGTGCGCGTTGGCAGGCATGTAGAATTCGGATTCTGCAGATACCGACCGCTGCGGCTGGGTCCATTCCTTTGGCAGCCCGTCTGAGTCGAATTGCGCACGGGTTTCGACCAGTCGCTGCTGATAGCCCCCCGGGCGATCGCTGGTTCCGGCGGCGGTGAAATAGAGCGTTACACCGGTGCCATCGCTAACCGCCGAGCCTGCCCATTCGCGTTCATAATCAACCGGAAAATCAGGCAATGCATCGCCCCGATCGATCCAGCAATCGTTGCTCCGCTCGAGCAAGCGGATCTTCGCTTCGAAGTGGCGAAGTGCAGGATCGTCACGCCTCGGAGCAGACAGCGCCATCCATAATTCGCGGCCGCCAAGGTTCGCGATGCGCCCATCCAGATCCTGGATGGGCCACATGTCCCAATAGACGCGGTCAGGATCGAGTTCGGACCGGGCGATCTTGTGAATGACCGGCACGCGCGACGCATGCTGCAGATCGATTTTCCGCACGCAATCGGCGGTCCAGGCTGTGGTCATTCCAGCACCCTAGTCAAAGCGTCAGAAAAAATAAGGGCCGACCGGAAGGGAGGAATCCGGTCGGCCCTGTCCTCGTCCGGTCAGAAATTGACGCGGACCGAAGCCGAAATCGTACGACCGGCGATGGACCGCGCGCGCACGATCCCGTTGGCCGGAATCGAGCCCTCTTCCGCTTCGGTATAGCCGAATTCATTGAAGAGGTTATTCGCGTTGAGCGACAGTTCAAGCCGTTCAAGCGGTCGCACCGCAAGGAAGGCGTTGACCTGCGTATAGCCCGGCAATTTCAGCTGGTTGGAATCCTGCGCGAAACTGTCGGTCGTGCCGATGGCATTCAGGCCAGCCGTGATGAAGTCATCTTCATATTGTGCAGTGGCCTGATAGACGAAGTCAGCCTGGCGCCGAGGAGTATTACCGACCACGCTGGCGTCGAGCGCCCGCTTGATTTCGGAATCCGTCCAGGTTGCACCGGCCGAAATCGAGAACGGACCCATTCTGTAAGCGCCTTCGAGCTCGATACCGAATGCTTCATAGTCCGTGTCTGTGAGCACGAGTGGTGCGATCTCGACATTGGTTTCGCTCGTTTCGGCGTAGAAGGCGGTGGCATAAAGCGAGGCACCTCCACCCTGGTACTTCAGGCCTGCCTCCAGCTGATTGACGTCTGCAATCACCCCGCCGTCACCGCCGGGCGTATCGCCATCGACTGCGCTGACCGCAGGTGAGAACAGGCTCCGGTCTGCCGTATGGCGCCCGCCCTGGCTGTAACGCGCGAAGATCGAAAGATCATCGGTGAGCAGATAGTTCGCACCCAGTGAGAACGAGAAGAAATCGTAGTCGTAATTGACCGGGCGCGCATCGGTCAGCGGCAAAACGCCGGTTTGCGCCTCAGCTGGATCGATCACGCCGTCATTGTTGAAATCGAAACTCGTCAGGCCAATGCCAAAGCCGCTGTCCGATCCGGTGATCGTGCCGTCAGCCTCACCGAAGTCATAGCGGATGCTGCCATCGAGGGTAAGGCGATCAAGTTCGAGCGAAAGCGAAGCGAAGGGCGCATATGTGTCGTAGCGAACATCGTAATTGCGGCGGCAGCAGTTGCCGAAGAAGCTGGCTCCAAAACCGACGACGCCGTTCTGTGTCACCGGATCGCCATTCGCATCGAGGATGTCGACCAGCACGGCGTTTCCGTCACCCTCAACCGTCTGGACGTGCGAAGTCCATAGCCAGTCAGTGTTCACGTCCTGACGCGATGCGTAGAAGCCGGCCGTGAAGCTGGCTGAACCAGCACCGAAATCGAAATCCTTCGACACGCGCATGTCGTTGGTAATGTTGTCGAGGCTGTTGAGCCGGACGTTGAACACCACGACATTGGTCAGCAGGCCATTGCCGCCAATGAGGGCTGGGTCAGCAATCGCGCCGGAGTTGGGCCCGCTTGCAAAAACAATGCTCGAGCCCGCGCCGCCGATTCCGTCAGCGATAGACTGGGCATCTCCGGCGCTTGCCGGGAAGGGCGAGAGGAAGCTGCCCGAATTGTCAGCAAAGCGGAATTTGTTGTTGAGCGTCCAGCCGGGGGCGAACTCGACCTCGGCTTCTACGCCGAAAGCCTTGGACTTGACCGACAGGCCATCATTGAAATTGAACGAGGTGGGGTTGTTGTCCCCATCCAGCGTGACCGCGTTGGTGATGAAGCGGCTGTAAAGTGAATCCCGGCGCGGATCGAAATTGGGGATCGCGTTGAAATCGGGATTGCTGTCAGTCCCGCCGACGAACACGGGCTGGGGCAGGATCGTGGGCGTGCTGTCATCCAGATATTTGGCGGAGAAGCGGACGAAGCCGCTGTCAAATTCCTTGGTCAGGTTTGCCTTGATCTGGCCGCCGTTATTGCCGTTAAAGCCGGTGTCGCGGGCACCTTCGCCAGTGCGGTAGAAACCGCCGACGTGGAAATAGGTGTCTTCGCTGAGGCTTGAGCCATAGTCGAAGTCGAGGCGGTAGGTCTCGAAATCCACGCCAACCGTTCCCTGGATGGCGCCGCCTTCCTGGGTGCCCGTCTTGGAGATGAAGTTGATGATGCCACCGGGTGAGTTCGAAGCAAATGTCGATGCCGAACCGCCGCGGATCGCTTCAACCCGCGCAATATTGCGATCTGCACGAACGAAATTGTCAGCATTGCCGAAAACGATATCGCCAAATTCGAGAACCGGCAGCCCATCTTCCTGAAGCTGGATATAGCGCGCACCACCGGTCGACACGGGAATGCCGCGCACGGCGATGTTGGCGTTACCTTCGCCACCCGAGGCTTCCGAGCGGATGCCGGGGATCTGGCGAATAAGGTCAGCAGAAGATCGCGGATTAAGGTTGGCAATCGATTCTGCGCTGACTGCGCTGATGGATACCGAGCTTTCGAGGCGGTTCTGGCTGCGGGCCACACCGGTGACGATGATGACATTGTCCTCTTGCGCCGAACCGGCATTCGCGGCGGGGGACTGATCCTGCGCGAAAGCGGGGGTCGAAATGGCATTCAGCGCAACGCCGAAAGCCAGAGCGTGACGAAACTTCATGGCAAAAACTCTCCTCATTGGCTCGCACTATCAATGCGCGATTCGCGGCAAGGAATAATTCCAATGCAAACGATTGCAATAACAAAGTTGCAAACGTTTGCAATTGCGGGTGTTCTATGTCACGAAAATGCCACAACGCCAGGGGAATGCTGGTGCGGGAGAGGGATCTGATCATGCAAACTGCCGGAAAACCACGGCTTTCACTGCTGCGAATCATCGAAATGAATATCGGCTTTTTCGGCCTTCAGTTCAGTTTCGGGCTGCAGCAGGCCAACATGGGGCCGATCTATGGTTTCCTTGGCGCAGACGAGGCTACCATGCCGCTGCTGTGGTTGGCTGGGCCGATGACCGGCCTCATCATCCAGCCGATCGTGGGGGCGATGAGCGATCGCACCAATTCGCGCTATGGCCGCCGTACGCCCTATTTCCTGATCGGCGCGATCATTTGCACGATCAGCCTTTTCCTGATGCCTTATTCGAGCACGCTGTGGATGGCAGCTTCGCTGCTCTGGATACTCGATGCGGGCAACAACATCACAATGGAGCCCTACCGTGCCTATGTTGCCGATCGGCTGTTGCCCGACCAGCGCTCTATGGGATTCCTCACACAAAGCGCATTTACTGGCCTTGCACAGACCCTTTCCTATCTAGCTCCGACTTTGCTGACCGCGTTCGTCGCCCGCGACGTTCTCGACGATAATGGGATCCCGGTTATCGTGCGCATCGCCTTCACAATCGGAGCGATCCTGTCGATATCGACAATCGTCTGGTCGGTCTGGCGCGTTCCCGAGTTGCCGATGACCGATGACGAAAAGGATGTGCTCGAAAGTAAGCCGATGACCGTCAAAGCCACATTGACCGAGATCGGCGACGCCATCCGCGACATGCCCAGGCCAATGCGACAACTTGCCGTGGCCATGCTGTGTCAGTGGTACGCAATGTTTGCCTATTGGCAGTATGTGACCTTTGCCGTTGGCCGGGCTCTTTACGATACCAGTGACCCGTCAAGCGCCGCTTTCAGGGAAGCGACGCTCACCACACAGCAAGCCGGTGCGTTCTATAATTTCATCGCCTTTGTCGGTGCACTCGCGCTGATCCCGATCGTTGCCCGGTTAGGCGCAAGGCTGGTACATGCGGCCTGCTTGACTGCATCGGGCACGGCCATGCTGATGTTGCCCGGGGTCGAAACGCCGGCCGCGTTGTTCGTGCTGATGCTGGGGATCGGGATCGGCTGGGCCGGAATGATGGGGAACACCTATGTGATGCTGGCGGATTCCATCCCGGCTGAACGCAATGGAGTTTATATGGGCATCTTCAACATGTTCATTGTAATTCCCATGTTGATCCAGACATTGACGATGCCGCTGATCTACAACCCGATACTAGGCGGCGATCCGCGCAATGTCCTGATGCTGGGCGGGATGCTGATGATTGCCGGGGCGATAGCAACGCTGTTTGTTGACGCTGGACATCGCGTACCGCGTGAGCAAGAACCGATTGCAAGCTAAATGTCCGAACACGAACATCCTGAATCGGAAAACACCAGCCGGCCCGTCCGTACCATTACCGATCTGGCCAGGCTTGCAGGCGTGTCTCCGGGCACGGTATCGCGGGCACTTGCAGGCAAGAGCCTGGTCAACGCCAACACGCGCGAAAAGATCGAAGCGCTTGCGCGAAAGCATGGGTTCCGGCCCAACCAGATGGCAAGCAAGCTGCGCAGGCAGAAGACCGGCGTGATAGGGGTGGCCATTCCGCTTGGCCACGATGTGCATCAGCAGATTTCCGATACCTTCTTCATGACGCTGCTCGGCCATTTGGCCGATGAGCTCACGGATAAGGGGTATGACCTGATGCTGCGGCGCGTGATCCCGGCACAGGATGAGGATTGGCTAGATCGCTTTATCGGCTCCGGCATAGTCGATGGCGTGATTGTGATCGGCCAGTCCGACCAGTTCGACCGGATCGAAGAGATTGCCGATGGATATTTACCAATGGTTGTTTGGGGCAACCACCAGGAGGGGCAGCGCCACTGCGTTGTCGGCAGTGACAACCGGCTCGGCGGCAAGCTCGCCGCTGAAAGGCTGATTGCCGCAGGGGCCAGGAGCCTTGCCTTTCTGGGCGATACCGAGCCGATCGAGTTCGCAGCCCGATTTGCCGGTGCGAAAGAAATCGCCGATCGAATGTCGATCCCGATCCGCGCGCTGCCTACACATCTTTCGGCTGATCGCATGAACGGAGAGATCGCTGAGCATTTGAGCGAGATCGAAGGCAAGGTCGATGGAATCTTTGCCGCCACCGACGCAGTAGCGGTTGCTTGCTTGAGAGAGCTTCGAGAGCGTGGAGTGTCGGTGCCAAATTCTGTGAAAGTGATCGGCTTCGACGATCTACCGATCGCGAGCCAGACGGTCCCGCCGCTTACGACTGTGAGACAGGACATTGCCGCGGGAGCTAAAGGCCTTGTAGATTTGCTCCTGCGGAGGCTTGCCGGCGTGGATACTGAAAGCCTAGTTTTGCCACCACATTTGATAGCCCGTGAAACCGCATAGCAGTTTCAGGAGAAACTGACGACGCCCCGGCAAATCATCCGCCCGAAGCCTATCCTTCCGGGCTCTCGCTTTTACCCCGAGAAGCCGTGATTCAGCCAGCGGCCCAGATACTGCCCCCCATTCACTTAAAATCCGATCCAGACCACATAAGCCAGTGATGCGAGGAAGCTGGCAAGCGATGCGGCTACGATCGGTGTCCCCGCTTTCCAGCCCAACTCCATGATCAGGTCGACGCGCGATCGCATGGCGGTTGCTGTAACCGCGAGCAATAGCAAGCCCTTCGAGCCCGCCAGCGACATCGTGCGAACCTGCTCAGGCAGATCGAAACTGCTGTTGACGATTACCAACAGGGCAAAGGCCGTGATGAACCAGGGCAGCCGCAACCGCTTCAGCGAAAGCCGCGACCCGGAAACTTCGGTGGCACCAAGCCACAGCGATATCAGCATGACCACCGGTGCAAGCAAGGCGACACGAGACAATTTGACAATTGTCGCTTCGCTTCCGGCAAGGTCGGAATAGGCGTACCCGCCGCCAATGGCCTGGGCGACATCGTGTACCGATGCGCCGATCAGGAAACCGGCTTGCCGGTCGGTCAGCCCGATTTCGGCGGCAATCATTGGGTAAAGCGACATCGCCAGCGCGCTGGCCAGGCTCACACCGACCAGGGTGAGCGCGAATTGCGCCTGGGGAAGGCGTTTCCGCCCGATGACCCCGTATAATGCCAAGGCAGCGCTGGCACCGCAGATGGCGGTCGCCCCGCCTGCCAATATCCCGGCATAGCGCGATTGGCCGGTCATGCGGGCTCCGGCAATACCGGCAATGAAGGTAACGGTCATGATTCCGATCAGCGCAAGAAGCGACTGGAGGCCCAGTCCGTGCACTTGATCGAGCGTTACCTGCAACCCAAGAGCGACGATCCCCAAGCGCAGAAAGGTCTGGCTAGCGAAATCCTGACCGCGGTGAACTGCAGTATCGCGCGACACGAAATTGAGCGATAGCCCCACCAGCAGCCCCATCAGGATAATCGGGAAACCATAGTGTTCCGAAAGCCATGCAGCGGCTGCGGCTGCGGCAAATGTCACCAGAAGACCGGGTAAGAGCGACCCTTTGGGCTGATTTTCCCCATCGCTGCCCTGTTCGGCAAGATAGATCTCGCCGAAAAGGTCACCTTTGCTGTCGATCGAAATTCTCTGCGGATCCGTCATATCTGGTCTCAAACCGATTTTCCAAACCGTCTGCTAGCGGACAAATCCGCAACCGATTGCCTGGAACATCGCATCCAGGTTGGCAGCACTCAGGCCATTGTCTCCAGGGCTCCCTCATCACGCCGAATTTCCGGGAGCAACAACTGAAACCATGCCAGCGCCAGCAGGTATGAAGCTGCAGCGAACAGGAACAGGGGGGCAAAGCCAAATCCGGCATCCAGGACCCTGCCGGTCACCAGGCTGATCAACACCCCGCCCATATTGCCCATGAATGCGCCGAAGGCGGTGACGCGGCCAACCTTGGCTGTGGGCACAACATCCGTGATGACGGAAAAGATCGACAATGAGAAACCCTGGTGTCCTGCCATCACCACACCCATCATGATGGCAACCGGCCAGAAGGCATTCAGTTCGAGCACCAGAGGCAAGGGCGCAACGACCAGTGCTGATAACAGCATGACTGTTTTGCGCACCCGATTCACCGACCAGCCGCGTTCGAGCAACCGGGTTGAGCCCCATCCTGCCAACATTGCGCCAAGGCCGGATCCGGCAAAGGCGATCGCCAGCGGGATCGCCAGCTCCAGAATGGTCAACCCGAACTCCTTGCGGTAAAAATCCGCCAGCCAGAAATTTATGAACCACCACGTCATATCTGACAGCGCCTTGGCAATCACGATCGCCCAGGTCTTGCGATTGGCCAAGATCGGGCCATAATCCGAAGCGGGGTTGCCTGGGCTGCCGGTGCCCGCTTCTCCCTTTTCATTCGATGTGCGCACGGTAAAATCTATGCCGCGCGCCAACCATATCCATAGTGCCAGCGATATGAGTCCGCCGATACCGCCGACCACCAGTGCGCCGCGCCACCCGGTCGTGACTGCCAGAGCAGGGATGACAAAGGGCATGGCAATAGTGCCGGCTCCGGCCAGAAGCGTTGCAACTCCAAATGCCAGCGAACGGCGATTAGGTTCGAATAGCGCGGCCACAGCCTTGATGGTCAGCGGGGTCTGGACCGCTTCGGTAACGCCCAGGCCCACGCGCGCGCCCACCACCTGCCAGGTAGTAATCGCCCAGCCATGAGCCATGGCGGCCACGCTCCACGCAGATGCGCCAAGCTGCATCGAGCGATTGACGCCAAGGCGATCGACCAGCCAGCCTGTGAACAGAAACGCAAAGGCAGCAGCGAATTGTGTTACTGCGGCAAGGTCACCAAAATCGCTGTCTGTCCACCCGAAATCGGCCATCATATCGGGTTTGAGGATCGCGATGATGGGCCGATCCATCGCGTTGAAAATCCCGGCAATGCACAGCACGATAAAGAGCGACCAGCGACGGGTTGGTGAAAGAACGCCCATCAATTTCTTCCTCTTTCCACGCTGCAATGCCCGGGATCAGCGCCCACCTTGTCCCAACCCCCGGAAAAATGGGCCACCTGATTGCTCCGGCGGCCCATTTCAAGCTTTAGTCGCGATCAGTTCCCACCAAAACCAACGCGCAAGCTCACCCCGAAATAGCGGTCCGCATCGCGCGGGATCTGCAGGCGCTGGCCATTGCCGACATTCAGCAAGGCATAGCTTTCATCGGTGATATTGCGCACGTGGAACGTCAGGCGATAGCGATCATCCGGATCGGATACGCCAATGGACGCGTTCCAAATGCCATAGGAATCGATCGGTCCGCCCTCGCCAAGATCGGAGAACTGCGAACTGACATGCCGGAAATCGGTGTCTGCATAAAGCCGCAGGGCTCCGACATCGGTCTCATAGCTGGCGCCAAGTGTATATACGAACTCCGGCGCCAGGGGCAGCTTCGTGCCGTCGCGGGCATCAGGCGCATTGGTGATCGGATTCGGATTGAATTTCTTCACCTTGGCATCGGCATAGGCACCGCTTGCGCGCAGGGTGAGCCCGTCAACCGGAACTGCCAGCACATCGACTTCGAAACCTTCGCTCTTCACGGTGCCGGCATTGGTCAGGTTGGTGACGGTCGCTCCGTTAAGCAAGACAAAGTTATTTGCCTGGAAGCCATCATACTCGACGGTGAATGCGGAAACGTTGAACTGAATCCGGTTGTCCGCGAACTGCGACTTCAGGCCGATTTCAAACGCGTCCGAAGTTTCTGCGTCAATCGGAACCGCATTGTTGGGTGCGGTATGGTTGAAGAAGACGTTGAATGCCGGCCCCTTGTAGCCTCGGGTGTAAGAACCATAAAACATCGCGTCTTCGCTCGGGGTAAACTGCAGCACGGCCTTGCCCGAAAGGTTGCCATTGCTGCTGCTGCCGGTTGAAGTGTTGGTGCCGTTGCCGCCGCTGGCAATAGTGCCACCGGCCGGGCTGCCGGAAACACCCGGGCCGGTTGCAGGCGTGCCGTCGGTGGCATTGATGCCCGGCGCGCGAATATGGACGAAATCGAGCTCGTCCCACGTGTAGCGCAGGCCGCCAGTCACTGCGAACATTTCGCTGAAGCGATAGGTCGCCTGGCCAAACAATGCGTAGTTGCGCGAATCGACATCGCTATCCGATGTGGCGGTGGGGAACAGAGTGTTGACCGTATCCGTCAGGTTGCACGGTTGCCCGCCGGTAACCGGATCGACCGGCAGAGTGGAGCTGGCGCATGTAATGTCTTCACGCGTGAACTGTTGCTGGTTGTCCGATCGCCAATAGAAGCCGCCAATTTGGTAGAAGAATGGCTTGCTCTGGTCCGACGCGAGCCTTGCCTCGACCGAAAACTGCTCGGTCTTGACCACGCCAAGATCGTGCAGCTCTGCGGTGCCTACCAGTGCACGCGGCAGGAAATCCCCTTCGCGGATCTCAGTATTTTGCCAGTTGCGATAACCCGTCACGACACTCAGTGTGTGGTCGCTCAGCACGTCGAAGTCGCCCGACGCGGTCAGGCTCCACTGGCGATCGCGTGTTTGCGTTACCAGGTTATGATTGACATAGCGCTGGTCCAATCCCTGCGCGACACCCCCGGGCAGGCCCAGCTCCGCATCGAGCACTGCGCCCCGGCTGACTGTCGTTACATCGGCGCAACAATCGTCATCTGCGCGGAAATAATCCGCGATCAGCCGCAACCGTGCCGGCCCGTTATCGTAATCGATCAACCCGCGGGCACCGTAGTGCTCGTAGCCGTTGACCTTGTTCTCTTCTCCGCCGAAGACATTGGTGATGTTGCCGTCATAACTGCCGTAAAAGCCGGTGAGGCGGCCTGACAGGTCAGTGGAGAGCGGCCCGGATACCGAGCCGCGCAGGCGATATTCGTCACCTTCGTACCAATCCGCACGCCCAGTTACCTCAAGGGAGTCCGTGCCCCCTTTTGAGACGATGTTGACGAGGCCCGCCGATGCGTTCTTGCCAAACAATGTGCCTTGCGGACCGCGCAGGACTTCAAGGCGTTCGGCGTCGACCAGATCCATGAATGCCTGGCCTGACCGGCTCAGGACGATGCCGTCCACAACGGTTGATACGCTTGGCTCGGCAGCGACGGAGAAAGTTATGGTCCCCACACCGCGCATGACGATCGCGCTATTGGCGCTGGTGGTCCCCTTACGGAAGGTGACAGAGGGGACAAGCTGGGTCAGCCCTTCGAGGCTGTTGGTCCCGGTCTGCTCCAGGCGTTCGCCGGTGACAGCGGTGATGGAAATCGGGACGTCCTGCACATTTTCCGCGACTTTCTGAGCGGTCACGACGATTGTCTTGATGCCGCTTTCGTCCTCCACATCGCCAGAGCTTTGAGCCAGCGCAGGAACGCTGACTGCGAGAGCCAGAGCGCTCGCAGAAATGGCCAACGCGCGCGCTCGCATGGTGGTGTTGTACCTCATCAAATTCCTCCTCTTCCCATGTCATCCAGCAGACGAGGATTGCGCCGGGGCACATCCCGTCCTTAACGTAATTGCTGCTTGATTTGCGCTGGCCGCGGCGATATGTCAAGCGGTGTCATATTGATGCGGCGTGTATGTGATCAGAATAACACATCTCGGGATTTGAAGGGGGTTTTCCGCGTGCAACTGCGGGTTTTGGAGGATTCTGGCGGGTTCGAACTCCTTGTTAGGGGAAAAATCGTCTTGCACCATACCTCGGACTGTCCTGCGGTAGTCATAGCTCGCGGCGCGCCCGTTGTGGAAATGTATCGCGGCAATTTCCGGATCGAGGATAGCCCCACCGATCATTTGACGCCGCGCGAATGGCAGGTGCTGCCTGGCGGCGTCGATCTGCTCGTCGAAGGCAATCCGGTTGCCCGAATTACGCTTGGCGATGAATGCTTCACCGTGCGTGCTCAAGATCCGGCGGCTGACCGGCTGTGGTTGAGCCTTTATGCCGAAGCAGGTGAAACCGTATGGGGCGGGGGCGAACAGATGAGTTACCTGGCGCTCAACGGACGGCGCTTTCCGATGTGGACCAGCGAACCCGGCGTCGGCCGCGACAAGTCGAGCGAGATTACCCGGCAAATGGATGCGCAGGGAATGGCTGGCGGTGATTACTGGAACACCAATTATCCGCAGCCCACCTTCCTTACTTCGCGCTGGTTGGCGGTGCACCTTGATGCCACTTGCTTCAGCGCGCTCGATTTCACCGATCCGGCGCGGCACAATGTCGAGGTCTGGGCCGGGGAAGCGCGCTTCGAATGTTTTGTGGATGAAGACCCGGCCGGGCTGGTCGAGCAATTGGCCGGCCGGTTCGGTCGCCAGCCAGAATTGCCGCAATGGGCAATCGGCGGCGCGATCGTCGGCCTGAAAGACGGATTGAGCAGCCTTGATCGGCTAGAGCGTTTCATTGAGGCCGGGGCGGCTATCTCCGGATTGTGGTGCGAGGATTGGGCCGGCATCCGCGAGACGAGCTTTGGCCGTCGGCTGTTCTGGGATTGGCAGCGCGACGAGCGGCGATACCCCGATTTGCCGCAGCATATCGCTCGCCTTAAACAGCGCGGCATCCGCTTCCTTGCCTATGCCAACCCTTACCTAAGCAAGGAGGGGAGCCTCTACCATGAAGCCGCCGAAGGCGGGCATCTCTGCCTCAGGCCGGACAGCGATGAGGTTTATCTGGTTGATTTTGGCGAGTTCGATTGCGGCGTGCTCGACTTTACGCGCGAGGAAACTCGCGAGTGGTTTGCCGAAAGGATATTGGGGCGCGAAATGCTCGATATCGGCATCTCCGGCTGGATGGCCGATTTTGGCGAATATCTGCCAACCGATGTTCGTTTGTCTGACGGGTCGAACCCGATGGAAGCGCACAACAATTGGCCGGTCCTGTGGGCCGAAGTCAACGCGCATGCCGTGGCCAAGCGCGGCAAGACAGGCGACGCAGTGTTCTTCATGCGCGCCGGATTTTCCGGAGTGCAGGCGCATTGTCCGTTGCTTTGGGCAGGTGACCAGTCGGTTGATTTCTCCCGCCATGACGGGATTGGAACGGTAATCACAGCTGCACTTTCGGTAGGCCTTGTCGGTAATGCATATAGCCATTCGGACTGCGGCGGATACACTTCGTTGCTTGGCAATATCCGAACTGAGGAACTGATGCAGCGCTGGTGCGAGCTGGCCGCATTTGCGCCGGTAATGCGCAGCCATGAAGGTAATCGGCCTGACGAGAATTTGCAGTATGACAGCACGCCCGAACTGCTGGGCTGCTTTGCGCGCTGGAGCAGGGTGCACGCCCATCTTGCACCATATGTCCGCACGCTTTGCCGCGAGGCAGCATCGAGCGGGCTGCCATTGCAGCGTCCGATCTTTCTGCACTATCCTGAGGATACCGACCTGTTTGCGGTGCAGGACCAATATCTGTACGGAGCCGACCTGCTGGTGGCACCGGTCATTGAAGCTGGCGCGACGTCGCGCCGCGTGAGCCTGCCGGGCGATCGGGCCTGGCGGCACGCCTGGACAGGCATGGACTTTGCCCCCGGCACGCACGAGATTGCGGCGCCGATTGGACAGCCGCCTGTATTCTATAACTCTGGCAGCGCGCATGCCACGCTGTTTTCAGGTCTGAAGGAGGTGCTCGCCGCATGAGCGAACGGGCCAATATCAGGGATGTTGCGGCCAAGGCAGGCGTGGCGGTCAAGACTGTCAGCCGGGTTTTGAACGGCCATCCCTACGTCAGCAAGGAAATGCGCGAACGAGTGGAATCGGCCATGAAAGCGCTTGATTTCCGGCCCAGCGTCGCAGCCCGGATCCTGTCAGGCGCGAAATCCAACCAGATCGCGCTGATTTATGACAATCACAGCCCTTACTACATGTTCCAGATCCAGAAGGGGTGCTGGGACTATTGCCATGAAAAGGGCATACGCCTGCTTGCCCAGCCGGTTGATGTCGAAGATCCCGATGTCGGCGAGCAGGTGCGCGGCCTCGTCTCCGAAACGCAGGTCGACGGGTTGATACTGTCATCGCCGGTCACCGATTGTGAGCCGGTTTTGCGGACGCTTGACGCGCTCGACATTCCGTTTGTGCGGATTTCGCCCGGTACAAACCACGCGCTGACAAGTTCCGTGTTCATGGACGATGTGCAGGCTGCCGATGATATGACAACCCATCTCGTCAATTGCGGACACCGGCGGATTGGTTTCATCAAGGGCCACAGGAGCCATATGGCAAGTGAAGAGCGCCTGTTCGGTTATCGCCGCGCGCTCGACCGCGCGGGAATACCCTTCGAGCCCGGCCTGGTGTGCGACGGTGAGTTTGACTTTGATAGCGGGGTGCGCGCTGCGCGCCTGCTATTGGACATGAGCTGTCCGCCCACGGCAATCTTCGCCTCCAATGATGATATGGCTGCCGGAGTTCTGGCAGTGGCGCATGATCGCAACATGAACTTGCCCGGCGAACTTTCGGTTGCGGGCTTTGATGATACCACGCTTGCGCGGACGGTTTGGCCGCCACTCACAACCATTCACCAGCCGATGGTAGAACTTGCCCGGAGCGCTGCTGAAATCCTCGTCAATGGCGGCGATATCACGCACCGCCGACTGCCGCACCGATTGGTCGAACGCGCTTCGATAACGGCGCCCATAAGGACAGAAATATGAATGCTTTGCTGCCTCCACCTGCCAACCGTCAGTTGGGACAAAGCGGTATCGAGATCGCTCCGATTGCGTGGGGAATGTGGCGGCTTGCCGAAGGCGATCGCAGCGCGGGCGATGCGGCACGGCTTGTCCATGCGGCGCTCGATGCCGGAATAACACTGTTCGATACTGCCGACATTTATGGTTTCGATGGGTCAGGCGGGTTTGGCGATGCCGAGGCGCTGCTTGGCGAAGTGTTGCAATCGGAACGCGGCCTGCGCCAACGGATGGTGCTGGCCAGCAAGGGCGGCATTCGCCCGCCGCTCCCCTATGACCAGTCGCGCGAATATCTTGCGCATGCGATTGATGCATCGCTCAAACGCCTGAATACCGACGTGATCGATCTCTATCAGATTCATCGTCCTGACATCCTGGCGCACCCGCAGGAGGTGGCAAAGGCACTTGATGATGCCGTGGATGCGGGCAAGATCCGTGCGCTTGGCGTATCGAATTTCACGGTCGCCCAGATTGACGCGCTGGATCATTTTCTTGGTCACAAACTGGTAGCCACCCAGCCCGAGATCAGCCCGCTCAGAATTGCCTGTTTCGAAAATGGCGAACTTGACCAGGCAATGCGTAAGGACCTGACGCCGCTTGCCTGGTCACCGCTTGGCGGCGGCAGGCTGATGTCACCAGTATCCGCTTGCGAAAGGGAGGTGGCGGCACAGCTTGACCGGATCGCCGAGGCGCAGGGCGTGAGCCGTTCGGTTGCTGCCTATGGCTGGCTAATGGCTCACCCTGCCGGGATTGTTCCGATCATTGGATCACAAAATTCGGCCCGAATAACCGAAGGGGTGCAAGCGCTGGACATGCGCTGGAGCCGGCAGGATTGGTACGCGGTGCTGGTGGCCGCAAGAGGAGAGAGGCTTCCCTGATGACTGACAAGCAAACCGGTGGGCAGCAATGCGAGATCGCCTGGTTCTCAGCGCTGTGTGACGATGATTATGAATTCCTTGGCGTTCCCGATCCCTATCTGAAGTCGAGTTGGGAGCATTGCCGCAACATCGTGCTGCGCGCCGAAGAGGGTGGCTTTGACAATATCCTACTGCCTTCTGGCTACGAACTGGGCTTGGATACAACTGTTTTCGCCGCCGCCGTGGCAACGCAGATCAAGCGCATGAAATTGCTGTGGGCGACCCGCATCGGCGAGGATTGGCCGCCGCAACTTGCCCGGCGGATCGCTACGCTTGACCGTATCCTGGGGCCTGACGCTGCGGGCACCGGAGGACGCCTAAACGTCAACATCATTTCTTCCGACATGCCTGGGCAGAAGCTCGAAAGCGACCCGCGCTATCGCCGCGCGACCGAAGTGATGAAGATCGTGCGCACCCTGCTCAATGGGCAGCACCTGTCCCATCAGGGTGAGTTCTATCAGTTGGAACTCGATCCTGCGCGGATCACCACTATTTCGGGCAAATGCCCGCCGTTCTATTTCGGTGGCCTCAGTCACGAGGCACGCGAGTGCGCGGCGGAAGGTTGTGACGTTTACTTGATGTGGCCCGATACCATGGACAAGGTTCGCGAGAACATTGCCGACTTGACTGAACGCGCTGCACGGCACGGTCGCAGACTGAAATTCGGATATCGCGCCCATGTGATCGTGCGCGAGACCGAGGATGAGGCGCGCGCCTATGCCGATCGATTGCTGTCAAAGCTGGATGACGAAGCCGGACGGGCAATCCGTGAAAAATCGCTCGACGCGAAGAATTACGGGGTTCAGCGCCAGGCCGAGCTGCGCGGTGCAGCCGGTGGCGATGGCTTTGTGGAGGACAATCTGTGGACCGGTATCGGTCGTGCCCGGTCGGGATGCGGTGCAGCCATTGTCGGTACACCTGACCAGGTTCTGGCCAAGTTGCGCGCCTATCAGGACGAAGGGATCGAGGCATTCATCCTCTCGGGATATCCGCATGTGAACGAATGCGACATGTTCGCACGCTACGTGTTGCCGCAAATCGCACACGCACCGCTGCAGTTCTGAGTTGGCAGTGGTGGCTGATCCTGAACCCGATATTTTCGATCTTGCCGTCATCGGAGGTGGGATCAATGGCTGCGGTATCGCCCGCGATGCGGCGGGACGCGGGGCCAAGGTAGCGCTGCTTGAGGCAGGCGATCTGGCCAGCGGGACTTCATCTGCCTCAACCAAGCTGATTCATGGCGGCTTGCGTTATCTGGAGCATTTCGAATTCGGCCTGGTCAGGGAATCGCTGTCGGAACGTGAGCGTCTTTGGTCAATTGCGCCGCATATCGTATGGCCGCTGCGCTTCGTGCTGCCACATGTCCAGGGCCTTCGCCCGCGCTGGCTGGTGCGGCTGGGGCTGTTCCTTTACGACCATATCGGCGGGCGCAGGCTGCTGCCCGCGACCGAGAATATCGCGCTGGCCAATCACCCAGCGGGCGCGCCGCTCAAGCCCGAATTTGCGAAAGCCTTCGTCTATTCGGACTGCTGGGTCGATGATGCCCGGCTGGTGGTGCTCAATGCCCGGGATGCAGCCGATCGCGGGGCTGAGGTCCATACGCGCTGCCGCGTGACAGCTTTGACGCGCGAGGGCGAGCTGTGGCGGATCGATGCAGGCGGCAAGACCTTCCATGCCCGCGCCGTGGTCAATGCCGCCGGCCCGGCGGTGCTCAAGCTGCTAGGGCTGGCGCATGAACCCGCCGAGCGCGGCATGCGGTTGGTGCGCGGTTCGCACATCGTCGTGCGCAAGCTGTTTGATCACCCTTACGCCTATTTCTTCCAACTGCCGGACGGGCGGATCTTCTTTGCCATTCCTTATGAGCACGATTTCACCCTGATCGGAACCACTGATGCCGATCACCATGGGGGGCTGGACCATGTCGAGGCGAGCTTCGAGGAAATCGTCTATCTGTGCGAAGGGGCAAGCCGCTTCTTCAGACAGCCTGTTACTCCTGATGACGTCGTGTGGACCTATTCCGGTGTGCGCCCGCTGATCGACGACGGTTCAGGCAAGCCCGAAGCGGCGACACGCGGCTATTATCTCGACCTTTCAGACGAGGATGACGGCCCCCCGATCCTTTCCGTGTTCGGAGGAAAGATCACCACTTACCGGCATCTGGCGCAGGAAGTGGTCGAACAGCTGGCGCAGCGGCTACCGCAACTCAAGGGGGATGGGTGGACCGATCGGGTGCCGTTACCGGGCGGTGACTTCGCTGTCGGCACGGTGGCGACAAGGATCGCCGAACTGCGCGCCCGCTATCCGTTTCTCGAACCGCACTGGGCCGACCGGCTGGCCCATGCCTACGGTATGCTGGCAATGGAGATTTTGGGTGACGCGCGCGCCCTGGAGGACTGCGGATATCATTTCGGCCATGGTCTCACGCAAGCCGAAGTCGATTATCTGGTTACACGGGAATGGTCCCTGGCTGTTGACGATATCCTGTGGCGCCGGACCAAGCTAGGGCTGCGGTTCTCGCCCGAACAAACAGAGCGTCTTGCTGGCTATCTCAATGAAAAGGTTTGTGCATGACTGTTAGGATCGTTGGCATCGGAGGCACGGTAAACCCCGGCAGCACCACCGAACAGGCACTGCGCCTTGCGGCTGCACAGTCTGCGAGCGAGGGCGCCGAAACACGTATATTCGGCGGAGAGTATCTTGGCCGCCTGCCCCATTACCGGGGCGCAGGCCATGAACCCGGCAGCGGCAACGAACTGGTCGAGGCAGTGAGGCAAGCCCATGGTGTCATCATTGCCGCGCCCGGCTATCACGGGACAATTTCAGGCCTGGTCAAGAACGCGCTCGACTATCTGGAGGACCTTTCCCGGGACGAGCGGCCCTATCTCGATGGGCGCGCGGTCGGCCTGATCACGACCGCCTATGGTGACCAGGCAACCATGAGCACGCTGTTGACGCTGCGCAGCATCGTTCATGCGCTGCGCGGCTGGCCTACCCCGATGGGGGCCACAATCCGGACCTATCACGGATTGTTCTCGCCTGATGGGGAATGCCTTGAAGATCGTGCCCGGCTCCAATTGGAACTGGTCGGTCGCCAGACCTTTCGTGGCGCCCGTGCGCTCGCATCACTCGAAGATGGGGCGTGATGATGGACCGGCTTCAATCGGCGTTGGACGCGCTTGCCGGGGGGCGCATGATTATCATCACCGGTGATCGGCTGCGCGGCGGCGACATCGATTTTTGTATGGCTGCCCGCCATGTCACGCCAGATGCGATAAATTTCATGGCGACCCACGGACGCGGCCTCATCTGTCTGGCGCTCACCCCGAAACGTGCATCCGATCTGGGGATCGAGCTGATCAATCCAGGCGCGGACCAGCAATCTGGCAGGCCGCATGGCCGTTCGATCGAGGCGGCGAGGGGAGTTACGACGGGAATCTCCGCCGCCGATCGCGCGCATACCATCAAAGTTGCGGTTGCGCCCGATACGACAGTAGGTGATCTGGTTTCACCGGGGCATGTGTTTCCGCTCATCACGGCCGAGGGCGGCGTTAGCGTGCGACCTGCTGCGGCAGAGGCATCAATCGAGCTGTGCCGCCGGGCCGGGGCAGGCGACGCCGCTGTCATTTGCTCGATCATGCGCGATGATGGCGAGATGGCGCGGATAGAAGACATCGGCCATCTCGTTTCGGAACGGTGCCTGCAAGTTTGCGATATCGCTCAATTACTCGAGTTGCGCGGCGAGGAGTGAAGCGTCCGATCCTTTTGACAGGGCCATCGGATAATGGCGGATCGCTATGGCCTGAACTTCTTCGGCCTCTCACGATCGGCCGACAATACGGCTGCCAGCTCAGAGAGCCGATACTGCGACACCCGCTGGCACAAGGCCGTCACACGCCCACAATTGAGGGCGAAATGCCATATCGTCCGAGCTCCGATTCCGCGCGCCTTGCGCCTTCGGTGTAGCGTCGCCATTGGTCAATCGAGCTGGAGTAAATCGGTGATCGTACCTGAACCGAGCTCGCAGTTGCGACCGGCTCTGCGTTCAGGTGAAAGTCCATGCAGGCGTCTTCCCAATCGAGGCCGCAAAAATCCAGCAGCTTTTCGGTTTGGCCGCGCTGGTCTGCAATTACATCTTCGTAGCGGATTGCAAGAAAACGGCTCCTCGGCAATTCCGCCTCGTATGTTTTCGCCATACGTTCAAACTGGGCCACAAAGTGCGCCGTATCGCCGAAATCGTAATTGTAGCTGTAATAGCTGAAACCCGTGGCAAACAATTGGCGGTAATTGGCAAACAGCACGTCGAACGGCGACCGCCTGAGGCAGATAACTCGCGCGCCGGGCAAGGCACGCAGGATTGCTGGAACATAGAACGCATTGAACGGCATCTTGTCGATGAAGCGTCCTGCGCTTCCTGCAAGCCCGGTAACCCTTCGCTGATACTCTATGCCGACAAAGTCCAGATTGGATTGGCTGGACGCGGCTGCCAGAACGGCCGGGTCAAGCACCATGGGGCCGGGCGTGCCCAAAACCTGTTTGAGAAGGATCGCGAAGTCGGACAATTCGCCAACCGATGTTACCTGCGAATGCGAAGTCAGGATACGTTCGACCAGGGTTGTCCCGCTACGCGGCATGCCGACCACGAAGAGCGGGCTCTGATCGCCCTGCAGAACGTCAGCCACCTGATGGGCAGATACAGCGGCAACGGCAGCATCAACCAACCTTTCTGTGGCGATCCGATCATGCCCAACCTCCGCTTTCTTCTGTTCCTTGGCCTTGCCCAGCCATGCGAACGAAATGTCCCATTGCTTTGCGCCCTCGGCGAGGCGGGCCAGAGCATGTCCCAGCAGGAGTCGATCCTCTGCAACGACTGACGCTTCGAACCGTGCGGCCAGCGTTTCAAACCAATCCGGATTCGGATATTTCGCTAACTGGACCAGCGCCAGCCATGCCTTGGCATGTCCTGGATTCAGCGAGATTACTTCCCTGAACTGATCCTCTGCTTCCTTGAGCCTACCGGCAAACTGCAGTGCCACCGCCAGATTGTAACGATAATCGGCATTGTCAGGCACGCCCTGTATGGCCTGGAACATAGGCTCGATGGCCAAATCATGACGCCCCGTGCGCGAAAGGACGACCCCAAGCTGATTTGCAACATCCGCATCATCACTGGCTAGCGCGTGCGCTGCCAATGCCAACTGCCGGGCCTGTTCCTGATCCTGCTGCAAGAGCGCGACGCGCGCCTGCAAAACCGCAAGCCAGCGATTCTGGACTCCAGCATCGGACAACATGCGGCAAAGTTTGCCAGCGCCAAGAGCATTTTCGTGCTCCACGGCAATCGCGGCCATCACCAGAATTGCATCGTATTCCAGAGGGTTTTCGCGCAGCGCCTGTTGTGACGCAGCGTGCGCTTTCTGGAAATTCCCCAAAAATAGTTCTTTTTTGGCCACACCCAGCGCAGAGATTCGTCCCGTTATCTGGTTTCTCCTTCAACCCGTTTGACATGCGATAAACCTGAATGCACCAGTATGGAAATGCTGCACTGCGGCATCGGGACTGTGCCTTTAAACGACATAACATGAGGGTTCGATGAAAATGAATGCACATTTCACACAACGCGCTGCACGGATTGCTCTTTTGGGCAGTACCATAATCGCATCGGCATATTCGGCGCCACTGCTTGCCCAGGAAGCAGGGGCACGGGAGAATGATGACAATGTCATCATTGTGACCGCCACTCGCCGTGCTGAATCCGTGCAGGACATTCCGCTCAATATCGCTGCAGTCGGCGCCGAGCAGATCGAGGAACAGGGGCTGACCGAGCTTTCCGAGCTGCTGCCCTTCGTTCCCGGCATCAACATCGTCGATCGCGGCGGACGCCAGGGTAACCCGATCATCGTTCGCGGCCTGAACGTCGATGCAATCGGTTCGGGTGACGGCAACAACAACGGCGGCGGAACGGTCGCGACCTACCTGGGCGAAATTCCGGTTTTCGTGGATCTCAAGTTGAACGACCTCGAACGCGTCGAAGTTCTGCTTGGCCCGCAAGGCACGCTTTATGGCGCGGGTACGCTTGGCGGCGCGATCCGCTATATTCCGCGCAAGCCGCAGTTTGGCGAAACCACTGTCTCGGCGCGTGCGGAAGCTTCCAAGTATTCCAAGGCCTCGAGCCTCAGCCACGAAACCGGCTTCACTGTGAACTTTGGCCTGACTGACACTTTTGCAATCCGCGGATCGCTGGATTGGACTGACGATTCGGGTTTCATTGATTACGTCAATGTCGTCGATCAGATCGGGGTGACGAACCCCGACACGCCGGAAGGCCTGAATCGGATCAAGGATGCCGATGGCGAAGAAACGCTTTCCGGCCGCATCGCCGCCCGATGGGAACCGGCTCAGTGGTTCGATGCGACGCTGACTTATTACTACCAGGAAGCCGATATCGAAGGGCGCCGCGTATCGCACCATCGGGACATTGTACCTGGCTTGCTCGACGGGACGGACAGCGTGGGGCGTTATGAGAATGCGTTCCGTGTGAGAGAACCGAACGAGATCAAGAACGATCTCTTGGCGCTGGAAATGATCGCTGATCTCGGCTTTGCCGAGCTCACTTCGGCCACCGGTTGGAGCACTTTCAAGGACGAAGGCCAGCGCGATCAGACGACACTGCTGATCACGCTGGAATATAGCTACGAGCTGTTTCCCTCATTCACCTCGTTCACACGCGAAATTGGCGAGGAAGAGCGAATCAATCAGGAAGTCCGCCTGGTTTCCAAGAATGATGGGCCATTCAACTGGATTGTTGGTGGATATTATAACAAGTTCACGGCTGCCAATTCATCTTCGGAATTCGTTCCAAACTTTGTGGCTTTTGTGAACCAGCCCGATCTCGATTTCGGCCTGACCGATCGCCCGGATGCGCTTGAGTTTTTCTCGACGGATCGAGAGCGGCTCGTAGAAGTGGCCGCCTTCGGCGAAGTCAGCTACACACTGTTTGACAAGCTGACATTGACTGCAGGCGGCAGATATTATGATTATAGTCTGAAGGCGGCTTCGACAGTCGATTTCCCTTTGTTTGAGCCGCTAAGCTTCACACCTCTGACATTGAAAGAGGTTGCCAGCCAGGCGTTCGATCCCGATCTTGCGCAATCGGACAATGGGTTCCTCTACAAGTTCAACGCGTCCTGGGAGGTCAATGATGACCTGCTGCTCTATGCCACGGTCAGCGAAGGCTACCGGATCGGCGGCGTGAACGGAGTGGGCGAATGTGGCGAATTCGATCCCAACGCCAACCAAGGCGCTTGCGCTCTGGCGCCGGGGCAGCGGTTTGGCCCGGGGCCAGACGATATTTCGATCCGCGACGAGCGTCAGTTCAGGCCCGACCAGACCCGGAACTACGAAGTTGGTTTCAAGTCGACATTGCTGGAAGGCGATCTCACCTTTAACGGCGCGGTTTACTACATCGACTGGATTGATCCGCAGCTGGGTTCGTCGACTGTCAACGCCAATATCCCGATCACGGTGAATGGTGGCGGTGCCGAGTCAAGGGGTGTCGAGCTGTCGGCAAACTGGCGGGCCACCGACCGCCTGCAATTGCGTGGTAATTTCAGCTACACCGATGCGCAGCTGACCACGTTGACGCCGGACCTTATCCGCACGATCACCCCGCCGGGATTTGGCTCTGACTTCGAGGATGGGCAGGACGGAGACCGCTTGCCGGGCTCGCCCAAGACCCAGTTCTCGGTCTTCGGCGCCTATGAATATCCCCTGGTCAATGGTGACAGCCTGGTCTTCAACGCCAGCTATTCCCATCAGGGCAATGTGCTCACCCGCACCGGCGGCCGTGGCTCCGGCTTGACCTTGGACAGCTATGGCACTGCCAATGCAGCAATGACCTACCAAGCGGACCGCTGGTCTGCCACCTTGTTCGTAGACAATCTGTTCGACAAGTTCGCCGAAACTGGCGCGATCGGAACACCGTTGAATAATCAGATCGTTACAGACTTCGACGGCGGGAATGTATATCCCCGCGCGTTCTCGACCCACATCCTGCCGCCGCGCTCGATCGGGCTGCGCCTGAAGTTCGACTTCGGCGGCTAGGTACTAAGGCGTCACTCAATTTCAGGAGCTGACGTCAAGAGGATGCAGGAAAAAGGGCCGGTTGACTGGCGCGCCTGGTAAGCGCAGCCACGAAGCCGGCCCGTTATTTCCACTCATCGCCAAAAGCCATCTGCATGGCGGTGATGTTCCATGTGCGATACCCGCCCGTTTGCGGGAAGTTGAAGATCTGCTTGTCGAGCGCGGTATCGACACCTGTCACCAGACGATGCGGATGTGGTGGAACCGGTTTGACCCACTATTCGCAGCCGAGATCTGGCGCCCCCTTCCTTGTCAGCGCCCCGCCTCTCTTTTTTCGGCTTTCAGCCTGCGCACGCTCGTGGCAGTAGGGCCTCAGAGCATACACCTTGGAGACATTTCTGATGAATCTGGAGTTCACCGCCGAAGAACTGGCGTTTCGCGACGAGGTTCGTGCCTTTATCAGCGAAAATTATCCTGCGCACCTCGCCGATTTCGGCATGCGGGAAGACATGTCGCCGGAAGATATGGTCGCGTGGCACAAGATCCTGGGAAAAAAGGGCTGGTCGGTGCCGGCCTGGCCGAAAGAGTATGGCGGAACCGGCTGGACCCCCACTCAGCGCTATATCTGGTCGGAAGAAAATGCCCGGATCAATTCCTTCATGCCGCTGCCGTTTGGCGTGTCGATGGTCGGCCCGGTTATCTACACCTTTGGCAACCAGGCCCAGAAGGATCAGCATCTCCCCGGCATCCGCAGCGGCGAGGTGTGGTGGTGCCAGGGATACAGTGAGCCGGGCGCAGGATCCGATCTGGCCTCGCTCAAGACGACCGCCGTGCGCGATGGTGACCATTACATCATCAATGGCCAGAAGACCTGGACCACGCTTGCGCAATATGCCGATTGGGGGTTCTTCCTCTGCCGCACCGATCCGGGCGCCGCGAAACCGCAGGAGGGGATCAGCTTCATCCTGATCGACATGAAATCACCGGGTGTCGAAGTGCGCCCGATCAAGCTCATCGATGGCGGGCATGAGGTCAATGAGACCTGGCTGACCGATGTGCGCGTTCCAGTCGAGAACCTGGTCGGTGAAGAGAACAAGGGATGGACCTATGCGAAGTTCCTGTTGGCCCATGAGCGCAGCGGAATTGCCGGGGTTGCCCGCTCCAAGCGGGGCGTCGAGAAGCTTCGCGAAATCGCCGGAATGGAACTGCTCGATGGCAAGCCGTTGATCGATGATTTCGATTTCGCCCGTAAGGTCAGCCAGCTTGAAATCGATCTGGCGGCGCTTGAGATTACCGAGCTGCGCACCCTGGCTGGCGAACAGGCCGGCAAGGGGCCGGGGCCGGAAAGCTCGATCCTCAAGATCAAGGGAACCGAAATTCAGCAGCGCCTCACCGAACTTACGCTTGAGGCGGTCGGCAATTATGGCACGCCGCAATACGGCAACATCGCCGAGAACGGATCGAACCAATACCCGATTGGCCCGGAATACGCGCGGCACGCTGCCTCGACCTATCTCAACATGCGCAAAACTTCGATTTATGGCGGATCGAATGAAATCCAGCGCAACATCATCACGAAAATGATCCTCGGCCTGTAAGGCCACCGGATATCCTGGAGAGTATTTGTGGATTTCAATTTCACCGAAGAACAAGCGATGGTGCGCGACGGCCTGTCGCGGCTCGTGCGCGAACAGTATGACTGGGAAACGCGCCGCCGCGTGGTTGAGGGCGAACCGGGCTGGCGCCCCGAAATCTGGGCGCAGCTGGCCGAGCTGGGGCTGCTGGGCATGCCGTTTTCCGAAGCGGATGGCGGCTTTGGCGGGGGCGCCATAGAGGCGATGATCGCCATGGAAGAATTCGGCAAGGGGCTGGTGGTTGAGCCGTTTGTGCCCACGGTTGTGTGTGCGGGCGGCTTCCTCAGGCACGCAGGCACCGCAGCGCAGAAGGCAGAGCATATCGGCGGCATTGTCGATGGCAGCCGAGTCTATGCCTTCGCCTATGCCGAGCCGCGCGGCCGGTATGACTATGCGGATATTCAAACTACCGCGAAGAAGGATGGCAGCGGCTATGTCCTGAACGGCCACAAGGCTGTTGTTGTGGGGGCACCGTGGGCAACGCATTTGATCGTGACCGCCCGGACTTCGGGCGAACAGCGGGACAGGAATGGCGTGTCTGTGTTCGTGGTCGAAAAGGCTGCCGATGGCCTGATTACGCGCGACTATCCAACCATTGATGGCCGCCGCGCGTCTGAAGTCTACCTGGAAAATGTGAGCGTGCCGGCAGATGCGCTGATCGGTGAAGAGGGGGCGGGGCTTCCCCTGATCGAGCGGGTAGCGGATGAAGCGATTGCGGCGCTTTGCGCCGAGGCTTGCGGAGCGATGAAAGTCGCGCACCAGATGACGGTTGAATATTCGCGCCAGCGCAAGCAGTTCGGTGTGCCGATCGGATCGTTTCAGGTGCTGCAGCACCGCATGGTCGACATGTTCACGGAGTATGAGCAATCGGTTTCGCTCACCTATCTCGCGACACTCAAGCTCGATGCCGCTGAGAAAGAGCGCAAGCGTGCGGTTTCGTCAGCCAAGGTCCGTATCGGCCAGGCCGCCCGTTTCATCGGCCAGGAAGCGATCCAGATACACGGCGGCATGGGCATGACCGACGAACTGGCGATTGGTGGCTATTTCAAGCGGTTGACGATCTTCAATTCGGAATTCGGTGATATCGATCACCACATGAGGCGGCATATAGCGCTTGCGTGAAATGCGGTTTTGACGGGAATATGGGGGCCGTTGCCGATCTGACGGCCTCCATAATCGCTTTCAGCATGCGCGCTGCCGAAACCAGATACTATGCTTCCAGTGCGGCGCGATAGGTGGCCATATCGAAGTAATCGCGCCACACCTTGATCTTGCCATCCTCAAGCTCGAACACTCCGCAGCAAGGTAGATTGACCGCCTTGCCATTGGCAATGGTGCGATCCAGCCGTTCGGCGAAGACAATATTCCCGCTCGCGGCAATGGTGAGAATGTCCCATTCGGTCTCTGTCCAACCGGCAAGGAAGGCGCGGATGAACTGGCGCAACGCATCGCGGCCCTGAACGGGCGCAATCGGCATGTTGTGATAGATGCCATCATCGGCAAAAAAGCTGACCAGTTCGTCTGCATCCAGCCGCGACCATGCCGCAATGAACTTGCTGATGATTGCTACATTGCCATTGCGGTCCACCACTTCCTCCTGACGCTAGAACATGGCCTCGACCTGAAACCACGCCTTTTCCGTATCTGTCGCAAAATCCCGGGCATCATAGCTGGAAAACTTTGCCAGCAGAGTTATGCGCCTGGTCAGCGGAAAGGCAACCAGTGCATTCCATTCCGTGCCATAATCAAGACCTGCCCGGGTAGATGCGAAGTCATGATAGGCAATTCGCAGCGTCATCCCCTTCAGCGCCGAATTATCGCTGAATTTGTAGGCCGCATCGGCATAGAGGTCGCGCAGTCCGTTGGGCGGCGTCGAAAGGAATTTGTCGCTCCAGCCATTGAAGGCGTGCAGCGTCGCCAGCGGAGTTTGCAAAGCCGCGCTGCCATTGCCCTGGAGCCGTTCCAGCCCGGCATTGACCGTCAAGCCGGAAACGGAAAAGCCCGGTTGCAGCGAAAGATAATCGAGCCCGAATTCGCCGGGATTGGCCGCATGGTCGGTCTGATGCGCATATTCGGCAACGTAGAGCAGCTTTGCATCTTGGTTGATCGACTGCGTGCCGGCCAATCTTACCCCGAAGGTTTTGGAACTGCCCCCCGGATTGGCCGGGATGTCGAGCCAATAGCCATAGGCCGATAGCTTGCCGATCGGTTTGACATCATAGGCAGCGCGGACGCCGTGAATATCGGTGTTGCGCCAGATACCCTGGGGCGAATCAGGGCCGAAAACCCGGTTCACCCGCCAGGCATAAAGATAGTCGACCGACAGCCCCTTGTGCGGTTTGAGCGAAAGCTGCGCGGCATCGAGCGTTTGATCATTCTGGCGCCAGCCGACCGATCCGATCCAGCGCTGGTTGTCAAGATTGATCGCTTGCCTCCCGCCAGTCGCTTGGACAGCATCAAGCGGACGCCATCGGACAAAGGCCTGGTTGAGCAGGACATCTGCGGGATCTGCCACCACCGGAAATTCCGTGCGGCCATTGACGGTATCATTGAAATCTCTTGGTCCGATACGGGTGATGGCCTCACCTTCAATCTGCGCGCTGAACCCGTGCCATTCGCCAAGCTTGACGCCCGCCTTCAAGCGCAGCGTCGAGGCTGTCGCATCCTCAGGCAGCCCGTCCTGGTCAACCAGTTCCAGCCGGTACCGGATATCGGCATAGGGCACGGCGGATACATTCCCATCGGTTTCCGCCAGAGCGGTGGAGGGGAAGAGCAGTGCGGCAAGCAGGGCCGCAGGCAAGAGGTGCAGTTGATTCATGTTGCCTGAATACGGGAATAATCCGAACAGTAATTGATTTCTATCAAAGATGATCGAATGCAGGGCAATAGTGTCTGGCGCGCAAGGAAGGATGGGGCCGGGAATAATTACACCGCCTAGCTTCAAGGCCGAACCGAGAGCAATCGAGGGCTTGGCTTGAAATTTATTTACAATGCGCTATATACAAATTGCTTACGTCGCCTGCGACGGAATTTGTTCACCGCTACGGCGGTTCCCTATTTCCTTTCATGCTGCCTGGCTCTGCTGCGGGATACGCCCGTGAGCAGATCGATTTTCTGCACGCTAGGATTTGGTTTGGCGAAAGAAGCACTCATTGCCATGGAAGGCGAGATCGACGAGGTCCTGCCGGATGGACGCTTTGGCGTTACACTCGACAATGAGCATCGCATCATCGCCTATACGGCGGGAAAAATGCGCCGCTACCGAATCCGCTCGGTCGTTGGAGACCGCGTGCACGTTGAAATGACGCCATATGATCTGACAAAGGGTCGGATCGTATTCCGCGAGCGGACGCCGGGGCAAGGTCCCGGCGCAAACCGCAAGCGCGGGTTCAGGCGTTGACACGATTTAGACAATGGCAACCAGAGCGTTGCCGACAAGGACACGATGAATATCAATTATACCGGCGCCACTACGCGCCGAACGACTTTCCCCGGCTTCGGCGAGGGGACCAATAGAGATCCGGCCAGCCATCTGGCGCGCCAAACATTCCTTCCGACACTGGAGCTGCGGCGGCTAGTCGCGGCGATGGTCGACTGAAGATGAACCGGACAAGCGGCCATGCCGCAGCGTTTCTGCAAGCGCTGGGAACTGATCTGGACCTCAATCCGGAATATGCCGCCCGTCAAAAAACGTTGATCTCTGCAGGTAAAGCCTGCAATGATGAAATTTGCCGGATGCCTCTTGACTTGGCGTCGGACATTGCCGGGCGGATTTACCGGATCCAGAAGAATTCTGGGGCTGCCGCAGCAAGTGTATTGTGTGCACCACAAAACGCCGCAACCGACAATGCCTGAACATCCAGGTCAAGCTGGCTAAGGCAAAGCAAATTGCTCTCGTTGGATTACGACGGGTATCGACGAATTGGTTACGGGCAGGGGCCAGCAATGGCTCCCGTCTGCGAGACGACGAGTTCCTTTCAATTGACGACTAGACGCATAACTTCGGCCCGCAATTTCGCGGCTGAAACACTCCGTTTCTTGAAAGGAAACGTACATGACTACTGGTACCGTAAAATTCTTTAACGAAGACAAGGGCTATGGATTCATCCAGCCTGATGACGGCTCGGCTGACAGCTTCGTTCACATTTCCGCCGTCCAGGCCGCGGGAATGAACACGCTGAACAAGGATCAGCGGCTGAACTACGAAATCGAAACAGGCCGCAACGGCAAAGCCAGCGCAGTGAATCTCAGCAGCGCTGACTAAGGTGGAAGTCCCCGGCTGCCTTCACCAAGGGAGCCGGGGCCTACCCCATCGCCATTTCTCCTGCGGAGCCAAGCCAATGGCGCTGACCTATGAGTTTTTGATCGCCCGTGCCGAAGAGGCCGGAATACACGCCGAGAAGGCCACGCTGGACAATGTCCGCCGCATGGCCCTGCGTTCGGAAGCTGCGTGGCGTGACATGGCTGGCCGCGCGCTCAGCGTCGAGCGCGCACGAACACGTGCACGCCTCGAACGAGTGATCGCGAGCTCAAATGATCTGGACGGCCAAGGCCAGGCCAAAGTCCACGATATCTAACCCGCGCGATCCATCTGATTTCACGGCTTTGCCAGACAGGCCATCGCCTGTTTGCTTACCTTCAAACTTTCCACCAAACAGATCGAACTGCGCTGTCCCGGCGCATTTTGCGCAAATTGCGAGTGGTGCCCGATGCGCCACCGGGGCATTGCTGCATGGGTTTGGCTTGATCCGATTCGTCCGGGCAAGGCCGGCAAGGAGGAACCGTGCCAACAGCGATACTCGATCAGATCAATCGGGAACTGGACCGCGCCCTTGCCGCGCTTGCGCAGGCCTGCACGCGAGACGGCCGGATAGATAATCGGGCCGCCGATGCGCATCAGCTCGCCTGTTACGAGATTGCAATTGCCCATGCCGACATGCTGGCCGCTCAAACCTGCACTGCGGCGCTCAAAGCGATGCCCGCGCTCGATCGCGGATTGGCGCTGGCCTTCGTGGCAGAAGCAAGCATCGCCGCGCTTGGGCGGCTGGAAGAAATCCAGGCGGGGCTGGGGCTCGATACTTCGGAATTGCTCGAACTGCGCGCCAGCGATGCGCTGGCCGAATTGCGACTGGCATATGCCACGCCCGATGCGCTGGCGGGGCTTGGCCGCCAAGTAGCCGAAAGCGACGCTGAACTGGGCCACGTCGAGCTCGATGAAATGGCCACCATGGCAAGCGAGGCTTTTTCCCGCTTTGCCGCCGATGTGGTCGCGCCGATGGCTGCGGAAATCCACCGCAAGGACCTGACCGTTCCCGAAAGCCTGCTTCAGCCGATGCGCGAGATGGGCGTGTTCGGCCTGTCGATCCCTGAGCGATATGGCGGCAACGCGGGCGAGCGCGAAAATACCGCCATGATGATCGCGGTAACCGAGGCGCTTTCGGAGGCGTCGCTGGCAGCAGCAGGAAGCCTGATTACCCGGCCGGAGATACTGGCAAGGGCGCTGCTGGCGGGGGGCACAGAGGCACAGAAGCGATACTGGCTGCCGCGCATTGCGGCGGGTGAACCGCTGTGCGCGATTTCGATTACCGAGCCCGATTTCGGCTCTGACGTGGCGGCGCTGTCGCTGCGCGGAACGCCGGCGGAGGGCGGCTGGCTGCTCAACGGCGCCAAGACCTGGTGCACCTTTGCCGGAAAGGCTGGGCTGCTGATGGTGGTGGCTCGCACCGATCCCGATCGCTCGCTTGGCCACCGTGGCCTGAGCGTGCTGCTGGTCGAAAAGCCCAGCTTCGAGGGGCATGAGTTCACGGTCGAACAACCGGGCGGAGGCCGCTTGACCGGCAAGGCAATTCCCACGATCGGCTATCGCGGGATGCACAGTTTCGATCTTTCCTTCCAGGACTTCTTCGTGCCCGATGCCAATGTGATCGGAGGGAAAAGCGGGCTGGGCAGGGGTTTCTACCTCACCATGGCAGGGATGACCGGCGGAAGGATTCAGACTGCCGGGCGCGCACTGGGCCTGATGCGTGCCAGCCTGAAGGCTGCGATCGCCTATGCGCGGGACCGCAAGGTGTTTGGCGCAGCCTTGGCCGAATACCAGCTTACGCAGGTAAAAATCGCCCGCATGGCCGCACGCTTCGTGGCTTGCAGGCACCTTGCCTTTGCGGTTGGCAAGCGGCTCGACGAAGGCGGTGGCGGCGCGGAGGCAAGCGTGGCGAAGCTGATCGCCTGCCGTTCAGCCGAAACCGTTTCGCGCGAGGCGCTGCAGATCCACGGCGGCATGGGCTATGCCGAGGAATCCCCGGTCAGCCGCTATTGGATCGATGCGCGCGTGCTTTCGATCTTCGAAGGGGCGGAGGAAACGCTGGCGCTGAAGGTGATCGCGCGCGGATTGCTTGAGGATTGGGTCAAGAAGCACCCGGCTGGCTAGATCGCCGTTCACTCGGCTGGAACAAGAATGTGCTGTCAAAATTCGGCCTTGCGGATTTCACCAATGGCCCACATTCCCTTTACCCATGACCTTGAACACGGTGCGCACGCATGTTTGATGATTTCACTTTCGCTGAAATCCCGCCTGGCGATGATGATTTGCGCCAGCAGGCGCGTAGGCTGGCGCGCGAGGTGACCGCAGACATGACCATGGCGCAGCGTGCGCGTTCATGGTCCGGCTTCGATGCCGGGTTCAGCCGCAAGCTGGGGCAATCGGGCTTGCTTGGCCTCACCTTGCCGCAGCAATATGGCGGAGGTGGGCGCGGCCCGTTCGCGCGCTTCGTGGTGGTGGAAGAACTGCTTTCCGCCGGGGCGCCGGTGGCGGCGCACTGGATCGCCGACCGCCAGAGCGCGCCGCTGATCCTTAATTACGGCACAGAGGCGCAGCGCGAATTCTATCTTCCGCGTATCTGCCGCGGAGAGGCATTGTTCTGCATCGGCATGAGCGAGCCGGGCTCGGGATCTGACCTGGCATCGGTGCGCACCCGGGCGGAGCGGACGGATAGTGGCTGGCGGCTCAACGGCCAGAAGATCTGGACCTCCAATTCGATGCATTCGGATTACATGATCGCGCTGGTGCGGACATCGGGCGGGCCGGATGACCGGCACAAGGGGCTCTCGCAATTGATCGTCGACCTCAAGACACCTGGAATAAGCGTGAGGCCGATCGAGGATCTGGCGGGCGATGCCCATTTCGCCGAAGTGTTCTTCGACAATGTCGACCTGCCTGCCGAGGCGCTGATCGGCGAAGAGGGGCAGGGCTGGCAGCAGGTCACCGCCGAGCTGGCGTTTGAGCGCAGCGGACCGGAGCGGATCTATACCAGCGTGGTGCTGCTCGATGGCTGGCTGGCGCATCTGCGCGCGGTTGGGCTCCGTGACGAGGCAACCCTGGCTCTGGCGGGCAGTTTCATCGCGCGCATGGCTGCCTTGCGGGCGATGTCGATCGCCTGCACCGCGCGCCTCGCGGCGGGGGAAAGCCCAGTGGTCGAAGCCTCGCTGGTCAAGGACCTTGGCACTGGCTTCGAACAGGATTTGCCGCTGGCGATAGCTGACGACCTTGCAGCGCATCCCGATGAAGCAGTTGACCCTGAGCTGCGGCTGGCGCTCGACTACATCACCCTTGTCGCACCCAGCTTTTCGCTGCGCGGCGGCACGCGGGAGATACTGCGCGGCATCATTGCGCGCGGATTGGGGCTGCGCTGATGGACCGGAACGAACTTCTCGAACCGTTCGAGCGCATGCTTGCCAAGCTATTTCCGGCTGAGCGCGTGCGCGAGATTGACCGGGGCGCACGGTGGGATGCCGAACTGGCAGAGACCGAAGCCTCGGGCTTTCTTGACCTATTGGCAGGCGAGGGTGCGGGCGGCGCGGGATTGGCATTTGACGCCGCGATCCCGCTGTTCATGGCGCTGGGCGGAAGGCTAGCCCCGCTCGAGATTGGCAGCGCGATGATCGCGCGCGCCGGGCGCGGCGAGGCAAAAGCGCGATATGCAGAGGCAATCCTGCGCGCCGCAGCAATCGCCGGGGCCGCCAACCATTTGCTCGAGATGACGACGGCCTATGCCAATGAACGGGTCCAGTTCGGCAAACCGATCGGGCGCCAGCAGGCGCTGCAACAACAGCTTGCGGTGATGGCCCAGGATTGCATCGCCGCCAGGCTCGCCGTGGAGCTGACCGGCAGGGGCGGCGAATGGCCGGATGCCTTGCGCGCGGCGCTGGCAAAGTCGGCGGCTTCAGCTGCGGCACCGCGCATCGCCAATATCGCGCATGGCGTGCACGGCGCGATCGGCATCAGCGCGGAATACGACCTGCAACTCTACACCCGGCGCATGCATCGCTGGCGGGTGGAGTGCGGATCAGAGAGCCTGCACAATCGCATGATTGGCGCGGCTCTGCTCGGCAGCGATGCCAGTTCGGTCGATTGGCTGCGCGGGGAAGTGTTTGGCGAAACCTGACCTTGGGGCCTGATCAGTTGCAGGCGCCTTTGAACAGCGGCGGCAGGCCTGCCTTGCACGAAACGCGCAGCGCCAGCCTTCCGGCCAGCGCTACGACCACGCCGGTTACGCTCTGGCTGCGCGAGAACACTTCCATTGCGAAGGCGGTTTCCTTGCGGGTGAATTCGGCCAGGCGCGCCATTTCAATCCGGCCTTCTGCCTTCGGCCAGGTCGCGATCGGCAATGGCTGCCTGCTCGTAAGCTGCGGTGCGCTCTGCCTTGGCGATATGCGCCTCGATCACCCAGGGAAGCTCGACTGCAGTGGTCGCCAAAAAGCCGATTGCAACGGCAATGAAGGCGTCACGCTGGCTTTTCATGTGCGGCTCCTTTGGCAAGAGGGTTCACTTGGAAATTCGCACGAAATCCATGTCAGGTTACAGGCTCCTGACGCGACGCGGGGTTGCAAATCGGGCGAAACGCGATCGCTTGCGGCGGGCAACATCGGTTTCGCCGCTTGAAAGAGTGTGCATGCCCTGCCACGCCAGAATGCATGATTCGGGATCGTTTCCTCACCACTACTGCGATTCACAATTTCCGCGATTATGGCGGCTATGCAGTTGCGGGCGGAGGCCATGTGAAGACCGGCCAGTTGTTCCGTTCCGGCCATCATGCCGATGCAGACGAAGGCGATCTCGCCACGGTTGCCGGGCTTGATCTGCAGCACGTGATCGACCTTCGCGGCGATAGCGAGCGGGCGCAGAAAACCTGCCGCCGCCCTGCCGGTTTCGCGGCTGAAGTGCTTTACTTCGAAGGCGAAACCGCGGGTCTTGCGCCGCATCTCCAGGCTGCCGAGGGAAGCGTCGATGCCGCCAGCGCGCACCGCGCGATGGTCGAGCTGTATGGTGCCCTGCCCGAGCGAAAAGGGCTCAACGATATCCTCAAGCGTTATTTTGCCACTTTGGCGCAATCCCGGGGCACAAGCCTGGTGCATTGCGCAGCCGGGAAGGACCGTACCGGCATTGCGGTCGATCTGCTCCACCACGTGCTCGGCGTCCATCCCGATGATGCGATGGCGGATTACCTGCTCACCAATAATTCCCCTCGTAATGAACAGCGCATCGCGCACGGGATGGAATTGATGGGCGAGAAATATGGCGGCATCGATGAAGCCACGGTGCGGGTGCTGATGGGGGTCGATCCGGCATACCTCGAAGCTACGCGCAGTTCCCTGAAACGGCAGTTCGGTTCGACCGACGCCTATCTGGAGCAGGTTCTGGGCGTCGACGCGTCGAAACGAGATGCGTTGAAAGCTGAACTTGTGGATGTGTAACGCTTTCCTTGCCGGGGCGAATTGAAGCACGGGGAACGACCGCCTAAGTCAGTCGCCGACACCAACAGGATTTCACTATGGCAACCCATCGTACCAAGATGCTCATCATCGGCTCAGGCCCGGCTGGCTATTCCGCCGCGATCTATGGCGCGCGCGCCATGCTCGAGCCGATCGTGGTGCAGGGCATCCAGCCCGGCGGCCAGCTGACCATCACCACCGATGTCGAGAATTACCCCGGTTTTGCCGATGTGATCCAGGGCCCGTGGCTGATGGAGCAGATGCAGAAGCAGGCGGAACATGTCGGCACGCGGATGATGTGGGATACGATCGTCGAGGTTGATCTGGCGGGCGGTCCGCCCTTCCGTGCAGTGGGCGACAGCGGCGATGAATACATCGCTGACAGCCTGGTGATCGCCACCGGTGCGCAGGCCAAATGGCTGGGCGTGCCGGGCGAACTGGAACTGGGCGGCAAGGGCGTGTCAGCCTGCGCCACCTGCGACGGGTTTTTCTTCCGCGGCAAGAAAGTGGCGGTCATCGGCGGCGGCAACACGGCGGTCGAAGAAGCGCTCTATCTCACCAACCATTCCGACGATGTTACCCTGATCCACCGCCGCGACGAATTGCGCGCCGAGAAGATTCTGCAAGAGCGGTTGTTCAAGTCTGACAAGATCAGCACGCTGTGGAACAAGGCGGTAACCCGTTTCGAAGCGGGCGAGGACGGTGCGTTGTCGCACATTGTGCTGCAGGACACCCAGACCGGCGAGGAATCGACCCTTGCGGTTGACGGTGCCTTCGTTGCGATCGGCCATTCACCGGCAACCGAACTGTTCAAGGGCAAGCTCCCCATGGACGCGAACGGTTATCTGCTGACCGAACCCGGCTCACCCATGACCGAGATTCCCGGCGTATTCGCCGCAGGCGACGTGACCGACCACACCTATCGCCAGGCGGTGACTGCTGCGGGCATGGGCTGCATGGCCGCGCTTGATGCCGAGCGCTTCCTGGCAACGCTGGATTTTGCCGCGAAGGAAGCAGCCGAAGCCGCGGAATAGGCGGCTCCGGCAATCTTCCGGGTCAGAAGTGGATGTCGAACACGCTCACGGAAGCGTGAAAGACCAGTGCGATCAGCACCAGGCTTGACAGCGCGAACAGCACGAAACGCACCAGCACCACATTCGCGGTTACCTGGATCAGCGAGTGGATCACCCGCAAGCCGACATAAATCCATCCGAGCAAGGCGTTCATGCCGTCGCCCTGGCCGATGATCGCCAGCACTATCGCCACCGCGTAGAACACCGTGGGCTGTTCGTGCAGGTGATTGTAATTGTCTGCCTTCCAGTTGACCCGATCGGGCAATTTCGTGCGCAGGACAGCACCGGTCGTGCCAACCAGTTTTGATGGCGGGCCGATATCCTGTGACTTGGACATTGCCGGAATGCGGGTGGCGTACATCCACAGCCACATCACCATGGTCCATGCCGCAAGTGCGACGACGGGTTGCAGGATAGCCATTCCGATCATGCGACAACTCCGGGATCGGCCAGCAGGGTCACCGACAGTGCACGAACTGCCAGCGCAAGCAGAGCCAGCGTCGAGAGAATGAACAGCATGAAACGGACCGCAACCACATTGACCAGGGCCTGCCAGAGCGAATGAATGATCCGCAGCCCGACATAGGCCCAGGCCAGCAGCACGTCGATCGCGCCAGCACCCATGATCGCAAGGATGATGACCGTGGGATAGAAGATGGTGGGCTGTTCCATCAGGTGTGTATAGTTATGTGACTTCCAGTTCACCTTGTCGGGGATCGCACCTTCGAGATCCTGCCCACGACCCCCGGGCTTGCTGTTTTTGAGGTCCATTCCAGACTTGGCCATCGCCGGAAAACGTGTCCCGGCGGTCCACATCAGCATGGCCAGTGACCACAGAACGAGCACTACAGCCGGGGCGAGTATTTGAGCTTGCATGGGTTTCCCTCCTCCTGGATGCGAAACTGCGCAGGCGGCGTTCAATTGTCAAACGCAACCTATGACCGGCCTGAGATGGTTTGCGCAAATGTTGGCGGATCGACATTGCCGCCGGTGAGCATGATGACCGTGTTTTCGTCTAGCGGTACCTTGCCCGCCAGTGCCGCCGCCAGCGCCGCCGCGCCGCCCGGTTCGACCACCAGATGCAGCTGTTCGAAGGCCAGGCGCTGCGCCGCGCGCACTTCCTCGTCCGTCACGGCAATGCCAGGCTCGCTGCGCCCCAGCAGGAGGTCGAGGTTGATCTGTTTGGTCGCCAGCGGCTGCAAGGCATCGCAAATCGTCCGGGGCGGGTTTGGCCCCTGGCGCACGATTTCTCCGGCGCGCAGGCTCTGGCCGATCTGATCCCATCCGGCCGGTTCCACTGGCACGATGGCGCTGTCCGGGCAGGCGAGGGCGAGTCCCGCCACAAGTCCGCCGCCGCCGCAGGGCGCAACGATCCTGCTGGGTTCGCGGCCCAACTGTTCGGCGATTTCGATCCCGGCGCTGCCTTGCCCTTCGATCACCCAGGGATCGCCAAAGGCGTGCACCAATACTGCCCCGGTTTCTTCGCAGATCCGGCCCGCGATTTCGTCGCGATCTTCGACCGGGCGCTGATAGATCACCATTTCGGCCCCAAGCGCGCGGGTGGCATCAAGCTTCACCTGCGGCGCGTCATGCGGCATCACGATGGTGGCGGTAATGCCCAGCCGCCGGGCTGCCCAGGCCACGCCCTGCGCATGGTTGCCGCTGGAAACCGCAACTACGCCCGCCGCGCGCTCCTGCTCTGAAAGTGCGGTCAGCCGGTGCCAGCCGCCGCGAATCTTGAACGCGCCGATCGGTTGCAGGTTTTCCGCCTTCACCCAGCAGCGTGAGCCAAGGATTTCGACCGGCAATAGCGGAGTGGACGGCAGGATCGCGGCCACCTTGGCGGCAGCTTCGATAACGCCCTCGCGGGTGGGCATATGAAAAGTCAAGTTCATGCACGAAGGCCTACAGGATGGAACACATGGAACACAGTCCTGACATTGGAATCACTCCCGGTTTTTTCGAAGCTGCAAGGATGGCGTCATAGGCCGAACATATCGACTCGCCGAGTGGGTAGGAAAGCGCCGGATCGATTTACGCACCCTGCGCATTGCCCTAGAGAGCCCCGCAAGATTCGAATTCGAAAGGTAGCCTTCATGTCCACAGTACTCGTCATCGGTGCCGGCGGTGTCAGCTCGGTCTGCGTCCACAAAATGGCGATGAACAAGGAGATATTCTCCGACATCCACCTCGCCAGCCGCACGAAGCGCAAATGCGATGCGATTGCCGAGAGCGTGAAGGCGCGCACCGGCGAGGCCGTGGCGACTTACGAGGTCGATGCCGAGGAAGTGCCGGCGATGGTCAAGCTGATCCGCCAGATCCAGCCCAGCCTGGTGGTCAATCTGGCGCTGCCTTACCAGGACCTGCCGATCATGGATGCCTGCCTGGAAGCGGGGGTCAACTATCTCGATACCGCGAATTACGAGCCCAAGGACGAGGCCAAATTCGAATACAAATGGCAGTGGGCCTATCATGACCGGTTCAAGCAGGCCGGGCTTATGGCGCTGCTGGGTTCGGGCTTCGATCCGGGCGTGACCAGCGTGTTCACCATGTGGCTCAAGAAGCACAAGCTCAAGACCATCCGCACGCTCGACATCCTCGATTGCAACGGCGGCGATCACGGCCAGCATTTCGCCACCAACTTCAACCCTGAAATCAACATTCGCGAAGTGACCGCGCCCGCGCGCCATTGGGAGGATGGCGAATGGGTCGAAACCCCGGCGATGCAGGTCAAGACCGAGTTCGATTTCGAAGCGGTGGGGCCGAAAAACGCCTATCTGATGTATCACGAGGAGCTTGAAAGCCTCGCCAAATTCGTGCCCGAGCTGGAGCGCGCGCGCTTCTGGATGACCTTCGGTGAGCAGTACATCACCCACCTCACCGTGCTGCAGAATGTCGGCATGACCAGTATCGAGCCGATCAAGTACAAGGGCGTGGAGATTATCCCGCTGCAATTCCTCGCCGCCGTCCTCCCCAAGCCGGAAACCTTGGGCGAAACGACCAAGGGCAACACCAATATCGGCTGCATCGCGACCGGTGAAGCGCTCGACGGCTCAGGCGAGAAGACGTTCTACATCAAGAATATCTGTTCGCATGAGGCCGCTTACGAGGAAACCGGCAATCAGGCGGTCAGCTATACCACCGGCGTTCCCGCGATGATCGGCAGCGCGCTGATGGTGCAGGGAATCTGGAGCGGTGCCAATGGAGAAGGGGGCGTGTTCAATATGGAGCAGATGGACCCCGACCCCTTCATGGACATGCTGAACAAGCACGGCCTGCCGTGGACGGTAGAGGAGCTGGACGGGCCGGTGGATTTCTAGTTTTGTTTCACGCAGAGACCCACACCCTCTGCGGACTCCTTTCCTCTGCGGTCTCTGCGTGAACCAACAAAGGCACGATATCAGACATGCAAACCAAAGCAGGCGATCCGGGCCAACTCGTCATTGCGAGCGTAGCGAAGCAATCCAGCTTCGGACCCCTCGCTTTATTGCAGCGTCAGAAGATGGATTGCCGCGTCGCCCCGAAGCAAGTTCGGGCCTCCTCGCAATGACGGACAAGAGTAAGTGAGTATGCAAACCAAAGCAGGCGATCCGGGTGCCTTCGCCCACTTCGACCTCAATCGCGTCGACAGCCCCGCATTCGTGGTGGACGCGGCGAAGCTGCGCGCCAATTGCCAGGTGCTGGCGGACATTCGCGATGCGGCGGACATCAAGGTGCTCGCCGCGCTCAAGGCGTTTTCCATGTGGTCGACCGCGCATATCATCGGCGAATATCTGGACGGGGTGTGCACCAGCGGGCTGTGGGAGGCGCGGCTTGCAAGCGAGTTCTATGATGGCGAGATCGCGACCTATTCGGCCGCCTACAAGCCCGAGGAACTCGAGGAAATCTGCCGCCTGTCAGACCATGTGATCTTCAATTCGCCCGATCAGTTGCGCCGCGCCGCGCTGATCCTCGAAAATGCGCGGGCAGGGGGGCAGGATTTCGATGTAGGCCTGCGCGTCAATCCGCTGGTGCCGACCGGTGAAGTGACGAAATACGATCCTTCCTCGCCCGGATCGCGGCTGGGCTTCCCGCTCGACCAGCTGACCGAAGAGCATCTGGAGGGCGTGGACGGCATCCACTTCCACAATCTGTGCGAGCAGGATCTGGAGCCGCTCAAGCGCACCTGGGATGCGGTATTCGACGTGATCGAGCCGTATTTCGGCCAGCTCAAATGGATCAACATGGGCGGCGGACACCATATCACCCGCGCCGATTACCAGCGCGAGGAACTGGTCGAATTCCTGCGCGATGTGAAGGCAGATACCGGGGCCGAGCTCTATCTGGAGCCGGGCGAGGCGGTGGCTCTCGATGCCGGCATCCTCGTCGGCACGCTGCTCGATACCGGCTGGAACGGTATGCCGGTGGGGATCACGGATATCTCCGCCACCTGCCACATGCCCGATGTGATCGAGGCGCCCTATCGTCCTGCCATGCTGGGTGAGCTGGAGGACGCGGAGATGCTCCCGATCCGCCTCGGCGGGCCGTCGTGCCTGGCTGGCGATGTGATCGGCGATTACCGGCTGCCGGTTCCCGCCGAACCGGGCGCGCGCTTCGCCTTTCTCGACCAGGCCCATTATTCGATGGTAAAAACCAATACTTTCAACGGCGTGCAGCTGCCATCGATCTATCTGTGGGACAGTGACAGCGACGCACTCGAGCTGGTGAAGCGCTTCGACTACGAGGATTTTCGGAACCGTTTATCCTGACAGCGTTGGTTAGGAAAAGCCCGTCGAAAGATTCGCGTTTCCCCGGAGGGAATCCGCGATTTTCACTTGCGATTCGTCGCAGACGGCCTATATGCGCGCCTTCGCTGCCCCAAGGGGACTTCCTAACCGCAAGGCAGCTTGTCGTTTCATGGTTTCAACAAACCGTTTTGGGGGTCCCTTGAGTTGCACATCTATCCTGACGACGTTTTTGTAGATGCACGGGCTGTAGTCCGCGACCTCCGTCCGGACGAACCCGTCATCCTCAACCGCCCGCATGCTGCGGCGCGCGCTGCCCGCTTCTTTATCGAGAAGTTTCCGGGCAAGTCGCTCTATGCGGTGAAGGCGAACCCTTCGCCCGATCTGCTGCAGGTGCTGTGGGACGCGGGGATTACGCATTATGACGTCGCCTCGATTGCCGAGGTGCGGCTGGCGCGTGGCCTGTTGCCCGACGCCATCTTGTGCTTCATGCATCCGATCAAGACGCCCAGCGCGATCCGCGAAGCCTATATCAAACACGGCGTGAAAACCTTCAGCCTCGATTCGGCTGAGGAACTGCACAAGATCGTCGAGGCTTGCCGCAATCCTGAAACCGGTGAACCGGCGCGCGATCTGCGGCTTGCGGTGCGCCTGCGCGTGTCGAGCGAATATTCGGAGCTTTCGCTGGCGAGCAAGTTCGGCTGCGATCTGACCGAAGCGCCTGCCTTGTTGCAGGAAGCGCGCCAGCATTGCGACTGGCTGGGCATCTGCTTCCATGTCGGCAGCCAGGCGATGAGCCCGTTTGCCTTTGTCCAGGCGATTGATCGCACCCGCGCCGCCATTGCCGAAGCTTCGGTGGTGATCGACATGATCGATGTGGGCGGGGGCTTCCCCAGCGCCTATCCGGGGCTCGAGCCGCCGCCGATGGAAGATTACTTCGCCATCATCGCCCGCCATTTCGAAGCGCTGCCGATCGCTTACAACGCCGAGCTGTGGTGCGAGCCGGGCCGCGCGCTGTGCGCCGAATATTCGAGCATGATCGTGAAGGTGGAAAAGCGTCGCGGGGAAGAGCTTTACATCAACGACGGCGCTTACGGCGCGCTCTACGATGCCGCGCATGTCGACTGGCGCTTCCCGGTGGCTGCGCTGGAAGACGATTTGCGCGATCCGCCGATGGACTTCGCTTTCTACGGTCCGACCTGCGACGATGCCGACTATATGCAGGGTCCATTCGCGCTGCCGGGTGATATCCAGGCGGGCGACTATATCGAGATCGGCATGCTTGGCGCTTATGGCGCGGCGATGAAAACCGGCTTCAACGGCTTCGGCAATGCCGAGCAGGTCGTCGTCACTGACGAGCCCATGATGAGCCTCTATCGCGGTGACCGCGTGCGTCCCGAAATCGATAATGTGGTGAATTTGCGCTAGGCGAACAAGAACCCCGGCAGAGTTGCCGGGGTTCTCGCTGGTGTAACCTGGCTGGCTTACTGCCCGAAGCGGTAAAGGATCTGCACTCCGCCGCCCAGATCGGGGCTGCCGTCGGCAAAGCCGGTATAGCCATAACCCTGCAGGCGCAGTGCCTGACTGAGTTCGAAGGTCAGCGAACCGGTCAGCTCGCTGATGTCGGGCGAAGTCGGCGTTGAGCCCTGACGCCAGTCATAATCGAGGCCCAGCATCACCTTGTCCATCGTGGCATAGATGCCCGCGCCGCCAAGCCACACGTCGCGCAGGTCAAACAGGTCGCTGCTGCCATTGAAGCGCCGCCCGCCATAGGCACCCACGCTGACCGCGCCGAGGCTGTGGAGGACTTCACCCTGCGCGGTGAAATCGGTGCTTCCCGTGCCGAGGAACTTGGCCTCCGAAGCCGTGGGCAGCTTGACCTTGCCGACGGCGTCGAACCAGGTGCTGCTGCCGATTGGCATCGAATAGCCGGCAGTCAGCCATAGATCGCCAATGCCGCTGCGCGAAGTCACGGCGCCGCCGGGGCCGGTGTTCACCCCGCCATCGCCCGGAATGACGCCCGATGGCCCCTTCACATCAAGGTATGAAATCGAGGCCTTGAGGTAAAAATTGTCGGCCTGGTATTTCAACCCCACCGGGATCGCCAGAAAGTCAGTATCGATCGTGTCACCATAATCGCCCGAGGAATAATCGATCCCGGTATTGATCTGCACATATTCGTCCTGGGCCAGGGCCGGAGTGGTCAGCGAAGCCGCAGCTGCCAGCGCGGCAGCAAGTGCTACATGTTTGTGGTCCCTCATCGATATTTCCCTTTGCGCTTATGTGGCGCGGGCCGCGCCCTGGCATGCATCATGCCGCGCGGCCCGCCTCGTCAATTCACCCGGCGAGTTACGGGCGGCCACCCTTTTCAGGCTTTTCCGGTTTCTCGGGCTTTTCGGGTTTCTCGGGCTTTTCCGGCTTTTCAGGCCGCTCGGCCTTTTCCGCACGGGCAACCCGCTCCGGCCGCTCATGGGTCACGACCGCGCTGCTGCCTTCCTCCTTGGTGATGGTGTGGAAATTGCCCGACGGCGTCTCCACCGTCTGCACGAAACCGGTGGTGACGGTTTCGAGCACCGGGGCACCGTTCTCGTCGAGCACCGGTTCGCCGTTTTCGTCAAGCACTTCGCGTTCTTCGGTGATTTCCTCGCGGGTGACGGTCGCACCGCTGGGTTCCTCGGGCGTTTCGGCCTCCGGGTCGGTCGTGCCATCATCCTGCGCGACAAGGGGCGAAAGACCCACGAATGCGATCGACGCGGCTGAAATGGTTAGAAGTGATCTTTTCATGCTGTCCTCCAAAGGGCTGGCGCTACGGGCTTCGTATCACCTGCAAGCGGCATGGGAGGGAAATTGCACTTACCCGACCTGAACGAGAAGAGTTAACGCGTCCGACTGTGGGGTTGATGCGACAAGGCGTCGCATTGCCGGCGGGGCCAGCGTGGATATGGCCCCGGCTTGCGCGTGCCGGAGCATCTCGCACATTTCAGGACAGATTTGTCGCCTTACTCAAACCCCACGAAGCGCACGGCTGCAGTAACCGGCTTGCGGTGGCTGATCACGGCATTCGCCGGGAAGTCCGGGTCAGGCCAGCCCATCGCCACTGCCTTCATGATCACCTGATCGTCAGGGATCCCGGCGTGTTCGCGCACTACGGGTGATTGCATGATGCCCTGCGAGTTGATGACGCAGCCAAGCCCTCGGCTCCAGGCGGCGTTGACGAGCGCAGTGGTGACGGCCCCGCAATCGAAGGCGGTATCGTCGCTGCCCGATAGTTCGCGGTCATAGGTCACGATCACGCACACCGGCGCATCGAACTGGCGGAAGCCGCGCAGCACCCAGTCCTGCCGCCGTTCCTTGTCATCGCGCTCGATCCCCATCGCGCCGAACAGCTGCTTGGCTACCTCGACCTGTCGTTCGCGATGGACTCCCGCGAACGGTTCCCCGCGGCGGAATTCGCGGCTGTCAGGTTCGCCTGCCAGGATGCGTTCGGTGTTGCCCCGGCGGATGCGGTCGAGCGGCTCGCCGGTGATGACGTGGAAATGCCAGGGCTGGGTGTTCATCGAGGTGGGCGAGCGCATCGCCAGTTCCAGCACCTCCTCGATCAGCTCGCGCGGCACGGCACGATCAAGGTAGCCGCGAATGCTGCGGCGCCCGCGCACGATCTCTTCAAAGGTCTGCTCTGGTGTACCGCTCACGGAAATCTCCCCTGCTTGGTGCGGCGAGAGCTAGCGCAGGATTCAGGCATCGCAAAATACGCTACGGCAATGCAGATATTTCAGGCGGCTCGGCGCAGTTCCAGCTCCAGCCGGTCCCAGATTTCCACCAGCGCTTTGGCCAATTCGTCCATCATCGCTTCGTTATGCGCCGGGCCGGGGGTAAAGCGCAGCCGCTCTGTGCCGCGCGGCACGGTGGGGAAATTGATCGGCTGAACATAGGCGCCGTATTCGGCGAGCAATATGTCGCTGATCTTCTTCGCGCGCACCGGATCGCCCACCATCAGCGGCACGATATGCGTCACGCTGTCCATTACCGGCAGGCCGGCATCGCGGAATTTCTGCTTGAGCAGGGCCGCATTGGCCTGCTGCGCGTCGCGTTCCTCGCTCGATTGCTTCAGGTGCTTGACCGCCGCCAGCACGCCAGCGGCAAGAACCGGCGAGAGCGAGGTGGTGAAGATGAAGCCGGGGGCATAGGAACGGATGCAGTCAATGATCTTGCGGTCTGCCGCGATATAGCCGCCCATCACGCCGAATGCCTTGCCCAGCGTGCCTTCGATAATGTCGATCCGGTGCGCGGCCTCGTCCCGCTCCGAAATCCCGCCGCCACGGTTGCCATACATGCCCACGGCGTGCACTTCGTCGATATAGGTGAGCGCGTTGTATTTCTCGGCCAGGTCGCAGATCGCGTGGATCGGGGCGATGTCGCCGTCCATCGAATAGACGCTTTCAAACGCGATCAGCTTGGGCGTTTCAGCATCTTCGGCGGCGAGCAGTTCCTCGAGATGCTCGATGTCGTTGTGGCGGAACACGCGCTTCTCGCAGCCCGAATTTCGGATGCCCGCGATCATGCTGGCGTGATTGAGCTCGTCGGAAAAGATCACGCAACCGGGCAGCAGCTTGCCCAGCGTCGAGAGCGTGGCGTCATTCGAAACATAGCCGCTGGTGAACAGCAGGGCGGCATCCTTGCCATGCAGATCGGCCAGCTCATTTTCCAGCTCGACATGCATATGCGTGTTGCCGCCGATATTGCGCGTGCCGCCCGAACCGGCGCCAACATCATGCAGCGCAGCTTCCATCGCCTCGATCACCTTGGGGTGCTGGCCCATCGCGAGGTAATCGTTCGAACACCACACGGTGATCGGCTTTGGCCCGTTGTGGCCGTGGAAGCAGCGCGCGTTGGGAAACGCGCCCTTGTTGCGCATGATATCGATGAAGACGCGGTAGCGCCCTTCCTCATGCAGGCGATCGATCGCCTTGTCGAAGATCTGGTCGTAATTCACGCCGTCGTCCGCTTCGCTGCTGCAGCCAGGGCTGCTGTCCAAACGTGGCGGATTTAGGGCTTTCGGTTGCGTTTTGCCACTGCGATCTTTGCGAACGACTCGCAGTTTGGCTGGCGGTTCGTGGCGCGTTATTTCGCGGCTGCGGGAAAGGCGGGCAGCGGGTCGGAATCGTCCTTGCGCCAGAACTCCGGCCTGACCGATTCGATGAAGCCCGCTATCTCGGCACGGATCGTGAGCCACAACTCTCGCTCGCCCTGCGCACCGGGGGGAATTGTCTCCATCAGCTCGCCCAGCACCGCGTCGATCAGGCCGATATATAGGTGCGGGCCGATCACCAGCGTATCCTGGTGATGGACGATGGTGGTGCCCTGTTCGATCTTGGCAATGGCCGGGTTTTCCGCCCATCTCAGCAGCAGGAAAACGGTTTCCGCGACCATCCGCCCCTCAAGCTCGGCCTGATTGCCCAGCCCGTGATGGATGAATGAGGTGCGCGCATCGGGCATGTGCCGGTAATACCGCTCCAGCACGGGCGCGGTGATATCGCCTTTCTGCTCGGCCAGCCGGGCCATGCTCGTTTCGGCCAGCGCCATGCGGGTGGCCATTCAGAAATGCTCCAGCCGCTCGATCCCGTGACGGGCAAATTGGGGCGCCAGCGTTTCGAGGTCCGCCAGGGGGCCGGTCGTCACCGCCAGGTCGGGCACGGTGCGGGCGAAAACCTGCCCCTCGGTCAATTGCACGATCCGCCGCGCAATTCCCGCCGCCCCGTCAACCAGCTGCACATCGGGGCCGAAAGCCTGCGCCAGCTCCCCCGCCAGCAGCGGGAAATGGGTGCAGGCGAGCACGACCGTGTCGATCGATTCTCCATCCGGCATGGCGCGCAAGGCATCTGCTGCAGCCTTGATCACCGCCATGTCCACCGGCAGCCCGCGCAGCTTGGCCTCCGCCGCTTCGACCAGGCCGGGCGCGGCGTGGCGCAGCAAGCGGTGGCCGTTGCCAAATTCGGCCTCGAGCCGGTCAACATAGGCCTGGCGCACGGTCGCTTCGGTCCCCAGCAGCCCGATCACCCCGCTGCGCGACTGCGCGGCGGCAGGCTTGATTGCGGGCACCGTGCCAACCACAGGGATCTCCAGCACTTCGCGCACCATGCCCAGCGCGATCGTGCTGGCCGTGTTGCAGGCGATGCAGACAAGGCGCGGGCGATAGCGCTCGCTCAGCCGGCCCAGCAGGCCCGCGACGCGCGCCGCGATCTGCGCCTCCGACTTGTTGCCATAGGGAAGGCCCGCCAGGTCTGCGGCATAAATCACCGGGGCATCGGGCAGCAGTTTGCGAAGCTCGGCCAGCACGGTCAGCCCGCCAACGCCGGAATCGAACAGCAGGATGGGGGAGCTGGCATCAATCGTCATTCTTACTCCGTCCTGACCCTGAATTTGCCATAGCCCTGTTCTTTTCTTTTGCTGACAAACCATTAGAAGAAAGGACAACCCTTCGACAAGCTCGGGGTGAACGGTTAGGAATTTTGATGGGTACTGAAGTAATTCTGGCAGCATTGCTCGGCTATCTGCTCGGCTCGATCCCCTTCGGCCTGCTCCTGACCAAAGCCGCCGGATTGGGCGATGTGCGCAGCATCGGCAGCGGCAATATCGGCGCCACCAATGTGCTGCGCACCGGGAACAAGGGGCTGGCCGCTGCGACGTTGCTGCTTGATCTGGCCAAGGGTTTTGCCCCGGTGTGGATCGCGGGCGAGCTGTGGGGCGGACCAACGATGGCCTTCGCCGCCGGAGCAGCGGTGATCGGCCACTGTTTCCCGGTGTGGCTCAATTTCAAGGGCGGCAAGGGCGTGGCCACCAATGCCGGGGTCAGCTTCGGGCTCGCCTGGCCGATCGGGCTCGCCTATGCGCTGGTGTGGCTCAGCGTGCTGGCGATCTTCCGCATTTCCTCGCTCGCGGGAATGAGCGCGGTGGTGGCCGCAGCGGCCGCCGCGCCGCTGTTTGGTTATCCCGACTATTTCCCGGTGCTCGCGGCAATCGCGGGCCTGATCATCTATCTCCACCGCGCCAATATTGCGCGGCTGATGAAGGGTGAGGAACCGCGCCTGGGCGGCAAGAAATGATACGAACGGCCCGCTGATGGAAAGCGCAGGGTCGCAACCGGTGCTTTCCCAGGAAGAAGCATTCGCACGCATCCGCTTGCTGCGGTCGCCCAATATCGGCCCGGTCAGCTTTCGCCAGCTGCTTGCCCGATTCGGCGATGCGAGCACTGCGCTGGAGGCGCTGCCCGATCTGGGCAAGCGTGGGGGGCGGCAGTATCGCGCGGCGCCGGAGGAAACGGTCGAGCGCGAAATCTCTGCCGTGCGCCGGGCGGGCGCGAAATATCTGTTCCACGATCAGCCCGATTACCCGGCGATGCTGGCCCAGCTCGACAGCGCCCCTCCCATAATCACCTATCGCGGAGACGCCACGCTTGCCGCGCGGCCATGTGTCGCGATGGTCGGCGCGCGCAATGCCTCGGCCGCTGCGATCAAGCTGGCGCGCGAATTCGCCAATGCATTGGCGCAGGCGGGCTTCACCGTGGTTTCAGGGCTGGCGCGCGGGATCGACGGGGCGGCGCACCAAGGCGCATTGCCTGCAACCATCGGCGTGATCGCCAGCGGGATCGACATTGCCTATCCGCCGCAGCACCAGGATTTGCAGGATCGGATCGCGCGCGAGGCTTTGCTGCTGGCCGAACAGCCGCCGGGAACCGAGCCCAAGGGTAGCCATTTCCCCAGCCGCAACCGCATCATTGCCGGGATGGCGGCAGGCACGCTGGTGGTCGAGGCTGCGCCCAAATCGGGTTCGCTCATCACCGCGCGGCTGGCGGGCGAAGCGGGGCGGGAAGTCATGGCGATCCCCGGCAGTCCGCTCGACGCGCGATCGCAAGGGTGCAACCAGCTGATCCGCGACGGCGCGGTGCTGGTGCAATCGCCCGATGATGTGATCGAGCTGCTGAGCGGCTTTGACGGCACGCCGCGTTCCAGCTTCCGCGAGGAGGCGCCAGCGTTTGATTATGATGTGGATGAGCTGGCAGAGGCAGAACCGGCCGACATCGCATCGCTGCTTACCACCGCGCCCATCGCGGTGGACGAGCTGATCCGCCAGGCGGGCGCCGGTGCGGCGGCGGTGCAGATGGCGCTGCTCGAACTGGAGATTGCGGGCATGCTGGCACGGCATGCGGGCGGGCGGGTGTCCCTTAGTACTGCCTGATCAACCCTCTTGACGAAGCGCGAATCCCGGCCCCACCTTCGCGCGTGTGTACACGTATACGCGTAGGGGCTTCAAAAAACCGCAATGCAGCTAGTCATCGTCGAATCGCCAGCCAAGGCGAAAACCATCGAGAAATATCTGGGCGGGGACTTCAAGGTCCTGGCCAGCTATGGCCATGTCCGCGATCTGCCGCCCAAGGACGGCAGTGTGCGCCCGGACGAGGATTTCGCGATGGACTGGGAGCTCTATCGCGACAAGCAGAGCCGCTTCAAGGAAATCGCCGACGCCGCGAAGAACGCCACCCGCCTCATTCTCGCGACCGACCCTGACCGCGAGGGGGAGGCGATCAGCTGGCATGTGCGCGAGCTCTTGAAGAAGCGCAAGGCGCTGCCTGCGAAGGTTGACCGCGTCACCTTCAACGCGATCACCAAGAATGCCGTGACCGAAGCGATGAAGAGCCCGCGCGATCTCGACCAGCCGCTGATCGACGCCTATCTGGCGCGCCGCGCGCTCGATTACCTGTTCGGTTTCACACTTTCGCCGGTGCTGTGGCGCAAACTGCCCGGCGCGAAAAGCGCGGGGCGCGTGCAATCGGTGGCGCTGCGCCTGATCGTTGACCGCGAGCGCGAGATCGAAGCCTTCCGCGCCGATGAATACTGGTCGGTGGTGGCGAAGCTCGAACAGGACGGGACCGAATTCGATGCCCGGCTGGTCAGGTTCGAAGGCAGGAAGCTGGAAAAGCTCAGCCTGGGCAACCAGGGCAGCGCCATGGCCGCCAGGGCCGCAGTCGAAGGCGCGCGCTTCACGGTCGAGGATATCGAGACCAAGCCCCTGAAGCGCAATCCCTCGCCGCCGTTCACCACTTCGACCCTGCAGCAGGAGGCCGCGCGCAAGCTGGGCTTTTCCGCCAGCCACACAATGCGCTGCGCGCAGAACCTCTATGAAGCGGGCGCCATCACCTATATGCGCACCGACGGCGTGCAGATGGATGCGGGGGCGATCATGGCCCTGCGCGAGGCGATCGGCGAGCGCTATGACAGCGCCTATCTGCCCGAAAAGCCGCGTTTTTATGCCACCAAGGCCAAGAACGCGCAGGAAGCCCATGAAGCGATCCGGCCAACCGATTTCCGCCGCGATGCTGCTGGTTCGGGCGATGAAGCCAAGCTCTACCAGCTGATCTTCAAGCGCGCGATGGCAAGCCAGATGGCCGCCGCCCAGCTTGAACGCACCACGGTGACGCTGCGCGATCCTACCGGCACGCATGAATTGCGGGCGACCGGCCAGGTGGTGAAATTCCCCGGCTTCTTCGCCGTTTATCAGGAAGGACTTGATGACAAGTCCGACGATGAGGAAGACGGCCTGCTGCCGGTGCTGCGCAAGGGCGACAGCCCGCTCAAGAAGGGCGTCGAGGCCAACCAGCACTTCACCCAGCCGCCGCCGCGCTTTTCAGAAGCCTCGCTGGTCAAGCGGCTGGAGGAGCTCGGCATCGGGCGCCCATCGACCTATGCCTCGACCATCCAGACTTTGCGGGACCGCGACTATGTGCGGATGGAGAAAAACCGTTTCTTCGCCGAGGAATCGGGCCGTTTGCTGACCGCCTTCCTCGAGCGCTTCTTCCCGACCTATGTCGCATATGACTTCACCGCCGGGATGGAAGACGAGCTCGATACGGTTTCCGACGGGCGTGAGGAATACAAGGATCTGCTTTCCAAGTTCTGGGCGGACTTCAAGCCCAAGGCCGACGAGGTGATTGAGAAGCTGCCATCGGAAGTGACCGAGGTGCTGGACGAATATCTGTCGGACTATCTGTTCCCGCCGAGCGAGGATGGCACCGATCCGCGCATGTGCCCCCTGTGCCGCGATGAAGGCCGCGAGGGCGGCCGGCTGGCGCTGCGCGGCGGCAAGTTTGGCGCTTTTGTCGCCTGCAACAATTACCCCGAATGCAAATATACCCGCCGCTTTGCGCAGCCGGGCGGCGAGGGCGGAGCGGGCGAGGACGACGGCCTGATGGGCACGCATCCTGAAACGGGTGAGGAGATCCACCGCAAGACCGGACGCTTCGGCCCTTACGTGCAGATGGGGGACGGCAAGGAGGCCAGGCGCGCCTCGATCCCCAAGGACATCGACGATTTCGATCTCGGATGGGCGGTGAAGCTGCTCGATCTGCCGCGCATTGTGGGCACGCACCCGGAAACCGGCCAGGAAATCGAAGCCGCGATCGGGCGCTACGGCCCCTATCTTCGCCACGACGGCAAATACGGGAAGCTGCAATCGACACGCGACGTATTCGACGTGGGGATGAATGCAGCGGTCACCATCCTGGCCGAGGCAGCCAATCGCAAGAATGGCGGGGAAGGGCGGGCCAAGGCCGAGCCGATCAAGACGCTCGGCGTGCACCCTACCAGCGGCGGCGAGATCAAGGTGATGCCGGGCCGCTATGGCCCCTATGTCACCGATGGCACGACCAACGCGACCCTGCCCAAGGACGTGAAGCCTGAAGATGTTACCGAAGCGCAGGCAGTCGAGTTGATCAATGCCCGTGCGGCCAAGGGGCCGGCCAAGAAAAAGCGCAAGAAATCAACCGCGAAAAAGAAACCGGCAAGCGCAAAGTAACCATTATGCGTCGGGGCGTGTTCACTGCGGCTTGTTCGTAAATCATCAAGGATTGCGCGTTACTGGTTAACCCTCATCAAGGGTTTGCGAGCGTGATCGAGATCGAAGTCCAGAACGAGACCCACCAGACGCAATCACGGCTGCGCTTTGCCGCAGTGCCGCGGATTGGCGAAGGCTTGCGTCTGCGCGAGCCGGACGGGATCTGGGCGAGTTATGACGTCCTCGACGTGTGGTACCAGAAGGCCGAATATGGCGATGTCTGGATTCCGTTCCTCCATGTCCGCATGACACCAGGCGAAGTTGCGCCTGTGCACCCGCAGCAAGGCTTTGACGCCAAAGGGGAGTTCGTGCCATTCAGAATTTGATCAAGCGGTCCGCCGGCCATAGCGCCGGAAAGAAAGGCCGGGCACTCGAAGGCATGACGCTGGCGGAAAAGCTTGCCGCAAACCGCTACGAGGCGGAGGCCGATGCGAGTGACGAGGTAGAGCCGGAGGATGCCGAGGCAGTGGAGTCAGGCACCGATGCCATCGTGCGCGCAGCCAAGGCAATGCGCGACGTGAACGAAACGCGCGCCGCGCGTGTGCGCACATGCCTGGTGGTGGATGACAGCCGCGTGATCCGCAAGGTGGCAACGAAGATTGCGACCAGCCTTGGCTTCAATGTGCTGGAGGCGGAGAATGGCGAAGAGGCATTGGCCTACTGCAGGCGCGCCATGCCTGATCTCGTGCTGACCGATTGGCAGATGCCGGTGATGAGCGGGCCTGAATTTGTCAGTGCCTTGCGCGCAATACCCACGGCGCATCCACCCAAGGTGGTATTCTGCACCTCGAAAGGGGCTGCAACTGATATCCATGAAGGGATCGCGGCGGGCGCGGACGATTACGTGACCAAGCCGTTCGACGAAAAGGCACTTGCAGCTAAGCTTGAAAAGCTTGGCGTCAGCTGATTGTCTGACACCTAAATCCGTAGATAGCCGATCAGAAGACTCGCGGCCAGCGCCACCATGCTTGCGCCCAATGCCCAGGCGGCTTGCCTGGCTGCGGCGCGGCCATAGGTAATCGTTACGCCCAGCTTTACGCTCATATTGGCCATGATAGTGCCTGCTATCGCCAGCGCGGCGAGCTGCGCGCTGATCGTGCCGGGCTCCAGCCCTCCGGCGGTGATGATCGAGGCGTCGACGTCCATGGTGCCCATCAGGAACAGCAATACGGCGATACCTTGCTCGCCGAAACTTTCCTGTGCCCAGCGTGCTGCCACGGCTGCCACAGCAACGAAGGCGACGAAGCCGAAAGCCGGGAGCAAGGCGATCGGGTTGCCCGGCGGGGCAGGGCCGCTGCTGTGTTCAGATTTGCGGTAAAGCCAGTAGCTCACGCCAAAGGCAACCAGCACTGCTGGGGACAACACTGTCACGAATGGTACCAGCAGCGGGGTGGCGATCAGCGCCACCAGCACGATCACGCGAATAAACATGACTGCTGTGGCCAGCGCGATTCCGGCGTTTTCAGCGCCGCTTCCGTGGCCAGCCCCAAGCCGCTGGGAAAAGCTCTGCGTCACTGCGGTGGAGCTATAGGCTCCGCCGATCACTGCCGTCGCAATCGTTCCGCGTTTGGCGCCGAAAATGCGGTTGGCGACATAGCCCAGGAAGCTGAAGCCGGTGACGATCACCACCACGAGCCACAATATTTGCGGTTCCCACGCGTCATAGGGGCCATAGCGCCCCTCGGGCAGGAAGGGGAACACCGCCAGCGCGATCACGGCATAGCGGGCAAAGGCTTTCACATCCTCGGCGTCGAGCGCGCTGACGAAATTGTGCAGTTCGGCTCTGAGCGCCAGGATCAGCGTGACCACCGCACCGCCCGCGACCGCCAGAGCCGGCTCGCCGCTGCCACCCAGGAAGCCGAGCGCCAGCGTGACAATCGCGGCAATGGCCGATGTCGCATCGGGCTTGCCGTCGGCTCTGGACGCTTGTGCATAGCCAATCGCAATTACCGCCGCCGCGCCGATCACGATTGCGCCGGAGGCGATCTGATACTGTAAAGCGGCAAGCAAGCCCGCGAGCCCCGCCACCAGCCCCAGCAGGCTGAAAGTGCGCACTCCCGCAACCCGCATGCCTTCCTGTGCGCCCCGCAGGTTCCATCCGCGCTCAACGCCAACCAGCAGGCCGACCGCGAGGGCGGAACCAATCTGGAGAAGCACTTCGGTGGAGGGCATGGGGGTTTGTAGTCAGCGCCTCAATCCGGGCCAAGCGTGAAATTGATCGGCTTACCCATGCTTGTCATTGCGAGGAGCCTCGTCAGAGGCGACGTGGCAATCCAGCTTCGAACATCCGCGAGAGGGGCTACCTCTGTATCTGGATTGCTTCGCTGCGCTCGCAATGACGAAATGGGCAATTGGGCTACCGTACCCAGTCGAGCCCGATTTCCTCGAAAATCTCACGGTCCTCGGCCCACTTCTCGCTGACCTTCACATGCAGGAACAGGTGGACCTTCACGCCCAGCATTTCGCTCAGTTCGGCACGCGCGGCCTCACCAATCGCCTTGATCCGTGACCCGCCCTTGCCAAGGACAATCGGTTTCTGGCTGTCGCGTCCGATCACGATTTGCTGGTGGATCTCGACGCTGCCGTCGGGCCGGTGCTGATAGCTTTCAGGCCGCACGGCCGAGTCATAGGGCAGCTCTTCATGCAATTGGCGATAGAGCTGTTCGCGGGTGACTTCGGTGGCTAGCAGGCGTTCGCTCGCATCCGAAACCTGATCCTCGGGGTAATGCCACGGCCCCTCCGGCATCAGCTTGGCCAGCGCCGCCTTCATTTCAGGAACGCCGTCACCCGTCAGCGCGGAGACAAAGAACACATCGGCGAAATCGACCTTGCTGCCAAGCTCTTGCGCCAGTGCCAGCAGCGGCTCCTTCTTCGCCACATCGACCTTGTTGAGCACCAGAAACTTGCGCTCAGGGCGCTTGGCCAGCGCTTCCAGCAGTGGTTCCAGTTCGTGCCGCCGCTGCTTGACCGGATCGACCAGCAACAGCACGGCATCGGCCGCCTCGGCGCCTTCCCAGGCCGCGCTCACCATCGCGCGGTCGAGCTTGCGCCTGGGTGCGAAAATGCCCGGTGTATCGACCAGGATCATCTGCACATTGTCGTGCAAGGCAATGCCCAGCATGCGCGCGCGGGTGGTCTGCGCCTTGGGGCTGGTGATCGCGACTTTCTGGCCCACCAACTGGTTGACCAGCGTGCTCTTGCCCGCATTGGGCGCGCCGATCACTGCCACTACGCCGCATTTTTGATTGGTCATTGCATGACTTCCTCGCCGCTGTTCTTCCGCTGCGCTCCAGAGCGGCTGCGGACGGCCGCTTGGCCTTGCGAAACCTGTCGGTTTCGATCGTGTGGCTCCATCAATTCCTTCATGCATATTGCTCCATAAAGGCGGCGGCGGCGAGCCGCTCGGCCTCTTGCTTGCTGGCGGCGGTGGCTTGTGCCTCGCCGACATTCTTTACGCTGACGCGCACGGTGAACCGCGCCGCATGGTCCGGCCCCTCGCGCGCAACCAGTTCGTATTCAGGCGGCCTGCGCTGGTTGCCAGCCGCCCATTCCTGCAGCGCGCTTTTGGGATGCTTGGTCTTGCCGGCTCCGCCAGTGAATTGCTGCGCCCACAAGGTGCGGATCAGATCGCGCGTCGGGGCAAAACCGAAGTCGAGGAAATGCGCGCCCAGCAGCGCTTCGATTACATCGCCCAGGATATTGGTGCTTTCGCGCGCGCCATCGTCGCGCGCCTGCTTGCCCAGGCGGATATGGTCAGGAAGGCCGAACTCGGCGGCGACCCGGGCGCAGGTCTGGCGGCTGACCAGCGCGTTGAGGCGCTGCGACAGCGTGCCCTCGGCGGCCTTGCTTTCTTCGAACAGCCATTCCGCCATCGCCAGGCCCAGCACCCGGTCACCCAGAAACTCCAGCCGTTCATAATTCACATTGGCCGCCATGCTGCCGTGGGTAAGCGCCGCAAGCCAGCGCGGCTCATTTTCGGGTGTGATGCCAAGCCCTGCCAGCCAGTCGCGCGTTTCAGCGGAAAGCTCGGTCACAGCAGGTCCCCGATGCGGCTCCAGCGCGCAGATGTGAACCAGGTCCACGGCTTGATCCATTCGGCGCTGCCATCGGTTGACCACATGATTATTGTCGCGCGGCCCACCAGCAGATCTTGCGGCACCAGGCCCACCCCGCCGCCGGGCCGGGACTCAAAGCGGCTGTCCTGCGAATTGTCGCGATTGTCGCCCATCACGAACAGGCGCCCTTCGGGCACGATCAGCGCGCGGGTGTTGTCGACCGGGCGCTCGCCGAAATCGATCACTTCATAGCTTATGCCCGAAGGCAGGGTTTCGCGGAACCGGGCATAGCGGCAGGTCACGATGCCAGCCGCATCTTGCTCGCGTGCGGCGGCAGTGGCGCAACTGGTATTGGCGGATGCGGGGATCACGAAATCGCCGATTCGCTCCTTCGCGATCGCTTCGCCATTGAGCACGACCTGCCCGCCCACCATCGCCACGCTATCGCCCGGCAGGCCGATCACGCGCTTGATATAGTCGCTGCCGTCGACCGGATGCTTGAAGATCACCACGTCGCCGCGATCGGGCTGGCTGGCCAGCACACGGCCGGGGATCAGCGGCAGTTCGAACGGCAGGGAGTATCTCGAATAGCCATAGGGCCACTTGGCAGCGAGCAGATAGTCGCCATTCCACAGCTGGGGCAGCATGCTTTCGCTGGGAATCGAGAAGGGCGAGAACACGAAGCTGCGGAATATCAGCACCACCAATGCCAGCTTGAGCACGAAGGCGGCAAAACCGCCCCAGCTTTCGTGCTGCTGCGCCGCCTCGCCGGCCAATGCATTCGTATCTACAGGGTTCCCATCCATCGCCCACGTCCCTAATCGCGGTGACGCAAGTTGTGAAAGGCTTTTCGTGATGTCTGACAAGATCGCTGCCGCATGGAACCATCTGCAATCGCTGCCACGGCGCAGCCTGCAGGATCTGTTCGCGGCTGATGCGGGGCGCGTGGCCGAGCTGTCGGGGCGGATCGGATGGCCGGATGAGGGCGGCGAAAGCGGGATCCTGTTCGACTGGTCGAAGACCCACCTTGACGCCGATCTGATGGCCGGATTCGAAGCCTTGGCCGAAGCGTGCGATTTTGCCGGGCAGCGCGCAAAGTTGCTTGGCGGTGAAGTGGTCAACCTTACCGAAGGGCGTGCCGCCACGCACAGCGCGATGCGCGGCGTGGGCGATGATGCCGATGTGGAGGAGGGTGAGGCCCTGCTCGCGCGCATGGGCATGCTGGTCGAGGCGATTCATGGCGGCGCCTTGGGCGAGATCAACCACCTGATCCATATCGGCATTGGCGGCAGCGCGCTCGGCCCGGCGCTGGCGGTCGATGCGCTGACGCGCGATCTAAGCCTGGTGGATGTGCATGTGGTTTCGAATATCGACGGGGTGGCGCTCGAGGCGGCGTTTGCGGCCTGCAATCCGGCGACCACCATGATTGCGGTGGCCAGCAAGACCTTCACCACGATCGAGACCATGACCAATGCCGCATCGGCGCTGAAATGGCTGGCGGACAACGGCGTTTCCGATCCCTCGGGCCGCGTGGTGGCGCTCACCGCCTCGCCCGAAAAGGCGGTGGAATGGGGCGTCGATGAAACCCGCGTGCTGCCCTTCCCCGAAAGCGTGGGCGGGCGCTATTCGCTGTGGTCCTCGATCGGCTTCCCGGTCGCGCTGGCGGTGGGGATGGACGATTTCACCGCCATGCTGGCCGGCGCGCGGGCAGTGGACGAGCATTTCCGCGATCATGATGGCGCGGCAAACCTGTGCCTGCGCGCAGCCTTTGCCGATCAGTATTACACCCGCCTGCGCGGTTGCCAGACGCGCGCGTGCTTTGCCTATGACGAGCGGCTGGGCCTGCTGCCCGATTATCTCCAGCAACTGGAGATGGAATCGAACGGCAAGAGCGTGAAGGCGGACGGCTCGCCCGTCGATGGCTCAACTGCGCCAATCACATGGGGCGGGGTGGGCACTGACGCGCAGCACGCTGTGTTTCAGCTGCTGCATCAGGGCACGCATCTGGTGCCGGTGGATTTCATCGCCAGCATCGCGCCGGGCGACGCGCTCGATCCCGCGCATCACGCCATCCTGCTGACCAATTGCTTTGCACAAGGGGCGGCGCTGATGGCAGGCGGGAACATGGCGAAAGACGGGAATGACCCGGCGCGCGCCTTCCCCGGCGACCGGCCCAGCGCAACCATGCTGTGCGATGATCTTGACGCGGCAACGCTGGGCGCGCTGATCGCCTTCCATGAACACCGCACCTTTGCCAATGCCGTGCTGATGCAGATCAACCCCTTCGACCAGTTCGGCGTGGAGCTGGGCAAGAAGATGGCCAGGGATATCGAGGCCGGCGGCGGCACCTTCGATGCCAGCACGCAGGCTTTGTTGAAGGCGGCTGGGCTAGCCTGACACGTCCGTCGCCCGGCGATAAAGGTGCCAGGTGGCATGGCCCAGCACGGGCAGCACCAGAAGTAGCCCCAGGAACAGCGGCGCCATCGCCGCGAACAGCACGCTTGCCACGAAGGCGGCCCACACCAGCATCGTGCGCATATTTGCGCGCACCACGCGGAAACTCACGATGATGGCGGTTATGAAATCCACTTCGCGGTCGACCAGCATCGGCATGCTGACCACGGTCATGGCGAAGAAGGTAAAGGCCAGCACTGCGCCTATCGCCCCGCCGACACACAGCATCGCTATGCCTGCTTGCGAGGTCAGTGCCGCCAGCGGATCCGCCCCCAGACCGTTTGGGCCGAGGAACACGCCGAAAACCGTATGCGCGATGATCACCCAGAAGGCGAAGAACACGAATGCAAGCATGCCCAGCACAGGCAATTGATCGTCGCCGCGCCCGCGCACCGCGCCAAGCACCGGGCGCCAGCCGATCGGTTCGCCGGTTTCGATCCGGCGGCTAACCTCGTAAAGGCCGGCAGCGGCAAAGGGGGCGAGGATCGGAAAGCCCGCAGCGGCGGGAACCAGCCAGGCCCATTCGCTGCGGCTCTTGAGCGCGAAGAGGAGAAACAGGCCTGCCGCAGCGAAGATTCCGGCAAACAGCAGGCCAGGCAGGGGAAATCTGCGGAAATCGTGCCATCCTGCTGCCAGTGCCCGGCCAAGATCAGCCAGGGCCAGATTGTTTGCCACTGGCATGAATGCCACCTGTGTTGATCCCGCAGCGCTCATTTTCAATATCCCCCAATGATTTCATTGCCGGCCTGCCGGGGCAGACAATCCCGGCATGGCAGAATCGGCAGATCTTAGCGGTTTTCCCCGAATTCCCTCAATTTTCCAATCCCTGTCGTGGATGGCTGATGCGCACCAGCCCTTGTTGCAGCGCAGCGAATTCGTTTGACTTTTTCTGCGCTCGCCCCCACATGCCGCCGATCGAAGCGCGCTAGCCTGCGTGAAGCGGCGGAAAACTGAAAATATCCGCCCCGGCCGCGCCTCGGTTTTTCTAGAAGACTTCCCTTTTCACGCGGGTCGTTTGAGACACCCGCGCCGCGCGACGATTCCATCCGGAATCCGCCAAGGGGCAAGTCGCGCGCCGCATAAATTGCGAGTTAAATACATATAATGACAATCGAAACTCCCCGTCAGTTTGACGAACTCGGGCTGTCGCAGCCAGTGCTCCAGGCCCTCGAGTTGAAAGGCTACACCACGCCAACGCCGATCCAGGTACAGGCGATTCCGCCCGTGCTGGAAGGCCGCGACCTGCTGGGCATTGCGCAAACCGGAACCGGCAAGACGGCGGCATTCATGCTGCCCAGCATTGACCGTTTGCGCGATGCTGAAGGCCACATTCCATTCAAGAGCTGCCGCATGCTGGTGCTTGCACCGACGCGCGAGCTCGCCGGGCAGATAGCCCAGAGCGCCAAGGATTACGGCGCGCTTGCGGGCCTCAAGGTCCAGTCGATCGTGGGCGGCACTTCGGTGGGCAAGGATCGCAACAAGCTGCACCGCGGGACCGACATTCTGGTCGCCACGCCGGGCCGCTTGCTCGACCTGATCGACCAGAAGGCCTTCAACCTTTCGGGCGTGGAAATCCTTGTTCTCGATGAAGCGGACCAGATGCTCGACCTTGGCTTCATCCATGCGCTGCGCCGCATCAACGAGCTGGTTCCAGCCGAGCGGCAGACGCTGTTCTTCAGTGCCACCATGCCCAAGGCGATCAAGGAACTGGTCGGCAAATATTGCCGCAATCCGGTGCAGGTATCGGTTACGCCCGCAGCCACCACGGCTGAGCGCGTCGACCAGTATCTGTTCATGGTCCAGCAGGACGAGAAGCAGACATTGCTCGAAATGATGCTGCAAGAACGCCACAAGGTGCCGGGCAAGTTCGAGCGTGTGCTGATCTTTACCCGCACCAAGCACGGCGCGGACCGGGTGGTGAAGAAGCTGCACCAGTGCGGCATTCCCGCCAATGCGATCCATGGCAACAAGAGCCAGCCGCAGCGTGAGCGCGCCCTGGCAGAATTCAAATCCGCCAAGACGCCGATTCTGGTGGCAACCGATGTGGCTGCCCGCGGGATCGACATCCCCGGCGTCAGCCATGTGATCAATTACGAACTGCCCAATGTGCCCGAGCAATATGTCCACCGCATCGGACGCACCGCGCGTGCGGGCAAGGACGGGATTGCGATTGCGTTCTGCGCCGAGGATGAGCGCGATTATCTGAGGGATATTCGCCGCAATACCGATGCGGAGTTCGAACGTTTGCCGCTGCCGGACAATTTCCGTGCAGTTGTTGAAGGCGTCGGCCCTACCAAAAGGACGGCACCTGGCCAGCGCCAGCGGGTCGACCCCAAGCCGCGCGGCGGATCGCGTTCGCAAGGCGACGCGCCTGGCAAGTCGCAGGGCGCCCCCAAGCAGAAGCATACTGCGCGCAAGGGCAAGCCTTCTCGCCCGGGCGGCTTTCGCGGCAAGCCGGGCGGCGGCGGTCGCCGCGGGTCGGGCGGCAACAGGGGGCCGCGCGCAGCCAGCGCGTAACTGAGCCGCACAGGCCTGCGAACAATGCGCTGCCGGGCGGCGGCGGTTGGCAAGCGTGCTGCCTGTCACCATATGCCGCCCACCCAGCAGGAGCTTGTTCATGGCCGAATACGATTACGACCTTTTTACCATTGGCGCCGGTTCGGGCGGCGTGCGGGCCAGCCGCGTCGCTGCCGCGCACGGAGCCAGGGTGGCAGTGGCAGAGGAATACCGGGTTGGCGGCACCTGCGTGATCCGCGGCTGCGTGCCCAAGAAGATGCTGGTTTACGGATCCATGTTCGCAGAGGAACTTGGCCATGCCGAAACGCTGGGCTGGACGATCGAGGGCAAAAGCTTCGACTGGGCAAAACTGCGCGATTTCGTGAATGCCGATGTCGACCGGCTCGAAGGCCTCTATGGCCAGACGCTGGCCAGCCATGAGGTTGAAGTATTCGCCGAACGCGCGACCGTAACCGGTCCGCATTCAGTGCGGCTTGCCAGCGGGCGCGAAGTCACCGCGAAATATATCCTGATTGCGACCGGCGCCTGGCCCGCCATGCCCGATTTCCCCGGCGCCGAGCACTGCATCAGCTCGAACGAAGTGTTCCATCTGGAACAGCAGCCCAAGTGCCTGATGGTGGTTGGCGGCGGCTATATCGCGATGGAATTTGCCGGCGTGTTCAACGCACTTGGCAGCGAAGTAACGGTGGTCAACCGCACCGACCGGATCCTGCGCAGCTATGACCAGCAGATTGTCGACCGGATGCTGCATATCGCGATGGGGCGCGGGATCGATTTTCGCATGCACAGCCAGATCAAATCGGTCGAAAAGGCCGATGATGGCTGCCTGATCGTGGACCTTGGAGATGCCAATCCGGTCAAGGTTGACCAGGTGCTGATCGCCACCGGGCGCAACCCCAACAGCAAGGGGCTGGGGCTGGACAGCGCGGGCGTGGAAATGGCCGACAATGGCGCGATCAAGGTTGACGAATACAACCGCACCAGTTGCGACAGCATCTACGCCGTGGGCGATGTGACCGACCGGGTGCAGCTGACCCCGGTGGCGATCCGCGAAGGCCATGCCTTTGCCGATACGGTGTTCGGCGGCAACCCGCGCACGATCGATTATTCCGCCATTCCCAGCGCGGTATTCAGCCAGCCGCCGCTGGCTGGCGTGGGGCTGACCGAAGCGCAGGCGCGCGAAACCCATGGCGATGTCAAGGTCTACACCTCCGATTTTCGGCCGATGAAGAACATCTTTGCCCCCCATGCAGAGCGCGGGCTCTACAAGATGATCGTCGAATCGACGTCAGAGAAAGTGCTGGGCATCCACATGATCGGCCCGGAATCGCCCGAGATCCTGCAAGCTGCCGCAGTGGCGGTGAAGGCCGGGCTGACCAAGCAGGCCTTCGATGACACGGTGGCGCTGCATCCCTCGATGGCCGAGGAACTGGTGCTGCTGAAGTGAGCTAGCCGCGCAGCCGCGCGGGCGAAAGCATTTCCGGCTGGGCCCCCACGGCGCGCAATTCCTCCGGCCAGTCGTGCTGGCAGGCAAGCGCTTCGGCGGCCAATGCCATCGCTGGAGAGGTCTGCAGGCCGAACCCGCCCTGGCCCGCCAGCCACAAGAAGCCGGGCGCATCGGGATCGAAGCCCGCGACCGGGCGGCGGTCAGGCGCAAAGCTCCTGAGCCCCGCCCATTTGCTGGCGATCCGGCGGATTTCCAGCGTGGTCGCCTGTTCGACCCGCCAGGCCGCAAGCGCCACATCCTCTTCCTCCGGCTGCGCATCGCAGGGGGCGGAGGGATGCTCGTCCATCGGGCAGGCCAGCAACCTTCCGCGCCCCTCCGGCTCGATATAGAAGCCGGGGCCGACAGTTTTGGTGAAGGGCCACGCCGACACGTCCAGCCCCTTGGGCACATCGAAGGTAATGACCGTGCGCCGCATTGGCTGGATGCCGATCGCTGCGACGCCAGCCAGCGCGGCGACATCATCAACCCATGCACCCGCGGCATTGACCACTACCCTTGCAGCAAAGCTTTCCTGCGGCGTGTCGACAATCCAGCGCTCGCCATCGCGGCGCATCGCCCTGACCGGCGCATCGAGCGAGATCCTGCCGCCGTTTTCGCGCAGCACGCGGCGATGCCCCTCCAGCATGGCATGGGCGTCGAGCTTGCGCCCGTTCGGATCGATCAGCGCGCCGGTAATGCCGCCATCGCCGATATTGAGCACCGGCACCAGCGCCCGCGCCGCCTCAGGGTCGAGCCGCTGAACACCGGGCGCCCACGCGCGATAATCCGCCTCCAGCCGGTCAAGCGCGGCCTCCTGCCCACCGGGCGCCACGAACAGCGCAGGGTGCACCCGCGCTCCCGGTTCTTCGAGCAGCGGCAGGCTGGCAGCGGTCAGCGCACGGACGATGGGTTCGTCCATGTCGAAATGGGCGAATGCCGCGCTGCGCCCCGATGCATGCACGCCGGGCGCGCCTTCCGCCTCGCACACCACCACCTTGCCCCGCCGGGCCAGACGGGCGGCAGCAGACAGCCCGGCAATGCCCGCTCCGATCACCAGAAAATCGACCTGCTGCATTCACGTCCCTTCTCGTTGCCCATTGCCGCTATTTCGCATATTCCTCTCGCTCAAGGGGAGGCATGCAATGACAGGCACAATACTCGTAACCGGCGGCACCGGCTATATCGGCGGCGAGTTGATCGATCAGCTGCTGGCCAGGGGCTACACGGTCCATACCACGGTGAGGGACACAGCCCGCAGCGAGCCGCGCCTGCGCGCGCGCTGGCCTGCAGCGGGGGAACGGCTCAAGGTCTTCCAGGCCGATTTGATGAGCGATGCAGGCTGGGCCGAGGCCAATGCCGGGTGCGATGCAGTGGCACATGTAGCTTCACCCCTGCCGCTCGCTCCGCCCAGGCACGAGGATGATCTAATCGTTCCCGCGCGCGAGGGCACATTGCGCGCGCTGCGCTTTGCCAGGGCTGCGGACGTCAAGCGATTTGTCCAGACAAGTTCGATGGCGGCAATCGCCTATGGCAGAAGCGAGAAGGAATATACCGTCACCGAAAGCGACTGGACCGACGTCAACCACCCGGACGTTTACCCCTATGTCAAATCCAAGACGATAGCTGAACGGGCGGCACGCGATTGGGTGGCAGAACATGGCGCGGGGATGGAGTTCGTTTCGATCAACCCCTCGCTCGTGCTCGGTCCGGTCTACAGTGCCGATTTTTCCACATCGGTCAGCGCGATCGAACAATTGCTCTCGGGCGCGGTGCCGCTTGCCCCCGATCTGGGGTTTGCCGTGGTCGATGTGCGCGATGTCGCGGCGCTGCATGTCAAATGCCTCGAAGAACCCGGCCTTGCCGGCGAGCGTTTCATCGCATCGGGCAAGTTCATGAAATTCATCGATGTTGGGGCGGTGCTGCGAGAGAATCTGGGCGACAAGGCGCGCAAGGTGCCGACCCGCAGGATGCCGGACTGGCTCGTCCATGTGCTGGCCCTGTTCAATCCCGGTATCCGTTCGGTCAAGGCCGAACTGGGCAAGACCCGCAATGCCGATGCCAGCCATGCGCTTGAACGCCTGGGCTGGAAGACGCGCGATGAAAGGCAGACGATTGTCGATTGCGCGAACAGCCTCATTGAAAAAGGGATCGTGAAACTCTGATGGACGTCAAAGGCAAATCGGTCCTCCTCACGGGAGGGAGCGCGGGAATCGGGCGCGAGCTGGCGCGGCAGCTCAAGGGCAAAGGCGCCAGGGTTGCCATTACCGGGCGCGACAAGGAGCGGTTGGCGGCAATGCGCGACGAAGGGTTCGAAGCGATCGAAGCCGATCTCTCCAGCGCGCAGGGGGTAGACGGGCTGATTGCGGATCTGGGCAATCGCGAAATCGACATATTGATCAACAATGCCGGGCAGGGGGTCGATCATGACTTTCGCCAGGAACTGCCCGATGCCGATGCGGCGGACGCCTGTATCTATGCCAATCTCGACGCCCCCATTCGCCTGATCACCGCGCTGGTGCCGATGCTGGGCAGGAGGGGCGAGGCAGCGATCGTTAATGTCACCAGCGGGCTTGCCATTGCTCCGCGCGCTGGCGGCCCGGTCTATTGCGCCACCAAGGCGGGGCTGCGCAGCTACACCATGGCGCTGCGCGAACAGCTGAAAGACACGAATATCCACGTGATCGAGGCGCTGCCACCGGTGGTCGAAACGCAGATGACCGCGGATCGCCAGATGAAAAAGATGCCGCCGCAGGAATGCGCCGCGCAAATACTCGACGCGATCGAGAGCAATGCAGATGAGGCCAATGTCGGCCAGGTCAGGTTGCTGCGCTGGGTCTATTCGCTGTCGCCTGCGCTCGCGCGGCGTGTCATGCTGCGATTTTGATACGTTGACCTTGGCGGTTTTCCGTCGCTAGGCCCTTGGCGCATTTGCAGCCATTACAGGAAAACCGATGTCCGCCAATATCGCTGAAATGGAACGTCGCCGTGCCGCAGCCTTGCTGGGCGGTGGCCAGAAGCGCATCGATGCGCAGCACGCCAAGGGCAAGCTGACCGCGCGCGAACGGCTGGAGGTGCTGCTCGACGAAGGCAGTTTTGAAGAACTTGATACCTATGTCGAGCATGATTGCACCGATTTCGGCATGCAGGATCAGAAGATCACTGGCGACGGCGTGGTCACGGGCAGCGGCACCATCAACGGGCGGCTGGTCTATGTATTCAGCCAGGACTTCACCGTGTTCGGCGGTTCATTGTCGAAACGCCATGCCGAAAAGATCTGCAAGGTGATGGACAATGCAATGAAGGTCGGCGCGCCAGTGATCGGCATCAATGACAGCGGCGGCGCGCGCATTCAGGAAGGCGTGGCCAGCCTTGGCGGCTATGCTGAGGTGTTCCAGCGCAATGTGCTGGCGAGCGGTTTGGTGCCGCAGATTTCGCTCATCATGGGGCCGTGCGCGGGCGGGGCGGTCTATTCCCCCGCGATGACCGACTTCATCTTCATGGTGAAGGACAGCTCCTACATGTTCGTGACCGGGCCTGAAGTGGTCAAGACGGTCACCAATGAAGTGGTGACGCAGGAAGAACTGGGCGGGGCGGTGACGCACACCACCAAGACTTCGGTTGCCGATATCGCTTTCGAGAATGATATCGAGGCGCTGCTCGCGACGCGGGAATTCTTCGATTACCTGCCGCTTTCGAACCGCCCAAAAGCAAACGGGGATACAGTGCCCCTGCGGCCAACCAGCGACCCGTTCGACCGCGAAGAGCCGAGCCTCGACACGCTGATCCCCGACAATGCCAACCAGCCCTATGACATGCAGGAGGTGATCGCCAAAGTGCTGGATGAAGGCGATTTCTTCGAAGTGCAGGCGGCCCATGCGGCGAACATCATCTGCGGCTTTGGCCGGGTTGAGGGGCGCACGGTGGGCGTGGTCGCCAATCAGCCGATGGTGCTGGCGGGCTGCCTTGATATCAATGCCAGCAAGAAGGCGGCGCGTTTCGTGCGCTTCTGCGATGCCTTCGAGATCCCGATCCTGACCTTTGTCGACGTGCCCGGCTTCCTGCCCGGCACCGCGCAGGAGCTGGGCGGCATCATCAAGCACGGGGCGAAGCTGCTGTTCGCCTATGCCGAGGCGACTGTGCCCAAGATTACCGTGATCACCCGCAAGGCCTATGGCGGGGCCTATGACGTGATGGCGTCAAAGCATTTGCGCGGCGATCTCAACTACGCCTGGCCCACCGCCGAAATCGCGGTGATGGGGGCGAAAGGCGCGGTGGAGATCATCTTCCGCCAGGATCGGGGCGATGCGGAAAAGATCGCCGAAAAGACGAAGGAATATGAAGACCGCTTCGCCAACCCCTTCGTGGCGGCGAGCCAGGGCTATATCGACGAGGTGATCTACCCGCACGCGACGCGGCGGCGGATCGCGCTGGGGCTGCGCAAGCTGCGCGGCAAACAGCTCGAGAACCCGTGGAAGAAGCATGATAATATTCCGCTGTGAGTAAGCGTGGTTTCCTGATCGTGCTGCTCCTTACGGCCACAGTTTTCGCGATGATGTTCTATAGCGGAATGTTCATGCACGGGGATTCAATCGAATGAAATTAGGCCGCCTCGACCACATTGGGGCCGCGACGCCATAAACACCTTCGTCACCCTGAACTTGTTTCAGGGTCCATCCCGCCCCAAGCAACGGCGGAGCGGGCTGAAGAATGGATGCTGAAACAAGTTCAGCATGACGGTTTTGAGAGAGGATTGAGCCAGTGAAGCTGGGAAGACTGAACCACATCGGGGTCGCCACCTCAAGCATCGCAGACTCGATCGCGCATTACCGCGACGTCATGGGTGCGAGCGATATCGAGGAACCCTTCGACATGCCAGAGCAGGGGGTGAAGGTGTGCTTCGTCAACACGCCCACCCATTCGGGCATGAACGGCACGCAGATCGAGCTTATCGAGCCGCTCGATGCCAATTCGCCGATCAGCGCCTTTCTCGAGAAGAATCCGCTCGGCGGGCAGCACCATGTGTGTTTCGAAGTGCCCGATATTGCCGAGGCGCGCTCCGAATTCGAGGCGCTCGGCAAGCGCATCCTTGGCCCCACCCGCATCGGTGCGCACGGCACACCTATCTTTTTCGTCCATCCCAAAGACATGCAGGGCGTGCTTACGGAGATTATGGAAACGCCCGGCGAAGGCACCCATTGGTCGAACTGATCCTGCAAATCGAGAGAGAAACCAGAAATGTCCTATGAAACCATCATTGTCGAGCGCGACGGACCGCTGCTGACCATCACGCTGAACCGGCCAGAGCGGCTCAATGCCATGGCGCCCGCAATGGCGGACGAGATCGGTGCGGCCTTCTATAGCCTGGACGATGCGCGGGCGGTGCTGATCACCGGCGCGGGCAAGGGCTTTTGCTCCGGCGCGGACCTTTCTGCGCGGGGTGAAGCCAGCGCACTCGCAGCCAAGGGCGGCAGCCACCGTGCGCTGCAGAACCACTATAACCCGGCCATCAGCCACGTCATGCGCTCCCCCGTGCCGGTGATCTGCGCGGTCAACGGCCCGGCGGCGGGCGTGGGGTGCAGCCTGGCGCTGGCGGCGGATTTCACCTTGGCTGGCAAGAGCGCCTATTTCCTCCAGGCCTTCGTCAACATCGGCCTGGTGCCCGACGGCGGCAGCACCTGGCTGCTGGCCCGCGCGATCGGCCGTGCCCGGGCCACCCGCATGATGATGCTGGGCGAGAAGATCGGCGCGCAGCAGGCTGAAGAGTGGGGCCTGATCTACAAGGCGGTAGATGACGACGCACTGATGGGTGAGGCGCGCGCGCTGGCTGAAAGGCTCGCGAATGGCCCCACGCTGGCCTATGCCACGATGAAGAGGAACATCGCGCTGGCGCTGGATGGCGCGCTGCCCGAAGTGCTGATCGCCGAAGCTGAAGGCCAGCGCATTGCCGGGGCGAGCGAGGATGCGATGGAAGGCGGGATGGCGTTCCTCCAGAAACGCAAGGCGGAGTTCAAAGGCAGGTAAGATGGCGGATTTTGATGACTGGAAGGCCCTGGCCGAAAAGGAAGTCAAAGGGCGTGACCTGACATGGGAAACGCCCGAAGGCTTCGGCATCAAGCCGCTCTATACGGCCGAGGATGCCACAGCCGATCCCGGCCTGCCGGGTTTCGCCCCCTTCACACGCGGGGTGAAGGCGAGCATGTATGCCGGGCGCCCATGGACCATCCGGCAATATGCGGGCTTTTCTACCGCCGAGGAATCAAACGCCTTTTACCGCCGCAATCTGGCCATGGGGCAGAAGGGGCTGTCGGTCGCCTTCGACCTCGCGACCCACCGCGGCTATGATTCTGACCATCCGCGCGTGGTCGGCGATGTCGGCAAGGCCGGCGTCGCGATCGACACCGTGCGCGACATGGAGATCCTGTTCGACCAGATCCCGCTCGACCAGATGAGCGTCAGCATGACCATGAACGGCGCGGTGATCCCGGTGCTGGCCTTCTTCATCGTTGCGGCAGAGCGGCAGGGGGTGAGCCAGGACAAGCTCGACGGGACGATCCAGAACGACATCCTCAAGGAGTTCATGGTCCGCAACACCTATATCTATCCGCCCGAGCCATCGATGCGGATCGTTTCGGACATCATCGCCTATACCTCGGCCAACATGCCGAAATTCAACTCTATTTCAATTTCGGGTTACCATATGCATGAGGCCGGGGCGACGGCGGTGCAGGAGCTTGCCTTCACCATCGCCGATGGCAAGGAATATGCGCAGCGTGCCATGGCGGCAGGGCTGGACGTGGACGCCTTCGCGGGCCGCCTGTCGTTCTTCTTCGGCATCGGCATGAACTTCTTCATGGAGGTGGCCAAGCTGCGCGCCGCGCGCACCCTGTGGTACCGCGTGATGGACGGGCTTGGCGCGAAGAGCGAACGCAGCAAGATGCTGCGCACGCATTGCCAGACCTCGGGCGTCTCCTTGCAGGAGCAGGACCCCTACAACAACGTCATCCGCACCTGCGTCGAGGCGATGGCGGCTACGCTGGGCGGCACGCAGAGCCTGCACACCAATGCGCTCGACGAGGCGATTGCGCTGCCGACCGATTTCTCCGCCCGCATTGCGCGCAACACGCAGCTGGTGCTGCAGGAGGAAAGCGGCATCTGCAATGTGGTCGATCCGCTGGGCGGCAGCTATTATGTCGAGGCGCTCACTGCCACGCTGGTGGAGCAGGCCGAAAAACTGATGGCAGAGGTAGACGCGGCGGGCGGGATGACCGCCTATGTCGCCACCGGCGCGCCCAAGGCTGCGATCGAGGAAGCCGCTGCGAAAAAGCAGACCGCGATCGACAAGGGCGACACGGTGATCGTCGGCGTCAACAAGTACCGCAAGGACAAGGAAGACCCGATCGAGACGCTCGATATTGACAACCATGCGGTGCGCGAAGCGCAGATTGCGCGGCTGAAAGCAGTGCGTGCGGGCCGTGACGAGGCGGCCTGTCAGGCGGCGCTGGGGGCCTTGACCGAAGCCGCGAAAAATCCTCCCCGAAACGGGGAGGGGGACCACCCGCAGGGTGGTGGAGGGGAGTCGCCTTATGGCGCTCCTTTTGGCGGAGAGTCCCCTCCGTCATCGCTGCGCGATGCCACCTCCCCAGCCTGGGGAGGATCGAATTTGCTCGCCCGTGCGGTCGAGGCGGCCCGCCACGATGCCACGCTGGGCGAGATTTCCTCCGCGATGGAGGCGGCCTTCGGGCGTTATGACACCGTTCCGCATCCGGTGCGCGGGGTCTATACCGCTGCCTATGCGAACGATGCCCGCTTTGCGCAGGTGACAGAAGGGGTTGCCGCGGTCACGCGAAGGCTGGGCCGCGCGCCGAAAATCATGGTCGCCAAGATGGGGCAGGACGGGCACGATCGCGGGGCCAATGTGATCGCATCCGCCTTTGCCGACATGGGGTTCGAGGTGGTCAGCGGGCCGCTGTTCCAGACGCCGGAGGAAACCGCGAAGATGGCGTTGGAGAAGGATGTTGACGTGGTGGGCGCTTCGTCATTGGCGGCGGGCCACAAGACGCTGATCCCCGAATTGATCCGACTGCTGAAAGAAGCGGGCCGCCCCGACATCAAGGTGACGGCAGGCGGCGTGATTCCCCAGCAGGATTACGACTTCCTGCGCGAGGCGGGGGTGCAGGGCATCTATGGCCCCGGCTCCAACGTAGTGGAGTGTGCAGCGGATATTCTGACGCTGCTGGGCCACAACATGCCGCCGGTGGAGGACGAACTTTGACCTCAAATTCCGTCATTGCGAGCGACCGTCAGGTCGCGCGGCAATCCAGATACGGTGCTGGCTGGATTGCCGCGTCGCTATCGCTCCTCGCAATGACGAGGGAGGGGAGGAAGTGAGCGACACGACCCAACCCGTTCGCCCTGAGCTTGTCGAAGGGCTGCACTTTACTTCCGGTGCCGCGCTGTAGAAGAACGATGCTTCGACAAGCTCAGCACGAACGGAGACCAACAATTTGACCCACCCCCGCACCGACTGGACCCGCGACGAAATCGCGCAGCTGTTTGACCTGCCGTTTACCGAGCTGTTGTTCCGCGCGGCGACGGTGCACCGCGCGAACCATCCGCCTGAACAGGTGCAGCTCTGCACGCTGCTGAGCATCAAGACCGGCGGCTGCCCGGAGGATTGCGGCTATTGCTCGCAGTCGGTGAAAGCGGACAGCGGGGTCGAGGCGACCAAGTTGATGGATGTGCAGGCGGTGCTCCAATCGGCGGCGCAGGCCAAGGATGCGGGAAGCCAGCGGTTCTGCATGGGCGCAGCGTGGCGCAATCCAAAGGACCGCGACATGCCCGCGATTGTCGAGATCGTGAAGGGCGTGGCCGAGATGGGCCTCGAAACCTGCATGACGCTGGGAATGCTCGAGCCGCATCAGGCGGATCAGCTCGCCGAGGCTGGGCTCGACTATTACAATCACAATATCGACTCCAGCCCCGAATATTACGAGCGCGTGATTTCGACGCGCACGATGGCGGACCGGCTCGATACGCTGGCGAACGTCCGCGCTTCGGGCATCAACGTGTGCAGCGGCGGGATCGTCGGCATGGGCGAAACGCGCGAGGACCGCGTCGGCTTCATCCACACGCTCGCCACCCTGCCGCAGCATCCCGAAAGCGTGCCGGTCAACGCGCTGGTGCCGATCAAAGGCACGGTGCTGGGGGATATGTTGCGCGATACTCCGCTTGCAAAAATAGATGACATCGAATTCGTGCGCACGGTCGCGGTGGCGCGCATCTGCATGCCGATGAGCATGGTGCGGCTTTCCGCCGGGCGCGAGTCGATGAGCGAGGCCACGCAAGCATTGTGCTTCATGGCGGGCGCGAACTCGATCTTCACCGGCGACAAGCTGCTCACCGCCGCCAATGCCGGCGATGACAAGGATGCTGCCCTGTTCGCCAAGCTGGGGCTGACGGCGCTACAGGGCGAGGAGCCCCTTCGACAGGCTCAGGGCAGGGCTTGCAAGGCGATGGAGGCGGCAGAGTGAGTCTCCCGGCCGTCATTGCGAGCGAAGCGAAGCAATCCAGGGCACGGTTCCATGGATTGCCGCGTCGCCCCGAAACGAGTTCGGGCCTCCTCGCAATGACAAGGGAGGCGGCAGAGTGATCACTCACCAAGTCCGGCATGACGATTTTCCGGAATCACGAAAGACCTACTGATGTTCTCAAAAATCCTCATCGCCAATCGCGGCGAAATCGCTTGCCGGGTGATCAAGACCGCCCGCCGCATGGGCATCGCCACGGTTGCGGTCTATTCCGATGCCGATGCGCGTGCGCCCTTCGTCGCCATGGCGGACGAAGCGGTGCATATCGGCCCGTCGCCTGCGGCTGAAAGCTATCTGATCGCGGACAAGATCATCGCCGCCTGCAAGCAGACCGGGGCCGATGCGGTGCATCCGGGCTATGGCTTCCTGTCCGAGCGGACGAGCTTTGCCGAGGCACTCGCGAAGGAGAACATCGCCTTCATCGGCCCGCCGGTGAACGCCATCGCGGCGATGGGGGACAAGATCGAGAGCAAGAAGCTGGCGAAAGAAGCGGGCGTGAATGTCGTGCCCGGCTTCGTCGGCGAGATCGAGGATACCGAGCACGCGGTGCGGATTTCGGCGGAAATCGGCTATCCGGTGATGATGAAGGCCAGCGCGGGCGGCGGCGGCAAGGGTATGCGGCTCGCCTATAACGAACAGGACGTGCGCGAAGGCTTTGAGGCGACCAAGCGCGAGGGGCTCAGCAGCTTCGGCGACGACCGCGTGTTTATCGAGAAATTCATCCTCAATCCGCGCCACATCGAGATCCAGATACTCGGCGACCAGCACGGCAACATCCTCTACCTGAACGAGCGCGAGTGCAGCATCCAGCGCCGCCACCAGAAGGTGGTGGAGGAAGCGCCGTCGCCCTTCGTCACGCCCAAGATGCGCAAGGCGATGGGCGAGCAATGCGTCGCGCTGGCCCGCGCGGTCGGATATTATTCAGCGGGCACGGTCGAGCTGATCGTCAGCGGCGCGGACCCGAGCGGGGAGAGCTTCTACTTCCTCGAAATGAACACCCGCCTGCAGGTGGAGCATCCCGTGACCGAAGCGATCACCGGCGTGGACCTGGTCGAGCAGATGATCCGCGTGGCAGCGGGCGAAAAGCTGGCGATGACGCAGGCCGATATCGGCATCGACGGCTGGGCGATCGAAAGCCGCGTCTATGCCGAGGATCCCTATCGCGGGTTCCTGCCCTCCACCGGGCGGCTGGTCGAATACAAGCCGCCGCTCGAAGGCTGGACCGACGATGGCAGCGCCAACGGGCGGCGCGGGGTAAGCGGCGTGCGCGTGGACGACGGCGTCTATGAAGGCGGCGAGGTCAGCATGTTCTATGACCCGATGATCGCCAAGCTGATCACCTGGGCGCCCACCCGCGACGAGGCGGCGGATTTGCAGGTGCAGGCGCTCGATGCCTTCCGCATCAAGGGGCTGGGCCACAATGTCGACTTCCTCAGCGCGATCATGCAGCACCCGCGCTTCCGCAGCGGCGAGCTGACCACGGGCTTCATCGCCGAGGAATATCCCGAGGGGTTCCACGGCGCGGCGGCTTCGGACGAGCTGCTGCGCGGGCTCGCCGCGATCGGCGGGGTGATCGCCACGGCGGATGCCGACCGTGCGCGCCGGATCGATCAGCAGCTGGCGGACGAGGAGCTTGCCGCGCCGGGCGACTGGTCTGTCCGTATCGGTGACAGCGAATATGTCGTGGCGCTCGAGGAAGAGGCGATCACCGTAGATGGCGAGCCGGTGGAAGTCAGCTTCGATTACACACCGGGCGATGTGATGGTGGACCTTGAACTTGCGGGCGAGGCGCTGACGATCCAGCTCGCGCACACCCGCACGGGCTATGCCATCACCACGCGCGGCGCGACGCATCACCTGCGCATCCTGCCCGCGCGCATCGCCCATCTGGCCGGTCACATGATCGAGAAACTGCCGCCTGACCTGTCCAAGCTGCTGATCTGCCCGATGCCGGGCCTGCTGGTGAAGCTGCACGTGGCCGAAGGCGAGGAGGTTCAGCCCGGCCAGCCGCTCGCCACGGTGGAGGCGATGAAGATGGAAAACATCCTGCGCGCCGAAAAGCAGGCAGTCGTGGCCAGGCTCAACGCCGCCGAGGGTGACAGCCTGGCGGTGGACGCGGTTATTCTGGAGCTGGAATAGCCGCACCGCCCGCATCGCCCGCACTGCCCGCACCGCCCGCATCCCGCGCCGCCGCCGCTTCGCGCAGCATCCGCGCGTTTTCGTGCAGCGGTTTGGCGGTATCCAGCCCGGCAACAGCGGCACGGCCCGCCAGCCGGTTCGCCACCATGTGCTCGACCAGCGCCATCAGCTCGCCCAGCTCCTGCCGCTTGTGCTCCGCGATCAGCTCGCGCGCAGCCGCCATCGCCTGGCTCCGCGCCTCGGCATAAACGGCTTCGGCGGGCCTATCCCGCTCCGCCCCATAGCGTTCGCGCCGCCGGTGGCGCAGGAAGAACATCACCAGCGCCTCGTTATGGCGGCGCTCGGTGCCGATCAGCTTGCCGGAGCTGACGACCATGCGCTCCTCCCCCGCGATCGCGCGGGCGAGCGCGCCATCCTCCAGCCGGGAAACGCCGCGCTCCACCGCCGCATCCCACGCCGAGGCAAAGCCCTCGGCGCCGGGCCGGTGGCGCAGCTTGTAAAGCGCCTCCAGTGATTTGCCGATGCGGCGCGCGGCCTGGGTAACGATGCCGGTGGCGGCGAGCTGCGCGATGAAGCGGCGCTGGAGATCGGGGGTGATGGAATTGCCGCGCGGCGCCGCGTGGAGATAGGGGGTGAAGGAGAGCAGCGGATCGTCAGGCGCGGGGGGATGGCCCTCCACCGCAACCGCGCTGGTGGCCTGGCGGGGAATGGCGCGCTTGTTCCTCATGATCCTCCCCCTTGGGGGAGGGGGACCAGCGCGAGCTGGTGGAGGGGCACCTGCAGGGTTGCGCGACCGGCTGGGGCAGAGCAGTTTTTTCTCAAACGAAGACGCGAAGGCGCGAAGGGGCTGACAAGGATAGGGCGGTCCATAACCCACCCCAGATTGCAGAAATTGGGGGAGTAGGAAAATGCTTTGTATCTAAATCCTCCCCGACACGGGGAGGGGCACCTGCACCGCTCCCCGCTCATCCTGAGCTTGTGCGAGCCGCAGGCGAGCCAGATGCCTGGTCACGGCAGTCAAAGGCCGACTGGCCGCCCGCAGCGCTTGCGCGAGGAAATCGCACGCCGGGAAGCGAAGCTGAACCGCCGAAGGCGGGACATCGCGTGCGAAACTCAAAACGCGTTTGAGGGACCAAAGCAAACAAAACCCAAGTAGGAAAATGGTTTGTCTGAAAATGGGCCGGTTTCAGACATTCCGCTTGCAGATCAGAAGGTCGGCAAAGCGGACATTCAGTCAACGACCCCGTTCAGGATCATTTGAACGGCAAAATGAAACAGCTAAGAGGGTGTCGTCAGAGCCAAGGTGCCACATACACATTCGAGCTTTCAGGACACAAAGCCAGCAAGCTGCCGACCCGTTGCTTGCTCGTGTGCCGTGAGCAAATGATCGCCCATCGAAGCCGCCGCGTCATCATCAGACTTGCGCAAGAACAATTGCCTAATGCAATCAATTAATCCAAAAGGCCACCAAAAGGGGATCGATGATGAAGCGAATCGGAATCGGGCTGGTGGTTGTTGCGGCGATCGTGGCGGCGGCAGCATTTCTGTTTCAGAAGCAGATCGGTCATTATGTCGTGCAGCGGGCTACCCAGCAAATGGCTGGCCGTGACCAACTCACTAGCCTCGATGACGGCCTTCACGTCGGCCTGTGCGGTACGGGCTCGCCGATGCCCAATCCGCAGCGCGCCGGGCCCTGCAATGTTGTTATCGCAGGGGGCCAGGTGTTCGTTGTCGACATGGGCGAGAGTGGTAACCGCAACCTCAACCTGATGGGCATCAGCGCCGCCGAGGTCGACGCGCTGCTGCTGACCCATTTCCACTCCGATCACATCGACGGCATTGGTCCGATGATGCTTTATCATTGGACCCGCGGCGCGAGCACTGCGCCTTTGCCAGTGTATGGCCCGGAAGGGGTTGATCAGGTCGTCGCGGGATTCAATGCGGCCTATGCGCTCGATCACACTTACCGGGTCGCCCACCACGGCGAAACAGTCGTGCCGAGCAGCGGCGGCGGGGCAGAGGCGCGGCCCTTTGCTATCAAGGGCGACAGCGCAACCATCCTGCAAGGCGACGGCCTAACCGTGACGGCGTTCAAGGTCGATCACGACCCGATCAGGCCCGCGGTCGGCTATCGCTTCGACTACAAGGGCCGCGCGCTGTGCATCAGCGGGGATGCGGCGAAATCGGCCAATCTGGTCGCCGCCTGCAAGGGGGCTGACCTGATTGTCCATGACGCTTTGCAACCGAACTTGCTCAAGGAGGTCGAGGCGGCCTTCGCGGCACAAGGAAATGCCAATACCGCCAAGATCTTCCACGACATCCAGGATTACCATGCCACGCCCGAGCAGGCGGCGGAGAGCGCGCAGGAAGCGGGCGCGCAGATGCTGGTGCTCTCGCACCTCGTCCCGCCGTTGCCGGCGGCATACCTCTACCCTGCGTTCCTTGGCGATGCGCCCGCGCGGTTCGACGGCGAGATCGTGGTGGGCGAGGACGGGATGCTGTTCTCGCTCCCGCCGAACAGCGAGGCTATAGACCGCCGCAGCCTGATGTGAGGAAAGGCGCTGTGTACAAACTCCACGGCGCTTTGGCGTCACCCTATTCGATGAAGATGCGGGCGGTCCTGCGTTATCGCCGAATCCCGCATGTCTGGTCGCAAGGCCCGGCGACGCGCGCGGCGCAGGCGCATGTGAAGGCGCCGGTCATCCCGGTGCTGGAGTATCCCGAAGGGCATTTCGCCAATGACAGCACGCCGCTGATCCACGATCTCGAAGCAAGGCACCTCGAACGCTCGATTATCCCCGAGGATCCGGCGCAGGCGTTCATCGCGCAGCTGATCGAGGATTTTGCCGATGAATGGCTGACCAAGGCGATGTTCGGCTATCGCTGGCTTGAGGCAATGGATCAGGACCAGATGGGCCATTGGCTCGCTTTCGATTTGTATCAGGGGGGCGGCCTGGAGCAGATCAACGCCTTCGCCAGCGCCTTCCGCGACCGGCAGGTCGGGCGCATGGCGCTGGTCGGCTGCACGCGTGAAAATTTCCCGCTGATCGAGGCCTCGACCCGCCGAGTGCTGGCTGCGCTGGAAGCGCATGTGACGACGCGCCACTGGTTGTTCGGCACCCGCCCTTCGCTGGCGGAGTTCGGGATTTACGGACAGCTTTCTCAGCTTGGCGTCGACCCGACCGCGCAGGCGATGATGCGCCGCGACTATCCTTACACCTATCGCTGGCTCGCTCATGTTGACGATGCTTCGGGCGTGGAAGGCGATTGGGCGCCTGGATGGGCTCCTGTGGTCGAGGCACTGGTCAGCGAAGCGGGCCGCATCTATGTGCCGTTTTTGTTCGCCAACGAAGCCGCTGTTGCTGGGGGGCAGAGCAGCTTCCGAATTACAGTCGATGGCTTGCCCTACGAACAGGGTACCTTCCGCTATCAGGTGAAGTGCCTCGATGCCTTGCGCCGCAGCCATGCCGAATTGCCCCCGGCCGCGCGCGAGGAGGTCGATGCGCTGCTGACGCGCCATGATTTGCTCACGCTCTTCGCCTAGCGCGGCGCAGGCCGTTCGTTGTCCACGAGGCGAAACCCGATGTGATCGGTGCCGAGATCGCGCTCCTGGAACTGTCGTGCGGCAGGGCGGTAGCGTGCGCAATAGTTGGCTGCACACAGGAATGATCCGCCTTTGATCACATTGACCGGCTGGCCGGCGCGGGCCTCATTGGTGGTCCATTCCCAGACATTGCCGATCATATCGTGCAGGCCGAATGCATTGGCTGGAAAGCAGCCCACCGGTGCGCGCGCGGTGAAGCCGTCTTCGCCCGTATCGCGGGCGGGGAAGACGCCCTGATAGTAGTTGGCGGTCGGCTTGCCCAAGGCATCCTTTGGTTCAGGCAAAACGTCAGCACCGGCGCGCGCGGCGAACTCCCACTGCTCCTCGCTAGGCAGACTCAGGCCCGCCCATTGGGCATAGGCGAGCGCATCATTATAGGTGACCTGCACCACCGGATCGGTGTCGCGCCCGCGGATCGTAGTGTGCGGGCCAGAGGGGTGGCGCCATTGTGCACCCGGCACCCAATTCCACCAGTTGCGGTTGTCCGGCGTGGGCACCCGGAACACGGCGGAGCCGGGCTCAAGCATCTCGGGCGGCGCGCCGGCAAGCGGCGGCGGATCGCGCTCGGCCTCGGTGCGGTAGCCGGTCGCGGCAACGAATGCGGCAAACTGGGCATTGGTAACTTCGGTCCGGCTCATCCAGAACCCATCGACTTCCACCTCGCGCGGCGGACCTTCTTCGGGGTAATAGGCATCCGCACCCATGGTGAAACGGCCCCCGGCGATCCAGACCATACCGGGCTCGGCCAACCCCTCGCAGGCTGCGGCAGCAAGCGGAGTAGAGTCCTGACCATCGCTCTCTCCACAGGCGGAGACGGCGAGCAGAACGGGAAGAAATAGTCGCTTCACAACTGTCTTTCTGACGAGGTGCCGGGAATCTGCATCCATTGACACACATTGCAATGGTAATATACTACATTAACAAGTCGGTGAAGAGGGGTTTGCATGAAAGCGGGTCAATTGCTTCTGGCGGGGCTTGTCGCTTTGATAGCGCTATTCATGGGCTTGAACGCAATGCTCTGGCTGACCGCACCGGAGCGCGCGGCGCGGGCGCTAGAAATGCCCCTGCTGACAGGCGGTGGCTTGAGCAGTCAGATGGACATCGGTGCCCTGTTTCTGGGCGCTGCCAGCTTCGCCGCGCTGGGGCTGATCACCCGTGATCGGCCGTGGTTCGTTGCGGCGGCAGTGCTGATCCTCGGCGCAGCGGCATACCGCACCAATGCTTATCTGTTTCACGGTGCTTCATTCCTCGCCCATTTTGTCGCGATCGAGATCGTGATGGGCAGCGTGCTTCTTGTGGCCAGCCGCATCCTCGGACGCGCACCCGCCAGGGTTGGGTAAGGCTGTGACATCGCTGCGTGCCTGGCTGTTATTGCCTCTATTTGCGGTCGCCTCCCTGGTGGGCGCGAACAGCCCTGCCAACCCGGCTGGCAAGCCGCCCAACGTTGTCGTCATCCTCGCCGACGACGTGGCGCTGATGGACTTCGGTGCCTATGGGGGCGAGGCGCACACCCCCAATATCGACGCTCTGGCCGGACGCGGGGCGCTCTTTACCCAGTACCGCGCTTCGCCTTTGTGTTCACCTTCGCGCGCGATGCTGTTGACGGGGATGGACGCGCACCTCACCGGCATTGCCACCATTCCCGAAGTCCTGCCCAGAGAGCAGCGCGGCATGCCCGGCTACACAATGGCACTCGAGCCGGGGGTGCTGACGCTGGCCGACCGCTTGCGGGCACAGGGCTATCGCACCGTCATGGCGGGCAAGTGGCACATGGGCGAGGCGCCGGACGAGATGCCGCAGGCGCACGGCTTCGACCGCAGCTTTGCGCTCGCTGCATCCGGCGCGGACAATTGGGACGACCGGTCCTACATGCCCTATTACAAGGACGCGCCGTGGTTCGAGGATGGGGTCGAGACCAACCTGCCGGAGGATTTCTATTCTTCGCGCTTTATCGTCGATACGGCGATCAAATATCTGGAAGAGACCGATCCCGCCAAGCCGTTCTTCGCCTATCTGCCGTTTCAGGCGGTCCACATCCCGGTGCAGGCGCCGCAGGAATTCATCGACCGCTACAAGGGCCGCTATGACGCCGGCTGGGAGGTGCTGCGCAAGGAGCGGCATGAACGGGCGCAGGCGCTCGGTCTGATCCCGCAAGGCGCGCCGCTCGCCGCCCTGCCGCCCGATTTTCGTCCGTGGGCCAGTCTCTCGGACGAAGACCGCGCGCTCTATGCCGCGCGCATGGAGGTGAACGCAGCGATGCTGGAGGCGATGGACTTCCACATCGGACGGCTGATCGTACACCTCAAAACCATCGGAGAATACGACAACACGATCTTCATCGTCTCGTCGGACAATGGCCCGGAGCCTTCACGCGGCGACGATAGCGCAAACCTCAGCCTGTTCCACTGGCTGACCGGTTATGACATCGGGCTTGAGACCATGGGCGGTCCTGGGCACTGGGGCTTCATCGGGCCTGAATGGGCTGCAGCGGCCGCCACTCCCGGTGCGTGGTACAAGTTCTACGCGACCGAGGGCGGGATCAGGGTGCCGCTGATCATGGCGGGCCCCGGCATCGAGCCGCAACGCATCGACAGCCCGGCGATGGTGACCGATATCGCTCCGACCGTGCTCGAATGGTTGGAGGTCGATCCCGGAGCCAGCGCAGGCAAGCCGATGACCGGGCGCAGCCTGTTGCCGGTGCTCGCAGGCGAGGCCGAGAGCGCCTATGGCGCTGACGAAGCCCGCGCGATCGAGGTTTCGGGCAATTCAGCGCTCTATCTGGGCGACCACAAGATCACCCGCAGCGTGCCCCCGGTCGGCGATGGCCAGTGGAGGCTCTATAACATTGTGCGCGACCCGGGTGAGACGACCGATCTCAGCGCGCGCGAGCGAGCGGTCAAGGCGAAGCTGCTGGCAGCCTATGATGCTTACACCGAGCGGGTCGGCGCGCTGGCCATGCCGGAAGGGTATGATTCGATCGCCGAGGTCAACCGCAACATCGGGGCGCGGCTGTTGACCAACTACCCCTGGCTTTACGCCGTGCTTGGAGTTGTCCTGCTGGTGTTGGCGCTGATAATCAGGTTGGTGGTGCGAAGGGTCGTTGTGCTGGTGCGCCGGCGCAGGGCCGCTCAATAGGCGCGGGTGGCGACCACACGGGTGCGTTTGAGCCCCTCGTCCCGGTCGCCGAGTGCGCGGCGGTAGAATGGGAATTGTTCCATCGCGAAAATCGCGGTCGGATCGGGATAGATCATCGCGGCGAGATCGTCCCAGGGCTCCTGCCATTGCGGCTCTTGCGGTTCGGCCAGCACCGAAGTGATCTGGCCGGCAAACAGGAACTGGCCGCCAACAGCGTGAACGGCTCGCATGGCCTCGCGGCCATAGCGATGATACGCCGCGCGCCCATTCGCAGCGTCGCCTTTGGCGATGGCAGGATATTCGAGAAAGTTCATCATGGCCAAAGTCATGTCCGAAGGCAGCGCCTGCGCGTTGGCGATGGCTTCAATGGTGGGCAGCACATCGCGCCGCCCCTCGATATGGTCGAGTGCGCTCGGCAATGGCGCGGCAGGCCTGCGGGTGAGACCAAGCAAATGGCGCAGCCGCAGTACGCCAAGCGCAATTGCCGGGACCGGTGTAAGGGCGAGTTCCACCACATACAGGTCCGAAACCCCCGGCTGCGCCTTCAGTTCTGCCACATCCAAGCCGCCGGGCGGGAAGATCAGGTATTGGGTCCAATAGGGCTCGCCACCACCGATCAGCGTGAACAGCGCCGAGCCTCGCCACAGCGCCTTGTCGGCGATACGGTTGTCGGCGATCAGACGCGCGCCGGGTTGGTCCTGCCGGACGGCGGCCAGGATGACGGTGCGATAGCGGTAGATGCGGCGCGATGGCTGGCGCAGACCGATGACCCCGACCACGACGATGGCGAGCACGATAATCCCGCCAACCACAGCCATTCCGGAGAGCACGATGTTCATTCCGGTCACTCCCTCAATTGGGCCAGAGGATGTATTCATCCTCCTTGGCCACCGCCTGATCGATGGTCTTGTCGATCACGATCGGGCTGATCAGGCTGTGCGGCCACAGCGAGGGAACTGCATTGGCGTGATGCGTAGCGAGCAGCGCCTTTAGCTCGGCCACCTTCTTGGGCTGCTTGGCCGCAAGGTTATTGCGCTCCCCCGGATCAGCGGCGAGATTGAACAGCCACAGCTTGTTCTGGTAGCCATCCACCTGCAGCTTCCAGTCGCCCGCGCGCACCACCCGGTAGTTGCCCGATTGCCAAAAGATCGCATTGTCCTTGCGCTGCAAGGGTCCGGTGCCGAAGGCGGCGGGCATGAAGTCGACCCCGTCGATCACACGGTCGCTGGGGAGGGCCACACCGGCGGCTGAGGCGAGGCTGGGGAACAGGTCGATATGCGCCACCGGTGTATCGACCACCGTGCCCGCCGCGATGCGCTGCGGCCACTTGACGAACATTGGCACGCGGATGCCGCCTTCGAACAGGGTGATCTTCCAGCCCCGGAACGGCGCATTGACCTCGGGGATGCCGATATAACCGGGCGCGCCATTGTCGCTGCTCAGGATTACGATGGTGTTGTCCGCCAGCCCTTCGGCCTCAAGCTTGTCCATTACCCGCCCAATGCTGCGATCCACCGCGCGGATCATCGCGGCATAGACACGCTCGTGATGCGTCCCGAATTCGCCGACCGCGTCGAAATCCGCCTTGGTGGCCTGCAGCGGCGTGTGCGGCGCCCAGTGCGCAAGGTGGAGGAAGAACGGACGGTGGCGATTGGCCTCGATTACCCGCAGCGTTTCGTCGGTCCACCAATCGGTGAGATAGCCGCCCGGTGTGAACGGCTCACCGCCATTGTAGGATGCGGCAAAGCTCATCGCGGCCCACAGGAACTTGTCGATGGGATCGAATTCGAGCCGAGCGTTGACGACGTTCGGGTCATCCTCAGGCAGGTACAGCCCGCTGTGCATCAGCAGGCTCTCGTCGAAACCTTGGGCATTGGGCAGGAATTGCGGGCTGTTGCCGAGATGCCATTTGCCGATATGGACGGTGTGATAATCGCGCTGCTTGAGCAGCTCGGCAATGGTGATTTCCGATTGCGGCAGGCCCTTGTTGCGAAACGGCAGGTCTTCATCATTGACCGCGGGATTGACTTCAAGCGGGGGTAGGTGTGGTTGCTCGCGGCCTGCGGCGAAGGCGGCGATCACATTGGTCATGCCATCGGGCGTCGGGGTGAATTCGAACCCGGTGCGCGTCGGGTAGCGCCCGGTCATCAGCATCGCGCGGGACGGCGCGCAGGTGCCGGTGCCGGAATAGGCCTGCGAGAAGATCGCACCTTGTGCTGCCAGCCGATCGATATTGGGGGTGGGCACCTTGCCACCACCAATGCCCCCGCCGAAGGTGGTGATGTCGTTATAGCCGAGGTCATCGAGCAGGATAAAGACGATGTTGGGCGGCCGGTCGGCGAGCGGCGTGCTCGCCTCGGCGGGGCCCTTGCTCCACGGAACGGTCTGGGTCGGGTCGGCCTCGATCCGGTTCGCCTCGGCACGGTTCAGCGCGATCATCTGAATAATCGTCGCGCGGTTGAACCACCCGAGCGCTCCGATCAGCAACACAGCGACAAGCCCGACGATCCCGATCTTCTTCAGCATTCGCATCCCACTCCCTGCCGCGTTCCGGTCTCCGGCATACCAGTGCAGCCGGTCTTACCGCCGCTTGCAAACCCGTTTGCGCAATGGTTAATGGGTTCGATTAGAAAAGGCAATGCACCGCTACAAAGCGGGTGCTCCGGACCTTTGCCCCCTGCCTGCAACTCACCCCTTGCAGGCCACAAAATAATGTATACCATTAATGCAATCAATCATCCGGCACATTGAATGTCGGCTGTAGACTTGGGAGGGAATAGTGCTGCAATCTCGCCGGGGGGATCAACCCGTCACATTTTGTTCGAAGTTGGCACTTGGTGCCGCATTTCCGGCCCTCCTGATCGGCATGGGCACGCCGCTCCTTGCGCAGGAACAGGCCGATCCTGACCAGCCGGACGTGTCGACCCCGCGGGTCCCCGTCATTGTCGTGACCGCGACCAAGCGCGAGCAGACCCTCCAGGAAACCCCGGTCGCCGTCTCGGTGGTCGGTGCCGAGGAAATCGAGCAGGCCGAAATTCAGGACCTCGCTGATCTCCAGACACTGGTGCCCTCGCTGGCGGTGCGGCAGGGGCAGACTTCGGGCAATACCACCTTCTTCATTCGCGGCTTTGGCAACGGCCAGAACGCGATCGGGCTTGAGCCTTCGGTCGGTGTCTTCATCGACGGGGTCTACCGTTCACGCTCGGCAGCGGCGATCTCGGACCTGCCCAACCTTGAACGGGTCGAGGTGCTGCGTGGGCCGCAGTCGACGCTGTTCGGCAAGAACGCTTCAGCCGGGATCATTTCGGTGACCACCCGCAAGCCGCAATTCGAACTTTCCGGAGCGGTCGAAGCCAGCATCGGCAATTACGATCTGCGCCGCTTCGATGCCTATGTCACCGGGCCGCTGACCGAGAATCTCGCTGCCTCGCTTTCGGGCAATTACAACCGCCGCGATGGCTTTTTCGAGGATCTGGGCACGGGCGCCGATTACAACCAGCGCGACCGTTGGGGCGTGCGCGGGGATATCTTGTGGGAGCCGACGCTCGATGTCTCGTTCCGCCTGATCGGCGATTATGACAAGATCAACGAGGTCTGCTGCGGCGTCACCAACCTCGTCGAGGGTCCGACCGGCGCCAATATCCGCGCGCTGGGCGGACAGTTCGTCTCGGAAGATCCGTACTCTTACGAGGTGTTCTATGACGTTGCGCCAGCCAACGAGATCGAGAACGCAGGCTTATCGCTGCAGGGTGATGTCGATCTGGGCTTTGCCGCGCTGACCAGCATCACCGCCTATCGCAGCAACACCAATTCATCCGATTTCGATGCCGACGTCACTGATCTTTCGCTGTTCGGCACGGTAAATCAAAGCAGCGAGATCGAAACTTTCACGCAGGAAATCCGGCTGCAGTCGGTGGGCGCGAGCAATCTGATCGATTGGACCGTCGGCGGCTATTACTTTGATGAGACGCTGGATGTGAACAACCAGATTCTCAATGGCGCGGATTATCGCCGCTATCTCGACTCGCTGATCGGCAACCCGCAGGTTCTGGTCAATCTTCAGAACCTTGTCACCCAGTCCACCGGGACCCCATCGCCCACGCTAGGCGGCGAGGGTCAGGGGATCACCGATACCGGGCATCAGGACAACACGGCGTGGTCGATCTTCGCTTCGGCTGATATCAACATCACCGACCGGCTGACCGCCACATTCGGCATAAGCTACACCGACGACCACAAGGAAGTGAGCCTGAACGCGGTCAGCACCGAGGCGCTGGCCAGCCTCAATCTCGAACAGCTGGGCTATGCAGCGACCCTTGGGCAGCTGCTGACAGGCAGGGGCGTCAATCCTACCAACCCCGCACAGGTCGGCATGTTCATCCAGACCAACCCGCAGCTCTACGCCCAGCTCCAGCAACAGGCGCTGACGGTGGCGCAAGGGCCCACCAATCCATTCAACGCGGTGCGTGCCTTGCAGCCATTTCCGCCCTTTCTCGGCTTTCCCAACGCGGTCGAGGACGGGATCAGCAACGACAACAGCACCGATTTTACCGCGCGGCTGGCCTATGACGTGACCGACAACATCAATGTCTACGTCTCCTATGCGACTGGCTTCAAGGCGACCTCGTGGAACCTGTCGCGCCAGAGCCGTCCGTTCCCGGAGGATTATACCGCCGGCAATCCCGTGTTCGACCGGTTCACGCAGCGCCCGGTGTTTTCGACCCCCTCATCGCCGATCACCGATGCCGGGCTCAACCTTGTGAACCTGTCATCGGGCACTCGTTTTGCTGGTCCTGAGGATTCTGAGGTTTATGAGCTTGGGATCAAGGCGGCCTTCGACACGCTGAGCTTCAACCTCACCGTGTTTGAGCAGACTATTCAGAATTTCCAGACCAACGTCTTCACCGAAGACGGATTCGTGCTTGCCAATGCGGCCGAGCAGTCGACCTTCGGGGTCGAGTTCGACTTCACCTGGAGCCCGTATCTGGGGCTGGTCCTGTCCGGCGGCGCGACCTTCCTCGATCCGGTCTATGACAGCTTCCCCAATTTCGGAGACGGGATCGATATCTCCGGACAAAAGCCGCAGGGCATCGCCGAAACCCAGTTCAGCCTGGCAGCCGCTTACGGGTTCACGATCGGCGATCTCGACGCTTTCGTGCGGGCCGACTGGCAGCATATTGGCGATTCGCCCTTCTTCGACAATCCCGCAGAGCAGGCGATCATCGATGCGACCGATTACACGCGCGAACAGAACCTGATCAACGCCGCGCTCGGCATCCGCACGCAGAGCGGGCTTGGCATCAGCCTGTGGGCGCGCAACCTGTTCGATGACCAATATCTTGTGTTTGCATCGCCAACGGTGTTGCAGGCCGGCTCGTTCAGCGGCGCACCGGGCCAGCCGCGCACCTTCGGGGCGACCCTGCGCAAGACGTTCTGAGCCGGGTGGTGACAAGGTTTCTTAGATACCTCGTCCAGCTGCCGCCCGTGCTGCTGGCGCTGATCTTCGGCGCACAGGGCATCGTGTGGCTCGTCAATCCTGTGCGGGCCGCCAAGTTCGGCGGGTTTGGTGTGCCGGAAGGCGGGCTGGGGCTCAGCACGATGATCGGGGTGATGGCAGGTTGGTCGCTCACGATTGCCGTCTTTCTGTTGCTGGGCGTGATCCGCAAGGAACGCGTGTGGTATTATCCGCCGATGCTGATCTTCGGGGTGCTCGCGTTCGGACGGATCATGGCCACCGCGCTCCACGGCGCACCGCTCTTGCCAGAACGGATCGTGCCCGAGCTGGTGTTCGTCGGGCTATTGCTTTTCGCCGCACGCTCGGCCGGAGTGCCGCGAGAGGCTTGATTGCGGCATTGATTGGCCATAGAAGCCCAGCGTAATGCAATGCATTAATATAGTCTGCTCAAGGGCGCGGGAGATTTCTGGATGATGATGAAGTTGCTGATCGGGCTGGGTATCGTGGCGATTCCTGCGATTGCCGGGATCTGGTGGATGACCCGCGAGGGCGCGCTGGTCACGCCGCAAGGGTCAGGCACGGTGGTCACCGCTTCGGGCACGTTCGAGGGCTTTGCCCTGCCCGACTATGCCCATGAGGTGCTGCCCGCAGGCTACAAGAGCTATCTCATCGAGGTTGAGCCGGGCATCAAGATCCACATACTCGAAGCGGGATCGGGCACCCCGGTCTATCTTCAGCACGGCAACCCCACCAACGGCCTGCTTTATCGCAAGATCTGGCAGGAATTGCCGACCGACCGGATGCGGTTGATCATGCCGACCATGGTTGGGCTGGGCTTCTCCACCAAGGTTCCGGCGAGCCAGCACACGCTTGAAAACCACATCCGCTGGATGAATGCGGCGCTGCGCCAGCTTGATCTGGGCGGGACGGTCTATGTTGGTCAGGACTGGGGCGGCGCGGTCGGGCTTGGCGCTATGAGGCGCTCGCCAGAACTGCTCAAGGGTATGGTCGTTCTCAACACGGGCTGGACCGCCCCCAAGGAGAAGTTCGAGCTTTCGCGCCCCCATGCGATCGCCGCGACCCCGATTGTGGGCGAAATCCTGCTCGAAAATGTCGTCTCGGTGTTCGACCGGATCCATGAAGCGCAGGGCGATCCGTCATCAATCCCGCCAGAAGTCGCCGCGCTCTATTCCCGCCCGGTGCGCGACAGCGGCAATATCAAGGGCCCACTGGCGCTGATGCGGATGGTCCCCACCGGTCCCGACCACCCGAGCTCGCCAGCGATGGCAGAGGTTGAGGCCTATGCCAAATCGCTCAAGGTGCCGACCGAGATCGTGTGGGGGATGCGCGACCCGATCCTCTCGCGCATTCTGCCGGTGATGACGGAAATGTTCCCCGAGGCCCGCGTGACCGAAACCCAGGCCGGCCACTTCCTTCAGGAAGAGGTGCCAAGCGAGATTGCAGAAGCCATCGAACGCGTGGTCGCGGCGGTTGAGGCGGAGTAACCGGCGGGGGCCAACCGGCTTGGGGGAGCGTCAGCGGCCCAGCTGGCGCAGGTTCTCCTCGTGGGTGGCCTCGTCAATCTGATATTGCGCGATCAGCGCAATCATTGTCAGCCACAGCGCCAGTACCAGCGGCACATACAGCGTGCCCATCCACCACAGGGTGTCAGCGCTGACCTCCTCCACCCCGGCCCCGGTCGGCAGAGCGGCCAGCGTCAGCACCGCGCTTGCCGCCATCACACCGATCCCCCGCACCGATTTGTCGATGAAGGTCTCGGCCGCATTGAACACGCCTTCGGAGCGCCGCCCTGTCCGCAACTCGCTGTCCTCGACCAGGTCGGCCAGCATCGCTGCGAACAGGATCTGGAAACAAATGATGAGGCCGACATCGATGATCTGCGCCACCAAGACGAACCAGAACACGAAAGGATCGTCATTGGGCGGCAACAGTCCGACGAGCCGCAACACAATCGGCAAGGGCGCGCCGAGGAAGGCGACGAGCCCCACGATGATCGCCCCGCGCTTCTTGCCGATGCGCCGTGAGACAATCGGGGCAAGCACAAAGCCGATCAGCGCGGCAACGAAGGTTCCAAGGAACAGCATGCCGGTCTCGATCTCGCTGAAGCCCCAGAAATAGGTGAAGAAATAAAGCGACATGCCCGAGCTTAGCCCCGCCGCGATGCCGAACAGCATGGCGCCTGCGAAGAGTGCCAGAAACGAGCGATTCGACAGCGTTTCGAACAATTCGCCGAAAATCAGACTGAGGGTGAAGCGGCGCTTGGGCGGCGCGGGGCTGAGGTAGGGAATGCGAGAGTGAGTCCCAACCGATCCGATCAGGATCGACAGCAGGATCACCACCGCCGCCGCGATGCCATAGGTGACGTAGGCTTCCGGGTTGAAGCGGCCATCGGCAATCGCCTCGGTCGAGGAGCGCGGGAACAGGATAAAGAACATCCACACCGCAATGGCATTGCCCCCCGTCCATCCGAGGAAATAGCGCAGGCTGATCAGCTTGGTACGCTCGCCGTAATCGGGGGTCAAATCGGGGGTCAGCGCGGCCGAAGGGGTGCGGTAAAACGTGATCGCGGTCCGCACCGTGACGGCCAGCACCAGCAGATACCAGAACAGCACCGTCTGGCTCGCGCCTTCGGGCGGCGACCACAGCAGGAAGAAGCCGACCGCTACCGGGATAGCTGAAGCATACATCATCGGGTGGCGTCGGCCCCAGCGCGAGCGGAAATTGTCCGACCAATAGCCGACAATCGGATCGCTGATTGCATCGCAAACGAGCGCAATCAGAATCGCCAGCCCCACCAGTCGCGCATCAAGCCCGACCACCTGGCTGTAATAGATGAGCAGGAAAAACTCGAAACCGCCCGTCGTCACGCCCGGCGCGACCGCGCCGAAACCAAACGCCAGCTTCGTCCAGCGCCCCAGCGGCTTCGAAGCTGCCACAGGCTTTACGGCAACAGCGCCGTGATCAGCTTCATTCACAGGCGCTCTCCCAAGGACGCTCCACGCCTTTGCCTTATCATTGCCCTCCGCTTGCTATCTCCTTGGGAGCAATGATAAGACACGACATTGCCATTCTAATGCTTGGCATTATTAGCGGGTGTTATGGAAGTATCAAGTCGTCAGGACACCAAGGCCGAATTGCTGCGATCGGCCGAGCGGCTGATCGCCGAAAAGGGGATCGGCTCGGTCTCGGTGAAGATGATCACGACCGATGCTGGCGCGCGCAATCCCAGCGCGGTGCATTACCATTTCGGCAGCATCGAGGGCCTGATCAGGGAAGTCTTTGCCCAGCGCTATCGCGCGATCGAAGCTGAGCGGGTTGTTCGGTTTCAGAATATCGACGAAAGTGATCCGGATCGCCGTTTGGTGGCGCTTATCGAGGCGGCAATCGGCCCCTTCATGGAGGCATGCCTAGAAGAAAGCGGCCGGATGTATGTCAGCTTTGCCCTGCAGTTCGCCACCGACCCGCGTTTTGACTTTTCGCAGTCGACAGTGGAGGCTGGCATGCAAAGCCTCGTATGGCTGCGCGATGAACTGGTCTCATCCCTGCCGAACGTGCCGCTCGAAAAGCTGGCGTCGCGGATGCGACACAGCTTTATGATCTCGCTGGTTCAAGCGGCCGATTATGCCGGTAAGGTCGAGGCCGGAACCGCGCCGCCGCTTGAAGATGCAGTCAAGGAGGCGGCCACCTGCATTGCAGCCTATCTTGGGGCATCGGCTTAGGCGCAGGTGATCACCCTGCCCGCTTGACTTTATAATGTGATACATTAATTCTCTGGGCGTCGCAGTATCGGCGCTGCGGCGGCGCTTTGGCGCGCCGGAATTCGCGACTGGACCCTGCATGGGTCGGCGAGAAGCCCGGCGCGAGGACCAGATCAGACATGAGGCAAACACGATGACGACGGTGCTCGACAAGGCTGACATCAAGGCGAAATACGCCGCCGAGCGCGCAAAGCGCCTCCGCCCTGATGGGAACGATCAGTATCAGAGGCTCTCGGGCAAGTTCGCCGCGCTCGCCGCCGATCCCTACACGCCGTATACCGAGCGCGAGCCGGTGGCCGATCATGTCACGTTCGCCTTTGTTGGTGCAGGCATGTCGGGGCTCGTGGTCGGCGCGCGGCTCAAGGAAGCAGGGATCGACAGTTTTCGCCTGATCGACAAGGCCGGCGGCGTGGGCGGCACCTGGTACTGGAACCGCTATCCCGGCGCACGCTGCGACACAGCGGCGATGATCTACCTGCCGCTGCTCGAAGAGACCGGCTATCGCCCAAGCGAGAAGTATGTGCGCGGGCCCGAAATCCTCGCGCATTGCGAACGGATCGCCCAGCATTACGACCTCTATGACAAGGCACTGTTCCACACCGAGGTGTCGAGCATGGCATGGCAGGAGGCCTCACGCCTCTGGCGGATCACCACCAATCGGGGCGATAACTTCACCGCCAAATATGTCGCGATCGGCACTGGGCCGCTGCACGTGGCGAAGCTGCCGGGCATTCCGGGGATCGAGACCTTCAAGGGCAAATCGTTCCACACCAGCCGCTGGGATTACGACTATACCGGCGGCGATGCGCTAGGCGCGCCCATGGACAGGCTCGCCGACAAGCGGGTCGCCATCATCGGCACCGGGGCAACCGGCGTGCAATGCATCCCGCAGGTCGCCAAGACCGCCAAGCAGCTCTACGTGTTCCAGCGCACGCCGTCCTCGGTCGATGTGCGGAACAACCATCCGATCGATCCCGAATGGTTCGCCAGCATTGCCCAGCCCGGCTGGCAGAAGCGCTGGATGGATAACTTCGTCGAGAACATGGGCGGCGGCCTCCCGGCAGAAGACCTGATCGACGACGGCTGGACCGCAATCTCGCGCCGAATCCGTGAAAAGGCACTGGACGGCACGCCGCTTTGGCTCGCCCGGCTGGTGGCGCGGCTTCGCAAGGTCTTCAACACCGCGCCCGGCCAGCAAAGCACCGCGCGCGTGCGCGCCGCCTTCGAGGACGCGGATATCGAGAAGATGGAGCAAATCCGGGCCCGGGTAGAAACCGTGGTCCACAATCCGGAAACCGCCGAGCACCTGAAGCCGTGGTATTCGCAGCTCTGCAAGCGTCCGTGCTTCAGCGATGAATACCTGCCCACTTACAATGCTGCCAACACCACTTTGGTTGATACTGATGGCAAGGGAGTCGAACAGATCACCGAGACCGGCCTGATAGTGGGCGGCAAACTCTACGAGGTCGATTGCATCGTTTATGCCTCGGGCTTCGAGTATGGGGCCAATTTCCAGCTCAAGACCGGCTTCGACCTCAAGGGGCGCGACGGACAGATGCTGTCGGACTATTGGGCGGATGGATTGCAGACGCTGCATGGCCTCCACATGCATGGCTTCCCCAACACCTTTGCGGTGCAAATGAACCAGGGGGCCAACATGGTTTCCAATATTCCGCATAACATCGTCGATCACGCCGCGACGATCGCGCAGGTGGTCGCCCATGCCGAGCAAGGGGGCTATGCCGAGATCGAGCCGACGCAGCAGGCGGTGTCGGATTGGGTGAGGCTGATCATGACAACGCCGCCTTCCATGATCACCTCGTCGGATTGCACGCCCGGCTTCTGGAACAACGAGGGCCAGGGCTGGAACGAAAAATTTCGCCGGTCACAAGGTCACCCCGGCGGTGCCGAAGGCTTCTTCCGGCACATCGAGGCCTGGCGCCGGTCGGGTGACTTCAAGGGCCTTGTTTTCAGCGCCTAGCCGCCAGCGGCGCACAGGGGTTTGCGGCGCGTGTGCTTCCCGATCGGGCATTGCGCGGACAGGATAGGGGACAGCTATCATGAGTGAAATTGTTGACGTGTTCTGGTCATTCCGCAGCCCCTATTCGCGGCTGGTGACGGCGGACCTGCTGCAGCTGCGCGAGGACTATGATGTCGATGTGCAGCTGCGCGTCGTCCTGCCGCTCGCGGTCCGCAATCCGCAGGCGCTGTTCGATTCCGCCAACCGCAAGCCGCCGCTCTACATTATGATGGATAGCGTCCGTCGGGGCGAAATGCTGGGACGGCCGATTGTCTTCCCAACAGACCCCGACCCGATCGTGCAGGATTTCCGCACGATGGAGGTCGCCAAGGAGCAGCCCTATATTTACCGCCTGTCCAAGCTGGGGGTGGAGGCCAATCGCCGGGGCCGGGGCGTGGAAATGGCTGACCGGGTCGCCGCGCTGATCTTCGGCGGAACCAGGGGATGGGATAAAGGTGACCTCCTCAAGGATGCGGTGGCAGATGCCGGGCTTGATCTGGCTGAGCTTGATGCCGCAATTGCCGACGGCGATCACCTGGAAGAGATCGAGGGCAATCAGGAAGCGCTCGATGCCGCCGGCCACTGGGGCGTGCCGACCATGGTGTTTCGGGGCGAACCCTTTTTCGGCCAGGACCGGATCGACACCCTGTGCTGGCGGCTCGACCGCGCGGGACTCGCCGAGAGCTAGGCTTTGCGCGGCACCCGCGCAGCGCCAAACCTACGACTGTATGGCCTCGGTTAATGTTGTACATTATACCAGGCAAGTGAGGCGGCTGGTCGCGGTATTGCGATTCTCTGGCCGCTCTCACGCCTGACCCATGACCTCGCTGGAGATTGTCCCATGAAGACCCTTGCACAGATTGCTGCATTCGCCGCTACCAAGATGATTTTCGCCCCCGCCGCTCACGCCGACGCCTACCAGGACCGGCTGACCGAACTGCGGACCAAGTTCAGGGCCTCCGACAAGAACAAGGACGGCAAGCTGACCCAGCAGGAAGCCCGCAATGGCGGCATGACCCGCATCGCTTCCAATTTCGGCCGCATCGATACCGACAAGGATGGCTATGTCACGCTGGCGCAACTTGAGGCTCAACTGGCCGCGCGATTCAAGTAGGCTGGTCAGCGCGGAGCGTGCCGCTCTGGTGAGTCGGCGCGCTCCACACCTTCGGCCAGTACGGACCGAGCTAACGGCTAGATCGCGCCCAGCGAACGCGCCTTCGATACAGGCACGCATTCTAGCGGAAGTGCCTTTGCCGTCACTGCGGTAGAGTGGCGATGAACAAGTGAGGGCAAGATCGGTTGACGCCTACAACAGCAGACATCACAACAGCACGGCCCTTTTGACTGCTTTCAGGGTGCGGATATGTCTGCCGGGATGACCTAAACTGGGGCGCAATGCAGCCGACCTACCCCCACCCACACCCTTGACCTTTCCAACATTCCAACATAAAGGCGCGCCAACCGAGCGGGGCTTTCGAGTCCCTATCGGGCAATAGAGCTGAACATTGCCGGTTTAGTCCCGGGGGCCTGGTGCGCTTGCGCCGAGGCTCTTTTCTATTGGACTCACCTATGTGGATTCCCGCTTTCGCGGGAATGACGAAAGTGGGTTTGGGGGCAGCCGTCAAAGTAACCCGGTGGCCGAAGGGCCGGTTTGGGTGGAGCGTTTCAGCCTGGTAGCCAGATGTCGCCTTGCGGCGGCGTTATCGTCTCGCTGGATCCCGGATCAAGTCCGGGATGACGGATGCGGGCAGGGCACCAGGCAAACCTCCCTCCACATCGCCCATGTGCCGCCAGCCCGTGTCGGGCAGGATCGAGCCCCTTCATGCAAAAGTGGGCACCGGTTTTGCCTGAGAAGGGGCGAGCCCAAGGCTGCACTACCGCAGCCTTGGAATACGAAGGTGAAGAGAAAGAAGTCTATGCCGACGATCAACCAGCTGGTCCGCAAGGGCCGCACCCCGCAGAAGGCCAAGAGCAAGGTCCCTGCGATGGAGCAGAACCCGCAGAAGCGCGGCGTTTGCACCCGCGTCTATACCACGACGCCGAAGAAGCCGAACTCCGCCCTGCGCAAGGTTGCCAAGGTGCGCCTGACCAACCAGCGCGAAGTCATCAGCTATATCCCGGGCGAAGGCCACAACCTGCAGGAACACAGCGTTGTGCTGATCCGCGGCGGGCGTGTGCGCGACCTTCCCGGCGTGCGCTATCACGTGCTGCGCGGCGTGCTCGACACGCAGGGTGTGAAGGACCGCAAGCAGAGCCGTTCGAAATACGGCGCCAAGCGGCCGAAGTGATCCATCCGGGGGATGGGTCATCCTGAAAAGCTCGCCACAAGCGAGCGCAGTTCAGGATCCATGGATCCCCCTGGTGCTGAGTTCGCAAGTTATTTGAAAGGTCTGCCCCAAGGTTCGAAATGGACCCTGAAACAAGTTCAGGGTGACGAACCGGGCAAGTCCGACAGGAGAATATCCGATGTCACGTCGTCGTCGTCCCGAAAAGCGGGAAATCCTGCCTGATCCCAAGTTTGGTGATCAGGTGCTGTCGAAGTTCATGAACAACCTCATGCTGGATGGTAAGAAGTCCATTGCAGAGCGCATCGTCTATGGCGCGCTCGACACGGTCGAAACCAAGGCCAAGGCCGATCCGGTGCAGCTGTTCCACGAAGCGCTGAACAATGTGAAGCCGCAGGTTGAAGTGCGCAGCCGCCGTGTGGGCGGTGCCACCTATCAGGTGCCGGTCGAGGTCCGCCCCGAGCGTGCCCAGGCGCTGGCGATCCGCTGGCTGATCACCGCCGCGCGCGGCCGGCCCGAAACCACCATGAGCGCGCGCCTTTCGGGCGAGCTGATGGATGCGGCCAACAACCGCGGCAATGCCGTCAAGAAGCGCGAAGATACGCACCGCATGGCAGACGCCAACCGCGCCTTCTCGCATTACCGCTGGTAACAGGAATTTCTCCGCTCACCCTGAGCCTGTCGAAGGGAAGCGGAGGCAAGCAAGGAACCCAACATGGCACGCGAATATCCGCTGGAGCGGTACCGCAATATCGGCATCATGGCCCACATCGATGCCGGCAAGACCACGACTACCGAACGTATCCTCTACTACACCGGCAAGTCCTACAAGATCGGCGAAGTGCACGATGGCGCGGCGACGATGGACTGGATGGAGCAGGAGCAGGAGCGCGGGATCACCATTACCTCTGCCGCGACGACGACCTTCTGGTCGGCCGAGGATGGCCAGGGGCCCAAGCACCGCATCAACATCATCGACACGCCCGGCCACGTTGACTTCACCATCGAGGTCGAACGTTCGCTGCGCGTGCTCGACGGAGCTGTGGCGGTGTTCGACGGGGTGGCCGGCGTCGAGCCGCAGTCCGAAACCGTGTGGCGCCAGGCCGACAAGTATAAAGTACCCAGAATGTGCTTTATCAATAAATTGGACCGTACCGGTGCTGACTTCTATTACTGCGTGCAGTCGATCATCGACCGCCTCGGCGCGAACCCGCTGGTGCTTTACCTCCCGATCGGTGTGGAAAGCGACCTTCAGGGCGTGGTCGATCTCGTCAACAATCGCGGCATCGTGTGGGAAAATGAAAATCTGGGTGCGACATTCAACTATGTCGATATCCCCGCTGATCTTGCCGACAAGGCTGCCGAATATCGCGAAAAGCTGATCGAGACTGTCGTCGAGCAGGACGATGACGTGATGGAAGCATATCTTGAAGGCGAATTGCCTGATGCGGCAACGCTGAAGCGGCTGATCCGCAAGGGCACCATGGCGCAGGCTTTCGTGCCGGTGCTATGCGGTTCGGCGTTCAAGAACAAGGGCGTGCAGCCGCTGCTTGATGCAGTGGTCGATTACATGCCGAGCCCGCTTGACGTTCCGGCGATCAAGGGCGTGCTGCCTGACAGCGACGAAGAAGCGGAACGCCCGTCGAGCGACGATGCACCCTTCAGCGCGCTGGCGTTCAAGATCATGAACGACCCGTTCGTTGGTTCGCTCACCTTCACCCGCATCTATTCAGGCAAGCTCACCAAGGGGCAGGTTCTGAACTCCGTCAAGGACAAGAAGGAAAAGATCGGCCGCATGCTGCTGATGCACTCGAATAATCGCGAGGACATCGAAGAAGCATTCGCCGGTGACATTGTTGCGCTGGCGGGCATGAAGGACACCACCACCGGCGATACGCTGTGCGATCCAGCCAAGCCGATCATTCTCGAGCGGATGGAGTTCCCCGAACCGGTTATCGAGCTGTCGGTTGAGCCCAAGACCAAGGCCGACCAGGAAAAGATGGGCGTCGCGCTCAATCGCCTGGCTGCCGAAGATCCAAGCTTCCGTGTTTCAACCGACCACGAAAGTGGCCAGACGATCATCAAGGGCATGGGCGAGCTTCACCTCGACATCCTGGTTGATCGCATGAAACGCGAATTCAAGGTGGAAGCGAACGTGGGCGCGCCGCAGGTGGCCTATCGCGAATCGCTCGCTCGCGAAGTCGAAGTTGACTACACCCACAAGAAGCAGTCGGGCGGCTCGGGCCAGTTCGGCCGCGTCAAGGTCCGGGTTACGCCCGGTGAGCGTGGGCAGGGCGTGATCTTCCAGGACGAGATCAAGGGCGGCAACATTCCGAAGGAATATATCCCTGCGATTGAAAAGGGTTTCCGCGAACAGGCCGAAAGCGGCCACCTCGTCGGCTTCCCGATCATCGACTTCTCCATCACGCTGTTCGATGGTGCGTATCACGACGTCGACTCGAGCGCGATCGCGTTCGAAATCGCCGGTCGCGGTGCCATGCGCGAAGTCGCCAGCAAGTCGGGGATCAAGCTGCTCGAACCGATCATGAAGGTAGAAGTCGTCACGCCAGAGGATTACCTTGGCGATGTGATCGGCGATCTCAACAGCCGCCGTGGCCAGATCCAGGGAACCGATACCCGTGGCAATGCCCAGGCAGTTGATGCCTTCGTGCCGCTGGCCAACATGTTTGGCTACGTCAACGAGCTGCGATCGTTTACCCAGGGCCGTGCCCAGTACACGATGCAGTTCAGCCACTATGACGAAGTGCCGGCGAATGTCGCGCAGGAAGTCAAGGAGAAGCTTGCCTAAGCGAGCGACACGGTCTAGGGGCGGCGCCGTATTCAGCGGGTGCCGTCCTCGTCCCGCAGAGATTCAATTTCAACTCAGAGGTTATTCGAGAAATGGCTAAGGAAAAATTCGAGCGCAATAAGCCGCACTGCAATATCGGCACCATCGGTCACGTTGACCACGGCAAGACCACGCTGACTGCGGCTATCACAAAGGTTATGGCTGAAACCTATGGCGGTTCGGCTGTCGACTTTGCGAACATCGACAAGGCTCCGGAAGAGCGCGAGCGCGGCATCACCATCTCGACCGCACACGTCGAGTACGAAACCGCTGCCCGCCACTATGCCCACGTCGACTGCCCGGGCCACGCTGACTATGTGAAGAACATGATCACCGGCGCGGCGCAGATGGACGGCGCAATTCTGGTTGTGAACGCTGCTGACGGCCCGATGCCGCAGACCCGCGAGCACATCCTGCTGGCCCGCCAGGTCGGCGTGCCCGCGCTGGTTGTCTACATGAACAAGGTTGACCAGGTTGACGACGAGGAAATCCTCGAACTCGTCGAGCTGGAGATCCGCGAACTGCTGTCATATTATGACTTCGACGGCGACAACATTCCGGTCGTGAAGGGTTCGGCTCTGGCTGCGCTTGAAGGCCGCGACGACGAGATCGGCAAGAATTCGATTCTTGAGCTGATGAAAGCCGTGGACGAGCACATTCCGCAGCCCGACCGTCCGGTCGACAAGCCGTTCCTGATGCCGATCGAAGACGTGTTCTCGATCTCGGGTCGTGGTACGGTGGTTACCGGCCGCGTCGAAACCGGTGTTGTGAACGTGGGCGACGAAGTTGAAATCGTCGGCATCAAGGACACCGCCAAGACAACCGTGACCGGCGTTGAAATGTTCCGCAAGCTGCTTGATCGCGGCGAAGCTGGCGACAACATCGGCGCGCTGATCCGCGGCATCGGCCGTGAGGATGTGGAGCGTGGTCAGGTTCTGGCGAAGCCGGGCTCGGTTACGCCGCACACCGAATTCAGCGCGGAAGTCTATGTCCTTTCGAAGGACGAGGGTGGCCGTCACACGCCGTTCTTCGCCAACTACCGTCCGCAGTTCTACTTCCGTACGACTGACGTGACCGGCGAAGTGATCCTTCCCGAAGGCACCGAAATGGTGATGCCGGGCGACAACGTGACCATCTCGGTCAAGCTGATTGCACCGATCGCCATGGACGAAGGCCTGCGCTTCGCTATCCGCGAAGGCGGCCGCACCGTTGGCTCGGGCGTGGTTTCGAAAATCACCAAGTAAATCGCGTTTGCACCCACGGGTGCACGCAGGTTTGAAAAGGATCCGGTGCTCAGAGATGGGCGCCGGGTTCTTTTTTATGAAGGCTGCATTTTGCGGATGAGGGTGGGGCGCAAGCGCCCCGGCTGACAGCAGGCCCCGATTGCGGCGAAGGCGCGCAATTCAGGGCTTGCCAGAAGCAGGCCTCCTACGTATATGCGCGCCAACAGGCGGGGATTCGTCGCTGCCGTAACAAGAATTTTGAAGGGCCGCCCTTTCCGGGAAACCGGGCATAAGCGGGGCGGGCCTTTGTTTTTTTAAGGGGTCGCCCAAGAGATTGGAACGCTCCTTTGGCTCTTTCGCATCGGTGTAGGTAATGGAAGCTCAGAATATCCGCATTCGCCTCAAGGCGTTCGATCATCGCGTTCTTGACCAGGCTACTGGCGAGATTGCAGACACCGCGCGCCGGACAGGTGCTCTTATTCGCGGCCCCATTCCCATGCCGACGCGTATCGAGAAGTTCACCGTGAACCGCGGCCCGCATATCGACAAGAAGTCGCGCGAGCAGTTCGAGGTGCGCACCTACAAGCGGCTGCTCGATATCGTGCAGCCTAACGCCCAGACCGTCGACGCGCTGATGAAGCTCGATCTGGCTGCGGGCGTGAACGTCGAGATCAAGCTCGCCTGATTGGTGAGCGATCCCCGGAGTTGATCCGGGGTCCAGGGCACCAAGGCTCTGGGTTCCTGCTTTCACAGGAACGCACGGTGGGAAGGTCAACTTCCCGCAGACATTGGGATACCGCCGGATTTGATCCGGGTCTGCGTCCCCCGTCTCGCTTACCATGCCATCCGGCACGGTAAGCATTCAGCCCGGACGGGGCGATGCACAACAATTTGGGCTGGCACGCACGCGGGGATGGGCCTCGTGTGCCTCTGTGTAGGAGTTTTGACGATGCGCACAGGCGTTATCGCAAAGAAAGTCGGGATGACCCGCCTGTTTCAGGAGGATGGACGTCACGTTCCCGTGACGGTTCTTTCGCTGGAAGACTGCCAGGTCGTTTCGCACCGGACCGCCGATCGCGATGGCTATTTCGCGGTCCAGCTGGGTGCGGGCGAAGCCAAGCAGAAAAATGTCAACAAGCCGCAGCGCGAGCATTTTGCCAAGGCTCAGGTCGGCCTGAAGAAGCGCGTCGCCGAATTCCGTGTCGAAGGTGAAGACGGGCTGGTCCCGGTTGGCGCCACGATCAGTGCGGACCACTTCGTCGCCGGCCAGAAAGTCGACATCACCGGGCACACCCAAGGTAAGGGCTTTGCCGGTGTGATGAAGCGCTGGGGCTTCGGGGGGCTGCGCGCAACGCACGGCGTTTCGCTGAGCCACCGTTCGCATGGTTCGACCGGTCAGCGCCAGGATCCCGGCAAGGTGTTCAAGGGCAAGAAGATGGCCGGCCACATGGGCGACCGTCAACGTACCCAGCAGAACCTCGAGGTTGTGCGCACCGATGCGACCCGCGGCCTCATCTTTGTCAAGGGTTCGGTCCCTGGCTCGAAGAATGGCTGGCTGCTGGTCCGCGATGCGGTGAAGCTGCCTCTGCCCGAGGATCTGCCGTTCCCCGGAGCGGTGATCGATACGAACGCGCCGCAGGTTGAAGAGCCCGCAGTGGAAACACCGGTTGAAGAAACCGCTGTAGATGCCGCAGCTGAAACACCCGCTCCCGAAGCAGACGCTCCCGCAGCTGACGCTCCGGCAAGCGACGAAAACAAGGAGGGCTGAGCCGTGAAGGTGAAGGTCCAGAAAATCGACGGCAAGGCCGTTTCGGGTGCAGGGAGCGATATCGAGCTCGATGATGCCGTGTTCGGGGTTGAGCCGCGTGCCGACATCCTGCATCGCATCGTCACCTGGCAGCTTGAAAACCGCCGTGGCACCGCACGTCCGACGCGCGAGCGCAGCGATGTTGCCCGCACTGGCAAGAAGTTCGGTCGCCAGAAGGGCGGCGGCACGGCCCGTCACGGTGACCGCGCGGCCCCGATCTTCATCGGCGGCGGCAAGGCTCACGGCGCTCGCAAGCGTGACTTCAACCAGTCGCTCAACAAGAAGCTGCGTGCGCTCGGCCTGAAGATGGCGCTTTCGAGCAAGGCAAAGGATGGCCTGGTGGTCGTCGACAGCCTCTCGCTGAAGGACGCCAAGACCAAGGTGCTCAAGGGTCACCTCGACAAGGCTGGCCTGACCGGCAAGGTTCTGGTGATCGACGGCGAAAGCGTGGATGAAGGCTTCAGGAAGGCCGCTGGCAACTTGCCGGGCGTCAATGTGCTCCCCGCCATTGGTGCCAATGTCTACGACATCCTCAACCACGACACGCTGGTCCTGACCAAGGACGCTGTCGCCAAGCTGGAGGCGCGCTTCAATGGCTAAGAAGCAGGAAATCGATGCGCGTCACTATGACGTGATTCTGGCTCCGCACATCACCGAGAAGTCGACCCTGGCTTCGGAACAGAACGCAGTTGTGTTCAAGGTGGCTGGCGATGCGACGAAGCCGCAGATCAAGGAAGCGGTGGAAGCGATCTACGACAAGAAGGTCGTGGCGGTGAATACCATCGTCGTGAAGGGCAAGACCAAGCGCTGGAAGGGCAAGGCCTACAAGCGCTCCGATATGAAGAAGGCGATCGTTACCCTGGCAGAGGGTGACTCGATCGACGTCACCAGCGGGATCTGAGGGCAGAGAAGATGGCACTCAAGAACTACAAACCGACGAGCCCCGCACGCCGCGGTCTCATCCTGATCGACAAGTCCGGGCTCTATAAGGGCAAGCCGGTCAAGTCGCTGACGGAAGGCAAGCGCAAGACCGGTGGCCGGAACAACAAGGGCCATGTCACCTCGCGCGGCATGGCAGGCGGTCACAAGCAGAAGTACCGCTTCATCGATTTCAAGCGCCGCAAGTGGGATGCTCCCGCGACGGTCGAGCGCATTGAATACGATCCCAACCGCACTGCTTTCATCGCGCTCCTCAAGTATGAGGACGGCGAGCTGGCCTATATCATCTGCCCGCAGCGCCTTGCTGTTGGCGATACGGTGGTGGCCGGCGAGCGGACCGACACGAAGCCGGGCAACGCGATGCTGCTGGGCCAGATGCCGGTCGGCACCATCTGCCACAATGTGGAGATGAAGCCGGGCAAGGGCGGGCAGATCGCGCGTTCGGCGGGCACCTATGTGCAGATCGTCGGCCGTGACCGCGGCATGGTGATCGTGCGCCTGAACTCGGGCGAGCAGCGTTACCTGCGTGCGGATTGCATGGGCACGGTTGGTGCGGTGTCGAACCCCGACAACCAGAACCAGAACTTTGCCAAGGCCGGTCGCAAGCGCTGGATGGGCGTGAAGCCGCTGACCCGCGGCGTCGCCAAGAACCCGGTCGATCACCCCCACGGCGGCGGTGAAGGCCGCACCAGCGGGGGCCGCCATCCGGTGACCCCGTGGGGCAAGCCGACCAAGGGTGCACGCACCCGCAGCAACAAGCAGACGGACAAGATGATCATCCGTTCGCGCCACGCCAAGAAGAAGAGGTAAGGACACATGGCACGTTCCGTCTGGAAAGGTCCGTTTGTCGAACTCAGCCTTCTCAAGAAGGCGGAGGACGCACAGGAAGCGAACAGCACCAAGCCGATCAAGACCTGGTCGCGCCGTTCGACCATCCTCCCGCAGTTCGTTGGTCTGACGTTCAACGTCTACAACGGGCAGAAGTTCATCCCCGTCTCGGTTTCCGAGGAAATGGTTGGCCACAAGCTTGGCGAGTTTGCGCCCACGCGCAACTTCCCCGGCCACGCTGCCGACAAGAAGGGCAAGCGATAATGGGCAAGGCAAAGGCACCCCGCCGCGTAGGCGATAACGAGGCGCTGGCCGTCGGCACCACGATCCGTGGTTCGGCGCAGAAGCTCAACCTCGTTGCTGAGCTGATCCGCGGCAAGAAGGCCGAAGAGGCTCTGAACATCCTCGCTTTCTCGAAGCGGGCGATGGCGAAAGACGCCAGCAAGGTACTCGCATCGGCGATTGCCAATGCGGAGAACAACCACAATTTGGACGTTGACTCGCTCGTCGTGGCCGAAGCTTCGGTTGGCAAGTCGATCACCATGAAGCGTTTCCACACCCGCGGTCGCGGCAAGTCGACCCGGATCCTCAAGCCGTTCAGTCGGCTTCGGATCGTGGTGCGCGAGCAGGAAGAGGCGTAACATGGGCCAGAAGAGCAATCCGATCGGTCTGCGCCTGCAGATCAACCGCACCTGGGACAGCCGCTGGTACGCCGAAGGGCGTGACTATGCCAAGCTGCTCAAGGAAGACATCGAGATCCGCAAGTACATCGTCGAAACCGTGCCGCAGGCAGCGATTTCGAAGGTGGTGATCGAGCGTCCGGCCAAGTTGTGCCGCATTTCGATCTATGCAGCGCGGCCGGGTGTCATCATCGGCAAGAAGGGCGCAGATATCGAGAAGCTGCGCGTCCAACTGTCGAAGATGACCGACAGCGAAGTGAAGCTGAACATCGTTGAGATCCGCAAGCCGGAAATCGATGCCAAGCTCGTCGCTCAGGGCGTTGCTGACCAGCTGGTTCGCCGTGTCGCGTTCCGCCGTGCGATGAAGCGCGCCGTGCAATCGGCGCTGCGTCTTGGCGCTGAAGGCATCAAGATCACCTGCGGCGGCCGTCTGGGCGGTGCAGAAATCGCACGTGTCGAATGGTATCGCGAAGGCCGTGTGCCGCTGCACACCCTGCGCGCCAATGTCGACTATGCCGAAGCCGAAGCGCTCACCGCTTACGGGATCATCGGCATCAAGGTGTGGATCTTCAAGGGTGAAATCCTCGCTCATGATCCGACCGCACAGGATCGCCTCATGATGGAAGCCCAGACCTCTGGCGTCCGTCCGGCGCGCTGATTGCAGGATAGGTAAGATAAAATGCTGCAACCGAAGAAAACCAAGTTCCGCAAGGCGTTCAAGGGCCGGATCCATGGCAATGCCAAGGGTGGCACCACGCTGAATTTTGGCGCCTATGGCCTCAAGGCTCTCGAGCCCGATCGCCTTACCGCGCGCCAGATCGAGGCTGCTCGCCGTGCCATCACCCGTGCCATGAAGCGCCAGGGCCGTCTGTGGATCCGCGTATTCCCTGACGTGCCGGTTTCGAAGAAGCCTGCCGAAGTCCGCCAGGGCAAGGGCAAGGGTTCGGTCGAATACTGGGCCGCCCGCGTAAAGCCGGGCCGCATCCTGTTCGAACTCGATGGTGTACCCGGCCCGCTTGCTGCGCTCGCTTTCGAACGCGCGGCGATGAAGCTGCCGATCAAGACCAAGGTCGTCGCCCGCCTGGGTGACACTTCGCACCTGGGAGGCGACAAATGAGCAAGATCGAAGATCTGCGCACCAAGACCGACGACCAGCTGGCTGGCGAACTTGTCGAGCTGAAGCGCGAGCAGTTCAACCTGCGCTTCCAGGCGGCAACCAATCAGCTTGAAGCGTCGGCCCGGGTAAGGGAAGTGCGTCGCACGATCGCCAAGATCAAGACGCTGCAGAGCGAACGTGCGGCCGCTGCCGCCGTCAAGGCTTAAGGAGTCAGACAATGCCGAAACGTATCCTGATCGGAACTGTCACCTCCGACAAGACCGACAAGACTGTGACCGTGCTGGTCGAACGCAAGGTGAAGCACCCGCTCTACGGGAAGATCATCCGTCGTTCGAAGAAGTATCACGCGCACGATGAAGCGAACGAATACACGATTGGCGATGTTGTCCGCATCGAGGAAACCAAGCCGATCTCGAAAACCAAGACCTGGGCCGTGAAGGACCGGGTGCAAGCAGGTGGCACGCAGGCGATCGAGGCTGATCTCGAAGTCGAAGCCGCCGGTAACTGATTTAGACGTAGGGAACTGCCGGACTTGTTCCGGCAAGCCAGTGAGAAGGAAACGGATCAATGATCCAGATGCAATCCAATCTCGACGTCGCGGACAATAGCGGCGCCAAGCGCGTCCAGTGCATCAAGGTGCTGGGCGGCTCGAAGCGCCGTACTGCGTCCGTCGGCGACGTGATCGTGGTTTCCGTGAAGGAAGCCCAGCCGCGTGCAAAGGTCAAGAAGGGCGACGTACACCGCGCCGTGATCGTGCGCACCAAGAAGGACGTTCGCCGTCCCGATGGTAGCGTGATCCGCTTTGACAGCAATGCTGCCGTGTTGGTCAACAAGAACGAGGAGCCGATCGGCACCCGTATCTTTGGCCCGGTGGTGCGCGAGTTGCGCGGCCGCGGCTTCATGAAGATCATTTCACTTGCGCCGGAGGTGCTGTGATGTCTGCTGCCAAGATCAAGAAGGGTGACAACGTCGTTGTCCTTTCAGGCAAGGACAAGGGCAAGACCGGTACGGTCGCCCAGGTTCTGCCCAAGGAAGGCAAGGTCCTTGTCGAGGGCGTGAACGTCGCCACCCGTCATCGCAAGCCCAGCCAGGCCAACCCGCAGGGTGGCATCGAACGCCGCGAGGCCCCGATGCACATCTCCAAGGTGGCTGTAGCTGATCCGAAATCCGGCAAGCCCACCCGTGTCCGCTTTGAAGAAAAGGGCGGCAAGAAGGTGCGCGTGGCCGTGAAGAGTGGGGAGACCATCGATGGCTGATAAGTCCAAAGCTTCGGCCCCACGCCTGAAGCAGATGTATGAAGACCAGATCGTCAAGGCGATGACCGAGAAATTCGGCTACAAGAATCGCCTCGAAGTTCCCCGGCTTGAAAAGATCACGCTCAACATGGGTGTGGGCGAAGCTAGCCAGGACAAGAAGAAGGTCCAGACGGCTGCCGAGGAAATGGCGCTGATTGCCGGCCAGAAGCCGGTCATCACCAAGGCGAAGAAGTCGATCGCACAGTTCAAGCTGCGCGATGGCATGCCGATCGGCTGCAAGGTCAATTTGCGCCGTGACCGGATGTACGAATTCCTCGATCGTCTGGTGACGATTGCGATGCCGCGCATCCGCGACTTCCGTGGCCTCAACCCGAAATCGTTCGATGGCAATGGCAACTACGCCATGGGCATCAAGGAGCAGATCATCTTTCCGGAGATCAGCTACGACAAGATCGAAAAGGTGCGGGGGATGGATATCATCGTCACCACCACTGCGAAAACCGACGAGGAAGCGCGCGAACTGCTGAAGCTGTTCGGTTTCCCGTTCCCGGCCGAAGCGTCGGAAGAAAAGGAAGCGGCGTAAGCCGCCCCCTTTGATTGAGATAAGGAAGAGAGCTTAAGTCCAATGGCGAAACTGAGTTCCATAAACAAGAACGAGCGGCGCAAGAAGCTCGTGAAGAAGTACGCAAACAAGTACGCCAAGCTGAAGGCGATTGCGGACGATGAATCGCTCGATGAGAGCGAGCGTCTGATGGCACGCCTGAAGATGGCCGAAATTCCGCGCAATGCGAACCCTACACGGGTGCGCAACCGTTGCGCCACCACCGGCCGCCCGCGCGGCTATTACCGCAAGTTCGGCATCAACCGCATCGAGCTGCGCGAACTCGGCAACATGGGCCTGATTCCAGGCCTGACCAAGTCGAGCTGGTGAGGATCTAGATTATGGCAATGACCGATCCACTGGGTGATATGCTCACCCGTATCCGCAACGGCCAGCAGGCGAAAAAGGACAGCGTCCTTTCGCCGGCTTCCAAACTGCGTGCGAACGTGCTCGAAGTGCTCCAGCGTGAAGGCTACATCCGTGGCTACAGCGAAGACGCAACCGGCAAGCACCCGGCGCTGCGGATTGAACTGAAGTATTTCGAGGGCGAACCGGCTATCAAGCACGTCGCTCGCGTCTCCAAGCCTGGTCGGCGGATCTATTCGGGTTCGAAAGAACTTCCGACTGTCCGCAACGGCCTTGGCATCACCATCGTCTCGACGCCCAAGGGCGTGCTTTCGGATGCCGAAGCGCGTAGCCAGAACGTCGGCGGCGAAGTGCTGGCGGAGGTGTTCTGATGAGCCGCATCGGCAAGAAGCCGGTGGCGATCCCCAGCGGGGTGACAGCCACCATCGAACAGGGAACGCTTACCGTGAAGGGGCCCAAGGGCGCCCTTTCGCTCGGGCTTTCCGACCTGATCGACTACAAGGTCCAAGGTGAGGAAATCAAGGTCAAGCCGGCCAATGACACGAAGCAGGCGCGCTCTTTCTGGGGCATGCAGCGCACGCTGGTGTCGAACCTGGTCGAAGGCGTGACCGATGGGTTCACCAAGGTTCTGGAAATTTCCGGCGTTGGTTACCGTGCGCAGGCGCAGGGCAACAAGCTCAAGCTGCAGCTCGGCTATAGCCACGATGTCGATCTCGATGTGCCGGCAGGCCTTGAGGTGAAGACACCGGACCAGACCACTGTGGAAATTTCCGGCATCGACAAGCAGGCCGTTGGCCAGTTCGCCGCCGAGATCCGCCGCTGGCGCAAGCCTGAACCCTACAAGGGCAAGGGCATCAAGTACCGCGGTGAATATATCTTCCGCAAGGAAGGGAAGAAGAAGTAAGATGGCAAAGCTTTCTCTCTTTGAACGTCGCCGCCGCCGTGTGCGCACTGCTCTCAGGAGCAAGGGTGGTGGCCGTCCTCGCCTGTCGGTGCATCGCACCGGTCGCCACATCTATGCCCAGATCATCGATGATCAGGAAGGCAAGACGCTCGCCGCAGCTTCGACCCTTGGGGCCAAGAATTCGGGTGCGAATGTCGATGCCGCTGTCAAGGTCGGCAAGGATATCGCCGCCGCCGCCAAGAAGGCGGGCGTGACATCCGTCGTGTTCGATCGCGGCGGTTTCCTGTTCCACGGCCGCGTCAAGGCGCTGGCCGATGCCGCTCGCGAAGGCGGGCTGGAGTTCTGATGATGCCAGAAAACGCAAACGAAACCGAAAACAAGAACGAAGAAGCGAAGGTCGAAGCGACCGAAGCTCCGGCCCAGGAAGCCGCAGCGCAAGACGCTGCGCCTGCCGCTGAAGAGGCTGCGCCTGCCGCTGAGGAAGCCGCACCTGCTGCTGAATCTGCACCGGCAGCTGCGGAAGCTGAGCAGCCGCAGCAGGAAGGCCGTGGACCTGGCGGAAACCGGGGCCGTGGCGGCAACCGTGATGGTGGACGTGGCCGTGCCCGCGGTGGCCGTGACGATCGCCGTGGCAACCGCCGCGAAGAAGAAGATGACGGGATCATCGAGAAGCTGGTTCACATCAACCGTGTTTCCAAGACAGTGAAGGGCGGCAAGCGCTTTGGCTTTGCGGCACTGGTTGTTGTGGGTGACGGTTCAGGCCGCGTCGGTTTTGGGCATGGCAAGGCACGCGAAGTGCCCGAAGCCATCACCAAGGCCACCGCCGCCGCGCGCAAGAAGATGATCCGCGTGCCGCTCAAGGAAGGTCGCACGCTGCACCATGATGGCAATGGCCGTTTCGGGGCAGGTAAGGTGACGTTGCGCACAGCACCAGCGGGTACGGGCATCATTGCCGGTGGCCCGATGCGTGCCGTGTTCGAAAGCCTGGGCGTTGCTGACGTGGTGACCAAATCGGTCGGTTCGTCAAACCCCTATAACATGATCCGCGCCACGTTTGACGCGCTTGTCAACCAGACTTCGCCGAAGTCGGTTGCCCAGCGTCGCGGCAAGAAGGTCGCTGACCTGCTTGGCCGTGGTGGCGCCAGCGAGGCGGAGGCGGAAGCTAGCGCCGCCGCGATAGCGGAGTAACCCCGATGGCTGAGAAGAAAACCATCAAGATCAAGCAGATCGGTTCGCCGATCCGTCGCCCCGAAAGCCAGCGCAAGATCCTTATCGGTCTTGGACTGAACAAGATGCACAAGGTGGTAGAGCGCCAGGACACCCCCGAGGTGCGCGGCGCGATCGCCAAGATCCCGCATCTGGTTGCGGTGGTCGATTAAGCAGACAGACATCAGTGGCCCGGCGTATTGCCGGGTCGCTCATTTCAGCGCGAAACAAAGCGAAAGCGAGTGCACACAATGAAACTCAACGACATTCGTGACAACGACGGTGCCCGCAAGGGCCGCATCCGCGTCGGCCGGGGCATCGGTTCAGGCAAGGGCAAAACCTCAGGTCGCGGCCAGAAGGGCCAGAAGGCCCGTTCCGGCGTGGCCATCAAGGGCTTCGAAGGCGGCCAGATGCCGCTTCACATGCGCCTGCCGAAGCGCGGCTTCAACAATCCCTTCGCGAAGGATTATGCCGAGGTGAACGTGGGCATGGTGCAGAAGTTCATCGACGCCAAGAAGCTCGACGCCAAGAAGGACATCGACGAAGCAGCCCTTCGTGCAGCCGGCCTTGTGCGCGGCGGCAAGGATGGCGTGCGGCTGCTGGGCAAGGGCGAAATCTCGGCCAAGGCCAAATTCGTCGTTACCGGCGCAACCAAGGGCGCGATTGCAGCGATCGAAAAAGCCGGAGGCAGCGTTGAAGTTATCGCTGCTGCCCAGCCAGAGCATGAAAAGAAGGCTGCGCGCCGCGAGGCAAACAAGGCCGCCAAGGCCAAGTAATTGATGAAATGGCAAGCGGGGGGTTCGACAATGGCTCCCCCGCTCCCTATCTATCCTGTCTGAGCCGGGAGGGTCCGGCGATACAACGCACAGACGCTAGGATTAACCTGAAACAATGGCATCACGCGCCGATAGCATCGCGAGCAATCTGAACCTCGCCAATTTCTCGAAAGCCACCGAGCTGCGCCAGCGTATCTGGTTCACGGTCGGGGCGCTTATCGTGTTCCGTTTCCTCAGCTTTGTGCCGCTGCCGGGGATCAACCCGCTCACGCTGGCGCAACTGGCCGACCAGACGCAGGGCGGAATCCTGGACATGTTCAACATGTTCACGGGCGGCAGCCTTGAACGCATGAGCCTGATCGCGCTTGGCGTGATGCCCTATATCACCGCCTCGATCGTGGTGCAGATGGCCGCCGCGCTCCATCCGACACTGGCTGCGCTCAAGAAAGAGGGCACCACCGGTCGGCAAAAGCTGAACCAGTACACGCGCTATGGAACGGTTTTTCTGTGCTCCATCCAGGGCTGGTTCCTGGCAGCGGGCCTTGAAAGTTTCTCCAATTCCGCCGGGCTTCAGGCGGTCGTCGATCCGGGCTACATGTTCCGCGTGGGCGCGGTCATCAGCCTGGTTGGCGGCACCATGTTCCTGCTGTGGCTGGGCGAACAGATCACCAGCCGCGGCATCGGTAATGGTGTGTCGCTGATCATCATGGCGGGGATCGTGGCGCAATTCCCTACCTTCGTCTCGAACCTGCTCGAAGGTGGCCGCACAGGCTCGATTGCGCCGGCGATCATCATCGGTTTCATCGTCATGGTGGTGGTGCTGATCCTGCTGATCAGCTTTATGGAGCGGGCCCAGCGGCGATTGCTGATCCAGTATCCAAAGCGCGCGACGCAGCGCGGCATGATGCAGGCGGATAGCTCGCACCTTCCGCTCAAGCTCAACACTGCCGGCGTTATTCCGCCCATCTTCGCCAGTTCGTTGCTGCTGCTGCCGCTGACGATTTCGCAGTTCGCAGGCAACTCGATCGATCCGTCGAGCACCACAGGCGGCGTGATCCAGTCGCTCAACCAGTATCTGCAGCACGGCCAGCCGATCTACATGTCGCTGTATGGGATCGGGATCATCTTCTTCGCCTTCTTCTACACTGCGGTGGTGTTCAATCCGGAAGAAACGGCCGAAAATCTCAAGAAGAATGGCGGCTTCATTCCCGGGATCCGCCCGGGCAAGCGGACGTCGGACTATCTCGACTATGTGCTGACACGCATCACGGTGGTCGGCGCACTCTACCTTATGCTGGTTTGCGTCATCCCTGAATATATGATCGCGCAGACCGGTATCCCGTTGTTCCTTGGTGGCACCAGCCTGCTGATCGTGGTCAATGTTACCGTGGATACGATCAGCCAGATCCAGTCACACCTGTTGGCACACCAGTATGGTGACCTTATCAAGAAGGCCAAGCTAAAGGGCCGCACGCGCTAATCCGGCCACGCTCTTCGGGGGTTGAGTAGTCAGATGAATATCATTCTTCTTGGGCCTCCGGGTGCTGGCAAGGGCACGCAAAGCGCTCGGCTGGTCGAACAATACGGCATGCGCCAGCTCTCCACCGGCGATATGCTGCGCGCGGCGGTGAAGGCGCAAACACCGGTTGGCATCAAGGCGAAAGCCGTGATGGACGCAGGCGAACTGGTGTCCGACGAGATCGTATCTGACCTGATCGACGTCGAACTTGCCACAATGGAAGCCGATACCGGTGCGATCTTTGATGGCTATCCGCGCACTGCAGCGCAGGCGCAGAGCCTTGATGGCCTGCTTGAAAAGCACGGGCGCCGTCTCGACTACGTGATCGAACTCGAAGTCGATGAAGATGCGCTGGTGGAACGCATCACCGGCCGTTTTTCCTGCGCCAATTGCGGCACGCTGTATCATGACACAGCCAATCCGCCCGCCAAAGCTGGCGTGTGTGATGTGTGCGGATCGACCGAGTTCAAGCGGCGCCCCGACGATAATGAAGAAACGGTGCGCACGCGTATGCAGGAATATCGTGCCAAGACCGCGCCAATCCTGCCGGGCTATGAAGCGCGCGGCATCGTGCGCCGGGTGGACGGCATGGCCAGCATCGGCGAAGTGGCCGCGGCGATCGACGCAATCCTGAAATGATGTTTGTGCGGGCGCGTGTGCGCCTCGCATAATCGAACTTTCCCTGCCTCTGCCTCTCGCCTAAACACCTTGGCCAAGGGAGGACCTTTCACCATGAGATATTTGGCGGCTGCAACGCTGGCTCCACTGCTGGCATGGGCCACGGCTGCGCAGGCCGAAGTGATTGCCAGCGATGATACGGGGTTCGTTACCCGCGATGTTGCCGTGGTCGATGCGACCCCCAAGGAAGTGTGGCTGGCACTGATCAGCCCGGCCAAGTGGTGGAATTCTGCCCACACATGGTCAGCCGATGCCGCCAATCTGACGCTCAAGCCGCAGGCCGGCGGCTGTTTTTGCGAGCGGATTCCCGAAGTTCCCGATCCTTCACGCATCACGCTCGAGGGCAGCGTTGAGCATATGCGCGTAATCCAGGCCTATCCCGAACGCGCGCTGCGCATGCGCGGGGGGCTGGGGCCATTGCAGAGCGAACCGGCGAGCGGCGTCCTGACGATCTCGATCAGCGAAGCCGAAAACGGCACTAGGATCGTGTGGGAATATGTCGTGGGCGGGTATATGCGTTACGAAGGGCCGGTGATCGCGGCCGCGGTTGACGGGGTGATGAGCCAGCAACTTGATGGCCTGGCGACTTTGCTGGGCCGGGTGGATCAGCCCGCCGATTCCGGCGCAGGCAAGGCCGCAGCGGAGCTGGACGAAGGCGATGAAGGTGAAGTCGGCGCGCGCGCCGAGCCGGTCGAGCCGACACTGGAAGAGGCTATCGATGCGCTGGCGGACAATTAGTTTTCACACAGCGTGATCGTTGGCACTTTTGGCCGCCGTGAAAAACTGATATAGGCTCGGAACTGCAATGCGGCGGCCCATATCTGGCTGCACGATGTGCTGCGCCCGCTTGGCTGTTGACGTGGCCCAAGAATCGCACTAAGCGCCCCATTCATTCGACATGTTCGAAAACAGTCCGGCAGGTGGCAGCCCAATGCTCGCCAACCGGGCTTTTTGCCGTGTGAGCATCTGCTCGGCGGTTTCGGGCATTGAGATTGAAAGCGTTGAGATAGGGGCAGGTGGCCCAAGCTGCCTAGACCCTGTGGAGCATGGAGAAGTAAGTGGCTCGTATTGCCGGGGTCAATATCCCCACCAACAAGCGCGTGATTATCGCGCTTACCTATATCCACGGTATCGGCCGTACCACGGCCGTGCAGATTGCTGATAAGCTGGGTATCGATCACACCCGCCGTGTGCAGGACCTTTCCGATGAGGAAGTGTTGCGCATCCGCGAGACGATCGACGCAGAGCTCACCGTGGAAGGCGACCTGCGTCGCAACACTGCGATGAATATCAAGCGCCTGATGGATCTGCGTTCCTACCGCGGCCTGCGCCATCGCAACCAGCTGCCGGTTCGCGGCCAGCGTACCCACACCAACGCCCGTACCCGCAAGGGCAAGGCGAAGCCGATTGCCGGCAAGAAGAAGTAAGCGCGGCGGGCCCTTGGGCCTCACGCTTTTGCCTTCTTTGGATTGTTAAAGAGGAATACGAGACATGGCACGCGAACCCGGCCGCATTAGGCGCCGCGATAAAAAGAATATCACAAGCGGCGTTGCGCATATCAACGCCAGCTTCAACAACACCATGATTACCATCACCGATGCGCAGGGCAATGCGATCAGCTGGTCTTCAGCTGGAACGATGGGCTTCAAGGGCAGCCGCAAGTCGACTCCCTATGCCGCCCAGGTTGCTGCCGACGATGCCGGCAAGAAAGCTGCCGAGCACGGCGTTCGCACGCTGGAAGTCGAGGTAAAGGGGCCGGGCTCGGGGCGTGAAAGCGCACTGCGCGGTCTTGCCGCAGTCGGCTTCAACATCACTTCGATCCGTGACGTTACGCCGATCCCGCACAATGGTGTGCGGCCGTCCAAGCGTCGTCGCGTCTGATCCGTTGCTGACGGGCGATCTTCGGGTCGCCATTCAGAATTCGGACCGGACGCGCCACCAGCGCTCCGGTCCTGTCCGCACTTGAACCCTAGGGGAAATCCATGTCCGTCAATATCAAGAACTGGCAGGAACTTAAGAAGCCCAACACTCTCGAGATCAAGGAAAGCGGCGAAAAGGCCCGCAAGGCGACTTTCGTTGCCGAACCGCTTGAGCGTGGCTTTGGCCTTACTCTCGGCAACGCGCTGCGCCGGGTATTGCTGAGCTCGCTTCAGGGCGCCGCCATCACCTCGATCAAGATCGAGAACGTGCTGCACGAATTCAGTTCGCTTTCCGGCGTGCGTGAAGACGTGACCGATATCGTGCTCAACGTGAAGCAGATTGCGCTCAGGATGGAGGGCGAAGGCCCCAAGCGCTTGCAGCTTTCCGTCACTGGCCCGGCCGAAGTCAAGGCCGGCGACATCGCCGTTTCGGGCGACATCGAAGTGATGAACAAGGATCTGGTGATCTGTCACCTCGATGAAGGCGCGACGCTCAACATGGAGCTGACCGCCGACACCGGCAAGGGCTATGTCCCGGCTGTGGCCAACCGCCCGGTCGATGCGCCGATCGGCCTGATCCCGGTCGACAGCCTTTATTCGCCGGTGCGCCAGGTCAGCTACAAGGTCGAGAACGCCCGCGTCGGGCAAGAGCTTGACTATGACAAGCTTTCGCTGACGGTCGAGACCGACGGCACCGTGGCGCCTGAAGACGCGGTGGCCTATGCTGCGCGCATCCTGCAGGACCAGTTGACGCTGTTTGTGCATTTTGAAGATGGCATCCCGCAGCCACAGGCGACAATGATCGGCCAGGCTGCTGCCCCGCAGGAGGATGATGCCAACCAACTCAACCGTTACCTGCTCAAGAAGGTTGACGAGCTGGAACTGTCGGTGCGTTCGGCCAACTGCCTCAAGAACGACAACATCATCTATATCGGCGACCTGGTCCAGAAGACCGAAGCCGAGATGCTGCGCACGCCGAACTTTGGCCGCAAATCACTGAACGAGATCAAGGAAGTGCTTTCCAGCATGGGTCTGCGCCTTGGCATGGATATCCCTGGCTGGCCGCCGGAGAACATTGAAGAAATGGCCAAGAAGCTCGAGCAGGAACTGCTGGGCTAAGTCAAAATTCGTCATCCCCGCGAAAGCGGGGATCCAGAGCGGAGCCACGAAGGTTGCATATGGATTCCCGCTTTCGCGGGAATGACGAGAATGGGCAAAGGTTCGAAGCCCTGATTTGAACCGGAACTGGGGTACCTGAAACGGCCCCTTTGCAAACGAAGGAAGAATACAATGCGTCACGGTATTTCACAGCGCAAGCTGGGCCGCAAATCGGGCCACCGCACGGCCCTGTTCCGCAATATGGCAGCCGCGCTGATCAAGCATGAGCAGATCCTTACCACGGCCCCCAAGGCCAAGGAACTGCGCCCCTATGTCGAAAAGCTGGTCACGCTGGCCAAGCGTGGCGGGCTTTCCAACCGCCGCCTGGCGATGAGCCGTCTCGGTGACGAGACCCAGCTCAAGAAGCTGTTTGACGTTCTGGCAGAGCGGTATGCTGATCGTGATGGCGGATACACGCGCGTTATCAAGGCCGGATATCGCGGCGGCGACGCTGCGCCGATGGCGATTATCGAACTGGTTGACCGCGACGTGGATGCCAAGGGCCAGGATAGCGGTCCGGTGCAGGCCGAGGAAGAATTCGAAGAGGCGTAATGCCGGGCTGTGCGTTCCTGCGAGGGCAGGAACCCATGGACTGCCGTTCTCGCAGGACTTCACAGAGACAAGAAAGGGCCGGGGCGGAAACGCTTGCCGGCCCTTTTCTTTTTGGCGGGAATTGGCATGAAAGTGGGATGAAAACCCTGATCCTTGCGGTTGCTGCCGCCACACTCGCTATATCGTCCCCGCTCGTTGCCCAAAGCCAGCAAGAACAGCTCGATACCCGGTATGACCGCGCGCTCGCCGCCGGTTACAAGGCGCTGATGCTGTGCGGCGGCATCGCCAATGCCGAACGGGTTGGGGAGGATAGAACTCCTGAAAGCGTGGTTGAATGGGAACTTGTCGGCATCCAGGCGCCGCTTGATGCGATCATCGGCGGACTCCCGCATCAGATCGTGCGCAATGCAAACGGCGTGATCGACCATGTCGAGGTTCAATGGTCTGACGATATGCCGCCCAGGGTGGCGCAATATCGCGGGGAAGCCGGCTGCGCTGTCATGCCCATCGGGCATGAGGCGCCGAAGGTCGCGAGCCACGAATACCCGCCTTACCGTGACGCCTTGGTGCGCAATTGGCACGCGCGGACCACAACGCCGATCCGCGCGAATTTGCAGGCCGCCCTTTCAGGCGATTACGGTGCGGGAACGCGCACTACGGCAGTGATCGTCGACCAGCGCGGGGAAATCGTCGACGGGTTATTTGCGCGCGGTTTTGGCCCGTTCATGCCCCAGCGCACATGGTCGGTCGCCAAGAGCATTGCGGCAACGCTGGTCGGCATGGCGGTGCATCGCGGCGAGGCCGATGTGAACGCATCTGCCGGGCTGGGCGCAGACGATACCGATCCGCGCCGCGCAATCACCGTGGATCACCTCTTGCGCATGGCCTCGGGCCGCTATTCCGACACGCCGGGCAACCGCACCGACCCGCTCTATTTCGGCGGTGCGACAGTGGGCGAGCGCGCCGCAAACTGGCCCCTGATCCACCAGCCAGGAACGGTTTATCGCTATGCCAATAACGATACGCTGATGGCAGTAGCGGCAATTGCTCACGGGTTTGCCGATCAAAGCGTTGCAGATCAGTTGCGCACTATCGCGATGGTCAACACCACGGCAGAGGCCGATTGGCAGGGGAACTATGTGCTTTCCAGCCAGGTCTGGGCCAGCCCGTTCGACCTGGTCGAGCTAGGGCGTCTCTACCTTAACGATGGCAAGCTGCGAGATGGCACCCGGGTGCTGCCCGAAGGCTGGATCAAATACGTCTCCACGCCAGCCGGCCCGCAGCCCGATGGACCGTTTGGCTATGGCGCGGGGTTCTGGCTGATGAACCGGTCCGACGGCGTGCCGCCCGATACATTCGCCGCCTTTGGAAATCGCGGGCAATATGTCGTAATCGTGCCAAGCCGCAATGTCGTGATCGTGCGGCGCGGGGAGGATCCAGTGGGTGCGCGCTTCGATATTGCTGCCTTCACCCGCGATGTTCTCGCGGCGCTGGAGTAGCATTCGTTCATAAAAAAATGTATAAACCTGAACAATCGCTGCAAGCCCGATTCAGCGTCGTATCAGCGCGAATCGCTTAGGAGGTTCCTCACAGCCGCGGCAATCCCGCCACGGCCCAGATGAGGAGAGCCTCAAATGAGCAAGTCAATCAAGACCATTGCGAAGGGTGGGATCGCAACCGCAGCTCTGGGCGCCATGGCGCTGTTTGGAGCGAGCCCGGTACAGGCGCGCGACCGCGACGGTATCAGCACGGGCGATGTAATCGCCGGTGCATTGATCATCGGCGGAATCGCGGCCGTGGCCAGCGCGGCGAGCAAGGACCGCTATCGCGATGGATATGGCTATCGCGACAGCAATTATCGTGACAATCGCTATGGGCACGGCAATTCGCGCGCCGCAATCCAGCGATGTGTAACTGCGGTCGAGCGTGACGCGCGCCGCGCCGGTTATCGCTATGCCGATGTGACCGAGATCCGCGATGTCGACCGCGAGCGGCGCGGCTGGGAAGTCACCGGACGGCTTGTGGTCGATGATGGATACCGTCGCGACTATCGCCAGCGAGTGAGCTATGGCGACCGGCGCGACCGCTATCGCCACGGTGGTCGTGATCTCGATCGGGGCAGCTTCAAGTGCGAAATCCGCCGCGGGCAGGTAATCGACATTGACTATCGCGGGATTCGCGGACTGAGATAAGCGCCGCAGGTTCCAGCAAAAAGACACGGGCGGTTCAGGCTTCGCTAAGCCTGGGCTGCCTAATCCAATCGCCATCATCCGGGCGGTGGTGGCGCTCGCTGCAAAATTGAAGGCACCGATATGGCCCAATTCTACCGAGTCGCCGCATTCAGCGGTTTGGTCGCGGCACTTTCGATGGCTGCTGCGCCTGCCGCCGCCGCTGAACTTCCCACCCGCAGCCTGCTTGTCCTGCCCGACTATGCCGCCCCCACTGCCTTTGATGAAGGCAGCCTTACTGCCCAGCGCCACCGCTATTGGCGCTATCGCCGCCATCATGGCCGGGTCGATGGCGGGGACGTGCTGGCAGGGATTCTGATCATTGGCGGAATTGCCGCGATTGCCAATGCCGCCTCGAATTCGGAGCGGCGCGATCGCGATGTGCGCTATCGTGACTACCGCGAAGACCGCAATGATTACCGCGATCGCCGCACCACGCGCCGTTCAGGCGGTGGTCGCGGGATCGAAGGCGCGGTTGACATGTGCCTGGCTGAAATCGAGCGCGATGTGCGGGTCGAGAGCGTCGACAGTGTCGATCGCTCCGGTGAAGGGTGGCGTGTGATCGGCACGATCTTCAATGGCGATCGCTTTACTTGCGAAATCGGGGAGGACGGTCGCATCGAGCAGGTCGACTATGGCAGGGGCCTGGCCGCTGCCACCCCTGCGGAGGACGGCCAGTACAGCGATGATCGCTATCGCGCCGCCTGGGCGCGGGTGGATAGCGAGACCACTCCGAGCCCGGCTGGCGAAGACGCCGAACCACTGCCCCCATATCCTGGCGGTCCGGTTGATGGCGACCTTGAAGGCGAAACGCCAGATGACCGTTATACCATGGCGCAGGCACCAACCGATTGATCAGCGATCCGCGCTGCTTTCCTCCTGGTAGGAAGGCAGCGCGATCTGCCAACGGATAGCTGCGCTGCGCAGGGCGAAACCAACGATCCACGCGCCGCCCCACACCAACGGATTGGCCAGGCCCAGCGCCATCCCGCCAACGGTGAGCGCGGCAGTGGCTGCGGCTGCGGTGACATAAAGTTCCGGCCGCATGATGATCGACGGGCGCCCCGCCACGACATCGCGGGTGATTCCCCCCACGCAGCCGGTAATGATGCCCATCAGCGCAGCGGGCACGGGCGGAATGCCATAGGACATCGCCTTGGCGCTGCCGAGCACAGCATAGGCGGTAAGCCCGGCGCCATCGGCATAATCCAGCAGCTTGCCTTCCCACCAGCGCACCGGTGTAAACCACGCGATCAGCGCGGTGCCCAGGCAGATTGGCGCAACCCAGGGATCGGTCATCCAGAACACCGGCGCCCCGATCAGCAGGTCGCGCACCGTGCCGCCGCCAACGCCCGTTACCAGAGCGAAAAACGCCATTGTTACGAAGGTCTGGCGCAGCTTGGCGGCCAGCAGCGCGCCGGTGAGCGCGAAAATCGCCAGCCCCAGGATGTCGAGCACATCGAGGACCGGCGTGAGGACCTCCGTTCCGGTCATCGTGTCCTTATCCGTGCCTTGCGGCGCCGGAACATCAAAACGCAGCCGAATAGCGCCCCGATCACGCCTAGCAGCGCGAACACAATCAGGATCGGATGGCTGGTATCCTCGCGGGTCTGCAAATCCATGATGTGCAGGCCCCACATGAAATCGAACGCCCGCCACCAGCGCGTGCGCACCGCTTCGATCTGGCCGGTATCGCGCCCGACATAGACATGCGCGCCATTTTCCAGCGCCACCTGCCACACCGGCATGGGTCGGCGGAAATCGAATGGAACCCGGTCAGCTGCGAACGCGGTGACGCTGCGCACATTGTTGCCGCCTTTGACCCGTGCGGCCACGATGGCCCGCGCATCACTGGCGGTGAGCGCCGGCAAGGCAGCGCCGCTCGCCATGTCGACCCGCTGCACGTTGCCGTCCATTCCCGTCAGGATCGCCACGGCGCGGCCATCCTGCATCACCGCGCGCATTTCTCGCAGCGGGAATTCGGCGCTTGCCAGCGCGCTGCCGGGCAGCACCAGCGGCTGCGCCTCCTGTTCGACCAGCAGGTGGTTGCCGCGCACTTCCTCGATCGGCCTGGCGGCCATGAACAGCCCCGTCACCATCCACATCAGGATCGGGAAGCCGACCAGCCAGCCGAGCCAGATATGCCATTTGGCGAGACGTAGCATCATGCGGCTCTATCCGTTTACAATCAGATCGATGTCGCGCGCAGCGGCCACGCAGTCGAGATCGCGCCAACGCGGGCCCATCACCTGCATTCCGCAAGGGAGGGTGGAGCCGAGATAGGAGCCCTGGCCGATCGGCAGCACGGTTGAGGGCAGGTTGGGGAAGGTTGCCAGGCCCGCCCAGGCCAGCCCGCCCGAGGCCGGGTGATCTTCGCCATTGATGTCGAGGTCACCGCGAAACACCGCTTCATTGCGGTGCGGCACGGCCAGCACCGGCGCGGGCGGGGCCAGCACGAAATCATAGGCCTCGAACACCTGCTCCCACGCCAGTTCGTTGCAGGTCTGCCGATCAAGCAAATCGAACCAGTCGGTTGCGCTTGCGCGCTTGCCATCGGGCGAAGGCATGCCGCGGGCCATGGCGATGTTGAGCATGCGCAGATAGTCGGCCTGCTGCGTCGCAAGATCGGGTACCAAATCGCTTGCGCGGTCGATCTTGACGCCTGCCGCCTCGAGCGTGTCCAGCGCAGCCTCCATGGGGCCGCGCACGCTGCTGTCGAGCGGGCTGTCAGGGTGGTCGAGCAGCGCCAGAAAGCGGCATTGCCGGATCGGCTTGCGGCGTTCGAACAGCGGGAAATCGGCGGTGAGCCGCAGCAGAATTTCGATATCGGCGGCATTGCGCGCCAGCGGCCCGGCAATCGAGAGCGCACCGTCATGCGCGTCCTTGCCCGCCATAAGGGGATGATCGTGGCCATGCTTGCTGACCAGGCCCCAGCTGGTCTTGTGCCCCCACACGCCGCAGAAATGCGCCGGCACCCGCACCGAGCCGCCGATATCGGTGCCATATTCGATCGGCACCATCCCGCTGGCCACTGCTGCTGCCGAGCCACCCGAAGAGCCGCCGGGCGAACGGGAATGGTCGTGCGGGTTGTTGGTGCGGCCATATACAGCGTTGAAGCTCTGCCAGTCCGCAAGGTCAATCGGGACATTGGTCTTGCCCAGCAAGATCACCCCTGCAGCCTTTAGTCGGGAGACAACCTTGGCGTCGCGCCGCGCGATATTCTCGGCATGTTCGGTATGCCCCCAGCAGGTCGGCAGCCCGGCGATATCGAAGCTTTCCTTGATTGTCATCGGGACGCCGAACAGCGGCTGGTGTTCGCCGGGAACCTTACCGTCCATGGCTTTTGCGGCAGCAATGGCGCGTTCGAAATCGCATACGGCAACGGCATTTATGTGCACGTCGAGATGTTCGATCCGCGCGATGGCATCTTCCACCGCTTCGTGCGGGCTCAGCTCGCCAGCACGGATGGATGCAGCGATCTCGAGCGCGCCGGGCTGATCGGTCAGTTTCGGATATGCCAACGGAATCTCCCCCAGGGGCCTGAACCTTTGCGCTTGATGCTGTGCGCCTGCCAGCGCGTCAATGGGGCCGGTGCAATTGGTGGCAATTGCATTCACCCCGGCCATGCGCTTAATGGGCGTTTACCCAAGGGCACGAAAACCAATCGAGGATTTCCATGCGCATCGCGATACTTCCCCTGCTGCTTGCCACCGCCGCCTGCGCCACTGTTGCGCCAGAAGCGCCGGTTGAAACCGCCGCCGCAACTGCACCCGCCTATGATCTGCGCGCGCAGATGGGCAAGCATGCCGTGGTCGAGATGGCGCCCGACACCAGCTATCTCAGCGCAGAGGAGCGGCAGGTGGTCAATCTGCTGATCGAAGCGTCAGGCTATATGAGCGAGATCTACAAGCGCCAGCGGCTGGTGAATTACGATCAGGCCCGCAGCGCGGTTGCCAACAATCGCCGCGCTGACCGGGATTTGCTGCTGGCCATGTTCGATCGCAACTTCGGCCCATGGGACGAACTGGCCGAGCTCCACCCCTTCTGGGGGGCAGAGGAAATGCCGCTGGGTGCCGGTTTCTATCCCGCCGATCTCACGCGCGCAGAATTCGATGCCTATCTCGCGGCGCATCCGGATGAGGCGGCGGCGCTTACCAGCGACTATACTGTGGTACGCCGACAAGGCGACCGGCTGATCGCCGTGCCCTATTCGCAGGCTTATGCGCAGTGGCTGGTGCCCGCCGCGCGCCTGCTGGAGCAAGCATCACAGGTGACGAGCAATCCCAGCCTGAAGAAATTCCTGTCGCTGCGCGCCAAGGCTTTCCTGACCGACGATTACTTCGAGAGCGAGCTGGCCTGGATGGACCTGGAAGGCACGCCGATCGAAGTCGCGATCGGGCCTTATGAGGTTTATACTGACCGGCTTTATGGCAAGAAGACCGCGTTCGAGAGCTTCGTGACGCTGAAGGATCCCGAAGCTTCCGCCGCGCTTGACAAATACAAGGGTTATCTCCGCGACATGGAGGCCAACCTGCCGATCCCCGACGAGCACAAGAATTTCCAGCGCGGATTTGCCAGCCCGATTGCGGTGGCGGACCAGGTCCAGGGCGGCGGTGACAATGTTCCGGGCGTGCAAACGATCGCTTTCAACCTGCCCAATGACGAGCGCGTGCGCGAGGCCAAGGGCGCGAAGAAGGTGATCCTGTCGAACGTGCTGGGCGCCAAGTTCGATCGCATCCTCGATCCGATTGCCGATGTCGTGCTGAGCGACGCGCAGGCCCCGCTGGTGGTGAAGAAATATATGCAGCTCGAAACGCTGTTCCACGAGCTTTCGCACAGTCTGGGGCCGGGCACGATCACGGTTGACGGCCGCAAGACCACGGTGAACGAGGAACTGAAGGATCAGTATTCGCAGCTCGAGGAATCAAAGGCCGATTTGATGGGCGTGTGGAACATCCTTTACATGATGGAGCGCGGTGAATTGCCCGCGGCAGAAAAGGACCAGCTGTTCGCGACCTATTTCGCCGGCATATTCCGTTCGGTCCGCTTCGGCACCGAAAGCGCACATGGCAATGGTTCGGCGCTGCAATATGGCTATCTCAAGGACTACGGCGCATTCCGCTGGGACGCGGCGCAGGGCCATTTTGTGATCGATCCGGTGAAGATGGAAGCGGGCATCAAAAGCCTGCTCAACAAGGAGCTGATGCTTCAGGCCACGGGCGATTACGATGGCGTGAAGGCGTTCTTTGCCAAATATGCCCGTCTCGATGAGCATGCGCGCCAGGCCATTGCGCGGATGGACGCCATCCCGGTCGATATCCTGCCGGTCTATCCGAATGGGGTCTGAAAGGCGCACTGCGGCGAAGGGGTGTTGAGGCATCCTCGCCCGTAATGTGCGAAATCAGGCCGAAGCTTGAAAATAATTCTGGCAAGCCGTTCAGCCGCAACGCAAAGGCAGGCTTATGGTTGAGCTGATAAGCAGCATGTTGCCCGCAGCTGCGCCCTACGCGGGGCTATTTCTTCTGATCGCAATGCTTGCCGCCTTTGCGTTCGAGCGCAGGCCGCCGGTGGTTGTTGCGATCATTGGCGGGCTGCTTATGATGGCTGCGGGTTTTCTCTCTCCCGCTGAGCTGCTCGGCGTTTTCAGCAATTCCGCGCCCATTACGATTGCGGCCATGTTCGTGCTCAGCGGAGCTCTGCTGCGCACCGGGGCTCTTGAAGAGGTTTCAGGCTGGGTGATCCGCCGCACGCTACGCAAGCCCCGTCTGGCGATCGCGGAAATCGGCGGCGGAACAATGCTTGCTTCTGCCTTCATGAACAACACTCCTGTGGTGATGGTCATGATCCCGATCATACAGCGTCTTGCTCGTGTAATTGGCGTTGCCGCAACGCGCTTGCTTATTCCCTTGTCCTATATCTCGATCCTTGGCGGCACGCTGACACTGATAGGAACTTCAACCAACTTGCTGGTGGATGGCGTTGCACAGGAGCAGGGGCTTGAAGCCTTCGGTATTTTCGAGATCACCATTGTCGGCATTTTTGCCGCGTCCGCAGGCGTGCTGCTGTTGGTCCTGACAGGAAAGTTCCTGTTGCCCGACCGTCCTGCGCATAGTCTTGACGAACAGGGCGAAAGTGACACGTTTCTTTCGCATCTCACGCTCACATCGGGCAGCGATTACGTTGATCGCAAAATCGGCGAAATCAGCCTGTTCCGCAGACCAGGCCTGCGATTGCTGGGGGTCCAGCGCGGCAAGACTATCGAACGTCGGGGATTCGATAAGTGGAAATTGAGAGGCGGCGACCAGCTGATTGTTGCCGCCAGTCCCGTTGAACTGGCTTCTCTCGCTGAAGCGCATGACTTTCGGACGGGCCTGATGGGTGTTGGCGGCGGAGTGGCGACGGCCGGAACCGGACGGCCAGAGGATTTGCGGCTTGTTCAGGCTGTTATCTCGCCCACGCATCCCATCATCGGGCGAAGGCTGGCGGATATCCCGCTTCTATCGCGTTTGAAGGTACGTGTGCTGGGCCTTGCCAGGCCGCGCCATCTTGCAGGGCCCGATCTCGCCAATGTGCGGGTGAGAGCAGGTGACCGGCTCTTGATTGCCGCGGGGAATGACGCCGCGCAGGCGTTGCAGACAAATGCCGGGCTGGTCGACGTAAGCAAGGCATCCGTCAGGGCGTTCCGCCGCACAAAGGCCCCCATAGCTATCGCTACCCTTGCCGGGGTCGTCATTCTCGCCGCTCTGTTCAACTTGCCCATTTCTGCCTTGGCCCTTGCCGGGGCAGGGGTGGTTCTGCTCTTGAGGTGCCTTGAGCCGGAAGATGCCTGGAGTTCGATCGACGGCAACACGCTCGTCCTGATCTTCGGTATGCTCGCGTTCGGGAAAGGGCTTGAGAATGCCGGAACCGTCGATCTGATTGTATCCGGCTTGCTGCCATTGCTTGCTACCCTGTCGCCACTTTTTTTGCTGATAGCGGTTTATGCGGTTACAAGCATTCTGACCGAAATAGTGACCAATAATGCTGTGGCGGTTATCATGACACCTATTGCGATTGGCCTTGCCAGTGCGCTGGGAGTCGATCCGCGCCCGCTGGTCGTCGCAGTGATGTTTGGTGCAAGCGCCAGTTTTGCGACACCGATCGGCTACCAGACCAATACGCTGGTCTACGGCGCCGCGAATTATCGCTTCATGGATTTTGTGAAGGTTGGCTTGCCCATGAATATCGTGGTCGGAATTGCAGTGTGTTTCGGGATCAATCTGGTTTTCTTGGGTTAAATCCAAAGCTGCCCTGGCTCTGGCCAAGGCGCCGTTTCACATTTGGATCGGCCTAAATGTGAATAGGTTTCCCCCGCACCGCCATCGCCGCTTCCTTGGTGGCTTCGGGATGGGTCGGATGGGCGTGGCAGGTATAGGCGATATCCTCTGAGGTCGCGCCGAATTCCATGGCAATCGCAGCTTCGGCGATCATCGTGCCGGCCACGCTGGCGATCGCCCAAACGCCCAGCACGCGGTCGGTTTTGGCATCGGCTATCACCTTCACGAAACCGTCAGGTTCGTGATTGGTCTTGGCCCGGCTGTTGGCCAGCATCGGGAACTTGCCAACCTTGATTTCGCCCTTTTCCTTCGCCTGCTCCTCGGTCAGGCCAACCCCTGCAATCTCGGGCATGGTATAGACCACGCTGGGGATCACATCGTGGTTCACAATGCCGGTTTCACCAGCGATGTTTTCCGCCACCGCGATACCTTCATCCTCGGCCTTGTGCGCCAGCATGGGGCCGGGGATCACATCGCCTACCGCCCATACACCCTCGACCGAGGTGCGGAATTCGTGATCGGTCTCGATCTGTCCGCGATCATTGGTTTCCAACCCGATGTTCTCGAGGCCCAGCCCTTCTGTATTGGGCCGCCGTCCGATCGAAACCAGCACGCAATCGGCCTCGAGCTTTTCTTCATCGCCGCCGGCAGCCGGTTCGAGCGTTAGCGTGGCCTTCTTGCCCTTGACCGTCACGCCGGTGACCTTGGTTGAGAGCTTGAAACTGATCCCCTGTTTCCTGAATATCTTGTGCGCTTCCTTGCGCACATCGCCGTCCATGCCGGGCAGGATCTGGTCGAGAAATTCGACCACAGTGACCTCGGCGCCCAGCCGCCGCCATACGCTGCCAAGCTCGAGCCCGATCACGCCGCCGCCGATCACCACCATGTTCTTGGGCACCTTCGGCAGTTCGAGCGCGCCGGTGGAATCGACCACCACGCCCTTGTCGTTGTCGATCTCGACACCAGGGAGCGGGGTAACCGAGGAGCCGGTGGCGATCACGATATCCTTGGCCGTGACGGTCTCGTCACCGATTTTGACGGTGTGCGCATCCTGGAAGCTGGCGTAGCCCTTCTTCCAGTCGACCTTGTTCTTCTTGAACAGGAACTCGATGCCGCCGGTCAGCCCCTTCACCGCATCGCGGCGCTGGCCATGCATCTTGTCGAGGTTGAGCTTCGGCGTCACTTCCACGCCCATGCTCGCCATCTTGCCATTGGCGGCTGCGTCGAAATATTCCGACGCATGCAGCATCGCCTTCGACGGGATGCAGCCGACGTTGAGGCAGGTGCCGCCCAGCGTTGCGCGATCTTCCACGCAGGCGGTTTTCAGGCCCAGCTGCGCCGCGCGGATCGCCGCGACATAGCCGCCGGGGCCGGCACCGATGATGAGGACGTCGTAGTCAAAATCCTTGCTCATGTTTCTTCTCTCGTCATCCCCGCGAAAGCGGGGATCCAATTGGCGCCCTTCGCATATGGATTCCCGCTTTCGCGGGAATGACGAAGGGTAGCTATCAAATCACAAATCGATCAGCATCCGCGTGGGATCCTCGATCGCTTCCTTGATGATCTTGAGTGCGGTCACCGCCTCGCGCCCGTCGATCAACCGGTGATCATAGCTCAGCGCGATATACATCATCGGGCGGATCACGATCTCGCCATTCACCACCACAGGGCGCTCGTCGATCCGGTGCAGGCCCAGCACCGCGCTTTGCGGCGGGTTGATGATCGGGGTCGACATCAGCGATCCGAATACGCCGCCGTTCGAGATGGTGAAAGTGCCGCCGCTCATGTCTTCCATGGTCAGCGTGCCTTCCTTGGCGCGCTGGCCGAAATCGGCAATATCCTTCTCGATCTGCGCGAAGCCCTTCCTGTCGGCATCGCGCACCACCGGCACGACGAGGCCGTTGGGGGCCGAGACCGCGACCGAGATATCGACATAGTCGTGGTACACGATCTCGTCACCCTCGATATAGGCATTGACCGAAGGCACATCCTTCAGCGCCAGGCAGGCAGCCTTGGCGAAGAAGCCCATGAAGCCCAGCCGCACATCGTGCTTCTTGGCGAAGGTATCCTTGTAACGGTTGCGCGCCTCGATCACCGCCGACATGTCGCAATCGTTGAAAGTGGTGAGCAGCGCGGCATTGTCCTGCGCGCTCTTGAGCCGCCTGGCGATGGTCTGGCGCATGCGCGTCATCTTGACGCGTTCTTCCTTGCGGGTGCCCGCTCGTCCTTCGACAGGCTCAGGATGAGCGGGACTTTGCGCAACATCCGCTCGCGCTGAGCTTGTCGAAGCGCCTTTGCTCTTGGCTGCTTCCAGCACATCTTCCTTGGTCAAGCGGCCATCCTTGCCGGTGCCCTTGATCGTGGTGGGATCGACCCCGTGCTCGAGCACCGCACGGCGCACCGCAGGGGACATGGTGACTGCGTCGCCGCTGCTTTCCGTGTCTTCCTTGGCCTTCGAGGCCGCGCTCTTTTCTTTCTCGGCCGGCTTGGCGGTTTCTTCCTTGCTCTCCGCCTTCTTGGCTGGTGCGCCTTCGCCTTCTTCAACCGTCGCGATTATCGCGCCGACTTCGACCGTATCGCCAACCTTGACCTTGTGCTCGCCGATCACTCCGGCGACGGGCGAGGGCACGTCAACCGCGACCTTGTCGGTTTCGAGGCTGGCGATCGGCTCATCGGCGGCAACGCTGTCGCCGGGCTGCTTGAGCCATTCGCCGAGGGTTGCCTCGGTGACCGATTCGCCCAATGCGGGAACCTTGATTTCAGTGGCCATGTGCTTGTTTCCTCAGCCCTTCTTCTTGGGGGATTTGGTGGAATTGGCGGCGCCATCGAGCCCCAGCGCAGCGGCGACCAGCGCCTCCTGCTGCTGCTGATGCCGTTTGGCCAGGCCGGTGGCAGGCGAAGCGGAAGCGTCGCGCCCGACATAGCGCGGGCGCATGCCCTGATGCCCGGCATTGGTCAGCGCTTCCTCGATCTGGCTTTCGACAAAGTACCAAGCGCCGCTGTTCTTCGGTTCTTCCTGGCACCAGATGACCTGTTCCAGATTGCTCATGCGCTTGAGCCGTACGCTCAGCGCTTCGCCGGGGAAAGGATAGAGCTGTTCGATCCGCACGATCGAAACGTCATCCAGCCCTTCCTCGTCGCGCTTCTCCATCAGGTCATAGGCAACCTTGCCGCTGCACAGCACCAGGCGATGCACTTTCTCGTCATCGATCTTTTGCAGATCGGACTTGATGCGCATGAAGTGCTGCTCGCGCATGAACTCGTCGGCACTGCTTTTCGCCTTGGGATGGCGCAGCAGGCTCTTGGGCGTCATGATGATCAGCGGCTTGCGGAACGGGCGCAGCATCTGGCGGCGCAGCACGTGAAAATAGTTCGCCGGCGTGGTGATGTTGCAGACCTGGATATTGTCATTGGCGCACAGCTGCAGGAAGCGTTCGAGCCGGGCCGAGCTGTGTTCCGGCCCCTGGCCCTCATAGCCATGCGGCAGCAGCATCACCAACCCGTTGGCGCGCAGCCATTTGGCCTCACCGCTGGCGATGAACTGGTCGATCATGATCTGTGCGCCATTGGCGAAATCGCCAAACTGCGCTTCCCACAAAACCAGCGTTTTGGGATCGGCCATGGCAAAGCCATATTCGAAGCCGAGCACGCCATATTCGCTCAAGGGGCTGTCATAGACCTCGAACTTGCCATGCGGCAGCTGGCATAGCGGGATGTATTTCTCTTCGCTCTTCTGGTCCACCCACACCGCGTGGCGCTGGCTGAAGGTGCCGCGGCCGGAATCCTGGCCGGACAGGCGCACGCCGAAGCCCTCGGTTACCAGGCTACCGAAAGCGAGCATTTCCGCGGTGGCCCAGTCGAACCCCTCGCCTTGCTTGAACATTTCGGCCCGCCCATCGATCACGCGGCGCAGCGTCTTGTGCGCTTCGAGATCGTCGGGGATGGTGGTTATCGTGCGGCCAATGCTGTCGAACAGCTTTTTCTCGATCGCGGTTTCGACATTGCGCCGCGCGCCTTCGGGATCGGCCGGCTTGTTGAGGCCCGCCCAGCGCCCCCCGAACCAGTCGGCATGGTTGGGCTGATAGCTCTTGGCGGCCTCGAATTCCTCATCCAGTTGGGCGATGAATTCGTCGCGCAGCTGGGGAGCATAGCCCTTTTCGATCACGCCTTCCTCGATCAGCCGGTCGGCGTAGATCGAGCTCACCTTGGGGTGCTGGCGGATCGCGTCATACATCAGCGGCTGGGTGAATTTCGGCTCGTCGCCTTCATTGTGCCCGAAGCGGCGATAGCACCACATGTCGATCACGATGTCGCGTTTGAAGGTCTGGCGATAGTCGATCGCCAGCTTGCAGGCGAAGGTGACCGCTTCGGGATCGTCGCCATTGACGTGCAGGATCGGTGCCTGGACGCCCTTGGCAACGTCAGACGGGTAGGGCGACCCGCGTGAGAACTTGGGCGCGGTGGTGAAGCCGATCTGGTTGTTGATGATGAAGTGCAGGCAGCCGCCGGTGTTGTAACCGGGCACGCCCGACATGCCCAGGCATTCCCACACCACGCCCTGGCCCGCGAAGGCCGCATCGCCGTGGATCAGCACCGGCAGCACCTGTTCGTGCTTGCTCAGATCGTCGCGGATTGCCTGCTGCGCGCGGGCCTTGCCCAGCACCACGGGATCGACCGCTTCGAGGTGCGAGGGATTGGGCACGAGGCTCATATGCACTTCGATACCGTCGAATTCGCGGTCGGTGCTGGTGCCAAGGTGGTACTTCACATCGCCCGAGCCGCCGACATCTTCCGGGCTGGCGCTGCCGCCGGAGAATTCGTGGAAGATCACCTTGTAGGGCTTGCCCATCACGTTCGCGAGCACGTTGAGGCGCCCGCGGTGCGCCATGCCATAGATGATCTCGCGCACGCCCAGCGTGCCGCCATATTTGATCACTGCCTCAAGCGCGGGGATCATGCTCTCGCCGCCATCCAGCCCGAAGCGCTTGGTGCCGACATATTTCTTGCCGAGGAATTCCTCATACTGTTCGCCGCGGATCACCGCCTGCAGTATGGCGCGCTTGCCTTCTTCGGTGAACTGGATCGTTTCGCCGGGGCTTTCGAACTTGTCCTGCAGGAAGCGCCGCTCTTCAGTGTCGGCGATGTGCATGTATTCGAGCCCGACCTTGCCGCAATAGGTGCTGAGCAGCGCCTTGTGCAGTTCGCCCACGGTCACCCAGTCGAAACCGAACACTCCGCCGACATAGACCTCGCGGTCCTCCTGCCCGGCAAAGCCGTGCCATTCGAGCGTGAGGTCTTCCGGCATGTTGGCCGCATGCAGGCCCAGCGGATCGAGATCGGCGGCCATGTGTCCACGCACGCGATAGAGCCGCACCAGCAACATCGCGCGGATTGAATCGTCCGCCGCCTGCTCGATCGCCTTGGGATCGGTCGGCTTGCCCGCTTTCGCCGCAGCCTGCGCGACCGCTTGCTTGAGCATGGTGGGATCAAGCGCGGAGGTCAGGTCTGCGCCTGCATCTGCCACTGTTTCCAGCCAGCGCGGGTTGGCCCAGCTCGGCCCGGGTTGCGGACCGTCCTGATCGCCCAGCTCGGGCAGGAAATCGTGGTTCTCGTTACCCATGGCTCTTTCTCACGAAACTCTCACAAGCCCCAGCCTTCGCCGGGACTCACAATTTCCGAAACGATCACACCAGTTCCTTGAGCAGCGCATCCAGCGTTGTGCCGAGCTCGCTGGGCGAGGGGCTGACACGGATGCCCGCGGCTTCCATCGCGGCGATCTTGTCATCCGCGCCGCCCTGTCCGCCGGAAACGATCGCGCCGGCGTGGCCCATGCGGCGGCCCGGAGGGGCGGTGCGCCCGGCGATGAAGCCGACCATCGGCTTGCTGCGGCCCTTGGCGCGCTCGGCCTTGATGAATTCGGCGGCTTCTTCCTCGGCGCTGCCGCCGATTTCGCCGATCATGATGATGCTCTTGGTCTCGTCATCGGAAAGGAACAGGTCGAGCACGTCGATGAAGTTGGTGCCGTTGACCGGATCGCCGCCAATGCCGACCGCGGTCGATTGGCCCAGGCCGACCATGGTGGTTTGGTGCACGGCTTCATAGGTCAGCGTGCCCGAACGGCTGACGATGCCGACGCTGCCCTTCTTGAAGATGTTGGCGGGCATGATGCCGATCTTGCATTCATTGGGTGTCAGCACGCCGGGGCAGTTGGGGCCGATCAGGCGGCTCTTGCTGCCGGTCAGCGCGCGCTTGACGCGGACCATGTCGAGCACCGGAATACCCTCGGTGATGCAGACGATCAGTTCCATCTCGGCGTCGATTGCTTCGAGGATGGAATCCGCCGCGAAGGGCGGCGGCACGTAGATGCAGCTGGCGGTGGCGCCGGTGGCCTTCCGCGCCTCGGCAACGGTGTCATAAACCGGCAGGTCGATATGCGTGGTGCCGCCCTTGCCGGGGGTCACGCCCGCAACCATCTGCGTGCCATATGCCAGCGCCTGCTGCGTGTGGAAAGTGCCGGTTTCACCGGTCATGCCTTGCGTGATGACCTTGGTGTCTTTGTTTACGAGGATGCTCATTCAATCAGTCCTTCTCCGTCGTGCCAGCCCAAGCCGGCCCCTCTAGCCGCGCGAGACCCCGGCCTGCGCCGGGGTGACGGCACCTATTTCAGGCTTTCGTCCAGCGCCTTGCACGCCTCGAGCAGTTCCTTGACCGCATCGACGCTGACGCCGAGGTTCGCTTTCTCTTCGTCGCTCAACTCGATCTCGACCACGTCCTCGATGCCGTTCGCGCCGATCACCGCAGGCACGCCAACGTAGAGGCCCTCAAGGCCATATTTGCCGGTGACATAGGCGGCGCAGGGGATGATGCGCTTCTGATCGCCCAGATAGGCTTCAGCCATGGCGATGGCGCTGGTGGCGGGCGCATAATAGGCCGATCCGGTCTTGAGCAGGCCAACGATCTCGCCGCCGCCTGAGCGGGTGCGCGCCACGATCTCGTCGAGGCGGGCGGGGTTTACGCCCCTGATCTTGGCAAGGTCATGCACCGGGATGCCCGAAATGGTCGAGTAGCTCAGCACCGGCACCATGGTATCGCCGTGGCCGCCAAGCACGAAGGCATTCACATCGCGCACCGAAACGCCGAATTCCCACGCGAGGAAGGTGGCAAAACGCGCCGAGTCCAGCACGCCGGCCATGCCGACGACCTTGTTATGGGGCAGGCCGGAAAATTCGCGCAGCGCCCACACCATCGCGTCCAATGGGTTGGTGATGCAGATCACGAATGCGTCAGGCGCGTGGTTCCTGATGCCTTCACCGACGGCCTTCATCACCTTGAGGTTGATGCCGAGCAGATCGTCGCGGCTCATGCCCGGCTTGCGCGGCACACCGGCGGTGACGATCACCACATCTGCGCCCGCGATGTCGGCATAGTCATTGGTGCCCTTGATCTGGGCGTCGAACCCTTCGATCGGGCCGCACTGGCTGAGGTCCAGTGCCTTGCCCTGCGGCATGCCTTCAGCGATGTCGAACAGGACGATGTCGCCCATTTCCTTCTTCGCTGCGAGATGGGCGAGGGTGCCGCCGATCATGCCGGCGCCGATAAGGGCGATCTTCTTGCGTGCCATGGTGGGGGGGAGGTCCTTTCCTCTTTGCGCGTGACGCGCGAACAGCCGTGGCCATATGCGGCGCGTTCCCCTGCTTCCCAGAAGGAAAGTCGCCTGGCGTTTCCAGCTCGGCCTAGGCCGCTGTACGCGCGAAATCAACCGTGAAAAGGCTAGCTTGGGTACTTATCTTTGCAATTGATTTGCAATAACGATAAGCGTGCGCTGCTCAGGCGATATGGCGCGAAGGTATGGTTTCGTCGCGCTCTTGCGCCAGCAGCATGGCGGCAAGGTAATCGGGCACGGCGCGGCTGAAGTAGTAACCCTGGCCCAGCGTACAGCCGGCGCGGCGCACGGCGTTGACCTGTTCGATCGTCTCGATCCCTTCGGCGACGATCTCCATATCGAGCTGCGCACCCATTTCGGCCACCGCACGGATGATCGCCTCGCTCTTCCTGCCGACATTGGGGCCAGACACGAAGCTGCGGTCGACCTTGATCTTCGAGAAAGGGAAGGTGTGGATATAGCCCAGCGAGGAATAGCCGGTGCCGAAGTCGTCGAGCGCAAAGCGCACGCCGCGGCTTGCCAGTTCATGAATGAAGTCCGCAGTGGCGTGATTGTCGTCGACGAACAGGCTTTCAGTCACTTCGAGTTCGAGTCGCCTGGGATCGAGCCCGGCCTCGCGCAGTGCGTTGAGGATGCCCAGTGCTGCACCCGGCGCACGGATTTGCAGCGGCGAGAGGTTGACCGCCAGGCTGACGTCATCGGGCCATTGGGCAGCCGCGCGGGCGGCCTGCGCGGTGATCCAGTTGCCCAGCGTCACGATCACACCGGTTTCTTCCGCCACCGGGATGAATTCGTCCGGGCGCAGTTCACCCTTTTCAGGGTGGAACCAGCGCACCAACGCTTCGAATGAGCGGATCTTGCCGGTTTCGAGGTCGACAATCGGCTGGAAGTAGATTGACAACTCGTCACGCGTAAGTGCGGCGCGCAGTTCGCCTTCGATTTCGCGCCGCCGCACCAGTTCGCGGGTCATCGAAGATATGAAGAAGCTGGTCTGCGAGCGGCCCGCCACCTTGGCATGGTAGAGTGCCAGATCGGCGCGCTGCATCAGCGCGTCGATATCCTCCGCATCCTCGGGCATCAGCGCCACGCCCAGCGATGCGCGCACATCAAGCCGTGAATTGTCGATCCGTACCGGACGCATGATCTCGATATGGACTTCGCTGGCGAGCCGCTCGGCGTCCTTGCGCCCGCTGATCGGACAATAGATAATGAATTCGTCACCGCCGAAGCGGGCGATGGTCGATCCTTCGGGGGCCACGTCGCGCAGGCGATTGGCCACTTCCAGCAGCACGCGGTCACCGATCGGGTGGCCCAGCAGGTCATTGACTTCCTTGAACCGGTCAAGGTCGATCCAGAACATTGCCATCTGCGTTTCGGGTTCAAGCGCCATCATGCTTTCGATCATGGCGTGGTTGAGCCCGGCGCGATTGGCAAGTCCGGTCACGACATCGGTCCGCGCAAGTACCTGCATCTTGTCCGCCAGCCGCGCGCTGGTTTCCGCTGCGGCAATGGAATCGCGCAGCACCTTGAAGACATTGAACGTGATCGAAGCCATCGCCGGGATCAGCAGCAGCATGGTGAAGAACAGCGCCATATAGGCCAGCGACCCGATCCAGAGCGCGGCCAGCATGATCGGCAGGCACACCAGGAACAGCTGCCCCATTGCGATTATTGGCCGCCCTGCATTTCGCGCGCAGATACCTACGCCATAGCCAGTGGCGTTGGCGATCAGCAGCACTTCCACTTCGCCAGGGGCCTTGAGGATAAAAGCCAGAGCGGCAATCGCACCGAGCACGAAGGCATAGCTGAAGGCGCCGACTTCATAGACCAGTTCGAGCTTGCGCGTGCTGACATTGCGCTCCGTGGGGGAAAGCCCAAATGACGCGGTGATGCGCGCCATGGCAATCACGGTCAGGACAATGCAGCCGATATAGAGCGAGTTGATGCCCGATACCCAGGCGGCGATCGCGGTTGAGGCGATGCCGTTGAACGCGCCGATGGCCAGGCTTGTGGGCTGGGTATAAAGGGTTGAGACAAGTGTACGCCGTACCTGCGCGGACAGATCGTCCCTGCGGATACGGAAAAAGAAGCGCTTGCATAGCGCGCCGAAGGTTTCGGACCTTGCCATCACCGTTCCGGTTTAGCGTACAGTGGTCACTGAGTGGTTAACGCGGCACTTACCAAAATACCGCAGCAAAACTGCGCGGATCGGAACGCTGTGCGGCGGCGGCTGATGAGGCGCGCCGCGCCGTCCGCTCACCCTCCCGGCTTTGCGGCTGTTTCGAATCGGCGTGCAGCGATAATCGCCATGCGCCGGTCAAGCAGCCGGCAAATGCCCAGCCACCAGTGATAGGCGGCCTGGTCACCGGCAAAAAAGGCCTGCTGCGCTTGATGGCGCGCTGCGCGCGCAGCACCAAGACCATGTGCGGCAAAGTGGCGCAGCGATGCCTCCAGCATGGCCTGGCTGACCGGCTCGTCAACATTGTCATTGGCGGCCGGGCTCGCAACAGGACGGTTGGCGAGCAGGCGAGTGACCAATCCGCGCCGAAATTTGCGCGCGGCATTGCCAGTGGATTGCATGGGGGCGACCTCGTTATGGGAATTCAACATGTTCTTGATTGCCGCTGTCCTACATCGGCGGGCGCTAAGGCTTGGTTCTGCGAGAGGGTTAACGCCGCGTTATCGATCCCGGGCCGGAAGCGGGCAGGGCGCGATCCGCTTGCAGGCGCACGGCGGGGCATCTATCGCACGCCCCAGCAAAGGGGTGCGATGGGCAGCAAATTTTCAGTCATGGCGAAACATCGGGCAGCGGCCCGGCGATGCCTTGCGCTGGCCGCCGCTCTGGCGCTGGCGGCTTGCGGCGGCGCTGGCGCGGGCACTGGCCGTGACGTGCCCGAACTTGCCCAAACGAACGCCGCGCCGCCGCGCGTGGTCAGCCTGAATCCGTGCGTAGATGCAGTGCTGGTAGAGGTCGCCGCGCCCGGCCAGATCCTGGCGCTATCGCATTACAGCCGCGATCCATTGTCGAGTTCGATCCCTCAGCAGGTCGCCTCACGCTTTCCCGTTACCGGCGGGACGGTGGAGGAAGTGCTTGCTCTGGCCCCCGATCTGGTGCTGGCGAGCAGCTTCATCGCGCCTGCGACGCGGCAGGCTTTCGCCGATCTGGGCATCGAGGTAGTGACATTCGGCATCGCGGATACGCCGCAGGCGAGCTATGCCCAAATGCGCGAAATTGCCGCATTGCTGGGGCAGGGCGCACGCGGCGAAGCCCTGACCGAACGGATAGCGGCCGCGCTAGAGCGCAGCGCCGCGCCCGCCGGTGCAACGCCGGTTTCCGCAATCCTGTGGCAGCCGGGGCAGATCGTGCCGGGCCAGGCCACGCTGGTGAGCCACCTGATGCGGCAAGCGGGCTTTACCAGCCTTAGCGCGGCGCGCGGGATGGGCCAGGCCGATTATCTTTCGCTCGAAGCGCTACTGGCCGACCCTCCGCAAGTGCTGCTGGTGGCGGGGGATGCGCCTGCACAGCAGAATCCGGCGCTAAGCCAATTGCGCCATACAAGCGTCGCGCATTTCGATCCCGCGCTGCTCTATTGCGCGGGGCCGAGCATGATCCGCGCAGCCGAGCGGCTGGCCGAGATCAGGGGCGCAGCAACATGAACCGCGCCGCGCTGGTCTTCGCCCTGCTGCTGGCGCTGCTGATGCCGCTTTCGCTGCTGGCCGGGCGGGTGTGGATCGATCCGTTCGATATTGCGGGCAGCGGGCCGAACGCCGCGCTGATCCTGATGGAACTGCGTTTGCCGCGCGCGCTGTTGGCGGTGGCGATCGGGGCCGGGCTGGGCGCGGCGGGGGCGGCAATGCAAGGCTATCTACGCAATCCGCTGGCCGATCCCGGCCTGTTCGGGATCGCGCCGATGGCGGCGCTGGGCGCGGTGGCGAGCCTGTGGTTCGGCCCCATTCTGCCGTGGGCGGCGAGCCCCTGGCTGCTGCCGCTGATGGCGCTGGCAGGTGCCGGAGCGGGCATGGCGCTGCTGGCGCTGATCGCGGGGCGCACCGGCGGGATCGCGCTGTTCACCCTGGCGGGCCTGATGATCGCCAGCCTGGCCGGCGCGCTCACTGCGCTCGCCATCACGCTTTCACCCAATGCCTTCGCCATGAGCGAGATCGTGCTGTGGCTCAACGGCGCGTTGACCGATCGCAGCTGGCGCGAAGTCATGCTGGCTGCACCCTTGGTTACGGTGGGGATCGCTCTTCTGGTGCTGGCCGCCAAGCCGCTCGATGCGCTGACCTTGGGCGAGGCCGCATCGCGCTCGCTCGGCGTGCGGCCCGGAGCGCTGCTGGCGCTGCTGGTGGGCGGCGTGGGCTTTACCGTGGGCGCGAGCGTGGCGGTGGCGGGCATAATCGGCTTTGTCGGGCTGATCGTGCCGCATCTGGTGCGCCCGCTGACCGACCGGTTGCCATCCAGCCTGATCCTGCCCAGCGCGCTGGCCGGGGCCTGCCTGGTGCTGGCGGCGGATAGCGCGGTGCGTATTTTGCCGCTGGTGACCGAATTGCGGCTGGGCATTGCGCTCAGCCTGCTGGGCGCGCCCTTCTTCCTGTGGCTGCTGATCCGCATGCGGCAGGGGAGGCTGTGATGCTGGCGGCGGACAACCTCTCGCTCCATCGTGGCGGCGTGCCGGTGCTGCAAGGGATCGGCGCTGTGCTCGAACCGGGCCAGGTGACCGCGATCTGCGGTGCCAATGGTGCGGGCAAGTCCAGCCTGCTGATGGCGCTGGCGGGGCTGCTCGATCCGGCGGCAGGGGCGGTCACGCTGGGGGGAGAGGCGCTTTCTTCCATGCATCCACGCAGGCGTGCGCAGCTGATCGGATACTTGCCGCAGGAAGCTGAAGTGGCATGGGATGTCGCGGTCGAAAGCCTGGTTCGGCTGGGGCGTATGCCGCACCGCGATGATCTGGGCGTCTCCGGCAAGGCAGCGGTGGAGGCGGCGATTGCCGCGCTCGACCTGGGAAGGCTCAGACAGCGGCCCGTTTCACACCTGTCGGGCGGCGAGAAGGCGCGTGCGCTGCTGGCCCGTGTATTGGCGGGCGAACCGCAATGGATCCTGGCTGACGAGCCCTTTGCCGCGCTCGACCTGGCGCATCAGCGCGGTTTGCTGCGCCATTTGCGCACAGTGGCACAGGCGGGTGCGGGGGTGGTGCTGGTGGTGCACGATCTCGCCACTGCGATGAACCATGCCGAACGGGTGCTGGTGCTGCATGAAGGATTGCTGCTGGCCGACGGTGCGCCGCAGCAGGCGCTCACGCCTGCGATCATCGCTCAGGGCTGGGGTGTTGCCGCGCGCTGGATCGGTGAACCGGGCGCATTCGCGCTGGTGACGGAATAGCGCGCCACAGGAAAATGCCGGACATGCGGGAGAGGAGCATGCCCGGCCGGGCCGAAGGCCCGTCTCTTGCGACCCTGACCTGCGGCCCTGGCGCGACCCGAAAGGCTCAGGAATAGACTCGCAAAGAGAAGCCGTACCTGCCGCTTCAGGCGCCCTGCCGCGACTTCACTTTTCCTGTAGGGCACCCGGGGTGAACGCGAGAAAAATGCCTGAAGTTCGGGCATTGCCGGGATTTTTGCGGCGCATCAGCCTCCACGCCCCCGCATGCGCCAATCCCTTTGCTCTGACCCAAGGATCGAGTAGACTGGCGCAGGTCGCCGAGCGCAGGATGGATGCGCCATGCACCCATCGCGCTGCGCCTGGGCAAAGGAGCAGGGGTGAGCAACTACCGCTACAAGGCGTTCATCAGCTATAGCTGGGCCGATGCGAAGTGGGGCAAGTGGCTCCATCACGCGATCGAGACCTATCGCACGCCCGCCGCCCTGGTGGGCAAGCAGGCTGCCCATGGCGAGGTGCCCGCGCGGCTGCACCCCCTGTTCAAGGATCGCGAGGAAGAAGCCGCCGGCACCAGCATCGGTGCAGCGGTGGAAAAAGCGCTGGCCGATTCCGAATTCCTGATCGTGATCTGTTCGCCCCGATCGGCACAGTCGCAATGGGTCAATCGCGAGATCGCCTGGTTCAAGACGCACCGCAATCCGAACAAGGTGCTGGCGCTGATCGTAGATGGCGAGCCGGGCGGCGGTGAGCAGGAATGCTTTCCCAGGGCGCTGACGCATGAAGTGGCGCCTGATCTGACGATCACCAACACGCTGGTCGACACCCCGCTGGCAGCCGATGCGCGCGATAGCGGCGACGGCAAGCGCCGCGCCAAGCTGAAGATCGCGGCGGCGATGCTGGGGGTCAGGCTCGACGAGCTGGTCAATCGCGACGAACGGCGGCGCACGCTGCGCACGCGGATCGTGGTCGCCGCATCGCTTTTGCTGGCGCTGGTGATGAGCACGCTCGCCTGGGTGGCGGTGCAGGCGCGCGACGAAGCCGAACGCCAGCGCGCCGAGGCCGACGGGTTGATCGAATTCATGCTCACCGATTTGCGCGAAAAGCTCGAGCCTGTCGGTCGGCTTGATGCGCTGGACGTGGTGGGCCAGCGCGCGCTCGATTATTATGCGGCGCAGAAGCTATCCAGCCTTGATGCGGATTCGCTGGGGCGGCGCAGCCGCGCGCTGCATCTGGTGGGCGAAATCCGCAATCTGCGTGGCGATAGCGCGGCGGGGCTGGCGGCGTTCGAACAGGCAGCGAAAACGACCGGCGAGCTGCTCGAACGCAATCCGGACGATGCACAGCGGGTGTTCGACCATGCGCAAAGTGTGTTCTGGGTTGGCGCCATAGCTTTTGAACGCGGCGAGACCAAGCAGGCCGAGGCGCAGTTCCGCGAATATCAGCGGCTGGCGGCGCGGCTGGTGGAACTCGATCCCGCCAAGCCCGAATGGCAGCTGGAAAGCAGTTATGCCGAAACCAATCTGGGGGTGATGCTTTTCGGACTAGGCCGCTTCGCCGAAGCGGAGCCCTTCTTCGTCCGGGGTGTGGAACGGATCGAAGCGGTCGCCAAAAGCGAAGGTTACGATGCCGGAAGGCAGATTGAAGTCGGGGCGACGATCAACTGGCTTGGCCGAACTCGTGCGCAGCTTGGCAAGATTGCGCAGGCCCTGTCACTGCATCGGCGTGAAGCTGCGCATTATGAGGATATCCTGCGGCGCGATCCTGCCAACGCGCCCGCCAAATATCGCCTTGCCGTGGTGATGCAGTTTCTCGCAGAGCAGGAGCTCAATTCGGGCAAAGTCGACGCGGCGATTGACGCTATCGAAGGCTCGCTGGAAGTCGGCAGCCAGTTGAGGGCATTGGAGCCGGACAATACCGAATGGCAGGAAACCGAAGTGCGCGGAAAGTTCGCACAGGCGGAATACATGATTTATGCCGGGCGCTTCGAGGCAAGCCGTGCCTTGCTCGATCAAGCGGCGGGATTGCTGACAAAGATGATTGCAGCCGATCCGGTCAACACGATCTGGTCGGGCGAACTGAAATGGATCGAACTTGGCAATCGCGCAAGGCTGGCATTGGCGTTGGGCGAGATTGGGCGGGCGCAGGCTTATTCCGACCGGGCCCTGGCCTTGCTGGAAAAGTATGGCGATGAGGGGGATCGGGCGTTTTCGGCCAGAATGCGGCGCGTGGCCGGCGACATTGCGCTGAAATCGGGCGATCGCGCGCGTGCCCGGCAATTCTGGGAGGAAGCCCTTGCGCTGTCACCCTCGCACCCGGGGGCGGAGGGCGACAAATATATCTTGCTGAAGCGGCTCGGGCGAAGCGAGGACGCGATGCAGCTTGCTGAAAGGCTCGACAGGCGGGGCTACCGCCACCCCGCCTATCTTCGCGAACGGTAACGCTATTTCTTCAGCATGAAGGAATCATTACTCCCCAGCCCCTTGCTGGTGAGGATCGGATCGATGCTGATATAGTAGTCATTGGAGCCTGGCAGCACGAACGCCATCATGTAGGCATAGGCGGGGCTGGCATCGGGCGTATCGTCATCGATCAGCAGTTTGGTGCCACTGCTCCGATTGAAGCTCATCTTGTCGATGCTGATCGGAGGCGACACATCGTAATCCAGCGGCGGGCCAAGATCGTTGATCTTGCAGAACCAGCCAAAGCCCAGATGCTTGGTCTTGCCCTTCGAATCCGTATAGGTCGGCCCTTCGTCATCCTTTGCCCAGCGCGGGGTAGCGTTACCGGTCAAGGGGTTGCCATTGGCGTCCTTCATCTGGCTCGTATCGAGCAAAAGTTCGATGTCGATATTCTCATTGTAGCCGGTGTCTGGAGGCATGTGCGAGATATCGATCTTGCCGGTGGCGCTATCGACCGTTGCGGTATCGGCTGGCTTGCAGTCTGACGCCGCAAAGGCAATCGACGCAGTGATATCGAGCGGATCGGTGCTGTTCCAATGCAATGTTGGCGTGACCGTTATCGTCAGTTTGCGATCCTTCTTGTCATCCTGCGGCGAGCTTTGCATCTGCGCGGACATTTGCTGTTCCATCATCGGTTCCCTTTCCCCTTGATACGCATGGGCGCGCAGGCCGGCACAGGGGTATTACCCCGGCTTGCGCAGCTGCTTTGCAGACCCGATTGCGTTGCGGCACCTCCAGTCTTGCTTTTCGCCCGCCATTCGTGCGGGCATTCAGCCTATTGGGTGCCGATCTTGCGCTGCTCTGTCAGACACAGCGCCTACGTGGCAGACTGCGCCTGAATCGGGGAAATGTAAATGTCTGTGCGGAAGGGTGGGGCTGGGCGCCTTGCAGTGCGCGCGAGCATAGCCTCAAGGGTATTTCTGTGTTTTCAATCGCAGCGCGGGTAATCCTGCCCATCGGCCTGCAAGCTCTCCACGCGGCCATCCGCGATTTGAAAGCGGATCACCTGGCCGCTGCCGGGGACAAGCTCGACCCGCGCAGAATCGCTCTCGGTAAAGGGCTCCATCGCTGCCTTCAGGCGGCCAAGTTGCATGAAAAGGCCATCGTCCTTGGACTGAACCGCGATCGTTCCGAAGGCATGGTTGCAATAGCTGCCTTCATAGGCGCTTGCGGGAAGCGAAAGCAGCCAGCTCCGTTCCGCGCGCTGGGCGATGCTCTGGCGCATTTTCTCGATCTGCCTGGCGGATCCTGCACTCAGCAAATCCATTGCCTGAGCGGCATTGCCCCTGGCCTGCTCCGGTCCAAGAATGAACCAGCCATAGGCAAAGTCGGCGATGACATCGGCCAGCATGAAGCCCGTTCCCTCGTCATTCACCATCACTGCTACACCAAGGTCATGTTTCGGGAGGAAAGACGCATGGGCGCGCGTTCCGGAAAATGATCCGAATGCGTGATAAAGGGTGGCACCCCGATAGGGGCCTGAATACCAGCCCAGACCGTAGCCTGTGCGCTTGATCGACGGTCCGAAACTTTTGTTGAAACTGCTTAACGGCTGGTGCGCCTGGGCCGCCGCGAGCGCCAAGGGCGGGCGGGCAGAGCTGCTGGCCGCGCTCAATTGCAACTGGAGCCAGGATGCCATGTCATTGGCGCTGGAATAGAGCCCGCCTGCCGATTGCATCGTATCGTCATGCTTTTCGAGATAGAGCCGCTCGGTCCCATCGGGATGCAGGCTTTGGTAGGGCGCGGCAAATTGCGCTGCCTTGCGCGCTTGGATCAAGCCCTGGGCGTGCGTCTGACGCAGGCCAAGCGGCGCGAAGACCTCATTCTCCAGAATTTCCTGCCAGCTCATGCCCAGTCTGCGCTCGATCAGCAGAGTGGCCAGGTTGAATCCCAGATTGTTGTACTGGAATGTCCCCAGCGGAGCGTCCGGATTGGTTTCGGTCCGGCTCAGCAGGGACCACAGGGTCTGTGTGTCCGCCTGCCCGCTATAGGCCAGCCGGAACGGGATCGCATCATTGCGCAAACCATGCCGCAGCGAAATCATGTGCCGCAAACTGACCTCGCCTGCGCGCACTTCCGGCTTGAATGTGACATCGGGTGCCAATTCGGCCAGCGTCCAGTCGAGGTCGATTTCGCCCCTCGCATCCAGCACAGCCAGCGCGGTGCCGACATAGGCCTTGGTGGTCGATGCAATGTAATATCTCGTATCCGCAGTTGCCGGAATTTGCCGTTCCAGATCAGCCATGCCCCAGCCCCTGGCCAGCACGGGTCCATCGCTGCGGGTCACTGCCACCGCCAGGCCCGGCACGCGGTCGAACCGCGCCAGGGTATCGTTTACCAGTGCATCAAGGTCGCGTTTGAACGCCATATCTTGGGCCTCTATCGCGGGCGCAGTCCGGGTTTCCTGTGCCGCCGCCATTGAGGGGAAGGTGACCGCGATGCACGTTGCCGCAAGGAGAGATTTGAGGGAATTCCGGGTCATCGATCGTCTTTCGCAAATTGCCTGATTGCCGCACACGATAGGATGCGAAAGACGGCACGGCTTGTATCGATGAAACCATCAACAGCGGAATAATGCGCGGGCCTGGGACAGATTGATTCCCAACTCGCCGCGCAGCGACTTTGCGGCGTGGCTCTGGTCGTAAAAGCCTGCATCCTGGGCGCTGAGGGAAAGCGGCAGATCCCCGTTTGACATATGGTTTATCAGGCTCGCAGTCATCATGCTCCGCCTGAACAGGCTCGGGCTGGTTCCGAAATAACGGCGGAACTGGCGCGCCAGATAGACCCGGTGGACCCCTGCGGCTTCAGCAATGTGTTCAATCCTGCAGCCCGCCGGATCGCCGGCGATCGCGTCCCTGACACGCGTAAGCCATTGCGGTGCCTGCTGCGGCGCCGCAAACCCTTCACGTCGCCTGGCCAGGGCCAGAAGGTCAATCTCCGTCTCGTTTTTGAATTCTGCGGGCTGGCCAGCGAGCAACAGTCCGATTGCCTGGATGGTTGACGATGGCAATGAATTGGGCGTCCATCCCGGCTCTTGCGCACCAAGCAGCCGGTCCGCCAATTCCTGCGGCATCGATAGTGTCAGCAGCATGGCTCCGGCCGCGCCCCACCGGTCTTTATGCCGAGATCCTGCGGGTTTGAAGCCGATCGCGCTCCCCAAAGCTTCATATTCCTGCCGGGAAATGCACTCCTGCAACATGCCAGCCAGCTGGAAGGTCAGTTGCGCATGATCATGGCAATGCAGCTCTTGTTCGTGACCGGGCGGATAATAGGCCAGCGAGATCGCAAGGCTTTCGGTGCGCTGATTGAACCAGCCCACCGGGCCGCCGCCGCCACCCATTCGCCGCCAGCCAGAAGCTGCCGGTTGAAACCCCAAGTCCGTTAACATCATACTGTGTTGTCGATATAATACAGTGCTGTCAAGCCTTGCGCTGTGGGCGAGCGGTTCACACCTCGCAAGTGGCGACAGAAGCCCCTTGACAATTGCGAACATTACCGGAACACGGCCCAGCATGGCACTCACGCATATTTCCGCCTTGCATGAGATTCGCTCATGCTGACCCACATCAAAGTAAGGGGCGCGCGCGAGCACAACCTCAAGGGTTTCGATATCGACCTGCCGCGCGATAGCCTGATCGTGGTCACGGGCCTGTCAGGCAGCGGCAAGTCTTCGCTCGCCTTCGATACGATCTATGCCGAGGGGCAGCGGCGCTATGTCGAAAGCCTGAGCGCCTATGCGCGGCAATTCCTCGAGATGATGCAGAAGCCCGATGTCGAGCATATCGACGGGCTTTCGCCCGCCATCTCGATCGAGCAGAAGACCACCAGCCGCAACCCGCGCAGTACCGTGGCGACCGTTACCGAGATCTATGATTACATGCGCCTGCTGTGGGCGCGGGTGGGCGTGCCCTATTCGCCCGCCACTGGCGAGCCGATCAGCGCGCAGACCGTTAGCCAGATGGTCGACCGGGTGATGGCGCTGCCCGAAGGCACGCGGCTGTACCTGCTCGCCCCGGTGGTGCGCGGCCGCAAGGGCGAATACCGCCGTGAGCTGGCCGAATGGCAGAAGGCGGGCTTCACCCGCGTGCGCATTGACGGGGAGTTCTATCCGATCGAGGAAGCGCCTGCGCTCGACAAGAAATACAAGCACGATATCGAGGTGGTGGTTGACCGGCTGGCGGTGAAGGAGGGCCTTGAAACGCGGCTGGCCGACAGTTTCGAAACCGCTCTGAAGCTGGCCGAGGGGCTGGCCTATGTCGATCTGGCGGATGTAGCGCCCAGTTCCGCTCAGCCTGAGCTTGTCGAAAGCCACGCGAAAACCTCGGGAATGAAAGGCGCCGGCATCCCCGCCAACCGCATCGTGTTCAGCGAGAAATTCGCCTGCCCCGTTTCGGGCTTCACCATCGAGGAGATCGAACCTCGCCTGTTCAGCTTCAACGCGCCGCAGGGCGCCTGCGCCACATGCGACGGGATCGGCGAGAAGCTGCTGTTCGATCCGCAGCTGGTGGTGCCGAACGAGGCGCTTTCGCTCAAGCAGGGGGCGGTGGTGCCATGGGCCAAGAGCAATCCGCCGTCGCCCTATTACATGCAGGTGCTGGCCAGCCTGGCCAAGGCTTACGATTTTGACCTGACCACGCCGTATAACGAGCTTGAGCCGGACCAGCGGATGATCATCCTCCACGGCACTGGCGGGATGCCGGTTGCGCTCACCTTCAAGGACGGGCGCAAGGAATACACCGTCTCCAAGCCGTTCGAGGGGGTGATCGGCAATCTCAACCGCCGGATGCTCCAGACCGAGAGCGCGTGGATGCGCGAGGAGCTGAGCAAATACCAGACCGCTCAGCCGTGCGAGGCGTGCGGCGGCAAGCGGCTCAACGAGAAAGCGCTTTCGGTCAAGGTTGCGGGCACCGACATCGCAGAGCCAACCAGGATGAGCGTGGCCGACGCCAAGGCATGGTTCTTGCGGCTGGAGGCGCAGCTTACCGACACCCAGCAGCAGATCGCCCGCGCCATCCTGAAAGAGATCAACGAGCGGCTGGGCTTCCTCGACAATGTCGGGCTCGATTACCTCAACCTCGATCGCACCAGCGGCACGCTGAGCGGCGGGGAATCGCAGCGCATCCGCCTCGCATCGCAGATCGGCAGCGGGCTCAGCGGCGTGCTCTACGTGCTCGACGAGCCCAGCATCGGCCTGCACCAGCGCGACAATGACCGGTTGCTCGAAACGCTCAAACGCCTGCGCGATCTCGGCAATACGGTGATCGTGGTCGAGCATGACGAGGATGCGATCCGCAGCGCCGACCATATCGTTGACCTTGGCCCCGGCGCGGGCGTCCACGGGGGCGAGGTGGTGGCGCAGGGCACGCTGGAAGACGTGCTGCGCGCCCCCGGCTCGCTCACCGCCGACTACCTCACCGGCCGCCGCCGGATCGAGGTGCCTGCCGCCCGCCGCAAGGGCAACGGCCACAAGCTCACCGTCCACGGCGCCCGCGCCAACAACCTGCGCGATGTCACCGCCGCCATCCCGCTCGGCACCTTCACCTGCGTTACCGGCGTATCGGGCAGCGGCAAGTCAAGCTTCACCATCGACACGCTCTATGCCGCCGCCGCGCGCGCGCTCAACGGGGCCCGCGTGGTGGCGGGCAGCCATGACAAGGTCACCGGCCTCGAATATTGCGACAAGGTGATCGAGATCGACCAGAGCCCGATCGGCCGCACCCCGCGCTCAAACCCCGCCACCTACACCGGCGCCTTCACCAATATCCGTGACTGGTTCGCCGGCCTGCCCGAGGCGCAGGCGCGCGGCTACAAGCCCGGCCGCTTCAGCTTCAACGTCAAGGGCGGGCGGTGCGAGGCGTGCCATGGCGACGGGCTGATCAAGATCGAGATGCACTTCCTGCCCGATGTCTATGTCACTTGCGAGGAATGCCACGGCAAGCGCTACAACCGTGAAACGCTGGAGGTGAAGTTCAAGGGCCACTCCATCGCCGACGTGCTCGACATGACGATCGAGGATGCGGAGGGTTTCTTCAAGGCCGTGCCCCCCATCCGTGACAAGATGCATATGCTGAACGAGGTGGGGCTGGGCTATGTCAAGGTGGGCCAGCAGGCCACCACGCTGTCCGGCGGCGAGGCGCAGCGGGTGAAGCTGGCCAAGGAATTGGCCAAGCGCAGTACCGGGCAGACGCTTTACATTCTGGACGAGCCGACCACCGGCCTGCACTTCGAGGATGTGCGCAAGCTGCTGGAAGTGCTGCACCGCCTCGTCGACCAGGGCAATTCGGTGGTGGTGATCGAGCACAATCTGGATGTGATCAAGACGGCCGACTGGATCCTGGACCTTGGCCCCGATGGCGGCGTGCGCGGCGGGGAAGTGGTGGCGCAGGGCACACCGGAGCAGGTGGCGGCAGAACCGCGCAGCTTTACCGGGCAGTATCTGAAACCCATGCTTGATCGGCAGCGGGAGGCGGCGGAGTAAGGTAAACCGTCATTGCGAGCCGCCGACAGGCGGCGCGGCAATCCAGATGGACGACGCTGGCGAGTAAGTCCTCCCCTCCCTTGAGGGAGGGGATTGAGGGGTGGGTGTACCCACGTCAGAAGTTGGGCACGATGAATTCCTCCCCGAAACGGGGAGGGGGACCACATCCGCTCATCCTGAGCTTGTCGGCAGCGCGAAGCGGCGGATTAGATCCTCCCCGAAACGGGGAGGGGGACCATGCAACGCATGGTGGAGGGGCACGTTCAGCCTGAGCCACACCCTAACCGTCACCCCGACGCAGGCCCCCGTACCTCGTCACCCCGGCGCAGGCCGGGGTCCAGCTTTTGCTCACACTAAGACACGAAGATGTTGCGCCTGCCGTTATAGGTCCGCTCATTCTGAGCTTGTCGAAGGATGCTTGATCGGCAGCGCGAAGCAACGGAGTAGAGGGGCTATCTTAAGACCTCAATTCGCTTTCTACTTGACGACGTCCGTCCGGCTTGAGGAATTTAAGCTGCTTGTCGATGGGTTTTCCACGTTGCCCAAAGGCATCCACTGCTCGTCGAGCGTAAGTCCAAAATGTCCATTGGCGCACGGAAGATGTGGAATCGAAGTCTTCAACCCTGACAAAAGTTTGGAAAAAGTGGTCGAAATTGAAGGTTAAAATCAGTTCCTCCGATGTGCGGTCGGAAAATCGTTTCTTGTGCTTGTTCGCTCTTATTCTGCCCGCGAAGGTCATCTTTCGCTTGAGGTTTGAGAGAGTGGAGTCGCGAATGAAGACCCGTTTTCCGTCAAAACGGAACCCCAAATATTCGAGCCCGTTGGCTCCCTTTCCGGTAATTCTGCGGAACGCTTGATCATCGCCGTCGGGAAAAAAATGGTGGACGCTGCTTTTATCTTCTTTGATTTTAAGCTCATTGCCGAATTTCGACACGGATTTTCGCACGCTTTCCTCTATTTTGAGCGCCGCAGTATCTGAGTCAGCTTGGACAACCAGAAGGATGTCATCCGAATATCTATATGCGCGTCCGCCAAATTTGACCGCCAAGCCTTTGATATGCTGGTCAAAATCCATCATGTACACATTGGCGATCAAGTCGCTAATCGGAGTTCCCTGCGGGATACCGTGCGCATGTTCGTTGGATTTAATGATAGAAGGCGTCTTGCCTTTTCCTGCAATTTTGTCGCGAAATTCGGCGGGCGTGCAAAGCTGCTTTGGCATCTTCGCGAACGGAGTCAGATAACCTTCGATCTTTTCTCCTTTGGCGGTCAGTTTCTCGCCGAAATATCCCAACCTTCGATATGCTTCTGTCCTATCGACCCATCGGTAATCTGAAAGTGCATTGAAGACTGCTTCGTGATCTGCTGGAAGCGACCCAACTCCCAACAGGGCCTCCCAAATGCCCTTTATGCGCTGATGATCCAAACTCTCGAAGAATTTGGAGATGTCTAAGGTGATTACGTAGCACTCACCAAGACTGGTGATTGTGTCGAACACATCCTTCGCAAATTCTATGTTGCACTTGCCTTTGCCATTCGGGCCCTGAATTTTGCGATAAGCGATTGGTACATCAGTGATGTCTCGCTTCTGAAGTTCGAGTTCATAGAGTGGCGATAAGATTCGTCGGTATCGCGCAAAAATATATGCATCTCTTCGGGCCGCATATCTAATCAATCGAGATTTTTGGGTCGGACGCTGAGGCTTACCTACACCAGTCGATTTGCTCGCCGGTTTTCGAAACGGCTGCCATTTCTTCTCATACTGAATGAGAGGAAAGAACGCGTTTGCGGCGACTCTCTTAGGGTCATTGACGATTTTCTTGATTTCGGAGAGCCGCAACGGCGCATCGAAATGAGGATAGTGCTTCTGATCTTCGAAGCTGGGATCCCACGGAGTGGGGCGAGAGGGGCCGGCACCTGTTGTCTTCATCAACTTTGGCCCGGCCCTCACCATTGTATGCGAGCCCGAAGGCTCTGACCTGAAGAGGTACGACGAAGTATGTTATACTTGTATTGTCGGGTTAACGAGTTTCTTCTTCAAGAAGCTCGGTCCGACCAAGCACCGCGACGACGATTTGGCAGGAGGTTACACAATGGCACTACTCACCGCGCTGATCGAGCATATTGGGCTTGACAGTCTTAACACACAACTCACCGTAGTGATTATTTGATTGTAGGAAGGTTCACACCAGCTTTCAAGGTGCGGGCACAGTTTTTTCACCAATCGTGCCGTTACCGCTAGTCGCAACGCTGTCCTACTCCCCAATCCCAGTATAGCTAACCCGGTCACCTCCACTCCATCAGGAGCGAACCATAGAATTCCGGGGGCAGCAGTAATTCCGCGGGCAGCACGCTAAATTTTCCCGTCACCCCGGACTTGATCCGGGGTCCCGCTCCTTAACTCTCGCGCCAGAAGTAAGCTGGATCCCGGCCTCCGCCGGGATGACGGATAAAAAGTCCGGGATGACGATTGCGGCATTTTGGTTCGATGGATTCCCGCTCATCCTGAGCCGGTGTGGCTGCGCCACAGCTTCGCTTCCGAAGGGGCGGGAATGACGAGTTGAGCGGGCGCTGTCCTACACACCCTCTCCTGTATAAATAGCTCGGTCCATTTGCGCTTTTGTTGGCCTCAAGCGCCGGCGCGGGCATCCGCCATCTTCGTCACCCCGGGAAGCGAAGCTCTTCCGCAGGAAGACCTGATCCGGGGTCCCGATCCCTTTTCCGGCGCACCCGAAGTAAGCGGGATCCCGGCTCGGGGGCCGGGATGACGAATGAGGGGAAAACTGTCCTACACACACCAATAGGTATAACTAGTTCGGTCCTTTTCCCCTCACGGAGCCGGACCTATGAACCTTTTGTTTTCCGCAAGCGCATCCGCGCTCGCGATTTCCTCGCATAAGCTCGGGCGGGCGGTCGCCCTTGCGGGCCTTCGGCCCGATACATCGCCATCCACCAGCGTTGGAGGAGCAGCATGAACGCGCTTGTGTCGCTCGCTGGCCCGCAGGGAGAGGGCCATTCCATCCTCACCCCCCGCGCCAGGGCCGCATTCCTCGAGCACCTGGCGCAGTTCGGCAATGTGCGGCTTGCCTGCCGCGCGGGCTCGGTCAGCCCGCAAACCGCCTATCGCGCGCGGCGCAAGTCCCCCGCGTTCGCGGCGCTGTGGGATGCGGCGCTGCTGGCGGCCCGCCAACATGCCGAGGAGGTGCTGGCCGACCGTGCGCTCAACGGGTGGGAGGAAGCGGTGTTCTATCACGGCGAGGAGGTGGCGACGCGCCGCCGCTATTCCGACCGGTTGCTGCTCGCGCATCTTGCCCGGCTCGACAAGTTGGCCGAGCGGGCGGAGGTGAGCGCCGCGCTGGCCGATCTCGACGATGCGGTGGAGGCGCTGGGGCGCGGGGAGGAGCTGGTGGAGCCGCCGTGCGAGCAGCCCGGGGCTCCTGCCTGCGCAGGAGCTCACGATGGGGCGGAAAATTTACATCAGGACCGTGTTCCATGTGTTCCATCGCATGGGGATCACCCGGCGGAAGATGCGGCGGAGGAGGCGGGCGAATCCCTGCCCGAGCCCTCGCTCGAGCTGCGCCTGCGGGCGATGGAGGCGGCGCGGCCCGCCGATGCCCCGCCGGTCAGCCAATTGGGCGATGCGGGCGAGGTTGAATGGCAGCAATTGCTCGCTTTCGAGGCGGGGATGGATTTGTGGTGGCTGGTTTCCGGCGAGGAGGAGCTCGAATCCGGCTAGCCGCAGCTGCTTGGCCCGACTCGCTCGCCTGTTGTATGCTCGGTGCGGGGCGCTTTTGTTGCGGGAGAGACTGGATGAAGTTCGGTATTGCTTCAACTGGCGCGCTGGCGCTGGCATTGGGGATCGCGGGCGCCGCTGCCGCGCAGGATAGCGGCAATTTCGCCTATGTCGGGGCCAGCCTGTTCGGCGAGAACGAAGTGGACCACACCGGCGCGGGCGAGGAAGCCAGCGGCGATTTTTCCGCCGAACTGGACCTGGCAAAGGGGCGGATGTGCTATCTGCTCGAGGTTGACGGGCTCGACACATTCACCGCCGCGCATATCCATGAAGCCGCACCGGGCAAGAATGGGCCGCCCGTCGCTGCGCTGGAGCTGGCGGGCGACAGCGGTGACGATGTGTGCACCGATGTCGATGCCGAATTGCTGAAGAAGATCGCGCGCAGCCCGGAGCGCTATTACGTCAATGTCCACACCGCAGCTTTTCCCGAGGGCGCGATCCGCGGGCAATTGGGCGAATAGGCCGGCGGCGGGCTGTGGGCGCGTGGGAGCGCTGGTGCGGGCGCGGGCGCGCTAGTCGGCGAGGAGCTCGAGTTCGACCTCGCCCACGCCGCTGCTGACCAGGCCGATTTCCTCGGCGGCGGCGCGGCTGATGTCGATCACGCGATTGCCGTGGAACGGGCCGCGGTCGTTGATGCGAACCACCACCGAGCGCCCGTTTTTCGGGTTGATGACCCGCACCTTGCTGCCGAAGGGGAGCGTGCGGTGCGCGGCGGTGAGCTGGCCCGGATCGAAGCGCTCACCGCTGGCGGTGGGGCGGCCGGCAAAGCGGCGTCCGTAGTATGACGCGCGGCCGCTGCCGAGTTGCTGCACCACTTCGCCGGGGGGCGGCGGCGGAGCAAGCGTAGCCAGGTCGACTGCGCTCTCGGGGTGGTTGTGCGGGGGCGGCGGTATGTCGAATTCCGCAAACCCGCTTTCGAAATCGGGCGAGGGGGCGGGATCTGACTCCTGCGCCTGCACGCCCGCCGCCAGCAGCGCGCCGAGCGCAAGCGCAAGCCACAGGCGCGCTCCAGCCGGGACAGCCTCCCATTCCATGGAGCGCTTTTTACACCGGGTACGGCGAACAGCGCAAATCGGCGCTGTGCAAATCGGCGCAAGCGAAGCCTGTTTGAGCTAGAATGGTGCGTGGTTTGCGGTGAACTGAAAGTATTCGCTATGGGCATAGGATAAGATAAAATGGCCGCCGCAATGCAAATGGGGCCGGTATTGCTACCGACCCCACTCTCACCAGCGCGTGGACTTCTCTTCCGGCGAACCTTTCAAGAAGCGCTTGGCGCCCGATGTCTAATCCTCCAACGGGTTGGAGGGTTTCGTCACCGGCGCTCGCGCCGGCATCCGGTTTCGCTTTCCCGTCGATCCTGCTCTTCATGGCCGAAGCCTTTCCAAGCGGTGCCGACCTTCCGGCGATTCCGAGACCATTCCCCTTTTGGTGGTTACTTCTCTCAAGCGGCTGGATTTCGCCTGGGCGTCATCCCTCCATCGATCAGCAACCAGGTTCCTGGCCTATCCGGTGGATCTGCGATCGCGTTCTCCTCAGACAACTGAACTTGCTTCCAGCTTGCACCTTCTGCATGCCCAGTCTCAAAGACCGCGTGGACAATCACCACCGCGTCGGTTGTTCTGAGAAACTCTCGTGAAATCAACTCGTTAGAGCCGAATTTCCGGTTGGATTTCTCTCCCTTCCGATGTCTTGAGACTGCGCCTTCGCAGTGAGTCGCGCAAGTTTGGCAACCCCGAGTTTTCCACTTTTCCGCAGATCAGCTGTGGACGAGAGTGGATAACTCAACGCTTCGTCGCAAAAATCAGCTGCCTTTGCTGCGATCCCGCTCTCTGTCCCGCTGCGCCAGCAGGCGCAGACGCAGGGCATTGAGCTTGATGAAGCCCGCCGCGTCCTTCTGGTCATAGGCGCCGGCATCGTCCTCGAAGGTCACATGCGCTTCCGAATAAAGCGAGTTCGCGCTCTTGCGGCCAACCACGCTTGCCTGCCCCTTGTAGAGCTTGAGCCGCACCGTGCCCGAAACCTTTGCCTGGCTGTGGTCGATTGCCGCTTGCAGCATTTCGCGCTCGGGCGAAAACCAGAAGCCGTTATAGATCAGTTCGGCATAGCGCGGCATCAGCTCGTCTTTCAGATGTGCTGCGCCGCGATCGAGCGTTATCTGCTCGATCCCGCGATGCGCGCGGGCATAGATCTCGCCGCCCGGCGTTTCATACATGCCGCGGCTTTTCATGCCGACAAAGCGGTTCTCGACCAGATCGAGCCGCCCGATGCCGTGCTTGCGGCCCAGCTCGTTGAGCGCGGTGAGCAGCGCCGCCGGGCTCATCGCCGTGCCATTCAGCGCCACCCCGTCGCCGCGCTCGAACTCCAGCGTGATATATTCGGGCGTGTCGGGCGCATCCTCGGGATTGACCGTGCGCGAATAGACATAGTCCGGCGTTTCCTCCCACGGATCCTCAAGCACCTTTCCTTCTGACGAGGTGTGCAGCAGGTTCGCATCGGTCGAAAACGGGCTGTCGCCGCGCTTGTCCTTGGGCACCATGATCTGGTGCGCCTCGGCCCAGGCGATCAGCGCGGTGCGGCTGGTAAGGTCCCACTCGCGCCACGGCGCGATCACCTTGATATCGGGGTCGAGCGCATAGGCGGAAAGCTCGAAGCGCACCTGGTCATTGCCCTTGCCGGTGGCGCCATGCGCGATCGCATCGGCCCCTGTCTGATGCGCGATCTCGACCAGCCGCTTGGAAATGAGTGGTCGGGCGATCGAGGTGCCGAGCAGATAATCGCCTTCATAACGGGCATTGGCGCGCATCATCGGGAACACGAAATCGCGCACGAATTCCTCGCGCAGATCCTCAATGAAAATATGCTTGTCCGGGATGCCCATGGCGCGCGCCTTGGCCCGCGCGGGTTCGATTTCCTCGCCCTGGCCCAGATCGGCGGTGAAGGTCACCACTTCCAGCCCGCGTTCGACGGTAAGCCACTTTGCGATGACGGAGGTATCGAGACCCCCGGAATAGGCAAGGACGACACGTTTGATATCGGACATGGAATCTACCCCGGAATTGACGGCGCGCGGGTAACAGGCACAGCGCCATTGTGCAATTGCGAAAAGGGCGGCTGGGCCGCGAGCAATCCGTCTGCAAACCTTGCAGGATGGAACACATGGAACACGGTCAAAAGACAAAAAGCGCGATTGTGTGACTGTGGGGGCGAAAAGTGTGATCGTCGGTCGCAAAGCGTCACCCTGGCGCGCAAATGTGTGATCCTGCGCCCCGTAAGGTGTCACCTTGCGGCTGCGCGGCGTGAAAGGAGCGACACTTAAATCCATCCGCGTCATTGCGAGGAGCCGATTGAGCGAAGCGAGGGCGGCGACGCGGCAATCCAGCCTGTGACCTACCCGCACCCTGCAAGGCCGGATGCTGGATTGCTTCGTCCCCCGGAGTAGGTCCGGTGTCCTCGCAATGACGAATGAGGCGTTGGCCATCCACCCGAATTAGCGCGCGGCATGCGAGTAGGAAATGTGCCTTGCGCATCCGTCATCCCGGCCCTTCGACGTCGCCTGCGGCGTCGCTCAGGATAAACTGCCGCTTTGCGGCAGGCCGGGATCCAGTTTGACGGGTAGCGATATTTTGGCTCACGCGAAGAACGCGAAGGTATGGAGCACGCAGAGTTTTAGCTCCCCTCCCATGAGGGAGGGGTTGGGGGTGGGTGTACAAATCTGCAAGGTCGATAGAATTTTTCCCACACGAAGACACAAAGGCACAAAGATAGCGTGCAATTGGTTGGAAACGCGCCCAATTTGCAGCGCGGATGACTCTGGCTGGGCGGTCAAATTAATGCACTGTCACCTTAATCCAGCCAAGCAAGGTTCAATTCGGGCAGCGCCGATAATCGGAGCCGCACTTCGCTTCCAAGTCTTGTAATTCCTTGGAGATGGCCTTGTTCTTGCGATATACCTCGATGGCATTGGCGCGGCGTTCTTGAGCGAAACGTTCGGTTGTCGCCCGCGGCGTAGGATCTCCACGAAACTGCAGGATTGCCATGTGATTCCGCTTCCATTCCCGTTCCTCGGCAGCACATGATTTCGCCAAATTCCGCGCAAAATCACTGGCCGACAGATTCGCCTGGTGCGCGTCACGCCCGACCGCAAAGCGGCAATCGACATAGGCGAGACTTGCTGCATCGGCCTTCCTCAAAAGGTCTTGGGGGACGGGCCTGCCTGTGGCTTCCGGGGTCTTTCCCGGCGGCGGTATATGGATCGAGGCCGGTGCTGCTGACGCGGCCCCGCAAGCCAGGCCGAGGATTGCGGCCGAGATAACCCAGCTTACCGAAGCAATTTTCATATCACATGCGCCCCAAATTGATTTGAATGCCGCCTTCCAGCGATCTGCTTGCCGAGCTTGCGCCAGCCCAATTCGGGCGTCAAGGTCCACCGGTTGACTTCGGAAAAGCAGTGACTTACCGCCAGGCAGCCGCACCAGCCGCGATTGCGCGCGCACCAGCCACAAACAGGAAAACCATCGCATGTTCCGCCCTTCCATATGGCTTCTCGTCGGCGCGTGTGCGCTTTTCACGTGTTCAGCCGCCTGGGCCGTTGTCATTCGACATGATACGCCGGATGAGCGGTATCAGGCCGATGAAGGCATGTTTCCGCAACTGGCCGACATGCCCGGCGTGGGGCACGGCGCGCTGATCGCCCCGCAATGGGTGGTAACTGCGGCACATACGATTCAGGGCGAGATAAAAGAGATCGTGATCGCCGGACAGGCCCGCAAGGTCGAGCGGGTCATCATCCATTCTGGATATCGCGGCTTGCCCGAGATTATGGTGGAGCGGGCATTGGCGGCGAACGATGCGACCGAGGCCATGGAGTTCCTTGCCGCCAATCACGATATCGCCCTGATCCGGCTGTCGGACCCTTTGTCCGATGTCGAGCCGGTCGACATTTACACCGGACAAGGGGAACTGGGCAGGACGGTCCAATTACTCGGTAAGGGTGCGACCGGAACCGGGCTGACCGGCGTGTTGCCCGACAGCCCGCAACGGGGCACCCTGCGCCGGGCGTTCAACCGGATTTCGAAAGTCGATGACCGCTGGATCGCCTACACGTTCGACAAGGGGCGCCGTGCGCATCGTCTGGAAGGAATGAGTGGCAGTGGCGACAGCGGCGGGCCGGTGCTTATCAAGGTGAAAGGCCGCTGGATGCTGGCAGGCCTGACATCGTGGCAAGGCGGTAACCCTGACCTTCGCCTTCCTGCGAGCGTATACGGGCAGCAGACATACAGTGTCCGCCTGTCCTTCTATGCCGACTGGATCGAGGAAATTCTGAGCGACTCTGCCGAAGGATTGCGAGAGTCTCTCTGAATTCCAGATCATAGCTGTGATTATGCAACTGCTCTGGCGAAAGCCTCGATCAAGAAGCCTGCGCAGTTCTCCGAGGCCTGCGTTCCGGCCAAACCCGCCTCAATCGCTGCCGCCTTTGCCTCACCCCCTGCGCAGCTTCTGCTCAGCCTCGCCCATATAGTCCCGCGTCAGCGGCAGCGCGTGGCGGCTGCGCGTATACTGGATCTGGTAATTGCCCATGCCGCCGCTTTCAAAGGCGGCGGTCGCGCCCGATAGGTAGAAGGTCCACATGCGGTAGAAGCGCTCGTCAAACATGGCGATGATCGCCTCGCGATTGTCCTCGCAATTGGCATACCATGCGCGCAACGTTTTCGCGTAATGCAGCCGCAGCGTTTCGATATCGCTGTGGATCAGGCGTGACTTTTCGCTCGCGGCCAGCGTCTCGCTCAGCGCCGGGATATAGCCGCCGGGGAAGATATATTTGGCGGTGAAGGCATCGGTGGAGCTTGGCCCGCCAAAACGCCCGATCGTGTGCAGCAGCATCACGCCTTCATCGGTCAGCAGATTGGCACAGGCGCGGAAGAAGGTTTCGTACTGGGGCCGTCCGACATGTTCGAACATGCCCACCGAAACGATGCGATCGAATTTGGACCGGCCCCGGGCCAGGTCGCGGTAATCGATCAGCTCGAAACTGACGCGGCCTGCCACCCCGGCGGTCGCAGCGCGCTCGCGTGCCAGCGCCAATTGTTCTTCGGACAGGGTGATGCCGGTGACTTTCACGTCGAAATGGCGCGCCAGATAGATTGACATTCCGCCCCAGCCGCAGCCGATATCGAGCACGCGCTGCCCGTCTGATAATGCCAGCTTTGCGGCGATATGCGCCAGCTTGGCTTTCTGCGCCTCGTCCAGCGTCTCGACGCCGGGCGCCCAATAGGCGCAGCTATATTGCATGTGGGCGGCATCCAGCATCATCCGGTAGAGATCGTTGCCGATGTCATAATGATGCGCGACGTTGCGCTTTGCCGAGCGTGCCTGGTTGAACGATGTCGCCAGGAACTTGAGATGCCCGCCGACCCGTCGCAGCAGCGAAGGTTCCATCAGCCCGGCGCCGCTTTCCCACGGCTTGTTCATCCGCAGCAGCTGAACCAGCTGCATGATATCGCCGCGCTCGATCACGATCCGCCCATCCATATAGGCCTCGCCCGCGCCCAGCCGCGGGTCGAGCAATATGTCGCGCGGCACGCGGTGGTCGGTCAGCCGGATCTCGACCTCGGGAAAGCCTTCTGCCGGTTCGCCCAGTTCATGCACCGTGCCCGAAGCCATGGTCAGGGTCAGCTTGCCCTTGCGGATCGCGGATTTGAGAAACTTTTCGACCAAAGCGTTTTTCATGCGAACCTCATGCCTTGCGAGAAGCCCTTGCGCGGCTCAATTCGTTCGCACCGGGTCAGAGTTCTCAATCGTCAACCTATCTATAGCCCAATTCCTGTGGCACTGCATGTCCATTCAACCCTAATATTGTTGCAGAATGTCATTTCCAGCCTGTCACGATCCTCATTCCGACCAGCCAGAACCGGCAATGACGCGGCCTTGTGCCCGGTGATGGATCATGCTGGCGATCCGCAGGGCCCGGTCACGCTGAAGGCGGTGGAGGTCCGCAAATCGTTCGGTGGTCGCGAGGTGCTCAAGGGACTTTCGCTGACTGTGCAACAAGGCGAAGTGGTGGGTTTGTTCGGGCGTGACGGTGCAGGCAAGACAACCAGTTTTTACTGCATGCTAGGGCTGCTCCGGCCGGATGGCGGGCGCATCACGCTGGGCACGCGGGATATCACGCGGTTGCCGTTCTATCGCCGGGCGATCCTGGGCCTGGGCTATTTGCCCGAACAACCTTCAGTCTTTCGCGGGCTCAGCGTGGCGCAGAATGTTTCCGCCATGCTGGAGATTGTCGAGCCGGAGCCTGAAGCGTGGGCCGCGCGGCTGGAGGAACTGCTCGACGCGCTGCACATGTCGCATCTGCGCGATGCCATGGCCCATTCGCTGTCCGGGGGGGAGCGGCGGCGCTGCGAAGTCGCCCGCGCGCTGGCGCTCGACCCGAAGATCATGATGCTGGACGAGCCGTTCGCAGGGATCGATCCGCTTACGATCGGCAGCATCAAGGACCTGATCGGCGAGATGAAACGGCGCGATATCGGCATCCTGCTGACCGATCAGAACGTGCGTGAAATGCGCAGCATTATCGATCGCGCCTATGTAATCCACGAAGGCAAAGTCATCTTCGAGGGATCGCCGCAGGATATGTCCCACGATGCTGCGGTGATCGAACGCTATCTCGGCAATACGCAGAACTAGGCGGCACTTGCCGGCGCCGTCCCCGCTGCCCTGGCGGTATCGAAGATCGCGCTAACAAACCCCGCCGGATCGTCTTCCTGGATAAAGTGGCCGCCTTTCAGCGTGCGGTGCGCGCCCAGCTTTGCGCCGGGAACACGTTCAAGGAATGGCGCATCGCCGCCGCGTGTGATCGGGTCTCCATCGGAAAACGCACAGGTAAATGGCTTGTCGAAGCTTTCGAGCGCTTGCCACGCCACTTTCTGGTCAGGCACGGCGACATTTTCGCCCAGCGGCACCAGTTCGGGGAATATCCTCGCGCCCGCCTTGCTCGCGCGGTTGGGGAAGGGGGCGTTGTAGGCCGCGACCTCCGCCTCGCTCAGCTCCGTCTTGGTCGCCTTCTGCAACAGCCCGCCGATCGGGAACACCGGAGTGAACCGCGCGAACATGCGCCAGGCTGCGAATGCCTTGGGCGCCTCCTGCCCTTCGGGCAGCCCGCCGTTTGACAGCACCACCCCGGCAAAGCGATCGGGCATCTCCGCCGCCAGCCTGAGGCCGATCAGCGAGCCCCAGTCCTGGCAGGCGAGCAGTATGTCCTTCACGCCCATCGCCTCCAGCCATTCGCGTATCCAGGCGACATGCCCGGCATAGCTGTAGGCACTCTTGGCGGTCGGCTTGTCGGATTTGCCAAAGCCGATCAGGTCGGGCGCAAGCACGCGGTATCCGGCGGCGACCACCGGCGGGATCATCTTGCGGTAGAGGAAGCACCAGCTCGGCTCGCCATGCATCATCAGCACTACCGGGCCATCGCGCGGCCCCTCGTCGAGATAATGCAGCCGCAGCCCGCCAGCGAGCTCGTGGTAATGCGGGGCAAAGGGAAAATCGGGCAGGTCTGCGAAGCGATCGTCCGGTGTGCGGTAAATTCCTGCCATTTTTTATTTTCCCTCTATTCGGCCGCTTCCTTCAATTCGGGATCGAAACGCCATGTCGGCACTTCACCCTTCGCGCGCAAGCGGGCTGACTCTTCTTCGATATATTCGCGGGTCATCGGGATTGCGTTACGATCCTTCACATATTGCACCTGCCAGTTCACCATCGTGCCATTGCGGAAGCTTTGTTCCGCCCCGGCAAGATAGAACAACCACATGCGATAGAATTCGTCATCATACATCGCGGTAATCTCGTCGCGGTGCATCACCGTGCGCTTGTACCATTCTTCCAGCGTATAGCTGTAGTGGAAGCGCATCGCCTCCACATCCATCACCTGCCAGCCGGCCTGTTCGCTTTCGGTCACCAGCTCCGACAGCGCGGGAATATAACCGCCGGGGAAGATATATTTGCGCGTCCAGGCATCGGTATAGCCCGGAGGGCCCGCGCGCCCGCAGCAATGGCTGATCATCACGCCATCGGGCTTGAGCAGCCGGTTCGTGTGTTCGAAGAACTGCGGATAGTGGACCGTGCCGACGTGTTCGAGCAGCCCGACCGAAGAGATGCGGTCGAACTCGCCGGTGACATCGCGGTAATCCATCAGCTCGAACTTGACCTTATCGGCCACGCCAAGCGCCTCGGCGCGTTCCTTGCAAAAAGCGATCTGGTCAGGCGCAAGTGCCACGCCCAGCACTTCAACATCATACATCTTGTTGAGGTAAAGCGCGAAGCCGCCCCAGCCGCAGCCGATATCAAGCACCTTCATCCCCGGCTTGAGATAGAGCTTGGCGGCAAGATGCGCCTTCTTGTCCATCTGCGCCTGTTCGAGCGAGGTCGATGCCGGATCGCCCCCGCGGTAATAGGCCATGGTGTATTGCCGGTCTTCGTCGAGGAAACGCTCGTAAAGCTGGCGAGTGAGGTTGTAGGTATGCTCGGCGTTCTTGCGGGCCGAGGCGCGCTGGTTGATCCCGTCAACCGTCGCGATCACCCTTTGCGCCAGCTTGCGCAGCGGGCCTTGTGCCTTCAACGCCTCTTCCCCAAGCCGCCTGGCGTTCATGGTGACGAACAGGATCATGTCGCGGATATCGTGTGGCTCTTCCACCACCAGCCAGCCCCACATGAAGGCTTCGCCAGCGCCCAGCTGCGGATAGCGGGCGATATGGGCTGCTGCCTTGGGGTGGGTCAGCCTGATGCGAACCGGGCCGGGTTTGCCGCCTTGTTCCTCAGGATAACTGCCCGCTCCGCTGCCATAGACATATTCCCTGCCGTCATGGTCGGTGACCACCAGCTGGCCGTGATTGATCGCTTTTTTCAGAAACTTGTCGAGCAGCCACATCGGCTTGCGTCCCCCATATTGGTCAAATTCTCAAAGTGCGCGTGCAGCAACAGCCTGTCAATTGCGAAGGGCGTGGCGGTTCACAATCTGGCCGCCGTCATTTCGCGCGCGAGGTAGATCACGTCGCGCGGCTGGCTTAGCAGGTGTTGTCCGCTGTCGACGAAGATCGTCTCTCCGCTGCGCAGATAACCTTGTGCCAGCATCAGCGCGGCTGCGGCGACTTCGCCTGGCCCGGTCTTGCGAACGAGCGGATTCAAACGGTGCGAAAGCTCGATCTCCTCTTCGCTCTGGTCATGGCTGGGAAGGATCGCTCCGGGGGCAAGGCCGTAAACCCGGTCCTGCGGACCCGCCAGGCCCATGGCCAGCATTGGAATGGTTGCCGCCAGCGCGTGCTTGCTCATCGTGTAGCTGAAGAAATCCGGGTTGGGGTTCTCCAGCTTCTGGTCGGTGACATGGATAACGCGCCTGCCACCTTCGGCGCGCGCTTTGGCAAGGAAAACCTGCGCCATGCGCGCCGGAGTTTGCGCATTGACCTGCATCACTGACCGATTGCTCGCGGGGTCAAGATCGGTGGCCGCATCGTAGGGAAAAATTGCGGCATTGTTGATCAGCACGCGCCAATCGGGCAGCCGCGCCGCAAGCTGCTGCACCATCGCCACCGCAGCATCGCCATCGGCAAGGTCGCACTGGATGATTTCGGCAGAGGGCAGGCTGTCAGCCAGCGTGCGCGCCTCCTCGTCCGAGCCGAGATAGTGGATCACTACATGCCAGCCTGCATCGCCAAATGCCCGCGCAATGCAGGCGCCAATCCGAGCTGCGCCTCCGGTTACCAATACTGCGGGCTTCGACATAAATTCTATTCAGCAGATTCGCTGCCGCTTGGCTAGGGAGTGGCCAGCTTCAATGGAGATATGTGATGAAACTCGATCTGGTGGATGTATTCGGCTCTGGCCCGCTTAGCGGCAATCCGCTGGCGGTGGTGCATGGCGCGGATGATATGAATGCTGCGCAGATGCTGGCGCTGACGCGGTGGCTGGGTTTCTCGGAAACCACGTTCCTTTTGCCACCGACCGATCCAGCGGCGGATTACCGCGTGCGGATATTCTATCCTGCGGGCGAGCTGCCGTTTGCCGGGCATCCAACGCTGGGCAGCTGCCATGCCTGGCTTGAGGCTGGGGGTGTGCCGCGGGAGCCGGGCAAGGTGGTGCAGGAATGCGGCGTCGGGCTGGTCGAGGTAAGGCAGGATGGCGGCGCGCTGGCCTTCAAGGCGCCGCCCTTTACCCGCCACGGGCCCCTGAGCGAGCGGGAGCGGGCGGCTGCGATCGAACTGGCAGGGGTCGACCCGTCAGCCGTGGTCGAAGCCGTCCATGTCGCCAATGGCCCCAAGTGGCAATTGCTGCGGCTGCGTTCGGCGGAAGATGTTCTGGCCGCCGATCCCGTCGCCAAGGCACCCGCTGGCACCGATATCGGGCTCGCCGGACCCAGCGGAGAAAACGAGGAAACTGAGTGGGAGTTGCGCGCTTTCTTTGCCGACGCGATCGGGCGGTTCGTCGAAGACCCGGTCACCGGCAGCTTCAACGCCGGCGTGGCGATGCACCTGTTCGAAACCGGGCTGGCCAGCGGCAGCTATCGCGCGGCGCAAGGCCGCAAGACCGGCGCGAACGGCCTTGTCCAGTGCAGCCAGGATGGCAGCGGCGATGTCTGGATTGGCGGGAACTGCGCCACCGTTTCGTCGCAAGGGGCGTTGAGGGCCCTGGATTGAATAGTGACCACCAAAAAGGGCGCGCCCACGCATGATGGACGCGCCCTCCAGGAATTCCTGGCTCTAATTCAACGGCACTTGAGCTCGCCGCGGTCGATTGCGCGACCGACCACGCCGCCAGCAGCCGCACCCAGCAATGCGCCCAGCGTCTTGTCGCCGCGCCCGGCCAGCTCGTGTCCGGCCAGCGCACCGACACCGGCACCGATCAGCAGCCCGGTGGTGCCATTGTCGCGCCTGCAATAATATCTCCCGTCATCGCCGCGCCAGATATAGCTGTCGCGGGTGATGCGGCGGGGTTCGAGGTAATAGCCGCGCGAATCGTAGATGGCGCGGTCCTTGGCGCGCTTGCCATGGGCAGGGGCCCAGGGCGGCGGATCGGCCGCTGCGGGGGCAGCTGTGCCAAGCCCGGTCACAGCCATCGTGCCGGCGGCGAATGCGAGAGCGATTTTCTTCATCATTTCTGTCCCTTCCGTGATTCTGACGGAGACATGCGAGATCTCGTTCATTGCATCACAACGCAAGCTGAACGGGCAGGGTAAATGGGGCATTTGCGACGAATTGCAGGACGATGTCCGACGAACCGTTGCCGCGATCCGATGGCTCAGGCCGATTCGGCCGCTTCGCGATCCAGCTGCGCGCGGCTCTTCTTTTCTGCCGCTGTCTTGAGCTGGCCGCAGGCAGCATCAATGTCACGCCCTCTGGGCGTGCGCACCGGCGCGCTGATGCCGCCTTCGAACACGATGTTCGAGAAACGCCTGATCCGTTCGGGCGTCGAACATTCGTAATTCGCGCCGGGCCAGGGGTTGAACGGGATCAGATTGACCTTGGCGGGCAGCTTGTATTGTTTCAGCAGGCGAACCAGTTCATGCGCATCTTCGTCGCTGTCGTTCTTGTCCTTGAGCATGACATATTCGAAGGTGATGCGCCGGGCATTGCTCGCGCCGGGATAGGCGGCGCAGGCGGCCAGCAGTTCCTCGATCCCGTATTTCCTGTTGAGCGGCACGATCTCGTCACGGATTTCCTTGGTCACCGCGTGGAGCGAGACTGCCAGGTTCACGCCGATTTCCTGACCACAACGCTCCATCATCGGCACCACGCCGCTGGTCGAAAGGGTAATGCGGCGTTTTGACAGCGCCAGCCCATCACCATCCATCACCAGCCCCAGCGCGCCCTTGACGTTGTCGAAATTGTAGAGCGGTTCGCCCATGCCCATCATCACGATATTGGTGAGCAGGCGCCCGTCCGCAGTGTAATGGCCCACGTCTTCGGCGTCATCCAGCCCCGCCCCATGATCAAAGGCCATATTGCCCTTGGGCCATTCGCCCAGTGCGTCGCGCGCCAGCATCACCTGGCCCACGATCTCGCCGGGGGTGAGATTGCGCACCAGCTTCATGGTGCCAGTGTGGCAGAAGGTGCAGTTGAGCGTGCAGCCGACCTGGCTGGAAACGCACAGCGTGCCGCGGTCCGCATCGGGGATGAACACCATCTCGAAATCGTGGCCGTCCGTCGTGCGCAGCAACCATTTGCGCGTGCCGTCAGTCGAATGCTGCGCTTCGATGACATCGGGCCGCCCGATCACGAACCGTTCCGCCAGCCAGGGGCGCATGGTCTTGGCGATATCGGTCATCGCTTCGAATTGAGTCACGCCGCGGTGGTAGAGCCAGTGAAACACCTGCTTGGCGCGCAGCTTGGCCTGTTTGGCGTCAAGCCCGGCCTCGGCGAAAAGATCGCGGATATGCTGCTTGGGCAAGCCGATCAGGTCGATAAGGCCATCGGCGCGCGGCGTGATCTCACGTGCGACGGGAAGGGGATCCACCTGTCCGGGGATCGGCATGAGAGCGGTATCGGCCATGGAGGCCGCGCATATAGTGTGCGGGCAAGGATTTGGCTAGCGCTTGCGGCCAAGCGCCGCCGGGGCGCAGCCAAGCGCAGCGGCATCGATCGCAGTGGCAGCGCCTGCCAGCTGGTAGCGGTCGGTAAAGCGCCGCCCGTTGCGCGCGGTCGAGGTCACGCTGATCGTGTCGGCGGATCGCATCGCGCCAAGGATCGCAGCGTCCATGGCATGGTCCGCCGCCCATGCGTCGCCGCCGCCGCCGGTCAGGGCGAAACTGCGACTTCCGATTCGCAGCGAAATCCGCGCGCGCCTGGCCATCTCGCGCGACAGGCGGAAATGCACTTGCCCCCTGATCCGGCGCTGGGGCCAGGTGCCCACGCTGGCATAGGGTTCGTAGTCCCGCGCCGCCATGCCTTGCGGGCCGACCGGCTGCGCCCTGGCGATGGCATAGCAGCGCGGAATCTGCGGGTCGCGGAACGCCGCCCAACCGCTGAACACGCCGAGGCTGTCCTTGGCGGCAAGCGGTGAGGCCAGCGTTGCGGCAATGGCAAGAAACAGGAGCGGGCGGCGGCGCTTATTCATAGTGGATCGCCGCAACTTCCCACTCTTTGCTGCCGGAGGGAAGTCGCACCGTCCGCAATTCCCCAACCGATGCGCCGCGCAGCGCCCGGGCCATGGGTGAATTCCAGCCGATCCGGCCTACGCCGGCATCCTGCTCATCGTCGCCGACCAGCGTCACGATCTTGCGCGCGTCATCCTCGTCGGCGAGCTCGACCTTCGCGCCGAAAAACACCCTTGATCGGTCAGGTTGTTCGTGTGGATCGACCACCCGCAGTGCCTTCATCCGGCGGGCGAGATGTGCCAGTTCGCGATCAATCTCGCGCATGCGCTTGCGGCCATAGAGATAATCGCCGTTCTCGCTGCGATCACCATTGCCCGCCGCCCAGCTGACGATCTCCACGATTTCGGGCCGCTCGCTGCCCAGCAGGTGATCGTAGCGCGCCTTGAGCGCCGCCATGCCTTGCGGCGTGATGGGATCACCTTGCGGTTTCATCGGTGTTTAACGGCGCAGGAAATCGGCAATCGTGCGCGGCTTCCCGGCTGGTGCGCGGCTGGGGTGCATATTGTCATAAGCCACCGCATTGCCGAGCACGCGCATGATATAATAGCGAGTTTCGAAATTGGCCGGGATCTTCTCGATCCAGGTGACATAGTCGATCTCGCCGGTGCGCGGATCGCCATTCATCCGCAGCCACTGGTTCACCCGGCCCGGGCCCGCATTATAGGCGCCGATGGCGAGCGGATAGGCACCACCGTAATAGTCCAGCATGCGGCGGAAATAGGCATCGCCCAGCCGGATATTGTATTGCGTATCGCCGGTCAGATCGGCCGACATGTAGTTCATGCCCATCTTGCCCGCCTGTTCGCGCGCAGTACCCGGCATCAGCTGCATCATCCCGCGCGCGCCGGCATGGCTGACGCGGTGCCGGTCAAACTCGCTTTCCTGCCGCATGATTGCATGCGACATGGTCCAGTCTGCAGTAAGCGGAACCTGCACGGTGGGGTGAGCAAAGCGTTCGAAGCCGGCCAGGCCATGCTCGGGCGCTGTGGCCCCGGCGACCACCGCAAATTCGGCCATATCAAGTTCGCGCGCAAGATCGGCCAGCAGCTCCATGTCTTGCGGCGTCGTTGCCTTGTCCGACAAGGCTTCGAAAAAGGCGCGTTCGGTACGCCAGTCGCGCCGCGAAGTGGCCAAGGCACGTAGCGCCTTGACCAGCGGCTGCTGGTTGAACGCAGTTCGCTGTTCGGCGCTTGGCTCAACCTTGGGCGGCTCGGCAAATTGCGGCATCGGCTGGCCCAGCGCGCCCAGCGCCAGCTGGCCGTAATACTGGTCGGCATATTGCGCGGCCATGCCGAAATAACGATTGGCGTCATTGCTATTGCCCGCCTGCTGTGAGGCCCGGCCAGCCCAGTAAAAACCCTTGGCGCGGGTGAGCGGGGTCTTGGCGGCGGCGCCATAGCGGTAGAACAGCGGTGCGGCCGCAGCGCCATCGCCCAGCTTCCAGAGTGCTTCCGTACCGCCCAGCCACACCAGATCGGTGTATTTGTCACGCAGGCGGAATGACCCTTCGCTCACGTCCGTGCCGGGCGCGAACAAATCGTCCACCGAAGCGGCGATCTGCACTGCGCGGCGTGCGCCCGCTCCCTTGGCAATCACCAGCATCTCGCTCACCATGTCGGCGCTGTCATGCGGCAAAGTGGTGAAGGCAGGGCGACTGGCGAGCACTTCAATCGCCTTGTGCAAGTTGTGGTTCTTGCGGAAATAACGGACCAGATTGTAGACCACGCCCGGCTGACTTAGCGCGTCGCGGGGGATCGCCAAGCTGTCATCAACCGGCAATTCGTCCTGCAACAGCGCCAGGCGCTTGCCGAACAGATCGCGCTTGCCAGGCGATGTCATCAGCATGTGCCGCACGGCTGCATCCGCCTCGCCCTGCCACAGCAAGGCCTCCATTCGCGCGTCATTGTCTTCCTGGGTGAAACTGCCTGCATATCGGCCCAGCAGGTAAGCCTCGGACGTTTCGCTCATCGCGCCGTCACGCCAGGCGGCACGCGCGGTTTCTGCCGCCTCGGGGCGCTGCACCGCAGCCAGCGCCAATGCGTAGCGTGCCCGGCCCGAATTGGTCAGCGGTGGGTGCTCGTCGAAATAGGCGACCAGCGCTTCGGATGAAGGTGCCTCTGCGTCGAGCGCGTTCTCGGCGCGCGATTGCAAGCGGCTGGGGCGCGGAAAATCGGGATAGGCAAGCAGGAATCCCGAATAGGCGTTGAAACCCAGCCGGTCATTGGCATTAAGCTCTTCCCAGCGGCTGATCGCTAGGCTCATCCCGGTTGGCTGCTGTGCCACCAGTTGCGCCCGCGCCATGTCCCAGCTGGCGGCATTTTGCGTTGCAGCGGGGGCACCCATCGTCAGCCCGGCAGTGCCGAGCAGCGCCGTGACCAGAATATATTTGCTGCGAGGGTTGTTTTGCATGCTGGACATTGTGCCTGTCCGCTCCTTATCAGGCCATGAATGGCTTATGGCACTGCGATTTTCCCCTCGCGGCTGATTATGCCACCGAGAAAGGTCTAAGATCAATGTTTTCTGGTTCCATTCCGGCTCTGGTGACTCCTTTTCGCGGTGGAGTGTTCGACGAAGCCGCATTCCGGCGGCTGGTTGACTGGCAGATCGAGCAAGGCAGTTCGGCGTTGGTTCCATGCGGGACAACCGGCGAAGCATCGACCTTGTCGAATGCAGAGCATCACCGGGTGATCGAGGTATGCATCGAGCAGGCGGCGGGCCGGGTGCCGGTGATTGCGGGCTGCGGCTCCAATGACACGCGCAACGCGCTGCTGCATATGAATTTCTCGCGCAAGGCGGGCGCGGCTGCGGGGCTGTGCGTAGCTCCTTATTACAACCGGCCGAGCCAGGCCGGCCTGATTGCCCATTTCAGCTTTCTTGCGGAAAACAGCGATTTGCCAATCGTTCTTTATAACGTGCCGAGCCGTACCGTGACCGATATCGAGGATGAGACGGTGGTAGCGCTGGTACGCAAATATCCGGACCGGATCGTGGCGATCAAGGATGCCAGCGGCGATCTGTCGCGCGTGGCCGACCACCGCATGGGCCTGTCAAACGAGTTTTGCCAGCTATCGGGCAATGACGAGCTGTGGCTGCCGCATTCAGCCGCCGGGGGCAGGGGCTGCATCTCGGTTACCGCCAATGTCGCGCCCGCGCTGTGCGCCGAATTCCAAGAAGCGATTGCGGCCAACGAGCTTAAACGCGCGCGCGAACTCAACGACCGGCTGTTCCCGCTGCATTACGCGATGTTCAGCGATGCTTCGCCCGCGCCGGTCAAGTATGCGCTGAGCCGGGTGCATGACTGGATCGAGCCCACGGTGCGACTGCCGTTGGTCGAATGCTGTGACGCGGCGAAGAAGGCGGTGGACGAGGCGCTGGAGCACGCCGGAATGATCACCGCGTAATCGGGAACGACGGCCGTATTTGGCCACCGTATCTGGACAGGTAGCTCAGCGATCGGGAGGGTTGTGCCGCTCCACAAAGTCAATTGCTGCCTCCAGCATTTGCCGCCGTGTCTGCGAGCGGGAAAGCCAGTGATCTTCGCCATCAAGTGTGACTAACTCGTGCGGTTTGCCTGCTTTTTTCAACGCGTTCGCCATGCGGGTTGAATGGCTATAGGGAACCACCACATCGTCACGGCCGTGGATCAGCAGGATCGGGGCATCGGCGCGGTCTGCAGCGCGTAAGGGTGACACCGCTTTCCAGCCATCGCGCGGGCCAAGCTGGTCTAGCAAGGACGCTCTGGTTGTCCTTTGGTTGCCAGAAGCGCGGTAATCCTCAAGGTAAATATTGGTAATATCGCTGACCGGCGCAACTGCCACAGCGCAGCGATAGATGTCCTGCTGCAAGGTTACTCCCGCCAAGGCGGCATACCCGCCATAACTCGCGCCCACTATGCATACGCGCGACGGGTCGACGATTCCTTGCTCCACCAGCGCCATCAGCCCGTCGGACTTGTCGGTTTGCATCTTGCGACCCCATTCGCCGTAGCCTGCCAACCGGAACGCGCCCGTGCGATTGGTGGACCCGCGGAAATTGGGCTGAAAGACAGCATAGCCGCGCGAGGCAAAGGCCTGCGCCCACCAATCGAAACTCTTGGTGTCATGGCTGTGCGGACCGCCATGGGGCATGATGATGGCAGGCAGGTTGTGCGCCTCGCGGCCCGGCGGCAAGGTCAGGATGCCGTCCATTTCCATGCCGTCGCTTGCGGAGTATTCAAACACCGAGATCGGGTCAACCTGGTTGGGGGCGATCGCCAAACGTTCATAGGCGATGGCATTGGCACGCCGGCTGGCAAGATCCACCGTAAACCACGTACCGCTATCCAGATTGCCAGTGGTACGCACGATCACATCGCCGAAATCACGGGTCCAATCGATCATCCGCATATCGAAATCGGCGAAAGCCTTGCGTACCTTGCGCGCGGCCTCCTGATGGGCGGGGTTGCGCAGCACTGGCTGGGGAGACTTGCCGCCTTCAAGGTAACCCATCAGGTGTCCGGTCAGTTCATCGAAATAAAGCCGATCAACATCCTCCTCGTTCAGGAAGGGCTCCATTTTTCCTCCGGCCAGCGGGATTTCAAACCATTCGACCCCGTCTTCAGTGCGTTCCGTGATCAGCGCGCTAGTGCCGTCATAACCAAGGCCGATCAGGCCTATCCTTCCGAGGGGGTTCGTCCCGCTCGCAATGATATCATCTTGCGGGCCACGCAGCTTCCATTCGCCATTGGAATTGTTGATTTCCATCGTGGCCGCGACATTGCCATTGGCATCCAGCAGCCAATCTGCATCTCTCCCTTCGCGCGCCGCAGCGGCCACACGCCTGCTCGAAAAGTCTTGCAGGTCAACGCGGTAAAGGAACGGGCGGCCATGGTTGAACGAGTACTCCGTCAGGCCCGTTTTTTTCAGTTCAAGCGCGCCAAAAAAGCCATACCAACGGCCATCGATTTGACGAATGCCGTAATTACCAAAAATTGCCCCGACCAGATCGCGGCGATTGCCGAAAATCAGTCCTGCCTGCGCATCGCCTGAAACAGGAATTACCCGCGCAACATACATTTCCGCCTTGTCAGTGGTGAAGGAGTAGCCAAGATCCTGAGTCTGGCTGGAGACCAGCAGGATACGGTCATCACCGATCCATTCGAAATAGCGGACTTTCATGTCGTTGACCCCGATCGAGGTCACGACCTTTGTCTGGTCTTCAATTATGATCAGCCTACGGACACCTTGCACCGTTGACAGTATCGCAAGGCGATTGCCGGAGGCAGAAAGCGCCGCATCTTCGACATCTGGCAGCTTGCCGTACTCTTCAAGGGAGACAGGCGTAGTAGCTGCCGGAGCCGAGGCTGGCTCCTGCGCGGCAACGGGCTGCATAAAGAACAGGCCAAGGCTGCAAGCTGCAGCGACTACAACACGGATAGTTGAAAGAATGGATTGATCCCCGAAATTCAGGCGCTTCCACGCCTCTCTGCGACCGCATCAGTAAATCCCATGAAAGCGGCGAGGGCAATATTTTTTTACAGGGCTTTGCCAAATCGCTGCAGGCGTCTATCTGGCGCGCCATCATGGCCCGCCCCAAACCCGCCACTTTCGACAAGCAGAAGACCGTCGCCGAAAACCGGCGCGCGCGGTTCGACTATGCCATCGAAGACAAGTTCGAGGCCGGGCTGGCGCTGCATGGGACCGAGGTGAAGGCATTGCGGGCGGGCGAAGCCTCGATTGCGGAAAGCTATGCCGAGGTACGCGACGGTGAAGTGTGGCTGATCAACGCCAACATTCCCGAATACAGCCACGGCAACCGGCTGAATCACGAACCGCGCCGGCCGCGCAAGCTGCTGTTGCACGAACGCGAGATCGACAAGCTGTTCGGCGCAGTCGAGCGCAAGGGCATGACGCTGGTACCACTTTCAATCTATTTCAATTCGACCGGGCGGGCCAAGGTCGAACTGGCGCTGGCCAAGGGCAAGCAGGCACATGACAAGCGCCAATCGATCAAGGAGCGTGACTGGAAGCGCGACAAGGCCAGAATCCTCAGAGAGAAATCCTGAAGCGCGAAGGCGGCCAGGCTGCGGGCGCTCCCAGCCCACCAGAAAAATATGCAAATCCGGGTGGATTCATCATATTGTCAGGGAGGCCGGGCTACCCATATCGGACAGTATAACCGCTTTGCCGAAATAAGCGCCGGATGCCCTTGCGGATCGGCTCCTGTAGGCGCAATGCGGCGGCGGAAAAGTGATGGCTAAAAGATCGAAAACCTGGCTGGCGGACAAAATTCGCGGCCATTTCCCCACGCGCGAGGAAATGGCCAGCAATCGCTGGCTTGCGCCGATCGCGCATCGCTTTCTCAGCCCCGAACTCTGGCGCTTTACGCGCCGTTCGGTTCCGCGCGGGGTGGCGCTGGGCGTGTTTGCGGGCTTTATCATTCCGGTCGGGCAGATATTTCTGGCCGCGTTCCTGGCCTTGCCGGCGCGTGCCAATGTTCCGCTGTCGGCTGCTGTAACCTTCGTTACCAATCCCTTTACCTTTCCCTTCTGGGCTGTGGTGGCCAACCGGGTCGGAGCTCTCATACTGAAAATTGACAGCGCAGCGACCGGGGGGGCCGCCCAATCGGAAATCGATAGCGGCCGCTGGGCGTGGCTTCTCGAACTGTTCGAGGGGACCGGCGTGACAGTGCTGGTCACGGTGTTCGGCTTTGTTGTCCTGGCCATTGTCGGCGCGGCGACGGGATATGTGCTCGCCAGCTTCGTATGGCGGATCATGGTCATGCGAAGGCGCGCCCGGCAATTACGCGGAATGGAAGCTCGCCTGGATGATCGCCTGGGGGTCAGGCAGGGATGAAGCTGACCGCCAAGTTGCTCGAAGGAGGCGGGGGCAACCAGCCGGTAATGCTTTTCGGCGGCATCGCCGCTGCGATGTTGGCAAGCGCGGGGGTGCTGTGGCTCGCAACCGGGGAAAGCTTGTTGGTGCTTGCTTACGCCCTTGGCCTTGGCGTGCTGCTGAGCGGCGGGTTGGCCTTGCAGCGGGTCCAGCGCTTGCCGCAGGCAGAAACGATGACGGTGCCGGACTGGTCGGTTACTGTCGCGGCGATCGAGCAACCGGGTGAAGCCATCGCGATTACCGACCGCGCCAATCGCCTGACCTGTGCCAATTCGGCCTATACCGGATGGTTCGGTGCCACGGCGGCGCCGCCCAACCTAGCGCTCGAGCGGCAGAGCCTCGAAGAACTGGTGCGCCTGATGCGCCGGGCCTGGCGCGATGGAAGTGCGCGGGCCGACCGGCTTGAAGGCGAAGGCGGCGCGGTTCACTGGAGCGCGGCGGCAGAGCGCGCGGGGCGGGGCGACGATCACCTGATCTGGCGTTTCCGCAAGATCGAGCCGCGGGTGGCAGATCCGCTCGCCAGCTACGATGTGACCGGCCCGTTTGGCCGGATGCTGGCCAAGGCCGGTATCGAAGCTGCGATCACCGGGCCGGACGGCACGATCAAGTCCGCCAGCGCCGGGTTCGGCGAGCGTGCGGTGGGCGATTCCAGCTCGACCCTGGCCGGGCAGGACTTCGTATCCTTCCTCCGCTCAGACGACCGTGACCGTATCTACTTCGCGCGTGAGGGACGCAGCGGTACGCCGCAAACACTGATCCACGTGCCGCTGGACGATCCGGACGACCCTTCACCGGCGGGGCCGGATGAGGTGCAATCACTGATGCTGCTGGTCGATAGCGGGGTGGGCATCGGATCGGGCTGGGAATCCTCCTCGCAAGGGGTGGCGCAGCTTGAAGCCTTGCTGGCCCAATTGCCGCTTGGTCTGGCGATGACCGATCGCGACGGGCGCTTCCTGTTTGCGAACGAGGCGTTCCTGCGCGCAGTCGAACGCGAGGAGCGCGGCCTGCCCGCTTTTCCCACTGACCTGGTTGTACGCGAAGACAAGGCGGCGCTATCCGATGCCGTGCGGCGCCACGGGCGTGGCCCCTCGACCAGCGGGAATATGGCAGTCCGCCTGAGCAATTCACCCGAAGAGACGATTTCGATGGGGCTTGCGGGGGTGCGCGGCCTGGGCGAGGCGGCGGTGCTGCTGAGCCTGGCTGATTCGAGCCAAGAGGCTCAGCTCAGGCGGCAGGTTGCGCAGGCCACCAAGATGCAGGCAGTGGGCCAGCTGGCAGGCGGCGTGGCGCATGATTTCAACAATGTGCTGACCGCGGTTATTGGCACCTGTGATCTGATGCTTCTGCGCCATACACCGGGTGACAGCGACTATGACGATATTCAGCAGATCCGTGCCAATTCGAACCGCGCCGCCTCGCTGACGCGCCAGTTGCTGGCCTTTTCGCGCCAGCAGACGCTGCGCCCCGAGGTGCTGCAACTGCCCGATGTCGTAAGCGAAGTTGGCCCGCTGATTGCTCGCCTGTTGGGTGAAAAGATCGAATACAAGGTGCAGCATGACCGCGGCTTGGGTCCGGTCAGGGCAGACCCGCAGCAGCTTGAACAGGTGATCATGAACCTGGCCGTGAACGCGCGCGACGCGATCCAGATGCATCGGGGCGGAAGCGGGCGGATCACGCTGAACACAAAGCGCGTCAACATGCGCGAAGTGGAGCAGATGGGCTCTGAAATCCTGCCTGCGGCGGATTATACCGTGCTGGTGGTGGAGGATACCGGGGGCGGTATTCCCGCGCATGTAATGCCCAAATTGTTCGAACCGTTTTTCACCACCAAGGAGCAAGGCAAGGGCACCGGCCTGGGCTTGTCGACCGCTTACGGTATCGTCAAGCAATCGGGCGGCTTCCTGTTCGCAGACAATGTGAAGGGCAGCGGTGGGCGCGTGATTGGCGCGCGTTTTTCAGTCTATTTGCCAGTGCACCAGGGGGCCGTGCCGCAAGCGGCGCAGGCGCCGATCGAGGAGCAGTCCAGCGACTGGTCGGGTGGAGGACGTGTCCTGCTGGTCGAGGACGAGGATATGGTGCGCGCGGTTGCGGAACGTTCGCTTAGCCGTGCGGGCTATGAAGTCACTGCCTGCGCCGACGGTGAAGAGGGGCTCGCCGCGATCACTGGTGGTGGGCAATTCGATCTGGTGGTGAGCGATGTGGTGATGCCGGGAATGGACGGACCCACCATGGCGCGCGCCATTCGCGAGACACATCCTGACCTGCCGGTGCTGTTCATGTCGGGCTATGCCGAAGAGCAGTTGCGCAAGGATATCGACATTCCCAAGATGCATTTCCTCCCCAAGCCGTTCAGCGTCCAGCAGATCAGTGACAAGGTAGCCGGTGTGATGCGCGGGATTGCGCGCCAGTAACGCCTTAGCCAAGTCGCTGTTTGCCCTGGCTTTGAAGCCTGGTTGAAAAAATTTCGTTCCCTACTTGTTCTATTGGAACAAATCAGATACATCGCATTCCCACAGAGGGGCTGGTTAAAACTCGATAACCGCCTCTAGGCAAGCAAGGGAGGCCATGCGATGGCGACGAATCTGAAGCTGGTAGAAAAGGAATCCTCGGTGGACCGTCAAAAAGCTCTTGAAGCTGCGCTGGCCCAGATCGATCGCGCCTTTGGCAAGGGATCGGCCATGAAGCTCGGCTCGAAAGAGACGATGAATGTCGAATCGATTTCAACCGGATCGCTTGGCCTCGACATTGCGCTGGGGATTGGCGGCCTGCCCAAGGGGCGCGTGATCGAGATTTATGGCCCTGAAAGTTCGGGCAAGACCACGCTGGCGCTGCATGTAATTGCCGAAGCGCAGAAGAACGGCGGCACCGCTGCTTTTGTTGACGCCGAGCATGCGCTTGACCCGGTCTATGCCAAGAAGCTGGGCGTCGATATCGACGAGTTGATCGTGTCGCAGCCCGATACCGGCGAGCAGGCGCTCGAGATTACCGATACGCTGGTGCGCTCGAACGCGATTGACGTGCTGGTGGTGGACTCTGTTGCTGCGCTGGTTCCGCGGGCGGAGATCGAAGGCGAGATGGGCGATTCGCATGTCGGCCTGCAGGCCCGCCTGATGTCGCAGTCGCTGCGCAAGCTGACCGGTTCGATCAATCGCAGCAAGTGCATGGTGATCTTCATCAACCAGCTGCGCATGAAGATCGGTGTGATGTATGGCAATCCCGAAACCACCACCGGCGGCAATGCGCTCAAGTTCTATGCTTCGGTCCGGCTCGATATCCGCCGCACCGGCCAGATCAAGGACCGCGACGAAGTTGTGGGCAACACCACCCGCGTCAAAGTGGTCAAGAACAAGGTGGCACCGCCCTTCAAGCAGGTCGAATTCGACATCATGTATGGCGAAGGCATTTCGAAGATCGGCGAAATTCTCGATCTTGGCGTCAAGGCCGGCATTGTCGAGAAGTCGGGTAGCTGGTTCTCCTATGACAGCATCCGCATCGGCCAGGGCCGCGAGAATGCAAAAACCTATCTCAAGGAAAACCCCGAGATTTGCGACAAGCTGGAAGCCGCCATCCGCGGCCGCACCGATGCTGTCGCCGAGGTGATGATGGCGGGCCCGGACGCGGAATCCGACGATTGATCCTCAAGCGGGCGCGCTGAACCCTGGCGGTTCATCGGGCGTGCCCGGAAAACCGGAAAGTCGGCGCTCGCTCATCTTCCGAGTTGGCGCCGACTTTTCGTTTCTGTTTCTGTGCCTGAATTGCAATGCTTTGCCTGACCCACCATGAGGGAACGAACTGATCTACGTGGCTGATCGGTTGGTGGAGGATTGAAAGTGACGAATTTCGACACGCAGGAATGGCAGGGCCGCGTCGGCAAGTCGTGGGCGGCGGAATGGCAACGTACCGATCGCAGCTTCGCTCCTTTGACTGCGGAGCTTCTGCGCCGAATCGAAGCGATCGATTTCTCTGCTGCGCTTGACATCGGCTGCGGTGCGGGGGAACTCGCAATTGCGGTTGCAAGGTCCATGTCAGCTTCACAAGTGCTGGGCGTCGATATTTCGCCGGACTTGATCGAGGCGGCGCGCGAACGATCAAGCGGAGTCGGCAATATACGGTTCGAACTGGCTGATGCGGCTGGCTGGAAACCCGCGCCGGATTTCGTGCCCGAACTGCTGTTTTCGCGCCACGGTGTGATGTTCTTCAGCGATCCGGTCAGCGCCTTCGCCAATTTGCGTCACCATGCGGTGCCGGGCGCACGGCTGCTGTTTTCATGCTTCCGATCCATTCAGGAAAACCCGTTTTTTGCCGCGATCGGCGAGTTGCTCGAAGGCGCGGCGCCTCCGCCTGACCCCACCGCTCCCGGCCCCTTTGCCTTTGCGGACGACGCACGGGTCCGCGCAATTCTGAACGAAGCCGGGTGGGAAGGAGTGACCTTCGATCGGTTCGATTTTCGGATGATCGCCGGTGCAGGCGATGATCCGGTCAGTGATGCGGTATCCTATTTTACCCGGATCGGGCCTGCGGCGCGCGCGATTGCGGCGATGGATGACAGTTTGCGCGCGTCCTTCAAGGAGCGGCTGCGCGAGTTTTCGCAACACCATCTTCACAAGGGAGAGGTCGGGCTTGCGGCCGGCGTGTGGATCGTTAGCGCCCGCAGCAATTGATTGTCGTAAGCGGCTTGTCGCCGCGCGTGTGATTGCCTAACTGCCCTCTATGATATCGACCAACGAAATCCGCCGCTCCTTTCTCGACTATTTCGCCTCGGCAGGACATGCCGAGATCGCGAGCGCGCCGCTTGTGCCCTACAACGATCCTACCCTGATGTTCGTCAATGCGGGGATGGTTCCGTTCAAGAATGCCTTTACCGGGCTTGAAACCCCGCCGGCTCCGCGGGCCACCAGTTCGCAGAAGTGCGTGCGCGCGGGCGGCAAGCACAATGATCTCGATAATGTCGGATATACCGCACGGCACCACACTTTCTTCGAGATGCTCGGCAATTTTTCCTTCGGCGACTATTTCAAGGAGCAGGCGATCCTGCACGCCTGGAACCTGCTGACCAGGGAATGGGGCCTGGCTCCGGAAAAGCTCACCGCCACGGTCTATCACACCGATGACGAGGCGTTCGATCTGTGGCGCAAGATTTCCGGCCTGCCTGAGGAACGCATCATCCGTATTCCCACCAGTGACAATTTCTGGTCGATGGGCGACACCGGGCCGTGCGGGCCATGCTCGGAAATCTTCTACGATCACGGCGAGCATATCTTCGGCGGCCCCCCGGGAAGCCCGGATGAGGACGGCGATCGTTTTGTCGAGATCTGGAACCTCGTGTTCATGCAGTTCGACCAGCAGGCGGACGGTTCGCGCAGCAATCTGCCGAAGCCTTCGATCGACACTGGCATGGGGCTGGAGCGGATCGCTGCGGTGATGCAGGGCGTGCATGACAATTACGATACCGACACGTTCAAGGCGCTGATCAGCGCCTCGGAAAACCTCACCGGGGTAAAGGCCGCAGGCGATCAGGCAGCCAGCCACCGCGTGATCGCCGATCACCTGCGGTCGACCAGCTTCCTGATGGCAGACGGCGTGCTGCCGTCCAACGAAGGGCGCGGCTATGTGCTGCGCCGGATCATGCGCCGTGCGATGCGCCATGCGCATCTTCTGGGCGCGTCGCAGCCGCTCATGCACCGCCTGGTGCCAGCGCTGGTCACCGAGATGGGCCAGGCCTATCCCGAGCTCGTGCGCGGCCAGGCATTGATCGAGGAAGTGCTCGAGCGTGAGGAAACCCAGTTTCGCAAGACGCTCGACAAGGGGCTGCGCCTGCTCGACGAGGCGACCGGCAGCATGGGCGAGGGCGGAGAACTCGAGGGCGAAACCGCCTTCAAGCTCTACGATACCTTCGGTTTCCCATACGATTTGACAGAAGACGCGCTGCGTTCGCGCGGCATCAGTGTTGACCGCGCCGGCTTCGATGCGGCGATGGCGCGCCAGAAGGCGGCGGCCCGCGCGGCGTGGAAGGGATCGGGCGATGCGGCCTCGGGCGAGGTCTGGTTCGACATTGCCGAGCGCGAAGGCGCGACCGAGTTTACCGGCTATACTGCCACCAGCGGCGAAGGGCGTGTCGTCGCATTGGTAAAGGACGGTGCCGAAGTGAATCGCGCGACTGCGGGCGATGAATTGGTGATCCTGACCAACCAAACGCCTTTTTATGGCGAAAGCGGCGGGCAGGCCGGCGATGCGGGCAGCATTTCGACTTCGGCGGGCCTGCGGGCGGATGTCGTTGACACTTCAAAACCGCTTGGCCGGTTGCACGTGCATCATGTCAGGATTGCCGCCGGTGAAGTCGCGGTTGGCGATACCGTCCACCTCGCAGTCGATGCTGCGCGGCGCGACCGGATTCGCGCCAACCACTCGGCCACCCATCTCGTCCATGCGGCGCTTCGCAACGCACTGGGCGCGCATGTGACGCAGAAGGGTTCGCTGGTGGCGGATGAGCGGTTCAGGTTCGATTTCTCTCACCCCAAGCCGCTGACAGCAGAGGAAATCGCAGCCGTAGAGGCCGAAGTGAATGCCGAGATTCGCGCGAATGAGCCGGTTTCGACCCGTTTGATGAGCCCCGATGATGCAGTGGAAGCGGGCGCGCTGGCGCTGTTTGGCGAGAAATATGGCGACGAGGTGCGCGTGCTGGCGATGGGCCGCGCGGGCGAGGGCGGGCGCAATTACTCGGTCGAACTGTGCGGCGGCACGCATGTGCGGGCAACCGGCGACATCGGCATTTTCCGTATCGTATCGGAAGGCGCGGTGAGTTCAGGCGTGCGCCGGATCGAAGCGCTTACCGGCGAGGCGGCGCGCAAATGGCTGGTCGACCGCGAGGAAGCGCTGAAGACTGCCGCAAGCGAAATTCGCGCGACCCCGGAAGAGGTGCCTGCCCGGCTTGCGGCTTTGCTGGCCGAACGCAAGGTGCTGGAAAAGGAACTGGCCGAAGCGAAAAAGGCGCTTGCGCTTGCGGGCGGCGGCTCGTCGGGCCCGGCACAAACAGCGGATGAGGAAATCGCCGGCGTCACCTTCAGCGGGCAAGTGCTCGACGGGCTCGACCCCAAGGAACTGCGGCCACTGCTCGATGAAGCCAAGCGCAGGCTTGGATCGGGCATTGCGGCAGCCGTGGCGGTGAATGACGGCAAGGCCGCCTTTGCCGTGGCAGTCACCGACGACCTGACCGAGCGTTTCAGCGCAGTCGACCTGGTGCGCGTGGGCGTCGAGGCGCTGGGCGGCAAGGGCGGCGGCGGGCGGGCCGACATGGCACAGGGCGGCGGGCCCGATGGCAGCAAGGCGCAGGAAGCGCTGGCAGCCGTGCGCGATGCGCTTGCCAAGGTCAGCGCCTAACCCTGCCAGGCTAACTTTCGAGCGTGCCGGTGCGCAGTTTGGGGCGATGGTCGAGTTCGCCATCCCGTTCCAGCTGCAAGCGGAATTCGTCACGCTTTTCGTGGATCGAGGCGATCACCGGGCCCATTGCCACGCCGATATCGACCAGCACGGCTTCCGACAATTGCAGTGTTGCCTCAAGCGTTTCGGGCACCGCATGGCTTGCCCCTGCGCGGTAAAGCTCGGCAGCGTGTTCGGGATCCCGCGCGCGGGCGACGATCAGCAAATCAGGATATTGGGCGCGAAGCTTTGCGACCAGCCTTTGCACCAGAACCGGCTCGTCCATTGTCAGCACAACTGCGGGCGCGGTTTCGATTCCAAGCCGCGACAAGGCATCTCCGCGCGCTGCATCGCCGAATATCGCACGATAGCCTTCCCGCTTGGCGCGTTCGATCATGTCTGAATCCGAATCAACCGCAACATAAGGCTTGCCATGCACGGTAAGCATATCTGCAATCAGCCGTCCTACCCGTCCGGCACCAACGATGATCGTGCGCGGCTCGTCCTTGTCATCCTCGGGCAGTTCCGGTGCAGGCTCGACCCGCCATGCGATCGACCGGCCGAGGCGAGCGAGCAACGGCGTGACCGTCAATCCGATGGCAGTCACTATCTGCCAGAACTGCGCGGTTTCAGCGTCGATCAACAGCGCCGAGCTGGCGGCGGCAAGTACGATCAGCGTGGTTTCGCTGGGGCTCGCCATCAGCACGCCGGTTTCTGCCGAAGTGCCGCGCCGCGCGCCCATCAGGCGCAACAATGTGCCCGTCACCAGTGCCTTGAACACCAGCACGCCCACCACCGCCATTGTGATCGAGCCAAGATTTTCCCAGATGGTGATCAGGTTGATGCTCATGCCAATCGTAATCAGGAACACGCCCAGCGCCAGGCCTTTGAATGGCTCCATGATGGATTCGACTTCGCCGTGATATTCGGTTTCGGCTATCAGCAGGCCCGCGATCAAGGCCCCGACAATTGGCGACAATCCGACTGCAGACGTGGCAAGGCTTGCGCCGATCACCACCAGTAGCGAGGCGGCCAGGAAGAGTTCGGGGCTCTTCGTGCGTGCAGCCTGCGCGAACAACCGGGGCAAGCCGATGCGGCCAAGCACCAACAGCACCAGCACAACCAGCCCCCCCTGCCACAATGTGTTGGCCATTCCTTCCCAGCCGGCGTCGGCCGCGTAGGGGGCCATCGCGCCCAGGATGAAGACGATCGGCACGATCATGATGTCTTCGAACAGAAGCATCGACAGCGCGGCGCGCCCGACCGGTGTTCTGGTTCCCGATATCGGCAGCACGATCGCAGTCGAGGAGAAGGCGAGCGCAAAACCCAGCGCCAGCGCCCCCGTCCAGGCCTGTCCGCCTGCCAGGCCCAGGAAGGCCGCCAGAGCGGTGCCGATGATCAGCAGTTCCAGCGCGCCCAGGCCGAACACCAGCTTGCGCAATTGCCACAACCGATTGAAGCTGAGCTCCAGCCCGATTGCGAACAGCAACAGGATGATCCCGAAATCGGCAAACGGCGTGAGGCGTCCGGAATCGGTGATCGTGATATATCTGAGCCAAGGTATCTCGGGCACCAGCGTGCCCAGCCCAAAGGGGCCAACCGCTATCCCGATCAGGATGAAGCCGATGATCGGCGTGATGCGGAAACGGGCGAAGACCGGGATCACGATCCCTGCGGCGCCCAGGATCACCAGCGCATCGGACAACATTGGAGAGGGAGCAAGTTCGCCAGCCATGGGGTATCTATAGCGCGCCCGTCGCTTCCGTCACCCGCTTTGCCGCTCTATCCCGCCGGTCTATCCCCCGCGCCCGCCATGCGGACCGGTTGACGGCTCTACCGAGTCGCCATCTTCGCCGATCCGCGGGCTCACCTGGCCCACGCGCTTGTCCCATTCGATACGGTAAAGATCGAAGCGGCGATCGGCGAGATTCTGCACTGTGCCTTCCGCCCGAGCCCAGCTGAGATCGGCGAGGTTCACGTCGCTGATCGTCAGCGTTTCTACATTTTCGCTTGCTTCGGCTGCGATCCCGTCGCGTGCAAAGGGGAAATCGCATGGGGTCAGGATGCAGCTTTGTGCATACTGGATGTCCATATTGGCGACATTGGGCAGATTGCCGACATTGCCCGAAAGCACGACAAAGCACTGGTTCTCGACCGCCCGGGCCGCAGCACAATAGCGCACCCGCATATATCCCTGGCGGTTGTCGGTGCAGAAGGGCACGAAGATGATCCGCGCGCCTTCATCAACCAGCCGCCGGGCGAGCTCGGGAAATTCGCAGTCATAGCAGATGAGCACGCCGATCGGCCCGCAATCGGTCGGGATCGCGTCGATACTGTCGCCGCCCTTGATGTTCCACCAATAGGCTTCATTGGGGGTGGGGTGGATCTTCTCCTGCGCGTGGATCGAACCGTCGCGCAGGCAAACATAGGCGACATTGTGGATGTCGCCATCATCCATCTGCGTCGGGTGCGACCCGCCGATAATGTTGATATTGTAGCCCAGCGCCATTTCGCTCAGCGCCTTGCGGATACGCGGGGTATAATGGCTCAGTGTTTCGACCGCCTCTTGCGGGCTCAGTACCTTTTCCTCCGCGCTCAGCAGCATCAGCGTGAACATTTCGGGAAAGACGATGAAGTCGGCTTCGTAATCCGCCGCTACGTCAACGAAATATTCGACATGTTTCATGAACTCGTCAAAGCCCGAAACCGCGCGCGCCTGTAGCTGGCAAGTGGCGATCCGAACGCTCTCGACGTCACGTGGCAGGCGATGCTTCCTCGGAGTGTCGCCATCGACATAGGGATTGCGCCAGACCATCCGCACGGCATTGGCTTTCGACTGCTTGTCTTCAGGCAGGTATTTTTCGAGTATACCTTGCGGTTCAAAGCCATTGGCCAGTTGGAAACGCAGGACAGGATCGTGGATCTTACCTTCGAGCACCATCTTGAGATATTCGCCGGGCGTGCGCGTGCGGTTGGTTTTGCGGCGCTGGGCGCGGGCAAATCCCGGCATTCGACCGCCGAAAACGATTCCATTCAGTTCCAGGCGTTCGGCCAGTGCGCGGCGTTCTTCGTAGAGCCGCCGCCCGATCCGTGTGCCGCGGACCTTGGGATCGACGCACATTTCATAGCCATACAGCCATTCGCCCTTGGCATTGTGGCGGCTGCCGAAGCCGTTGCCGGTCACTTCGTCCCAGCTGTGATCGGAAAAAGCGAGTTGCTGGCTGAGCCTCATTGAGGCGCAATAGCCCACCAGCTTGCCGTCAAGGCGTGCAATGAAGCAGCCCTCTGGGTAATTGTTAATCTGTCCGCGGATCTCGCCGTGCGTATAGGCGGGCAGGTCATGATAGGCGCGGCGCACAAGGTCCGCGATGGCACGAACGTCGGACAGTTCGGCCTGGCGAACTTCCAGGCGGGCTTTGCTTCGCGGCTGTGTCATATAAATCTTCTACCCGACCTTAAATAGAAAGGGCAGCCTTTCCGGTTTCGAATAGGCTGCCCTTAACTTGCGCTATGGCGTAGTTGCTGTTCCCAAGATCAGTTCCAGCCCTGCATTTCCTTTTCAAGGTTCTGCACGATCGCCTCGAAGAACTGCTCGGTGGTAAGCCAGCTCTGTTCCGGGCCGATCAGCAGCGCCAGATCTTTGGTCATCGCGCCGCTCTCGACGGTTTTGATGCAAACCCGCTCAAGCGTTTCGGCAAAGCGCACCACGTCGGGCGTGCCGTCGAACTTGCCGCGATACATCAGCCCGCGCGTCCAGGCGAAGATCGAGGCAATCGGATTGGTGCTGGTTGCCTTGCCTTGCTGGTGCTGGCGATAATGGCGGGTAACGGTGCCGTGCGCGGCTTCGGCTTCCACGGTCTTGCCATCAGGCGTCATGAGCACCGAAGTCATCAGCCCGAGCGAGCCAAAGCCCTGCGCCACGGTGTCGGACTGTACATCGCCGTCATAGTTCTTGCAGGCCCACACGAACTTGCCGCTCCACTTGAGTGCGCTGGCAACCATGTCGTCAATCAGGCGGTGTTCGTAGGTGATGCCTGCTTCCTTGAACTTTTCCGCGAAGCCTTCGTTGTCGAACACTTCCTGGAACAGATCCTTGAAGCGCCCGTCATAGGCTTTCAGGATGGTGTTCTTGGTGGAAAGGTAAACCGGCCAGCCAAGGTTCAAACCATAGTTGAAACTCGAGCGGGCGAAATCTCGGATCGAATTGTCAAGATTATACATCGCCATGGCGACGCCTGCGCTGGGGAAATCGAACACGTCGAGATCGATCTTGGTGCCGTCTTCACCGTCGAACACCAGGCGCAGCTTGCCGGGGCCGGGGATGAGCGTGTCGGTGGCCTTGTACTGGTCGCCGAAGGCATGGCGGCCGACCACGATCGGGTCGGTCCAGCCCGGCACCAGCCGCGGGACATTGTCGATCACGATCGGCTCACGGAACACCACCCCGCCCAGGATATTGCGGATCGTGCCGTTGGGGCTCTTCCACATTTTCTTGAGGCTGAATTCCTCGACCCGCTGTTCATCGGGGGTGATGGTCGCACACTTCACGCCCACGCCATATTGCTTGATCGCATTGGCGGCATCGATGGTGATCTGGTCATCGGTCTCGTCGCGTTTTTCGACGGAAAGGTCGTAATATTTCAGGTCGACGTCGAGATAGGGCAGGATCAGCCGCTCGCGGATCCACTGCCAGATGATGCGGGTCATTTCGTCGCCGTCGAGCTCGACAATCGGGTTTTTGACCTGGATTTTCTGCATGGTTGCCTGTTGCCTCTTATGGGGATGTTCGAATTTGCGAGGGCTTTAGCAGAGCAAGGCGCGCGTGCAAGGGAGGCGGGGCGCAATAAAAAACCCGCCGACTTGCGGCGGGTTTTCGATGGTGGGCGTAGCTGGGATTGAACCAGCGACCCCTACGATGTCAACATAGTGCTCTACCACTGAGCTATACGCCCGCACCATCGCAATGCCGTTCCAGGAACGGGGGAGAGGCCCCTTAGCTTGAGCCTCGCGCCCGATCAAGCGATTCGGGAATATTCAAATGGAAGCTTCGCGCTGGTCTTCAAAAATCCGTTCCACTTCCAGCACGAGATCGCGCAGGTGGAACGGCTTGGAGAGTATCCTTGCGTGGGGTTGTTCACGGCTGGCCTTCAGCGAAACCGCGGCAAACCCGGTAATGAACATAACCTTGGTGCGCGGCGCGATTTCCGCGCAGCGTTGGGCCAATTCGATCCCGTCCATTTCCGGCATCACGATATCGGAAAGCAGGAGATCAAAGTGCTGTTCCTGCAAGAAAGGTACCGCAGCCGTGCCGCGATCGACCGCGACCACTTCATATCCTGCCTTGGTTAGCGCGCGCTCCAGATAGGTGCGCATGGCTTCCTCGTCCTCTGCCAACAGGATGCGCAAGGAATTTTGTGCTGTCATCCGCCCCAGTTAGCACGAAGCACTTAAGAAACCTTTTTCACCCTCCCTGTTCTGACTGTCCCTGCGGTGCGCCGCATGGTTTTGGGCTTTGACAGGAGTTCCGCGAGCATGCAGCAATGCTGCATGGTTAACCACAAGGTCGAATCATCCCATATCCGGCTGGAACCGGGCGGCTTCATCAACGGGCTGGACGATCGGCCGGCGTTCTCGCTGACGGCACCGAAATCGCTGCCTATTCCTGTCCTGATCACGGTTCCGCATGCCGGGCGTGACTATCCCTCATCGTTACTGGCGCAAATGCGCGACCCTGATTTCGCCTGCCTCAGGCTGGAAGATCGCTATATCGACGAGGTTGCGCAGGCGATTGCCGATGCGACCGGGGCAACGCTGATTATCGCGCATGCGCCGCGGGCAATGCTGGATCTCAATCGTGCGCGCGATGACGTCGATTGGGAAATGATCGCAGGATCCAAACCCCACCCGGTGCGCCATTCGCAGGCCAATCGCCGTGCTCGCAGCGGGTTGGGGCTGGTGCCTCGACGATTGCCGGGCTTTGGCGAGATCTGGCGGGAAAAACTGCAACACGAAGAGCTTGCCCGGCGGATCGAGGGGATTCATCAACCCTATCACGCTGCGACTTCGCGTGAACTTCAGAGAATCCGTGACGAGTGGGGCGCTGCGCTGCTGATCGACCTTCATTCGATGCCGCCCCTGCGCGTTTCGAACGACCGGCCCGAGCCGGTGCAGTTTGTCATCGGGGATCGTTTTGGCACGGCATGCGATGGGGCGCTGGTTACTCGCGGCTGCCAGTATCTGGAAAGCAGGGGCAAGGGGCCAGCGCTTAACCGGCCTTATGCTGGCGGGTTTGTGCTGGATACCCATTCCGCCCCGCCATTGGGCATCCATGCCTTGCAGCTCGAAGTGTGTCGCTCGATCTATCTTGACGCGCGGCTTGAGCGGCCAACCGCGCGAATAGCGCCGCTGGCAAGGTTGCTGGCCGGCCTGGTGCGCGATCTGGGCGAGGCAACCGCGCGCATGGGGCACGGCGGAGATATGCGGCAGGCGGCTGAATAGCGCCGCTGTGACATCAATTTCCTGATAACAAATAAAAAACCACCTCGTGCAAGCGCACGAGGTGGCCAAGGTTCAGGGAGGATGCACCTGAAAAGGTGCAAAATCCGGGCAGGCAATGAGGGAAGCCTACCCGAACACTTGCAATCTAGGAGCTAGTGCGAAGGCTTTCAAGGGCCTGGCACAGCGCCGCTGGATGCGCCGTCAGCTGACCGCGTCGATCGATTCAGTGCCGGCATTGGGCAACGGAACCCGGCCCTGTTGCAATTGCCGGCCGAAGATAACCCGCATCAGGTTGAGCGAGAAGAGATGCGCGTGGATGAGCAGCAGCGCACCGCCCTTGTTGAGCTCTTCAAGCGTTGCAGCCGGAAGCTCGCGCAGCTTGTTTTCGTCAACCATCATGAAACCACGATAGATGAACGGCTTGTCAGGATCTTCATTGCGGGTGATGGCGATTTCGCCATCCATCAGCAGTTGGTGCTTTTTCAACTCGTCCATGAATGCCCGTGTCCGCATCCCCGATTCTTCGAACGACTGGCAGAAATCTAGCACGCCCTTGGTGTATTCAGTGGGCTGGCCGTCAGCCGTGAACACCTCGTTACCCTCGGCAAATTCGCCGACCACGCCCGCGCTCGGGTCAAAGCACAGCGACAGCTCTTCGCTATCCGGGCGCAACTTGGCGAGCATAAAAGGATATCGCCTCGTGTAGGCAGGAAGGTAGACATTCTCGGAGATCTTGCCGTCCTCGCCCACAAAGGTGTTCACACCTTCGTTGAGACCCATCAGCGCCAGCGGAACCGGATTTTCACCGGCACTGAAAACGATCGGGAAGTGACGTTGCGTGTCGATGAACTCATCCACTGTAACAGGGACGGCATGTGTTTGGCCGATAAAGGCGGCGGTTTCGAACTGTGTGACCTTCCAGCCCTTGTGGTCACGGCTGTTGAGCGGCATCAAGTCCTTGTAGAACAGTGGCAGTTGGGGTTGCGGCGCGCTGGCCATTGAAATTCTCCAAAATGGCAATCTGAATAATGAAACGGCCTCGCTGGACAGCCAGCGGGCCGAGCGACGGGCGCTTTAGGGCTTAGTGCCTGAAGAGGCAAGCGGCAGGAGCTTTCCGGGATTGAGCAATCCCATGGGATCGAGCGCTTGTTTGATGCTGCGCATGATTGACAGTACGGCAGGGTCGGCCAGGCGCCCCAGTTCGTCACGTTTCATTCGCCCGATCCCGTGTTCAGCACTGATCGATCCGCCATATTCGGTTACCAGGTCATGCACATGCCGACTGATGGACTGGCCTTCTGCTTGTTCCCATTCGCCGCGCACCACGCCTGGTGGCGCAAGCACATGGAAATGCACATTGCCGTCCCCCAGATGCCCGAAGGCCACACCGGTTACGCCGGGAAACCGCGTTTCTACATCGGGAATAGCTGCCTCGATAAAATCGGGCATGCTTTCCACCGGCACTGAAATGTCGTGCTGCATTGCGGGGCCGATCGCGCGCTCCGCCGGAGCGATCGCATCCCGCAGCTGCCAGAACTGTTCGGCCTGGGTTTCGCTCGTGGCAATCGCGGCATCGCGCACAAGGCCGGCGTCCAGCGCCTGAACCAGCGTAGCCTCCACCTTTTCACGCAGGGCATGGGCTTGCGCTGGCGATGCCACCAACTCGACCAGCGCGTTCCAGGGGTATGGTTCGGCCAGCGGGGCACGGGCATCTGGCAGGTAGGCAAGCACGCTGTCGAGACAATGTGCGGGCACCACTTCGAAGCCTTCCAGTTCCTCGGGCATTTCATCGGCGAAATGCAGCAGCAGGCGGCGCGCGTCACCGATCGAGCCCAGGCCAACCCATGCTACAACCCGTTCTCCGATCGCTGGAAGCAGGCGCAGGGTTGCTGCGGTCACGATCCCCAACGTCCCTTCGGAACCGATCAGCAACTGCTTGAGGTCGAAGCCGCGATTGTCCTTCTTGAGCACGGTAAGCCCGTCAAATATCTGCCCGTCAGCCAGGACCGCCTCGATCCCCAGCACTTGCGCGCGCATCGTGCCATGGCGCAGCACCTGGGTTCCGCCGGCATTGGTCGAAACCAATCCGCCGATGGTGGCCGAACCCTTGCCGCCCAGCGTCAGCGGGAAGCGCAGGTCGTGCCGTTCGGCTTCCTCATGCAGCGTCTGCAGGATTACGCCGGCCTCGCACACTGCCTGCCTGGCAGAAGCATCCAGCTTGCGTATTCTGTTCATCCGCCGCAGCGACAACAGGACCGAATCTCCGCTCTCATCGGGCGTTGCCCCGCCTGACATGCCGCTGTTTCCGCCTTGCGGGACAATCGGCACGCGATATTCGTTGCACAGCTTCACGAATGCGCCAACCTCCTCGCGCGATGCGGGTGAGGCCAGGCCCAGCGCCCTGCCATGATAACGCCCGCGCCAGTCAGTAAGCCAGGGTTCAAGCAGTTCGGGGTCACAGGTGAAGCCGCCGGGCCCCAGCAGGTCGGCCGCGCGGCGGGCAAATTGATCGGGCGAAGTCATGGCTGTGCCTATGCCATAGTGCTGCCGGAAATAGCCAGCATTTGCGCGCTGAGGAAAATGGATTAAGCCTCCATTCAAGCCGACATGCTAGATCGGCATGGTCTTGGCTACTCAGGGGTCCTGATCCTACACACAATGCCCAGCCTGCTCGCCTATTTCGCGCCACTTGCGCTATTGCTGCCTTTCGGGGCTGTGGAAGAGGCTCATTCGCCTGTTCTGCAGGACTCGGCCAGGTTCGGCCCGGACGAGGCCGAAATGTCGGTACAGCGCTCTGCCGCGGCGCGAAACATGCTGGTCGGTGAATGGGCTGTGCAGCGCGACAGTGCGTACCAGGTCAGGATTGAGCGGCGGATAACGGTCCGCGTCGTTCCGCGAAGCAGCGCCCCGCGCCAAAGCCTGATGGCTGAAATTCCCCGGCCACCACAACCCACCCGTTTTGAAGAACGCAAAATGGGCAAATGCCTGGCGATCGACGATATCACAGGTGTCCAAACCGGCAGTGGTGACCGGCTGGTGTTGTTCCTGCGTGACCGCAGGATGGTCAGTGCGCGGCTGGAGAAAGCCTGCCGCGCGCGTGATTTCTATTCCGGTTTTTATCTCGAGCGAAACGAGGACGGCAAGATCTGTGTCGATCGCGACAAATTGCTGTCGCGCGCCGGTGCGAATTGCGAGCTTGATCGGTTGCGCGAACTGGTGCCTGCTGCAGATTGAATCCAGCGCCGATAACGCTTGATTTCTTGACTTTGAGCCGGTTTTCGGCAACAGGCGCGGCGTGCGCGGCGCAGTAAAGCGCGGCCGCTCAATTACCGGCGCCTTTTTGGCGCCCATTATCCGGAAAACAATCTACGCATGACATTCGCCGATCTCGGCCTTTCTCCTGAATTGCTCAAGGTGGTTGAAGCTGCCGGGTATACGGAGCCGACTCCAATCCAGGCAGAGGCTATCCCTGCCGTGCTGATGATGAAAGATCTGATCGGGATCGCACAGACCGGCACAGGCAAGACCGCCAGTTTCGTGCTTCCCATGATCGATATTCTTGCGAGCGGGCGCCGGCGCGCGCTGATGCCGCGCTCGCTTATTCTTGAGCCTACCCGCGAGCTTGCCGCCCAGGTGGCGGAAAACTTCGTCAAATACGGCGAAAACCATGATCTCAAGATGGCACTGCTCATTGGCGGCGTGCAGATGGGTGATCAGCTCAAGGCGCTGTCCGACGGGGTTGATGTGCTGATCGCCACGCCGGGGCGGTTGATGGACCTGTTCGAGCGCGGCAAGATCCTGCTCAGTGGTTGCGAGCTGCTGGTCATCGACGAAGCGGACCGGATGCTGGATATGGGCTTTATTCCCGACATCGAGTTCATTTGCTCCAAACTTCCCGAAACGCGCCAGACCATGCTGTTTTCGGCAACCATGCCGCCGCCGATCGCAAAGCTTGCAAAGACGTTCCTCAATAACCCGAAACGGATCGAGGTCAGCCGCGCGGCGTCGACCAATGTAAACATCACCGCATTCAAGGTTCCGGTTAAGTCGCGGCAAAAGCGCGATACGCTCCGGTGGCTGCTACAGAACGACCACGTCGAGACTGCGATCATCTTTGCCAATCGCAAAACCACCGTGCGCGAGGTAAACAAGTATCTGCAGCAAAGCGGATTTTCCAGCAGCGAAATCCATGGCGACATGGACCAGTCCTCGCGGATCAAGGAGCTTGAAAGGTTCAAGTCGGGTGATGTGAACATTCTCGTCGCCAGCGACGTTGCGGCGCGCGGGCTGGACGTCAAAGGTGTCTCCCACGTCTTCAACTATGACACGCCGTGGCATCCAGACGATTACGTTCACCGCATTGGTCGCACTGGCCGTGCAGGGGCTTTGGGCCGTGCGTTCACCTTCGTTTCCGAAGAGGATGCCGAAGCCATCGCGAATGTCGAAAAACTGACCGGCAACAAGATCAAGGTGTTTGGCAAGGAAGATGTGCGGGTAGAGCTCAAGGCTGCGGCAGACGAAGCCAAGCCTGACGTGCAGCAGCGCGCGAAACCCGAGCAGCGCGAAGACAAGCCTCGCGAAGACAAACCTCGCGAGAATGAGCCACGCAATGCCGAGGCGCGCGAGGAGCGCCCCAAAAAGCGCCCCAGGAAAGAGGCTCGCGAAAAGCCCGCCAGAGTTGAAAAGCCCAGGGCGTCGCGCAAGCCCCGCGATGAAGACGATCAAGCCGTTCCCGCCGGGGAATGGAATGGCCCGCGCCCGGGTTTCCTTGATGTGGGGCTGGGCTAGCCCGAATTGCCCCGGGCGGCGGATTTGGGTTAATCCGCCGCGCTCACAAAGCTGTCGATCACGCGCTTGGTGCCGCTGTGCTCGAACTGGATTTCCAGCCTGTTGCCTTCCTGGTCGGTAACGGTGCCATAGCCGAATTTCTCGTGGAACACGCGCTGGCCAATAGCGATGTCGCTGCGCGGCTTGGCGGCGAAGCTGGCGGCAGAGCGGGTGTTTTCGCGCACGCGCACCTGTTTCGTCTCATAACCAGTTGAAATCGCGCGTTGCCAGCCGGGCCCTCTGTGCGACGATCGTTCGGGCCGGTCGCGGCTGACATGCGCGAAGGGATCCTCGCTCTCGGTCCAGTTGGCACGCCACAGGGATGCGCCGCCGGTTAGCGTCGTTTCCTGCTCGAAATGTTCCTGAGGCAGTTCCTCGATAAAGCGGCTTGGGATGCTGCTGGTCCATTGCCCGTATATCCGGCGGTTGGCGGCATGCAGGATGGTGCAGCGCCGCCGCGCACGGGTGATCGCGACATAGGCCAGGCGGCGCTCCTCCTCGAGGCTCGCCAATCCGCCCTCATCGAGCGCGCGCTGTGATGGGAACACGCCTTCTTCCCAGCCGGGCAGGAAGACATGATCGAACTCAAGCCCCTTCGCCGCATGCATGGTCATGATGGTGACCTTCTCGCCATCATCGGCGGCGTCATTGTCCATCACCAGTGATACGTGCTCGAGGAAATCGCCCAATGTTTCATATTCTTCCAACGCGCGGGCGAGTTCGGAGAGGTTTTCGATCCTTCCCTTGGCCTCGGCAGTCTTCTCGGCATCCAGCATGGCGGAATAGCCCGATTCATCGAGTACCATGCGCAGCAATTCGGCCGGGGTGACCTGCTCAGACTGTTCGCGCCAGTGGAGGAACTGGCGCAGCAGGGCGCCGATGGTGTTCGCGGCGCGGGCGGGGAGTTCGTCGCTGTCCGCCAGCTGGAGCGAGGCGGCTGCAAGCGGCATGCCGGTGCGCCGCGCATGGAGGTGCATCTTTTCGAGTGTCTTCGCGCCAAGCCCGCGCTTGGGCTGGTTGTAGATCCGCTCGAAGGCGAGATCGTCCTGCGGCTGGGCGATCACCCGCAGATAGGCCAGTGCATCGCGGATTTCGGCGCGCTCATAGAAGCGGAATCCACCGACAATCCGGTAATTGAGGCCGATCTGGATAAAGCGGTCTTCGAATTCTCGCGTCTGGTATTGCGCGCGCACCAGGATCGCCACCCGGTCTAACGCAGCGCCTTCACGCTCGAGCCGCTCGATTTCCTCCCCCACGCGGCGCGCTTCTTCGGGCGCATCCCACACGCCAATCACGCGCAGCTTTTCGCCATGGTCATGCTCGGTCCACAGCGTCTTGTCGTGCCGCTCGCTATTCGCTGCGATCAGGCCCGACGCAGCGCCAAGGATATGCGGGGTAGAGCGATAGTTCTGCTCCAGCTTGACCACCTTGGCGCCCGGGAAATCCTTCTCGAACTTGAGGATATTGGCGACTTCCGCCCCGCGCCAGGAATAGATCGACTGGTCGTCATCACCCACAACGCAGATATTCCTGTGCGCCTGCGCCAGCAGCCGCAGCCACAGGTACTGGACGGCATTGGTGTCCTGATATTCGTCAACCAGGATATATTTGAAGCGCTGCTGGTATTCCTCCAGCACTTCGCGGTGCGTGCGGAAGATGTTGAGCATGTGCAGCATCAAATCCCCGAAATCGCAGGCGTTCAATGCTTTCAGCCGGTCCTGATAGAGCTGGTAGAACTGCTTGCCGCGGCCATTGGCGTAGCTTTCGTTTTCCACCGCATCGAGATCGCCGGGACCCAGCCCGCGGTTTTTCCAGCGATCGATCAAGCTGGCGAGCTGGCGCGCGGGCCAGCGCTTCTCGTCAAGGTCGTTCTGCTGAATCAACTGCTTGAGCAGGCGCAATTGGTCGTCAGGGTCGATGATGGTGTAATTGCTTTCCAGCCCCACCAGTTCGGCGTGGCGGCGCAGCATCTTGGCGCAGACCGAGTGGAAAGTGCCCAGCCATGGCATGCCCTCGACCGCTTGCCCCAGATGCCGACCCACACGCTCGCGCATTTCGCGCGCCGCCCGGTTGGTGAAAGTGACGCACAGGATCTGGCTGGGCCAGGCGCGGTGGGTGGCGACAAGATGCGCCAATCGCGCGGTGAGGGCGGCAGTCTTGCCAGTGCCCGCACCGGCCAGCATCAGCACCGGGCCTTCGGTCGTTAGCACGGCCTCGCGCTGCGGCGGGTTAAGCTGCGCGGCATAGGGCGGGACACCGGCGTCGCCAACATAGGCGGGAAGGGGGTTTCGCTCACTCATGGCAGAAGTGAACAGGTAGGGAACACAGGCTTGCGACGCAAGCGCGATATCGGCCCCTGTCGAGTTTTCGGAACCCTGAGCGGGTGACGGTCATTAATTGAATGGGGCAAACCCGAACAGGAGAATGGACAATGAAAACCCTGATTGCCGCCTCCGCCATCACGGTCGCTGCTGTGTTTCATGCGGCGCCGGCGCTGGCCGATCATCACGAAGAGAAGAAACCTGTCATTCTTGAAACGAACGAGAAGGGCCAGGCGACAAAAATCATGCTTGGCGACAAGACATACGCAGTGTGCATGAATGACACGCAAGACAGCTGCATCAACCCGCGAGCGGCAGGCCTCAAGTGGGGCAACCGCCCGCTAGCTTACTGGCCTGGCAAGCCTGCCAGCCAGATCGATAGACCGCTGCCCCCCAAAAAGCCCGAGTAGGGCTGGCAATTCAAATCAGCCAATAGTGCGATAGTGCCGTGTGGTACTTTCGCAAAGGTTGAGCCTTACCGTGCGCAGATCACCCAATTCATTTAGTCAGCCTCTGAAGCTAGGCGAAGCAGATGGAGCCTGGCCTTTCCGACGCGTCGATCTGCGTCATGAGCAAATCCCTTGAGCTCGACAGATTCCTTGTCCGAAGTTTCGACAGCAACCCAGGTCGCGGGGCCGATCCAGCCGAGCCGCAGCAGCCGGTCCAGCGCCACCGCAGCAGCGCCGGTGCGATAGGGCGGATCGAGCAGGATCAGATCATAGGGCTCCTTTGCCGAGCCAAGCGACATGACAGAGCCATGCTGCACCGCGCCGCGCTCGCGGGCGTCCAGCGCGAGGACATTGGCGCGGATGGCATCGACAGCGGGCTTGTCCTGTTCAACAAACAGGCAATGCGCCGCGCCGCGCGAAAGCGCCTCCAGCCCCAGCGCCCCCGAGCCGGCGAACAGATCGGCAACGCGCAGTCCTGCAAAGCTGCCCAGCCTGCTGGCGAGCATATTGAACAGCGTTTCGCGGGTACGATCAGCCGTTGGTCGCGTCGCGTCTCCCCGCGGTGCGATCAATTTTCGCCCGCGCCAATCCCCTGCAATGATTCTCATTGGCCGGATGTGCGCTTCATCTGGCTGCGAAAGCGCCCTAGTTCGTGGCTGCGGATCTCGCGCGCCGCGCCGCGCGGCAGGTCTTCCAGCTCGAACGGACCATAGGCGGTGCGAATCAAGCGGCTGACTTGTAGCCCGAGATGTTCGAGCACCCGGCGCACTTCACGGTTCTTGCCTTCGGTTATGGTCAGTTCGACCCACTGGTTGCGCCCGGTGCTCCGCTCCAGATTGGCATCGATGTTGCCGTAATTGATGCCGTCGATTGTGATCCCTTCGATCAGCTCTTCAAGCTGCTCCTGCGTCACATCACCGAAGGTGCGGGCCCGATACGTGCGCGGGATGCCCGAAGAAGGTAGCTCCATCTGACGCTTGAGCTCGCCGTCATTGGTCAGCAGCAGCAGCCCCTCGGTATTGAGATCGAGCCGACCGATCGGCATTAGCCGCGGGGTTTTCTTCGGCAGGGCATTGCGCAATGCAGTGTAGATCGTGGGGCGCCCCTTGGGGTCGCTTTCGGCCGTAATCAGGCCGGTCGGCTTGTGGAACGCAAACAGCCGCGTAGGCTCGGGCGGCGCAACCGGCTTGCCATCAACCGTCACGCCCGTGAGATCCTTCAGGATCGTAGCCGGCGTTTCAAGGATCAATCCGTCGATCGCGATACGCCCATCGGCGATCATGCGTTCGACCTCGCGGCGGCTGGCAACGCCGGCGCGTGCGAGCAATTTTGCAATACGTTCGCCTTCGGGGCGTGGTTCCGACTTCATCATCCGCCGAGTAGGCGTTCAATTGGCTGCGCGCAACGCCTCATCGACGATCTGGTGGAAACGGTCGATGCCGCCTTCCAGTGTGCCCAGGGTAAGATGGTCTATTGCGCCGGTTTCAAGGCCTTGCTGGCCCAGCTCGGCGGCGCGGAAGTCTTCGCTTGCGAAAACGCCGCCATCGAGCAGCGCCCAGCTGCGTTCCCAATGGCCGCGTGCCCTATCACCTTCCGGGCCGGTGGCGGGCGCCTCGGGGATGAGCATGAAATCCTCGACCAGCGTCAAATCATGCGCCTGCGGCATCAGCACCATGACGTTGAGATAATCGGGGCTGGGGATGATCACCGTGGCCGGAAGCAACTGGTAGGCGAAAGTCACAACCCTGCGCAGCGCGGCCATATCGGTGAGGTCGACACCTTCCATTTCTTCGAGCCTGCCAACAGCGCTGCGCTGGTGCGGGCCGATCTGGTCGCCGCTGGTCACCCCGTCCTTGAAAAACGGGCCGATGGTCTGCGCGTGCAGGCGGGTGACATGGTAACTTTCCAGGAAAGCATCCATGATCAGCTTCCAGTTACCCTTCACCGTGTGAAGCTTGCGCCGGAACAGCACGAGGTCGCGCGTGCCGAAAGTGTCCATGTCCGCCCCCAACTCGCGTGCATGGGCAAAATCGGCATCCTCAACGGGTGAGAACCAGATCAGCCCGCCCGCCTCACAGCTGGGCAGTTCGACCAGGCCGAATTCGCCCTTGTCCATGCCCGGGAAAGTCTCCGGCCGGGGCAGCGCGAGCAGTTTGCCATCAAGGCGATAGGTCCAGGCGTGATAGGGGCATACCAGCCGTTTGGCGCATTGCACCTCCTCGCCTTCGACCAGCCGCGTTCCGCGGTGGCGGCAGACATTTAGGAAGACGTGTACTTCGCCATCGCCATCGCGCGTGATCAGCAGCGCTCGCCCGGTCGCATCATGCGGCAAAGCCATGCCCGGTTCGGGAAGCACCGCACTGGGGCAGAGCACCTGCGGCAGCCGATCGAACAGCGCGGCTTTCTCGCGCTTCCAGTGATCGGGATCGGTATAAACGCTGGCAGGAACGCGGGTGATGCCGCTTTCCGCGCGCTGCTCGCCGCGTTCGATCGCTCTGGCCAAGGCCAATTGACCCTCGGTCGGGCGCAAAGGTGGTGATTTCGTGTCGGCCTCGTTCATCGGGGCGTTCCTATCTCTCTTCTCCGCGTTTAGTGTCGCATAAATTGGTGAAATCAGGAAGGACGCTAGGGAATGGGTGAGGTATTCGGGCAAACCGTCCCGGCCACGCGCCGGAACATGTGGGACTCGATCAAGCCCTACCTCGAGAAAGAGTCGCTCGCGGCGTTCTTCCTCGGCGTCTCATCGGGGTTTCCCTTCGCTTTGCTGGCAGCAACGCTGACCACGCGGCTGGCGCAGGACGGGATCGAGAAATCGACCATTACTGCCTTCACGCTGGCCTTTCTGGTCTACAATCTCAAGTTCCTTTGGGCCTGGGTCATCGACGGGGTGCGTATTCCCGTGCTGGGCCGGCTGGGGCAGCGCGTTTCGTGGATGATTGTGGTGGGCCTGTTGGTGATGGCGGCAACGGTCAATATGGCGCTGGCCGATCCCAAGGGGGACATTGTGTGGACGGCGACCAGCGCGGTGATCCTGGGTGTGGCGGGAGCGACTTTCGATATCGTGATCGATGCCTACCGGATCGAGACATTGAAACCTTATCAGCTCGGCACCGGATCGGGCATGAGCCAGTATGGCTGGCGCATCGGGGCAGCAGGTGCAGGCGCGCTCGCGCTTGTCGTCGCGGCGCGATACGGCTGGAGCGCGGCCTATATCGCCTGTGCGATCTTTGCTCTCCCAGCCATCCTGACAGCGCTAATCATGGGTGAGCCGCCGCGTCACAGGGAACCCGGTGAACGCAAGGGCATGGCCGAAATGTGGCATTCGGTGGCGGGACCTTTCGCTGAATTCTTCCGTCGCAATGGCGCCTGGATGGTCTTGCTGTTCATCCTGGTCCACAAGATTGGCGATACGCTGGCCAATCTTACCTTCCGCCTGCTTTTTGACGATCTCGGCTACAGCAACGACGAAATCGCGATTTACGATGTTGGGGTAGGCTTCTGGGCGCTGATCATCGGCGTATTCGTGGGCGGGATCATCTATGCGCGGATGGGCCTCAAGCGTTCGGTGCTGATCGCGCTGATCCTGATGGCGGTCTCGAACGTCAGCTTTGCAGCACTAGCTGCTGCGGGCCAATCGAACATCGGCATGGCGGCGGCAATCGGGTTCGAGAATTTCGCCAGCGGCTATGGCGGCGTGGTGGTGGTGGCTTATTTCTCGGCGCTATGCGACTTGCGCTTCACTGCGACGCAATATGCGCTGATATCTGCGAGTGCGAGTATCGTTGGTAGGTTGCTCACCGGCACCACGGCGGGCGCGCTGATCGAATGGATGGGCTATGTGAATTTCTACCTGCTCACCACGGTGCTAGCGCTGCCGGGCATTGCCCTGTTCTGGTGGATGATGCGAACAGGGCTGGTCGATGCAGCAATGGGCACCGCCGGCACCGAAGAACGCTAGCCCGGCATCTCACCATTGAGCCGCAACACCTCGCCCGCGAGGTAGAGCGAGCCTGCGATCAGCACCGGCAGTCCGTCATCGGGCAGCGCGGCGAGCGCGGCGGGCACATCGGGTGCCGGTTTTGCCTTTGGTCCGAAGGCCTCGGGCGGGTGGCAATCATGCGCCGGCACAGGCACTGCCGTGATACTGGCAAGCGAGGCGGCGAGCGGCCTTGTCAGCGCCGCCGGGTCCTTGCCTTCGATCATCCCGATCACAAGGTGCAGTTTCTGTCCTGCGAAATGCGCGCCCAGCATCGCGCCAGCCGAGGGATTGTGCCCGCCGTCGAGCCACACCGCCCTGGCATCTGGGCGTGCACCGGCAAGCGGGCCGGGTGCGAGCATGTGCAACCGTGCGGGCCAGCGGGCCTGCATCAATCCGCTAGCAATCGCCTCGGCGGACACCGGCAGCGCGTTCTGCGCGCGCAGCATGGCCACCGCCAGCCCCGCATTGGCGCGCTGGTGCGGGCCGGGCAGGGCGAGCGGAAGGTCGGGTGCGGGCGCGGCCATGATCACGGGCGCGCTCACCCGTTCCGCCACAGTCCGAATGGTGGCCATTTCCAGTTCCGGCTGGGCGATGGTCACCAACGGCACGCCCGGCTTCGCGATGCCTGCCTTCTCGAAGGCGATCCGCGCCATCGGCTCCGGCGGGGTGCCGTCCTCAGGCGCGAGCAGGAAGCGTTCATGGTCGATGCCCAGCGCCGCGATCCCGCAAGCGGCAAGCACCTCTGGCTCCAGTACATTGGTTGCATCGAACCGCCCGCCCAGGCCGACCTCGACGACGCAGGCATCGGCAGGCGAACGGCTGAAGGCGAGAAAAGCGGCAGCGATGGTCACTTCGAAGAAACTCGGAGCCAAATCCTCGCCGACATCGAGCACTTCCTTCAGAAGCGCCGCCAGCGCCTTGTCCGAAATCAATTCTCCGGCGATGCGAATACGCTCGTTGTAGCGCACCAGATGCGGGCTCGTAGTGACGTGGACCTTGTATCCCTCGGCCTCCAGCATCGCGCGCAGAAAGGCGCAGACCGACCCCTTGCCATTGGTCCCTGCGACATGGAACACCGGCGGCAGGCGTTTGTGCGGATTGCCTAGCTGCGCCATCATTGCCCGGATCGTATCCAACCCCAGCCGCCCCTGCGGCAGGCTGAGCGCGGCGAGCCGGTCAAGCTGCGCCTGGACGCCGGGATGATCGGATCTGCCGAAGTCTTTCAAGCCAGCCTCGTCATTGCGAGCGGCGAAGCCACGCGGCAATCCATGGCTCGAGATTGCGGCAGGCGCAGCTCCATGGATTGCTTCGTCGCTTCACTCCTCGCAATGACACAGCTCCTTAGGCCGCCTTGCGCGGCTGGAGATAGCCGAGCAGCGTGGCGAGCGTTTCCTTCAGGTCCGCGCGGTGCACCACCATGTCGACCATGCCGTGTTCGTGCAGATATTCCGCGCGCTGGAAACCCTCGGGCAACTTCTCGCGGATCGTATCCTGGATCACGCGCTGGCCGGCAAAGCCGATCAATGCGCCGGGCTCGGCAATGTGGACATCGCCCAACATGGCATAGCTGGCGGTGACGCCGCCGGTCGTCGGATCGGTCAGCACTACAATATAAGGCAGGCCGGCCTCTTTCAGGCGGCGCGTCATCACGGTCGCCTTGGGCATCTGCATCAGCGACAGGATGCCTTCCTGCATGCGCGCGCCGCCTGCGGCGGTCACCACTACATAAGCGGATTTGCGATCAAGTGCCTTTTGAGCTCCGGCTACAAAGGCCGCGCCCACCGCCATGCCCATCGATCCGCCCATGAACCCGAAATCCTGCACGCCCACCATCGCCGCGCGCCCGCCAATCGTGCCCGATCCCACGCTGAAGGCATCGGCATACGGATTGTTCGTGCGGGCAATCTTCAGCCGGTCGGTGTATTTCTTGCTGTCCTTGAATTTCAGCGGGTCTTCGGTGACTTCAGGCTGAGGCAGTATCTCAAAACCATCGTCAAGCAGTAGCGCCAGCCGCGCATCCGCACCGATGCGGCCATGATGATCGCAGCGCGGGCAGACCCACAGATTGTCCTGGTATTCCTGCTCGAACAGCATTTCCGCACAAGAAGGGCATTTGACCCACAAATCCTTGTCGCTGGTGCGCTTCGCACCGAAGGTGAAGGATTTGCGGACGCGTGTGAACCAGTTCATGCCTGTTGCTCCTGACGGGCGGAGTGGACCGCGCTGGCGAGGGCCGAAGTCAGCTCCCTTAGCTTGGCAGGTGCATCTTTGCCATATTCGCCGACCAATTCGACAAAGGCGGAGCCGACCACCACGCCATCGGCCACCCTGGCGATCTCGGCTGCCTGCTCGGGATTGCGCACGCCGAAGCCGACCGCGACGGGCAGGTCGGTCGATTGCTTGATGCGGGAAACATTGGCTTCGATCGAGGCGATGTCCGCCTGCTGCTTGCCGGTGATCCCGGCGACCGAGACATAGTAGAGGAACCCCGCCGAACCATCGAGCACCTGCGGCAGGCGCGCGGCATCGGTGGTGGGGGTGGCGAGGCGGATCGGAGCGATGCCAAATTCGCGTAACATCGGACCCAAAGCATCATCTTCCTCGGGCGGGATATCCACGCAGATCACTCCGTCAACGCCCGCTTCGGCAGCTGCGGCGGCGAACCATTCCGGCCCGCGCCTCACCATCGGGTTGGCATAGCCCATCAGCACCAGCGGAGTGTCCGGGTGACGCGCGCGGAAAGCTGTCGCGATGGCGAAAATGTCAGCGGTCGTCGTGCCCTTCGCGAGACTGCGTAAATTCGCCGCCTGGATCGCCGGGCCATCGGCCATGGGATCGGTGAACGGCATTCCCAGCTCGATCACATCCGCGCCGCCCGCGACCAGCGCGTCGAGATTGGCCGCCGTGTCGCCATCGCCCGCAGTGATGAAGCAGACGAGCGCTGGGTGGGGTTTGGCGAAGGCTGAGGAGAGGCGGGTCAAAGCTCCACCCCCAGACGCTCCGCCACGGTGAAGATATCCTTGTCGCCGCGACCGCACAGGTTCGCTAGGATGATCGCGTCCTTGGGCATTTCCTTCGCGATCTTTGTCACCGCCGCAATGGCGTGGCTCGGCTCGAGCGCAGGGATGATCCCCTCGGTGCGGCAGAGCAGCTGGAAGGCTTCCAGCGCCTCGTCATCGGTGACGGCGGTGTATTTCACTCGGCCCGATTCCTTCAGCCAGGCGTGTTCCGGGCCGATGCCGGGATAGTCGAGCCCCGCGCTTATCGAGTGACCTTCGGTGATCTGGCCGTCTTCGTCCTGCAGCAGGTAGGTCTTGTTGCCGTGCAGGATACCGGGCGATCCACCCAGCAGCGATGCCGCGTGCTGATCGCCGTCAAGCCCATAGCCCGCCGCCTCGACGCCCAGCATCTTCACGTCGGCATCATCAAGGAACGGATGGAACAGGCCCAATGCGTTCGAGCCGCCGCCAATCGCCGCGACCAGCAAATCGGGCAGGCGGCCCACCCGGTCGAGCATCTGCGCGCGCGCTTCCTTGCCGATCACGCTCTGGAAATTACGCACCATCTCGGGGTAGGGGTGCGGGCCGGCGGCGGTGCCGATGATGTAGAAGGTGTCATGGACGTTGGCGACCCAGTCGCGCAGCCCCTCGTTCATCGCGTCTTTGAGCGTCGCCGCGCCGCTGGTAACGGGAATCACTTCTGCGCCCAGCAATTTCATGCGGAACACATTGGGCGCCTGTCGCGCCACGTCGGTTGCGCCCATGTAGATCACGCAGGGCAGGCCGAAGCGCGCGCAGACCGTGGCGGTGGCCACCCCGTGCTGGCCCGCGCCGGTTTCCGCGATGATGCGCGTCTTGCCCATGCGCATGGCGAGCAGGATCTGCCCGATGCAATTGTTGATCTTGTGCGCGCCGGTGTGGTTGAGCTCGTCGCGCTTGAACCAGACTTGCGCGCCGCCGAGCGCTTCGGTCAGGCGCGGCGCGAAATAGAGCGGCGAGGGGCGGCCGACGTAATGTTCGAGCAAATCGTCGAACTCGGCCTGGAACGCGGGATCGGCCTGTGCCGCGCGATATTCCCGCTCCAGATCGAGCACCAGCGGCATCAGCGTTTCGGCGACAAAACGCCCGCCAAACTGGCCGAAATGGCCGCGCTCATCCGGCTGGTTACGGAAGGAATTCTTGATGTCAGTCATATCAACTGCGCCGCTTTGCAGAAGGCGTGGATCAAGTCCACATCCTTGATGCCGGGCGCGGTCTCAACGCCAGAGGACGTATCGACCAGCGGCGCACCAGTCTGGCGGATGGCATCGGTGACATTTTCCGGTGTCAGTCCGCCTGCCAGCGCCCAGTCGATCGTGTGCCGGTGTCCCTTGAGCAGGTCCCACGAGAATGTCTCACCGGTGCCGCCAGGCATGGCTTTGGCCGGGGCATCGAACAGCAGGCGGTCAACCTTGCCGAAGAACTTCATGCTGCGCTCCAGCGTACCGGCGTCCTTCATGCCAAGCGCTTTCCACACTTCAAGCCCGCTCCTGTCGCGCACGAGCCCGCACCATTCGGGAGTTTCGTTGCCATGAAACTGGACAATATCGGGATTAACGGTGGTAATGGCGCGTGCGGTGAATTCAGGATCGGCGTTAACCAGCAGCATCACCACCTTGATTCGCCCTCGCGCCAGCTCGCACAGCTCCGCAGCCTTCCCGAGCGGGACATAGCGTGGGCTTGGCTCATAGAGATTGAGCCCGATATGCGTTGCGCCCGCTGCGATGGCAGCTTCCACCGTCTCGGGGGTCGAAAGCCCGCAGATCTTGATTTTCACGCCCATGCCTTGCCTTAAAGCGTCGCCTCTATCGCCCTTGCAGCTGCAAGCGGATCTTCCGCGCGGCTGATCGGACGCCCTATAACCAGCACGCTGGCCCCGTCATCACGGGCCTGGCGCGGGGTGACGACGCGCTTCTGGTCACCCGTCGCTTTCCCGCCCGGGCGCAAGCCCGGAACGACGAAGAAACCGTCCTTCCATTGCTTGTGAACGGCCTTCAGCTCGTGGCCTGAACACACAATCCCGTCGAGTCCGGCATCATGCGCCAGCTCTGTCAGGCGCAGCACCTGGTCATGCGCGCTGCCGCCTATGCCCGTGCGCGCCATATCGCGCTCATCAAGGCTGGTGAGCATGGTGACGGCAACCACTTTGGTGCCATTTGAAGCAGCGGCCTTGGCATCTTCCATCATCGCCCGCCCGCCGCCGGCATGGACGGTGACGATCGCAGGTTCCAGTACGTGGATGGCCTGCATAGCGCCGGCCACGGTGTTGGGAATGTCATGCAGCTTGAGGTCGAGGAAAATGGGAAGGCCCAGATGTGCGATTTCATGCACCCCGTGGTGCCCGTGCGCGCAGAAGAACTCCAGCCCCAGCTTGACCCCGCCGATGTGCGACTTGACCTTTGAAACCAGATCCTTGGCCGCGTCGATCTGCGGCACGTCAAGCGCGAGGTAAACCGGGTTGCCCATCAGTTGTCGCCGGGTTTCAACGTGTCGTCAGAAGGTGCAGCTTCGGCCACCGAGCCAGTGGGCGGCGGATTGTGGCGGGTGCTCAGTGCGTTCGACCGCACGGCGTTCTCAAGCGAGCTGATCCGCCGGTGCAGATTCCAGCGCGAAGTGCGGTGATAGAGCCACATCGGCAGCAGGCCCAGTATGAAGGCCACGATCACCAGCACCGGAACCTTGGTTTCCAGCACCAGATTGTTCCACAGGCGCACCTCGACCGGGTCCCAGTTGAAGATGGAAAACACCAGCAATCCGAACAGGATCAGCACCCAGATTATCGTGCGCACAATCTGCATAAGTCTTCTCCCTGCAAGCGCTCATGGATGAGCCTAAGGCTTTTCTCGGCAGAGTCTAGGCAGCGCTTCTGCCAAGCAGTCAGCCACCAAACACCCGCTCGAAAACCGTGTCGACATGCTTGAAGTGGTAGTCCAGGTTGAACTTCTCCTCGAGTTCTGTGCCGCTCATCGCCGCGGTTACTTCCGCATCGGCCTTGAGCAGTTCAAGCAGCGATAATGAACCGTCCGATTCCCACACCTTCATCGCGTTGCGCTGAACCAGGCGATAGGCGTTGTCGCGCGTTAGGCCGGCCTGCGTGAGCGCAAGCATGACTCGCTGGGAATGGACAAGGCCCCCCATCCGGTCGAGATTCTTCTGCATCCGTTCTGGGTAAACCAGCAGCTTGTCGACCACGCCGGTGAGCCGCGCGAGCGCGAAATCAAGCGTGATCGTGGCGTCCGGACCGATGAAGCGCTCGACCGAAGAGTGCGAGATATCGCGCTCGTGCCACAGAGCGACATTCTCCAGTGCGGGCAGGGCATAGCTGCGGATCATGCGGGCCTGACCGGTGAGGTTTTCGGTCAGGATCGGGTTGCGCTTGTGCGGCATCGCGCTTGAGCCCTTCTGGCCGGGCGAAAAATATTCCTCCGCCTCCAGTACTTCGGTGCGTTGCAGGTGGCGGATTTCGACCGCGAGCCGTTCGATCGAGCTGGCGATAACAGCCAGCGTCGAGAAATACATCGCGTGGCGATCACGCGGGATAACCTGGGTCGAAACCGGTTCTGCAGCAAGGCCAAGCTGCGCTGCGACATATTCCTCCACCTGCGGATCGATATTGGCGAAGGTGCCAACCGCACCTGAAATGGCGCAGGTGGCGATTTCGGTGCGCGCATTCGCCAGCCGCGTGCGGCAGCGGTCAAACTCGGCATAGGCCTGCGCCAGCTTGAGCCCGAATGTGGTCGGTTCGGCATGGATGCCGTGGCTGCGCCCGATCGTGGGGGTATATTTATGCTCCTCGGCACGTCGGCGGATCGCGGCGAGCAGCGCGTCCATGTCATCAAGCAGGATATCGCTCGCACGGCTGAGCTGAACCGCCAGCGTCGTGTCGAGCACATCGCTCGAAGTCATGCCCTGGTGCATGAAGCGCGCTTCGGGCCCGACCTGCTCAGCCACCCAATCGAGGAAGGCGATCACATCATGCTTGAGCACGGCTTCCTTGGCGTCGATCGCGGCAACATCGATGGCGGGATTGGTTGCCCACCAGTCCCACAATGCCCTGGCCGCGCTTTCCGGCACAACCCCCAGCTCGGCAAGCTTCTGGGTGGCGTGCGCCTCGATCTCGAACCAGATGCGATAGCGCGCCTCTGGTTCCCAGATCGCAGTCATGGCGGGGCGGGCGTAGCGGGGGACCATCGAAAACTCCGGCGTGGCAATCTGAACTGGGGCGGCGGCTATGCCGAGTGGCGCTGCAATGCAAGGGTTGCGCGCCCGGCACCATGGCAATTTCCCCGTCTCGCGCGGAAACTGCTCTAGATCAGCCCTTTTGATCTCAGCGACACATGGCCTTCGCGCCCGATGATCACGTGATCGTGCACGGTGATGCCCAGCAGCCGCCCCGCCTCGGCGATGCGGGCGGTGATCTGGATATCGGCGCGGCTCGGCTCGGGGCTGCCGCTGGGATGATTGTGCACCAGGATCAGCGCGCTGGCACCCAGGTCCATCGCCCGGCGGATCACCTCGCGCGGGTGGATCGCGGCTTCGTCGAACGAGCCATCTCCGACATGATGATCGTCGACCAGCCGGTTGCGCGCATCAAGATAGAGCACGCGCACACGCTCGACGGTAAGGTGCGCCATGTCGATCGCGAGGTAATCGAGCAATGACTGCCAGCTACCCAGCACCGGCTTGCCCTGCACTTCGCTGCGCGCCATGCGCCGCGCCGCCACCGCCACGCTCTTGAGCGCGGCGGCGCTGGTTTCGCCGATTCCTTCTACCTGTTGCAGCGCGGCGGGATCGGCATTGAGCACGCCGGCCAATGATCCGAATCGCTTTAGCAAGGCCTTGGCCACTGGCTTGGTGTCACCCTGCCGAATGGCGGCAAAGAGGAGATATTCGAGCAGTTCGTAATCGGCCAGCGCCTCTGTCCCGCCGCCGATCAGCCTTTCGCGCAAGCGGGCGCGATGGCCCAGGCCCGAATGCCTTTGCCCTGATTGTTTGCCAGCAGTTTCTTCAGCTTGCGGCAAGATTGCCCCCGCTACGACCCATTGATCACAGCATTGCCTTCGCATCGCGAAAGGCGCAAGAGTGCGCACCAATGGCGGATGCCGAAGAAATCCCGGAGAACACAGCCAGATCGCGGCGCTACTGGCCGCGCCGCCGCCGTTGGCAGTTCCTGCTCGTGTTGATCTTCCTGCTGGTGGTCTCAAGCATACTGACATGGAACTCGCGCGAGACTATTGTCGGCAATCTGGTTGAATCCGAGCTCGAACGCCTGGGCATCGATGCGAGCTACGAGATCGATTCGATCGGCCCAACGCGGCAGGTGCTGCGTAATTTCTCCATTGGCGACCCGGCCCGGCCCGACCTGTCGATCGAACGGGTAGAGGTGGTGCCCGTCGTTGGCTTTACCGGTCCGAGGGTTGGCTCGATTACGCTGATCCGCCCACGGCTGCGCGCAAGCTACAAGGATGGGCGGCTGAGCCTTGGCGCGCTTGATCAGCTGCTCGAGATCGAAAGCGAAGAGCCGGTCAGCTTGCCTGGCTGGCGCCTGGGAATTGTTGACGGACGGGCGCGAATCTTCACCGATCATGGCGTGATCGGCGCCAAGGCCGAAGGGGAGGGGCGGCTCAACCACGGATTCAGCGGCATCCTGGCAGCAGCAGGCCCGAAGCTTGAATTGGGCGGCTGCGAGATTGCCAATGCACGCCTGGCCGGGCGAATCTCCGTGGCGCGGGGGCAGCCGCGCTTGAATGGGCCCTTGCAAGTGGAAAGGGTCGCCTGTTCCGATAACCAAACCATTGTCGACCAGATCGAAATCGCGCTGGAACTGACCGGTGACCGCGACCTTGCGGGCCTTGCGGCCAAGCTTGCGCTGAATAGCGGAGCCATTCAGGCTGCGGACCTGCGCAGCCCCGGAATCAAGGGCTCAGCCGATCTCGACTGGCGCGACGGGCTTGCCAATGCGCGCTATCGGCTCGACGCGGGCAGGGTTTCGTCGCCCACACTATCTCTTGCCGGGCTTCAAGCACGCGGCGCCGCGCGAATGCGGGCGAAGGATGGGCGACTCGAGATCGACGCAGCCATCGATGCGAACGACCCGCGGCTTGGTGCGGGCTTCGAGGCGTCGCTCAAAGATTGGCGTAAGGCCAGCGCAGGAACGCTAGCGGAGCCGTTGCTGGATCAATTCGCGCGGCGGCTGGGCGCGGCTTTGCCGGGTAGCAAGTTCACCAGCGAGCTGACTTACCGCCAGTCAAATGACGGCTTCACCATTGTGGCGCCAACAGCGCGTCTGCGCGATTCGCGTGGCGACAGCTTGCTGGCCGCCTCTCAATTGCAATACAGCTCGCGCGGGGACGCCGCGCCGCGCCTGGCGGGCAATTTCGCCACCGGCGGCGAAGGCTTGCCACAGATTCACGGGCGGATGGAAGCGGGCGAAAGTAGCGGCACTACCCTGCGCCTGCGGATGGAGCCCTATCGCAGCGGCTCCAGCAGCCTCGCCCTGCCGCGCCTCAACCTGGCGCAGAACGCAGCAGGCGACTGGAAAATCGACGGCCTCCTCGCTGCCAGCGGTGCCATACCGGGCGGCTTTGCCGAGGGGGTGGTAGTGCCGGTAACCGGCCAGCTGTCGCATGCCGGGCAATTGGCGCTATGGCAGCGGTGCGCGCAGGTGACGATCGGCAAGCTTGCGCTTTCTGACCTCACGCTCGAGCGGCAGAACGTCGGATTTTGCCCAGCTGCCGGTGGCGCGATCGTGCGGGCCACGGGGAAAAGCACCCTGATTTCCGCGCGAACCGAAGGGCTGGCGCTGCAAGGGCAGCTCGGCGAAAGTGCGCTCTCGATTGGCGTGGGCGAGCTGGAATTTACCTCTGCAGAAGGGCTTATGGCGCGCAAGATTGCCGCGACTCTGGGAGAGGGGGATTCGCGCAGCGAACTTCTTGCGGACGAAATCCGATCATCATCGGCAGGCGGCATGGCAGGCACCTTCAGCGGCGTTTCGGGAAAGCTGGCAGCGGTACCGCTCGACCTCTCGAATGGTGCGGGCGAGTGGCGCTATGAGGGCGGCGTGCTGACGCTGGCTGAAGCAAGTTTCACGCTGAGCGATCGGCAGGCTGAGCCACGTTTCTACCCGCTGCGCGGTCGCGGTACCTTGCTCACCCTGCGCGATGATATGATTGCGGCGCAGGCCAGGCTTGAACACCCTGGCAGCAGCCGCGAGGTCACCGATGTCACATTGCGCCATGATCTTGCCAGCGGTACCGGCCATGCCGACCTTTCCGTGCCCGGCCTGGTGTTCGACAAGCGGCTGCAACCAAGCGAGCTGACCATTTTGGCCGATGGCGTCATCGCGCTGGCGGATGGGACAATTGCGGGCGATGGCAGGATCGACTGGAACGCGGACGGGGTTACCAGCAATGGCACTTTCTCAACCAGGGATTTCGATTTCGCTGCGGCTTTCGGCCCGGTTGAGAGCGTTTCGGGCACGGTTGAATTCAGCGATCTGCTCAACCTCACCACTGCCGGGCCTCAGCGGCTCAACATCGGCGCGATCAACCCCGGTGTCGAAGTGTTCGACGGGGTGCTCGATTTCGCTGTGCGCGATACGACCTTCGTTTCGGTTCGCGGCGGGCGCTGGCCATTCTTCGGCGGTACGATGATCTTGCGCCCGATCGAGCTCAACCTCGCTGCGGCCGAGCGGCGCAGCTATGTGATCGAGATCGTCGGCGCCGACGCGGCGCAATTCATGGCCGCGATGGAGATGGGCAATCTCAATGCGACCGGTATTTTCGACGGCACCGTGCCGCTGGTGTTTGACGAGATGGGCAATGGCGAAATCGTGAACGGCTTGCTGATCTCGCGGCCACCAGGCGGCAATCTGTCGTACATTGGCGAACTGACCTATAAAGACACTGGCGCAATCGCCAATTTCGCCTTCCAGTCGCTGCGCTCGCTCGATTTCAACCAGATGATGGTGGAAATGAACGGCCCGCTGACGGGCGAGATCGTGACGCAGGTGAATTTTGACGGCGTCAGGCAGGGGCAGGGTGCGAACCAGAACTTCATTACCCGCCGGATTGCCAAGCTTCCGATCCGATTCCGCGTCAATATCCGCGCGCCGTTCTATCAGCTGATCACCAGCCTCAAGGCAACCTATGATCCCGCCTTCATACGCGATCCGCGCGACCTGGGGTTGCTCGACGTGGCTGGCGGCCGTCTGGTGCGCCCGCAGGATGCAAAGAAGACGGACGAATCCGATGCAGCTTCAGACACGCCGGAGCTTTCCGGTGAAAAACAGCCCATTCAGACAGAAGAAAGCGAGAGCATGCGATGACACATGCGAAATTGACCGCATTTGAAGGCGATGCCACAACCGTGCCCATGTGCGGGGCAAGGCATCATCAATGGGCGTGGCTCAAGGCCGGAGCACTGCTGGCACCAGTCGCGATGATCGGAGGGTGCATCAACGTTGAGACGCCTGACAAGCCGATCGTGATCGAGCTGAACATAAATATCCGGCAGGAAGTGGTTTATATGCTCGCCGAAGATGCGGCCGAGACGATCGAAGAGAATGCAGATATCTTCTGAAGGAAGGCAAACAGGATGAACAGGTTGCGCAATATAGCCATTTCGGGCGTGCTGGCCGCGCTGACGCTGGGCGTGGCTGCCGCGCCGGTTCAGGCACAGCGTGATCCGGCCTATGCCGAAGCGCGTTCCTCGGGCCAGATCGGTGAGAAAATGGACGGCTATCTCGGCATCGTCGTGGCGGAAACGCCCGAACTCCGCCGGCTGGTCAGTGACATCAATATCAAGCGCCGCGCTGTCTATTCCGAGAGGGCGCAAGAGAACAATGTGACGCTGGAAGAATACGCCTTTTCCACCGGATGTCAGCTGATCATGAAGACCGTGCCGGGGGAAAAGTACCAGGCACCGGGCGGCGTGTGGCAGACCCGCACCGATGCCCCGCCGCAGCGTGACGCTCGTTGCCCCTGAGCGGCGGGCCAAGCTGCCCGGTCAATTCGCACTCAAGAACCCCCTTCCACCGGTTGACTCGCCCATGCCCCCCGCCTAAGGGGGCGGCGCCCTCGGCGGGCACCTCTGCCCGTGCTGTGCGTTCCAATAATCGGAGGCTGGCATGAGCGACGAGAAACCCGCACGGGAACCCATCGCTGAAGATGCGCGTATCGACGCGCTCGAAGCGCGGCTTAAGGCCGCACGCGAGCGTGAAGAAAAGCGCAACCGGCCGCAGGTAAAAGGTGCTGACGCGAACTATCGCAGCGGCAACCGGGTACTAGCGGATCTGCTTGGTGGGATTTTCGGAGGCCTTGTCATCGGTTGGGCGATCGATCGCTTCGCCGGGACAGCGCCCTGGGGTCTGTTGGTAATGCTGTTCCTTGGGATCATCGTTGCCTTCAGGAACATAATTCGTGCAGCGAACACGCGCCCTGACGATCCCGGTAAGGATCAATAGCGGCGGGTCGGAAAACAGGCGTTAGGGAAACAACGATCGTGGCAGCCGCAGAGGGCAAGGTCGATCCGATGAAGCAATTCGCCATCGAGCCGATGTTCGGCACGAGCGGATGGGAAGTGGCCGGATACAACATCGCTTTCACCAATTCGGCGCTGTGGATGCTGATCACCACAGTGCTGCTCTGGGCGTTCGTGGCAGGCGGCATGAAGCGCCAGCTGGTGCCCGGCCGCTGGCAGATGGCGGTGGAGAGCTTCACCGGCTTCATTGACGATATGCTGGAGGCGAATGTCGGCAAGCAAGGGCGCAAATATGTGCCCTATATCTTCAGCCTGTTCATGTTCATTCTGTTCGCCAACCTGCTCGGCCTGATGCCGATCGGGATTTTCGGACTGCATCCTTTCACTTTTACCAGCCATTTCACCGTCACCGGCGTGCTCGCGATCCTGAGTTTTGCGATCGTGCTGATTGTTGGCTTCTGGAAACATGGCCTGCATTTCTTCAGCCTGTTTGTGCCGCATGGCACGCCGCTGTGGCTGATCTGGCTGATCCCGGTGATCGAGCTGATTTCGTTTATGGTGCGGCCCTTCAGTCTCGGTCTGCGTCTGTTCGTGGCGATGATGGCCGGGCACGTATTGCTCAAGGTTCTCGCAAGTTTCGTGATCGGTAGCGTCAACGCGGGCGCCGTTTTTGGTGGGTTTGTCGGCGTGCCAAGCCTGGTGCTGATGGTTGCAATCAGCGCGCTCGAGATTCTCGTTGCCGGTATCCAGGCCTATGTTTTTGCTCTTCTGACGTCGCTTTATATTAACGACGCAGAGAATCTTCACTAAGTTTCATTCAACCAAACGACAGTTTCTACCCAAAGGAGTTTTTCAAATGGAAGCAGAAGCAGCCAAGCTCGTCGGTGCTGGCCTCGCAGCAATCGGTGCCGGCATGGCCGCCATCGGTGTGGGTAACGTGTTCGGCTCATTCCTTGAGTCGGCGCTCCGCAATCCGGGTGCGGCAGATGGCCAGCAGGGCCGCCTGTTCATCGGCTTCGCTGCGGCGGAACTTCTGGGCCTGCTGGCCTTCGTCGTCGCGATGATCCTGATCTTCGTCGCCTAACGACGGTTTCCAACGGCCGACCGGTTCATGCCGGTCGGCTGTGGGATATTCCAGTCGACTGATTTTCGGACCCGACACATGCCTCAAATTGCGCAGCTTGCCGATACATATGCCAGCCAGGTCTTCTGGCTGCTGATTTTCTTCGGCTTCACCTTTTTCGTCATCGGGCGCGGTATGGTGCCCAAGGTGATGGACACCGTGGCGCTGCGTGACAAGCAGATCGCTGACGATCTCGCTGCAGCCCAGGCTGCGCGGGATGCAGCAGATGAGCGCGAAGAGGCATGGCGCAAGCGCGAATTGGATAATCATGCCAGGGCGCAGGCGGTAATTGCCAAGGCCAAGTCTGATGGCTCGGCCAAGACCGAAAAGAAAGTGGCCGCCGCCCAGAAGCGGTTGGACAACAAGCTGGCGGAAGCGGAACAGCGGGTCGCTCAGGCGCGCAGCGCCGCAATGACGGAAGTTGCGACCGTCGCTGCCGAAGCGGCGCAAGACATCGTCGCCCGGTTGGCTGGTGCATCTGTTGATGCTGCCGCAGCCAATGCGGCTGTGAAGGAGGCCTTGGCCAATGGCTGATATTCTCTTGATCCTCGTCGGCGCCGCCGAAGAGGGGCATGCCGGGCCGGTGGCGTTGGGCCTGCAGGATTACCAGTGGGTTTCGCTCTCGATGCTCATCCTGGTGGGCATCTTCATCTGGAAGAAGGTCCCAGGGCTTATCACCGGTGGGCTCGACGCCAGGATCCAGGCGATCAGGGACCAGCTTGACGAAGCCAAGGCGCTGCGCGCCGAGGCTGAGGCCTTGCGCGATGAATACGCCGCCAAGATGGCTGATGCGGAAAAGCATGCAGATGCCATGATGGCCAATGCCCAGCGTGACGCCGATGCGATACTCGAAAAGGCAGAAGCTGACAGCAAGCTTATGGTGGAACGGCGCAAGCGCATGGCGGAGGACAAGATTTCGGCCGCCGAGCGTGAGGCAATCGAACAGGTCAAGGCCGCTGCCGTCACTGCCGCAACCACTGCCGCGCGCAAACTGATTGCCGAATACCACGGCGCGGATGCAGACAAGAAGCTGGCCGACGAGGTCATCGCTTCGATCTGATCGACCAACAATTCCACCAGGGACGGGCGGCCAATGGCCGCCTTTTCTTTGCCGGGGCTCCTGGACCCCGGTCAATCGGGAGCCGCCACATAAAGGCCTTGGCGTGGAGGCTTTGAATGCTAATGCGAAGTATTCGCAAATAATATCTAACAGGATTCTCTCTTCGTGAACCGCACCATTCTGACCAAGCTTCACCTTGCTTTCGCAGCCTTCATGTTCCCGGCGATGCTGATGTTTCTTACCACCGGCGCGCTTTATACCTGGGGCAATAAGGGCGAATGGCGTGAGCGCACCGAGCTGACCCAATTATCGCAGCCCTATGCCCAGCAGAGCGATGCGGACTTGCGCGACGCAGCCATTGCTGCACTGGCAGCCAACGGCTTGCCTGAACCGAGCGGTAGGATCAGCTTGAGCGGCGAGGGAGCAGGGCAGACCCTTGCCTGGACGGGCGCACGCAGCGAAGTGAGCGTAGCGGCCTCCGATGATCCGATGGTCGCCGAAGTTACGGTCAAGGAAGCCACGTTTCACCGCTGGCTGGTGCAGTTGCACAAGGCTAAGGGCAGCACGGTGTTCAAGCTCTACGCGACGCTGCTGGCCGTTACGCTTTTTCTGCTTGTGCTGAGCGGGGTAGTGATGGGGCTTCAGGCGAAACCGCTACGGAAGCTCACTATCGGCAGCGGCGTGGCAGGCCTGTCGGTATTCGTGGGTTTCGTGCTGCTGGGCTAGGCGCCCGGCTCGAACACCACCTTGCCGATCAGTTCGCGCCCCGCCATCGCCTCGAAGCCGTCGCGCCAGCGCGAAAGCGGCAGTGTGCGGTCAATCGCGGGTTTGATGCGCCCTTGAGACGCCAGTTCGGCAATGGCTGCGCTGATGGCGGCACCGCGCTCTGGAAAACGCCGGGCATATTCGCCCGCTCGCAAGCCGATGATCGAGAACCCCTTGATCAGCGGGATGTTGGTGGCAATCTCGGCGATCCGGCCGCTGGTAAAGCCGACCACCACCAGCTTGCCGCCGAAGGTGACGCAGCGGGTCAATTCGTCGAACACATCGCCGCCAACGGGGTCGAAAACCACATCGCACAAGTGGCCTGCGGTGATCTCGTTCACCTGTTCGCGGAAACGGCCTTCGCTCAGAATGACCGCTTCGGGCGCATAGCGCGCGGCGATTCGCGCGCGCTTCGCTTCAACTCCGGTAGCCGCGATCACTTTTGCACCCAAAGCTTGCGCCAGATCGACCGCCGCCAGGCCCACCCCGCCGCTGGCGCCCGTTACCAGCACCCATTGCCCGGGCTTGAGCCCGCAAAGCTCGACCAGCCCGGTATAGGCAGTGGAATAGGCCGCGCCCATTGACGCTCCATCTGCAAAGCCGATTCCCGCAGGGAGGGGGTGCAGGCCGCGTTCTGGAATGACGGCAAATTCGGCGAAGGCACCAGTCTTGTTGCCGCCGATCACCCGGTCACCCGGCTTGAACCGGCTATCGGCATCGGCCTCCATCACTTCGCCCGCCAGCTCCATTCCGCTGGTGAAGGGCACATCGGGTATGAACTGGTATTTGCCCTGCGTCATCAGCAGGTCAGGGAAATTGAGTGAGGCCGCGCGCACACGCACCAGTACCTCGCCAGGGCATCGCTCGGGCTCGGGAATGTCAGCCAGCGTGACGCCGGACAGGTCGTCAGCCAGCTTTTCGACGCGCAGCGCCTGCATGGCGGCTAGAAATTATCTTTCGCACTGCGAAGCGCGGCAAAGGTTTCATGCGGTGCGCTGCCGCCCCATTTCGCCTGCATTTCCGGATCGTCAGCCCGCAGAAACGGATTGGTCGCCAACTCTCGGGCGAGGTCCGTCGGTACGGTCCATTCGCCCTTGGCCCGCTTGGCATCAATCTCTGCACAATAATCCTGCAGGGCGGCATTGCCCGGATCGGCGTGCAGCGCGAAGCGTGCGTTCGCCGCGGTATACTCGTGCGCGCAATAGAGCGTCGTTTCAGGCGGCAGGGCCTTGATCCGCTCAAGGCTTGACCAGAATTGCTTCGGTTCGCCTTCGAACATTCGCCCGCAACCCAGCGCGAACACGCTGTCACCCACAAAGGCTACGCCCGCCTGGGGGAAATGATAGGCAATGTGGCCATTGGTGTGGCCCGATACATCGATCACGTCGGCAGTAAAATCGCCAAGCGCAACGGAATCGCCGTGCTTCACCACGCGATCGATCGAGCTGATTTTCTCGACTTCGCCCGGCGCCACAATCATGGCGCCGGTGGCATCGACGATATCCTTGTTTCCGCCGGCGTGATCGGGGTGCCAATGGGTGTTCCAGATCTGCGTGATCTTCCATCCCTTGGCATCGGCCTGGCGCAGATACTCCTTGCCATCGGGCGTGTCGATGGCGGCGGTCTCTCCGCTGGCGGGATCGTGGATGAGGAATCCGTAATTGTCGGACAGGCATGGGAATTGGTGGATTTGTAGCATGTCCTGCAATGTAGGAGCGAATGGCGCGCTAGGGAAGGCCGAACCGGGCGAACTGTTGATGCTATAGCCTGTCGTCAAACAACAGGTCGACCATGGCATGAAGTCGAGGGGCGCCGGACGTCTCGTCCGCCTGCAGGCTTAGCAGACTGTCGATTGTCAGGCTGACATAGCCATGGACCAGGCACCACAATGCCAGCGAGCGACTGGTGCTGGCCGGGACTTCTAGGCGAGCCTCGTCACCCGTGGTCGCGAGCAAGTTTGCATAGAGGCGCTCCATGGCGTCTTCCAGTTGCGGATTTGCAAGGTCAAGCTGGTCAGCGCGCCACAGCAAGCGATAACGGTGGGGATTGTGCAACGCAAATTTCAGCACCGCATCCGCCATGGTACGCGCACGTGCCGGGGTGGCCGGCGGTAGCCGGGAGGTCGCCGTTTCTACCTGCTCGGCCAGATCGTCAAAGTCCTGAACCGCGAGCGCAGTAAGCAGGGCCCGGCGATCCGCGAAGTGATTGGCAGGCGCAGCGTGGGAGACGCCCGCCTGGCGCGCGGTCTCCCGGATGGTGACATGATCGGCGCCTTTTGCGTCCAGCAATTTGCGGGCAGCAATTAGCAGCTTTTCCGCTGCGTCACCTTTTCGTTGGCCGCTAGAACCCACTCTCGCCATGCTTGCGCCTTTTCCTGGAAGATTGACACTGTCAATCAAGTTTATATTGACAATGTCAATATCAATGGAGGACGAGATGATTCGAAAATTACTGTTTACGCTGGCAATCCTGCCGTTTGCTGTCGTCACGCCGATACTGGAAGTCAGTCCGACTCATGTGTTCAACCCGGATTGGCCCGGCCATGCGCGGCTGCACGATGTCTGGCAACTGATAACGCACTCCACCCTTGCGCTTTATATGGCCTGGCTGGTGTGGCTGCGCGGTCGCGAGCGCGAAGGCTGCGTGGTCGGGTTGATCGTCATCGGCAGTTTCCTTGTCGCGCATTTTATGAGCCCGCTATACGGTGGCTCCATGAGCCATAGTGACGGCATTCCCTTGAGCCCTGCCGCACAGGCAGCGGTAATGGTCATGGCCGCCGCGGGCGGAATCCTGGCCGGCTTGCTGCTGACAGCAGGGAAACGCGGGACTGCACCACTTCGCTAAAAAAAGGCCCGCCTGTTCGTGCGAACGGGCGGGCCCTTCCTTATCAATCGACGGGCAGCTTTGCTTAGCTGTCCTTGCCCTTGAGCGCTGCACCCAGGATGTCGCCCAGCGATGCGCCGCTGTCGGACGAACCGAACTGGGCAACCGCTTCCTTCTCGTCGGCGATCTGGCGCGCCTTGACCGAGAAGTTCGGCTTCTTCGAGCGATCGAAACCGATCACCATGGCGTCGAGCTTCTGGCCGACCTGGAAGCGGTCGGGGCGCTGTTCGTCGCGGTCGCGGCCAAGGTCCGAACGCTTGATGAAGCCGGTCGCCCCATCCTCGCCAACCTGCACTTCCAGCCCGCCATCGCGCACTTCGAGTACGGTCACGGTCACGGTCTGGTTCTTGCGCAGTGCGCCTGAACCCGAACCCTCTGCCGAAGGTGCGCCCTTTTCGAGCTGCTTCATGCCCAGGCTGATGCGTTCCTTTTCGACATCAACGTCAAGCACGATCGCCTTGACCTGTTCACCCTTGCGGTGAAGCGCCAGCGCGTCCTCGCCCGAGATGCCCCATGCGATATCCGACATGTGGACCATGCCGTCGACATCGCCATCCAGGCCGATGAACAGGCCGAATTCGGTGGCGTTCTTGACTTCGCCTTCGACTTCGCTGCCCACCGGATGCTTCTCGGCGAATTCTTCCCATGGGTTGCCCTGGGCCTGCTTGAGGCCGAGCGAGATGCGGCGCTTGTCGCTGTCCACTTCCAGCACCATCACTTCGACTTCCTGCGAGGTCGACACGATCTTGCCTGGGTGCACGTTCTTCTTGGTCCAGCTCATTTCCGAAACGTGGACCAGGCCCTCGATGCCCGCTTCCAGTTCCACGAAGGCGCCGTATTCGGTGATGTTGGTGACAGTGCCGCTCAGCTTCATGCCGACCGGATATTTCGCCGCCACACCGTCCCACGGATCGCTTTCGAGCTGCTTCATGCCCAGGCTGATGCGCTGGGTATCTTCGTTGATGCGGATGATCTGCACGGTCACGCTCTGGCCGATTTCGATCACTTCGCTGGGGTGGTTGACGCGCTTGTAGCTCATGTCGGTGACATGCAGCAGGCCGTCGATCCCGCCCAGGTCAACAAAGGCACCGTAATCGGTGATGTTTTTCACTACACCTTCGGTGATCTGGCCCTCGGCCAGCTTGTCGATCAGTTCGCTGCGCTGTTCGGCGCGGGTTTCTTCCAGCACTGCGCGGCGCGAAACCACGATATTGCCGCGGCGGCGATCCATCTTGAGGATCTGGAACGGCTGCGGCACTTCCATCAGCGGGGTGACATCGCGCACCGGGCGGATATCGACCTGCGAACCTGGCAGGAAGGCAACCGCACCGTCGAGATCGACCGTGAAGCCGCCCTTGACGCGGCCAAAGATGCGCCCTTCGACGCGCTTGCCTTCGCCAAATTCGCTTTCCAGCTTGTCCCATGCGGCTTCGCGGCGGGCGCGGTCGCGGCTGAGCATCGCTTCGCCGTCGGAATTTTCGACGCGGTCGACAAACACTTCGACTTCGCTGCCGACGGTCAGGCCGTGGTCGTCTTCGCCGCGGGCAAATTCTTTCAATGCGACGCGGCCTTCGCTCTTGAGGCCGACATCGATCATCGCCATGCCGTTTTCGATGGCGGTCACGGTGCCTTTGACGACGCGGCCTTCAAAGCCTTCGTCGCCTGCACCGCCAAGTTGTTCGTTGAGTAGCGCTTCGAAATCGTCGCGCGTTGGGTTGGCTGAAGTTGCCATCAATGTGGGTTTCCTGTTCGTTTTGCTACCGGCCGCCGGTTTTTCCGGGGTCTTTCTCCGTCTCCCGCACCATTGCGGGGCAAACGGGGCAAAGGGCCGATTTCCCGCAGGGCCGAATGCCGCCGCAGGAGTTCTTCAATCCGGGGATTGCATGAACGGTCGGGCGCCTAGTGGAAATGGCCGCAAAAGGCAAGCGCAAAGCCCCCGGATGGCGAGCGTCAAATCCCGCAGGATGGAACACATGGAACACAGTCCTGAAGATCGAATCCCGGCGGGGCCATGGCGGAACGGAGCAACATGCCATGACCATGCCACGGGGGGCCGATGTAGGACATGGATTTGTAAAACTATGAGGCTGGGCCAAGCGCCTCCTGCACTGCCGCTATCGCTGCCTCGATCGCCTGTTCCCGGCCAAGGCTGGTGGTGTCGATCACCAGCGCGTCAGGCGCTGCGCGAAGGGGTGCATCCTTGCGGCTGATGTCGCGCTCGTCGCGCATCACGATGTCGCGTTCGATTTCCACCAGCGGTATCTCAAGTTCGCGATCCTGCATTTCCATCCAGCGCCGCCGCGCGCGTTCATGAACGCTGGCGGTAATGAACAGCTTTACGTCGGCATCTGGCGCGATCACCGTGCCGATATCGCGCCCATCCAGCACCGCGCCGCCTGGCTGCGTGGCAAAGGCGCGCTGGCGCTCGAACAGCGCCTGGCGCACCGCCGGATGGATCGAGACGCGGCTGGCGAATCCGCCCGTTTCCTCGCTGCGCAAGGCTGGGTCAGCAAGTAGCTCGCTGGCGAATTCGCAACCGGCCAAGGCATCGGCGGGATCGTCAGGATTGCCGCCATCAAGCGCCACCTGCCGCCCGACTGCGCGATAGAGCAGGCCGGTGTCGAGATGCGGCAGGCCGAAATGCGCGGCCAACGCCTTGGCAATGGTGCCCTTGCCCGATGCGGTGGGGCCGTCAACGGCGATGATCATGCTGCGGCGTCCTCAAGCAGGCTTATGAAACCCGGAAAGCTGGTGGCGATGGGCGAGGTGTCGTCAACCTCTACTCCTTCACGGCTGGCAAGCCCGGCAATCGCCATGCTCATCGCGATACGGTGGTCGAGATGGGTGGCAATGGCGGCGCCTTTGGGCGTGCCGGTCAGCGGATCACCGCCGGTGCCGTGGATCACCAGTCCATCGTCAGTTTCCTCGACCCGCGCACCTGCCAGCGTCAGCGCGGCTGCCATCGCGGCCAGCCGGTCGCTTTCCTTGACCCGCAATTCATCGAGTCCGCTGGTTCGCGTTGTCCCCTGCGCCAGCGCGGCGGCCACGAACAGCACCGGAAATTCGTCGATCATGCTGGGTGCGACTGCCGGATCGACTTCGATCCCGGTGAGGATGGAATGGCGCACGCGCAAGTCCGCCACCGGCTCGCCGCCCACTTCGCGGCGGTTCAGTTCGTCGATACTGCCGCCCATCTGGCGCAGCACTTCGATCAGGCCCGCGCGGGTGGGATTGAGGCCGACGTTCTCGATCACCAGGTCGCTGCCTTCGGTAATCAGTGCGGCAACGATGAAAAAAGCGGCGGAAGAGGGATCGCCGGGCACCTCCACCCGCTGCGGCTTCAGTTCCGCCTCGCCGCGGATGCGGATGATTCGCTCCCCGCCGACCTGCTCTACCTCGAGTTCCGCATCGAAGCCTTTGAGCATGCGCTCCGAATGGTCGCGGGTTGGCACAGGTTCGATTACCGTGGTTATGCCCGGCGTGTTGAGCCCGGCAAGCAGCACGGCGCTTTTCACCTGCGCCGATGCCACAGGCAGGCGATAGCTGATCGGCACCGCTGGCTGCGCGCCGCGTATGGTCAGCGGCAGGGTGCCGCCCTCCGCCGCATGGAAGCTCGCTCCCATCCGGCTGAGCGGTTCGATCACGCGGCCCATCGGACGTTTCGAAAGGCTGGCATCGCCGACCAGGCGGGCGCTGATGGCATGGCTTGCGATGAGGCCCATCAGCAGGCGAGTGCTGGTGCCGCTGTTGCCCATATCGAGGTCGCTTTCAGGCTCTAGCAGCCCGCCTACGCCCACGCCGTGGATGCACCATTCATCGCCCCGTTGCTCGATCGTGGCGCCCATCTTGCGCATTGCCTGGGCAGTGGCCATCACGTCTTCGCCTTCAAGCAGGCCGGTAACGCGCGTTTCCCCCACCGCTAGCGCACCGAACATGATTGAACGGTGGCTGATCGACTTGTCGCCGGGAACGCGCAGGCGGCCATTGAACGGGCCAAGGGGCATGAAGCGGTGAGCAGGCAAGGGAATCTCGGCTGAAAACGGGGTTGCAGTTGCGAGCGCGGCTTTTGACAGCGCCATGCCCCTATGGCAAGGCGCGCCGCGCTCTTGATTCGGAGTGAATCGCTACCCATCAAGAAAGAGAAATTTTTGCGCGGCCCGCCAAGCACGAAACCGGGCCGGACCAAGGGAATACGAAAGATATGGCCAAGCCAGAATGGGGCACCAAGCGTTCCTGCCCCAAATGCGGGGAACGCTTCTACGATCTGGGTAATGACAATCCGGTGACTTGCATCGAATGCGGCGAGGAATGGGATCCAGAGCCCGTGCTCAAGCCCAAGCAGCCGATTCCGTTCGAAGAGGACGAGAAGAAGAAAAAGGAAGCCGAGGCTGACAGCGATCTTGGTGGCGATGACGATCTGGAAGAGCTGGGCGATATCGACGAAGATGACGATTCGCCTGACAATGACGTCGACCTTGGCGGCGATGACGACCTTGGCGTGAGCAAGGGCAAGGGCGACGACGAGGATGATGAAAGCTGATTTAGCTGTTGCAAAGGGGAGGCGCGCTTTATAAAGGGCGCTTCCCGCAGGCCTTAGGGCTTGCATGAATGACTGGCGCGGGGCCTTAGCTCAGCTGGGAGAGCGCTACAATGGCATTGTAGAGGTCAGCGGTTCGATCCCGCTAGGCTCCACCAGTCACTGTAAAAGTCGGTTTAACGACCGCACGCTGGCCGACGAGTATTCGTCCGCCGGCGTTTTTCGCGTTTACGGGAGTCCCCCGGAAAAAGTGGCGTTTCACTTTTTCAGTTCGGGAAACGACCGGAAAGGAACACCTGCCATGTCCGGCGGGCGAGGAGAAGAAGTCGATGTTTGACAATCTGTCCGATCGCCTTGGCGGGGTGTTCGACAAGCTCAAGGGCCGCGGCGCGCTGAAAGAGCAGGACGTGCGCGATGCCATGCGCGAAGTCCGCATCGCCCTGCTCGAAGCCGATGTCGCGCTGCCGGTCGCCCGCCGCTTTATCGATGCGGTAACCGAAAAGGCCGTGGGCCAGGACGTGCTGCGCTCGATCACGCCGGGGCAGCAGGTCGTCAAGATCGTCCATGACGAGCTGGTCGAGATGCTGGGCGGGGCGGATACTCCCGGCCTCGATCTCGATGCCAAACCGCCGGTGATGATCATGATGGTCGGCCTGCAAGGTTCAGGCAAGACCACCACCACCGCCAAGCTGGGCAAGCTGATCCGCGAGAAGCACGGCAAGAAGGCGCTGATGGCCTCGCTCGACGTCAACCGCCCTGCAGCGCAGGAGCAGCTGGCGGTGCTGGGCACGCAGGTCGATGTCGCCACCTTGCCAATCGTGGCGGGCCAGCAGCCGGTCGATATCGCGCGGCGCGCGATGGAAGCTGCGCGGCTGCAGAATGCCGATGTGTTGCTGCTCGATACCGCAGGGCGCTTGCATGTCGATGAAGCGCTGATGGCCGAAATGAAGGCCGTCGCAGGCGTTTCAACCCCGCACGAAGTGCTGCTGGTGGTTGACAGCCTGACCGGGCAGGATGCCGTCAACGTGGCCCAGAGCTTTAGCGGCGAAGTGCCGCTGACGGGCGTGATCCTGACCCGGATGGACGGCGATGCGCGCGGCGGTGCGGCGCTTTCCATGCGCCATGTCACCGGCAAGCCGATCAAGTTTGCGGGTACCGGTGAGAAGCTCGACGCGATCGAGGCCTTCCATCCCTCGCGCGTGGCCGACCGGATCCTGGGCATGGGCGATGTCGTCAGCCTGGTCGAAAAGGCCGCGGCGACGATCAAGGAAGCGGACGCCGAAGCGCTGGCCAAGCGCATGGCCAAGGGCCAGTTCGACCTCAACGATCTGCGCATGCAGCTGCAGCAGATGCAGAGCATGGGCGGGCTGGGCATGCTGGCAGGCATGATGCCGGGCATGAAGAAGGCCAAGGCGGCGCTCGCGGCGAGCAATATGGATGACAAGGTGCTGGTTCACATGGATGCGATCATCGGCTCGATGACGGCCAAGGAACGCGCGCGGCCCGAACTGATGAATGCCAAGCGCAAGAAACGCGTGGCGGCGGGTAGCGGCACCGATGTGCAGGCGGTCAACAAGGTGCTGAAGATGCATCAGGAGATGGGCCGCGCGATGAAGCAGATCAAGAAGATGGGCGGGCTCAAGGGGCTCGGCGCACTGTTCGGAAAAGGCGGCCTGGGCGGCGCCATGCCTGGCCTGGGCGGGCCCGGAATGGGTGCTGGAATGGGTGGCAATATGCCCGGACTGGGCGGGCCCAAGGGGCCGTCGGTCGATCCCGACACCCTGCCGCCCGATCTTCGTGATTTATTGAACAAGAAGTAATTTCAAGAATTTAGACTGGAAAGGTAATCTATTATGGCAGTTGCAATCCGTTTGTCGCGCGGTGGCGCGAAGAAGCGTCCTTATTACCGCATCGTGGTGTCGGACTCGCGCAGCGCGCGTGACGGCAAGTATCTTGAGCAGATCGGCGTCTACAACCCGATGCTGCCGAAGGATTCGGGTGAGCGCGTGAAGCTTGACGAAGATCGTGCGCGTCACTGGCTGTCGGTTGGTGCCAAGCCTTCTGACCGCGTGCACCGCTTCCTTGATGCAGCCGGCATCCTTGAGCGTGCTCCAAAGAGCAACCCGAAGAAGGGTGAGCCGGGCGAAGCAGCCAGGGAACGCGCCGAAGAAAAAGCAGCCAAGCTGGCTGAAGCCGAAGAAGCCGCCAAGGCTGCTGAAGAAGCATCTGCTGAAGAAGCTCCGGCCGAAGAAGAGGCAGTTGTCGAGGAAGCAGCCGCCGAGGAAGCTCCGGCTGAAGAAGCAGCCGCTGAAGAGGCTCCGGCTGAAGAGGCACCTGCTGAAGAGACACCTGCCGAAGAGGCTCCCGCCGAGGAGGCTACAGCCGAAGAAGCTCCGGCTGAAGAGGCTCCTGCCGAGGAAGCTCCCGCTGAGGACGCTGCTGAAGAAAAGGCCGAGTAAGCCTTCCCATGTCGAACAAGCCCGTCACCCTTGCCGCCATCACCGGTGCGCATGGCGTGGCGGGCGAAGTTCGCCTGAAGCTGCTGGGCGAGGGCGTCGATGCGCTTATCGCCCACAAGAGCTTCAATGAGGGGTCGCTGACCCTCACGAAAATCCGCAGCGACAACAAGGGCGGGGCGATTGCGCGCTTCGCCGAGGTTTCAGGCCGCGATGCGGCTGAAAAACTGCGCGGCACGTCGCTCAGCGTATCGCGTGAAAAACTGCCGTCGCTGCAAGAAGGCGAATACTATCACGCCGATCTGATCGGGCTTGCGGTCGTGACAGATAGCGGCGAGGGCATTGGCCGCACAATCGCCGTGCATAATTTCGGCGCCACCGATATCATCGAGATCGAGAAAGACCCTGCTCCCGAAAAGGGCCAGAAGACCTTTATGGTGCCGATGACGCCGCAGGCGGTTCCCAGGTGGGATGCCGAGTGGCTGGTAATCTCCGGCGACTTTGTGGATCAGTGAAGTCCGTGGGCAGCGCTTGAAGGGCCGAGGCTGACTTTTCGGGGCTGGGGGCGCCTGTCAGCCTCGGCCCGACGGTATCGGCTCGCATGTGGGGGTCATACGAGCCGGGGAGCAACGGTCACGGCATCGGGTAGGCCGAGCGTTGCCAGCAACCAGGCCACGCTGAAGAGCAGTGTGGTCGAGGCAGTTGCGCCAAGTCCGGCGAGGAACGAAGGCAAATAGCTATGCCTCTGGCCTTCGTCGTTCGCCGGATCGAAGCCGAGCAACTTGACTTCAATGGATGACAGATAGGGCTTGAGCTGTTCGATCAGGTTTTTCTCGTTCTCGATTGGACGACCGGCGAACAGATCGCTGTCCCTCCGGATAATCTGGGCTTCCAACATTGGTATTCTCCTTGACTCGTGATTGATGCCAAATGCCTCATTCGTACGCATTGAGCCAACAAAAGCGCTGGCAATAGCTATAAGTTGAATTTATAGGTAATGGAATGAATCGGCTCCCTCCTCTTACCGCTGTCCGCGCCTTCGAGGCGGCGGGCCGCCATGAGAATTTTTCGCGAGCGGCGGAGGAACTGGGGCTGACACAGGCGGCCATAAGCTATCAAATCCGCCAATTGGAAGACCGGGTCGGCAAGCCACTGTTTGTGCGTGAAAAGGGCCGCGTCAGGCTGTCCGAGGCGGGCCAGCGGTTGCTTCCGGCGGTCAGCGGCGGCTTTGCCGGAATTGCCGATGCATTTGAAACGCTGCGCGAAGATGACGCGGAAATCCTGTCGGTGAATGCTTCCATGTCGATCGGCGGGGCGTGGCTTTCAGCGCGGATCGGTCGCTTCCAACTGCGCTATCCGGACATTGCCGTGCGGCTTTCGCTGTCGAACGAACTTATCGACTTTGCCGGCAGCAGCGTCGATGTGGCATTGCGGGCCGGTCGCGGACAATGGAGCGGGCTGCGCGCAGATTTCCTGTTTCGACAGCACTTTTCGCCGGTCTGCACCGCCGAATTTATCGAACGCAATGCAATCTCGAAACCGGAAGATATCTTGCGGGTTGAAAGGCTTTCGCCCAACGATTCCGTGTGGAACAACTGGTTTGCCGCTGCTGGGCTGGACACTCCACCGCCGCCGCCGCGCCCGGGCGTGGTCATGGATAGCCAGATGCAGGAAGCGAGCGCGATTCTTGGAGGTTATGGCATTGCCTTGCTCACGCCGATCTTCTGGCGCGCGGACATCGATTCAGGTCGGCTGGTCCAGCCGTTCGAATCGCTCTACGTGCCGCTCAGTTCGCATTATCTCGTAAATCCGGCGGGCAGGGTCGGTGTGCGCAAGGTCGAGCGTTTCCGCGAATGGCTGCACGACGAACTGTTGGAAGAGCGCAAGCATTCGCGCGCAACAATATGGGAAGTTCCCGAATGAGTTTTGCCGCCACCATCCTCACGCTTTACCCAGAGATGTTTCCGGGGCCGCTGGGCGTTTCGCTGGCGGGCAAGGCATTGGAGCGGGGGGACTGGTCGTGCGAAACTGTCCAGATCCGCGATTTCGCCACTGACAAGCATCGCACCGTCGATGACACGCCAGCCGGCGGCGGGGCGGGCATGGTGCTGAAAGCAGATGTGCTGGCGAGGGCGCTTGACTCAATCCTCCCCGAAACGGGGAGGGGGACCGTCGAAGACGGTGGAGGGGCACCTCCCGCAAATACGCCCATGCCCCTTCACCATCCGGCGGCCGAGGCCTTGGATGGTCCCCCTTCCTCGCTGGGGGAGGATATTCGCCCCATCCTCGCCATGACCCCGCGCGGCAAGCCGATCACCCAGGCGCGCATCCGCGAACTTGCCGCCGGACCAGGCGTCATCATCATCTGCGGGCGGTTCGAAGGCTTCGATGAAAGGCTGTTCGAGGCGCGCCCCGAGATCGAGCAGGTCAGCCTTGCAGACATCGTTCTCTCGGGCGGGGAGCCCGCCGCGCTGGCCATACTTGACGCTTGCATTCGCCTGCTCCCCGGCGTAATGGGCGCGCCTTCAAGCGGGCACGAGGAATCCTTCGAAGACGGATTGCTCGAATATCCGCAATACACCCGACCTCAAGAGTGGGAAGGGCGCACGATCCCTGAAGTGCTGCGATCGGGGGATCATGCGAAAGTCGCTGCCTGGCGCAAAGCCCAGGCGGAAGAGACAACACGGCTACGCAGGCCGGACTTATGGGAACGCTACAGTGGCGATCCGGTCCGCTCTGCCTCTGGTGCGCAGTCGAAAAAGAAGGAAATGGACCAGTGAATCTGATCCAGCAGATCGAAGCGGAAGAAATTGCCAAAGCTGGCAAGGATATTCCTGAATTTCGTGCCGGCGACACCGTTCGCGTGGGCGTGAAGGTCAAGGAAGGCAATCGCGAACGTATTCAGAATTTCGAAGGTGTGGTGATCGCCCGTTCGAACCGCTCCATCAACAGCAATTTCACCGTGCGCAAGATGAGCTTCGGCGAAGGTGTGGAGCGTGTGTTCCCGCTCTACGCGCCGATCGTCGACAGCATCACCGTGGTTCGCCGCGGCGTGGTGCGCCGGGCCAAGCTTTACTATCTGCGTGGCCGCACCGGCAAGCGTGCGCGCATCGCCGAACGCCGCGACAACGCGCCCAAGGCATAGGCCGCGGCGTAAACAACGCGAAGCATTCAAAGGGCGGCCCTGCGGGGTCGCCCTTTTTCGTTTGGGCTTTGCAATCACTTCCGATTTTCGTCATTGCGAGCAACCGAAAGCTTGCGCGGCAATCCATCGCTCGTCCATGGATTGCTTCGCTCTGCTCGCAATGACGAGGTCTGAATTGGAATGCGCTCCTTACTTTTTGCAGCCGCTCTGCTTGCCGCCGCTCCTGCCTTTGCGGAGGAGCCAATGACCGCTGAAGCCCCCAGCCTCACCTTCGAGCGCGTCTTCGCATCGCCTTCGCTTGACGGGCCGAGCCCGCGCCAGCCCAAGCTTTCGCCAGACGGGCGCTGGCTGACCTTGCTGCGCAACCGCGAAACGGACCGCGAACGCTACGATTTGTGGGGTTATGACCGCGAAAGCGGCGAATGGACCATGCTGGTCGACAGTGAAAAGCTCGGTTCGGGCCGCGAGCTTTCCGAAGACGAGAAGATGCAGCGCGAACGGCTGCGTGTCGGCAATCTCAAGGGCATCATCAGCTATCAATGGGCGAGCGACGGTACATCGGTGCTCGTCCCGCTCGATGGCGATCTTTACCTTGCCGGGCTCGATGGCAGCGTGACGCGCCTGACCGATACAGAGGAAAGCGAACTCAATCCCGCGCTCAGCCCCAAATCGGCGTTTGTCTCATTCGTGCGCGATCGCCAACTGTGGGTCGGCAAGGCAGGGGAAGAGGCCAGGCCGGTTACGCCCAGGGAAGCCGATACGATCCGCTGGGGCGAGGCGGAATTCGTCGCGCAGGAAGAAATGGACCGCCACACCGGTTTCTGGTGGGCACCCGATGAAAGCCGCCTGGTGGTTCAGCGCACCGATGAAAGCCCGGTTGGAGTGGTCACCCGCGCGGCGATCGGCGCGACCGGCACCAAAGTGTTTGACCAGCGCTATCCCGCCGCGGGCACAGACAATGCGATCGTCGAACTCTATGTGATGGACCCTGATGGCCAGAACCGGGTCAGGATCGATCTGGGCGAGGAAGCCGACATCTATGTTGCGCGCGTCGACTGGTCACCCGATGGCAGCGCGATCTATGTTCAGCGCCAGAACCGTGAGCAGACCGTGCTGGACATGCTGAAGGTTGATCCGGCCACCGGCGCAAGCGAAACCTGGTTCACCGAGCATGCTGCGCGCGCGAATTACTGGATCAATCTGGGCAATGACTACCGCTTCATGGATGACGGATCGTTGATCTGGTGGAGCGAGCGCGACGGTTTCGGGCATCTCTATCATTTCAGGAATGGCCAGTGGACCCAGCTGACCAGCGGCGAATGGGTTGTCACCCGGCTTGCGGGCGTCGACCAGAAGCAGGGCCGCCTCTATTTTGAAGGCAATGCCGATGGCGTGCTCGAACGGCATGTCTACGCGCTCGATCTCGATACGCCCGGCAAGTGGGACCGGTTGACCGAGCCAGGCTATGTCCATGCCGCAGTGATGGACGACAAGGCGCAGTCCCTGCTGGTGACGCGCTCATCGCCCACCCAGCCTTCGCAGACCTATCTTGCCGATACGGCAGGAAAACGCATCGCCTGGGTCGAAGAAAATGCGCTTGATGCCAGCCATCCCTATGCGCCCTATCTCGCCAGCCATGTCGCGCCCGAATTCGGCACGGTCGCCGCAGATGACGGAACGCCGCTGCACTGGATGATGCTCAAGCCTGATATGGAACCGGGCAAGCAATATCCGGTGCTGTTCTATCATTATGGCGGGCCAGGGCCGCAAATGGTCGATCGCGCCTGGGAAGGCGCGCTGGCGCAGGCCGTAGTGGACCGGGGCTATATCTGGTTCGTGCTCGATAATCGGGGAAGTGCGAATCGCGGCGTCGAATTCGAACAACCGCTTTATCAAGCAATGGGCGGGGTCGAGGTCGCCGACCAGAAAGCGGGGGCGGAGTTCCTCAAGACGCTCGATTTCGTCGATCCGGCCAAGATCGCGCTCTATGGCTGGTCCTATGGCGGTTACATGACGCTCAAGCAGTTACAGGCCGACCCCGGCCTCTATGCCGCCGGGATTGCCGGGGCGCCGGTGACCAGGTGGGAGCTTTATGACACCCATTATACCGAGCGCTATATGGGTGACCCGAACAAGCTGCCCGAGGCCTATCGCGCGGCCAATGCAACGGAGAATGCCGCGAAGATTGCCGACCCGCTGCTGCTGATCCACGGCATGGCGGATGACAACGTCGTATTCGAGCATTCATCCGAATTGATCGCCAAGCTGCAAGGCAGCAACACGAAGTTCGAGATGATGCTCTATCCCGGCCAGACGCACCGCGTGGCGGGCGAGCAGATTTCGCCGCATCTGTGGAACACCATCTTCAATTTCCTTGAGCGGCACGGGGTCACTGCGCCGGAGTGACGGTTTAGCCGCCCCAAGCCGAATTATTTTGCAGTGCAGCGCACAGACGCTATGGCCTCGCGTCTTGCCTTTAATGGAGTTAGTGTGAATGGGCTATCGAGTGGCGATTGTCGGGGCGACGGGGAATGTCGGGCGCGAGATGATGCAGATTCTCGCCGAACGTGAGTTTCCGTGCGACGAGGTTGCGGCGGTTGCATCGAGCCGTTCGATCGGCACCGAAGTGGAATTCGGCGACACCGGCAAGATGCTCAAATGCAAGAATATCGAGCATTTCGACTTCACCGGCTGGGATATCGCCCTGTTCGCGGCAGGCTCGGGCCCGGCCAAGGAATATGCGCCCAAGGCGGCGGCAGCCGGCTGCGTGGTGATCGACAACAGCTCGCTCTACCGGATGGACCCTGACGTGCCGCTGGTGGTGCCTGAGGTGAACCCCGACGCGATCGACGGCTATGCCAAGCGCAACATCATCGCCAATCCCAATTGCTCGACCGCGCAGCTGGTGGTTGCGCTCAAGCCCCTGCACGATGCCGCCACAATCAAGCGGGTTGTGGTGTCGACCTATCAATCGGTTTCGGGCGCGGGCAAGGCGGGGATGGACGAACTGTTCAACCAGAGCCGCGCAATCTTTGTCGGCGATCCGGTTATGGTGGAAAAATTCACCAAGCAGATCGCCTTCAACGTGATCCCGCATATCGACGTGTTCCTGGATGATGGCTCGACCAAGGAAGAATGGAAGATGGTGGTCGAGACCAAGAAAATCCTCGACCCCCGGATCAAGCTCAACGCTACCTGCGTGCGGGTGCCGGTGTTCGTGGGCCATTCCGAGGCGGTCAATATCGAGTTCGAGAACGAGCTTTCCGCCGAGCAGGCACAGGACATCCTGCGCGAGGCGCCTGGCGTGATGCTGGTCGACAAGCGTGAAGACGGCGGATACGTCACCCCGGTCGAATGCGCGGGCGACGGCGCGACCTATGTCAGCCGCGTGCGCGAAGACCCGACGGTGGAGAACGGCATTACCCTGTGGTGCGTATCGGACAATCTGCGCAAGGGCGCTGCGCTCAACGCGGTGCAGATTGCCGAGCTGCTGGGGCGCCGCCATCTCAAGAAGGGTTGACGCCCGCAGGCCTTAGTGCGGGGCTGCCTCGGCCACAGGGGCGGCTCTCGCTCGCCGGTTGACCCGCAGCAGGAAGGCGAGCGGGGCAGCGGCAAGCGTGACCCACATCATCAGCCAGAAATCATTGATATAGGCGATCATTGCTGCTTGCCGGTTCACCTCGGCATCGGCAATCCGCAGCACCACGTCCCCCATGGCCTGAAATCGTTCGATCGTCGAAACGTCGATAATATTGCCGGTCAGCGCAGTAACATGTCCGGCAAGGTCGCTGTGGCTGACCTGGATATTGCGGCCCAGCAACACCATCATCAAGGCGATCCCCGCCGAAGCGCCCAGCGAACGGCTCAGGTTGAGCAGACTCGATCCTTCCGTCCGCAGGTGCGGGGGCAGCGTGGCGAAGGCCACCACCTGCAGGGGAATGAATACCAGCCCCATGCCCAGCCCCTGGATCAGGCCCGAACCGATGATATGCATATTGTCGACTGCCAGCGACCAATGCGCCATCTGCCACAATGAATAGGCGGTCATCAAAAGCCCGGTGGCCACGATCGCCCGCGCATCGAACCCCCAGCGCATCATCAGCCCGGATAACTGCATGCTGATCAGAATACCCACTCCGCGCGGCATCAGCACTATGCCGGTGTCGATCACGCCATAGCCGAACAGGTTTTGCAGCATTGGCGGCAACAGCGCCATCACCGCGAACATGACCACGCCGGTAAGCAGCATGAACAGCAACGAAATCACGAAATTGCGATCGGTAAACAGCCGGACGTGGAACAAGGGATTATCCGCCGTCGCCAGGTGCACCACCACCATCCAGGCCGCCGCCGCCGCCACGATTGTGTAAATCCAGATTTCGGTGGCATCGAACCAGTCAACGTGGCCGCCGCGATCGAGCAGCAGCTGGAGCCCCGAAAGCGCCAGGGCAAGAAGGATAAACCCGGTCAGGTCGAACCGCCGTTTGCGCTTTTCACGATGCGGCAGGAAAGCGATCAGCGTAGCCAGTGAAAGAATCCCGATTGGCAGGTTGACGTAAAACACCCAGCGCCAGTTGGCCGATTCGGTCAGCCAACCACCCAGAATGGGCCCCAGGATCGGACCGATCATGATTCCCATCCCCCAGATCGCCATCACCTGCGGATGTTTGCTGGGTTTGGTGACATCAAGCATGAATGCCTGGCTGAGCGGTGCGATAAAGGCCCCGGCGACGCCCTGAAGCGCGCGGAAGGCGATCATCTCCTCAAGGTTCTGGGCCATGCCGCACAACATTGAGGCGATGATGAACCCCGCCACCGATCCGATGAACAATCGCCGAGCACCGATCTGGTCAGCCAGCCAGCCGGTGATCGGCAAGGCAATGGCTGAGGCGATGATATAGCTGGTCAGTACCCAGGTGACGCTGTCGATCGTCGCGCCCAGCGAAGCCTGCATATGCGGGATCGCGACATTGGCGATGGTGGTATCGAGGATCTGCAGCAGCGATGCAGACATGACCCCGATAATCAGCAGCCAGTAATTGCCGGTCTGAAGATATGCCTCATCCCCGGTAACAGTGCCGGGCAGGGCTTCGGATGCGGGGGAAGGGGCAGCAGCGCTGGCCACGGATTACTTGCCGCGCGGGTCGGTATAGACCGTTACATCGCTCGAAAGGCCGGCGATCAGGCGCTTTTCGCTCTGCTGGTCGATCGCAATGCGCACGGGCACGCGCTGTGTTACCTTGACCCAGTTGCCAGTGGCGTTCTGGGCAGGCAGCACCGAAAATTCCGAACCTGTGCCGGCACCGATGGTTTCGACATGGCCGGTCAGCTCAAGGCCGGGATAGGCATCGAATTCGACCTTGGCGCGCTGGCCGGGGGCCATGTCGGTAAGGTCGGTTTCCTTGAAATTGGCTTCGATATAGGTCGATTGCTCGGCCACCAGCGTCAGCACCGGCAGGCCGGAGACGAGCTGTTGCCCGGGTTGCAGGCGGTCAGCCTGTGCCACGCGCCCGGCGATCGGTGCGCGCACTTCGGTGCGGGCAAGCGCGAGCTGGGCATTGGCCTTGCTCGCCAGTGCCGCGGCAACCTGCGGATTCACGCCGGGCACGGCCGCGCCGGTGGCAAGCCTGGCGCGCGCCTCGCGCTGGCGCGCCTGCGCCTGGCGCAATTGTTCGCGTGCCTTGGCCAGTTCGTGCGAGGCGGCGTCAAAATCGGCCTTGGTGCTGAAGCCGCGCTTGTGCAGCGCATCAACGCGGTCAAATTTGGCTTGGGCAAACGCGATGTCTTCGCGCGCGGCGGAAATATCGACCCCGGTCAGATCGGTCGAATTGCTCAGCGCGATGACATTGGCCTGCGCAGCTGCGATCGCGGCATCTGCCTCTGCCAGCTGCAACAGGTATGGTTCGGGATCGATCCGGAACAGCAATTGCCCGGCTTCGACCATGTCGCCGTCTTCGACCATGATTTCGATAATCTTGCCGCTCACCTCGGCGCTGATCGAAACCTTGTCCTGTTTGACATAGGCATTGTCGGTCGAGACCTTGCCTTGCAGGCCAAGCCAGTAAATCCCCGCTCCGGCCAGCAGCAGCAACGGAACCGATAGCATGGTTATCAGCCGCAGCCAGCGATTGCGCGGGCGGGCCTTGGGCCCCGCATTTGCTTCATCGGGTATCGCCTGGGGCTCCAGATCGGAGAAAGCTGGATCTGCTTCAGCCATTGACCACCGCCCCCTGGCGCGCGAGCGCAAGGTTGGTGCCCATACGCTCCAGAAGTTGCGACAGTGCTTGCCTGTCAGCGTCACAAAACCCGCGCAGCACTTCGCCGAACATATCTTCGACGATTGCCTCAAGCCGGGTTACGATGCCCTTGCTCTTGGCGGTAAGATGCAGGATGCGCGCGCGCCGGTCGCTCGGGTCCGGGCGCCGCTTGATCCACCCTGCATCCTCCATCCGGTCGATGATCCGGGTCAAGGTGATTGGCTCGACTTCAAGCAATTCTGCATAATGGGCCTGATTTTGCCCGCCCTGCCGTTCAAGCGACAAGAGCAGCCTAGCCTGCACGGCGGTAAGCCCCAGGCTGCGCACACGGTCGTCAAACAGGCGGCGCAACATGCGCGAATTGTCTGCCATCCGGTAGCCAAGTTCGGAAACCATGCGTGCACATATAATAAGCTGGCTTAGTAAGTGCAAGCGAAGGCTGGCAAGGCGCTTAAAACGCGGCTAGCGTGCCGCCATGACACTCAAGGCAGATCTCTTTTTCAGCTTTCGTTCGCCCTACAGCTATCTCGCAGTGGGCCGCTATCGGGCAATGACCGAGGAATTTGACCTCGATATTGCGCTGCGTCCGGTTTGGCCGCTGGCGCTGCGCCAATCCGATTTCTTCGAACGCAACCACTCCAACTGGCTGGGCTATACCATGCGCGACATGATCCGCGTGGCGCAGTTCCACGGTATACCTTTTGGTGCGCCGCGCCCCGATCCGATCATCCAGAACATTATGACGCGCGAGATTGCGCCCGAGCAGCCTCATATCCGCCGGATCACGCGGTTGGGGCAGGCGGCGGCGCGGCGCGGCACGGGGCTTGGCTTTGCGGCTGAGGCCGCGGCGCTGATCTGGGGCGGGGCCGAGGGCTGGAACGAGGGCGATCACCTGGCTGGCGCCGCTGCGCGTGCCGGGCTGGATCTGGCCGAACTCGATGCCGAAGTTGCAGCACAGGCCGATTCGCTTGATGCCGAGATCGCCACCAATCAGCAGGCGCTGGAGGATGCGGGGCATTGGGGCGTGCCGACTTTGGTTTTTGCCGGTGAGCCCTTCTTCGGCCAGGACCGGATCGACATGGTCAAGTGGCGGATGGAGCAAAAGGGGCTGAAAAAGCGGTGAGCGGGGTCGAGACTTCGTATTTCACAAGCTTCGATGGTACCAAACTGGCGATCCATCGCATAGGTGAGGGGCCTCCGGTCATTTTGCTGCACGGGCTGTTTTCCAGTTCCGAAATGAACTGGATCAAATGGGGCCATGACCAGCGGATTGCGCGTGAGGGCTTCGAAGTCATCATGCTTGATTTCCGCGTGCATGGGCAAAGCGAAAGCCCGTCCGATCCCGCTGCCTATCCCGAAAATGTGCTGGTGCGCGATGTTGCTGCATTGATCGAATATCTCGGATTTGAGGATTATGATCTCGGCGGTTTCTCGCTCGGCGCGCGCACCGCGCTGCATGCGGTGGCGGGCGGCGTGTTACACCCGCAAAGGCTGATCGTGGGCGGGATGGGCACCGCCGGGCTGGGCGAATGGCAGAAGCGTTCGGCGCATTTCAAGCGCGTGATCGACGAATTCGACACGATGAAACCCGATGATCCGGCGTGGTACTCGCGCCAGTTCCTCAAATCGCAAGGCGTTGACCGGGCCGCAGCACGCATGTTGCTGGGCACCATGCCGGACATGGCGCTGGATAAGCTGGCCAACGTCACCATGCCTGCATTGGTGGTGTGCGGCGATGAGGATCGTGACAATGGATCGGCGGAGGAGCTGGCGGCAATGCTGCCCAATGCCACTTTCGTCGAAACACCCGGCAATCACCTGATCAGCGCGACAAAGCCGGAGATGGGTGAGGCAATTGCCCGTTTTCTTGCCGGTTGATCCAGGCTGGATCGCCATTCATCGATTTTTCAGGGCAGACGCTTGATTCAACGGCTCTGCGCGGCCAAACTGGTTTAACATGAAACCTGTTTCGTGAAAAAGGGACCGCTCCAATGAGATTTACGAAAGTCGCGCTGTCTGCGCTGGCAATATCGCTTGCCGCCTGCAGCAGTGTCCAAGCTGAGGAAGTTGCAAGCACCACTGCCGCGCCTGCCGCTGCTGAGACCTATCCCATGACTCCGGAAGGCGCAGCCGCATGGATCGACATGGTCGAGAAGGACCTGTTCGGTTTCGGCATCGACTATGCGCAAGTCTCGTGGATAAACGCGACCTACATCACGCACGATTCCGATGCACTCGCCGCCAAGTATGGTGCAATCGCGACCGAGAAGAGCGTTGCCTATGCCAATGAGGCGGCGAAATACGCGACTGTGGCCGGGCTCGACCCGGTGGTTGCGCGCAAACTCGATATCCTGCGCAACGGCATCGTCATGCCTGCACCAGTGCGCGATGGGGCGGCGACCGAGCTGAACGAAATCGCGACCGCCCTGGGTTCGGCTTACGGCAAGGGCAAGGGCACGCTGAACGGCAAGGAAATCAGCGGTTCCGACATCGAGGCCGAAATGGGCAGCCTTGATCATACGCCCGCCGAATATGCCGAGATGTGGGCCAGCTGGCACGATAATGTCGGCGCGCCGATGAAGGACGATTATGCCCGCATGATCGCGATTGCGAACGAAGGAGCAAAGGATCTGGGCTTTGCCGATCTGGGCGCAATGTGGCGCTCCAACTATGATATGGATCCTGACCAGTTTGCCGCCGAAACCGAACGCATCTGGCAGGAGGTCAAGCCGCTCTATGTTGCGCTGCACACCTATGTCCGCAGCAAGCTCAACGATAAATATGGCGATGATGTGCAGCCCGCCACCGGCCCGATCCGCGCCGATTTGCTGGGCAATATGTGGGCCCAGGAGTGGGGCAATATCTATCCGCTGGTCGCGCCCGAAGGCGCCGGCGACATCGGCTATGACATAACCGATCTGATTGCGCAGAAGGGCCTGTCGGAGACCGATATGGTCAAGGTGGGCGAGCAGTTCTTCTCCTCGCTCGGCTTTGAGCAGCTGCCCGAAACCTTCTGGGAACGCAGCCAGTTCACAAAGCCGCGCGACCGCGAAGTTATCTGCCATGCCTCGGCGTGGAATCTCGATAATGTCGACGATCTGCGCATCAAGATGTGCATCAAGCCCAATGCGGATGATTTCATCACCATTCACCACGAGCTTGGCCACAACTATTATCAGCGCGCCTATAATCAGCAGGATTATCTGCACCTGAGCGGCGCGAATGACGGCTTCCACGAAGCGATTGGCGATATGGTTGCGCTGTCGATCACGCCCGAATACCTCGTCCAGATCGACATGCTCGATCCCAAGGATGTTCCCAGTGCGGACAAGGATATTGGCCTTCTGCTGCGCCAGGCAATGGACAAGGTTGCCTTTCTGCCGTTCGGCCTGATGGTTGACCGCTATCGCTGGAGCCTGTTCGACGGATCGGTTGCGCCCGAGGATTACAACGAGGCGTGGACCCGCCTTCGCTACCAATACCAGGGCATCGTGCCGCCGGTGCCGCGCGGCCCAGATGCGTTCGATCCGGGCGCGAAATATCACGTACCGGGCAACGTGCCCTATACGCGTTATTTCCTCGCGCGGGTGCTGCAGTTCCAGTTCTACAAGGCGGCCTGTGACCAGGCCGGCTGGAAGGGCCCGCTCCATCGCTGCAGCTTCTACGGCAATAAAGAAGTGGGTAAGAACCTGAACGCGATGCTGGAAATCGGTGCGTCCAAGCCATGGCCCGATGCGCTCGAAGCATTCACCGGCGAGCGCCAGATGAGCGGCAAGGCGATGGTCGAATATTTCGCCCCGCTGATGGCGTGGCTGGAAGAGCAGAACCAGGGCAAGCCCAAGGGCTGGTGAGGCCTTCGACCGGAACGGAAAGGCCCCCGCCGCATCGCTGCGGCGGGGGCCCTCCATCGCTCTATGGGAGCGACCTCGCTGAGACGCGATTATTCGGCGCTGAACGGCACCGACGAGTGATGCAGGTCGATCACAAAGTCACCGTCGGCATTCTTCTTGTAACCGAAGGTGTATTCCACCTTGGTGTCCTTACCATCGGTGTCGGTGAAGTAATAATTGCCCATTGCGATCGCGCTGTCGCCGTCGATGATGGTGCCTTCGTTTTCCCAGCGGACGTTGGTCCAGGGCTTGACCGCGAAGCCGCCGTCTTCGGTGCCTTCGGTCCCGATGAAGTAGCTCAGCGCTTCGTCAAAGGTGCCGCGGAACTGGTCCTCGGCGGCCAGCGTCGGCTTGAACAGAACAGGCATGCCGTCTTCATAGGCGTAGAAGGTGTTGATGTGGTCGGTGGCGGCTTGCTTCACGTCACCGCCGTCGGTCGAAACCTTGCCGATGTTGACGATGCCTTGACCCCACGCTTGCTGGGCTGCGGTGACTTCTTCGGCAGTGATCGGAGCGGCGGCGGTTTCACCGGTCGGGGCGGTTTCGGTTGCGGTTTCGCCGCAAGCGGCGAGAGCGAGGCTGGCCGCGGCGATTGCGGGTACCATTACAAACTTGCGCATTGAATTCTCCAACGAATTTTGTGCCCCCAGGGGGGAATTTGATGAGCATTATCGACGCTGGAGAGGCAGTCATTTGCCGGACCGCCACTCGACCAGAGTCGATACGGTCCGACATCACGTGCGTTTTCGTGTCGCACGCCAGAGGGGCCCGGCCCGTGCGCATATAACAAGATATCTCGTGCTTGGTTCCAGACTGCGGCGGAAAAATTTTCGCAGACCAAGAATGCGATTTGGTTGGGCTCGATTGGTGCGGTAAGGCGCGAAAAAGACGGGTGATGCAGACCTTGGGAGATCGGAGATGAGATTGGCGATTGGCGCGGCGGTTTGCGCATTGGGCCTCGCTGCCTGCGAGCCGGTGGATAGACCGGTTGAAGGCAAGGCCTTGGCATCAAGCGCGCCACTAGAAGGCTCGGTTTTCGTCGCCAACAAGCGCGGCAACACTCTGTCATTGATCGACCTTGCCAGCGGAGCAGAGGTCAAACGGGTGGACAGCTGCACCAACCCGCACGAACTGGCCGTTTCTCCTGACCGCCAGCATGTCGCGCTGGCATGTTACGGCGGGACTAGCGTCGATCTGTTCCGCACCGCGGATCTGGCCAAGGTCAAGAGCATCGAGCTGGGTGAAAATGCCCGGCCGCATGGCATCGTCTGGCACCCCAATGGCGATCTTTATGTCACCGCCGAAGGGCGCCAGTCGATCTTCCGAGTTGCGAATCCGACCGGTGCCGCCGACACCAGCGAGTTCGCAACCAACCAGCGCGGCAGCCATATGCTCGCTGTCGCCTCTGATGCGCATACCGCGTGGACCACCGATCTTGGGTCGAAGACCGTTACGCGCATTGATCTTGCGGGGAATGATCCCCTCATTTCACGTGAGGTGGGTATAGAGCCTGAAGGCATTTCGCTTGCGCCGGACGGCGGGACGCTATGGGTCTCCGCGCGCGGCTCGAACAAGGCATTCGCGCTCGATCCGCAAACGCTCGAACTGCGCCACGAGATCGCCACTGGCCGCTTTCCGCTGCGCATCGCCGTGCGCCCGCAGGGTGACATGGCAGTGACTTCTGACCTTGCCGATGGGGGCTTGTCTGTGATCGACACCGCCAGCGCCGAAGTCATCCGCACCATCGCCGTATCCAGCCCGGAAGAGGCTGAGCGGCGTTTCCAGGTAACCATCGCGTGGTCCGGCGATGGCGAACGGATCTATGTCGCCGAAACCGGCACCAATACTGTGGCCGAGGTCGATTTCGAGAGTGGCCAGGTGCTGCGCCGCCTGACCACGGGCGAGGGCGGCGATGGCCTTGCGATTCTGGACGCGAGCTGAGTGCCTGGCGAGAAGAAATCCCAGTCACTTGTCGGCTGGCGCGAGCTGGTCGGATTGCCTGACTTTGTCCCGGCGCGGATCCCGGCGAAGATTGATACGGGCGCGCGCACTTCGTCGCTTCACGCGACCCGGATCGAACGCTTTGACCGCGATGGCCAGCGCTGGGTGCGCTTTCTGCTCGACCTGGGCGACGGGCGAAGCGAGCCGGTCACTTGCGAAGTTCCGCGTGCTGACCGGCGCATCATCACCAGCTCGAACGGGGAAGGGCAGGACCGCTTTATCATCAAGACCCGGCTCAGGCTGGGTGAACATGTATATCGTGCCGAGTTCAGCCTGGCAGACCGATCGGACATGAAATTTCCCATACTGATCGGGCGAACCGCGCTCAAGAACCGCTTCCTGGTCGATCCGGGGAGGTCCTGGCTCCAATCATCCCGGCAAGAGCGCAAACTTCTCAAATCTCAAGGATAAACCCATGAAAATTGCCATGCTGGCGCGCAATGCCAATCTCTATTCGCACAAGCGGCTGGTCGAGGCTGCCGTGGCGCGCGGCCATACGCTGGACGTGCTCAACACGCTGCGCTGCACGGTCAACATCGCCAGCCATCGGCCCACACTGACCTATGATGGGCAGACGCTGAAGGGCTATGATGTGGTGATCCCGCGTATCGGCGCCTCGATCACCAATTATGGCCTGGCCGTGCTGCGCCAGTTCGAGATGGCCGGGGTGTGGCCGCTCAACGAAAGCGTGGCGATCGGGCGCAGCCGCGACAAGCTGCGCAGCATGCAGATCCTCGCCAAGCACGGGATCGGGTTGCCGCTGACGGCCTATGCCAATGATCCCAAGCAGGCAGAGGAGATCATCAAGGCGGTGAACGGCCCGCCAGTGGTGATCAAGCTGCTGGAAGGCACGCAGGGCATCGGCGTGGTGCTGGCGGAAACCATGTCATCCGCCAAATCGGTGATCGAGGCCTTCCGCGGCGCCAATGTGAACATTCTGGTGCAGGAATTCATCAAGGAAGCGGGCGGGACCGATATTCGTGCGCTGGTGGTGGGCGGCAAGGTGGTGGCGGCGATGAAGCGCACCGGGGCGGCGGATGATTTCCGTTCCAACCTGCATCGCGGCGGCAGCGCCGAAGTGATCAAGATCACGCCGGAAGAACGCGCGACTGCGGTGCGTGCGGCGCGCTGGATGGGCCTGAATGTCTGCGGGGTCGATATGCTGCGCAGCAATCACGGGCCGGTGATCATGGAAGTGAACAGCTCGCCCGGCCTCGAAGGGATCGAGAAAGCGACCGGCAAGGATGTGGCCGGCCTGATCATCAAGTTCATCGAGGAAAACGCCAAGGCCGGGAAGACCAAGACCAAGGGCAAGGGTTGATGGAGACCAGACAGGAAAAGGGGCGCTACGGATTTGCCCGCAGCGCCCCTTCCAGCCCGTAAAATAGCGGCGATTTAGCCCAGGTTTGCGCTCACCATCGCCCACATCATGGGGATCGACAGCAGCACGTTGGTGCGGCTGGCGATCAGTGCGCGGGGTGCCGCTGCGGCCTTCTCCTCTGCACTCGCTTCCACGATGCCCAGCACCTTTTTCTGCGCCGGCCAGATGATGAACCACACGTTGAAGGCCATCACCAGCGCCATCCACATGCCTGCACCGATCAGGTCGACCGCGCCTTCGCCAGCGAAGGTGAGAGCTTCGACCATGTAGCCGTTGACCATGGCTATCCAAAGGCCGGTCACCACCGTGAGCAAAGCAGCCCAGCGGAAGAAGAACAGCACCTTGGGCGCGATGTGCTTCGAGATGGCGCCTTTTTGTTCGTCAGGAATTGACGGCATGGTCGGCACCTGCACGAAATTGAGGTAATAGAGCAGGCCGATCCACAGCACGCCGAAGAACAGGTGTAGCCAGCGAGCGACCGAATTGGAGTCAACCGGCGTATAGGCGCCAAAGCCGAGCATCAGTGCGAGTGCGGCAACCAGACCGATTGCCATGACGAGATGAAGATTTCCGAAGAGTTTTGCCATTGTTCTCCCCCTAAAGAGTCCGTTGCGGAACGCGCAGCCTTGTGGCGCCGCGCAGCGAGCGGACACTGGTCACAATTGCCGGGCTTGGCAAGTCCCGGTGTTATCCCGCCGGTGGAGGGTTGCGGGTTTCCTCGTCCACGCCTTCAAGGCTGAGGCCATGCTTCAGCAGCATCGGGATCTGGCTGAAAGTGAACAGGAAAGTCAGCGGCAGGAACACCCACAGCTTGGCCCAGAGCCAACCCTCGAAACTCATCTGTGCGCGCAGAGTTTCGTTCAGGATCGCCAGCAGCAGGAAGAAGACGCCCCAATTTCGTGACAGCTTAAGCCATCCCTGCTGGCTTAGCCCTTCGAATGCCGCTTCGAGCAATATTTGCAGTAGTGCCCGCCCACGCCATACGCCCACCAGCAAAGCGACGCCGAAAATGGTATAGATAATTGTTGGCTTGAGCTGGACGAAGGTGGGATCACCAAAGAACACCGTCAGCGCGCCGAACCCCACGATCAGCGCGGTTGAAAACCACAACATGGGCGAAACCTTGCCCAACCGCCATTTGGATACAGCCAGCGCGATCACCGCTGCGACCATGAATGCTATGGTGCCTTTGATGACAGCGGCCAGTTCCGCAATCGGCGCGGCTTCCTCTGGTGCGGACCAGCGATAGACACCAAGAAAAACCAGCAGCGGGCCGTAATCGACCGCGACATTGAGCCACCCGGTGCCTTTGGTCTTATCTTTCCCGTTGTCTGTCATCAGGCTACTCCAGCAATCACGCGTGCCACAAGGTCAGGATCGAACGGCCGCAGATCGTCAATTTTCTCGCCCACGCCGATGGCATGGATCGGCAGGCCGTATTGCTCTGCCGCAGCGACCAGCACGCCGCCGCGTGCGGTGCCATCCAGCTTGGTCATGATCAATCCGGTCACGCCTGCCACTTCCTTGAACACGTCAATCTGGCTCAGCGCATTCTGGCCGTTGGTGGCATCGAGCACCAGCACCACGTCATGTGGTGCCTCGGGGTTGAGGCGGCCCAGCACACGGCGGATCTTGGCCAGCTCGTCCATCAGCTCGCGCTTATTCTGCAACCGGCCCGCAGTATCGACGATCAGCGCATCGATCCCCTTGTCGGTCGCGGCCTTGACCGCGTCGAATACCACGCTGGCCGGATCGCCGCCTTCGGGGCCGCGAATGATTGGAACATTGATCCGTTCGGCCCAGGTGGCGAGCTGGCCGATCGCCGCTGCGCGGAACGTGTCGCCCGCCGCCAGCATCACGCCATAATCGTCTTCCTGAAGCAGATGCGCCAGCTTGGCGATGGTGGTAGTCTTGCCGCTGCCATTGACGCCGATCACCAGGATCACTTGCGGACGCGGGAAGGCAGTTATCTCCAGCGGCTTGGCAACCGGTCTCAGGATTTCGGCGATTTCTTCTGCGACGGCTTCTTTCAGCTCGTGCTGGCTGATTTCGAGGCCAAAGCGCTTTTCCGCCAGCCTGGTGCGGATGCGCGCTGCCGCCGACGGGCCAAGGTCCGACATGATCAGCGCGTCCTCGACATCGTCGAGCGTGGCGTCATCAAGCTTGGCGGTTCCGACCACGCTGGTCAGGTTTTCGCTCAGCCGTTCGGAGGTCTTGCGGAATCCGCCAAATAGCCGATCGGTCCAGGATTTACCGGGATTATCCGCCTCGCTCATGCGAGCAGTCCTTCCTTGATCTGTGTCGGGCACAGTTTGACGATGCAGCCGGCCTCAATGCCGGCGGGAACGGCGACCCGTGCGAAGTCAGGCGCATAGCCTGTACCGTCCCGTTCGGCGAGGACCGACATTTCCTTGCCAACCAGCGTCTGGAGCCAGCCGCTATGCACTTCTGCCGCCATGCCGCGCAGCTCGCTGGCCCGGCGCTTGATCAGCATCTTGTCATGCTGCGGCATGCGGGCGGCGGGCGTGCCGGGGCGAGGCGAATAGGGAAAGATGTGTCCGTGCACGATTCCCAGTTCGCCAATGATCGAGAGATTGGCCTGATGATGCTCTTCGGTTTCGGTCGGGAAGCCCGCGATCAGATCGGCACCGATCGCCAGTTCAGGACGGGCCTGCTTGAGCCGCGCGACAAGCTCCGCCGCATGGCGGCGCAAGTGCCGACGCTTCATCCGCTTGAGGATCAGATCATGACCGTGCTGGAGCGAGAGATGGAGATGCGGCATCAGTCGCTGTTCACAGGCAAATAAATCGAAAAGTTCTTCATCGATTTCAATACCATCAAGCGAAGACATGCGAAGCCGCATCAGTTCCGGGAAAGTGCGCAAAATCGCGCTCACAAGGCTGCCGAGCGGCGGCTTGCCGGGCAGATCGTACCCCCAGCTCGTTACATCGACACCGGTCAGGACGACTTCGGCCGCCCCTTGCGCCAGATGCTGTTCCACTTCGCGCAAGACCTGTGCGACGGTGAGTGAGCGGCTGGCCCCGCGCCCTTGCGGGATCACGCAGAAGGTGCAGGCGTGATCGCACCCGTTCTGCACTGCGATGAAGGCGCGGGTACGATTTGGCGCGATGGGTACTGCAGCAGCAGGCACATTCCACACGCGCGGATCAAGCTTGGCCTGGTTGGCGATCAACCCGTCCACTTCGGGCATTGCGGAAATTTGCTCGCGTTCGATGTCGGCAGCACATCCCGTCACCAACAATCGGGCATCGGGGTTCGCACGGCGCGCGCGGCGGATTGCCTGGCGGGTCTGGCGCACGGCTTCGGCGGTAACAGCGCAGCTGTTTATCACAACCAGATTGTCCTCATCGCCGAGCATGCCGCGCATTCGCTCGCTCTCGGCGATATTGAGCCGGCAACCAAGCGAGATAATATCGGGGCCTTTCATCGCGCGGTGACTTTCGCGTAGTCCTCCCACGCGAAGCTGCCGCGGAAGCTTTCCGTCGCCGGGCCGGTCATGAGGATGCTGCCATCCTCGCGCCATGCGATGTCAAGCGCGCCGCCGGGAAGCTCTACCGTCACTTCGCGCCCGCTCAGGCCGCGCCGCGCGGCTGCGACCGCGGTGGCGCAAGCCCCCGTTCCGCAGGCCCGGGTGAGCCCGGCGCCGCGCTCCCACACCCGCAGCCGGATGCGGTTTGGCGCTTCAATGGTCGCTACATTGACATTGACCCGCTCGGGGAACAGCGGATCGTGCTCGATCTCGGGGCCCAGCCGCTCAAGCTCCACTGCGCCACAATCCTCGACGAAGAACACGATATGCGGATTGCCGACATTGACCGCGCAGGGCGCATGCAAATCCTCCCAGCTGACAGGCATGCTGAGCGTATCCATGGCATAGGCGAGCGGGATAGCGTCCCACTCGAAACGCGGCGTGCCCATGTCGACCCGCGCGCCGCCAGCGGTCGGCTCCAGCGCGATCACTCCGCCGCCGGTCATCACCCTTGCGGGTGAGCCGTGCAGCAGTGCCACGGCCCGCGAGGCATTGCCGCATGCCTCCACCTCGCCGCCATCCGAGTTGAAAATTCGCATGCGGAAATCGGCGCTCGTATTTTCGCACGGCTCGAGCACGATCAGTTGGTCGCAGCCGATGCCTTGCCGGCGATCGGCGATCGCGGCTGCAGTCAATGCATTCAGCGCGGGCAAGGGGCTTTCGCGCCCATCCAGGACGACGAAGTCATTGCCGAGGCCGTGCATCTTGGTGAAGGGAATACGCATCGCGCAGCGCGCTCTATGCCTGCGCAGGGGCTGCGTCCAGCATTTCGGTTACTACCGGGATGAATATCTCGGGGTTGACCGGGCCGGGACTGATCATGACAAAGGCGATCTTGCGGGTTTGGGCTTTATGGGAATTGCCTCTAGGGATGCGCAAATTCCAATCTGAAGGAGCAGAATATTGCCACGCTACTGGCTGATGAAATCCGAACCGTTCAAATACAGCTGGGACGATCTTGTGGCCGAAAAGGAAGGCACCTGGGACGGCGTGCGCAATCACCGCGCCAAGAACAATCTTGCAGCAATGAAGATAGGCGACGAAGCCTTTATCTACCATTCTCGCGAAGGGCTGGAGATCGTCGGTGTAGTGACCGTTTCGGTTGAGGGGATCACCGATCCGACTGATCCGGAAGGCAAATGGGCAGCGGTGAAGGTGAAGCCCAAGGCCAGGCTCAAGCAGCCTGTGACGCTCAAGCAGATCAAGGCGGAGCCAAAGCTTGCCGATTGCGAGCTGGTGCGGCTGGGGCGGCTTTCAGTGGCCGAGATCACGCCCGAAGAATGGAAGGTGATCCTGGAAATGGGCGGCGGGCTGGCCAACAGCGTCTAGCGACCTCTGAGCCCGCTAACCGTGGCGCCACTGGCGGCGAGCTGTTCGACATCGATCTTGCAGTGGATCAGCTTCAGCCCCTGGCGACCGCGCGCTTCGGATAGCGCTCGCTTGAAATCATCGGTGGTTTCCGCGCGGGCAGTCCATGCGCCGAATGCTGCACCCAGCGCGGCAAAATCCGGATTGGCGAGCTGTGTGCCTGAAACCCGTTCGGGAAACTCGCGTTCCTGGTGCATGCGGATGGTGCCATAGGCGCCGTTATCGATCACCAGCACGGTCAAGTTGCAGCCATATTGGGCGGCGGTGGCCAGTTCCTGCCCGTTCATCAGGAAGTCGCCGTCACCCGCCAGCGCCACCACTGCGCGATCAGGGAAGCGGCGCGCGGCAGCGACGGCTGCCGGTATGCCATAGCCCATCGCCCCGGCTGTAGGGGCGAGCTGCGTGGCGAACCCTTCGTAACGCCAATAGCGGTGCCACCAGCCAGAGAAGTTCCCCGCGCCGTTGCAGATGATCGTGTCGGCAGGCCAGGTTTCGCGCATGAAGGCAACGCATTGGCCCAGGTCGAGCGGGAAATCGGCCGGTTTCGGCGTGGACCATGCCTTCCATTCTGCATGTGCTTCAGCCCCGGCGTCGAAAGAAATGATCGAATTGTCTTCCCACAGCGCCGCCGCCTCGGCGAATTCATCCATCGCACAGCAGATCGCCAGATCGGTCATATAAACCCGGTTCAGTTCTTCCGGGTCGGGATGAATATGCACGAGTCGCTGCTCGGTGCGGTCGAGTTCAGGATAGGTATAACCGTCTGTTGTCGCTTCACCCAGGCGCGCGCCCACTGCGATGACCAGATCGGCCTGCTTGACCCGCTCGACCAGCTTGGGGTTGGGCCCATAGCCAAGATTACCGGCATAAACCGGTGAAGAAGGCGAAATTGCGTCCTGCCGCCGGAACGCCGTTGCAACCGGCAGGCCGATTCGTTCGGCGAATTGCCTGAAGTATTCGCGTGCCTTGGGGTTCCAGCCAGCCCCACCGATGATCGCAATCGGGCTGGCCGCATCACCGATCAGCGCCATCAGCGCTTGCATCGCATCGGGGCAGGCGGCTTGCGATGGCCGGGTTACGAAGGGGCGCGGTTTAGCCTGCGTGGCATCATCCAGCATGTCTTCGGGCAGGGCAAGCACCACCGGGCCGGGGCGGCCCGAGATCGCAGTGGCAAAGGCACGTGCGACGAATTCGGGAATCCGGTCCGCGCTGTCGATCCGTGCCGCCCATTTGCAGATCGGGCTGAAGAAGGCCGGGAAGTCCACTTCCTGAAACCCTTCGCGCTCGCGCATCGAGCGGTCGACATCGCCCACGAACAGGATCATCGGCTGCGAATCCTGATGCGCCACATGCACCCCGATGCTGGCGTTGGTCGCGCCCGGGCCGCGCGTAACAAAGGCAATGCCTGGCCTTCCGGTCATCGTTCCATCTGCGCAGGCCATGAAAGCGACGCCGCCTTCCTGGCGGCAGGTGACAAGATCGATTTCGTCGCGGCCATGCAGCGCATCAAGCACTTGCAGGAAGCTTTCGCCGGGAACGGTGAAGATGCGGTCTGCGCCTTGTTCGATCAGGCATTCGACCAGCAGCTTTGCGGCATCGGGAGTAGGGCGTGCAGTCATGCCGAGGGGCTTAAACCTGCATTGCAAGCGAAGCAATCTATCCACAGGTCACCATGAACAGGGATGCTTAATGTCCCGCCTTGCGACAGCCCGGAATCAGAGCGCGCGAAATGGTTAGCATCGGGTTAAGAAGCCCCCATGCGTAGGAACCTGGTATTGACCGACGAGCAGGCAAGGCACCCATTTCGGGCGCTGTTGCCGGCGCATGTCCGCAGCAATGAGTATGAGGCACCCGCCGAAGTGCTGTGGAAGCTGACGCGCGAAGATGTGCGCGGCTTCGCCACCGCCTACTTCGCGACATTCGCAGCGGTGCTCGTTTTCTTCGCCTAAACCGGCCCAGCCTCCAGCTCGGCCCTGTGCAGCTGCCGGCCCAGGTATGCAGAAATCAGGCACATCGCCGCGCTGAGCAGCAATTGTTCCACCACCGGCACGCCAATCGCGCTTAGCGCCATGGCGACCAGCGCGCCGCCAACCATCGCGCCGGAATTGACGATGTTGTTCGCGGCAATGGTGCGCGCTGCGGCATCAGGCGAGCAGCGGGTGGTGAGAAATGCGTAAAGCGGCACAACGAACATCCCGCCCGCAATCGCTATCCCCAGCAGGCACAGCATGATGACTGTGGCCAGCGGCCAGGCGAGAAATTCGCTTACGCTGAGAAGCTCGGTCGGCTGGTCAGCGTGCCACATGCGGCACACGAGGTAGAAGGCGATCACGAACAGGCCCATCACGATCACCGAGGCTGGTGAATAGCGCGCCGATACGGTGCCCTTGAGCAGCGCGTTGATCGATATCGATCCGATTGCCACCCCTACCGAGAAGATCACCAGGAACAGGCTGGCGACTTCCTTGCTTGCCATGAGCGTGTTCTTGGCCAGCGGCGGGAACTGGATGAACAGGACGGCTCCAATGGTCCAGAAAAAGCTGATCGCCAGTATCGCATAATAGATCTGCCGATCGAGCATCGTTTTCCTGATCAGCCCGATCGATGCGCGAATGATGTGCCAGTCGAGCTTCTCGTAATCGGCAATGGGCGGGGCAGCGGGGACCTGGCGGCTTGTCAAATAACCTATGACGGATGTTGCGATGATGCCGCCGGCTGCCCATTCGACCGGTATCCATCCGGCCAGAATGGTACCGGTCAGAATCGCGATATAGGTCCCCGCTTCGACCAGGCCGGTGCCTGCCAGCACCTCGTTTCGTTTGAGATGCTGCGGCAGGATGGCGTATTTGATCGGGCCAAGAAAGGTCGACTGCACGCCCGTGAGAAACAATGCCAGCAGCAGCAGCGGGATCGCCAGCGTATCGACCGAAATTCCGCGCCAGGCGAGATAGAGCCCGCTTGCACCGATCAGCATCAGGCCGATCTCGCACATTTTCACCGTGCGGATGATCTTCGCCTTGTCGCGCATGTCGGCGAGCTGCCCCGCCAGCGCCGAAAGGATGAAGAAAGGCAGGATGAACAGCGCCGATGCCACCGCACTGAAGATGCCTTCGGCGCTTTCATCATCATAGACGCTGTAAACCACGAACAGCACCATCGCGGTCTTGTAGAGATTGTCGTTGAAGGCGTTGAGCAATTGGGTGCAGAACAGCGGCAGGAAGCGCCGCCGGCGCAGCAGATGCGTTGAAGTGCTCATCCAATCAGCCCCGCTGCCGCTTCATTGCAGATGATCCTAGGGTGGGGGTGAGCGGTGAACAAGCCTTTCCAGCCATCTTTTGCCCGGCGCCGCAACGCGCTAAGGGAAGTGCCTGATGCTGACCTTGCCCAATATCCTCACCCTGTCCCGGATCGGCGCGGTGCCGCTGCTCGCCTTCTTCCTGTGGTGGCCGAATTGGCAAACCGGCTATTTGATCGCTTTCGTGCTCTACAGCCTGATGGGCATTACCGACTATTTCGACGGCTATCTCGCGCGCTCCAGCGGGGCGGTTTCCAGGCTTGGTATCTTCCTCGATCCGATCGCGGACAAGATCATGGTTGCCGCTGTGATCCTGGTGCTTACAGCGCAGGGCGTGCTGCGCGGCCCCTATGTCGGTGACATGCATGTGATTGCCGGGCTGATCATTCTGGTGCGCGAGATCGCCGTGTCCGGTCTTCGCGAATTCCTCGGCGGGTTGCAAGTCTCGGTGCCGGTGACCAAGCTTGCCAAGTGGAAAACGACCTTCCAGATCATCGCGCTGGGTGCGCTCATCCTTGGGCGCGGGCTGCCCGAATGGAACATGGACATTGGCGGGATAGAGGCCAATGTGCCGCATACGGTTGGCCTCACCACACTTTGGGCGGCTGCGATCCTGACGCTGATGACGGGGTGGGACTATCTGCGTGTCGGCCTCAAGCACATGGACTGAACCTTCGCTGCGAATCAGATAATCGGGCATGAAATCACCCGGCGTCTTGAAACCAAATGCGCTTCTGGTGCGTATTCCATTCAGGAACTGAGCGCTCGCAAAGCGAAAGGCCGCGAACATGAATGGTTTGATCTGGCCAGCGGCATTTGCCGCAGCCAACATCAACTTCTTGGAAAGCATTTGGGGATACCAAGGCCCCATGAGCGCCACGCTTTCCACCTTGATTGCCGCCTTTCTCAAGATTGGCTGGGTCGCCATCGTCTTCAACGAAGTGCGCGGCGTGATCATGGCTGTGCCGGTCCTCTATGCGATGTATCAGTCAGGCGGGTCGCTCATGGCCCTGTGGCTCGGCTTCTGTTCGCTGGCCGGCATCGCGCTGTCGGTGGTGGTGCCATTGTTCGCGGCGCGGAAATTTGAGCGTTTCGCCAAGTCCCGCCTCGCACCCGCCAAGGCCTGACACCCTGCGCTAACCTTCGCGCAATTCCTCCGCCAGCAATTCGAACTCTTCCGAACGCGGGCTGTTCTTGCGCCAGATCAGCGCGATCTCGCGCTTGGCATTCTTCGCCCGCAATGGCCGTGCGACCACATCGGTGCCGTTGAGGATTCCGGCCTCGAGCGCCATTTCCGGCAGCATCGTGAGGCCCAGATCATTGTTCACCATCTGCACCAGCGTATGCAGCGAAGTGCCGATCATGGTGGCCGAGGCGCGCAGTTCGGGCCGGTTGCACGCCGCCAGCGCATGTTCCTTCAGGCAATGCCCGTCTTCCAGCAGCAGCAGCCTGCCTTCATCGATCATCGAGGCAGGGATCGAATCCGGCGGATCGCGCGGGTCATCCTTGGGAAAGGCGACATAAAGCTGGTCATCGGCGATATGCGCCATCTCCACCTCGCCGGTGGCAAAGGGCAGGGCCAGCAGCACGCAATCGACCCGCCCATGCTGGAGCGATTCGACCGCGTCGTGGCTGGTTTCCTCGCGCAGCATCAGCTTGAGCTCGGGCCGCTCGCGCTTCAGCCGCGGCAGGATGCGCGGCAGCATGAAGGGTGCGATAGTGGGGATCACGCTCATCCGCAGCGTGCCCGAAAGCGGCTTGCCCGCTGCCTGCACCAAGTCCGAAAGTTCCTCCGCCTCGCGCAGCAGCCGGTGCGCCTTTTCCACCACCTGCTCGCCCAGCGCGGTAAAGCGCACCACGCGGCGCGTGCGCTCGACCAGGGTCACGCCCAGCAGCGATTCGAGCTCGCGAATCCCCGCCGAAAGCGTCGATTGCGAGACGAAGCAACTTTCCGCCGCGCGCCCGAAATGGCCGTGTTCGTGGAGTGCGACGAGATATTGCAGCTGCTTGATGGTGGGGAGGTAGGTGGACATGCTGCCTATGCCCTTAGCCCGACACGGCGAAGGCGCAAAGTCCCGCAGGATGGAACACATGGAACACGGTCTAAAGGCAAAAAGCGCCATTGTGTGAACCTTGGGGCGAAAAGTGTGACCGTTTGCCGAAAAGCGTGAAGCTGGCGTGCGGAAGTGTAAGCCTGCTGCGCAAAAGCGTGACTCTGCGGCTCGCAAAGCGTCACTTTGCGGCAAAGGACATGTGACTTTTGGGTGGATATCGTGAGGACGGGGGTTGGGATGCGAGAATGCGTTGGCATGACACACAGTTTAGTGCGCGCAGTGTCGAGTAGGAAAGCGGGCCACGTAGCTCGTCATTACGAGGAGCGAAGCGACGAAGCAATCCAGTGTGGCAGTCGGTGCTGTTTGGGTTCGTGCAGAGGCGCTGAGCTTTACCTCCCCTCCCTTGATCCCCGCCTGCACGGGGACGGGTATCGGGAATGGGGGGTGGGTGTCCTGCCGTATCCGGAAGAAACAAATTGGTTTCACGCTAAGCCTGTCCCGGGCTTGTCGAGGGGACACCAAGGCACCAAGGTGTCGGACCTTCGGGCGGCGCCACGACAGCCATCCAATGCGGATCGAGATTGGCCCAACCGAATTAAATATACTGTCCCGGAATTCCGCTTCGCCCTCCCTGCTATCCACAGCGGAATGTGACAAATTTGTCAGCATTGGGGCTTGCGCAAGACTCTGTGTTGATTCAGTATTCTCATATGGCAACACGTTCGCGTCCAATGCGAAAGTGCGGAACGGTGATCGCTCGGCCTGGACAACCTCGCTTCCCTTCCAAAAGGAAGTGTACGCCGATCACCGTTCCGGTCCGTTCTGACTGACAGGCCAGCGCACATCAAGACGAAATTTGTTCTTTCCTAGAGATGGATGAGTCCCGGATCCCGACACCCGCCGCACGCAGGTAGCCCTCACTCCGCTGCCAGTGCCTCTTCCATCTCGGCCTGTATATCGTCGATATGCGTCATGGTCAGCTTGCCGCGCTTCACCGCAAAGGCGAGCTTGCCTTCCACCAGTTGCAGCGCGTCGCGCCCGAAAATGTCATATCGCCAGCCCTGCAGCACCGGCAGGTCACGCACCCCGGCGGCGAGCGCCTCCATCTCTTCGGCCCGCGTCAACAGCCGAGTGGCGACGTCAATCTCGCGGCTGCGGATCTTGAGCAGCAGCTTGAGGAGGTCCGCCACCAGCGCGCCTTCCTTGCCCAGCGGGGCGCCGCGCTTCATCTTTTCGGGAATCTCGTCCTTGTCGATCGGCTCCGCCTTTTCGAGCACTTTCATCAGCCGCTTGCCGATGTCATTGTCGCGCCAGGCGGATGAAAGCCCGCGCACCTTGGCCAGATCGGCCTGCTGGCGCGGCGGGTGGCTGGCGATATCGGCCAGGGTCTCATCGCGCATGATCCGGCCGCGCGGGATATTCTTGTGCTGCGCTTCGCTTTCGCGCCACGCCGCCAGAACCTTGAGCCGCCCCAGCACCTGGGGATTGCGCCCGGACTGGCGAATTCGCCGCCAGGCCTGGTCAGGATCGATCAGATAGTTGGAGGCATCTGCAAGCTTGTCCATTTCCGCGTCGAGCCAGTCGCCGCGCCCGGTCTTGATCAGCTTGTTCAGGATCCTGGGGAAGATTTTCGAAAGATGCGTAACGTCGCCGATGGCATATTCGATCTGCCGGTCAGTGAGCGGGCGGCGGCTCCAATCGGTAAATCGCGCGCCCTTGTCGATGGTGATGTCGAGCCAGGCTTCGACGAGATTGGCATAACCGATCTGGTCGTTCTGGCTGATTGCCATCATCGCGATCTGCGTGTCGAAGATCGGGTGCGGGGTTTTTCCGGCAAGGTTGACGATGATCTCGACATCCTGCCCGCCGGCATGAAACACCTTGAGCACATCCTCATTTTCCGTCAGCAGCCGCAGCAGCGGGGCAAGGTCAATGCCATCTGCCAGCGGATCGATCGCGGCGGCCTCTTTATCATTCGCGATTTGCACCAGGCACAGTTCGGGCCAATAGGTGTTTTCGCGCATGAATTCGGTATCGACCGTCACGAATTCGGATGTGGAAAGGCGCTCGCACAGCTGTGTCAGAGCGTCGGTTGTGGTAATCAGATCGTGTATTTTCATCCGTCTTTTCTTTGTGTGGGGCGGAGTACCGCCCTCGGGCCTTGCGGCCCATTTCGGAAGGGGAACCTTGACAAAGCCACCCTCTTCCCCTGTTAGCGCGCGCTTGAAACGCACACGGGCTTGCGCGCTTTTGCCTGGGCGCGCCCATAGCGCCATACACCCGAATTTGGAAAGATATTAGATGCACGCCTATCGTACCCACAATTGCGCACAGCTTGGTGAAGCAAATGTTGGCGAATCCGTCCGTCTTTCGGGCTGGATCCACCGCAAGCGCGACCATGGCGGGGTGCTGTTCATCGACCTGCGCGATCACTTCGGCATTACGCAGATCGTGGCGGACGAGGATTCGGCTGCATTGCCGGTGCTGGAAAGGTTGCGACTCGAATCGGTCGTGACGATCGACGGCAATGTGAAGGCGCGCACGCCTGAAACGGTGAACAAGGATTTACCGACCGGCGCGATCGAAGTTTTCGCGCGCGAGGTTACCGTGCAGAGTGCCGCCGAAGAACTGCCGATGCCGGTTGCGGGCGAGCAGGAATACCCTGAGGATATCCGCCTGAAATACCGCTTCCTCGATCTGCGCCGCGAAACGCTGCACCGGAACATCATGACCCGCGTGGCGGTGGTGGCTGACATGCGCGAGCGGATGCGCGCGGTGGGCTTCAACGAATTCTCGACCCCGATCCTGACTGCTTCCAGCCCAGAGGGCGCGCGCGACTTCCTGGTTCCGAGCCGCATCCACGCGGGCAAGTTCTACGCGCTGCCGCAGGCCCCGCAGCAGTACAAGCAGCTGCTGATGGTGGCGGGGTTCGACCGCTATTTCCAGATCGCGCCCTGTTTTCGCGACGAAGACCCGCGCGCAGACCGGCTGCCGGGCGAATTCTACCAGCTCGACCTCGAAATGAGCTTCGTGACGCAGGAAGAGGTGTGGGAGACGATGGAGCCGGTGATCGCCGGCACGTTCGAGGCGTTCGCCAATGGCAAGCATGTAACGCCCGCGGGCAGCTTTCCGCGCATCCCCTATGCCGAAGCGATCCTGAAGTATGGCACCGACAAGCCCGATCTGCGCAACCCGCTGATAATCAGCGATGTCTCACAGCATTTCCAGCAGTCGGGCTTCGGCCTGTTCGAGAAGATCGTGGGCGGCGGCGGCGTGGTGCGCGTGGTTCCTGCGCCCGGCACGCATGAGAAGAGCCGCAAGTTCTTCGACGACATGAATGACTGGGCACGCAAGGAAGGCTTCGCGGGGCTGGGCTATGTGACGCGCAAGCAGGGCGAGTTCGGCGGGCCGATCGCCAAGAACCACGGGGCCGAGCGCATGGAGCAGCTCTATGCCGAGCTGGGCCTGGGCGAGAATGACGGACTGTTCTTTGCTGCAGGCAAGGAATCCGATGCCGCCAAACTGGCTGGCGCGGCGCGCATCCGTGTGGCCGAGCAGCTCGACCTGATCGACCGGAACCGCTTCGAACTCGCCTGGATCGTCGATTTCCCGTTCTACGAATATGACGAGGACGAGAAGAAGGTCGACTTCAGCCACAACCCCTTCTCCATGCCGCAGGGCGGGCTCGACGCGCTGGAGAACCAGGATCCGCTGACCATCAACGCCTATCAGTATGACCTGGTCTGCAATGGCTATGAGATCGCATCGGGATCGATCCGTAACCACCGGCCCGAAACCATGGTCAAGGCGTTCGAGGTTGTCGGCCTGTCAAAGGCGGACGTCGAGCAGCAGTTCGGCGGCATGTACCGCGCCTTCCAGTATGGCGCGCCGCCGCATGGCGGGATGGCCGCCGGGGTGGACCGGATCGTGATGCTGCTGTGCGGGGCGCAGAACCTGCGCGAGATCACCCTGTTCCCGATGAACCAGAAGGCCGAAGACCTGCTGATGGGCGCGCCCAGCAGGCCCGATCCCAAGCAGCTGCGCGAATTGCACCTGCGGGTGGTCGAGCCGCCCAAGAAAGAGGGTGAAGGGGCATAAGGGGCGCATAAGCGCGGCGCAAAGTCGCAGAAGCGAATTCCTATGCCTCTTGCGCTGCGCCGATCCGTTCATTAGGGCGAATGACGAAATTCAAAACCCCATAAGCAGAGGGAACATTATGAGCGATACTGCCGACCGCGTGCAGAAGATTGTTGTCGAGCACCTTGGTGTTGAGGCCGACAAGGTCACCCAGGAAGCCAGCTTCATCGACGATCTGGGCGCAGACAGCCTCGACATCGTCGAACTGGTGATGGCGTTCGAAGAAGAATTCGGCGTCGAAATCCCTGACGATGCGGCTGAAAAGATCACCACCGTCGGTGACGCCACGAAATATATTGAAGACAACAAGGGCTAGGTCCTTCACGTCTTTCGCCCGCACGCAGGTGGCAACGCCATCACATTGGCGGGATATTGACAGGCTCGGCCCCTTGGGGTTGAGCCTGTTGCATTCTGGTCGCCCGAAAGTGCGATCCTGAACTGGAATACGGAGAAATCGATGCGTCGTGTCGTCGTTACCGGTCTTGGCCTTGTTACCCCCCTGGGTGGCGATGTAGAGACGAGCTGGAGCAATCTGATCGCTGGCAAGAGCGGGGCGGGCCCGATCACCCGTTTCGATGCCTCTGACCAGAAGTGCCAGATTGCCTGCGAAGTGAAACCGGCCGATCATGAATACGGCTTCGATCCCAACAAGCGCGTCGATCACAAGGTCCAGCGCCAGGTGGATCCCTTCATCATCTACGGCATCGACGCGGCGGGCCAGGCGCTCGAAGACGCCGGCCTGGCCGAGATGGATGAAGACCTGAAGCTGCGCACCGGTTGCTCGATCGGTTCAGGCATTGGCGGATTGCCGGGGATCGAAAGCGAATCGATCGTGCTGCACGAACGCGGGCCGGGCCGTGTCAGCCCGCATTTCGTCCATGGACGATTGATCAACCTCATCAGCGGCCAGGTTTCGATCAAATACGGGTTGATGGGGCCCAACCATGCGGTCGTCACGGCATGCTCAACCGGGGCGCATTCGATCGGCGATGCAGCGCGCATGATCAAGGATGGCGATGCCGATGTAATGCTGGCGGGTGGCTCGGAATCGACCATCAATCCGCTCGGCGTGGCCGGTTTCGCGCAGGCGCGGGCGCTCAACATGAGCATGAATGACCGTCCGACCGAGGCCAGCCGCCCCTATGACAAGGACCGCGACGGCTTCGTGATGGGCGAAGGTGCTGGCGTGGTCGTGCTTGAGGAATATGAACACGCCAAGGCGCGCGGCGCGAAGATCTATGCCGAAGTGGTTGGTTATGGCCTGTCGGGCGATGCCTATCACGTCACTGCCCCGCACCCTGAAGGAAAGGGTGCGCAGCTGGCGATGGAAATGGCGCTGCGCAAGGCCGGAATGGGACGTGGCGACATCGATTATGTCAATGCGCATGGCACCTCGACGATGGCTGACACGATCGAGCTAGCTGCAGTCAAGCGTGTGCTGGGTGATGACCTTTCGGGGGCATCGATGAGCAGCACCAAATCGGCTATCGGCCACCTGCTGGGCGGTGCCGGTGCGGTTGAGGCGATCTTCTGCATCCTTGCGATGCGCGACCAGATCGTGCCGCCCACGCTCAATCTGCACAATCCGGACGAAGGCACCGAAGGCGTCGACCTTGTTCCACTGGTGGCGAAGAAGCGGCAAGTTCGTGCCGTGCTCAACAACAGCTTCGGCTTTGGCGGCACCAATGCCTCGCTGGTGATGAAGCAGGTCAGCTGACGTGAAACGCGGCGGCTGCCTCGTTGCGGCCATCCTGGCGCTGCTCGTGGCGGGGGCAATTGCGCTGTCGGCGCTGTTCGGTTCAGCCAGGATCGAACAGGCGACAACCTTTGTCATTCCCTCAGGCTCGTCGCTCACCGCAGTGGCGAAGAAGCTTGAGGATGAAGGGCTGATCAGTTCGGCTGACGGTTTCGTTCTGCATGCCAGGTTGCTGGGCGGAGATGCGCCGATTCAGGCCGGGGAATTCCGGCTGACCCCGGATATGGGGCAGGGCGACATCCTGCGCGCCTTCCAGCAGGGCGACGTTATCCGCCGTTTCGTGACCATTCCCGAAGGCATGCCGTCGATCATGGTCTACGAACGCCTGATGGCGGAGGAACTGCTTACGGGTGAAGTCGCGGTGCCTGCCGAGGGATCGGTATTGCCCGATACCTATGATTTCGAACGCGGTGAGCCGCGCGCTGCGGTCCTTGCGCGGATGCAGGATGCGATGACCGGCTATCTCGATGAGGCGTGGGCAAAGCGCAGCCCCAGTGCGGCAGTGAAGTCCAAACGCGAAGCGGTGATCCTGGCCTCGATTATCGAGAAGGAGACGCAGGACAAGGAGGAGCTTGGCCTTGTGTCCGGCGTGCTCTCCAACCGCATTCGCATCGGCATGATGCTGGGCGCCGATGCGACCACCATCTATCCGATCACGAAGGGCAAGCCGCTGGGCCGCATGATCCGCCGGTCGGAACTGCGCGATGCCAATCCCTACAACACCAGAGCAATAGCCGGGCTACCCGTTGGGCCGATCTCCAACCCCAGCCGCGCGGCGATAACGGCGGCGCTCAATCCGGCGAAAACCAGCGCGCTTTACTATGTCGCCGATGGCAGCGGCGGGCATGTGTTTGCCGAAACGCTGGAAGAGCATAACCGCAACGTGGCGGCATGGCGCAGGTTTCGCGCGGAGAAGGGCATCTAGGTTCCTGACCCTCGGCGGCGCCTTAAGGCGTGACGATGTCGAAGGTTCCCGGCATCGGGTCGAGCGCGTCAAGCAAGTCCTGCAGCGCCCCCGCGTCGCCTTCCACCTTCAGCCCGGCTGCCTGCATCTGCGCCAGCGGCAGTTTGAGGAACATCAGCCCCAGCAGCAATTGGCGCGGGCCGGTGATGGTCGCTGCCGCCGCCTCGCCGGTTTCGCCCATCCGCGCGATCAGCACGCTGTCATTGGCTTCCAGGACCGCCGTTTCGCCGCGATCGCTGAGATTGATCTGCACGCGCAGGAGATCGCGCCCAAGCCGGGTGGGATCATAACGGGTTGCAACCGAATCAAGCAGCAGGCCAGTGGGAACTGCGGCGATCATGTCCGTGCTTTGTGTGGCGAAATTGTCTGGCCTTCCGTTGCGCAGCTCGTAGGCGGCAGCCAGGAACTGGTTACGCCAGATCGCACTTTCTGACTGGTAGCCTTGCTGCTCGTAACTGTCAGCCAGCAGCCCCTTGGCTTCGGTATTTTCAGGCTCGGCAAATACAAGCTGCTGCAACAGGTCTGATGACCAGCGATAGTCGCCCTTGGCCATGGCATTTCGGGCCAGCGCGATCACGCGCTCGGCGCCGCCCAGCGCCGCGATCATGCGGGCCGCACGGGCAACCGGCGGGTGGGGGTTGAGGTGGGCCGGCACAGCGTCATACCAGCCGAGATAATATTGGTAGATCGCCTTCGAATTGTGGCTGTAGGTGCCGTAATAGCCGTGGTTTGACCATTCATCGGCCAATTGCGGCGGCAGCGGCACCGCCTCGGCGATCTCGGCCATGGTCGCGCCCCGGTTCATCAGCCGCACGGTCTGGTCATGCAGATAGCGGTAGTTATCGCGTTGTGCGCTGAGCCACGCCACCCCTGCCTCGCGCCCAAATTGCGGCCAGCAGTGGCTCGAGATCACGACGTCGCTTTTCGGCGCGAAATCCTGCACTGCCTCGTCGAGGAAATGCGCCCAGGCACGTGCATCGCGCACCTTCGCCCCGCGCGGGGTGAGGATATTGTGCATGGTGCAGGTCGCGATCTCGGCCGCAAGGAATGTCTTGGCGGGCGTGACAAACACATTGAGTTCGGCGGGCGCCTCGCTGCCTGAAACGATCTGGAACTCCAGTTCCACGCCATCGACTGTGCGGGTCTCCCCCGTGCGGGTGATCGTGTCGGTGGGCGGGAGCAGGCTGATCGTGCCGCGAGATACGGCTGCACCAATTCCGCTGCCCATCTGGCCACTATTCCCCGGCACCAGCCCGGCACCGAACTGATAGGCCGCGCGGCGCTGCATGGCGCCGCCAGCCATCACGTTCTCGGACGCTGCCTCTTCCATGAAATGTTCGGGCGCGATGATCTGCGTGCGCCCCGCCGCCACATCCTCTGCGCTTGTCACGCCGCGCACGCCGCCAAAGTGATCGGCATGGCTGTGGCTGTAGATCACTGCGGAAACGGGGCGCTCGCCCAGTGTAGCATTGACCAGCTCGAGCGCCGCAGCTGCAACCTCGCTGGTGGTCAGCGGATCGATCAGGATCCACCCGGTTTCGCCGCGCACCACCGTCATGTTCGAAAGGTCAAAGCCGCGCACCTGCCACACGCCGCCTGCTACCTCGAACAGGCCGTGGTGCCTCAGATAGCGCATGTGCCGCCACAGGCTGGGGTTGACCGTGGCGGGCGCCTCGCCCTCGACAAAACCATAGGCATCGAGGTTCCAGACTGGCTCGCCTGCCGCATTGCGGATGATCGGGTCATCGCGCGTGGCCACGAAGCCGCGCAGGGCGAAATCCGCATCGCGCGTGCCGTCAGCCGGCAGGGCTGCTGCCACGGCCTGCTGCGCTTCCACCGTTGCCGGGGAGGCGGGCTTTGCTCCCTCTTGTGCCGCTGCAACGCTTGTGAGCGAGATCCCGGCCAGGAAGCCTGCCAGCATGGTTCTTGTCATTTCCCTCTCCCCTTGTCTTGTTGCCAGATTGCTCGATATGGGCTGCGGCGACAAGCTATCATATCAGGAGGCGCCGCATGGGAAGCTCGCCATTCATCGTCACTGCGGCGCTGCCCGATGACATCTTCGCCTGGGCCGATGACTTGCGGCGTGCCCACTTCCCGCCCGAGCGCAATCACCTGCATGCCCACGTCACCCTGTTCCACGCCTTTGCCCCGGCCTTGTTTCAGGAATTGCGCGACTATTTGCCGCGGGTTGCGCGCGAATTTGCGCCTCCGGTGGGGCGGATTGCCGGGTTGATGAATCTGGGCAAGGGGACCGCGATCGCGCTTCACAGCCCCGAACTGCTCGGGATCAGGGCACAGATTGCCGATCATTTTCACGGCAGCCTGACCGCGCAGGACCTGCACGAGCCAAGGCTGCACATCACCATCCAGAACAAGGTGACGAAGGAAGAGGCGCGCGCGCTGCAGGCGGGTTTGCGCGGTGCGATCGAACCGCGAGAGTTCGCCTTTCCCGCGCTCGAACTGCACATCTATCGCGGCGGCCCGTGGGAGTTTGTGAAGCGTTGCGCCTTTCGGCGGCAATAGCAGTTGACCGGGGCGAGGCTGCGCCCTAAATGCGCCGCCTGCCGAGCGGGCGTTTGCCCCGGCAAGCCTTTCGGGGCGGAGTAGCTCAGGTGGTTAGAGCAGCGGAATCATAATCCGCGTGTCGGGGGTTCGAGTCCCTCCTCCGCTACCATTTCGTCCAGGATTGCGGTCTGGTTTGCGTTGTCGCCGCTGGCCATGAGCGCTGGCTTAAGCTCGGCTTGTAAGCATCGATCCAGTCGACGCCCGGAATTTCCATCATTTATGCGCTTGCCCCTGAACCAATTGGCCGAAATCGGGTGCGGCGCGAACACCCGTTTGGCGAATTAACGATCTGTAGCGTTACCGGCATCAAGGCTTTCAATAACTTTGGCGAGTTTTGCCCGCACCTCGCCGGCAGCGCTGACAAGATCCGGGTTCTCGATAGCCTGCATCGATGCAACTGGATCAATCGCCGCCACTTCAGTGTGCCTATCATCGATCGCTTGCACAACGACATTGCATGGCAGCATCGTCCCGACCTTGTCCTCGATCTGCAGTGCCTGATAGGCCAGCTTCGGGTTGCAAGCCCCAAGGATTGTATAGGGGCGGAATTCCACCCCGATCTTGGTCTTGAGAGCCTCTTGCATGTCGATGCGTGAGATGATGCCAAAGCCTTCGGTCTGAAGGGCCAGTTCGGTCCTTTCGATCGCTTCGGAGAACGAGGTCTCCAGAATTGTCGCTAGATAGTAGGTCAATGGATAGTCTCCATTCGCTGGAAGGTGAGACGTGTGTGTCTGGATTCATTCTGACCCAAGCTGAACTACACCCTTTCAACGCAAAGATCGAATGGCGGCCATCTGGCTCTACGTTGAAGGTCGGCTTCAGATCACCTTAGAGGGAGGCCTCTTGCGCGCCAGCGCCGCGTCAAATGACCTCTTTCTTGCGGTAGGATCGGCCGATCGGGACTTCCATGCCGTTGTCGAGCGTCACGGACGCCCGGCGCTGTTCGAAGATCCGGTCGCGCCGCACGACAAAGGATCGGTGGACTTGGACGAAGTCCTTCTCGGGCAAGGTCTCGAGCAGGTTTCGAAGCGTGGTCGTGGCGAGACAATTTCCTTCGTCGCTCCAGACCTTGACGAAGTTTCCCTCGGCCTGAAAACCGGAGATGCGGTCCAGCCTCAACCGGCGGGTTGCACCGTCGACCCGCAAGGCCAGATATTCCTGCTCGCTTGGCATGTCCTGTTTCTGCTCGGCCAGGCGCCGCCGCGCCTTGTCCAGCGCCGCAGCGAACCGGTCCGAGCTCACCGGCTTTAGCAAGTAGTCGACCACGTCGAGTTCGAAGCCGTCGAGCGCATGCTCGCGGTGCGCGCTGACGATGATTGCGAGTGGAGGGGCCTCCAGCCCGCGCAGCAGGTCAAGGCCGCCGAAGCGCGGCATGCGGACGTCGAGAAACATCAGGTCGACGGGAACTTCGCTGATCTTCACGAGGGCTTCGGCAGCGTTGTGACACTGGCCCACAACCCGCAAGTCAGGATGCGCGCGGCAATGGTGCAGCAGGACTTCGTGCGCCAAAGGCTCGTCATCGACCAGAAGCACGTTCAGCATGGGCGAAGTTCCAGTTCCAGCACTGCGCGCCATCCTTCCCCGCTTCGCTCGCTGCTCAGACCGGAACTGTCTCCGAAAATCAGTTCAAGCCGGCGGCGAAGATTGGCCAGGCCAAGGCTCGATGTCTTTGAGCGCACTGTATCTGGGTCGAGCGAGTTTTCGCAGACAAAGCGCATATGGGTGGCAGAAACACTCAGGTCGATCGTGAGTTCACTCGCCCGGTCCGTAGGTTCGATACCATGCTTGAACGCATTCTCGACCAGCATGATCAGCAGCAGCGGCGGGATACACAACCGGTCCGAAACTTCCGGCCAATTACATCGGACCACGCAGCGATCCCCCAAACGCAACAGCTGCAGGGCGATATAGTTGCGCAAATATTCAATCTCTTCGTCGAGACGGACCAGATCACGTTGCCCGTCATATACAGTGTAACGTAGCAGATCGGACAATTTGACAACGGCATCGGCGGCGGACGAGCGATCCTTGAGACACAGGGCGTATAGCGTGTTGAGCGAGTTGAACAGGAAGTGGGGGTTGATCTGTTGCTGCAGGAGAGCAAGCTCGGCGCTCACCTGTTCGTGGCGCCCGGCCGCATCGCGCTGCTCGGCAAGCAAGCGTTCGCTCGCCAGCACGATGGGCATCGTCACCGCGAGAAAAACGAAGGTGAAGCCATAATTGAGCGGATCGAATAGTTGGCGATCTTCGGATGGCAGAAGGCTCCATTCCGGCAGGTTGATCGGCAGTTGCAGGACAAGGCTGGCCATAAGCGGCGTCGCGATGATCCAGTAACTCAATGACGACAGCGCAAAGAATGTCCAGCCATGGCCGCCCAGCGCGCGCCGGACCAGGAGATAACGGCTGCCCCAGTAGAACGCGTAGAGGAGCAATGCCACGATCGCGAACTGCCAGAGGTAATACAGGGCTTCACCCGGATGACGGGCGAGGCGCACGGGATCGAACCACACGGTAAACGGCTGGTTCCGCACTGCGTCGGCGGTCGATGCGAAGAGTGAAGTCGTCGCCAGTGCCCATCCCATCAGAAGTGCGAGCATCGAACCGTCCAACGTGACCGGCAAACGGCGCAAAAGCGACGCAATTTCACCGGCGCGGAGGCGATAGCTGGACCTGCCGCCTGCCAGTAATGCCATGGCACTGAAGGCAGCTGCGGTCGCGCACTCGCGCATGCCTGGCAGCAGACTGTCGAATTCGCCGCGTGTGGGAACCCAAAAGACGGCGATCGGATAAAGCGCGAAGCCTGCCAGCCAAGCGGCCAATGCCGCAAGCGGTCGCAGACGAAACGCTGAGAGATGCGCAGCCACGAACGGCAGGCTCACCAATCCAGTCTGTGCCACATGCAGCGCGAAGCTGCCCAGCGTTTCATCGCCTGCGGCGTGATGCCGCCATAGCGCAGAGAGCAGGACTGCGGCGATCATAGGCATCAGCTGCACCGACCAGTTCGTCACCGACGCAGGGATGGTTTGAGGCCTCGTCATTACTCCTGCCTTGCCGCTACCGATTGGGTTGGCACGTTCTGCACTTTCCTTCGAATCAAATTCATTCGTGAATGACGAACGGCGCAAAAACGATGATGAGCGGCCGTGTGAACCGATTCTGGTCAATGACGGGTCGTTTGTCACTACCAGCGTCCACTTGGTCATTCGGCAATTGCGAGTTGGCCGGTCGCCCGCAAGGCCAGTGCTCCTGCAATTGGAGGCACCATGCTGGCAATCCGCAATCTCTCAAAGACCTATCGCGGCGCGGTTCGTGCACTCGATGGGCTCGAACTCGACATCGCTGCCGGTATGTTCGGCCTGTTGGGCCCCAACGGAGCAGGCAAGAGCACTCTGATGCGCACGCTCGCCGGGCTTCAATTGCCCGATCAGGGGAGCATCCATTTCGATGGCGTGAGCGTGCTTGATGATCCATTCGCGCTGCGGAAACGCCTTGGCTACCTGCCGCAATCCTTTGGCGCATACCCCTACATCGGCTGTCGCGCGTTGCTGCGCCACATGGCCGTGCTGAAAGGTTTGCCAGATTCAATCGAGACCCAATCCGAGGTGGATCGGCTGCTCGAACTTACCAATCTCACACAGCACGCGCGGCGGCCAGTAAGCACCTTTTCGGGCGGTATGCGCCAGCGTTTTGGCATCGCGCAGGCGCTGCTGGGCGATCCAGCGCTGCTGATACTCGACGAGCCGACTGCCGGGCTCGATCCGGAGGAGCGGCTGCGGCTTTACAACCTCTTGAGCCAGCTAAGTGACGACAGGATCGTGCTGCTTTCGACCCATATCGTCGACGATGCCGAGCAGCTCTGCCCCGAAGTCGCGATCATAGTCGGCGGGGGCATCAGGGCTCGTGGTGGCACGGAGCAGTTGGTGAAGGAACTCGAGGGCTGCGTCTGGCAGGGATCGGCCGAGCCGAGTGCGCAAAGCGGCGCGGTCCTGCTCAACTCGGCCTATCGCCAAGGCGTTCAAATTTACCGCTACTTCAGCCGCACCTGTCCAGCTGCAGGTTTCGAGGCGGTCCGGCCGAATCTTGAAGACCGCTATTTCCTTGAATTGCGCGGATGCGAGGTTGGAGCGTGTTAGGCCGGCTACAGCTGGGCAATGAATGGCGGTTCCTGAGCCGCCAACCGTTGGTATGGCTGGCACTGGCCGGTGCTGTAATAATGAGCGCGGTCATGGCCGGGGGCAGTCCGGCTCCCTCCGGCAGCACGCCAGCTGAGGCGCTTCTGCGGGTCAACCTGTTCATCCCGGCCTTCATCCTGCCATTCCTTGCCGCAGCACTCGGGCCGACGGTGTTTCTCCGCGAGGTCGAACATGACATGAGCGAGATCGTCGGCAGCTATCCTATGACTGTCAGGCACTGGCTGGGGGTGCGGCTGGGTAGCTGCCTGATCTTGCTTGTTGCGGCCTGCGCGCTGGCGCAGCTTGCCATGCTGGCCACGCTGGCATCTGCCGATCCCGCTGCCGTGCCAGGGCTAGCGCTGCAGTCGCTGGGCTGGTTGCTCGTGATCCATGCTCCAGCCTGCCTGATCTGGTCTTGCCTGCTTGCGCGGTTGAGCTGCGCAACGGGGCACCCCGGCATCCTCTATTTCGCCGCCGGCTTTGGTTGGGTAGCCTATATCGCGCTCGCAATGCTGACAGGCACACCGCTGATTGGCGGAAGCTATGTCGCATGGGAACCATTGCGCCAGGCTCTGATCATCTTTGACCCTTACGCGATCACCGCGCTGGTGAACCCTATGCCCGAGAACGGTATGCTGCAATCGCGCGCTGCGAACATCGCGCTTGGCCGGATTGCATGGCTTGCGGTGTGCCTGTGGATGCTGCGCGGGATTATCGACTTGCCTGCCCGCAGCCGGCGAGAAGAGAAGGCCGGCAAGATTGAAAATCCAGACCAGTCACTTCTGCCCGATGTGGTCAGCAGGCTACCTGGCTGGGCAAGGCACGCCGGCCTTCACCTGCGCCATGTCATGCGTGATAGGGCCTTCCCCTTGATGGTCGGGGGGTGGCTCCTGCTGCTTGGCCCTGAAGTCTATAGCGGGCTGGACTATGCAGAACCATTGGCGCAGGTCGATCCGGACAGTCGCGACGCTCTCAACCGTGTGATGTGGGACATTGTGCCGATTGCAGCAGCCCTCTTGCTGCTCTACGCGGCAGACCGGGTTTGCCGGATGTATGGCGCTGTTCGGATGCATGAGCTGGTTGCGGCGACGCCCTATCGTTCATGGCTGATGGTTTGTGTCCAAATCCTCGCCTTGTGGATTGTAGCGGTATTTTTCCTCGCACTTGCCGGGTTGGCGGTGGCGGCGGCGCAGCTGACAGCGGGAAGTCCGATCGAGCTGCGGGAATATATGCTCCAGCTGGGGCTCGCGCTTCCGCAACTGCTGCTCTTTGGCATGCTGTTTGCGGCAGTTCACGCGCTCATTCGGCTGCGATTTGCAGCCAACTTGGTCAACCTCCTGCTGGTCATTTTGGGTTTCTCCAGCCTCGCGCCGTCACTCGGTTTCCATCACCCGCTCTGGCAGCCCCTTGCATCCCCGTTGGCCGCGCCGGACCATTACTGGGGCTTCGAAGGTAGCATTGCGGGCTACGCGCCATACCTCGTCTTCTGGTCTGCGGTTTGCCTGGCGCTAGTCCTGCTGGGGATGGTGTTAAACCATCGGGGCATGGCATTTCGTCAAATGTATTGGCGTAGTGCTCTGCGGCATCCAGCCATTGCGCTGGTCCTGGCCCTGGTTGTCGGCAGTGCCATTCAAGGGCGCCTGATCCATGTGGCACTTGCCGATGAAGGCTTGCTGGTCAGCCCAGACGAGCGAATTGCACAGCGCGCTGATTATGAGCGGAACTATGCGCAATGGGATGCGGTGGCCCAGCCTGATGTCGCGGCAGTGCGTGTCCAGGTCGATTTTCATCCGTCCTTGCGCAGCGCGCAACTGCGCGCGTCGATGACGCTGGTCAACCGCACGAAAGTGCCGATCGAACAGGTGCTGGTGGGCCGCAACCAGATCCCCTGGAATGGCGATGTCCACATGGGGGACGCAGCGTTGGTGCAAGCCGATGCACGATTGGGGCAGGATATCTTCCGCTTTCAAAGGGCGATGCAACCGGGCGAGACACGCGAACTGAGCATGGCGGCCTCGTTCAGGCAATCCGGGCTTGTGACGGCGTCGATGCCGCTTGTGCTGCGTCCTACATTCAGCAGTCTGCCTGCGCATGCATTGTTGCCCGTGATCGGTTTCGAGCGGGAATTCACCTTGCGTGACCCTGATCTGCGCCGCGCGCAAGGGCTGCCCGAGCGGCAGTTGACGCCGCCCAGCCTCTTGCCTCCACAGCCCGCGCGACTGTCAGCGGACCTAGCGAATATCGAGACCCTGATCACCACCGAAAAGGAAAATCACGCGATCGCCCCGGGAGAGCTGGTGAGCAGCTGGCGGGCGAAAGGACGCAATCACTTCCTCTATCGCAGCGAGGGCGCAATGCGGAACCTTCCCGCTTTCTATTCGGTCCCCTGGCAGCCACAGACATGGATGGCAGGCCCGATTGCGCTGGAAGTGCATGCCCCGCAGCGACTCTCTGCCGATGATCCCAATCTGCGTGCCATGCGTGACACGCTGGACTGGCTCGGTAGCGAAGTCGCGCCCTATCAGTCGCGCACCTTGCGCCTGGTCGCGGTGCCGGAGGCGGGGCTGAGCGGCTATGCCTTGCCGCAGACAGTTCTGCTGTCACATAGACTGGCAATTCGCGCGCATCCAACGGCCGATGCGGGGTTTAGCCAGGCCTATCGCCGCGCGGCGCATGAGACCGCGCACCAATGGTTCGGTCACATGATCGGACATGGCATTCCCGAAGAACACGGATTTCTGGTTGAATCGCTCACCAAATACGCCGAACTCGTGATTCTCGAGCGGCATGAGGGGGGCGCTGCCATGCAGGCGCTCGTCGCTTACGAATGGGATCGGTATCGCGGGGCGAGGCTGGATCTCGCTACACCCGTTGCGCCGCTAATCGATGCCGAAGAGATCGAAGACATGTATTCGCGCGCGACGCTGGTGTTTGCCTGCCTTCGACAACAGATTGGCGACGAATCCATACTCAAGGCGCTCCGGACAATTATCAGCCAAGGCGAGACGGCTGGCAGGCCGGTGCGATCGGTCGATTTCGTCGATGCCCTCATCGAAGCAGCCAATCCCATGGCAGAAGAAACCATCCGGGCACTCTTACTCGATCGTGCGCCTATTCCGGTTACCTTGGCAAAGTCCGGTTGCGACCTGAATGGCCCACAGTTTCTTGCGCGGTGACATTCTCAGGTCCTTTTCCGGTGCCGTCGGATCCGTTCCCTGACCAAGAGCAGGCAAATTGGGCATTACGCGAAAGGCGATTGCCAGCCCGTTTGTCTCGCCATCCGGATGCGTGTGCGACGCTTTCCTGCGGAGTCATAATCCGCGTGTCGGGGGGCGCCCACCTCCTCGGCTACCAGGCTTTTCAGAAATTGCGGGCTTGCGACCGTAGCTGCTGGGGCTGTTTGGAGCTTACTTTATGGCATCTGATTGCATGTAGTTGAAAGAACCCGCCTCTCTGGAGGAGTGCTAGTAGCGTGGTTGAGGTAGAACAGCCGACGTTCCTTGTGGATTGAGCAAGGCCTGTCACAGCATTAAAGCACGGCTACGGCGTGGAGCTTGATCTTGATTTGAAGCCCGTCATTCGGAGAACCCAGGATAAATTGTCAAAGCCGGGAACCTTGCCGAACTAATACCATCCAATGTTTGCACGATTGCTTGGAGGCAAACATTGAAAACGACATCGCTGGCTGACCAGACTTTTACGGCTTCCCTTCACGAGAAAGATTCGCGTCATGGCATCGAGGCTTATTCGAGCGGCTATTCACCCCTGCAGGACGCCATTCGCGCATTGATCATCGCCGCCGGAGACGATCCTGACCGCGAAGGTCTGAAGGAGACGCCCGCAAGAGTTGAACGGGCATATTCGGAGTGGTTTGCGGGTTACTCGATCGACCCAGGCGACCTGCTTCGCAAGACGTTCAGTGAAACCAGCGAATACGAAGAGACAGTGCTGCTGCAGGATATTCCCCTAGTGTCCACTTGCGAGCATCACCTGGCACCCATAATCGGCAGAGCACATGTGGCCTATCGTCCGCATCGGCGCGTAGTCGGTATCTCAAAACTGTCGCGACTGGTCGATGCATTTGCAAGGCGGCTACAGCTCCAGGAAAGGCTTACGCAGCAGATCGCGGGGGCAATTGAGGCCGCGCTTCAGCCGCGGGGAGTGGCAGTGGTCATCGAGGCTAGTCACGCCTGCATGTCCACTAGAGGTGTCAACCAGCATGGGGTAACAATGAAAACGCAATGCTGGCTGGGTGATTTCAAATTGGACACTCGCCTACGAGCCGAGCTGCTTGGCTCGCTGACTGCTGCATAGGAAATGACCGTGACCGGCAAGCCCAATCGCGCGATTGATTATCACAACATCAATGATCTCGAGCTTGCAGCGCTGGCTGCTGATCGTGATCCGCAGGCCGTGCGCACCATTACGACGCGAAATAACCAGAGGCTTTTCAGGGTTGCGTGGGGGATTCTCCGTAACCGGACAGAAGCGGAAGACGCTGTGCAAAGTGCGTATCTTCGTGCGTTCTCTTCGCTCGACAAGTTCCAAGGCCGCTCGGCTCTTTCGACCTGGCTGACCAGGATCGTCATAAACGAGGCGCTTGGTGCAAAGAGAGCGCGCGAACGGCAACGCCAGATGCTGGAGACAAATGAAGTGGCCGTATTGGATCTGTATCGGGAAGAACTCATGCAAGGATCACTTGACCGAGCCAGCAACGGAGAGCAGGTCGCGCGCCTACAGATCAGGGGAATTCTGGAACGGGCGATTGCAGCCTTGCCCCAGGAATTCAGGCTGGTCTTCATCCTGCGAGAGGTTGAAGGACTAAGCGTCAAGGATACTGCCGATGCATTGGGAGTGGTCGAGGGAACGGTCAAAACCCGCCTTCACAGGGCCCGGTTGAGACTTCAGGAAATGCTTGCACCGGAAGTTCGCGACGTGTTGCAGGGAACATTCCCGTTCGCAGGGCCGGACTGCGACAGAATGACGAGCGCGGTAGTTGCCGAAATATGCGGCTCAGTATCCCGAAAATCCCAGGCAAAAAGGAAAAATCCAACCCCTGCATGGTCGCCGGGGAACCTTTGAGCGTCAATCCCATCCAATGAAGTGACCGCCTGATGCGGTAGCTTAACGAGGAGATTGAAATGCTCAGGGTAATGTTCTTGGGGATGGCTATTGCGTCCAGTTCGCTCGCAGCAGCATCAAACGATAATGCAAGCAGCGCCGCCAGCACTCAAGAGACCAGCATTGGCGACGCCGAGATTGCGCACATAGCCTATACCGCCGGACAACTGGACGTCGTGGCTGCACAGCAGGCGCTAGAGCGATCGACCGATAAAGACGTGCGCGCCTTTGCCGCCACCATGCTGCGTGATCACAAGGCCGTGAACGATCTGGCCCTGGCGCTGGTCAAAAAACTGGGCGTCACGCCTCAGGCGAACCCCGTCAGCCAGAACCTGACTGACGAGGCTGATGCTGTGCGAGCACGCATCGCCAAGCTCTCGGGCAAGGCGTTTGACCGCGCATATATCGACAGGGAAGTCGGGTTTCATGCGGCAGTCAACGAAGCCCTGCGGAGCACGCTTATTCCGGCTGCGCAGCATCCCGAACTCAAGGATCTCCTTGAGCAAGGTCTTGCCTTGTTCAGCGCTCATCAACAACATGCCGAGGACCTCGCGAGAGAACTTCAATGACAGCGGGGCGCGGATTTGTCGGAGTGCTCGCCTGGGCGGCCTTGGTAATTGGTTCTTCCACGCTACTCGCGACGAATTCCCAATCGCGCAGGGTACATGTGATTTCGATCGAGAAGATGAAGTTCGCGAGTGTGCCTGCGAACCTGAAGGTTGGTGATACGATCAGGTGGGTCAATCGTGATGCCGTTCCGCACACGGCCACTGCGCGTGACCGGAGTTTTGATGTCACAATACCGGGTAACAGCATCCGTGAAATGAAGATTCTGAAAAAAGGGCAACATGAATTTTTCTGCCGCTTTCACCCGGCCATGAAAGGCGTCCTTTCTGCTGCCCCCTGAAGGAGGTCCTTTCTGTTACCCGCAGATGGATTTGCCTGCACGGCAGCCAATCTGCGGGGTTCCCCTCTGCGATACTCCACGTCGCAGAGGGGAATTTTTGGGGTTCGTGTTGTCCCTGGTTCGGTACCAGCTTCTGATGAGAAAACTGTGAGTGGCGGTATTGTCGCAAGGCTACTGCGAAGTGCAACAACAAGCCGAAGACTTAGATTGCCCACGAGCCGTCGCGCGGTTTGCGAAGCAATTCGTCTGCTTGGAGGAGTGCTTACGGGGCACAGGCGGGGGCAATTCAAAACGTCCGAAAATTACGCCGCTAGCGACGGTGTAGCCTGGGAGTGTATGTCGCCTCAACCGATCACGCCTTGCTGCTGATGGGCGCCTATGGCCACTCGCCGATCCGCCGCATGATCGTGGGCAGCACGACGACCGAGATGGTGCGCACGGTGAAGGTTCCGGTGCTGATGGTGCGATAGCGCCGATCGATCCAGCCCGTTTCCGCGATGGACTGCGCCGCCGTTCAGATCGCCAGCACAAGCCCGCCCCAAGGGGGCAGCACAGCCTTGCTTCCTTCAACAGTTCCGGGCAGGCCATAATCCAGTTTCTCGGCCGGACAGGGAAGTTGATATTCAACCTCCTTGTCGCCGAGATTGAACAGGCACAGCAGCGGGCCATCACCTTCTGCCTCGCCGCGCTCAAACGCCAGGATCGGCTCGGGCGCATCAAGGAACCGGCTGCTGCCAAGCCGCAAGGCCGGGTGGGCCTTGCGAAAGGCGATGAATTTGCGGGTCAGCGCCAGGGTGGAAGCCGGATCGGATTCCTGAACATCCACGGCATAGTCATGATGCAGGGGATCCACCGGCAGCCATGGCTCGACGGTGCTGAATCCGGCATTGGGCTGATCCTTGGCCCAGGGAATCGGAGTGCGGCAGCCATCGCGCCCAAGGCTGTCAGGCCAGAACCGGATTCCTTCCGGGTCCTGCAGCCTTTCGAACGGCACATCTGCCTGCGGCAAGCCAAGTTCGTCACCCTGATAGAGGAATATTGTGCCCCGCAGGCACATCAGGATTCCCATCAGCAGATTCGCAAACTCATCACCGGCTGCCTCGCCGCCCCAACGGGTACGGGCGCGCACGACATCGTGATTGGAAAACGACCAGCTTGGCCAGGACGTTTCGCTGGTCCAGCTTTCCAGCGCATTCCTGATGAGTCCCGTCGTCAGCGGTCCATTTTCGAGCAGCAGGAAGTTATACGCTGTGTGGAGCCTGCCAGGTTCGGTATATTCGATCGAGCGGTCGATATAGGAATCGCTGCCGATCTCCGCCACGGTCATCAATTCGCCATAGCTGTCGACCACGCGCCGCAGTTCGCCCATGAATTCGAGATTTTCGGGTTGTGACCGGTCATGGAGATGCCGTTGATGCCAATAGGGGCGGGCGAACCCGCCGTCCGGCGATTTGGGCGGATTGTCGCGCAATTGCGGATCGCAGTAATAGAAATTGGCGACATCAAGGCGGAAACCGTCGACCCCCCGCTCAAGCCAGAATCGCGCGGCATCGAGTATCTCCGCGCGCACTTCGGCGTTGTGAAAGTTCAAATCGGGTTGTTCGGACAGGAAATTGTGCATGTAATACTGCTTACGCCGCGAGTCCCATGACCAGGCCTGCCCTCCGAACAGCGAGATCCAGTTGTTCGGTGGCCCCCCGTCGGGCCTGGCATCGGCCCAGACGTACCAATCGGATTTGGAATTATCGCGCGAGCGGCGACTTTCCTTGAACCATTCGTGCTGGTCGGAAGTATGCGAGTAAACCTGGTCGATCACCAGTTTCAGGCCGCGCGCATGCGCCCCCTCAAGAACATTGTCGAAATCGGCAAGCGTGCCGAAGATGGGATCGACCTTGCGATAATCGGAGATGTCATACCCGAAATCACGCATCGGCGATTCGAAGAACGGCGAAAGCCAGACTCCGTCAACGCCCAGTTGCGCGAGGTAATCCATGCGCGATAACACGCCGGGCAGGTCGCCCACGCCGTCATTGTCGGAATCGCAAAAGCTGCGGGGATAAACTTGATAGATTACTCCGCCACGCCACCATTCGGTCATTTTTGCTCGGTCCTCCGGGGATTGTTGGATGGCATGTCGTTGCAAACCGTTGCAAAGCCAGCGATGCAATTCTTATGATATGCATTTCATAAATGATATGATAGGGCTTTTGCAAGTGACCTTGGACGAATGATGGGCGGAGCAACCGCTGGTCCGGGCTAATTGAGGGGGGAGCAAGCTCGATGACGTCTGACGCAAGCGCTGTTGATCCAGCTGGCGCATCGGTGAAAAGCCGGATGACAGGACTTTTTGCGACGGCGGCCATCTTGAGTGCAGCCTACGGAGTGTTCGCGATCCTGCTCAATAGCGTGGGAACGGTCATTCTTCAGTCGATCGTCTATTTTCGGGTCGATAATGTTACAGCGTCAACGCTTGAGGCATTCAAGGACCTGACCATTGCGGTCGTATCATTCATTATCGCGGCGCAATTGCCTCGCTTCGGGCTCAAGCGATCGATGCTTGCCGCCTTGGCGATAGCCGGGGCGGGTTGCGTGCTGGTTCCGCTTGCAGACGTGTTCTGGGCAACGCAGGCGATGTTCTTTTGCACCGGTTTCGGTTTCGCCCTGATGAAGGTGTCGGTCTATTCGGCGGTCGGGCTGCTTAGCGACAGCACGGCCACCCACGCCCGCTTGCTTGGTATTATCGAGGCGGTCTTCATGACCGCTGTTGTCGCCAGCGCGTGGATCTTTGCATACTTCATTGATCCGACCGATGCCGCTTCGTCATCCTGGCTCGATACCTATTGGTTGCTGGCAGCGTTGTGCCTTGTGGCCGGTCTGCTTGTCGCTGTGATGCAGATCGATGAGAGCCGGCTTGCAGAAGAAGCAGAAGGCAAACCGGCGTCGGTTGCATTTCGCGAGATGATCGCACTGGTCGTCTTGCGAATAACGCAGATTTTCGTAGTCGGTGTGTTTCTCTACGTATTCATCGAGCAGGGCCTGGGAACCTGGCTTCCCACTATCAATCATCAGATGCTTGGGCTTGATGGCCAGATTGCCGTGCAGGCGGCTTCGGCCTTCGCGCTGGCGATAGCAGCCGGGCGTTTCTGTGCAGGACTGGTTGTTACGCGGGTTGGATGGTTTCCGCTTCTGATGGGGTGCTTCATTGGAATGGCGCTGATTCTGGGAGTGGTTCCAAGCATGGCTGCCGCCGTCGATGGCAGGCAGGTGACGAACTGGGGCGATGTTCCATTCGTGACATTCGTTTTGCCGGCGATCGGCTTTTTCATGGCTCCCATCTACCCAACGCTTAATTCGGTTGTGCTTTCCACCATCCCCCCGGCCAAGCAGGCGGGGTTGATCGGGTTGATCGTGGTCTTTTCGGCATTGGGCGGCACCGCTGGCTCGCGCATGGTCGCGGAGCTGTTTTCCGCCATTCCCAGTGCCGATGTGCTCTACAGCCTGCTGCTTCCGATCATCCTGTTGGCTGCGGCCACTGTCTGGCTTCGCCGGCTGGCCCAGGCTTGACGGTTGACGGCATGGGCACTTTGCCAAAGGGCTAGCTCGGGCTGATTGGCAGTTTCAGGTTTCCCGCTCTATCAGCCGGGTCGGCAATAACGTTGAATTGGCCCTGCCGCCTTCGACGAGTTGCATAAGCTTTTCGACCAGGATGGCGCCCGCGAGGTGGGTCTCCTGCTCGACCGTGGTGATTGCGGGTGTGAAGTCCGCTGCGGGCGGAATGTTGTTGTAACCGACCAGCGAATAATCTCCAGGAGAGTTCAGGCCTGCTTCGCGCAATCCCGAGATTGCTGCCATTGCGGCAGTGTCGGAAAAGCAGAAAATCGCATCGGGGGCCGGATTCCGGCCGATATAGGATTTCACCGCGTCAAATGTGGCGGAATAGGACATAGCCGGCACCGGCAGCGTATCGATGGTGACTTCAGCGCCGGATTCGTGCGCCGCCGATTCAAGTCCGGCATGTCGCATGCGAAATTCGATATGATTGTCATTGCCGACATAAAGCCAGCGCTTGCGATTTGAACGGAGGAAATAACGGCCCGCCAGTTGCCCTCCCAGAAAATTGTCACTGCCCACCGCGCAATAGGGTTCAGACGGGTCAACCGCGCCCCAAACCACGAAGGGAACCTTGGTTTTTGCCAGTTTACGCAACAAGGGATCGCGTTCGCCCTGGCCCAGGAAAACGAAACCGTCCACCACCCTTGCGTTGATCTGGTCCAGATAGTCGCGTGCGTCCCCTGAAGAAGGTGGGGCCAGGAGCAAGTCAAGATTTCGGACCGAAAGGGCTTCGGCTACCCCGGCGAGCAATTCGAAAATGAACGGATCGGCAATGCGGCCACCGCGGAACGAGCCGAAATCGAGCACAACTGCGATCGTGTCAGTGCGGGTCTGGCGGAGTTTTTGTGCATTGCGATTGACGGCATAGCCATGTTCGCGCGCGATCCTGAGCACATGCTCGCGCGTTTTCTCGGTTACCAGCGGGCTGCCAGAGAGCACGCGCGACACGGTGGGCTTGGACACATTGGCCAGCCGGGCAATGTCCGCCATGCTGACCCCCATTGCGCGCGACCTTCCGTGTCGCGTTGGCGGGCTTTTTTCACTGGTCATTCAATCATTCCCCCGGGTTCGCTCAATGCTGCGCTCCTCCCCCGATGCAACATGGCACTCCATGCCACAATGTGGAATAAGTGCAACTGATGCTTGAAATGCATTTCACAATTGGTTACAGGACGCCAGTTCCCAATAAGGGTTGTCTTCAAGGGAGAGTGTATCGTGAAGAGCCGTCGCATAAAAATTATCAACCTGATGGCTGGCGCAGCCACCTTGGCCATCACAGCATTGCCGGTTTCGGCATATGCGCAAAGCACGGATGCTGCCGGCGGTGAGAGCGCTGATACAGCTGGCAACGAAATCATTATTATCGGTACGGCCGGCGGTAAGGGCATCAACAAGCTCGACGCGAGCTTCTCTGTCACGACCTTCAATCAGGAAGACCTGGCAATCCTGAGCCCGAAAAGCTCGGCCGATCTGCTCAAGGGCGTTCCCGGCATCTGGTCTGAGAGCTCCGGCGGCGTTGCTGGCGCGAACATCATGGTCCGCGGCATTCCTTCGGGCGGTGATGCTCCGTTCGTGACATTCTCCGTCAACGGTTCGCCCTTGTTCGGCACAAATACGCTTTCGTTCTTCGAAACCAGCACCCTGTTCCGGCCTGACCTGACGGTCAGCAACGTCGAAGTGCTGCGCGGCGGCCCCAATGCGGTGTTTGCGCGCGGTGAGCCGGGTGCGACAATCAACTTCCGGCTCAAGGAAGGCACCGATGTAACCGAAGGTGCGGTGGAAGCGTCGATTACCGATTTTGGCGGAACACGCTTCGATACGGTGCTCAGCGGGCCGCTGGGCAATGACTTTTATTACATGGTGGGTGGCTACGTCCGCCGTTCCGATGGTGTGCGCGACGCTCAGTTCACCTCTGAAGAGGGGCAGCAGCTGACCGTTCAGCTTACCAAGCACTTTGATAACGGCAAGTTGAACCTCTACGGGCGGTACACCGATGATCACGGTCAATGGTATCTGCCGTTCAACCTGGCCAACCCGAATCTCGACCTTGGCGAGTTCTCGCAATTGGGCAATGCCACGCGGCTTCGCACACTGCAGGTCGACCCCAGCGGCACAACCGAAACCTTCGACTTCGCCGACGGTCGCGGCTGGGACGGCTATGTGGTCGGCGCCAATGCCGAGTTTGAAATTGCCGACGGCCTGACGCTGCGTGACAACTTCAATTACGTCAACGGCAACGCGGATACTTTCGGGTTCGTCCCGGCAGGTTCCGCGGTAACCGTGGGCGCGGTTGAAAGCGTGATCGGCGGCCCTGTGGAAACCACTGGCGGTGTGACACTGGCATCCGATGACTTCGTGCAGACCTATGGTCACTGGGTTGTGCTCAAGGACATCGAATCGTTCTCGAACGATCTCAGCCTCACGCAATTGCTCGGTGATCGTGATCAGCACGAACTCACCCTTGGTGTCTATACCTCCTCGTTCAGTTCGGATGACTGGTGGTCGATCGGCAACCCGATTGCCGTTCACAATGCGCCCAATGGCGATACGCTGGCGAATGTCACTCCCGGAGATATTGCCACAGCTGGCGGCAATGGCGGGTTCAACTTCGGCCTGGCCGATGCCGGCGATGCCGATATTCTGGCCTTCTATGCCGGTGGAACCTTCGAGCTGGTCGAAGGGCTCAAACTGGATGGCGGTGTTCGTTTCGAGAACATCGACATCAATTTCGTGCTCGACACCGGGCCGGGCTTTCCTGACGGCGTACGGGATCTTACCTTTTCGGAATCGGATGATGAAATCGCCTGGACCGCAGCGCTCAGCTATGATCTTACGCCTGATCTGATGGTATATGGCCGTTATTCAGACGGTTATCGGTTCCCTGATTTTGACCAGATTCGCGATGGTTCGACTGCTGTTCAAAGCATCAAACAGGCCGAAACCGGCGCCAAATTCAACAATGGCACCGTTGGCTTGTTCGTTACCGGTTTCTACACCAAGACTGACCAGTTCTCGAACACGGTTGGCGGTAGTGTCCCCGCTTCGTTCTTCACCGCAGAAGCCTATGGGGTGGAAGTCGAATCGACCTTGCGGTTTGGCGGTTTCGGCCTTGCCGGCACGCTCACCTATCAGGATGCGGATATCACGCGATCGACCATCACGGCGGACATCGGCAATCAGGTTCAGCGTCAGCCCGAATTCCAGGCCCGCTTTTCGCCAAGCTATGATTTCGATCTCGGAACGCTATCTGGCACGCTCTATGGCAGCCTGACCCATGCCGGGAAGCGGTTTGGCGACAATGCCAATACCGTCGATTTGCCGAGTTATCAGAAGCTTGATCTGGGCGTTCTGGTTCGCCATGAATCGGGCCTTTATGGCCAGGTCCATGCGGATAATCTGAACAATTCGCATGGCATCACCGAAGGCGATCCGCGCAATCCGACGGCACCGAATGGTCGCCCGATCCTTGGGCGTTCGGTCAAGTTCACGGTCGGATACAACTTCTGAAGCGGTTGAACTCAGCTCTTGCAGGGTCGCATTGCTGAGGCTGGCGGGTCAGGGAAAAATCCTTGGCCCGCCAGTTTTCTGTTGGTGAAACGAATTTGTGGCGGTTTGCCGGATTGGCCGGGTCACACCACTGCCATGAGGCTGGCGTTGCCGCCTGCTGCGGTGGTGTCGACCGAGATGGCGACTTCCTCGAACATCCAGTCGGTGCGGTAGGCGCGGGTTTCCCCGCCTAGCTGGACGATCGGGATCGGCCCGTCTTTGGCGGCAATGGCGGCGAGGGTGGGTCGGATGTCCTGCCCCGCATCCTCGACCAGCACATGTGCAAAGGGCGGCTCGGCAGTCCAGTCGGCGACCCAGATGGTGTCCTCGATCACCTCCACGGGCAGATCGCCGTGCAGTTGGCGCGTCTGCGCGTCATCGGGCAGCGCGGCGCTATTGCCGCTGGCCGCGACCGCTTTCAGCTGGGCGTACAGCCCCTCGCTGGTTTGCGGCAACAGCAGCACCCGCCCGCGCGGCTTGACGCTGTAGAGATTGCGTTCGCCCACCGGGCCGGGCAGCCCGGTCATGTGGCCCAGCATCGGTGCGCCCTGTTCGTCGCGCAGGATCGCCGAACTGGGCTCCGCATCCTTGACCAACCGGCCCAGATAAAGCGGCCCGCCAGCCTTGGGGCCGGTGCCGGACAGGCCGCGCCCGCCGAAGGGCTGGACGCCCACGATCGCGCCGATGACGTTGCGGTTGATGTAGATATTGCCAGCATCGGCGTGCGAGATGATCTCTTCGATCGAATCGTCGATCCGGCTGTGCAGCCCGAAGGTGAGGCCGTAGCCGGTGGCGTTGATCTGCCGCATCACTTCGGGCAGATCTTTGCGCGCATAGCGCAGCACATGCAGCACCGGCCCGAACACCTCGCGCTCCAGCTGGCCTATATCGTCGATCTCGATCATCGTGGGGGCAACGAAGGTGCCTTGGTAAGCTGCCTGATCGAGCTCCAGCTGCTCGATCCGGTGCCCGGCCTTGCGCATGGCTTCGATGTGAGCGGTGATGTTGCCCTGCGCTTCGGCGCTGATCACCGGGCCGACATCGACCCGCAATGCGTCGGTCGGGCCGACCCGCAGCTCTTTCAGCGCGCCGCGCAGCATCTCCATCAGCTCGTCGGCTATGTCTTCCTGCACGCACAGGATCCGCAGCGCTGAGCAGCGCTGGCCGGCGCTGTCGAAGGCGCTGGCGATGACGTCGCGCACCACCTGTTCGGGCAGGGCAGAGCTATCGACCACCATCGCGTTCTGTCCGCCGGTTTCAGCGATCAGCGGAATGGGCGCGCCACCGCGCAGGGTGCGGGTGGCCAGTTGGCGCTGGATCAGCTTGGCCACTTCGGTCGAACCGGTGAAGATCACCCCGCAGGTCTCGGGGGCCGATACCAGCGCGGCACCGATCTCGCCCGCGCCCGTCACCAGCTGCAGCACGCCCGGCGGGATCCCGGCCTCGTGCAATATCGCCGCCGCCTGCGCGGCGATCAGCGGGGTTTCCTCGGCCGGCTTGGCGAGTACGGTGTTGCCAGCCGCCAGCGCGGCGGCGACCTGCCCGGTGAAGATTGCCAGCGGGAAGTTCCACGGGCTGATGCAGACCATCGGCCCCACCGCCTCGGCGCCCTGCAGCCCGGCGCGCGCCTCATTGGCGTAGTAACGCAGGAAGTCGACTGCCTCGCGCACTTCGGCAATGGCATTGGAGGCAGACTTGCCCGCCTCGCGCATGATCAGGCCCAGCAGTTCCTCCATCCGCGCGTCGAGCAGGTCAGCGGCCTTCTCCAGGCAGGCAGCGCGGGCATCAACCGGCGTTGCCGCCCAGGCGGGGAAGGCCGCGGCCGCGTTGCGCGCGGCGAGCTGCGCATCGCGGGCAAGCGCATTCTCGACCTGGCCCACCACATCGCGGTGAGCGGCCGGGTTCAGCACGGCTTCGGCCTTGCGGGTCGCCTGCAGGCCTGGGATGAGCGGCGCAGCGCGCCACATTCTGCCCGCACTTTCGCGCAGGGTCTCCGAAAAGCGTGCCAGCACCATCTCATCGGTCAGGTCGAGCCCGCGTGAGTTGACGCGATCGGGATAGAGCTCGCACGGCAGCCTGATCATCGGATGGAGCGAGCCGACAGGATCGATCGCTTCGGCCTCTGTCACCGGATCGACCGAGAGTTCATCTAGCGACACCTGCTCGTCCCAGATACGGTTGACGAAAGAGGAGTTGGCCCCGTTCTCGAGCAGGCGGCGCACCAGATAGGCCAGCAGCGTCTCATGCGTGCCGACCGGGGCATAGATCCGGCACGGGCGATCGAGCTTCTTCTTGCCCACCACTTCCTCGTACAGCGCTTCGCCCATACCGTGCAGGCACTGGAACTCGTAATCGCCGGTGCTGAAATCCTCGCCTGCCAGGTGATAGATCGTGGCCAGCGACTGGGCGTTGTGGGTCGCGAACTGCGGGAACACGTGCTCGCGTGCGGCCAGCAGCTTGCGGGCGCAGGCGAGATAGCTGACATCGGTGTGGACCTTGCGGGTAAAGACCGGGAAATCGGGCAGGCCGTCGACCTGCGCGCGCTTGATCTCGCTGTCCCAATAGGCACCCTTGACCAGCCGCACCATGATGCGGTGCCCCGATCGCCGGGCAAGATCGATAATCCAGTCGATCACGAAGGGGCAGCGCTTGCCATAGGCCTGCACCACGAAGCCCAGGCCGTCCCAGCCCGCGAGCTCGGGATCGAGCGCCAGCGCTTCGAGAATGTCGAGCGACAGTTCGAGCCGGTCGGCTTCTTCGGCATCGATATTGAACCCGATGTCATATTGCTTCGCCATCAGCGCCAGTTCGCGCACCCTGGGCAGCAGCTCGCCCATCACGCGATCGGCCTGCGCGCGGACATAGCGCGGGTGAAGCGCGGACAGCTTGATCGAAATGCCGGGGCCTGCGTAAACCCCGCGGCCCTTCGCCGCCTTGCCGATGGCATGGATCGCGCGCTCGTAATCGGCGTAATAGCGCTCTGCATCGCGCATCGTCATCGCCGCTTCGCCCAGCATGTCATAGCTGTAGGCAAAGCCCAGTTCCTCTTGCTTGCGCGCGCGCCGCAAGGCCTCGGAGATGGTCTCGCCGGTGACGAACTGTTCGCCCATCATCTCCATCGCCATGTTCACGCCGCTGCGTATCACCGGCTCGCCCGCGCGCTTGATCAGGCCGGAGAGCGAGGCGGCAAGTCCGCGCTCGCGCACCGGCGAAACCAGCCGGCCCGAAACCACCAGGCCCCAGGTGGCGGCATTGACGAAGATCGAGCGCCCATCGCCCAGGTGCGCGCGCCAATTGCCATGCGCGATCTTGTCACGGATCAGCGCATCGCGGGTGGCCTTGTCGGGCACGCGCAGCAGCGCTTCGGCAAGGCACATCAGCGCGACGCCTTCCTGCGTCGACAGCGAGTATTCCTTGACCAACCCCTCGACCCCGCCGCGCTGCCCCTTGCGGCGCAAACGCGTGATCAATTCGCGCGTGATCGCAGCGATGGCCGCATTGTCCTGAGCCGATACCCGTGCAGCCTCGATCAGTGGCAGAACCGCCTCAGGCTCGGGCAGGCGATAGGCTGCAGTAATCGCGCGCCGCAACGGCGTGGGGGCGCTGATCGGCGGGGCAAAGCGGGTGAAGGGGGAGGAGTGAGTCAACTGGTCCACGGCGAATCCGGTGTGGGTGGGGGCAATTTTTCCAGGCCGGGGAAATTGGCTGTCCCTCTGGCTGAATTGCGCGGCAACTTTGCCCGAGGTGCGGATGAGACAGCGCAATGTCAAGGCCAGCGTCCAGTCCTGCGGTGGCGGGCTATCGATGCCGCGGCCATGACCGCGAATGCCCGCTACAATGTCGGATGCAATCGTTCTGGAATGGCTATCAAGCACCGCCCGGACCGTCATTATTATGGCGCACTGCAATCGTTTTGCTATCCCACTCGCAGCAGATAAGCTTGCGACCCGAGATTCGGCGAAGGCGCGGCGAGCCGGGACAAGGCGAGTTAGAAAGGTACGCAATGAACCTGAGGCTGGAAAAATCGGGGACCGTTGCCCGGCTGCTGATCGACAGGCCTGAGGCGCGCAATGCGATCAACATGGCGATGTGGGAGGCATTGCCCGGCCTTATTGCCGACGCTGAAAGCGATTCCGCGATCCGGGTGCTGGAGCTGCGCTCAGCGGAGGGGACGGGCGCCTTTTGTGCCGGGGCCGACATCAAGGAAATGCTCGCGCACAAGGATGATATGGCCTGGCGCGAGGCCAACCAGGCGGAAATCAACCGTGTGCAACACGAACTTGCGCGCGTCAGTTTGCCTACCATTGCCTTTATCGATGGGGATTGCATTGGCGGCGGCTGCGGATTGGCGCTGGCGTGCGACATTCGCGTTGCCACGGGCCGAGCGCGCTTCGGCATCACGCCGGGCAAGCTTGGGCTGGTCTATCCGCTGCATGATGTGAAGCTGCTGACCGATCTGGTCGGGCCCGGCCAGGCCAAACGCATTCTGTTTACCGCAGAGCTTCTGAACGCGCAGGAGGCCCAACGTATCGGACTTGTCGAAATCCTGGCGGACAGTTCAGACGCATTGATAGAGCAGATTCTTGCCACTTCCACGCACTCTGCCGTCGAAAACAAGCGCTTCGTGCGCCGCGTGCTCGATGGGCAGGCGCAGGATGATGCAGAAACTCTGGGGATCTTTGGCGCTGCCTTCACGCGGCAGGATTTCGCTGAAGGCGCCGCAGCCTTTGCAGAGAAACGCAAACCGGAATTCAGCTGATGAAGCTATTCGCCTTTTACTGCCGCGACGGCGAGCACGGCGAGATTTTTCGCGAGCATAGCCATGACGCCTTGCTCAAGCACTTCGAAGAGCATGGCGAGCATTTCGCGGTCGCCGGCCCGCTGGCCAAGGGCGACAAGATTGTCGGTTCGCTGCTGATCATCAAGGCCAGGGATGAAGCCGAAGCCCGCTCCAGGCTTGAAGCCATCCCCTATTTCTCGGTTGGGGTGTGGCAATCGATTCGCGCGGACGAATTCCAGCCGTTGTTCGGTGATTGGGCTGGCGGTAGCGGGCAATAGCGCGGAACGCCGACGCGGCCGACCGCCAGGATACGGTCAATTGCCAAACAGCATCTGCAGGAGACCACGCCGTTTCGGCCTGGATTGGCCGGTCACTTCGTAGAGGTAATTCGCCAACAGGACTGCCTGGTTGCGATCCAGCAGCACCGCACGTTCGCGCAGCTGTTTATCTTCTTGTTCCGTCCGGTGCATGGTTTGCAGTCGCAGCACCATGCGCTGTCCCAGATCATTGATCTTCCAGCCTACCAGCGCGCCGGAATCGAGTGGATCCATTGACCACCTCCCAGATTGTGCGACCCTGGTTGTGCCGCAGTGAATAGCGTGCTTGCGCCCCAACGCCAATATCGGTCAATGCTGTCATATTAGCCAAGTTTTGTTGTCGCGTCTGTGCTGGCATGGCACAGTTCGGCCTGACTGCCGTGAACAGCGGCCACAAGTTCCAATCCTGAGCCTAAGAAAGCCAGATCAATGCTCGATACCAGCAAGCGCACCGCCTACAATGAGGACCACGAGGCCTTTCGTGACACGGTTCGCAAGGTCTTTGCCCAGCACCTCACTCCCTATCTCGATGAGCATGAGGAAAAGGGAATCGTCCCGCGCGAGACCTGGAAGGCAATGGGCGAGGCAGGACTGCTTTGCCCCACGGTCAGCGAAGAGAATGGCGGGCTGGGGCTCGATTTCGGCTTCAACTGCGTGCTGTGCGAGGAACTGTCCTATCTCGGTTCATCTGCCGGCTTCACGCTCCAGAACGATATCACCGCCAATTATTTCCAGCGGCTGGGCACCGAGGAACAACGGCAGAAGTATCTCCCCGGCATGGTATCGGGCGACATCATCACCGCCATCGCCATGACCGAACCGGGCGCGGGTTCGGACCTGCAGGGTATTAGAACCACCGCAGTGGAAGATGGCAATCACCTGGTGATCAATGGCTCCAAGACTTACATCACCAATGGCCAGAACGCCGATTGCGTGATCGTGGTTGCCAAGACCGATCCCAGCCAGGGGGCCAAGGGCACCACGCTGGTGCTGGTCGATGCCGATACGCCGGGCTTCGAGCGTGGCCGCAATCTCGACAAGATCGGCCAGCATTCCGCCGACACATCCGAACTGTTCTTCAACGATTGCCGCGTTCCCAAGACGAACATACTGGGCGGCGAAGGGCGGGGCTTCGTCCATTTGATGGAGGAACTGCCGCAGGAACGGCTGGGCATTGCGGTGGCGGCGCAGGCGGGGGCGCAGCGCGCTTTCGATGAAGCGGTGAAGTTCACCAAGGATCGCAAGGCGTTTGGCAAGACCGTGTTCGAATTCCAGAACACCAAGTTCACTCTGGCCGATCTCAAGGCCAAGCTGCAGGTGGGCTGGGCGCATCTCGACTGGGCGATCTCTCGGCATCTCAAGGGTGAGCTCACCACCGATGAAGCGAGCGCGGCCAAGCTGTGGCACACCGACCTGCAGTGGGAGGCTTGCGACGCGGCACTGCAGCTGCATGGCGGTGCGGGCTACATGAATGAATATGCCATCGCACGGCTGTGGCGCGATGCGCGCGTGACGCGCATCTTCGGCGGCACCAACGAGATCATGAAGGAAGTGATCAGCCGTTCGATCTGAAGGGAGAAAAGCATGACCAATCCACTCGATTTTTCGCAGCGGCGCGTCCTTGTGGTCGGCGGATCGGGCGGGATTGGCAATGGCATCGCTCACGGCTTCCGCGAGCGGGGAGCTGAGGTGCATGTAACCGGCAGGCGTCCTGATGAAGGCGACTATCTCGAAGCTGAAGACAGCGATTTCACCGGGCTGACCTACCACAAGCTGGACGTGACCGACCGCGATGCCGCCGCCAGACTGGCGTCACAGCTTGGCGCGGTGGACGTGCTGGTGCTGTGCCAGGGCGCGGTGCGATATGGGCGCGAAGAATTCGAGCGCGAAGGCTGGGACGCGGTGATCGACGTCAATCTCAATTCGGTGATGGACTGCGCGCGGGCTTTCCATCACGGCCTGGCACAGCGCCAAGGCTCGATCATCATCGTCAGCTCGACCGGGGCGTTCCACGCCATGATCGGCAACCCGGCCTATGGTGCGAGCAAGGCCGGTGCCGCCAGCCTGGTCGGCTCGCTGGCACAGGCCTGGGCGCGCGAGGGCATCCGGGTTAACGGTATCGCTCCGGGCTTCGTGCCGACCAAGATGACCAGGATCACGACCGAGAACGACAAGCGCCGCGAAGGTGCAATTGCGCGCATCCCGCTCGCGCGGATGGGAACGCCGCAGGACATGGCCGGGGCGGCATTGTTTCTGGCATCGCCGCTTGCGAGCTATATTACGGGGCAGTCGCTGATCGTTGATGGCGGCCTTTCATTGTAAAATTAAGGAGATAGAAGGTGAAATTCTCACGCCTCGGCAATTCCGGGCTCAAGGTTTCGCGGCTGTGCCTCGGTTGCATGAGCTATGGCGATACGACCAAGGGGTGGCACGGGGACTGGCTGCTCGACGAGAATCAGAGCCGTCCCTTCTTCCGCAAGGCGCTGGAGAGCGGGATCAATTTCTTCGATACCGCCAATGGCTATTCGGGCGGCACGTCTGAAGAGATTACCGGCCGGCTGCTGAATGAAATGGCGCTGCGCGACGAAATCGTGGTCGCGACCAAGGCCTATTTCCCGTGGCGCAACGCGCCCAATGCCGGCGGCAATTCGCGCAAGGCCCTGATGCAGGCGATCGATGACAGCCTGCGGCGGCTTGGGATGGACTATGTCGACCTGCTCCAGATCCATCGCTGGGATGATGCGACACCAATTGAAGAGACGATGGAAGCGCTGCATGACATCGTGAAAGCGGGCAAGGCGCGCTATATCGGGGCCTCCTCCATGTATGCGTGGCAGTTTGCCAAAGCGCAGGAGGCGGCGCGCGCCAATGGCTGGACACGTTTCATCTCGATGCAGAACCAGCTCAACCTGCTCTATCGGGAAGAAGAACGCGAGATGTTGCCGCTGTGCGAGGCAGAAGGGGTAGGTGTGATCCCGTGGAGCCCGCTGGCGCGCGGGCGGCTGGCCCGCGCCAATGACGAGGAAACCGTGCGCAGCCAGACTGATGGCGTTGGCAAGGTGCTCTACAAGGAAGGGGATGCGGCCGATCGCGAGGTGATCGATGTGATCGGCAAGGTCGCCGATGCGCGCGGTGCGGCGCGCGCCAGCGTTGCGCTGGCGTGGCATTTTACCAAGCCGGCGGTAACGGCGCCGATCATCGGGGCGACCAAGCCGCAGCATATCGATGCTGCGCTGGCCGCCCTCGAAATCGGGTTGACGCCGGAAGAGATCGCCGCGCTCGAAGCGCCCTATCGGCCCAAGTGGCCGAACGGGCTGGGCTTGCCCATGCCGCCGATGGAGCATGTTACACTGCGCCAGGATTGATCGCGGCCAGCGTAAGCGAAAACGCACCAGTCCGTCACGAACGCGTCACACGCATGCGCCATTCCATCGCTGGAAACAGGGTGAATGGCTGTGGGTGTCATCAATATTTTGCTGACTAGCGAATTGGGCGAAACGCTTGACGATTTCGTGCATGATGCATTCCATCTCAAATTCGACCGGGTCGGCCCGGAGGGTCCGCGCAGCCTGATCGAAGGGCCGGTCTGGGCCTTTGTCGACTGGGTGATGGAAGACCTTGCCGGACTTGAAATGTGCCGCCGTCTGCGCGCCGATCCCCGCACTGCCGATGCGCATATTACCATGGTGCTGGAAGAGGATGATCCTGACGACCGGCGCCGGGCCCTGCGTGCCGGGGCCGATGATTATATGGTCGGCCCGATCGACCGCAAAATGATGCTTGATCGGGTATTGGCGCTCAAGGCGCATGACGTGGTTGGGGAAACCACTGCGCTTGCTGCGCGCCGCGTGGTGCCGCTGATCGGGCTTGGCCAGCTTACCATCGACACGCTTGGCCATCAGGCGAGGTGGGCAGGTGAACCGATTGAATTGAGCCCCAACGAATTCCGCCTGCTGCGCTATTTTGCCGAGAACCCCGACCGGGTGCTGTCTCGGCAGGAATTGATTGCGGGGCTGGGCAAGCGCGAACCGCCGATTGACGAACGTACAGTCGATGTCTGGGTCGGACGATTGCGGCGCGGGCTCAAGGCGGCAGGAGCGGGCAATCCGCTGCGCACGGTTCACGCGCTGGGATATGTGTTCGACACATATTAAGCGCTGGTGCAATTGGCTGGCGGGCCGAAACATCTGCCTTGCGCAAATTTAAAGGGCCGCCTCGCAGCAGCGAAGCGGCCCTTCTGACCTCGGGAGGAAAGGTCAGAATTGCGTCGAGATTCCGATCGAGAAACTCGTTCCGACATCGTAGCTGTTGATCTCGATGCGGTTGGTGTCATTCCTCTGGAATTCGAAATTGTCGCGCCCGAAGATGTTGCGCACTTCGAACGAAAGCTCGAATGGCTGCCCGAACGCGCCGATTTCCGCCCGCGAAACGAAATCGACGGTCAGGCCCGGATTCTCGAGCACGTCAGGGCGCTGGAAACCACGGCTAGTCACTCGCTTGCTGGCATAGTTGAACAGCAAGGTGGCCTGCTGCGTCTTTTCGGTGTCTTCGATCCCGACCTGGAAGTTGGCAACATGGTCTGACTGGCCGGTTAGCGCATCGCCATCGTCGAACAATTGCGAGGCCGGAGTTGCCCCATTGGGAGGGAGCAAGGTGATGTCGCCATCAACCACCGAGATATCCGATTTGGTGTAGGTATAGTTGGCAATGAGCAACAGCTGCTTGGTTTCGAACAAGCCGCCAAGGTCAATCAGGTCGATCCCGTATTGCAGTTCAACCTCGCCGCCATAAAGCGTGGCTTCGGGTGCATTGGCAAAGCTGGTAAGCAGGCGCCCGCCACCTGAAGAAGTGATGAAAGCTTCGATCGGATTATCGATCTTCTTCCAGAAACCGGCCAGGCTGACCCGGTCACCGCCGCCGAGATAATATTCCCCGCGCGCTTCGAAATTCAGCAGTTCGCTGTCGACCAGGAACGGGTTGCCGCGCAGCGCGCGGTTCGATTCAGGGTCGAAATAGAGCTGCTCAACCAGTTCGCGGAACTGCGGCCGGGCAATCGTCTGCGAAGCCGAAAGGCGCAGCTGCAGATCGTCCATCGCTTCCCAGGTTATCGTTCCGGCGGGGAGGAAGTAATCCTCACGATTGTTGGTCGGTGTGGCGCCGACAATCGGTGTGTTGAAAATCGACTGGTCCAGCGCCACGGTCTGCACGGCATCTTCGTAGCGAACGCCAAGCTCCACTGTCAGTGTGTTGCTCGGCAGGAAGCGTACCAGGCCATAGCCGGCATGGATGCGCAGCCCAGCGTCAAAGGCCGGGAAATCGCTTGTTTCATCAAGCCGCACGGTAAAACCGGCCAGTGTCGATCCGTTGAATATGTCTCCGGGCCGGCGCAGGCCAATTGCCGGAATCAGGCTTTCGTCCAGCAAATCCCCTTCGACTCTGGGGGCGAATTCGCGCCGGATGGAATAGCGATCCACATCCGTATAGGCGTAGCCAAACGAGGTTTCGAGATTGTCAGTCAGCGGATAGCTGACGTCGATGCCACTATAGATGAGCTCTTCCTGCAGGTCGTCAAAGGCGATCCGCGTCAACCCGCTGTCTGACAGGCGGTTGAAATAGGCCACGAACTGGTCGCCAAAGGGGCTGTCAGCCACATTGGTGCGGGTATAGGAAAACAGCGCATTGAACGGCGCTTCCCGATCAGTCCGTGCATAGCCGCCGCGCAGGTCCAGTTGCAGATCGCCGAACTTGAATTCGCCCACCAGCTGCGTGTCGATCAACTGACGCTCGAACCATGCCGTATTCTGGTTCACGAAGTCAAAGCCCGTCTCGCCCAGCTGGAAGCTGGTACCCTGTTCGAGCCGCGCGGTCTTCAGCGTGTCGCGAATGTAGAGATTGGTCCAGCGGATCGTATGTTCGCCAATGTCCAGCCCGAAACCAAGCAGGCCGTTCACCAGTATGTTGTTGTCGGTGATGAAATTGGTGAAATCGTCGGTGATCACCGTCAGATCGGTATTGGCCGCCTGGGAGCGGACCGAGCGGTTGCGCCAGCTGTTCTTGATGCTCGCGGTCGCGATCACGCCAAGATAGTCGCCGTCACCCACTTCGAATGAAGAACCGCCGGTGATCGAGGCCGAAAAATTCGCCGGTAGCGTGTTATTCTTCTGCACTGTGACAAGGTTCGCCGGGAACAATTGACCCGCTATGCCTTCCTGTATCTCGATCGAGGTATCAGCAAGGCGTTCGCCGCTGTCGAAGAAGGCCTGAAGGTTGGCGGGGATGTCCCGATTGCCGTTATCGAACCCGGTCCAGTCGGTAGAGGAGCCGAAATATTGCAAGCCATTCTGGAAGGTCGTTTCGCTGTCGCCACTGGCGCTGACGCTCAGTTTGAGGAAGCTCTCCTCTGGAATCGCGCGCGTGGTGAGATTGATCACTCCGCCGCCGAATTCGCCCGGATAATTTACCGAATAGGTCTTTTGCACCAGCGAGGATGCGATCACGCTGGTCGGGAAGATGTCTAGCGGGACCACGCGGCTGAGCGGTTCGGGGCTCGGCAATGGCAGCCCGTTGAGCAGTGCCAGCGAATAGCGATCTCCCAGGCCGCGCACGAACACGCGCCCGTCGCCGACAAGCGAAAGGCCGGTCACGCGGCCCAGCGCGCCAGCGATGTCGCCTTCACCGGTTCGCGCGATGTCGGCTTCGGACAGCACATTGAGAACCTGGGTCGAGGATCGGGCAGGGTCGCGGTTGCGCCGCCCGGTGACGATGATCCCGCCGCCGGGAACCGAGACATCGGGCTCGACATATTGTTCGTCCTGCGGGGAAGCTTGAGCCGCAGTTTCTTCGGCATCGGCCGGTTCTTCCGGCAGCGTTGATTCCTGCGCCGCTGCAAGTGCCGGAAAGGTTAGCGAAGAAGTTAGCAGCAACAGCCCTGCCAAGCGCTTGACGGTCGACATGGTGGAAGACCCCTTCATGTTTTAAGGTCCTGAATTTGAGCCAGAAGCATGCGCTCTGGCGGTAAATGCGGGTGTGGGAGGCGCCGCTATGCGTGGCGCCTCCCACTTGGTGCGAAAGGCGCGATCAGTTGACCGGCAGCGAGGTGCAGGTTCCACTGGAGCTGCCGAAGTTGAGCGTCGCCGAGTTGCAGGTCCAGCCGGTGAAACGGGTATCGGATTCGTTCTGGACTGCACCGATATAGTTCACCGCTTCGAAGAAGCTCGACAGGCCGGTCACATCGAAAGCTGGAACCGCTGTCTCATTGGTTCCGTTGGCGATGCTCATGGTCAGCGTGATGACAACATTTTCATTGTTGTTGCTGCCTGCGTCCCATGCCGCCTTGACCTGGGCATCGGTAACACCGGCATCACCGCGGAACGGCCGCGCCGGGTCGAAGTCACCGATTACTGACTGGAATACAGGTGCGGCCGCCAGCGTTACTGCTTCATCCACGCGGATGCCGGTTTCGTTGTCAGTGTCGATCACGCCATTGGCGAGCACGCCCTTTGCGCCGCCGCGATAACGCACGGCCTGCGAATTGGTGGTCGAGCGTTCGAGGAAGGTGAAGTTCGCGACCTGCAGCACAGTTTGCGGGTTTGCAGCCGTCGAGAAGTCCGAATCGGGCGAATCGAGTTCGATGATGCTGTCGCCTCCGCCGCTGCGCTGCGCGGCGATCACGAACTGAAGATTGGCCTTTGCTCCGGAGTCGACATCGAGTGAATCGTCATCCGCGCCGACTACTGCCAGGTTCTTGATGTTTACCTCACCGCCGAAAATCTCGATTCCGTCATCGGAACTGTTGAACGACATGATATTGTTCAAGGTCGTGCCGGTGCCGACACCGCCGGTGGTCAGCGATTGCAGCTCGCTGCCCGGAGCGATGCTGAAGCCCGAATAACGAATCTGCACGAACTCGAGAGAGCCGGAGCTGTCGGCTGCGTTGGCACCGCCAAACAGCGTGGTGGTATTGGTCCCCTCAAGCTGCTGTTCGCAATCAGCCTGATTGGCCGGATTGATGGTGCCGGAACGGCAATCCGAAACTGGCGCCCGGCCCAGCAGGACAACGCCGCCCCACTGCGAGATCGAGGCGTCGGTGCTGAGTCCAAGCACATTGTCGCGGCTGGTGAAGATGATCGGCTGTGCGGCGGTGCCGCTCGCCTCGATCGAGTTGCCACGATTCACCACAAGAAACGAACGGCCCGTTGCCCCATACACGATTACGCCTGGCTCGATGGTCAGCGTGACATCGGTTCCAGTGCTGGTGGGGCCGCGGTCCGAGCCGACATCAACCTGGCCAGGCAGGGAGTAGAGCAGACCGCTAATACGGGGTAGGGTGGTGTCGGCGTCAATCAGGGCCGGAAGCTGGCAAATGCGATATTCGCCCGTGGGGCCGGAAATCGTCCCGCCGTCGGTCAGTCCGCCGGTCGCCGCAATGGTGGGGCAGCCCGCAGCCGGTGTTACACCACCAGAGCCGGGCGGCGGCGTGGGCGTGGGCGTGGGTGTTGGCGCCGGGTTGTTGATGATAATGTTCCCGCCAGTGCCGGGAGAGACGATTTCGTCTGCACCACAGCCGGCCAGGGCGACCAGGCTGCAACCAAGAATGAGCGTTTTTTGAATGTTTTTCACAGCGAGCGGTCCCCTCAAGAAAACCCAGAATCGGAAAAGTCTGCGCGTTGGTGCGCACCGGTTCGCTAGGGGGGCTTGATGACAGTTTGGGGGCCAAGATTGCGGTTTTGCAACAATCCACAAACTATGACTGAAGAATGACAAATATGACGTCGGGCGCGCTACGGCTCCAACTCGCTTCTCACAGTCTGGGTGTGTATATTACAGATATATATCAGTGTGTTAGTAGTTAAAGATTGCGGATTTATGACAATGTTTCATTTTTATTGCTCCCCCATGCGCATTGCGTCATTCTTGATGCGTCAATGGGAGAACAAACATGATCGCAGCAGCTATCGCCTGCACCATGATTCTGGCTCAGTCGGCTGCATTGCCTGCTGGCGAATCGGTTGAAATCGAGGTTCGTTCGGCGGACAGCCAGGTTGGCTATGAAGCGCTGATGGCCGGTGACAACGAACGCGCCATCGCCGAGATCGAAGCCAATCGAGTTTTGGCGCAGAACGATCCGGCGCGGCTGCTCAATCTGGGTATTGCCTATGCGCGCAGCGGTGATGAAAGTCAGGCCCGCGCAATGTTTCAGGCGGCTCTGACGAGCACTGACCAGATGGAACTCGAAACCTCTCAGGGCGATTGGGTCTATTCGCGGGCGCTCGCGCGCCAGGCCCTGCGCATGCTTGGAGATGGCTCGCTCTACACTACGCGCATGGCGGTGCGCTGACGGGCGGGTTCCGCATCATATCGGCAGGCCTCACCCTAAGGCGCTTCGGGATACTGGTTCCGGGGCGCTTTTTCTTGTCCTGACCGGGGAATGCCGCCGATCGAGCGGCAATCGCCGGGCGGGGTGTGGATAGCCTGTGCATGACTTGAGAAACGCGTCCTTCGCAGTTTTGTCACTGCATTGTCACTTGGGCTAAGCATGGGGGCCTGATGAAGGCGTCCCAAGTGATTCTCGCGCAAGCCGGTTGTTTATCGGCAGCGGCGATTCTGGCGCTGGTGGCTGCGCCAGTTAGGGCAGACGTGCTTGAAATCGGCGCGGAGGGCTCGCGCTGGGTGTCCGGTGGCCCGCTCGAGATCGGCCTGGCGGCCGAAACGCCGCCGCAAGCAATCGTAATTCCCGATCAGGCTGCTGTGCCAGCGCGGTATATTCCCGTGGCCCAGGCAGAGGCCAGCAGCCGGGGAGTCCCGCCGCAATTCGCCGCCAAGGTTGCCGAACTTTCGGCGCGTTACGATCTTAGCCCCGCACTGATCGAGGCGCTGGTCTGGCAGGAAAGCCGCTGGCGCGCTGCTGCGGTTTCGCCCAAGGGCGCGCGCGGGCTGGCTCAGCTGATGCCGGGAACTGCCAGCTATCTGGGCGTCAATCCTGACGATCCCTTTGCCAACCTTGAGGGCGGCGCGCGTTATCTGCGCGAGCAGCTCGACCGGTTTGGCGGCGATCTGGAAAAGGCGCTCGCCGCCTACAATGCCGGGCCGGGGCGGGTCGAGCGCGCGGGCGGCGTGCCGCGTATCCGCGAAACCCAGCAATATGTCGTGGCGATCATGGATCGCCTTGCCAATCACAGTTCCAAGGAAACACCATAGATGCGTCTCTTCTCTCGCCTGACGGCCCTGGCATTGCTGCTTAGCCCCACCGCCGCATTTGCGCAGCAGGCTGGCGATCCGCAGGGCTCGGGCCCGATCGTGGCGGCGCTGGCGTGGCTTCAGGGCACGCTGCTGGGCACAGTCGCGACCACGGTTGCGGTGATGGCGGTGGCCGCGATCGGCTTCATGATGCTGACCGGGCGGATGAACTGGCGCTTCGGCGTGACGGTGATCGTGGGCGTGTTCATCCTGTTCGGCGCGACCACCATCGTGGCCGGTATCCAGGCGGCGGCGGGGTAGGGCGCGCATGAGCGACCTCGTCCGCCATCCTGTGCACCGCGCACTCACCCGGCCGCAGATGTTCGCGGGCGTGACGATGAATTTCTTCATCATCAATCTGATGGTGACGACGATCGCTTTCCTGGTCCTGAAAAGCTTCTGGATCATTCCCGTGCCGATCGTGACCCATGTGGTCGGCTATTTCGTTTCGCTGCGTGAGCCGCGCATCTTCGATCTGTGGATCACGAAGGTGTCGCAATGCCCGCGCGTGAAAAATTACAAGCGCTGGGGCTGCAACAGCTATGCGCCGTAACGCAGGACATTGATCTGATGAGCAAATGGATCGGAGCGGCGGCCTGGGGCGCAAAGGAAGCCCGCGCGGGCGACCGCTTGCCTTATCTGCGGCTGATTGACGAGAGCACGATGCTGCTGCGCGACGGATCGGTGATGACATCGATCCAGGTGCCCGGCCTGCTGTTCGAAACCGAGGATTCGGACAGCCTCAATGCCCATGCCGCAACCCGCGAAGTGGTGCTGCGCTCCACGCTCGATTCGCGCTTCGTGCTCTACCATCATGTCATCCGGCGGCGGGTCGAGGTGGAGCTGGAGGCGGATTTCGAGGATCCGCTATGCCGCCATATCGATGCCCGCTGGAAGGAGCGGCTGGCGGGCGGGGCGCTGTTCGTCAACGATCAGTTCATCACGCTGATCCGCCGCCCTGCGCGCGGCAAGACCGGGCTGGCCGAACGCATTGCACGCAAGTTCAGCCGCAGGGGTGGCGGCGAGATCGAGGCCGACCCCAAGGATGTGCGCACGCTCAAGGCGGCGGTGACCGGGCTGGTCGCTTCGCTGCAGGCCTATGGCGCGCAGGTGCTGGGCGATTATGACAATCCCGGTGGCGGCACCAATTCCGAGATGCTCGAGCTGCTCTCTGCGCTCTACAATGGCGAAATGCGCCCGGTGCGCCGGCCCGCCGAAGACACCGATATCGGGCAGATGCTGCCCTATCGCCGGGCGAGCTTCGGGCTCGACGCGATGGAATTGCGCGGCTCGAGCGGCTCCGAGTTCGGCGCGATCCTTGGCCTCAAGGACTATCCCGAAGCGACTTCGCCCGGACTGCTTGATGGGTTGCTGCGGCAGCCCTTCGAAATGATCGTGACGGAAAGTTATGCCCCGGCAGAGCGGACGACGGCCAAGGAGCGGATCGATCTTGCCCTGCGCCGGCTTCGTTCGGTCGACGAGGAAGCCGCCGCCGAGCGGGCGGACATGCTTTCGGCGCGCGACGCGCTGGGCAATGGCGCGGTGGGCTTTGGCGACCATCACCTCACGGTGCAGGTGCGCGAAAGCAGCCTGCTGCGGCTCGACGAGGCGGCCGCCGCCTGCGCCGCAGCCCTGGCGGACACCGGCGCGATTGCGGTGCGCGAGGACATCAATCTCGAGCCCGGCTTCTGGGCGCAGTTTCCTGGCAACGAGCAATATGTCGTGCGGCGCGCGCTGATCTCCAGCGCCAATATGGCCAGCTTCGGGTCGATGCACGGCTTTGCTCTGGGCAAGGCCAGCGGCAACCATTGGGGCGATGCCGTAACCCTGTTGCAGACGACCAGTTCGACCCCGTTCTTCTTCAATTTTCACCACGGTGACCTCGGCAATTTCTCCGTCATCGGCCCATCGGGTTCGGGCAAGACCGTAGTGATGAATTTCCTCGCCGCGCAGGCCCAGAAATTCTCACCCCGCACCATCCTGTTTGACAAGGACCGCGGGGCCGAGCTGTTCATTCGCGGCATCGGCGGGCGTTATGACCGGATCAGCGCGGGTGAGCCGACAGGGTTCAATCCGCTTGCGCTGCCCGATAGTGCGGCAAACCGCGCCTTCCTGCGCGACTGGCTGGGCGTGCTGCTTGCAGCCGAAGGGCCCGAGGAACTGGCGCTGATTTCGGCAGCGGTCGATGCGGCCTATGAAAACGACGCCTCGCTGCGACAACTCAGGCATTTCAGGGAACTGCTTGCCGGGGCAAGGCGGCCCGAGCGCGGCGATCTTGCCGATCGGCTTTCGGCCTGGATTCATAATGGCGAACATGCCTGGCTGTTCGACAATGAACGTGACGAGCTCAATCTCGAGAACCGCGTGCTTGGCTTTGACATGACCGCGCTGCTCGAAAATCCGCGGCTGCGCACGCCGGTGATGATGTATCTGTTCCACCGGATCGATGAGCGGCTTGACGGCAAGCCGACGATGATCCTGATCGACGAGGGGTGGAAGGCGCTTGACGACGCGGTGTTCGCCGCGCGCATCCGTGACTGGCTCAAGACGCTGCGCAAACGCAATGCACTGGTCGGCTTCGCCACGCAGAGCGCGCGTGACGCGCTTGAGAGCCGCATTTCGGCGGCGCTGGTCGAACAGACCGCGACGATGATCTTCATGCCCAATTCGCGCGCCCGGGCAGAGGATTATTGCGACGGGTTTGGGCTGACTGCCCACGAATTCGCGCTGATCCGTTCGCTGCCCGCGCACAGCCGCTGCTTCCTGGTGCGCCAGCCCGATGCCAGCGTGGTTGTGCGGCTTGACCTTTCCGGGGCACCCGAAGTGCTCACCATCCTTTCGGGCCGCGAAGCTTCGGTCCGGCGGCTGGACCTGCTGCGCGCGGCGGTGGGCGATGATCCGGCGGACTGGTTCCCGCCGCTTACCGGGCGCGTGTGGCCGGGCCACAGCGATGGCGGCGAAATGGGCGAGCTGCCGATCTGGCAGGCAGCCGAATGAACGGCTTTTGTGACAGTGCACTGTCCGAAATGGGCGGGGGCATTGCGGCGGCGCTGCAGGCGGTGGATTGCATTGCTGCCGATGGTGCCGCGAGCGCATTTGGCAAGATCTTCGCGCCGGGCGGGGCGCTCGAAACCGCGCTCGTCATCCTGCTGACGCTGTATGTTTCCTTCTTCGCCATCAGCCTCATGCTGGGGCGTTCGAACCTCAGCGTCAGGGCGCTGTTGCCGCGCATGATCACGGTTGGCCTGGTGCTGGCATTTTCGACCAGCTGGGTTGCCTTTCGCAGCTTCATCTGGCCGCTGTTCGTCGAAACGCCGGATTATCTCGCTACGCTGCTGACCGGCAGCGACGGATCGGCAACGCGGGTGTTTGCCGAGAAGCTCGACGTGGTGTTCGCCGCGGTCCAGCAGGCGAGCCAGGGGCAGCAGAATTTTGAGGCCTTTTCGCCGGCCGGCCTGATGTGGCTGGGTGCTGTCATGCTGCTGCTGGGCACCGTGGGCGTGCTGGTCACTTCGCGTATCGCGCTGGCGCTGCTGGTGGCGCTGGGGCCGATCTTCGTTGTCATGGCACTGTTCAATGGCACGCGCGGGATTTTCGCCGGCTGGCTCAAGGGACTGGTGATGCTGGCGCTGACCCCGCTATTCGCGGTGCTCGGCGGCACGATCATGCTAGAGCTTGCGGTGCCGGTGTTGGCGGGGCTGACCGGGACACCGGGCCAGATTGACCCACGTGCCGCCATGGCCTTTTTCCTGGTCGGCGCAGTGCATGTTGCGCTCATGGTGATGGTGCTCAAGGTTGCGGCCACCATGGTCTCCGGTTGGGAGGTGTTCGGGCTTGCTGCGGGCAGGGAAGACAGCACAAGCCATACGCCCGCGACAGCCACCGGACCGGCTCAATCGCGCCAACCCGATCCGCGCTATGCCGCCGCTTCAGGAAATGCTTCGCGCCGCATCGATGTGAATGCGGTGACTGCCATTACCCCCGCCAATGATGCGGGCGGACAAGCCGGATCGAGCCGAATTCGCGAAACGCGGGTCTATGCCACCAGTTCGCCGCCATCGGCAGCAGGTGACAGTGCCGCCGCACCCTCACGCACGCGCGGAATCGGCAATCGCTTCCGCCCTGTGCAAGCGCGCGCATTGGCGCGCAAATCGGAGATGCCAACATGATTCGCGCCGCGATCCCAGCGCTTGCGTTAGCGCTTTCGACATTTGTTTGCGGCCCGGCGCTGGCTGATGATCCGCGACTGGTCGAGCGCCTTTATGATCCTGCCCAAGTGGTGCGGATCGACGGCAAGGCGCGGGTCCAGGCAACGATCATGTTTGGCGATGACGAAGTGATCGAAAATGTCGCCATCGGGGATTCGCAAAGCTGGCAGGTAACGCCGAACAAGCGCGCCAACCTGCTGTTTGTGAAACCCCTTTCGGCAACTGCTGTGACCAATATGACAGTGGTGACCAGCAAGCGCACCTATCTGTTCGATCTGGTTGCCAGTCCGCGAGGCCGCCCGGTCTATGTGCTGAGCTTTACCTATCCCGATCCGCCTGAGCCCACGGCAGAGGAGGCCGCACTGGCAGCGCGCGAGACCGCCAATCCGGCGGAAATGGCGGCCGCGACAGACCCCTATGCCGTGGTCGATCCAGCCGCGCTCAATTTCGACTGGGAGAAGCAGGGCAATGCCGGCCTTCTGCCGGTGCGGGCCTATGACGATGGGCGCGCGACCTTCCTTTCCTGGCCTGCCGATCGTGCAGTTCCGGCGATATTGATCAAGGATCAGGAAGGTACAGAAGGGCCGGTCAATTTCACGGTGCGGGGCGACACGATCGTGGTGCAGGCCGTGCCCCGCGAGATTGTGCTGCGATCGGGCGAGAATAGCGCGCTGCTGGTCAATCGTGGCCCTGTCCGCCTGGCGCTGCCGCTGCGTGACGATCCTGCTTTAGCAAGGGCCGAAGCTCAATCGAGGGAGGAGAACTGATGCGCCTGGCAATGAGGCTGCCCGCCAAGGGCAAAACCGGCGAAGCCAGTGGCGCCGATCCGCGCGAACGGGAATCGGCAGAGATCATCGATCTTGCCAGCCGCACCGCCTATCCTGTGGTGGCGCAGCAGCAGGGCAAGTCCGACACTCTCGGCTTGGTTGCCGGAATTGCAATCGTAGCGGGGTTGGGCGCGGTTGCCTTCTGGGGGATGAATTCGGCGCGGCTGGAAGACCAGGCCAGCGTGCCTGCGCCCGCGCCGGTCGAGGCGCCGGTGCAGGCGGCTGTCGTTCCCGCGCCGCAGCCCGCCGAGGCACAACCCATGCCCGCAGCGAGCGTGCAACCGATCAATGAAAGCGCCGCGCCAGCCCCCGTTTCCGCTGTCAATCCCTATGCCAGCCCGACCATGGTGTTCGATGCCAGCGCGGCGGTGCAGCAGGCCCAGTCTCCTGCGGGTGAAGCAGCCTCCGCCGATGCCGCCACCGCCACCAGCGCCGGTGCAGGCTCGGCAGCCGACTTCGCCAGCCGCATCGGCGGCGTGGGCGGCGCCCCCGCGCAAGCGCGGGCGATGACCAATCCTTCAACCACTGTCACCCAGGGCACGCTGATCCCTGCGATCCTGGAAACCGCGATCGATACAAATGTGCCGGGCTATGTCCGCGCCGTGGTGAGCGAGAATGTGCGCAGCTTTGATGGCACGCGTATCCTGGTGCCGCGCAGCTCGCGGCTGATCGGGCAATATCAGTCGGGCCTGCAGGGCGGGCAGAAGCGCGCCTATGTCATCTGGACGCGGTTGATCCGGCCCGATGGCGCTTCAGTGAACCTTGCCTCGCCTGCGGTGGGTTTTGATGGCACCACCGGGCTTCAGGGCCAGGTGAAATCCAACTTCTTCCAGCGGTTCGGTTCAGCCATGCTTTTGTCGGTCGTCGACGGGCTGACCGCGATCGCAACGGGCGGCACTTCGATTGTGCTGGGAGGCGGCAGTTCTGCGGCGGCCGCAGCAGCCCAGCAGGATGGCCAGATCGGTCCCACCGTGCGCGTGCGCCAGGGAGAGCCGATCCGGGTGTTCACGGCGCGCGATCTCGATTTCTCGCAGGTCAGCGGATGAGCGCAGAGATACATCCGCTGCCGTCCGATAGCACCGGCGCTGGCGAACGCAGCGTCTATCTTGAGGCCTATCTGGCGCCGTTCAGGCGCTGGCTTGACCTGGATACCGTGACCGAAATCATGGTGAACCGTCCCGGCGAAGTCTGGGTGGAGGATGCCGCCGATCCCGGCATGAAGCGGATCGAGACGCCCGAGATTGACGATGCACTGGTGCAGCGCCTGGCCGAGCAGGTTGCGCGGGTCAGCCATCAGGGGATCAATCGCGAGCATCCGCTGCTGGGTGCAACACTGCCTGATGGTGCGCGTATCCAGTTTTGCGGGCCGCCTGCCGCGCGCAAGCATTGGGCGATGGCGATCCGCCGTCACCGCCGGCTCGATCTGCCGCTTGACGCCTATGACAGCGGTCCGCTGACAAAGCCCGATGCGCCCGCCATGCCTGACCCGCAAGCCCAGCCGATCGCCTATCTACGCGAAGCGATCCGCCAGCGCCGCACCATCCTGATTTCGGGCGGGACCAGCACCGGCAAAACCACCTTCCTCAACGCCATGCTGAAGGAAATTCCGCGCAGCGAACGGGTGGTGCTGGTGGAGGATACACCCGAGCTAAAACTGCCAGGCGCCAATGGCGTTGGCCTGGTGGCGGTGAAGGGCGAATTGGGCGAAGCAAAGGTTTCTGCCAACGAGCTGCTGCAAGCGGCATTGCGTTTGCGGCCCGACCGGATCGTGCTGGGCGAATTGCGCGGGGCGGAAAGCGTAAGCTTCCTGCGTGCGATCAACACTGGCCACCCGGGAAGCTTTTCAACCATTCACGCCAACAGCCTCACGGGCGCGCTGGAGCAATTGTCGCTGATGGTGATGCAGACCGGGATCGGTCTGTCGCGCAGTGACACAATCCAATATGCCGCATCGGTGATCGATGTGATCGTGCAATTGGGGCGTGACGGGCAAGGCAAGCGTGGGATCACCGAAATCGCAGACTGCCGCTCGCTGATTTGACCCGCGCACCAGGACGTCTGTGGCCACCTGCTTTTCGACATTACCCAAAGCGCATAGTAGACTGAGCGTTCGATCATGAGCAGCCAACCCATCACGAAATTGCCCACCGCAGCCCCGCGCGATGCGAGCGAGCTTTATTTCAATCGCGAGCTGAGCTGGCTGGCGTTTAACGAACGCGTGCTGGCCGAGGCCTCGAACGGGAATTATCCGCTGCTCGAGCGGCTGCGTTTCCTCGCCATATCGGGCAGCAACCTTGATGAGTTCGTGATGATCCGCGTGGCTGGCCTGGCGGGCCAGGTGCAGCGCGGAATTGACCGCCTTTCGATCGACGGGCGCACTCCGCAGCAGCAATTGATTGCGGTGCGCGAGAGGGTTGCCCAGCTATCCCTGCGTCAGCAGCAGGTATGGAGCGAGTTGCACGGCCTGCTGGGTCAGGCTGGAATTTACGTCGCAGATGATCACTTCGTAAAACCCGAGGCATATTCGTGGCTGAAGGAATATTTCCTTGAAGAAATCCTGCCGGTCATCACCCCGCAGGCGCTAGATCCGGCGCACCCGTTCCCCTTTGTTGCCAATCGCGGGCTTGGACTGCTGTTCACGCTCACGCGAGAGAGTGACGGAGAGCAACTGATCGAGATGGTGCTGATCCCGCCCGCGCTGCCGCGTTTCGTGCGCGTGCCGGGCGAGGAGGCGTGTTACATCAGCATCACAAATGTAATCTGCCGCTTCGCCGAACATGTATTTCCGGGCTTTGCGATAGAAGGCGACGGACTGTTTCGTGTGCTGCGCGATAGCGATATCGAGATTGAAGAAGAGGCTGAAGATCTTGTTCGCACTTTCCGCAGTGCGATCCAGCGCCGCCGCCGGGGCACGGTGATCCAGCTAGAGCTGGAGCAGGATTTTGATCCGGTGGCAGAGCAGATACTGCTCGAACAATTGGGCGTAAGCGATGCGCTGGTGCTCAAGAGCGCAGGTGTGATCGGGCTTGAGAGGCTGAGCGAGATCGTGGAAATCGATCGGCCCGATCTGAAGTTCGAAAGCTATACCCCGCGTTATCCCGAGCGGATTCGCGAACACGACGGCGATTGCTTCTCGGCCATCCGAGAAAAGGATATCGTGATCCACCACCCCTATGAAAGCTTCGAAGTGGTGGTCGATTTCCTGCGCCAGGCGGCGAGCGATCCTGACGTGGTGGCGATCAAGCAAATGCTCTATCGTGCCGGCAATCAGTCTGCGATCATCAGTGCGCTGATTGCGGCGGCGGAAGAGGGTAAATCGGTCACTGCGGTAGTCGAAATCAAGGCCCGCTTCGACGAAGAGCAGAACCTGATGTGGGCCTCGCAGCTTGAGCGCGCAGGCGTGCAGGTGATCTACGGCTTTGTCGACTGGAAAACCCATGCAAAGGTGGCGATGGTGGTGCGGCGCGAGGAAGATGGCTTTCGCACCTATTGCCACTTCGGCACCGGCAATTACCATCCGGTGACCGCGCGTACATACACCGACCTGAGCTTCTTTACCGCTGCCCCGGAATTCGGGCGCGATGCGGCCAAGCTGTTCAATTTCGTGAGCGGTTATGTCGAGCCGCGCGGCACCGAAGCGCTGGTGATCTCGCCGCTCAATCTGCGTGCCGAGATCAATGCGGCGATCGACCGCGAAATTGCCCATGCGCGCAGCGGCAAGCCTGCGGCGATCTGGATCAAATGCAATCAGGTGACTGACCAGGCGATAATCGACAAGCTCTATGACGCCAGCGGGGCTGGGGTCGAGATCGAGCTGGTGGTGCGCGGGATCTGTTGCCTTCGGCCCGGTGTCGAGGGCGTGAGCGAGAACATCCGCGTGAAATCGATTATCGGGCGTTTTCTTGAGCACGGCCGAATCTATGCCTTCGCCAATGGCGAGGCGATGCCGAGCAGCGCGGCCCTGGTCTATATTTCGTCGGCTGACCTGATGGAGCGTAATCTTGACCGGCGGGTCGAGACCTTCATTCCGATCCGCAACCACACCGTGCATGACCAGGTTTTGCAGCAGGTGCTGCTCGCGAATATGCTGGATACCGAACAGAGCTGGCTGCTGGGGGCCGACGGGGGGTATTTGCGCATGGTGTCGAAAGACAGGTCATTCAATTGCCACCACTATTTCATGACCAATCCCTCGCTTTCGGGGCGGGGCGAGGCGCTTGATCCCGATGCCGTGCCCAAGCTTTCATTGCGCAAGGTGCGCCCAGCATGATCGCACGGCGGCGGCGGGACCGGGCGGGGAGTTTTTCGGGCAATGTCGCCGAACGCGCGATAATCGATATCGGTTCGAATTCGGTGCGTCTGGTGGTTTATGGCGGCACCATGCGCGCGCCAGTTGTGGTGCTGAACGAGAAGGTGGTCGCCCAGCTCGGGCGCGAAATCGCGGCCACCGGGCTCCTGCCTGCAGACTCGATCGAGTTGGCCATGCGCGGGCTGAAGCGCTTTGCCCTGCTGCTTGAGGATCTGGGTGTCCAGGATGTCGAGACTGTGGCGACCGCCGCCGTGCGCGAGGCCGACAATGGCCCGGAGTTTCTGGAACATGTGCGTGCACTGGGCTTTGAGCCGCGCCTGCTTTCGGGCGAGGAGGAAGCCGGCGTCAGCGCCAGCGGAGTGATCGGTGCCTTTCCCGGCGCGCAAGGCGTTGTAGCGGATCTTGGTGGAGGTAGCCTGGAGCTGGTCCGAATCGCCGATGGAATGTGCGACACTGCAACCTCGCTGCCGCTTGGCACATTGCGGCTGAACGAATATCGCGGCGAGGGCGAAACCAAGCCAGGCGGTATGCGCAAACGGCTTGGCATGGCGCTCAAGCAGGGCGGCTGGGGCAATCCGACCGATGGGTCGCTTTATCTTGTCGGTGGCACATGGCGTGCGCTCGCGGTTTACGCGATGGAAGAGCGCAATTATCCGCTGTCAGACCCGCATGCCTTCGAACTTGATGCACACGAAGCGGCACTGCTGGCGAGGCGAGTAGCGCGCGCGGCGCCCGAAATGCTGGCCTCAATTCCGCGCCTGACGTTGAACCGTGCGGATGTTCTGCCCGATGCTGCGGTATTGTTGCAGGCCTTGCTCAATCAGCTCGCCCCGACCCGCGTCGTGTTTTCGTCATGGGGTCTGCGCGAAGGATTGCTTTACGTGCGGCTCGAACCGCACCAGAAGGCACAGGACCCGCTGTTGGCCGGCATGGCGCACTTTGTTGGCCATCGCGGTGCGCCGCCCCAGCTCGCGGCGCGCATTGCCGGGTGGACGGTCGAGGCGGTGCCGACCGGTGAGACTGGCAGTGAACGGGTGCGGCTGGCGGCTACCATGCTGGCGCTGGCGTCGATCCAGATTGAGCCCAACCTCAGGGTCGAGCAGGCGATCGACTGGGCGCTGCACAAGCGCTGGATCGCGATTGATCCGGTCGGCCGCGCGCAAATGGCGGCCACTTCGGCGGCCAATGGCAACCAGCTCGGCATGCCCAAGTCGCTCACCAAGCTGGCCTCTGCCGAAGCGCTTGAAGAGGCGATCTGCTGGGGCCTTGCGATCCGGCTTGCGCGCCGGGTGGGCGCGCGTTCGCGCAAGTCTTTCCAGGTCAGCCGGTTGATGCGTGACGGGGGACGCTTGGTGTTGCGGCTGCAGGAAAGCCACCGCGACCTCTACGGTATCACGGTCGAGAGAGACCTCGCCCTGCTGGCCGAACGGCTAAGGCTTGAGCCGGCGGTCGAGATCGTGGCGGAAGACATGGTGTGGGATAGCGATGAGGCTGACGCGCGTTTCAGCCTCGCCAAATAGCGCCGTTCAGGCGTTGCGGCTGGTAGTGGCGAAAGGCGAGAAATCGGTTTCGGTATCGTAGAGGTCGATTCCCTCCCGCCGCTTGAGGGTGCCCACCACCAGATAGGTAACGGGCGTCAGCAGCGCTTCCCATGCGGTCTTGATCAACCATTGCGAGAGCACCACCTGCGCCAGTGTCTCGGGCGGCCAGCCGGCCAGGCCCCAGAAGGCGAGCGGATAGAAGATCAGGCTGTCCAATCCCTGCCCCACCACGGTTGAGCCGATCGTGCGCATCCACAGGAAGCGCCCGCTGGTCCAAACCTTCATCTTGGCCAGGACATAGGAATTGGCGAATTCGCCCACCCAGAAAGCGGTCATGGAGGCAAGCACGATGCGCCAGCTATTGCCGAACACGGCTTCATAGGCACCCTGATGCGGCCACCCGTCAGCAGGCGGAAGCGACACGACCACCCAGGCCATGAAGGCCATGAATAGCAGCGCGCCAAAACCGGTCCAGATCACGCGCCGCGCACGGGCATAGCCGTACACCTCGGTCAGCACGTCGCCGATGATGTAGCTGATCGGGAAGAACAGCACGCCTGCACCGAAAATCCAGCTCTCGCCGCCGGGCAGCGGGATATAGCTCGGCTTGCTAGCCCCGATCAGGTTGGAGAGCAGCAGGATCGCGACAAACGCCGCCATTACCAGATCGTAATAGCGGAAGGCTTGCGGCGCGTGGCTGGTGGCGACCGGGATTTGCGATTTTTCCATTGCGGGGATGACTAACGGCATTTGAACCGGGGGGAAAGCACGCTAATGCGGGTCCCGGCGCGCGCCCGTAGCTCATCTGGATAGAGCGCGAGACTTCTAATCTTGAGGTAGCAGGTTCGAGTCCTGCCGGGCGCGCCAGCCATCAGGCATCCCGCAGGGGTGCGTGGTGGCTGATGTGTTCGCGGGCTCGAACAGAGTTCGGAATCGGAGCGCCGCAGGCGCGAAGATGAACGAGCCGCGTAGCGGCGAGGACAGTCCTGCCGGGCGCGCCAGCCATCAGGCATCCTGCCGCACTGCCGCCCGATTGCGCCGCTACCCCCGCATAACGCTATCGAGCGGCTCGCCCGTCACCGGATAGCCAAGGTCCTCGCCGATATTGAGCCAGGTCTTTCCGTCCACATCGTCCATGAAAGGCGTGATCGTGCGCACCGGAATGGCTTCGGCTTGCGCGCGCGCTTCCTCGAAGCTGCCGAACAGTGCGAGCCGCTCCAGATTGCGGCGGGTCGGAAAGATCAGCTTGATCTCTCCCCGTTCGGCCGCATCGAGCGCGCCCTGCGCCGTGGTCCAGAACAGATGGGTGTTTTCCGACAGGTCGGCTTCGATCTGGACCGCGCCGGTGCCCAGGTTGGCGAGGTAGAAGCGTGTGTCATAGACGCGCGGAATGCGCTCGTTCTTGGGAAACCAGCGCGCGAAGGGCGTCAGCTGCGCCAGATCAAGCTCCCAGCCGAAATGCTCCAGCACCGGTGTCAATTGGCCCGTCTCGTGCAGGAATGCCCGCGCGGCGTGTGCCCTGGCTGCATCGATTTCACCCGCAAGCCCGATCGCAAGGCCGGTTTCTTCCAGCGTTTCGCGCACCGCCGCCACCTGATGCGCCGCTTCGTCAGGATCGAGTTCACCGCCAATTTGCGCCCCCAGCTCGAAATCGGCGGGGTCAACCCGCCCGCCCGGGAACACAGCCATGCCGCCCGCGAACACCATCTCGCGCGAGCGGATGGTCATGAGGATTTCAGGCGGTTGACCTTCCTCGCCATTGCGGAAGATTATGACAGTGGCGGCTGGAATGCCGCTGGGTGATGGATCTGCTGGCGCGCTCATTGCCGAGCATAAGAGCGCAGCGGCAAGCAATTGCCAATCACCAAATATGCGAGCCTGTCGGAAAATTTGACAAACGCGGCATGGTTATCGTGGGCGTTAACCATCGGACTCTGGATGAAAGCGCCGTTTTCTGAAACTGGCACACCTTGTGCTGAGGGAAGAGTACCCGAAACAGTCTTCGATGAATGAGGCAGCGCCACCTGGTCTCCCCGGCGCAGCCTCCCCGAACAGGAAAAGCCGCCCCACTGGTACCCCCGGGGCGGCTTTTTTGTTCCAGGGATGGGCGTGCAGAAACTAAGAAGTTTTCGCGACCTGCTTTTCGTCGAGCAGCTGTTGCAATTCACCAGCCTCGAACATTTCCATCATGATGTCGCTGCCGCCAACGAATTCGCCCTTCACATAAAGCTGCGGGATGGTCGGCCATTCGGAAAAGGCCTTGATCCCCTGGCGGACTTCCATGTCCTGCAGCACGTCGACGCCTTCATAGGCGATGCCGCAATGGTCCAGGATCGCCACGGCGCGGCTGGAAAAGCCGCATTGCGGGAACAGCGGCGTGCCCTTCATGAACAGCACGACATCATTGTCATTAACGAGGGTAGAGATTCGGGCGTTGACGTCAGACATATAATCAAAACCTGGAGTTGGTGTGCGTGGTCAGCCTGAAGTGGGGACGGCTGTGGTCAGTTGCAAGGCGTGCAGCACGCCGCCCATGCGCCCGTCCAATGCCTCGTAAACCATCTTGTGCTGCTGGACCCTGGTCTTGCCCGCGAACTGCGGGGCGGTGACCTTGGCTGCCCAATGGTCATTGTCGCCGGCAAGATCGGTCATTTCCACCGCCGCCCCGGGCAGTGCGGTGGTAATCATGTCTTCGATTTCAGCGGCAGACATCGGCATCGGGTCAGGCTCCGCTCATCAGCTGGCGGCGAGCCTCGATATTTTTCTCTTCCAGCTTGCTGCGAATGTCGGCTTCGCTGACATCGCAGCCTGCGCCGGTCAGATCTCCCAGGACCTTGCGGATCACGTCCTCATCCCCTGCTTCTTCGAAATCGGCCTGCACAACCGCTTTCTTGTAGGCGTCGGTTTCCTCGTCCGTGAGGCCCATCAGGCCCGCGGCCCATTCACCCAGCAGCCGATTGCGGCGCGCCGCGATCTTGAAGGCGGTTTCCTCGTCGAATGCAAACTTGGCTTCCTCGCCGCGCTCGCGATCCCTGAAATCGGTCATCTGTGCAGTCCCTTTGGGGTTTGAGTTCTATCTGGAAATAGGGCGCGCAAGCCGTGGCGGCAAGCCGCTTCAGTCCATGGTGACCACAAGCTTGCCTACCGCCTGGCGGCTTTCGAGCTTGGCAATGGCGTCGCCGCCGCGCTCGAGCGGGAAGGTTTCGGAAACCAGCGGATCAATCTTGCCATCCTTCAGCATCTGGAACAACTCCTCCACCTGCTGGCGGAATTTGATCGGCTCGCGCGCCGTGAACGCGCCCCAGAAAACGCCTGCAATATCGCAGCTTTTAAGCAGCGTCAGGTTGAGCGGCATCTTGGCGATGCCCGCCGGGAAACCGACCACCAGAAACTTGCCCTCCCAGGCGATGGCGCGCAGCGCAGGTTCGGAATATTGCCCCCCCACGATGTCATAGACGATGTTCGCGCCTTCAGGGCCGCAAGCTTCCTTGAAGGCATTGGCAAGCGCCTTTGAAGCGTCCTTGTCCATCTCGCCCTTGGGATAGATCACCACTTCGTCAGCGCCCGCCTTGCGCGCAACCTCGCCTTTTTCCTCGGAGGATACGGCCGCGACTACGCGCGCACCGAAAGCCTTGGCAAGTTCGACTGCGGAAAGGCCCACGCCGCCAGCAGCCCCCAGAATCAGCACGGTATCGCCTGCCTTGATATGGCCGCGATCCTTCAAGCCATGGATTGTGGTGCCATAGGTCATCAGCAGGCTGGCGGCCTTTTCGAACGGCACGCCATCGGGGATGGGGAACATCCGGCCGGCGGGCACCACTACCTTTTCGGCCAGCCCGCCATTGCCGATCCCGGCCATCACCTTGTCGCCGACCTTGAAATCTTCGATCCCTTCGCCGACGGCTTCGATCACTCCGGCGATCTCGCCTCCGGGGGCATAGGGGCGCTGGGGTTTGAACTGGTAAAGATCGCGGATCATCAGCGTATCGGGAAAGTTTATGGCACAGGCCTTGACCGCAACCAGCACCTCACCTTTGCCGGGGGAGGGGACCTCCACTTCATCAAGCGTCAGGGTTTCCGGCCCACCAATTGCGTGGGTTCTGAGGGCTTTCATGCGCTAATCTCCGTTCCTCTCTCGATCCAGGGCATGTCGCGGCCCCGGCGTTGTTCATATGCCGCAATCGCTTCATCGCGCGCCAGCGTCAGGCCGATTTCATCGAGCCCGCCCATCAGGCAGTGCTTGCGGAAGGGATCGATCTCGAAGGTGAAGCGATCCTGAAACGGCGTCGTCACCGTCTGGTTCTCAAGGTCAATCGTTATCTCGTCGGTCTCGGCGACTTCCATCAGCCGGTCGACCGCATCCTGCGGCAACACCACGGTGAGAATGCCGTTCTTGAACGCATTGCCCGAGAATATGTCGGAAAAGCTTGGGGCGATCACTGCCTTGATGCCCAGATCGCCCAGCGCCCAGGCCGCGTGTTCGCGGCTCGATCCGCAACCGAAATTGTCGCCCGCGATCAGGATCGGCGAACCCTTGTAGTGTGGGTCGTCGAAGACATTGCCTTGCTGCGCGCGGATGCTTTCGAAGGCGCCCCGGCCAAGGCCTTCGCGGGTGATGGTCTTGAGCCATTCGGCAGGAATGATCACGTCCGTATCGATATTCTTCGCGCCAAAGGGATAGGCGCGCCCCTCGATCTCTTTGACCGGCTCCATTACTTTGCCGACTCTGGAAACGCTGGCAATCGATCCAGGTGACGCGCGTCGTGCTGGATAATCACAGTCGCATCAAGCGACTTGGCGATTGCGTTGAAGCGTTCCATCGAAGCAAGTGTATCCGCGCGGTTGGTGTTGAATTGGGGTACGCCACGGTTCGTAACCTGCTCTTCGAAATGATAGAGATCACCGGTCAGCAGGACGTCGCCCTTCTCGGGCAGGCGGACCAAAAGGCTTGTGTGGCCCGGCGTATGACCCGGCATCGCCTTGATCAGTACCGATCCGTCATCGAAGACGTCATGGTCCTGCCCGATGGCGGTAACCGGTGCGGCCTCTTCGCTCAGCCACGGAGCGAAAGGGCGAGGATCGACAAGCGGATTGGGCTCTGGCGTGGCCTTGACCACTTCCCAGTCGGCAGCACCGATCAGCAAGGTTGCTTCGGGGAAGTCTGCCAGCTGGCCGGTATGGTCGAAGTGGTAGTGGCTGGCTGCTGCGTAGGTGACATCTGCGGGGCTGATGCCCAGTTGGGCAAGCTGATCGGTGATTGTCCGCTCCAGCGAGACGGTGAACGCACCATCGGTAAAGCTCGTGCCCAACAATTGCGATGACAGGCCCGTATCCCACAAGAGGTACTGCCCCCCGTTGCGGATCAGATAGCAGCTTACGGTCAGAGTCCGCGGCTGTCCGTCGTAAAGATGCGCGTCGGAAAACGATTCGGAATCGCTCAAATCGATGGTGCCGCAATCAAGCCGCCACATCTCGAGATCGGGGGTGTCTTGCGCCGCGAGTGGCGCGGAGAGAGCGGCTGCAAAGATCGTGGCAAGAAATCTCTTCATCATCGTATCCCCCTACTTGCGCCAAGCGTTCAATCGGTCTCCGGATTTTCGCCCGATGGAATGGTGGGCTTGGGCTCGTCCTTCTTCTTGCGCTTGCTGGCATAAAGCAATGCAGCGGCGATGGCTGCGGAACCGATTGCGGCAGCGCCCAGGGCTGCCTTGCCTTTGTTCGATTTGGTCATGGTTTCTCTATGGTGTCGGTATCGCTTGGGGGCAAGGGATCATGCGGTGAACTGGCGCACATCGGCGAGATGGCCGGCAACCGCCGCCGCTGCTGCCATGGCAGGCGAGAGCAGGTGCGTGCGCGCACCCGGCCCCTGGCGGCCGACGAAGTTGCGGTTGGAGGTGGAGGCGCAGCGCTCGCCCGGCGGGACCTTGTCGGGATTCATGCCAAGGCAGGCCGAACAGCCCGGCTCGCGCCATTCGAACCCGGCGTCGAGAAATATCTTGTCGAGCCCCTCTTCCTCGGCCTGCGCTTTTACCAGGCCCGATCCCGGCACCACGATCGCCCAGCGCACGTTAGGTGCCTTTGTGCGCCCTTTCAGTACCGCTGCAGCAGCGCGCAAATCCTCGATCCGGCTGTTGGTGCAACTGCCGATAAAGATGTTCTCGATCGCAATATCCTGCATCGCCAAGCCCGGCGTAAGCCCCATATATTCAAGGCTTTTTTGAGCGGCCGTCTGCTTTGAAGGGTCGGCAAAGCTGGCCGGATCGGGCACCACACCGCCAATCGCCACCGTGTCCTCGGGGCTGGTGCCCCAGGTGACAGTCGGCTCGACCTTGCTGGCGTCAATAGTGACCGACTTGTCGAAAACTGCGCCTTCATCGGTACTTAGCGTCTTCCACCAGGCAAGCGCGGCATCCCATTCCTCGCCCTTGGGAGCCAAGGGCCGGCCCTTGATATAGGCAAAGGTTGTCTCGTCCGGCGCGATCAGACCCGCGCGCGCCCCGCCTTCGATGCTCATGTTGCAGACGGTCAGGCGTTCCTCGACGCTCATCGCCTCGAAAACCGAACCGCGATACTCGATCACATGGCCCGTGCCGCCGGCCGCGCCGATGGTGCCGATGATGTGGAGGATGAGGTCTTTCGCGGTGACGCCCGGGCCAAGCGAGCCATCGACCCGAACCTCCATCGTCTTTGAACGCTTCAATTGCAGCGTCTGTGTCGCGAGCACATGCTCGACTTCGCTGGTGCCGATGCCAAAGGCGAGGGCGCCCAGCCCGCCGTGACAGGCGGTGTGCGAATCCCCGCAGACGATCGTTGTGCCCGGCAGCGAGAAGCCCTGCTCTGGCCCGACGACATGGACGATCCCCTGCGTCGCTGCGGCCGCGTCGATGTAACGAATTCCGAAAGCCGGCGCATTGGCTTCGAGCGCGGCAAGCTGCTGCGCGCTCATCGGGTCGGCGATCGGGATGCGCTTCCCGCTCGCGTCCAGGCGCGGGGTGGTCGGCAAATTGTGATCGGGCACAGCCAGAGTGAGATCTGGGCGGCGCACTTTGCGCCCACTCATCCGCAATGCTTCGAACGCCTGCGGGCTGGTCACCTCATGCACAAGATGCCGGTCGATGTAGATCAGCGAGGTGCCGTCATCGCGGGTTTCGACAACATGTGCGTCCCAGATCTTCTCGTATAACGTGCGCGGGTTGCTGGCCATGGGTTCCTGCTCTTTCAACGGCGCGATTAGCGGCCAATCGGCAACACTGGCAAGCCAGTTGAGCGCCACGAATTGAATAGTCATGGAAAGGAAAGCTTTGCATACCTAACTAACATGCATGTCAGCACAACCCTTTACCTTTCCGATCAAGGTCGCCCCTGAAGATATCGACTTCATGGGCCATGTGAACAATGCCCGCTATCTCAACTGGGTGCAGGACGCCGTCCTGGCGCATTGGAACAAGCTGGCCCCGGCCGAAGAGGTGGCAGACAAGGCCTGGGTCGCGCTCAAGCATGAGATCACCTATCGCCGGCCCGCCTTCCTCGAGGACGATGTTATTGCACAGACCGTGCTCGAACATTTCCAGGGTGCGCGCGCATTCTATCACACCGTGATCCGCCGCGGCGAGGAAGTCCTGGCCGAGGTCAAATCGAGCTGGTGCTGCATCGATGCCCAGACTTTGCGCCCGGCGCGGATCGGCGAGCATTTACGCAGCTTCTTTTTCCCGGACGGCTGATCGGCTATAAGCCTTGCCATGCCCCACTGGTTGATCCCATTCGTCATTATCCTCGCCACGGTCGTGGCGATGGAATGGGTCGCATGGGCATCGCACAAGTATATCATGCACGGCTTCGGCTGGGGGTGGCACCGTGACCACCACGAACCGCACGACAAGGCGCTGGAGAAGAACGATCTATTCGCGATTGTTGGTGCCGCGATGAGCATTTCCATGTTTGCCGTTGGCTCGCCCATGGTGATGGGGGCGCAGGCGTGGTGGCCGGGCACATGGATCGGGCTGGGTATCCTGATCTACGGCATCATCTACACACTGGTGCACGATGGCCTGGTCCATCAGCGCTATTTCCGCTGGGTGCCCAAGCGCGGTTATGCCAAGCGACTGGTGCAGGCACACAAGCTGCACCATGCGACGATCGGCAAGGAGGGTGGGGTGAGTTTCGGCTTTGTCTTTGCGCGCGATCCAGCGAAATTGAAGGCCGAGCTCAAGTTGCAGCGCGAAGCAGGCATAGCCGTCGTGCGAGGGGCGGCAGACACCTGATCACTCGTTGCGTGTCCAGATCCAGCTTCCCGAGATCAGCAGAATTGCCAGCGAAAGGAACACCCACGGCGCACCCAGCGTAAGCCAGGTGAAGCCGACCCCTGCAGTAAGTGCGCCCAGCGCCATCACCTTGGCGCGGCGGTTGATCGCGCGGCGTTCACGCCAGTCCAGGACCTGCGGCCCCCAATGCGGGTGATCGAGGATCTTCTTTTCCCACGCAGGGTTGCTGCGGGCAAAGCAGAAAACCGCGATCAACAGGAATGGCACAGTCGGCAAGATCGGCAGGAACGCGCCCACCGCAGCCAGCGCGACCGAGGCAATCCCTCCTGCCAGATAGAACCCGCGCATATCAGCCCGCAGCAATGCGCGCGGCATGCTCGCGTACCAGAGCGATCATATTGGGCACGCCTTGTGTGCGGTTGGAGGAAAGCTGGTTCCTGAGGTCGAACGGCTCAAGTGCCGCAGTAACATCGAGCCTGGCGATCTCACTCGCTGGCTTGTCCTGAACGGCAGAGATTACCAGCGCGACGATCCCCTTGGTGATTGCGGCGTTGCTGTCAGCCAGGAAATGCAGCTTGCCGTTCTGCTCGGTGGGATAGACCCAAACGCTGGCCGAACAGCCGCGCACCAGCGTTGCATCGGTTTTCAGCGCATCGGGCATTTCGTCGAGTTCACGGCCAAGTTCAATCAGCAGGCGATAGCGTTCATCGCCTTCAAGGAACTCGTATTCTTCAAGGATATCGGACAGGGATCGCAAGTGTTCAATACTCGTCATTGCGAGCGGAGCGAAGCAATCCAGGGTCTTGCGCGCATCCGCTCATGGATTGCTTCGTCGCTGCGCTCCTCGCAATGACGATCTCCGGGGATGCTGCACATGTAGGCGGCCCTGATTACAAATCCACCCCGCTGGCGATGGCTTCCAGCTTCTTGATGCGTTCCTTGAGGTCCGCAATCTCGATCCTTGCCGCGCTGTTGCCCACGCCGCCTTCGATTTCGCGCGGCGCAATGTCGAGCTCTTGCTGCTTCAATGCCAACCAGCCTTGCCAGGCCTTGAGCAGCGCAAAGGCGACCACGCACAGGCCCACCAGCGATGCGGCGGCGATAATCATTGTCGGTTCAAACATGCCCTCATGCCCTCCTTGAACCCTTGGCCCTACCTGTCCTGCTTGCCATGATGGTCGCGCAGGCCTTCGATTTCTTCAGCGATCCGGCGCGTCTCGCGCGCGTCGACCGAATTTCCGTCAGTGGCTATGCGTTCGAGTACCTGGATACGTTCGCGCAGGCTTTCCACTTCATCCTGTAGTTCGGCCTCGCGGGCGCTTGATTGGCCCTGGTCATGATAACCAGGCCGGTCGCTGCCGCGGTAGCGCGAGCGCATGACGCCGGCGACTGCGGCTATCAGCACGATCAGGACTATGGCACTCCACATGGTCATTGTGCGGCTTCCCGTTGCTGGGGCAGCATATCGTGTTTCTCGGCATCACGCAGTCGATTGATTTCATGCGTCAAATGGTATCCGCTATCGGTCACGATCCCTTCCACATTGGCGAGCCGGTTTTTGATCGATCCGAGTTCTGCGTGCAGCTGCGCGTTTTCCTGTGTCAGACGCTTGACCCGATCTTCGGATTCGGTGTTTTTGGGATAGACGGCCTTGCCCCAGCTGTTTTCCAGTGGGTAGCCGTGCTTGACCCGGATGAAAGTGTTGATCACCCAGGCAATCGACATGGCGACTGCGCCGACGCCAATCGCGGGGGCCAATACTTCAAGCATTGCCGCGTCCATTATGCGCGCTCCCGTTTGGCCATGCCCAGCGGCACGCCGCTGTCATGCTCGTCCACACGGCGCGTGTCGCGCAGTGCTTCGATCTGCGTGGCAACATCATAGCCTTTGTCAGTGACGATGCGTTCGAGCACCTGCACGCGGTCTTCGAGCCGCTGAACCTGCGAAGCATATTGCGCCGCGCGTTCGGCCGTATTCTCGGCGGTAGTACTGACCTGCAATTCGGCGATCTTCTGCTGGTGCTTGGTCCAGACAATGAAGCTGACCATCAGGAAAGGTGCTAGCGGTACCAGTATCCAGATGATGTCTTCCATAACTCTATTCCCCGTTCCCTGATTTCAACGCAGGCGTTCAATTTCCGCGGTAAGGCGCGGATTGCTGCTGACGTAATAATGCTCGACTTCGGCCAGGCGGCGGTCAACGTCGCGGAAGCGGGCGCGGATCTCGCGCGCGGTGCGCTGCGGGCTCTGGCGCACGCGCTGCCAGTACTTTTGTTCGTCCTGGTCAACATAAAGATGCGGCGGCTTCTTGCTCAACAGCAGGCCAGCGATGAAATAGGCCGGGATTACCCATCCTCCCGTCATCGGGATCAGGAACAGTGCGCCCAGACGCACCCAGAAGGTGTCAACTCCGGTATAATCTGCAATGCCTGAGCATACGCCCATCAGTTTGGCATTGTGCTTGTCGCGGTAAAGCGTGGTGCGGGGGCTGTTCACTTGGAAGCTCCTTTCTTCTCGGCCATGAGGCTTTCGAGTTCGCGCAATTGCTGGTTGTCGCGTTCGTGTTCGGCGATCAGTCGCTTGGGTTGGAAATCGGGATTGTCGCTGGCCACCAGGCGCTCGACGGTATCCATGCGCTCGTCCAGGCGCTTGGCAAGGCTGTAGAGTTCGTCCAGCAGCACTTCGTCATCAGTGGTGATGGTGGCGGCGGTTTTCCACTTGGTGATGTAGTGGAGGATTATCCATGGGAGGAAAATGAAGATCCCAAAGATCGCCAGTACACTTTCGAAATCCATGGCTTAGCCCTCCTTTTCGGCGCCGTCTTTGCCGAGCGCCTTTTTCATTGCTTCCAATTCTTCGTCGATCTTGTCCGCACCTTCGAGCGCGGCGATTTCGTCCGCAAGGCTGGGCTTGCCAGACTGGTCGGCAATGCTCAGCGCTTCGGCGCGGCCTTCGGCATAATCGACGCGGCGCTCGAGCTGGTCGAAGCGGGCGAGCGCTTCGTCGGTCCGCTCGGTGCTCATCAGCGTGCGCAGCTTGACGCGGTTTTCCGCACTTTCGAGCCGTGCGGCAATTGCAGTCTGGCGGCTGCGCGCCTCGCGCAGGCGATGCTGCAGCTTCTGGATGTCTTCCTCATAAGCGCGCAGCGCATCATCCAGCACCGCGATCTCCTGCTTGAGTTGGTCAGCCATGTCGACCGCCTTTTTCCTCTCAACCAGTGCCGCGCGGGCCAGGTCTTCGCGATCCTTGCTCAGCGCCAACTGGGCCTTTTCGCCCCAATCGGCCTGGAGCCGGTCAAGCTTGACGATGTGACGATGCATCTCTTTCTGATCGGCGATGGTGCGTGCCGCGCTGGCGCGAACTTCCACCAGCGTTTCCTCCATCTCGAGGATGATCATGCGGATCATCTTGGCCGGGTCATCGGCCTTGTCGAGCATATCATTGAAGTTGGCGGCAATAATATCTCGTGTGCGGCTGAAAATGCCCATGAAGGCTACTCCGTTGAAAAAACTCTCATCGTCAGTCGAACGCTTGCGCGACTGGGTGGGGGTGGGGCTCTGCCGCAGGCGTTCGATTTCCGCATCGAGCCGCGTGCGTCGCTGGGGGAGCTCGCGGGAAAGGGGTTGGGCCGGAGCACTGTCGCCAGGACTGGATTTGGCGCCAGCGGGATCGCTCTCACCTGAAGATTTCAGGGGGGGGGCAGAGCGCTCCGGCCCGAAAGGGGAATTTTCGGTTGGCTTGGTCATGCCATTTCGACCATTTCGCACTGCGTAGCGGCAGCGAAAGCTGGCGTGGCATGCATCTGTGCGCTGAGGGCGACGAATGCGACCATCGCGGAAATGCTTGCCAGGGCGGCCTGTCCCAGCTTGCTCTGGAAAAAGCGGCGGTCGTACATTGCTCGAACACTCCTTTGCGGTTTGTTCACTACTCAGCAAGCAGTGTGCCAAACTAAAAAAAGTTCGATAAAACAAATAGATGATAACTCACCGATCCGGACTGATTGGTTTCTGTTGCCAAGGATTGGGGAATTTCACTATAGATTGGGCCATGAAGCGCGAAAACCAGTTCATTGGCCAGTCCGGGGCCTTTCTCGATGCCGTCGAGCGCGCCAGCCGCGCCGCGCCGATGAGCCGCCCGGTGCTGGTTATTGGCGAGCGCGGGACTGGCAAGGAACTCATCGCGGAGCGTCTTCATCACCTCTCGACTCGCTGGGGCGAACCGCTGGTCGTGTTGAACTGCGCCGCGTTGCCCGAAACGCTGATCGAAGCCGAATTGTTCGGGCACGAGGCGGGGGCATTCACCGGTGCCACCAAAGCTCGCGCGGGCAAGTTTGAGGAAGCCGACAAAGGCACGCTATTTCTCGACGAACTGGGCAACCTTTCGATGGCAGCGCAAGAGCGATTGCTGCGTGCAGTCGAATATGGCGAAGTGACAAGGATCGGCTCCTCGCGCCCGATCAGGGTCGATGTGCGGATTGTCGCCGCCACCAATGACGATCTACCGCGCATGGCCGAACGCGGCGAGTTCCGCGCCGACCTGCTTGATCGGCTGAGCTTTGAAGTGATCACCTTGCCACCGCTCAGGGTGCGAGAAGGCGATGTTGGCGTGCTGACGGACTATTTCGGGCGGCGCATGGCGGCCGAGCTCGAATGGCACGAGTGGCCCGGAATTGCGCCACATGTGCAGCGCCAGCTCGACGAATATGAATGGCCCGGCAATGTGCGCGAGCTGCGCAACGTGATCGAGCGGGCGGTTTATCGCTGGGATAATCCGGCGGAACCGATCGGATACGTGCAGTTTGACCCGTTCGACAGTCCGTGGAAGCCCTTTGTGCCGAGCCATCGCAAGGCTGAACAGGGGCAGTCGAAATCCCCACCAGCTTCCGGTCGGAATGCGGACGCCGCGCCTACTGCCGCTGCGCAGCTTGATCTTGACGCGGTTGACGATCTGCGCGGCGCGGTGGACGCGCATGAGCGCGCCATCGTGGAGCATGCACTCGGCAAGCATCGCTGGAACCAGCGGCAGACCGCCAAGGCGCTGGGCCTGACCTATGACCAGCTGAGGCATTGCATCAAGAAGCATGGGTTGATGCAGGAGCAGGATGAGGATTAGCGCGCATTCGGCGCTTGCGTTTTTCGGATGCGCCGCCTATCTGCACGCCATCCCGACATTGTCGATACAAGGTTTGGATGCTGGCGCCGCAAGGGGCCGGCCCAAAAGGCCTTGTCGCACATGTCATGCAGAATGGAGAATAAATGGCGGACATCACGCGCCTTACGCAGATCATCGAGCCCGAAGCGAAAGCTCTCGGCTTTGATCTGGTGCGCGTAAAGATGATGCCGTCTGAAGCTGGTGACGGTGGCCAGGCGCTGCAGATCATGGCTGAAGACCCGGCGACGGGCCAGCTTGTGATCGAACAGTGCGCAGCGCTTTCGCGGCGGGTTTCCGATGCGATGGACGCGTTGGAAGAACGCGGTGAAGTGCTGATCGCGGGCGCTTACCACCTTGAAGTCAGTTCGCCCGGTATCGACCGCCCGCTGACGCGGCCCAAAGACTATGCTAATTGGGCAGGGCACGAGACCAGGGTCAGCATGGACAGGGCATGGGATGGTCAGCGCAATCTGCGCGGCACCCTGAAAGGGATTGATGGTGACATGGTCACTATCGATGACAGGAAGGCGGGCGAGGTATCCTTCCCGCTCGATATGATTCATTCGGCACAGCTGGTCTTGACCGACGAGCTTATTGCCGCCACTCGGCCGCTCGACACTTCTGGTGTAGAAGAAGTGATTGGCGGTGTTGAAGACATCGTTGAAGAAGAAGAAGAAGAGGCTCAAGACTGATGGCCACCGCAATTTCCGCCAACAAGGCAGAACTGCTCGCGATTGCGAATGCTGTTGCTTCGGAGAAAATGATCGACAAGTCGATTGTGATCGAAGCGATGGAAGAGGCGATCCAGAAGGCAGCGCGTTCGCGCTATGGTGCGGAGAACGATATTCGTGCCAAGCTCGATCCGCTAACCGGCGACCTGCGCCTGTGGCGCGTGGTTGAAGTGGTTGAAGAGGTCGATGACTATTTCAAGCAGATCGATCTGAAGGCTGCGCAGAAATTGCAGTCCGATGCGAAGCTGGGCGACTTTATCGTCGATCCCCTGCCTCCGGTTGATCTGGGCCGTATCGATGCGCAAAGCGCCAAGCAGGTGATCTTCCAGAAGGTCCGCGATGCTGAGCGTGAGCGCCAGTATGAAGAATTCAAGGACCGCGCGGGCGAAATCATCACCGGCGTGATCAAATCGGTCGAATTCGGCCATGTGATCGTCAATCTGGGGCGTGCCGAAGGCGTGATCCGCCGCGATCAGCAGATCCCGCGTGAGGCCGCCCGTGTCGGTGAGCGTGTGCGGGCGCTGATCACCAAGGTCGAGCGCAACAATCGGGGCCAGCAGATATTCCTCAGCCGTGCGCACCCCGATTTCATGAAGAAGCTGTTCGCGCAGGAAGTGCCCGAGATTTACGACAGCATCATCGAAATCAAGGCCGCTGCGCGCGATCCGGGCAGCCGCGCCAAGATCGGTGTGATCAGCCACGACAGCTCGATCGACCCGGTCGGTGCCTGCGTCGGCATGAAGGGTAGCCGCGTTCAGGCCGTGGTGCAGGAACTGCAGGGCGAGAAGATCGACATCATTCCCTGGAGCGAAGACACGGCGACCTTCGTGGTCAATGCATTGCAGCCGGCAACGGTCGCCCGTGTTGTGCTTGACGAGGAAGAAGGCCGCATCGAAGTGGTCGTGCCCGATGACCAGCTTTCTCTGGCAATCGGCCGCCGCGGCCAGAACGTGCGCCTCGCCAGCCAGCTGACCGGTCACCAGATCGATATCATGACCGAAGAAGAGGCGAGCGAGAAGCGCAGCAAGGAATTTGCCGAACGCTCGAAGATGTTCGAGGAAGAACTCGACGTGGACGAAACGCTGTCGCAGCTGCTGGTGGCGGAAGGCTTCGCCGAGCTTGAGGAAGTGGCTTACGTCGAAATGGACGAGCTGGCTTCGATCGAAGGCTTCGACGAGGAGCTGGCTGAAGAGCTGCAGAACCGCGCCAAGGAAGCGCTTGACCGCCACACAGAGACCGCGCGCACTGAACGCCGCGAGCTCGGCGTGGAAGATGATCTGGCCGAGATTCCGCATCTTACCGAACAGATGCTGGTGACGCTGGGCAAGGCGGGTATCAAGACACTTGACGATTTGGCCGATCTTGCCACCGATGAACTGATCGCGAAGAAGCGCGAAGCGCCGCGCCGCCGTGCAAATGCCGACGGCCCGCCGATGCGTCGCCCCTCGATCCGCGAGCAGGACAAGGGCGGTGTGCTGGGCGAATACGGCCTGAGCGAAGAGCAGGGCAATGAGATCATCATGGCCGCCCGCGCGCACTGGTTCGAAGACGAAGTGGAAGCAGCACCCGCTGCGACCGACGAGGCACCAACCCAGGAGGCCGCCGATGCGGACTCCACCCAATGAGCGCCTGACGTCCGGCATCGCTGACACGCCCAAGGCCCGGACCAAATCCGAGCCTGCCAAGTCCTGTCCTGAGCGCCGCTGCATCCTTACTGGCAAGGTCGCTGCGCGCGGATCACTGATCCGGCTTGCGATTTCGCCGGAAGGTCTTGTCCTGCCGGATGCACATGCAAAGGCTCCGGGCAGGGGGGCCTGGCTTGGGGTCAGGCGCACCGAACTTGAAACGGCGCTTGCGAAGGGCCAGTTGAAGGCTGCGCTGATGCGGGCCTTCAAGGGTGCGAGGCTGGAAATTCCGGCCGATCTGCCCTCGCGGATTGAAACAGCGCTGACAAAGGCGCTGCTTGACCGTCTGGGGCTGGAACTGCGTGCCGGCAATGTTGTGCTGGGCACCGCGCGGATCGAGGAACAGGCCCGCAGCGGGCGGATCGAGTTGCTGATACACGCCTGCGATGCCAGCGAAGACGGGCGCAAGAAGCTCGATCAGGCATGGCGTGTCGGGCGCGAAGTAGAGGGCAGCGGCGAACGAGGCATTGTCTTGCCACTGGACCGGGCGGCTTTGTCTGTGGCATTGGGCCGCGACAATGTCGTCCACCTGGCGCTGAATGATGGCGCTGCGGCCGGGCGGTTCCAGGGGATACTTGGACGCCTGCTGCATTTTCTGGAGGGCACCTTGCCCTCCGTAGACATTGGCAAACCGGGCTTTTCCGGATGCCAGGACGAACAATTGAACGCGTGAAGGACGTACGAGCTAGATGAGCGACGAAGAAAACAAACCTGCCCGTAAACCGCTTGGCCTGAAGCGGGCGGTCGATGCTGGCGAGGTCAAGCAGACCTTCAGCCACGGCCGTACCAACAAGGTTGCGGTGGAGGTCAAGCGCCGCCGCAAGCTCGTGAAACCGGGCGAGGAACCGGCCGCGCCCCCGCCGCCGCCCCCGCCGCCTCCGCCGCCGCCTCCCGTAGCGGTGAAGGCCCCGGTCAAAAAGCCCGCTGCGTCCAAGGAAACACCGCAAGAGCGAGTCGCGCGCCTTCAGCGCGAGGCCGAGGAAGAACGGCTCAGGCTGACCGAGCAAGCGCGCATACGCGACGATGAGCAGGCCAGGAAAGCTGCCGAGGAAGAAAAGAAGCGCGCCGGGGAAAACCGTGCGCAGGAAAAGAAGGCTGAGGAAGATGCGCAGAAGCGCGTTGTCCAGGAAGTCCAGGATGCCGCTGAGGCTGTGGCCGAACCGGCTGAAGCGCCCGCCGATCCGGGGACACCGACGCCTGCCGCACGCAAGTTCACGCCGGTAGAACGGCCTGAGCCCAAGCGTCCGGAAAAGAAGAAAAAGGAAGAAAAGCCCTCTCGGGGCGACGGCAAGGACAAGCGACGTTCGGGCAAGCTGACGGTTACCAAGGCTCTGAACGAGGACGAGGGACGTCGTGCCCGCTCGCTCGCCGCGCTCAAGCGCGCCCGGGAAAAGGAACGTCGCCTGCATGGCGGGCCGGCGGTTCCGCGCGAAAAACAGTCACGCGATGTCGTGGTGCCGGAAGCGATTACCGTCCAGGAACTCGCCAACCGCATGGCGGAAAAGGGTGCCGACCTTGTGAAGGCCCTGTTCAACATGGGCATGATGGTGACCGTCAACCAGACGATTGATCAGGATACTGCCGAACTGCTGGTCGAGGAATTTGGCCACAATATCACCCGTGTTTCGGAAAGCGATGTCGATATCGACACTTCGACGGACCAGGATCCCGAGGAAACGCTGAAGCCGCGCCCGCCGGTGGTCACAATCATGGGCCATGTCGATCACGGCAAAACCAGCCTGCTCGATGCACTGCGGGGCACCGATGTTACCAAGGGCGAAGCCGGTGGCATCACCCAGCACATCGGCGCCTACCAGATAAACACGAAGGGTGGTGACAAGCTGACCTTCCTCGACACTCCCGGCCACGAAGCATTCTCTGAAATGCGCGCGCGCGGAGCTAACGTGACCGATATCGTAGTGCTGGTGGTGGCGGCTGACGACGGCGTGATGCCGCAGACGATCGAGGCAATCAAACACACCAGGGCAGCTGGCGTACCGATGATTGTGGCGATCAATAAATGCGACAAACCCGAAGCGAAGCCCGACAATATCCGCAATCGCCTGCTTGAACATGAGGTGGTTGTCGAAAAAATGTCCGGCGATGTGCAGGATGTGGAAGTTTCCGCCAAGGCCGGAACCGGGCTTGACGAGCTGATCGAAAAAATCCTGCTACAGTCCGAACTGCTCGAGCTGAAAGCGAACCCCGAACGTGCAGCGGAAGCGACAGTGATCGAAGCCCGGCTTGACAAGGGCCGCGGCCCTGTGGCGACGGTGCTCGTCACACGCGGGACGCTGAAGCGCGGCGATACCTTTGTGGTTGGCACGGAAAGCGGCCGAGTGCGTGCCTTGGTCGATGACAAGGGCAAGCAGGTCAAGGAGGCAGGGCCATCGACACCAGTCGAAGTGCTGGGCCTTGGCGGCGTGCCCGATGCCGGCGAACGGCTGACCGTGGTCGAAAACGAGCAGCGCGCCCGCGAAGTGGCCGAATTCCGCCAGGCCAAGGCAACCGAGAAGCGCACGGCGCTTGCGCCGACCAACTTCGACACAATGTTCTCCAATCTCAAGAGCGATGTGATCGAATTTCCGGTGGTGGTGAAAGCTGATGTGAAAGGCTCTGTCGAAGCGATCAACTCGGCGCTGCACAACCTCTCGAATGACGACATCAAGGTGCGTGTGCTGCACGCGGGTGTTGGCGCGATTACCGAAAGCGATGTCACGCTGGCAGCAGCATCGGGCGCGCCGATCATCGGCTTCAATGTCCGCCCCAATCCCAAGGCGCGCCAGCAGCTCGAGAAAGACAAGGTGCGGATGATGTATCACGATGTGATCTATCACCTGACCGAAGAGATCGCGAAAGAGATGGCTGGTGAACTTGGCCCCGAGCGGATCGAAACGGTTGTCGGGCGTGCCGAAGTCAAGCAGGTTTTCCCGGCCGGCAAGAGAGACAAGGCAGCCGGCTTGCTGGTGCTCGAGGGGATTATCCGCAAGGGCCTCCACGCGCGTCTTACCCGCGATGATGTTATTGTTTCAGCCACCACCATCGCTTCGCTGCGGCGCTTCAAGGACGATGTCGATGAAGTGCGTACAGGCCTCGAATGCGGCGTGGTGCTGAGTGACACGAACGACATCAAGGCTGGCGACAATCTCGAAGTCTTCGAAGTCGAGGAGCGTGAGCGGACGCTGTGAGCCTGGGATTCGAGACGGAAGACGCAAGCTCGTCGCCGCACACGGCGCTGCTCGGCTCCGAATTCGTGAGCTGGGACGAGGCAACGGCGACTGCCACCATGCGCTTCACGGTCAAGCGCGAGATGTGCACCTGGCGTGGAGGCGTGCAGGGTGGATTGATCGCGGGCTATCTTGATGAAGTAATGGGATATGCCTTTGTCGCGGCGACCAGGGGCACGCAGGCGCCGCTCAATCTGGACCTGTCGATGACGATGATCCGGCTGATACCAGAGGGCGCGGTGATCACCGGCAAGGGCCGGGTGGTCAAATCGGGCCGCCGCGTATTGTTCCTCGAGGGCGAATTGTTCGACGAGGAAGGGCGCGTGCTGGCACGGGCGACCTCAACTGCGATCCCGACGCCGCGGCCTTCTCCCACTGAAACAGGGATGGGGCAGTAAAGTGGTGCGTCAGCAATTCACTGCGGAACAGCAATCCGTACGGGTTCTCAAGGTGGGCGAGCGCGTGCGCCATATCCTGAGCGAGCTGCTCGCCCGGCAGGAGGTGCATGACGAGGTGGTCAGCGCAGCCAATATCTCCGTTACGGAAGTGCGCATGACACCTGATCTCAGGAATGCGATCGTTTATGTGAAGCCGTTGCTGGGCATGGAAGAGGACAAGATCGTCACTGCGCTCAGGCAGAACACCGCGTATCTGCAACGCGAGGCGGCCAAACGGCTGGGCCTGAAATTCGCGCCCAAACTGAAATTTCGCGCTGATGAAAGTTTCGACGAGGCTGACCGGATCGAAAGACTATTGCGCGATCCCAAGGTCAAGCGCGACCTTGATGACTGAGGCGAAGCAGTGGACATTGCGCACTTTCCGTGCAGGTGACCTGGGGCTGATCGCAGGGCGCCAGGCTGCACTCTATGCCGAAGAATGGGGCTGGGGCCGCCTGATGGAGGCGATGATCTATGACATCGCTGGCAAGTTCCTGCGCGATTTCCAGCCGGGCAGGGAAGATTGCTGGGTTGCCGAACGCGAGGGAAAGATACTTGGTGGCGTTTTTCTCTGCGCGGAAGACGAAGGCACGGCTCGCTTGCGTTTGCTTTATGCAGAACCGGAGGCGCGCGGCCTGGGCGTCGGGTCAGCACTGGTTCGGCGATGCACCGAATTTGCTCGCCAGGCAGGCTATCGCAACATCGTATTGATGACCCACGCCGCGCTCGACAGTGCGCGCAAAATCTATCTGGCCGAAGGATATCGACTGATAGCTAGCGAAGAGCAGGAAGATTTCGGCAAGCTGGAAGTGACCGAGCACTGGCTGCTCGAACTGTAAACCTAATCTTTCAGCTTCCAGCCAGATTTAAGCACGCGATAAACAACCAACGCCATCAGCAGGTTGAGCGCACCCAGGCCAATCGCAGCCTGCACCACTGCGCCTGATCCTGCGCCGATATCGCTTTCGCCCAGGAACCCGTAGCGGAAGCCCGATATGACATAGAAGAAGGGATTGGCGCGGCTCACCGCCTGGAAAGCGCCATGCAGGTTGTCGATCACGTAAAATGTGCCGGATAACAGCGAGAGCGGCGCGACGACAAAATTGGTGATGGCCGCGTTGTGGTCAAATTTCTCTGACCAGATCGAAGTCGCCAACCCGATCAGCGCCAGCATCATCGAGCCCATCAGGCCAAACCAGATGACCGCCCACCAATGCGCAATGGTCAGACTTACACCTGGCCAAACCGCGATGGCCAAGCCTACCGCGCCGCCCACTATTACCGCTCGCGTTACTGCCGCGGCGATGATTCCGGTCATCAGTTCGCCATAGGAAAGCGGCGGCATCAGCAGGTCGATGATCGTGCCCTGGATTTTGCCCGAAAGCAGCGAGAAGGATGAATTTGCAAAGGCATTCTGCATCATTCCCATCACGATCAGGCCAGGCGCAACGAAATCGGCAAATGGTGCGCCCAGCACTTCGCGTCCGCCGCGACCCAGCGCCACGGTAAAGATGACGAGAAAAAGCAGCGTTGTGACTGCCGGACCCCAAATTGTCTGGGTGTGCACCTTGAGAAACCGGCGCACCTCCTTCATATAGAGGCTCCACAAGCCAATGCGGTTGATCCCGGTAATCACCGGCTCGCCGCGCGGCGGAAAGCGGGTCCCTTCGCCCGCAAGCGCTTTATCGAAGGGGGCCTCTGATTTGGGGCTGGCAGCAGGTGCTTGATTGGCCATGCAGGCGCGCCTAGTGCGATGCGGCTGCCGTGACAAGCGTCAGGGGCTTTTTTGTCTTGCTGTGAGCATTGGATTCACAGGCAAGAGCATAGGAACTGGAATTTAGATGAGTTGGACCGACGAGCGTATCGCAACGCTGAAGAAGATGTGGGAAGGCGGGGCCACCGCCAGCCAGATCGCCGATGAACTTGGCGCGGTTAGCCGCAATGCCGTGATCGGCAAGGCACACCGGTTGGGGCTCAAATCGCGCCCTTCGCCCGTCAAGGCGAACGACAATAAGGCACCGGCCGGAAAGGCCGCAGCAAAACCTGCCGCTGTCAAGAAGCCACTGGCCAAACCAGCAGCGTCAAAACCGATCGCCAAGCCGGTGACAAAGCAAGCCGTGTCGGCCGATCACAATGCCGATATTCCGTCGCAACCGGTGCCCAATCCGACGCAGGACCTGCCCAAGATCGTGTCGGTCGGCCCGGGCGGCTTTCTGCGCCAAGGGCCGGGCGATCAGCAACCGCCAATCCCGCCCGCACCGCCGCGCCGCCTGGTGCCGGCAAAGCCCAGTCCCGCAATTGCTGACAAGACCAGCCTGCTTGATTTGTCAGACAAGGTTTGCCGCTGGCCGATGGGGCATCCAGGCGAACCAGACTTTCATTTCTGCGGTGAGCAGGTGAACCCTGGCTATCCCTATTGTGTCGACCACTGTGGGCGCGCGTATCAGGCGCAGCTGCCGCGTGGTGCGCGCAGACCTCCTCCGCCGTTGCCGTTTGGCGGGCCGCGGGTCCGTTAAGAGCCCTCATGGCCCGGCTGTCTGCAAAGGATCGCCGGGCCATTTCATTTTGCGAGGACGACCATGTCGCTTTCACTCTACGAAGCTATCGTGCCCGGCTGCCAGCAGATTCTTGGCGGGATGTCCGGACTGATTGACAAGGCGCAGGCGCATGTGGCCGAACACGGCCTGGCCGATAGCGATCTGATCGAGGCAAGGCTTGCCGACACCATGTGGGATCTACCATGGCACGCGCGCGCCGTGTGGGTGCATTCGGCTTTTATCATCGATCAGCTGCCCACTGGCGAATTCTCACCTGATTTTACCGAATTGCCTCGCAGCTGGGATACAATGCGTGCGCAGATCGCGCGGACACAGGATGAACTGGCTCAAGTTACGCCCGAACAGCTTGAGGAAGTGGCCGACAACACAATCGCTTTCGTACTGGGCGGCAAGCGATTGATGGAGTTCTCTGCCCAGAACTTCCTGCTCAGTTTTTCGCAACCAAACTTCTTTTTTCATGCCACCACCTTCTACGACATCTTGCGCCATAAAGGGGTGCCGTTGGGCAAGCGTGACTTCATGGGCGTGCCGCGCACACTGGCCTGAGGGCGGGAATCCCGGAACCGGCTGTTTGCCAGACCTTTGAACGGGCAAGGGGAGAAGATCATGCGAATTTTCATTTTCGCAGCATCGCTTTTTGCGGTCAGCCTTTCTGCGCCTGCGCTGGCCGAATTGCCTGGGCCGGTGAAGGACATAATAGATGCCGCGATCGAAAGTGGCGATCCCAAGACCGTGCGCACCGTTATCCGCCTTGCTCGGCAGACCAACCCCGGCGATGCGGCAGAGCTTGATGCGCTGCTTGCCGCATATGACGCTGAACAGGCCCGCCTTGCAGCCGAGCAGGCGAAACTTAAGCAGGAATCGATCCGAAGCGCAGGATTCTTCGAAAATTGGGACGGCAAGGGGGAGCTTGGCGCTTTCCGTAGCGCGGGCAATTCATCCAATACAGGAGGTACAGCGGCGATCTCGCTCAACCGAGAAGGGATAAATTGGGCGCATAAGCTGCGCGGGCGCGCGGACTACCAGCGCAGCAATGGCGTGACCTCGCGCGAACAATATTCATTTGCATATGAGCCCAACTACAACATCTCCGACAGTCTGTTTGTTTTCGGGCTCGCGCAATACGAGCGCGACCGGTTCCAGGGCTTTTCCGCCCGCTACGTAGTGTCAGGCGGCATTGGCTACCGAATTATAGACGAAGCCGACTTGCAGCTATCGGCGAAGGTTGGCCCGGCCTATCGCATCATCGACTTCGTGAATGGCGAGAGCGTAAGCCGGATCGCCGGCTTGGTCGGCGTGGATTTCGACTGGAACATCACTGACCGGCTAAAATTGACCCACGATACAAATGCAGTGGCGGAAACCGGCGGTTCGGCAACGGTCATCGTTGATTCCAGCAACACCAGCGTGAATCTTGTCACCGGCCTCAACGCCAAGATCAGTGACAAAGTTACGACACGCTTTTCCTACGCTATCGAGTATGACAGCAATCCGCCCGAAGGCGCGGTGAAGACCGATACTCTCAGCAGGTTTACGCTGATCTACGATTTTTGACCCTTCGTGGCGAACCAGATCGTGTGGTGCGGCCCCTTGTTGTTGGGGCGCGCGCGGACAGTTTGCACATCGACCAGGAACCCCGCATCCTTGAGCCGCCCGGTGAATTTATGGTCGGGCGCAGCGGACCATATCGACAGAACCCCGCCCGGCTTCAGAGCGTCGCGCATGCGGGCGATGCCGGTCCGGGTGTAAAGCCGCTCGTTACCGTCGCGCACGATCCCGTCCGGGCCATTGTCGACGTCGAGCAGGATCGCGTCAAACTTGTCGCAAGTGCCGTCATTGGCGTCATCGACTATCGCGGCCACATCGCATAGCACGACCTCGCCGTGAGGATCGGCAAGGGTGTTGCCGGTAAGATGGGCGAGCGGGCCGCGCGCCCAGTCGACTATCTCCGGCACAACCTCTGCCACTACGATTTGCCCCTTGGGGGGCAGCTTTGCCAGCGCGGCACGATAGGTAAAGCCCATGCCATATCCACCGATCAATATGCGTGGTGCGGGTGCGGTAAGGCGTTCCAGCGTCAATAGGGCCAGCTGCTCTTCGCTGTACTGCATGCGGGTGCCCATCAACTCGTCACGCCCGAGCATGATGATGAAGTCGCGCCCGTGGCTGACCAGGGTGAGTGTGTCACCGCCGGGAATCTGCGCAGTTGCAATCGTTTCGCGGGGAAGCATGGGTTTCTCCAAAGCAAAGGGGCCGCGGGCGAACCCGCGACCCCTGCTGTCATCATGCCGAAGGGTCTAGTCCTTCAGGAAGTCAGGGATGTGCGCGGGGCCGTCACTACCACGATCGCTGCCACGGTCGCGGCGTCCCCCACGGTCACCGCCACGATCGCGGTTGCCGCGCGGTCCGCGCCGGTCACCCCGATCTCCACGATCACCGCGCGGCTCACGCGGTTCGCGCGGTGGGCGGGTGTCTTCCAGCTCTTCGCCGGTTTCCTGGTCAACCACACGCATCGACAGGCGGACCTTGCCGCGGTTGTCGATCTCGAGCACCTTGACCTTCACTGCCTGGCCTTCTGAAACGACATCGGTCGGCTTTTCCACGCGTTCGTTCTTCATTTCGGAAACGTGGACGAGGCCGTCCTTGCCGCCCATGAAGTTCACGAAAGCGCCGAAATCGACGATGTTGACAACCTTGCCGTCGTAGATCTTGCCGACTTCGGCTTCTTCCACGATTCCGGAAATCCACTTGCGGGCGGCCTCGATCTGGCTGAGGTCTGAAGAGGAGATCTTGATCAGGCCTTCATCGTCGATGTCCACCTTGGCGCCAGTTTCGGCCACGATCTCTCGGATCACCTTGCCGCCAGTGCCGATGATGTCGCGGATCTTCGATTTGTCGATCTGCATCGTCTCGATACGCGGGGCATGGGCAGACAGTTCGGTACGGGCCGAACCCAGCGCCTTGGCCATTTCACCCAGGATGTGCGCACGGCCGGCCTTCGCCTGTTCGAGCGCCTTGGTCATGATTTCCTGCGTAATGCCGGCAACCTTGATGTCCATCTGCAAGGAGGTAATGCCCTGCTCGGTACCGGCCACCTTGAAGTCCATATCGCCCAGGTGATCTTCGTCACCCAGGATGTCGGACAGCACGGTGAACTCGTCACCTTCCAGGATCAGGCCCATCGCGATGCCCGAAACCGGGCGCGTAATCGGAACGCCGGCATCCATCATGCTGAGACAGCCGCCGCACACCGTCGCCATCGAGGACGAGCCATTGCTTTCCGTAATGTCTGACAGAACGCGGATAGTGTAGGGGAAGTCCTCCTTGGAAGGCAGCACCCCGCGCAGCGCGCGCCAGGCAAGCTTTCCGTGCCCAACATCGCGGCGGCTCGGCATGCCGAAACGGCCCACTTCGCCCACCGAATAGGGGGGGAAGTTGTAGTGCAGCATGAAGTTCTGATAGGTCAGGCCTTCCAGCCCGTCGATCATCTGCTCGGCATCCTTTGTGCCCAGCGTGGTGGTGCAGATTGCCTGCGTTTCCCCGCGCGTGAACAGCGACGAACCATGCGTGCGCGGCAATAGGCCGACCATCGCCTCGATCGGGCGAACCTCATCAACCTTGCGTCCGTCGATCCGCTGGCCGTCCTTAAGTATGGCGCTACGAACGATCTCCGATTCAAGCTTCTTGACCACCTTGCCAGCAGCCATCTGCGTTTGCCCATCGGCATCGGCGAAGGCTTCCTTTGCCTTGGCGCGGGCTGCATTGATCGCTTCGCTGCGGGCAGACTTGTCGGTCAGCTTGTAAGCGGCGGCGATATCTTTGCCGACCAGCTTCTTGAGCTGATCCTTGATCCCGGAATTGTCGCTGGTTGCGATTTCCCACGGGTCTTTGGCCGCTTGCTTGGCGAGATCGATAATCGCGCCAACCACCTTGCGGCATTCCGCATGCGCGAACATGACGGCGCCCAGCATGATTTCCTCCGAAAGCTCCTTGGCTTCGGATTCGACCATCATTACGGCCTTGTCAGTGGCGGCAACAACCAGATCGAGCGCGCCGTCGGCGGCCGCGGCCTGCGCCGGGTTGAGCGTGTACTCGCCGTCTTCATAGCCAACACGGCAAGCGCCGATCGGACCCATGAAGGGTACACCCGAAATGGTCAGTGCGGCCGAGGCAGCGATCATCGCCAGCACATCGGGCTCGGTCTCGCCGTCATAGCTGAGAACCTGGCAGATCACGTTGATTTCGTTATAGAAACCTTCGGGGAACAGCGGGCGGATCGGCCGATCGGTCAAACGCGAAATCAGCGTTTCCTTTTCGGTTGCGCCGCGTTCACGCTTGAAGAAGCCGCCGGGGATACGGCCCGCAGCAGAGAATTTTTCCTGATAGTGGACGGTGAGCGGGAAGAAATCCTGCCCTTCCTTGACGCTCTTGGCGGCAGTTACCGCGCAAAGCACTACAGTTTCGCCGTAAGTGGCGAGGACCGCGCCGTCAGCCTGACGGGCAATGCGGCCGGTTTCCAGAGTGAGGGTTTTGCCGCCCCATTCCAGTGATACGGTTTTCGTGTCGAACATTGATTTTCCTTAACGAACCCGCGCGCCATATTGCGTCACGGGGCCTACAATTTCCGGGCAAGCCGTCCCGGTCCGGTGCGGGGCCTGTTGCGGCCCTTGGCCGACTTCGCCTTATTGCGAAGCCTGGCCCTTTCTCGTCATCCCAGCGAAGGCCGGGATCCATTTTTCCACCAGGCGCTGCGGCCCGATGGATCCTGAAACAAGTTCAGGGTGCCGCAAACGCAAACGGCCCGCCGAAGCGGGCCGAGCTCATTGCGTCACTTACGCAGACCCAGTTTCTGGATCAGGGCGTTATAGCGCTCGACATCTTTCTTCTTGAGATAGGCAAGAAGGGTGCGGCGCTTGTTGACCATCATCAGCAGCCCGCGACGCGAGTGATTGTCCTTGTGATGGCCCTTGAAATGTTCGGTGAGGTTGCGGATGCGCTCTGTGAGGATCGCGACCTGCACTTCCGGACTGCCCGTATCCTTGTTGTCACGGGCGTTGTCCTTGATAATTTCCTGCTTTTTTTCGGCAGTTACCGACATATGTGTACTCTCTTACTCTGCGACATCTGGAAGATTGAAACCCCTCACGACTTTCGCCGTGCCACCGATGATTTCCATCAACGCCACCGGGGTTTGTCCCAGCTTTGCAAAATAGAGCCCGTCGGTCTGGGGCAGCCCGGAAATAACCCGGCCCTGGCGGGCCGCCTGCGCACTTTCCGGATCGAGTTGCAGAGCCGGGATGTCGTCCAGCCCCGCTTCGAGCGGCAGGAGTAGGTCTTGAAGAGGCGCGCCCTTACCGATTTCCTCGAGTTTGTCCAGTGAAATCGCCTGATTCTCGTGGAACGGGCCAGCCTTTATGCGCCTTAAATAGGTGACGTGGCCGACCGTGCCAAGGGCATGCGCAATATCGCGCGCCAGGCTGCGGATATAGGTGCCCTTCGAAACGTGCGCGACCAGCGTCACGCTGTCGGCCCGCTCGAGCGGCGGACCAGGGTCGAAGGGATCGGGGCGCCCGGTAGTCGTCTGAAAAGTTGAACGAAGTTGCTGATCAATGCGTTCGCCCGCGAAAACCAGCGAGTGGATCGTCACTGACCGCATTTTCATATTCACTTCTTCACCTGCCCGCGCCAGATCATATGCCCGGCGCCCATCGACCTTGAGTGCGGAGTAGGCTGGCGGGATCTGTTCGATTTCGCCGGTGAAATGTTCCAGCACCGCCGCAACTGCCGCCATTGGCGGGCGGCGGTCGGAAGTTGCGACAACCGCGCCCTCGGCATCGAGCGTATCGGTTTCTTCGCCGAATGCGATAGTGAATTCATAGACCTTGCTCGCATCGAGCATCCGTCCGGCAAGCTTGGTCGCCTCGCCCAGCGCGATGGGCAGCACACCTTCGGCCAGCGGATCGAGCGTGCCGCCATGACCAACCTTGGTCCTGGCATAACCGCCCTGGCGCAGCACCCGCTTGACCGCACTGACCGCCTGGGTCGAGCCGAGCCCACGCGGCTTGTCCAGGATCAGCCAGCCATGGGGCATCATCGACCGGCGACCGCGTTGGCCAGGCTGAGATACTTCTCCAGCGTCCAATTGATCGGCGGTCCGATTGTGTTTTCGAGCACGCCCAATTGCGGGGCGAACCAGGTCATCGCGATCAATCCGAAGAACAGCAGCATCCCGTAAGGCCGCAATTGCCGATAACCGCGGGCGAGGGCGGGCGGTAGCAGCCCCTCGACAATGTGCGAACCGTCAAAGGGCGGGATAGGCAACAGGTTGAATACGCCAAGAAACACGTTGATGAGCAGGAAATAGAACAGCGCGCTCTGAACGATCAAGGTGGTTCCCGCAGTGTCTGCAATGAGGCTCAGCCCGGTTTCCGACTGCACGATCTGCGCGCCCACTGGCAAGGCCGCGCCCAGTGCAACTGCGCCAATCGCCGCGAGCACGAAATTTGTCGCCGGGCCGGCAGCGGCCACCGCCATCATGCCGTAACGCGGATTGTCGAGCCGGTCCTGCCGTACCGGTACGGGCTTTGCCCAGCCGAACACCGGCGCACCTGCCAAGGCCAGCATACCGGGCACCAGCAATGTTCCGACCGGGTCGATATGGCGGATCGGATTGAGGCTCAGCCGCCGTTGATCGTGTGCGGTGGTATCCCCCAGCAACAAGGCAGAATAGCCATGCGCCACTTCGTGAAATACGATGGCAATGATCAGGCAGGGGATCAGGATTGCTGCCAGCAGAATGGTGTCAGTCATTGAGGGTAGGTAGTGCCCTGGTGCGGCTTATACCAGCGCCTGGCTGAAATGCTTGCGGCATAAAGCCACATAGCGGTCATTGCCGCCAATCTCGGTCTGCTGGCCCTGCTTCACTGCCTTGCCATCGGCATCGACCCGCAGGTTCATCGTCGCCTTGCGCCCGCAATGGCAGATCGCCTTCAGCTCGACAAAGGAATCGGCGATCCCCAGCAACGCTGCCGAGCCGGGAAACAGCTTTCCCTGGAAATCCGTGCGCAGGCCATAGCACACCACGGGCGTGCCGGTGTCATCGGCCAGGCGGGCGCATTGCCACACCTGTTCCTCGGTCAGGAACTGCGCCTCGTCGATCAGCACGCAGTCAACCCGGCCTTGCGAATGCTCTTCCAGCACGAATTCGAGAATATCGGTTTCGGCGGTGAAGCGATGCGCATCGCTGGAAAGGCCGATCCGGCTGCTGATCGCGCCAAAGCCCGGCCTGTCGTCAATCGCGGCGGTCCACAGCGAAACCCGCATGCCCCGTTCGCCATAGTTGAACGCTGCCTGCAGCAAGGTTGAGCTCTTCCCCGCGTTCATGCTGGCGTAGTAGAAATAGAGCTTGGCCATGCCAGGGTGATAGGCGAGCGGCGGGAACCGCACCAGCCATGGCAACGTTCAATTCACAGGGAAACAAGGATGCTGGAATCGCTGTGTGTCGCGGCGCGATGCACAGCCTGGCGCATGGCGATTGCAAGCAGCGCTGCTCTAGAGGTACAAGGCTCTGATGACGATAGCCCGCAACTTGCTGACCTTGTTGGCAGCAATCCTGATTGGTGCAGCGACACCGGGGGGCGAATTTTACACAGTTGATACGGCTGCCAGCAAGCTTTCGGCCAAGGTCGGCTTTTTAGGCATCGGCAGCAAGCACGCCGGTTTTCCGTCGGTTTCGGGCACGGTCCGGCTCGATCGTGCAAGGCCGCAGGACATTGCGCTCGATGTGTCGATCGATGCGCGTGCGCTGACCGCTGGCGATGAATTGACTTTGAAGCGCCTCAAGGGCGAGAAATTCTTCTGGGTTGAGAAATATCCGACCGTTCGCTTTATCGGCCGGGAGATGGCGCTCGATACGCCCGTGTCCGGCAAGGTGACAGGTGATCTGACTGCGCGCGGCGTTACACGGCAGGTCACCTTGGCTGTAAGCTTTGATCGGCCGCCGGGTGAACTGAAACCGGGGGATCCGGTTACACTGACGGGCGAAACCCGCATCAATCGCTATGCGTTCGGCATGACCTCCTATCGCCTGATCGTGGGCAAATGGGTCAATATCCAGCTCAGGGCACGAATGGTGCCGCAACCGGCCGCCTAGAGCGCCAATGCGCGAAATCAGTGGGTGAGGGCGCGGCGCATGCGGTAACGCCCGCCATCGAATTGCTCGAACAGCTGCGCGATGTGCGGGTGATCTATTGGCTCTCCTGAGGGGTCGGCGAGCAGATTCTGCTGGCTGACATAGGCGACGTAGGAACTGTCGTCGTTCTCGGCCAGCAGGTGATAGAAGGGTTGGTCGCGGCTGGGCCGGATTTCCTTCGGGATCGCCTCATACCATTCCTCGCTATTGGCAAAAACCGGGTCGATATCGAAGATCACGCCGCGGAAATCGAACATCCTGTGGCGCACGATATCGCCGATCCCGAAGCGGGCCTTGACGTGGCGCGGCGCCTCGATTGTGCGGCCCGCCTGGCTGGAAAAGAACACAGCACGTTCCATGGTGGAGCAGGATATGGGCTTTCGCAGTTGCGAAACAAGATGCGTGCTGTGCGAAGTCCCCAGTTTCGGCGCGATTTGGGGCTTGGCAAGGCGCAGGGCTTGGGCTAACCGGCGCGCTCGCTTCGACCGGGGCCACTGGCCCGACAAGCGCACCCTGAATGCGGAGAGGTGGCAGAGAGGTCGAATGCGCCGCACTCGAAATGCGGTATAGGGGAAACCCTATCGTGGGTTCGAATCCCACCCTCTCCGCCACCTAGTCTAAGTCTTTGAGATATCTTGAGAAATTGTCTCAAGAACGGCGCGGTTCCGCACCGCTTTGCACTCCAGACGGTGCTGTCAATGGGATGGCGACCTAACGGCCGGCTTGCTGATCCTAGCGGATGAGCAAGCCCAAGAGTCCGTTCGGCTACTTCCATTCGTCTCCCGAAGTGATCCGTATGGTGGTGATGCTTTATGTCCGGTATCCGCTGTCACTTCGAAACGTCGAGGACCTGCTCTTCGAGCGCGGTTGCGACCTGTGCCATGAGACGGTTTGATTGTGGCGGAACCGGTTTGGCCCGATGGTCGCGGCCGATATTCGCAGACAGCGGGTCAGCCGGATGAAGGGTTTTCTTCACTGGCGTTGGCATCTCGATGAGGTCTTCGTGAAGATCAATGGCGAGACCCATTACCTTTGGCGCGCGGTCGATCACGAAGGCGAAGTGCTGGAGAGTTATGTCACGAAGAAGCGCGACAAATCTGCGGCGCTGGCGTTCATAAAGAAGGCGCTGAAGCGGCATGGCGAGGTCGAGGCAATCGTCACCGACGGCCTCAAATCCTACCCTGCCGCACTCAAACAACTGGGCATCGAGGATCGTCGGGAAATGGGACGCTGGCTTAACAATCGTGCCGAGAATTCACACTTGCCGTTCCGACGAAGAGAGCGGGCCATACTGCGATTTCGGCAAATGAAATCGTTACAGAAGTTCGCGTCGATCCACGCGAGTGTGTACGACCATTTCAACTCAGAACGCCATCTCATCGATAGACAAACCTACAAGACCCGCCGCTCTGCTGCATTGGCTGAGTGGCAAACTCTTATGGCCTGAGTAGGTGCTGGGGAAGGGCAAGCTCTGCCAAGTGGAGAGCAGTCAGCGTTAGACTGATGATGTGGATGGCCCCTGTACCCGACATAGGTGAGTCGTATTGTGGGCTGTTGTCGAAGCACCCCACGGAAAGGACCATCCACAATGGAGATT
>NZ_JBTXJG010000003.1:0-70966 GCF_054957755.1 Altererythrobacter chaiwopuensis
CCGCGCAAACAGGCCGGACAGATGACCGCACCCTGACAGGTCCAACCATCAAATCAATTTAACCCTTGCGCAGGGGCCATCCACAGATGACAGCACCGGTTGTCGTATGGCGAAGATGGTGCTGTCTCGACCAGCGGCATGCCGCGTTCCCTTGAGGCCATGCCATGCGCGCGCCGCAGGGCAGCGATCAGTGTTCGGTCGCGTTGACGGGGATTGCGCCTGCCGAGTATGATATGGCGCTTGCCGCCGGTGAGCGGCAAGGCAAGCTCGACCTCGATGACGGTGCGCTGCCTGCCGGCCGAGACCATGCGCTCGCCTTCTTCCAACGCATGGGCGAGCGCGATCGAGTGGTCGCCGCCAAGGGAGACAAGTAATCCGTGCGCGGTGAGCCGAACTTCCTCAAGGTCAGCCAAGGGATCATCGCTCCTTGGCAGCCAGCGAGTGAGCAGCTCGCTGATAATGGCATCAAGCCTGGGACCGGGCAGGCGCCGGACGATGTCGTCATCGAGAACGCTCTGGCCCTGCTGGAGCGGGGCCGAGACGTAGTAGCGGTAGAGCTTGCCATGGCGGTTGCGGGCAAAGGCAGGTGTCATGATTTCTCCAGCCGCATCGATGAGCTTGCCGGTGAGCGGGGCCTTGGCAACCGTGCGCTTGATCCCTGCTGCACGCCGCCGCGAGTTCGCATCGAGCTGCTGCTGGACCTGGTCGAACAGGCCTGCGTCGATGATCGCGTCGTGCTCGCCCTGGTGGGTCTCGCCCTTGTGAGTGATGAGGCCGAGATAGGTCTTGTTGCGCAGGAGATGGAACAGCGCGCCGCGGCTGAAGTGCGCGCCGCCCAGTACCTTGCCCTTCTGTGTCACATGCCGCTTGGAGGTGATGCCATCGGCCTCGAGCTCGCGCTGCAAGGTATAGACCGAGCCCAGCGCTAGATAGCGATGGTAAATATGCCGCACACGCTCGGCTTCTTCTTCGATCAGACGCAGCGTTCGCGATCCCGGCTCGGGGATATTATAGCCCAATGGCGGCAGCCCGCCCATCCACATGCCGCGGGCCTTGGACGCTGCGATCTTGTCGCGGATCCGCTCGCCGGTGACTTCGCGTTCGAACTGGGCAAAGGAAAGGAGCACGTTGAGCATCAGCCTTCCCATCGAACTCGTCGTATTGAACGACTGGGTGACCGAGACGAAGCTGACGTTCGACTTCTCGAAGATCTCGACGATCCGGGCAAAGTCAGTGAGCGAACGGGTCAGCCGGTCGATCTTGTAGACCACGACCACATCGATCAGTCCCGCTTCGATATCAGCCAGCAGGCACTTGAGGCCGGGGCGTTCCATATTGCCGCCTGAGAAACCGCCATCGTCGTAGTGCTCAGGGATGAGTGTCCAGCCTTCGCCGGCCTGGCTCATGATATAGGCCTCAGCGGCAACGCGCTGGGCATCAAGCGAGTTGAAATCCTGCGCGAGCCCTTCTTCGGAAGACTTGCGGGTATAGACCGCGCAGCGGATGGTATCCGTTTTGACCGTGCCCATTACTATTGCCTGAGGCCAAAGTAGCGCGGACCGTTCCAGCGGATACCGGTGATCGCGCGGGCAGCGGCCGAGAGCGAGGGATAGAGCTGGCCCTCCCAGCGAAAGCCATGCTCCTCGACCGTGACTTCGATCTGCCTGCCTTTCCAGTTGCGAGTGAGGCGTGCACCGATTCCGAGTTCCTTGCCTTCAGGTTCGACCGATCCGCTGCGGGCAAGTGCCTTCCTGGTCTCCGCTTCGAGACCGCCGAAGGCTTCGGCCTGCACGCGCCAGGCGAGTTGCAGCCGCATGAGCGGCAGCGAGCGCAGCTGCGGAGGGGCGCCAAAGCGCCGCCTCCATAATGCGCGCAGCTGATGGAGCTCCATCTCGCTTATGGCTGCAACCAGTTCCTCGACATCGGCAGTCATGCCGATTTGCCTGCGCGGTAGCGGCGCACCCCATCGATCTTCTCCGATGTTATGATGAGCCCGCGTTTCTTCAGTGCTCCGGCCATGGCGCCGCGCACCGAGTGCGTCTGCCATCCGGTGGCCTCGGTCATCTCGGCAATGCTGGCGCCGTCCTTGCGCAGGAGCAGCGCTTCGAGCTGGTCGAGCTTGCTTGCCGATTTGGTCGTCGTGTCGGTCATGGTTCGTCTCCGCTGATGCGGCGACCAGAATAGCCGCCGTCACCGGGACAAGCCCGAACAAGCCGGGCGCACAAACAGCAATGCTCGACTTGACAGTGAAGTCCAGTCGAAACCGCGAGGTCCCGCGGCTTGCTCATCGATTGGGGAAAACGGTTCTTGCGGTCTTCCTGTTCACGTCTTGTTCGCATAGAATATAGGCATGAACAAACCGATGCATGCGGCAGCCTCTCCTGCCGATCGCCGGCTTGAGGTCACCTACCGTGACCCGGCAAGCCTTGTTCCCGACCCCCGCAACGCCCGGACGCATCCCAAACGGCAGATCGCGCAGATCGTCGCTTCGATCCGCGCCTTCGGCTTTACCAACCCGGTGCTTGTTGATCCCGGCGGGATCATCATCGCCGGACACGGTAGGCTCAAGGCGGCCAGGGAACTGGGCCTCACGGAAGTTCCAGTCATCGAACTCGACGGTCTCAGCGAAGCCGAGAAGAAGGCGCTCAGGCTCGCTGACAACAAGATCGCGCTTAATGCCGGGTGGGATCTCGAGATCCTCAAGCTCGAGCTGGCCGAGCTCTCATTGCCCGAGATCGATATTGATCTGGGCCTGACCGGCTTTAGCCCGGGCGAGATCGATGTGGTTCTCTCCGACATCCCCGATCCTGATGACGAGGTCATTCCTCCAGTTCCTGAGAATGTTCGGGTTCGGTCCGGCGATATCTGGCAACTGGGTGAACACCGTGTTGCCTGCGGTGACGGCAGGGACAGCGCCTTCCTTCAGAGGCTGGTTGGCGAAGATGCCCGGATCGACTGTGCCTTTCTTGATCCCCCGTACAATGTGAAGATCAACGGCCATGCCAATGCCAAGGGTCGTCACCGCGAGTTCGCCATGGCTTCGGGCGAGATGAGCGAAGCTGAGTTCCGCACTTTCCTTGCCGATACGCTGGGCGCCTGTGCGTCTGTCTCGCGCTCAGGTGCGGTGCACTTCATCTGCATGGACTGGCGCCACATGGACGATGTCACGGCGTCGGTCAGCGATGTCTACTCCGAGCTGCTCAACATCTGCGTTTGGAACAAGAGCAATGCCGGAATGGGCTCGCTCTATCGTTCGAAGCACGAGATGGTGTTCGTCTACCGGGTCGGCGACACCCCACACACCAACAATGTCGAACTGGGAAAGCACGGCCGCAACCGCACCAATGTGTGGGACTATCCCAGCGTCAACTCGATGCGCGGGTCACGCCGCGAGGACCTTGCGCTGCACCCGACGGTCAAGCCGGTTGCCATGGTCGCGGACGCTTTTCGTGACGTGACCCGCCAGGGAGAACTGGTGCTCGACACCTTCCTTGGTTCAGGCACCAGCCTCATCGCTGCCGAGCGCGTCGGTCGCAGGTTCCGCGGCCTCGACATCGATCCCGCCTATGTCGATCTTGCCATGACCCGCTGGTCCGAGATCACCGGCAAGGAACCCAGGCTGCTCCATCGCGAAGCGGGAGGAAATGCGGCATGAGCAGCGACACGCGCTTCAAGCCGGGCCAGTCCGGCAATCCAAGGGGGCGGCCGAAGGCGCGCCGGCCCAATATATCGGCCTTTGACATCATCCTCGACAAGCGCCTGACCGTCAAACAGGGCGGCGTCGAGCGCGAACTTACCATCGAGGAAGCGCTGCAGCTCCAGACCTACCAGGACGCACTCAAGGGTAGCCGCATGGCGATCCGCAAGGTTCTCAAGATGATCGAGAAGCGCGAGGCAGCGCTTGCCCGCAATAACCCGCCGCGGCTACAGCCGGTAAAGATGGTCACTGAGTACGATGCCGACAATGCCTATGGAGCACTCAAGCTCCTCGGGATTATCGAAGCTGACCCCAAGTGGAGCGGTGAAGGCGACGACACCCGGCTTTGCGTATCGACCTGGGCGGCACAGGCTGCGCTCAGCAGGCCGGGCCGAAAGAAGTTTAGCGAGAGGCAAGAGCAGGACATCAAGCTCTACACCCTCGATGCGGATAAGCTGCGCTGGCCGCGCGGGTGGACCGTATGAGCTGCGAGGAGCCGATCGGCTATGCCAATCCGCCTAGCTCGTCCCGGTTCCGCAAGGGCCAGTCCGGCAATCCACGTGGACGGCCGAAGAACCGGCATCGAGAAATCCCCTACGACGCCGTGCTCGGCCAGATGGTAACGATCAGGGAAGACGGCCGTGAGCGGCGGGTTACCGCCGCCGAGGCCTTCCTGCTGCAGCTGACGCAGAAAGGCCTCGTTGGTGACAGCGCCGCGGCGCGCGCATCGCTTGACGCTATCGAAGCTGCGCGGGCTGCGAGAGGCGCCGATGAAGCTAAACCGTTTAATTTAACTATCTCGATCATCGGCATGAGCGTCGGGGTGATACTGGACACCTTGGGCCTGGCGTTCAAGAGATACCCCCGCGACGAGAAGCGCGTGCGCAGGGAGATCAATCCCTGGATCGTCGAGGCAGCACTAGCAAGGATGGGTGAGCGCAAGCTTACATTCGATGAGCAGCGCGAGGTGTTCACCAACACCCGCACCCCGCACAAGGTCACATGGCCCGAGTGGTGGGAAGTGAAGGATTGAAGGTCCACTTTGCGCCCCAATCCAAGACGTAGGCTTCCGATTTCTTAGTTCCCGAAAGCGGACCTTCTCTGCGGCCATTCCGGCCAAGGAGAATGAAGATGACATACTCACAATATGACCCAGTGGGGCACAACCGTGTGCCGTGGAACTTTGGCGCCAAGATCGGACCCAAACGCCCGTTCAATCAGAAACAGATCTGGGCGATCCGGTTCTTCCTAGATCGCGAGAAACGCATTCGGGATCGAGCCCTTTTCGATTTGGCAATCGACAGCAAGTTGAGAGGCTGTGACCTCGTCGCGCTCAAGATCGGAGACTTGGTCAGTGGGCCAGAAATCAGGACACGGGCCACAATCACCCAACGTAAAACCGGGCGCCCAGTTCAATTTGAAATAGCATTGGACGCCAGAGCAAGTCTGTTAGCTTGGCTTGAACGTCGAGGTGGCTCCGTGGATGACTATGTTTTTCCAAGCCGCGTCGATCACACGCGGCATCTCAGCACGCGCCAATATGCTCGGCTGGTTGATGAGTGGGTAGAAGGAATTGGGCTCCGCACCGACGAGTACGGAACCCATTCGCTTCGTCGCACGAAAGCGTCGATCATCTACAAAGCCACCGGAAACATACGGGCGATCCAAATACTGCTTGGCCACTCCAAGATCGAGAACACAGTCCGTTATCTTGGCGTGGACATTGAGGACGCGCTCACACTAGCCGAGAAGACGGAGATTTGACCCATACTGGGCGCCAGCTTTTGATCGGTTGGCGCCCCTTGTTGGTATTTATGGAAATCTGAGGCCCTTACCAGCCGAATTCGAAAGAGAGCGTCAGTGAGCTCGCCACAGCTCCAAGAGGATCGCAGATGTCATGCCATGCGGACAGCCAAAAATCGATTTCTGCAGTTCGCGGGATTAATTTTGTGTTTAGGATCGTCTTACATTTGCAGTCGCACAGGATTTGATGTTGGACCAGTTCGAAAAGGATCTGGTGGATTTGATCCCACGTCTGCGTCGGTTTGCTCGATCGCTTACGGGAAATGCCGTTGAGGCAGACGATCTCTGCCAGGCAGCCATCGAAAAAGCGCTCAAGCATCGAATACAGAAACGGTCGGATGGTCGGCTGAGAAGGTGGATCTTCATGATTGCGCGCAATCACTGGCTGGACGAAGTGCGCAAAGGTCAGCGCATTAATTCCCATTTTGTATCGATCGATGACGCGAGCGTAGCCCTGGTCTCGAACTCTTCGACTTGGGATGATCCGGAAAGCGCAGTGACTGTGCATCAGTTACTTCAGGCGCTTCCGCTAGAGCAACGCGAGGCAGCCGCTCTCGTTTGGGTGGAAGGCTTTGCCTATCGAGAAGCGGCTGCCATGCTCGATATCCCCATAGGAACTCTCACCTCGAGACTGTCGCGGGCAAGAAGCCGCCTGATAGCAGAATTGGAGGAGTCATGATCACTGAAGCACAATTGATGGCTTATCTTGATGGCGATCTGACTGTTAAACAGCAGAAAGAGATCGAAGCAGCGCTTCTGGGCAACGTCCACTTGCAAAAGCTGGTGAAGGACGAGCTTACCCTCAGGCGCAAAGTGGGGCAGTTTTATGCTCCTGTCCTGGATGAGCCTGTACCCGCGCGCCTGTTAAGCCCGATTGTCGAGGGTATCGGAAAGTCCGCAGTTTCAGTGAGGTCGTGGTTTGATATCGGCAGGTGGGGCTGGAGCCTTGCCGCGCCTCTTACGGCATCCCTCGTCATTGGCATATCTCTGGGATTCGCACTTACAGGCTCTGACAAAGCAGAAATTGGTGCTACCTCAGCACCAGATCCCAGGGTGGCCATGGCGCTTGAGGCTCAGCTGGCATCAACCCAGGGGCCAGACGCCGAGGTTCAGATCGGCATTACATTCGCACGTGCTGATGGGCAGATCTGCCGAACCTACCAGACGGCAGATGGTTCGGGGTTGGCTTGCTATGCCAATTATGAGTGGCAGAATTTGCTTTTCATTCCAGGCAAGGATGGCCAAACCGGCCAGTATCGTCAGGCGAACAGTTCGGCAGCTATAGTAATGAATCATGTACAAGAAATGATTGTCGGAGAGCCAATGGACGCAGAGCAGGAACGCAAAGCTCGTGATGCAGAATGGGGCTCCGATTTCGTGCAATGACCCTCACAATTTTTTCTCGGAGCTGGTTTCGCATTTGCGCGCTTAGCCTGATCGTAGCTGCCCTTTCGGTCAGTTCGGCAAGCGAAATGGCGGCGGCTCAGAGCCAGGCCCAACGCGGCGTTGATGCAGCTACTCAGGCTCAGCATCGTGCGACCGATGCAATCGACCGGGCGAATGCTGCACAGGCACGCGTCGTTGCGGCGGCGGAACGGGCCGCAAGTGCGCAGGATCGTGCAAGCAGCGCAATAGAAAGTGCGAGCAATGCGCTTGAGCGAGCTTCGGGTGCATCGGGCAGGGCCAATCAAGCAGCAAGCGATGCTTTGGACATTGCGAATTCCGCTAGAAATGCGGATCACAGCCCAGACTTGAATGGCAAGCGATACGAAGCGCTGGCCCAAGCCAATCCCGATGCCATTGAGCTCGTAGGCGGCGTAGCGGCAGTGCGCGGGGAGATCGTTGCGGTCGATCCAGGTGACAATGTGCTCAATGCGATACTCCGAGCCGGATTCACGCTCACTTCGGAAGAAATCATAGAGGGAATCGAGCTACGCCTCGCTACCTTGCAGGTGCCAAAGGGCCAGACGATTGAACAGGCACTTGATGTGCTTCGCCGGATCAGTGCCGATACGCAATTCACCGCCAACCACATTCATTTACAAAGCAGCACGACATTGTCCGAGCGTTCGCCTGCTCCGCTCGCACCTTCATTGCCCATCGCGCAAGCTGGCATCGGCCTGATTGACGGAGGCGTTGCCAAAACCCCTTTCAATTCTCGCTTGATGCAGAGGGGTTTCGCTCGCGGAGCCCCGGTATCTGATTCCCACGCCACAGCGCTTGCTTCGCTTGCAACTGGCACAGGAAAGATCAAAAGCGCTGCTCCCGGAGCTCCACTACTGGTCGCCGACATTTACGGAATCGATCCCCGCGGTGGCAGTGCCGTCGCACTGGCACGCGCGCTTGGATGGATGGCAACGCAGCGGGTGCCAGTCATTATTGTCGGACTGGTTGGGCCTGCCAATCCCATTGTCGAGCGCGCAGTGCGGAGCGTGCAGGAACAGGGGATCCTGATTGTCGCAGCAGTCGGGAATGCTGGTGCGGCAGCTCCGCCTATGTATCCCGCCGCATACCCCTCGGTCATCGGGGTGACCGGGGTTGATCGGCGCAACCGAGCACTCGTCGAAGCTGGCCGAGGCCCTCATGTCGACTTTGCTGCGCCTGGCGCGGATATTTTCGGAGCTTCAGCGACGGGTGAAATGGTTCGTGTGCGAGGGACCTCCTACGCTGTACCGCTGGTGGCGGGCAGGCTGTGGCTGTTGCATGATCTGCCAGATGCTGTCGCGGCGCTGATAGAGGAAGCCGCCGACCTTGGCGAACCTGGGAACGACTCAATTTTTGGCCACGGATTGGTGTGTGGCGCCTGCAGGTAATTTTCAGCGTTTGGGGATTAAAACCGGGTCAGTGATCGTCTTACCAATGTGTTTGTCAAAAAAAATGGAGATAGAGATGAAGCTTCTCAAGATCACAGGCAGTGCGCTTTTGCTTGGAACCAGCAGTTTTGCGCTCGCACAGGACGCTCCTGAAGAAGCCGAAGCGCAGGACGAGTTCGGAGCAATGGTAAGTGCCTATGCGCAGGAAAATGCGCAGAATGGCGGCATCGGCGAATATGTCAGTGAGCAGGCGCAAGCCCTTGCCGCACAGCGCCGCGGCCAAGACGATGGCGATGCTGATGCCGAAGAAATTTCGGAAGATGAGGAATCTGAAGGAATTGGCGAGACTGTAAGTGCGGCAGCGCAGGAAGCTGCGCAATCGGAAGACGGCGAACCTGGCAGTGTTGCTGATGCAGTGCTCGCGAATACACCTGCCGCCGACGAGGCGCGCGATGCCGTTGCGGATGCTGCTGCGGCAGCTGCCGATGGCCGAGCCCGCGCCGATGAAGCGCGCCTGAGTGCGGCTTCAGCTGCGTCGGCCGCGCGCGAAACGGCCGATGCCGCAAGGCAAAATGCGGCAAATGCTCGTGAAGCAGCGCAGAGTGCGCGTGACAATGCCCGCAACATTCCGCGTCCCGGTCGACCGGGTTGAACGGGCGGTTGAACACTTGATTGGATTGCAAGGGCGCGAGTTGTATTGGCTCGCGCCACAAAAATTTGGGGAGAGTTATGAGGAAACTTCTGGCAATCGCCGCTGTGGCTCCGGTGTGCCTGGCTTCGGCTCCGGCTATAGCGCAAGAGGTTACAGTTTCTACCGGCGTGGACTATAGCGAAGGTGAATTTGGCACGGGTATAGACACCACCATCCTGGTGGTGCCGTTTTCAGTGCGTACGAGTTTTGACGGATTCTCGCTGACTGTCACCGTGCCCTATCTCGAAATCGACGGTTCGACATCCGTGATCGGTGGTGGGGAAGGGCCGATCATCATCGATCCCGATCTCATTGAAGCCAAACGCAGCGGTATTGGCGATGTCAACATCCGCGCAAGTTTGGATCTGATCGATCTTGGTGGCGCAAAACTGGCAGCGAATGGCCGGGTCAAGGTGCCCGCCGGGAGCAGATCAAAGGGACTTTCTACCGGAGAAGTAGACTTTGCTGGCGGCATTGAGCTGGCTGCGACGCAGGGCGTTGTGCAACCATTTGGCGAGATTGGATATCGAGTTCTGGGTGATCCCGAGGGAATTGATCTTCAGAACGGAATTTACGGTTCGGCAGGGGCCATCGTGCTATTTCCCGGCAATTTGGTCGGCATCGCCAGCTATGATTATGTCGAGGCCAGTTCGAGCACGATCGAGGACACACACAGTCTCTTTGGTGGTCTGGTCATTCCAGCAAGCGATCGGTTGAACCTGACAACCTACGGAACAGCGGGCCTTTCAGAAAGTGCCGCGGATTGGGGGGTTGGCGTATTGCTCAGCCTCAAGCTCGGCAGCTGAGATATTCGGATCGACCGGGCTGCTGCCCGCGATAGATTTGCATTCGCTGAAGCGACGAACCCAAATAAGCAGCGCACACATGCGCGCTGCTTATTTGTTCTAGGATCTAGATGCGAAAATCGCCGTACCGGGCGCTAACGCACGCCGATCGGATCGGGGTTTCCGTCTGGATCGCCCTTGACGGTCCCGTTAGAGTTCGGCGCCCCATGCAGTAAAACACCTGCGAGGTGCGGTGCTGCCATCGAGGTTCCGCTAATCGTATTGTAGGAACCGTCCTTCCAAGTAGACTTGATCGAAACACCGGGCTCGGCAAAGTCGACAGGCGGATTGCCGTAGTTGGAAAATGAAGCCCAGTTGTCGCCTTCGGAGAAGGCAGAAACGGTGTAGATGTTATTGCCGTTTGCACTGGCGGGTGAATAATTATTCGCATCGTCGCCACTATTGCCGGCTGCCAGGGTGAACTTGATGCCCGAGTTCGCTGCGGCAATCACAGCATCATTGAGTGCTTGCGAGAACGGCCCGCCCAAACTCATGTTGGCAACATCGCCGACCGATCCGTTTGCTGCCACATAATCCACGCCTGCAATGACGCCTGAATATGAGCCGCTTCCGCGCCGATCGAGAACGCGCACCGCCACAACTGGGGCCCCAGCCGCGACGCCAACCACCCCTAAATCATTGTCGATCGCAGCGATCGTGCCCGCGACATGGGTGCCATGGCCGTTCTCATCGTCGGCCCCTTTGCGGCTATTGGTGAAATCCTTGCTCAAGGTGCGATCTACGTTGAGGTCTGGATGGTCGAGGTCGATGCCAGAATCGATCACCCAAGCCAACCCGCTTGTACCGGTGCCAGCGCCACCAACGCGCGTAATGCCCCAGGGGGTGGATTGCGGGGACGTGGTGTCGCCCCCGCCGCCAGGTCCCTTTCCAGGCGGTGGAGCCAAAGGTTCAACCCGCATGACCTGATCGGGTTCGCAATAGGCAAGGCTAGGGTTCTGGGAGAGCATGCTCCTGACTGCTTGTTCCGATGCCCGAACAACGAATCCGCGAATAGTATTGGAAAAAACCCTGCCGACCTGACCGCCCGCATCACGTGCGACCAACCGGGCTTCGGCACCGACACTGCTGCCTGGGACAGCATAGTGCGGGCTAAAGACGCATATAAACTGGCCTGCGATTACCTCAGCTCGCGGGGGTGCGTCCCTGACGTCCGCCTGCGCCAATAAGGCTGTTGATGAAATCGCGAATGTTCCAGCTGCTAAAGCGAACAACTTTCCTATTTGCATGTGAAACCCCTCCTACCCAACCATCGGAAGCTTACACCAATGCTGATTGGATGACTAGTCTTGGGCAATTCGGACGCTGATTGTCCAGCGTCTCATTCGCGCAGTCTCAGTGGGCACGACAAGCTAACAGCAAATGATCGGCAACTAGGGCGTTTGTCGAGCGGCAACACGCCACCTTTTGCCAGCCAAAATCAGACATTCCGCTACCGGCCCAGGTCCGGCCAAAGAAAGGCCCCGCACGCCTTGGAGGCGGCGGGGCATCAGGAGAGGGATCGGAATGTCCGAGCCCTTCGGGTCGCGATATCTGCCTAGGTTGTCATTGTGACGAAGCTGAGAAGGGGTGTCGTTAAAATCGCGTGACCGCGATTGCGCCGTAACATGGATGCCGGTGCTACTTCTGAGCGAGCATCCTGCGTGTTTGCTCGCTCCAGTGGGGCGCAATCGCACCGGTTGCCAGCAGCGCCTTGGCATCAAGCGCAGCGGGCGTTTTGCCTGCCAGGATCGCCTCGACCACTTGCGGCGAGAGGAAGGCGAGCCGAGCCACGCGGGTAATCCAGGACACACTGACGCCTTCCTGGTTGGCAAGCCGGGTGGCGTCGATTTCGCCGCGCGAGAGAATGCCCCACCATTGATGCGCCTGGGCAAGCAGCCTCAGGAGCGTCGGGTCTGGGCCGCGCGATCCGGCCGGGATTCCGCTGTCGTCGACCAGCCTGAGCGATTGCCCCGAGCGGGTCAGCCGTATGTTCGCCATGTGCCGGATCGTCGATGGCGCATCGGAGCCAAGGTTCAGCTCGAGCATGTCAGCGAGCGCCTGGGCCGAGATGACAAGCTCGAGCCGATCGGGATGGATGACCACGTGATCGATGAGGGACTTGATCGAAGAGCGACGGAGTCGACCAAGTTCGGTGCGTAATTGCTCGAGCGTGTTGGTTGCCTTGGCGAACTGGGCGGGTGAGATATCGATCTTCAGGTGCCGGGCGAGGGCGAGCGGGTCAGCGAGTACTTCCACCAGTTCGCTTGCGACTGCCTGCTCGATTTCCCTGGCCGGGATGCGCATGCTGTCGCGCGGCGAGCTTCCGGCGTCGTGATGCGCGGACTTTGAGACATAGTAACGATACCGCCTGCGGGTAGTTGTCCCTCCGCCGGTGCAGGGCTTGCTGGTGTGAACCGGGATTAGCGTCTCGCCGGATTGATCGAACAGCTTTCCGGCGAGGAGGGCAGTGCTGACCTCGCGCGCCGTGCGCGTGCCGCGGACATTCTCCGTCAGCTGCTGCTGGACTTCATCCCATTCCTCGCGCGGTATGATGGCAGGATGATTGCCGGGATAGACCTTGCCCTTGTGCGCGATGTCGCCGGCATAGATCGGATTCCTCAGGAGATGATAGAGCTTGCCGCGGGTGAAGGCGCAGCTGCCATAGCTCTTGCCATTGGCAGTCTGGCGCCGCGGTGTTTTGATCCCTTCGCGCGCCAGCTCTTCTGCCACCAGCCTGACATTGCCCAGCCGGCGATAGCGCGCGAAGATATCGCGGACGAGGACGGCGTGCTCCTCGACAATCCTGAGGCTACGCCCATCAGGCTCATAGCCCAGCGGCGGAATCCCTCCCATCCACATGCCCTTGGCCTTGGAGGCGGCAATTTTGTCGCGAATACGCTCGGCAGTGACTTCGCGCTCGAATTGCGCGAAGCTCAGCAGCATGTTCAAGGTCAGCCGTCCCATGCTGGTGGTGGTGTTGAACGACTGGGTGACCGAGACAAAGCTGACCCCTGCATCGTCGAAGGTCTCGACCAGCTTGGCAAAGTCGAGCAGCGACCGCGTCAACCGGTCGACCTTGTAGACGACGATGATGTCGATCCTGCCTTCCTTCACATCGGCCAAGAGGCGCTGGAGGGCAGGGCGCTCGAGCGTACCGCCCGAAAGCCCGCCGTCGTCATAGAAATCGGGGAGGAGCTTCCAGCCTTCCGATGCCTGGCTCAGCACATAGGCGCCGCAGGCTTCGCGCTGGGCATCAAGCGAGTTGAAGTCCTGCTCAAGCCCCTCCTCCGATGACTTGCGGGTGTAGATTGCGCAGCGGATGATCTTGCTCATGCTGCCCTTTTCGTCTGCTTCAGCCCGAAGAAGGCAGGGCCCGACCAGCGTGTGCCGGTGATTGCCCGGGCGAGGCTGCTTAGCGAGTTCCATGTCTTCTCGTTCCAGCAGATCGCACCATCATCTCCGATAGTGACCACATGCAGCACGCCATTCCATTCGCGCATCAATCGCATGCCGGGCTCGTGCCTGCGGGTCTTGGTCTTGCCCGCTGCGAGCTGATCGAGTGTCTGCTGCACCTGTCGTGACAGGCCTCCATGTGCCGCGGCCTGCACCTCCCATGCCAGCGCCAGGCGCAGCAGTGCGGCGCTTACACGCGGGACTGGCCGACCGGTGAGACTGGACCATCGCGCGCGCAGCTGCGCCAGAGGCATCGCCTCCAGCGCAGCCAGTTCATGCTCGAGATCGCATTTGCCTCGTTGCGTCATCAATCCGCTTCCGCGATCCGGTAGCAGGTGACGTCATCGCGCTTTGACTTCACGATCGTGTGGCCCTTCTTCCTCAGGCCCGTCAGGACAGCGCGTGCGGAATGTGGTTGCCAGCCCGTGGCATCGGTCATCTCGGCCAGCGTCGCGCCTTGCTTGCGTTCGAGCATGGCAGTGACCTGGTCGATCTTGCTGGCGGGGCGAGGGACTGAGGTTGTGGTTGCAGGTGAAGCCTCGGCGGTCGCCGGTCCCTTGGGATTGCTCTTTGCCTTCGTAGTCATGGCGGTGTTCCTTGTTCCGGAGCAGCGTGATTGCTGCTCCCACCACCCAAGGCCCCGATGCGCATCAAGCGGTGGGGCTGCGACGGCCGTCAGGACCGCGATTCAACAGCGACAGCAATGCTTGCTTCGTGCGCCAAGTCCAATGGAATGTGCTGGAAAGGCTAGGGATTGGAGTAATAGGCGCGTCATTTGGGAACTGTGCACTCTTGCGCTTTTTCGGAGTCGAAATCAGATAGGGTCGGGATCTGAAACCGGGGGCACACCATGACCATTGAGCCACAGGCGTTATCGGCGTCAGCGTGCCGCGATGCCCGAGCCCTGCTTGATCTCACCCAGGAAGAGCTAGCATCAGCCGCAAGTATCAGCGTCTCGACACTACGTCGCTGTGAGCGCGGCGAACCGGTGAGCGATTATGCAAGAAAGCAAATCCTCGCTGCGCTCGAAGCGCAAGGTGCGACATTTATTGGGGCAAAAGCGTTAGAAAAGCTTGGCGGAGTCCGACTTGAAGAATGATAAAGCGATCTATGTGAAGTGGGCCGCCGAGCTGAATTCGCGTTGGACTAACAGCACCGAAAGCCGGATGAATTAGATTCCGATCGCTGGTCGGGTCAGCTTTGCGTCATGGTCGGCATACAGACACCATCGAGCGCAAGAACGTGGGTAAAGCGTCCCAGCGCCATCCAAGAGCCGATCGAGAAGGTCAGGTCGACAATCTCGCGATCGCTAAAATGGGCGTGCATCCGTTCCCAGAAATCCTCGTCATCGTCCATCGATTGCGGTGTTTCACCGAGCCGTTCGGCATATTCGATCGCCAGCCGCTCGCGCTCGCTATAGGCATCCGAGGTACGCCAGTTCAGCACCTCCGTGTAGAAGCGTTCGTCCGGCGGAGTGTTGTCGCGCGCCTTCGCGGCCTTCTCGACGCTGCCACCGCTGCGCTCGATATGGCCGGGCAGATCGCGCGCCGCCCGCATTTCACGACACAGATTGCAACCGTTGATCAATGCGGTGCGCATACGGGCTGCTTCCATTTCGCGCATGGAAAGCTGTGAATTCTCGTAAACCGCCAGCGAATAGCCCGCCGCCGCCGTGCCGATTTCGGGCGTGTATTCGGCCCAAACATAGGCCAAGGGGTCGTGCGCGTGCTCTTCGGGAACATGTACGCGAGGCATGATTTTCTCCTCTCCTTCGACTTGTGATTTTGCGGTATCCACTGATCGAGGCACGATTGTGGCCGTGCGGCTTTGTCAAAGCAATGGCGGGTGGTCGGCGAGACTGCTTGCCGGAGTGGAATCGCTTCGGCCCTATGTTCGCGACCGATATCAGGCGACAGCGCATCAGTCGCATCAAGGGCTACTCCCAGTGGCGTTGATATCTCGACGAGTGCTTCGTCAAGATCAACGGCGAGACACATTACCTCTGGCGCCCTGTCGATCATGAGGGTGAAATCCTGGAAAGCTACGCGAAGAAAAAGTGCCATAAATCAGCTGCAATGGCTTTCTTCTAGAAGACACTGAAACGCCATGGAAGCCCAGTCGAGATCGTGACCGAGGGGCTCAAATCTTTTCCTGCTGCATTGAAAGAGCTGGGCCTGAATGTCCGTTAAACGCGGAACCGTCTTATTTGCGGACGGGTCGCAGGTCGAGGATGACCTTTTCGAGGTGATCGATCACCAGTTTGACCGTATCCTCATTGATGCCATGGGTCAGCCGGTTGATCGCCATGCCTTCGAGCGTGCTTTGCGTCAGCGCCAGAGCAACCTCGAATGCCTGGGGATCGTCACGCCATTCCGGAAATAGTTCGATGGCCAGGTCGTGCCAACGCTCTCGGAATTCGAGCCGGACGGGTTCGAGCGTTACAGCGAGCTCCTTGTCTGTGCGCGAAGCAATCGCGAGTTCCTGGAAAGCGATGAAATTCGGCCGGGTCAGTTGGCCCCAATAGGCATGGAGGAGAGTGCGCGCATCATGATCCAGCGTGCCTGCTGAACGTCGGAAGGCGCGCAATTGCTTGTGATGCAGCTCTATCAAAGTCGCCTGGAGCAGTTGCCGCCTGGTCTCAAAATGGTGCAGCATGGCGCCACGCGACAGTCCGGCATCGTCTGCGACCTTGGGCGTCGTGGTGTTGGAATAGCCGTATTTCACTAGGCAGCGGATGGTCGCCTCGATCAGGCGGGCACGGGTCTTTGCGCTCTTGATCGCCTGGGCGGTCGGTTCGATGATTGGCTGGGCACTGGCTGGACCCCTCTCCTTGTTGCGCTGCGTTGACGAACTGCGTGGCATATTCGGGGCCTCATACAAAATAAGCAGGCGTGCCTGTTTTTAATGATGACATATCTTGTGCAAAAAGGACTAGTCAAACGAATCAGTTGGAGAGCTATCGTCATGGGCAAACTGGAAGGCAAGACCGCGCTCGTCACAGGGGGTGGTTCGGGGCTTGGCAAGGCCGACTGCTTGCGTCTCGCGGAGGAAGGCGCGATAGTTTATGTGACGGATGTGAATGCGGATGCTGCTGCTGCGGTGGCCGCGCAGATCGGCGGTGCTGCTGTTGCGCTAAGGCATGATGTCGCATCCGAAGCAGACTGGCAGGCGGTCTATGACCGGATCGCAAGTGACCACGGTCGCCTTGATATCCTCGTCAACAATGCGGGGATTGTCTTGGTCGCGGACCCGGAAGCGACCACGGTCGCGCAGTTCGACCGCGTCATGGACATCATGTGCAAGGGCGTTTTCCTGGGCTGCAAGCTTGGTCTGCCGCTTCTGGCGAAGTCGGATAACGGTTCGATCATCAACATGTCTTCGACCGCCAGCCATTTCGGTTATGCTCCGTTTTTCGCCTATTCCGCAGCCAAGGGCGCAGTGCGCTCGATGAGCAAGTCGATTGCAGTGCATTGCCAGGACCAGGGCTACAAGGTGCGCTGCAACACGCTGCACCCGTCATCGATCGAGACGCCGATGATCCAGAGCGCAGAGGGTCGCGCAGGGGAAGAGCACGCCATTCCCGAAGGTGTCTTGCCCGCCGGGGCGACAGGTGCGCCAAGCGACGTCGCGAACCTCATCGTCTATCTTTGTAGCGACGACGCGCGCTTCTTGACGGGAGGCGAATATCTCGTCGACAATGGCTTCAGCATCCGGCCATGAACAATCATGTCGGACTTCTTTGATGGAGTTCAAGGCTGATTTCCCGAGTTGAGAACCCGGGCTTCTCAGGCAGGAAAGCCTTGGTCATTGGTGTCTCCAGCGTCTGCGGTACAGCCGTCGCCAGCATTGTTCATGCGCCGCCGGGCAAGACCGGCTTCGCTCACGAGTGCGAGCGTAGGTACGTCAGCTGCATTTCTTGCGCCAGGCAATCGAGGATCGGCGGCACCAGCCGGTCGTGGAAATCAATTTGCATGTGGTGCTCGAAGGCAGCTTCGTCCTTGAACGTGGCAATGCAATAAAAGAGATCTTCGTCCTCTTCCGACTGCATGATCTCGTACACCCATGCATCTGGTTCAAGTTCGTGAACCAGCGCCTTTAGTTCGGTCTGGAGCGCGATGAATTCCGCGCGCTTTTCGGGCTTCGTGTGCAGCGTTGCGATAAACGACTTACCCGGGGCTCCGCCGCGTTCAGGCTTTGACATCGTAAAGATACTCCCGGTGATAGGTGCCATCAATGCAATCGATCATCCGTGCGATGATCGGCGCGCTTTGCGGGTTCTGCTGATGGGCAAGGTCTGCCGACTCGTCGGTAAAGCTTTCGAAGACCGCGAAGGCGCCCGGATCTTCCAGCCGATAGAACTTGTATTGCAGCGTATCCGCTTCGGTAGCTGCAATGGCTTCCATCGCATCGATCAGTTCGATGAATTCGGCCTCTATGCCCGGCTTGATATTGAACCGGGAAAGGAAAGTGGTGGGCATCAGGGGCTCCTGCTCTTTTATTTCTCACCGTTGATGTAGCGATCCAGCTCGACATGGAAATGACGCAGCCGGGCTTCCTGTTCGCTCCACAGCGGTCCTGCGAAGCCGCGCGAGCGCGCACCCTTCTGCACGATCGGCAAGAGTTCGCTGTCCTGGTCCAGAACCTCGCCCAGTTCAGGCGGTTCGCCCAGCTTGCTGTGGATGATATCAGGCCGGATCATTCCGCTGGTATCGGCGTCCTCGGCCAATCCCATCCACGCTGGCGTGGAATAGCCGGGAATGTCTTCCGGCTTGAACAGGATGATAGTCTCGTAAGTGAACTGTTCGGGATCGGCCGGGTGCGGCATGAAGCGGTGAATGAAGACCGCTTCGGGATGGCAGCCAATCTGGATGTTGGGGAACAATCCGTAGATGGTCGAATCGCTCAACTGTGTGTCACTGAATTTTTCATAGCCGAGGCCGTACATGACCGAACGCTCGCGCTTGGCCTGCTGAATGGCGGCACGGCTTTCCTGTGCAGTGCCGGTGAAGCTGTCAGGGTCGATGCCTGCATCGGCCAGCATCATCTTGATCCCGGCATTCACGGTTTCCTGATCGGGAAAGCGTGGGCTTGGTTGAGCAAAGGGGACGAACTGGCGGCTCATGCCATTGGGAAACAGATCGATCTGCGTGCGATCATCCATCACAGCCTGGGTCTGTGGATGGACTGAGTGGAGATGATAGATCTCGTAGAACGCGTCAACGCCGCCTTTCCAGTTGGCAGCCCAGTCCGATCGCTTGTGCTGCACGACATGCATCTTGCCGATGTCATAAAGGGCGAGATGATCCGCAACTTCACCGAGATACTCCGCCAGCGGCATGACATCGTCATTCATCGAGATGAAGATCAGTCCGGCCATCGTTTCGCAGCGCACTTGCTTCATGTCGGTGCCGTGGCAAAGTACGTCGGGATGGAAGGTTTCAGCATCGGTTACGGAAATATTCTTCCCGTCGAGCGCGAACTTCCAGCTGTGGAACGGGCAGGTGAACTTGTCCGCCGAACCGAAATCATCGAGGGCTATCTGGCTGCCGCGGTGCGGGCAGACATTGTAAAACGCGCGTACGCTGCCGTCATCCTGCCGGACCACGACGAAGGATTCGGTGCCGATGTCGAACCGCAGCCAGTCGCCTTCATCCGGAATGTCGCATTCGACGCCCGCGAGTAGCCAGGTCCTGGTGAAGACCCGCTTCCATTCCGCGTCCCAGAACTCGCGCGCATAATAACGCGAAGGATCAGGCCGCGAAGTCCCATTGTCCGGGCGCGGACGCTCGGCATTGAAGGGGTGGGAATCGCCATTGTGAATATCCCAGTTGCGGAAATTGAAGTGCATTTTCGCCGTTCTCCCGTGCCAGCCTGTCCGACTGTTACAGCAATGCCATTGATGCCAAATAAAAAACAATCATGATTGATTGACATATTTTGCTGTGGCAGGAAGATAGAGTCAAATGGGAAGGGGCCTGAGCCGCTATCCCTAAGATAAGAGGGTGGGAGAGATCTATGTCCAAGAGCTTGCTTAAATGCGGCGTTGCCTTTGCTGCGATGTCTCTCGGCATCATGCCGGCGGTCGGATATGCACAGGCTGCACAAGGAGCGGCTGAAGCCGCTGTTGCGGAGGATGATGAACAGGGGCTCGGCACGATCCTGGTCACGGCGACCAGGCGCGAGACCGACCTGCAGCGCACGCCGATCTCCGTATCGGCCATCGATGAAACGCTGATCGAACAGGCGAGCGTGGATACGATCGGTGGACTAGCGGCCTTTTCCCCTAACTTCTCGGCTGAAACGATTACCGGCTTCAACGCGGCGAGCTTCGCGATGCGCGGCGTGGGCCAGAACAACATCATCGTGTATTATGAGCCGCCGGTGGTCGTGCTGGTGGACGACTTCGTTATGCCTTCGGTCCAGACCCAATTGCTCGACACCTTCGATGTGGCGCAGGTTGAAGTGCTGCGCGGCCCGCAAGGCACGCTGTTCGGCAAGAACTCCACCGGCGGCGCGGTGACCGTGCGGACCAAGCGGCCGGAACTGAACTACGTCGGCGTTGACGGGCAGTTCAGCTATGGCGATTTCGGCACGGTGGCGGTGAAAAGCGCGGTCAACGTCCCGCTTGGCGACATCGCAGCGATTCGCCTCGTCGGCGGCTACGAGAAGACCGACGGCTATTATCGCAACGGGGCTTGCTATGGCCCAGTGAACAACCTGTCCGGCATTCCGTCGAAATGGGACGGTGCAGAGGGCTGCCTCGACGGGCGCCGCGTTGGCGGCAAGGATGTATGGAATGCCCGGGCGAAGCTGCTGCTCGAACCGAGCGATAACATCAGCGCGCTGTTCCAGTACGAATGGCTGCGCGACCGTTCGGGTACCGTTCCTTCGGTCAACGAGAACGATCGTTACACCGGAAACGTCGGCTTCCTGACCGATTTCCTCGGCCTCAATGTGCCCAATCCCAACAGCAATGACCCGCTGGACAATGCCGGCATCACGCTGCGCGGCGATGCCTTCCTCGGGCGCAAGCAGCGAATCAATGTCGATGGCCTCTATGCCAATATCGACATCGATACCGAGGTCGGGACGCTCACCTCGGTCACCGGGTGGCGAAAGCAAATCTCGCGCCTGCCGAACTCCTATGCCGGTGTGACGGCGATCGGCACCGATGGCCAGCCGCTTTCGGTATTCGACGCCAGCCGCGACGATGATCGCAAGACGTTCCAGCAGGAAATCCGCTTCGCCAGCGATCTGGGAGGGGCGTTCGATTTCGTCGCCGGCGGGTTCTATCAGAACGATAAGGCCGACTTCTGCGTGTCCCAGATTCTCGGCTTCCTCGACCTCGTTTCGGGGCCGCTTCCGTTCGGCGCCTGGAACGATACGCCGTACATCCTCTGCAATGCGCAAAAGGCGGAATCGAAGGCCCTGTTCGCCGAAGGAACGTTCGAGATTTCGAATGGCCTGACGCTAACCACCGGCGTCCGCCAGACGTGGGACGACAAGGTCTGGCGCGGGCGGCAGCAGACCTTCATTCCGGCACTTGAAGGCGGCTTCGACTTCGGCATCTCGATCGACGAACCGCTGGATGCGAGCGTCTACAATTATCCGGCGGGCGTGGTGCGGGTGGACGACAAGTCCGACGAGCTGACCTATCGCATCAGCCTCGGCTATGAAGCGAACCCCGACCTGTACTTCTTCGCGACGCATGCCACCGGCTACAAGGGCGGCGGCTTCAACGACCAGATCGGCGGCTTTGCGCCTTATGGCGCGGACCTCGATTTCTTCGCCAGCGACGCGCGCGCGACCGATCCGGAAAAGGCGAAGAGCTTCGAAGCAGGGGTCAAGGCCGGCCTGCTCGACAACCGTCTGCGGGCCAACCTGACCGGCTTCTACGTCGAATATTCCGATCTCCAGAAGCAGCTCAATGTGCCGATCGTCGTCAACGGCGCGCCCAACCAGGTGACGCTGTTCTTCAACGCGGCATCGGCCACGGTGAAGGGCATTGAAGCCGAATTGACGGCCAAGCCCGTTGACAACCTGACTCTGCGCGGCGTTCTGGGATACCAGGATGGCAAGTACGACGAGTACGACGCACCCAATGCCGGATATGATCTTGCGACGGCGCCGCTCGACCGTGCCCCGAAGTGGCAGTGGACCCTCGACGGTACCTATACTCTACCGGTTGGTTCTGACTGGGAGGTATCGCTCAATGGCAATGTTGCCTACCAGAGCCGCAACCTGTTCACTCAGGCGATCGACGATCCGCTCGGCAACACCTTCCTCGATGCCCGCACGCTTTTGAATGCGTCGCTTACTCTGGCGCAGGCGGATGGCGACTATTACATCCGCGTGGTCGGCCAGAACCTGACCGACGAGCGCTATCGCACGGCATCGCAGAATGTTGCCGGCCTGTGGCTCAACAGTCAGTTCGGTCCGCCGCGCTACTTCGGCATCGAGCTCGGAGTCAGCTTCGGAGCCGGTAGTTAATGATGCGATGGAATGCCCTGGTCGGGCTGGCGTTTGCGACATTGCTCGCCGCTTGCCAGCCCACCGGGGACGCTGACAGTAATGCTGTTGCCGGGGGCGAAGCCACTCGCGTAAGTTCAACGGACGAGTTCGTTTCGCGCAGCGGCACTCCCATCGATCCCGAAACACATCCGGGCAAGGCACTGTTCTATGAAAGCTGCGCTGGTTGCCACAGCGGAGCCGTTCCGAAGGCGCCGGCCATCGTCTGGCTGGAGATGCTCGAGCCGGACATGGTGCTCGATGCGCTGAACAACGGAGTGATGAAGCAGCAGGCGGCGCACCTTTCCGCGACACAGCGCCAGGAGATTGCCGAGTATCTTGCGCGTATCGAACTGGACGATTACCAGCCCCCCGCGCCGCCGCCGGCCTGCACCGGCGATGTGGCAAAATTCGCCGGGACGCCTCCTGCCGCAGTAGGCTGGGGCCATGACACCGGCCGCTTCGTCCCTGCGTCCGTGGGTGGCCTGAGTGCTGGCGACCTCAAGGGGCTCAAGCTCAAATGGGCATTTGCCTATCCCGGCGCAAATCGTGCACGTTCGCAGCCGACAATAGGTTGGAACACGATCTTCGTCGGAAGCCAGACGGGCAAGGTGTACGCCTTCGATCTCGCTACGGGTTGCGCCAAGTGGGTTTTCCGCGCGAGTGCAGAAGTGCGCAATGCGATCGTTACGGATGCTGATAACAAACGCCTGTATTTCGGTGATATTCTCGGCCGAGTGTATGCAATCGACGCGATGACCGGCAAGCAATTGTGGCAGGTCAAGGCCGATGACCACCCCAATGCCACGATCACCGGCACACCTGCACTTGGCGGGGGTGTGCTCGCAGTAGCGATTTCATCGTTGGAAGTGACTTCGGCAGCCGATCCAAAATACGATTGCTGCTCCTTCCGCGGCGCAGTGCTCGCGCTCGATCCCAAGACCGGCAAGAAGCTTTGGAAGACTTACACGGTGCCCGCCGAGCCGCGCGAGCAAGGCCGCACCAGTGCCGGTGCCCGAATTCTCGGGCCTTCGGGCGCACCGGTGTGGGGCAGCCCGGCCTATGACGCGAAGCGGGGTCGCTTCTATTTCGGTTCGGGCGAGAACTATTCTTCCCCCGCCGACGAGAACAGCGATGCACTATTCGCGGTCGACGCCAGGACCGGTCGCAAGCTGTGGCAGGTTCAGTTCACCAAAAACGATGCCTGGAACGTCGGCTGCATGATCGGCAACGAAAACTGCCCGAAAGAAAAAGGACCCGACCTCGATCTGGCAGCATCGCCGATCGTCGTGCCGCTTGGTGGCGGCAAGGATATCATCGTGGTCGGCCAGAAATCGGGTGTTGCCTATGGCGTCGATCCGGACACCGGCAAGATCGTGTGGAACCGTCGGCTTGGCCATGGCGGAACGCAGGGCGGGGTTCATTTCGGCATGGCGCGCGAAGGGACCAGCATCTACGTACCCATCGTCGACATGGTCGATACCTATGACGGGCGAACTTATGATCCCAAGCTCAACGGAGCAGGCATCCACGCGATCGAGGCGGCCACGGGCAAGGTCATATGGCGCCAAAAGGCGAAGGACAATTGCGGTGACAAGCCCTATTGCGATCCCGGCGTGTCAGCGGCGGCAACCGCCATTCCGGGCGCTGTGCTGGCCGGGCACCTCGATGGCATGTTGCGCGGCTATGATCGCAAGACCGGCAAGGTGTTATGGTCCTATGACACGACCAAACCGGTAAAGACGATCAGCGGGGACACTACCCGGGGTGGTGCGATGAGTGGACCGGGGCCCACCGCATATAACGGCTATCTGGTCGTCAACAGTGGCTATGGGCTCTACTTCCACATGCCCGGAAACGTTCTGTTGGTCTTCGAGAAATCGCGCTGACATGGCGTTGGAGATCGTCGCAAGGCTGGGAGATCTGCCCCAGAAAGGAACGCTGGCGATCGAGCACGGCGGCGAGAAAATCGTTCTGGCGCGAAGCGAGATGGGCGTGTTCGCGGTGGAGAACCAATGCAGCCATGCTTTCCAGGAGCTGCACGGGGGCAAGGTCAAGAGAGTATTCATCTTCTGCCCGCTTCACGGAGTGCGGTTCGACCTCCGCAACGGCTGCCCGAGCGGCAATCTGACCGATAAACCGATCAAGGCCTGGCACTGCGAAGTGCTGGGCGAGGAAATTGCAATCGATCTTGATCGCCGCCTCGATCCAGGGGCCTGACGCGCATGCGGTTGCTGCATTTCGATGCTAGCCCGCGCGCGGATCGCTCGCGGTCGCGCGCGGTGGCGGAGAGCTTCCTCGCCGCATTGCCGACCGGGGTGGAGGTGACGCGGCTGGACCTGTGGGAAGCGCAGCTACCCTCGCTCGGCGGCGACATGATCGAAGGGCGCTATAACCTCATTATGGGCGAGGATGTCGCGCCCGCAGTAGCAGCGGACTGGGCGTTGATCAGGCGCTTCACGGACGAGGTGCTGGCACATGACGCCTGGCTGATATCGACCCCGATGTGGAACTTCGGCATTCCCTACAAACTCAAGCATTTCATCGATGTTGTGACGCAGCCGGGTATGGCGTTCCGCAATACTCGAGCGGGAGACGTCGAAGGCCTGGCGGCGGACAAGCGGGTAGCGGTCATCGCCGCAAGCGCCATGCCGTTCGGTGCGGATCCGGGCATCGAGAGCCTCGATTTCCAGCTACGCTATCTTGAAAGCTGGCTCGGTTTCATCGGCGTCAGCACGGTCGACAGCGTCAGGGTTGCCCCGACTTACGGACCCCCGGAGGCAGTTGATGCGGCAATGGCCGAGGCGCATCGCCAAGCGGCCGAAATCTCCGCCAAATGGTTTCCAGGTTAATCCGCCGCGCGGCTGTAGACCAGGTTTATACTGTTGAATTGCAGAACGATTTCCTCGTTCTGGTTGCGCAATTCGTAATAGGTTATGGCGGTTCCGCGTGGTTTTCCGCTGGTGGAATATGTCAGTGAGATAACCCGGGATGTCGCATAGACCGTGTCGCCTGCACGCAGCGCGGTCTTGAGACGGAAGTTGTCAAAGCCGATGCCTCAAACGAAGTCGATGTCGCTGTTGATCTCGTGGTCGAGCTGCCGCCAGATCGCCAGCACATGTACGCCGCTGGCGACGAGCTCGCCGAAATGCGAGGTACGCGCGGCCTCCGGATCGGAGTGGAACCATTGCGGGTCATACTGCCGCGCAAAATCGACGATTTCCTGCTGCGTCACCGTTCGCAAGGAGGATCACCGGATCTCTCCCAGTTCCAGATCCTCGAACTTGCGGGGTGGGCGCGGCCGATCCATCGGTTTAGCTAGCGTCATCCGTTTGGTCTGCGCAAGCAGCATTTTAAAAAACAATCATGCCTGAATGTTTACTTCCCCGGCGCGGCTGGTAAGATCGCGCCACGGGAAGAAGGACAAGGCAGGCTATGGCAGGCATCGCCCTTGGGCAGAGCATATTCCAGATGTCGTGGTTCGTCCCCGACCCGTTAGAAGCAGTAAGCCGCTGGCAAGCGACCACCAGTGAAGGATCGTCCCTGATGGCATCGCAGCTGGAGCGTTATCCCGACCAGAATTTTGAAGTCGTCAGCAGCGGGCTCTTCGGCACGGCGCAGTCCGGCTTCTTCGCCAGGGCGACCGAGGAACGGGATGGCGATCCAGCAACGCTGCTTCGCTAGATCTAGCTTCCGAAACTTGCGGCACAGGGCATGAAAGATTGGGAGAGCAGTCAGATGAACGGTCCGCAGAGGCCAGCACGATGAGCGGCGAAATCTACACCATCGGCAAGATGCTGCGCGAAAACGCGCGGATCCATGCCGAAAACGATGCGCTGGTCTTCCCTGACAGGCGACTGACGCACACGGGCCTTTATGACGCGGCGATGCGCTGGGCCCGTGCGCTGACCGGGCTGGGCGTGAAACGCTTCGAGCATGTCGGCATCCTGCTGCCGACCTGTCCGGAATTCGTCGAGATCTATTTCGGCTGTGCGCTGATCGGGGCGGTGGTGGTGCCGGTCAATGCCCGCTACCAGCCGGGAGAACTGGCATATCTGGTCAAGGACGCCTCACTGGTCATGCTGGTAACAACCGGCAAGGTGGCAGACGCGGTCGACTTCGGCGAGCGTCTGGCAAAGGCGCTACCTTCGCTCGCGAGGGCTGACAATCCCGAGGCGCTCAGCCTTCCCGAAGCGCCGGAATTGCGCCAGGTCATCTGCCTGGAGGAAAATTGCGCCGCCCCGATGATGGCACGCAACCGCGCCATGGCGCTTGGTGAACGCATCGCCGCAAGCGACGTCAATGCCATCACTGAAGCGGTCGACCCGAAGGATGTGGCGCTGATCCTCTATACCTCGGGCACGACCTCCAGCCCCAAAGGCTGCATGATCAGCAACCGCGCGATGGTCGGCAACAGCCGCAACCTGGGGAAACGCTACCAGGTCACGGCAAGCGACCGGGTGTGGTCACCATTGCCCATTTACCACATCGCCGGAATCCTGCCGATGATGATGGTCATCGATGTCGGTGGGGCCTATCTCACGGTCCCTTATTTCGATGCCGGGACGGCGCTTGCGATGCTGGAGCGTGAACGGGCGACGGTGGCTTATCCCGCCTTTGTGACCATCATGCAGGACCTTATCACGCATGAAAGCTTCGCGAAGACCGAGCTTTCGATCATGCGGCTGATGAATAGCAATTTCGCGGTCCAGCCCGAATGGATCAAGAATGCCATGGTCGAGGCCATGCCGTCGATCATCCATGTCGGTACCTATGGCCTGACGGAAGGGGCAGGCACGATTTGTACCAGTCGGCTGGACGATAGTTTCGAATTGCGAACGACCCGGCTCGGCGTCCCGCTGGACGAATGGGAAGTGCGCATCGTCGATCCTGAAACCGGCAAGGAATGCGCGACCGGCGAACGCGGCGAAATCTGCGCGCGCGGCCCCAACATGCTGATGGGTTACTACAACGCGCCTGAAAAGACCGCGGAGTCGATCCGCGATGGTTGGCTGCATACCGGGGATATCGGCTCGTTCGACGAACATGGTACGATCATGTTTCATGGCCGCACTAAGGACATGCTCAAGGTTGGCGGCGAGAACGTCGCGGCAGCCGAGATCGAAAGCGCTTTGCAGGCGCATCCGACGGTCAAGCTGGCCCAGGTCGTGGGCATTCCCGATGCGCGCTATGTCGAAGTGCCGGCCGCTTTCATCGAACTCGTTCCCGGCGGCGACGTGACCCCGGAAGAGCTGGTTGAGCATTGCCGCGGGCAGATCGCAAACTTCAAGCTTCCGCGCCACGTGCGCTTCGTACATAGCTGGCCGATGTCGACCTCCAAGATCCAGAAGTTCCGGCTCCGCGACGAGCTGATCGGCGAACTCGGGATCGAGGCATGAGCGCGCCGATGCAAGGCAAGGTCGCGATCATGGATCTCTGATTGATGCCTTTGAAAATATAACATTAAATTCTTGAAAAGAATTCAAAATGACTGAAAAGCAAAATAAATTAGATCAATCTGTTTCAGAGGGAAGGAGTTCGCCAAAGGCAAATAGTCTTTTGAGTGATAAATTGAGTTCCTACATTGGTCGGACGTCCGAACCGCGGACCGAAATAGCCTCGCGCCGTGAAATACGTAAGTATTCAATTGCTACAGGATGGAAGAGAAAGGAATATCTTGATGGCGACGTGGCGCCACCCTTGTTCCATCTTGCCTTGTTCTGGGACATAGTGGAACTTGACCAGCTTAGCCCCGACGGCGTTTCGATCGATCGATTGCTTCCGAAATTCCCGCTCGAAAAGGCAATGGCTGGCGGACTGAGCATCGACTATTTCAGGCCTATCATGGCTGGCGATGAACTGATTGCCACCCGCACCTTGACCAACATCTACGAAAAGACTGGCTCGCAAGGACCGATCATTTTTTATGAAGTTGTCATGCGCGTAGAGACTTCAGTTGGCGAACTTGTCCTTACTGAAAAAACAACACGGCTTTTGAGATAACTGCTATGTCGAAAATAACGAACCTGAAGCCGGACGACGCCTTGCCAGGCCGGGTCTATTGTCCCGATAACGTCCAGAATTTCATGTATAGCGCCGCGATCTGGAATGCCCATCGCATCCATTTCGATATGACCTATGCCACCGAAGTAGAAGGCTATCCTGGCATCGTGATGTCAGGGCCGATGCTCGGCGATTGGCTGACCCAGTGCGTCATAGAATGGCTAGATGGTGAAGGCCGGATGACGCATCTTGAATACTCGAACCGAAAAGCCGCCTTTATCGGCGAGACGGTCACGTCAGGTGGCCGGGTGATTTCGGTGGATCATGACAATGGTTCTGCCACACTTGAAATCTTCATCAAGAATGAAGCTGGCGAGGTGATCGTTCCTGGCACAGCCGTCGTCGCCTTCGACAAGGCCTGATCGGAATTAACGTTGGAAAGTTTGCGCGGAAAAGTTGCCATCATCGGGGCCGCGGATACCGAGGTGGGTAAGCTGCCCCAGTTCAGCCCCACCGGCTTGTGCATCGATGCGGCACGCCGCGCCATGGCAGATGCGCAAATCACCAAGGACAGGATTGACGGCCTGATCACCTGCAATTCGATGGCCGAACCCTATATGTATCACGCAGAGGCAATGGCGGAGTATCTGCAGATATTCCCCCGCTATTGCATTGGCGTGAGTGCCGGCGGCAGCACCACCTTTTCGATCCTGCATCATGCCGCCGCCGCGATCTTCAGCGGCATGTGCACCACCGTCCTGATTACAATGGCGGACAGTTTACGCAGCGGCCTGACCCGCGACCAGGCCATGAAAATGCAGTCGTCGGCCGGCCATTCCCAGTTTGAAATTCCCTTCGGCCCGACAGTTCCTGCCTTCTACGCCCTCATCGCGCGCGCCCATATGGAGAAATATGGCACTACCGCTGAACAGTTCGCCGCCATCGCCGTCGCCTGCCGCAAGCATGCCTGCCTCAATCCGACGGCCGAAATGCGCACTCCCATCACCATCGACGACGTGATCAATTCGCGGATGATCGCCGATCCCTTGCACCTGCTCGATTGTTCGCTGGTTTCGGATGGTGGATCCGCGATCATCATGACTTCGGCCGAAAGAGCCGCAGATTTTCCACATGATCCTGTTTATATTCTGGGCGTCGGCGAAGGCCATGGCCATGAGCATATCAGCCAGGCCCAAAGCCTGACCACGTCCTTCGCCGTGGAATCGGGCCGTCGGGCCTATGCCATGGCCGGGCTGGGACCGAGCGATATGGACTTTGCGCAACTATATGATTGTTTCACCCCCACGGTCCTGGTGGAACTTGAAGACCTTGGCTTTTGCGAAAAGGGCGAAGGCGGCGCGTTTGTGGAAAATGGCAATATCGAGTTTGGCGGCAGGTTGCCGGTCAACACCCATGGGGGGCTTTTATCCCATTGCCATCCGGGCAATCCTGGGTCGATGTTTGCGCTCACCGAAACTGTGACCCAGCTTCGCGGTACGGCGGGCGCGCGTCAGGTCAAGGATGCCCAGGTCGCGATGGTGCATGGCCAGGGAGGCATCATGTCAAGTCATACCACAGTGATCCTCGGAAGGGAGCGCCATTGATGGAGGACCATGTAGACAAATTCCTTCCCCGCCCGACACCGGAATCCGCACCCTTCTGGCAAGGCTGCCAGGATCACAAGCTTTTGCTCCAATACTGCACGTCCTGCGGCACCTATCAATTTTACCCGCGCGTGATCTGCGCGAACTGTTTGTCCGAACAGATTGAATGGCGCGCGGCAAGCGGGCGCGGCACTGTGAAAACCTATACGATAGTCACGCGCGCCATATCGGAGGCTTATGCGTCCGATGCCCCCTACGTTATCGCCCTCATCACCCTTGCAGAGGGGCCGCGCATGATGAGCAATGTCATTGGCTGTGACGCTGAAAGCGTCAAATGCGGTATCGCCGTCGAAGTGGTTTTCGAACGTTGGTCGGCTGAGATAACCATGCCGAAATTCCGGCCCGTCGCCGAATAGCTGACAGGTTTGGCTGGCAGCGGCAAGTCAACAGGTTGAGATAGCGCTTGTCCGCGATCCTGAAAATTCATCCACTTGGCTTTCAAACGAGACTCCAGACCGGCCACGCGCAGAGGAAATGCTCATGACCCATGATGAAATGGTTCAATTCGTCGATGATCTCTACGGTGCGATGCGAAGTGGCGATTGGGAACGCGCTAACGACATGTTGACGGATGATCTCGTGATTACGGAAGCGGCAGGGCTTCCAATGGCTGGGACATACAAGGGCAGAAACGCCCTGCGCGAGCTCTCTAGAGACGTGTTCGCAAGATTGGGTGTCGCCGGTCTTGAAAGAATCGAGACGGTAACCGGAGGCGACTATGTTGTTGCAATCTTGCGGATGAAATTTGCAGGCGAGGGCCTGGAAGACGCGGAATTGTGCGAGCTATTCCGTTTCCGCGATGGCAAGTGCTGCGAGATAAAGCCGTTCTACTTCAATCCAGCTCCCGTTCTTGCTGCGGCCAAGCAAAAGAAGCTGAGCTCCAGATAGATCCTGAGTTGGCACATTGATTGCGAAGAGAGAGAAAAGTCAGACTGACAGCATCTCCTTGCTGATTACTTACATGCCAACATTGATTGATGCGCTAGCGCGGTTAGGCGCGGAAGATTGGCCACCCTCTTTCGGGCCTCCGGGCTACTGGCATTACCCCGGATGACGCGACCCTTGATTCCGTGGAAGATTGCCGCGAGCCGAAAAAAATTGAAGGCAAGGTAATATTCCCAGTGAGGAATTTCAGAGATTCCTGTCCGTCGGCAATATGCAGCCAGATAGGTACGCTCGTCAGGGATGTTGAGTGCCTCAAGGTCTGCCCCAGCGAGCCCCGCGACAATCTCGGGCGGCATCCGGTACATCATGGCGTGATACGCGAAATCGGCGAGCGGATTACCAAGGGTCGACAGTTCCCAGTCGAGCACGGCCAGGATGCGCGGCTCGGCAGGGTGGAAAATCATATTATCGCAACGGAAATCCCCATGGGTGATGGTCGTGCGTTCGCCGGCAGGAATATTCTCGGGCAGCCAAGCAATTAGTTCGCCCATCGCCGGATCGCGACCCGCCGCTTCGTCGGCCAGATATTGCCGAGTCCATAATGCAATCTACCGTTCTAGGTACTGCCCCTGCTTGCCGAAATCCGAGAGGCCGACTTCCGCAAATTCAACGCCATGGAGCCGAGCGATGGTTTAGTTCATGGCGTTGAAGTAGGCTGGTCGTTCCGCATCCGGTACGTCGGGGAATGTTGCGTCCCAGAAGATCCGTCCCTTGACGAGTTCCATGACGAAGAAGCCCGTTCCGACGATTGCATTGTCTTCGCATACGGCGTGAATCTGTTGCACCGGTACTCCGGTACCCTGTAGCGCTGCCATGATCCGGGCCCCACGCTGGACTGCATGCGCGCCCTTGAGCAACTTGCCCGGCGGCTTCTTGCGCATGACATAATCGCGCGTCGTGGTAACCAGGCGATAAGTCGGGTTCGATTGACCGCCCGCAAAACGCTCGACGGTCAGCGGTCCCTCGAAGTCAGGGACAGTGCGCGAGAGCCAGTCTGCCAGCCGGTCGATGTTGAAATCAGTGGTGCTCATATTGCACGAGCGCGGTCGCACGGTCGTATGGCGTCAATTCGTCAAGACGACCCTGCTCCACCTTTTGCAGCCAGTCAGGATCAGCCAGCAACACCCGACCCAGCGCGACCAGGTCGAACTCGCCGCGCTCGAACATGGCGACGAGTTCCTCCAGCCGGTTGAGCATGGGCGAGGAAATGCCTTCGACGAAGTCCTGCATCAGGTCGCGGTCCATCCCGATCGAGCCGACCGTGATGACCGGTTTGCCGGTCACTTCCTTGATCCAGCCGCCCAAGTTCTTGTGATCGCCTTCGAATTCTGGCTCCCAGAAGCGGCGCTGCGATGCGTGAAAGATGTCGACCCCAGCCTTGACCAATGGTTCAAGCCATCGATGCATTTCTTCCGGGTCGCGCGCGAGTTTCGCATCGTAGTCATAAGTCTTCCACTGCGAAACGCGCATGATGATGGCGAAATCTTCGCCCACCGCAGCGCGGCAAGCCGCAACGGTCTCTGCCGCGAAGGTCGCGCGATCGGCAATGTCGGGCCCGCCAAAGCGATCGTCCCTGTGATTGGTCTTGTCCCAGAAGAACTGGTCGAAGATGTAACCATGCGCACCGTGAAGCTCGATCGCGTCGCAGCCAATCTCCTTGGCCGACCTGGCCGATTGCGCGAAGGCGGCGATGGTATCAGCGATGTCCTCGTCGCTCATGGCGCGGCCACCGGGCACGTCCGGGCCGCAAAAGCCGGACGGGCTGACGAGCGGCGCATGCGGTGAATCCGGATAGTTGAAATCTTCGCACCCACCTACATGCCACAGCTGCGGAACGAATGTACCGCCAGCGGCGTGGACAGCATCAACCGCCACTTGCCAGGCGGATAGCGCTTCTTCGCCAACGAACAGTGGGACAGAGTCGGCCGCAACGGTATGGTCGATCGCAACCCCGGTGCCTTCCGTGATGATCGTGCCGATCCCCGCTGCGGCGCGCAGCCGGTAATATTCGGCGCCTTCACTTGTCAACACACCGCTAGGCGCGAAATAGCGCGACATCGGAGCCATGCAGAAGCGGTTGGGAGCTAAAAGCGATTTGCAGGCAAAGGGGGTGTGGAGCGGAGCCAGCAAATCAGCCAGGTCATTGCTAGATACGATGGTCGTCAAGTCAGCCTCCGGACAAAAGCAAGCAGCGCCTCGTTATAAGCGGGCGCATTCTCAAGGTGGGGGGAATGGCCAGTATCCATGGTAAGCAGTTTGCCTTGCCCCGCGCAGCTTGCGGCAAACGCGGCGATGGCGGGATCGGCAATGGTATCCTTTGCGCCTCCAATGGACAGCACTGGAAAATTATAGGAAGCGAGAAGTTCGCGCTGATCCAGGTTGGCAAGATCGGCCAAGGTCTCACTGGCACGCGGAGCCGATGCCAGGAAGCCTCGCTCAACCCAAGAGATTAGCGCCTCACTTGTCCCCGGGGCAGCCGCACCTTCGGCAAGAGCGCGGAAAAAGCCGGCCCGGTCGGCTGTGATCGCGGCGCCGATTGCAAGCACGTCTCCAGGCATATCTCCGTGCGGAAAGCCTTCGGCCTGAGTATACCGTGGCGAAGCACCGCAGGTAAGCACGATGCCGGCCACCTTTTCACCAAGCAGCTCGGCCGCGGCGACCGCCACTGCGCCGCCCAGCGACCAGCCGTTAAGCACGACTTTCGTGGCGCCGCAGCACTCCACGATTGCCGCAACATCGCGAGCGATTGCGGCGATCGACATATCCGTGCAGTCGCGGTCCGAACGGCCACAGCCACGATGGTCGATCGCGATCGCGCCGTGGCCGGCCCCTGCCAGCGCTTCGATTGCCGAAGCCCAATATTCGCCCGACATGCCCCAGCCATGGATCAGCATTACCGGCAGCTTTTCGCCCCGGTGATGCTCATAATAGACGCGACTACCGTCTTCTGTATCGAGATAGGCCATGTATACTCCTACTCTGGCGGTGAAAGTGTAACGCCTGGCAGCGGATTGAAGTGATACATCTTCACACTGCGGTGAGCGATCTTCCAGATGCCGTCACGGCGTTCAAACTGGTCAAAGTAGCTGGCACTGATCGTTTGCGCCTGACCGTCCGCCGTAGTGCCGATGCAATCGACGTCGCAGACACCGGTTGCACGGTCAGTACCATCGAAGGCGACCACCAGGTTGGTGGTGAAATGGCTCGTTGCACGCCAGGCGGGCCACAGGATGTTCTGTGTCACATGCGCGATTCCTTCGTAGCGTTCGAACTTGCCGAACGGCGGGCCAATGTCCCACACCGCTTCCGGCCACCATATCGCAAGAAAACGATCCCAGTCATGCTTGTCGAAGCCATGACAGTATTCGCTGACGAGATCGTGCAGCGCGAAACGGCTCTCGATCTGGTCGAGCCGCTTCGCAATGTCTGCAAGACTGGCTTGGGACTGGTTCATGGCAGGCGCTCGCTTCAATCCAGATAGGCGGCGAATTTCTCGCGCGCGATGGCCAATTGAGTCGGGACGTGGTAGCTGGGGAAGGGGCCATCAGACGGCTTCGCATCGCGCAAGAGGTCCTTCGCCACGACCACTTTGTGAACCTCGGTCGGTCCGTCGACGATCCCCATTTCAGGAACATATTGCCACATGTCCATCAGCGGTGTCTCGTTCGACATCCCCAGTGAGCCGTGCAGATGCAACGCGCGGTAGACCACGTCCTTGAGCACGCCCGGCATAGCCGCCTTGATCGCGCTAATCTCGCGCCGGACCGGCCTGGTATAGGCTTGGTCGCGGTCAAGTAGCCAGGCGGCGTAGAGCACGTGCAGGCGGAACTGGAGGATCTGCGTATAGCTGTCGGCGATCTTTTCCTGCACCATCTGCTTGTCGGCCAACAGCTCGCCCTTGGTGGTTCGGCTGACCACGCGCTCCTGCATGTATTCCATCGCTTTGTTCAGCATTCCGACGGTCCGCATTGCGTGGTGGATGCGTCCACCGCCCAGGCGTGATTGGGCCACCTTGAAGCCCCCGCCGACTGGTCCCAATCGGCTAGCTTCTGGCACTCGGCAATCGGTGAAGCGGATGTAGCCATGCACCCCGCTGCCGATCTCGTCCTTCGGACCGACTGCTGTATTGCGCACGATCTCCATCCCCGGCGTGTCTTTCGGGACGATCAGCATGGTCGAGCCTTCGTGGACCTTCACGCTCGGATCAGTAATCGCCATGACGATCAGGAATTCGGCGACGCAGGCATGACTGGCGAACCATTTTTCGCCATTGATTACCCACTCGTCGCCATCGAGACGCGCCTGGCAAGTGAATTGGCCAGGATCCGCCCCCGCCTGCGGCTCTGTCATCGAATAGCAGGAGACGATTTCGCCATCGAGCAACGGCTGGAGGTATTCCGCTTTCTGTTCCTCGGTGCCGAACCTCGCCAGGATTTCTGCATTACCGGTATCGGGAGCCTGTGTGCCGAATACCGTTGGCGCAAATCTGCTGCGGCCGAGGATCTCGTTCATCAGGCCGAGCTTTAGCTGGCCAAAGCCCTTGCCGCCCAATTCCGGCCCGAGGTGACAAGCCCACAGGCCGCGCTTCTTCACTTCTTGCTTCAGCGGCGCCATGGCCCTCGCCGCTGGCGAAGCTGGATCGACGTGCGCGGCGGGATGGCGGAAAACGAGGTCCAGCGGCTCAATCTCCTCCTTTACGAAACCGCGCATCCATTCGAGCTGCACCTCGAATTCCGGATCAGTTGAAAAATCCCAAGCCATTCTTGCCCTTTCTGGTCTTATCGCCCGGTGATGGAGATCAATGTCCAGCATACCATGCGCCGTCGATACAAAGTTCGGCGCCGGAGACATATTTCGCTTCGTCCGAAGCGAGGTAGAGACTGCCATAGGCAACATCCATAGGCTCGCCGGCATCGCCCATTGGGATTGCCGCCTTAAATGCGGCGTCCTGTTCGGGCGTGATGTCACCGAGGATCGGGGTCTTGATCTGGCCCGGGAATATCGTGTTGACGCGAATGCCATGCCTGGCGAACTCGAGCGCTGCGCCCTTGCTCATCAAGCGCACTGCGGCTTTCGACGCGTGATAGGAAATAGCGCCCGGGCTCCCCATGAGTCCGAACAATGAACTGATGTTGATGATCGAGGCGTTGCCGCAGGCGAGCAACACGGGGATCGCCGCCTTCATTCCGAGAAACACGCCGGTCTGGTTGATCGCGATCATGCGATCCCAACCTTCCAGAGTCTCATCGATAATGCCGCCCGGGTGGAAAATCCCCGCATTGTTCACCAACGTGGTCAGCTTGCCGAATTTCGCCACGGTCTCTTCTACCGCTGCGCTCCAACTGTCGGCATCGGTCACGTCGAGGCGGATGAAAGAAACCCTACAGCCTTCTTCCTCGTCGATCGATTTGGCGACCTCCCGCCCCAAGTCTTCCTGAACGTCACCGATCAAGACTGCGGCGCCTTCTCGCGCGAAAAGTGTGGCCTGAGCCTTGCCGAGCCCACTTGCTCCGCCTGAAATCAGAGCGACTTTTCCTGCCAGCCGACCCGACATCACATGCTCTCCCAGATTTGTCGTTTTTGCTATCCTATATGTTCTACACACTTACTAGATGAGAACAAGCAAGAATATAAGATAGGTCCACGGTCTATCTTTATTATATATAAATCAGCAATTTGAAATTCATCCGCGGCGACAGGGCGGGCCGGCAACTTGGCCCCAGGGCGCAATTGGATATAATTTGCTTGTCGATAGCAAGCAAATATAGCATGATCAAATCAGTGCGTGACTCGCGAAGCAAAAACAAGCTGCGAGCTGACAAAACGCCTTCTGAGGGGAGAGCAAAGCCAATGATCAATCGCTTCAAGGCCGTAATGCTATTGGCCACCACCGCCGCCCTGCCGCTGGCGGCACCCGCCGCCCAAGCGCAGGATGGAGCTTCTACTGAAGGGGCCGGTGGGCTCGACACGATTGTTGTCACCGCGCGCAAGCGGTCGGAAGACATTCAAGATGTGCCTGCTTCGATTAGCGCGTTGTCAGCCTTTGAACTCAACCGACGGTTCGATTCGGATGTGCGCGACTTCGCGGACTCGTCGCCCAACATTGTTATCGATGACACCCAACAAGGTCCCGGCGGCGTTGCTGCGGTCTATATTCGCGGCATCGGTGTGGCGGACGTCGAAAAGTCGGTTGATCCTGCGGTCGGCGTGGTGTTCGACGATATTTACATTGGCCAAAGCTCGGGCAGCCTGTTCAAGGCAATCGATATCGACCGTGTGGAGGTGCTGCGCGGTCCACAGGGTACACTGTTTGGGCGCAATGCGACCGGCGGGGTGATCAACCTCGCGCGATCCAAGCCGACCTATGACCTAACGGGCAAGGCGCGCGCCACTTATGGACGCTTCGATACAATGAAGTTTGAGGGCGTTGCGAGCGGCGGCCTGTCCGAAAAAGTAGCGGTCAAGGTCAGCGCCGCCTACGAAAGCAGCGACGGCTATTTCTACAATGATTTCTATGACCAGAAAGCGCAGCGTTCGGACTTTTTCGCAGTAGGCGCAGCGCTGCTGTTCGAGCCGAGTGACGCCATGACATTTCAGCTTAGCTACGACCATCAGGAAACCGATCAGGATCCGCCGCAGCTTCTCGCTATCAATCGCGATACCGATCTCTTCTGTATTGCATACAATCAGTGCTCACCCAGCCCAGGCGTCCCGACCTCTGGCGATCGCTATGTCAGCGTCGGCGACGGCCCTCTGGGCAAGAATGCCAGTTTCAAGTTCGACATGGCGATCGGCAAGGTAACTTATGACCTCGGATCGGACCTCCAGATCAATTACATCCTTGGCTGGCTCAAGACCGATGAGGAAATCACGCAGGACTTCGATTCCGCGCCTCTGACCCTCTACCACACCGATCGTCCGGCGCGTTGGCGGCAGACAACCAACGAACTGCGCCTGGCTAAGGGCGGCACCGGTCCCCTCACCTTCGTGATGGGCGCTTATCTGTGGGATTCGCGCTACACCATCAACCTGAAGAACTACATCGGCTTTGCCGAGTTTCTCGGGATCCCCGGCACACCTCTGCTTACAAGCTCACAGGACGTCACTCAGACCAACAAATCCTGGGCGCTGTACGGGGAAGCGGACTACGAGCTTACCAACCGGCTGACTCTGACGCTTGGTGCCCGCTATACCCACGACAAGAAAACCAGCCTGGTCAACGACGGGACTACCTTTCTCTACGATACGCTGGTGGAAGCCAATCCTTACGCGGCCTTTCCCGGAGCGATCGTGATGACCACTCCCGTGAAAGCAAGCTGGTCAAAGTTCACACCACGCGTGTCGCTGAGCTATGACTTGACCGATAGCGCCATGGCCTATGCATTGTGGTCGCGCGGCTATCGCGGCGGCGGCTTCAACGGTCGCCCCTCGACCATTGGCGCTGCCACGATCCCTTATGATCCGGAAACGCTCGACAACTACGAGATCGGCTTCAAGACCGAATTCGCGGGCGGCAATGTGCGGCTTAACGGTGCAGCGTTCCTGATGAAATACAAGGATATGCAGCAGGATCTTGATGTCCCAGCGCCGGGCACATCAACCGGCCGTGAGAACCGCACCATCAACGCTTCCTCGGCCGAGTTCAAGGGCATGGAGCTCGACCTGACCGCGCGGGTCAGCGAGAATTTCCGATTCAACGGCAACCTCGGTTATCTCGACGCGCAATACGAGAACTTCTTCGGGGACATCTACAGCACAGGCACCCCGGTGGACGCGACCTTCCTTAATATCCGTCGCGCACCGAAATGGACTTGGAGCTTGGGCGCCACGTATGAAACCGACATCAGCGACAATGCTTCGGCATGGATTTCGGGTGACGTCCATTACATCGGACCGCACGAAATCACCTTCCTCAACAACCCCAACCTACGCAATGACGGCCAGTACCTGATCGATGCCTCCGTGAACGTCCGGTTCAACGACACGACGGTGAGCCTGTTCGGCAAGAACCTTTCGAACGAGAAGGGTTGGACAATCGGTTACGACGTACAGGGTGTCTGGAGTTATGGCGCACCGCGTCCGCGCACGACCTATGGCGTTGCAATAACCCAGACTTTCTAAGGGGAACCGATGGCAGACGAGGATCTCCCGGCATCGCCGCGGCGATGGGTAGTGACAGGTGCCTCACGCGGGATCGGCAGGGCCATCGCTGAACGCGCGTTGGCAGCCGGGGACCGGGTCTGCCTCGTGGCTCGCAACACCAATATCGCCACGATCGCCAGCGAGCTTGGCGAAAGGGCGATGGGCGTTGCGGCCGATGTCACGGATCCCGAAGGGCTCCAGCAGTGTTTTGAGGCCATTGCAGAAGCTTGGGGCGGTATTGACGTCCTCGTCAACAATGCCGGGCTGCACCGCGGCGGTCTGGTCGATCGCATTGCGCTCGATGATTTCGGCGCGGTGCTCGACACGAATGTCAACGGTCCACTCAACACGATCCGCGGCTGTCTGCCACATTTTCCTGCAAGCGGGGGCGCCATTGTGAATATCGGTGCTGTGGTAGGGATGCGCGGATTTGCCGGGGATGTCGCCTATGGCTCGAGCAAGGCGGCGATTGCCGGAATGACGCAGGTGCTGGCGGTCGAACTGGCGCGGCGCGGCATTCGCGTCAATCTCGTCATCCCCGGTTTCGTCTCCACCGAGATGACAGCGGAAATTCCGGAAAAGGCCCGTGCGCGGATTATCGAGGACATCCCGCTGCGCCGCGAGGGGAGTGCCGAGGAAATCGCCGATGTCGTCTTCTGGGTGGCCGGCTCAAGCTATATGACAGGATCGATCATTGCGACTGATGGCGGACTGATGTGCAAGCTGTGACTGATCACGCGGAGAGCGGCCAGGTGGAACGCTTTGCTAACTGGGTCGAGCAGGAAACCGGGATCCGGAACGCGCGGATCATCCGCCGACTGACCGGCGGCAATGCCAATGTTACCAGTCTGGTCGAAAGCAGCGACGGGATGCTCGTTTTGCGCCATCCCCCGGCCGAAACCGTGTCCGATCGGGCAGCGGCCGGGATTGCGCGCGAATATCGTTTCGTTTCAGCGCTTACGGGAAAAGCCCCGGTGGCCGCTCCGGTGGGTTTTTGCGACGATCCAGGGGTGATCGGCGCCCCGTTCCTGCTGAGCCGGTTTGTAAGCGGGGAAGCGATCACAGATACCCTGCCCACTACATACCCGGATAGCATCGAAACAATAGATGCGCTGGGCTTCGCGCTGATCGAAGCGCTTGCAAGCGTCCACGCGATCACGCCAGTTCCTGCCGGGCTTGGCCAAGTCGAAAAGGCACAGGAATTCGTGACACGCCAGATTGCGCGCTGGCGCGATGTCCGGCGCCAGCATGCTGTGCGCGAGTTGCCGTTGATCGAGACTTTGGGCGCGTGGCTGGCGGACAACGCACCCTCCTCGGAAACAGTGCGGATCGTGCATTGCGATTACCATCTCGACAATGTGCTGATGGATACAGCTGATCCTCGGGTCAAAGCGATTCTTGACTGGGAGATGGCCACCTTGGCCGATCCTTTAGTGGATGTCGGGCTGGTCACGGCGATGTGGAACCGTGACGAGAGCTTGCCGCGGGGCTTTGGCTTCGTCCAGCGCGTGTCGAATGTGCCCGGCGTTGTCCCGGGCGTGGAGCTGGCTGTGCGTTGGTCTAATCTTACCGGGCTTTCGATCGCACAGCTCGCCTATTTTCAGGCCTTTGCCATGTGGCGCCTCGCTGCAATCGTCGAAGGTGCCTTCGTCCTTTACCGGCAGGGCCAGGTCGAGGGTGCATATGAGCGGGGCCTTGAGCAGGACGTACCCGCTCTGCTCGATGAGGCTGCGCGGTTCGCGCGCAAGGCCGGCATGCAATGATGGACGCCACCATGATGCACGAGCCGCTGGGCACGGCCTCGATCGTCGCGCATGGCGAGCGAATCCATGCAACCAGCCGGATCGGCCTGTTCGATGGCGGACAGGTAACCTGGCGCAGCTATGCCGATACCGCCGAGCGTGCGCGCCGACTCGCTGCAGCCTTGCAAGCCTCAGGAGCGAGCAAGAACACCAGGGTTGCGACGCTGAGCTGGAACGACTTCGCACATTTCGAAGCCTATCTTGCAGTCCCAGCCGTAGGCGCCGTGCTGCATACGTTGAACCTGCGCCTGCACCCCGAACAACTGCAATTCATCATGACAGACGCAGAAGACGCGTTCCTGATCGCGGATGGTGACCTGCTCGCCGGATTGATCGACGAAATGAACGCTCTGCCCCTGCTGGAGCAAGTGATCGTTACCGGAAATACCGACGGACTTGCGGCCCTGCAGAAGCCTTGGACGGCCTATGAAGACTTCATTGCCGCGCACGCGCCACTAACCCACTTCCCGGAGCCTGACGAAACTGCGGCGGCTGCAGTCTGCTACACTTCCGGAACAACCGGCAATCCGAAAGGGGTGGTCTATTCGCAGCGCACGATTTTCCTGCATAGCCTTGCGTCGATGGCGGCGAATGCCTTTGCCCTGAGCGACCGGGACCGAATCCTGCTGATGCCACCGATGTTCCACGCAAATGCCTGGGGTTTACCTTTTTCTGGCTGGCTAGCAGGGGCGGATTTCGTCCTTCCGGGACCACATCTGCAACCAGAGTCGATCCGGCAGATGGTGCGCCTGACTGCCCCCACCTTCACCGCCACAGTGCCGACGATCCTCAACGACCTGCTGCAGGCCGACGCGGCCGATCCTGTCGATATGTCGAACTTTCGCGTAATCATTGCGGGCGGCTCGGCCGTATCGCAGAGCCTCATTGCCAAAGTCGAAGATCGATGGGGCATCCCGCTAATCCAGGGCTGGGGGATGACCGAAACGAGCCCACTGTGCGTGCTATCGCACCCCGCCGCCGACGCCAAAGGGGAACAAGCACATCGCCTGCAGGCAAAGAGTGGTCGGCCGGTAGCCGGCGTGCGGGTACGACTGGTCGACGAGAATGGGGCTGCCGTCGCTGAAGACGGCAGAACAGTCGGGCGACTGCAGCTCAAGGGGGCGTGGATCGCGCGCGGCTACCACCGCGGGGTCGGAGCAGATGTGCTGACCGAGGATGGCTGGCTAGATACTGGCGATGCCGGGACAATTGATTCGCGCGGGTATGTCCAGGTGACCGACCGGCTTAAGGACCTGATCAAATCGGGTGGCGAATGGATCCCCTCAGCCGAACTTGAGAACCACATCGTCGGGCTGCCCGGCGTCGCACTCGCCGCTGTCATTGGGGTGGCTGACCCGCGCTGGGAAGAGCGCCCTCTGGCAGTCGTCACGACTACTGATGGTGCAACGCCAGACTTTAAACAATTGCGCGGCGCCCTGCGTGACCGGGTTGCGCGCTTCTGGATACCCGAATATTGGGCGCATGCAGACAAGCTTCCCCTGACCGGGGTGGGCAAGATCGACAAGCAAGCCTTGAGGGCTTCGGTTGCCCGCGGCGACATGCGTTTCGAAAGGGTCGACGAAGTTTCATGAGCACATTGCCGACAAAACAAGGCAAGGCTTCGCTTCGCACAGTTGCGGAAGTCCCTGTGGTCGAACCGAGGCGCAAGCGCTCGCGGCAAAACACCCGGCGACGCACGCAGGCCGAACGGACCGCGGAATCCGATGCCCGTATGTTCGAAGCAGCCAAGCAGTTGATTATTGAGCAGGGCACACATGCGACAACGCTGAAGGCGGTGGGCGAACGCGCCGGTTATTCGCGTGGTCTCGCCTCCAACAGGTTCGGTTCGAAGGACGCGCTGTTCGGGCAACTCGTCTTGCGCTTCAACGCTGGCTGGACGCAGGAACTGGCGAACAAAGTCGGCCGGCGTACCGGTGCGCAGGCGTGTCTGGCCGCCCTTCACGCGGTGGAAGACTTCCTGCTGAACCACTCGGAGTATATGCAGGCCATGTACATACTGTGGTTTGAATCGATAAGCTCGCACAATGACGTGCGCAGCCACCTTGCCGCCTATCACGAAATCTATCGCCGCGATGTAGCGCATTGGGTTCGCGACGGGATCAATAGCGGCGAGATAGACGCCGCGATTGACGCCGAGTCGTACGCGGTACAGTTCTGCAGCTTCATTTTCGGTACGATTTACCAATGGCTTGTGGCGCCCGGTAGCATCGATATTTCGCGCCAGTTCGACGCCTATCGCCGCGCGACAGCTGACGCCTTTGGCGTATCGCCCAAAGCGCAAATCGGAAACAATTAACCTATTGAAATAACGTGATTGTCTCCTCTACTATTTGTGCTTGCGCTAACAGTTGCTAGACGCTAACAACTAAAAATGTAGCGCATATAAGGCGCAATGGGAGATGGGCTGAAAAATCAGACCTGGATGCGGAGGCCGGTTGTATGATGCTGTGCAATAGTGCCTGGGGCCGGTTGATCGAAGGGCAGGCCAATAGATCCAATCGTACCGCGCAGCCATGCACGGCATGACCGGACGGCCCCTGTCGATGAAGATATGGCGCGACAGATCTTCCATCTGCCAGAATGCCGAGGACTGCGACCGATGAGCCATCCAAACCCTATCGACAGCGGCCTGATGCGCCCCCCGCTGGAGGGTGTGCGCGTTATCGAGCTGGCTGGCATCGGCCCAGCGCCGTTCTGCGGAATGATGCTTGCTGACCATGGGGCTGAAGTCATTCGGATCGATCGGCCTGGAGGCAGCGACCCCCTGGCCCAAGACCAAGGACGCGATGTCCTCTTGCGCTCGCGACGCTCGATCACGCTCAATCTCAAGCAGCCCGAATCGGTGGAGATTGTCGCCAAGCTGGCAGAAACCGCTGACGGGTTGATTGAAGGATTCAGGCCAGGTGTTGCGGAACGCCTGGGCCTTGGTCCGGAAGTACTGATGAAGCGGAACCCCGCCCTGGTCTATGCACGCATGACCGGCTGGGGCCAAACAGGCCCCTTGGCCGACAAGGCCGGGCATGATCTCAATTATATTTCGCTCAGCGGCTGCCTCGCCGCGATCGGGCCGGAAGACCAGCCCCCCGCGCCTCCGCTCAACCTGATCGGGGACTATGGCGGCGGTGGCATGCTGCTTGCTTTTGGCTTTGTCACAGCGCTGCTAGCCGCTCGTGAAACTGGCCGCGGGCGGATCATTGATTGCAGCATGGCTGACGGCGTTGCGACAATGCTGGCGGGCATGTGGTCGCTCAAGCATAACGGCATGTGGAGCGCAGGCCGCGGCCGCAACCTTCTTGATGGCGGCGCCCCTTTCTACAGCTGCTACACCTGCGCTGATGGCACATTTATCGCGATCGGCGCGATCGAAGCGAAGTTCTATGCGAGTCTGCTTGACGCTCTCGGACTGATAGACGATCCCCTGTTTGCCGAGCAGCTCGACCAGACAAAATGGCCTGCCATGCGCGCCCGCCTTGCAGAGATTTTTGCTGCTGCACCACGAGCTGTATGGACCGAACGGCTCCAGCATCGCGACTGCTGCTACAGTGAAGTGCTGACGATGGAGGAAGCTCTGGACGACGAGCACAACAAGGCTCGCGAGAGCTACATCGAAAGCAACGGATACATACAGCCACGACCTGCCCCCCGCTTTCTGGGCACTGAAATGGTCGACCCAACCATGTGGCAGCGCGATTCCCACCGAAAGGCGATCCTGCAAGAAGTGAGCAGCGCCAGTCCAGGTATCAGCTTGCGCGAAGAGATGAAGGAGTACGAGTGATGAGCACAATGACTGACAGCATTGGCGAAGCTCCCGAATTGGAGAAGAGCAAAGAACGTAAGTTCGACTTCGATGTAATCGGCATCGGCGCCGGTTTCGCAGGGCTTGCTCTTATCCATTACCTTCGTGAGCTTGGCATCTCGGTCCGCATTTTCGATAAGGCATCGGATATCGGTGGCACCTGGACCTGGAACCGTTACCCAGGCGCGGCCACAGATAGTGAGAGCTATTACTATTGCCTGACCTTTTCGAAGGAACTGCTCCATAAGTGGTCATGGTCGAAGAGGTATCCAGGTTGGGAGGAAACGCTCAACTATTTCCATTTCATCGCTGACGAATGCGACATGTGGCCCAATATCCAGCTCAACACGGAAATCGTCGAGGCGGAATATCTGGCTGATCGTGGTTGCTGGAAGGTCGAGACTGCCGATGGCAAGACCTACACGAGCAAATATCTTGTCAGCACCATGGGCATGATCTCTGAACCGATGATCCCGAACATGAAAGGCATGGACCGGTTCAAGGGGCCGCTGTTCCACTCGGCACGCTGGCCGCAAGAAGGGCTGGACTATGCCGGCAAGCGCATCGGCATCATCGGCGCTGGCGCAACCACAGTCCAGATGCTGCCGGTGTTGGCGCAAACGGCGGGCAGTGTGACCGTATTCCATCGGACGCCCAACTACATCCTGCCGGCGATGCAGAAGCCGATGACTCCGGAGTGGGAAAAGGAGATCAAAGACAATTACGATGCAGTCATCGCCAAGTGTCGCAACCATGTGTTCGGCATGGCATTCGACAGTCCTGTTGGAAGGAACGCAGTCGATACCCCGCCCGAAGAGAGGCAGCGCATCTTCGAAGAAAATTGGACCGGCAGCTTCCGCTGGGTTTTCGAGACCTTCGACGATCTTCTCGTAAACCCTGACGCGAACCGGCTGGCGGCGGAATTCATCACGTCCAAGATGAAAGAACGGGTCAATGATCCCGAGATCGCCGAGCTGCTTGCACCCAGCTTCGATGACTACCCGCTCTTTGCCAAACGGCCACCGTTAGATCATGGATATCTCGAAGCCTACAACAGGGAAAATGTCCACTTGGTTGACATCAAGGATCGCGAGCCGCTGGTCGAAATCACCGAAAGCGGTATCCGCACTACAAAGAACGAGTACGAGTTCGACATTATCGTTCTGGCGACAGGCTTCAAGGCCTATACTGGCGCGCTGGAGGCGTTCCCGATCCGCGGCATCACCGGCCAGACGCTGAACGAGAAGTGGCGCACCGCTTCAGAGTGCATCATGGGCGTATGCGTGGCCGACTTCCCCAACCTGTTCATCGTGACAGGGCCGCAGGCGCCGTTTGCTAACCTGCCGACTTCGATTGAACAGAACGTGATCTGGATCACGCGCTGCATCGAAAAGATGGAACGCGACGGCTATGACGTGTTCAAGCCGCGCAAGGAGGCCGAGCAGGAATGGACCGCGCATACCGCCGAAATTCACGCCCAGACGCTGATGGCCGAAGGCGACAAGGTGAATTCCTGGATGATGGGCGCCAACCGCGACGACAAGCCGCCGCGCGTGCTGATCTATTTCGGCGGGGCGAATGCCTATTACGACAAGCTCGATCAATCGGCGGAAGAAAGTTTTCCGGAACTCGAATTCTCCCGGCGTGCGGGGTGATGAACGGGCGGGGACTGCCAGCTTAACTCTTGCAGAGCGCGTTGAAGCGCAAAGGCGGGTGTTGTCAAAAGGATGGCGACCTAACGGCCGGCTGGTCTTGTCAAAAGGATGGCGACCGATCGGCGAGCTTGCTAACTTGAGCGAATGAGCAAGCCGGAGAATCCGTTCGCTTACTTCCACTCGTCTCCCGAAGTGATCCGCATGGTCGTGATGTTGTACATTCGTTATCCGCTTAGTCTGCGGAATGTGGAAGACCTGCTTTTCGAGCACGGATACGACCTGTGCCACGAGACGGTGCGGCTTTGGTGGAACAGGTTCGGGCCCATGGCACTGTCAAACCAAATGCACCTGCTTGAATCGTGAGCGACTGAGGGTAGGGTAAGCCATGCCCCGACCTCGTAAACTAGCCAGCCCATTCCGCTACTTCAACTCATCGCCTGAGGTGATCCGCCTCGTGGTTTTGATGTATGTGCGGTTTCCGCTTTCGCTCAGGAACGTGGAGGACCTGCTCTTCGAGCGAGGGATCGACATCTGTCATGAAACCGTGCGGCTGTGGTGGAACCGTTTTGGCCCGCTGTTCGCTGCCGACATCCGGCGGCAACGTGTCAGTCGGATGAAGGGGTTCCGGCAGTGGCGCTGGCACCTCGACGAGGTGTTCGTAAAGATCAATGGCGAGCGGCATTACCTGTGGCGCGCTGTCGATCACGAAGGCGAAATCCTCGAGAGCTATGTTACCAGGAAACTGGATAAAGCTGCGGCCTTGGCATTCCTGAAGAAGGCGCTGAAACGTCATGGAAAGGCCGAGACGATCGTTACCGATGGCTTGAAATCCTATCCTGCTGCAATGCGTGACCTGGGTAATCGAAATCGCCGTGAAATGGGCAGGTGGCTGAATAATCGAGCCGAAAATAGCCACCTTCCATTCCGACGAAGAGAACGCGCAATGCTGCGATTTCGACAAATGAAATCGTTACAGAAATTTGTCTCGGTCCACGCCTCACTGCACAATCATTTCAATTCTGAACGTCACCTCGTCGATCGCCAAACATACAAAGCTCGCCGCTCAGCCGCCTTGGCTGGGTGGCAAAACCTCATGGCCTGAAGTCTAACCGTTCTAGCGATAGCTGCGCCTTTCGGAGACGAGTTGCGATTGGACTGACACCACCCTTGTCAGGCTCATTGAACCTCTTAAGACCGTACCAAACCCGCCAACCCCGGACTTCGCAATTCTAATGGGCGATAAGGAGTTTTGGTTCGAAACCACTGAAGCCGATCGCCCTGGCCGAAAGCGAGGAGACGAACTCCAAACTCCCGAGGATACAATCGAGCGGATTCCAGATGATCACTGGGTAGAACCATCCGAATATCAGGGCCTGGTGAGGCAACGCGTTTTGGCCAAAGCAAGGAAACGATATGCGAAGTGCGATGGACTGATAATTTGGTCAAACGCGTTCCCTATCGCGGAAGAGGAAAGACTCACCTTACCTTGGTGGCGTGCAGCAGTAACGCCAGCGGAAGACAAGTTTGACGAAATATGGGTTGGCAAGGGCCAGGAACTGGTTGAGTCGTTTCAGCGGATTTTCTGAACGTCAGCCCAGCTCTTTGAAGCCTGATCTTCGAGACCAGTCAAAAACTTGTGAAACGGAATGACCGCTTTCAGCTAATCGATGAGGCTTTCTGACGGTCCGATACTGGGGTGGGAAGCTGACGCTGTTGTGACCCAGCCGGCTCGTCAACCTTGCCCTGGCCATTTTTATTTCAAGACAACCCCTGCCCAAGTTGTTACGCCTCCACCCGGGTCGCTCAGAGCTTCAGTGAGAAGCATGAAATTGCTGGGGGGCAATCATAGTGAAGTTTGTTTTTGCGACTCTTGTCGCATCTGTCACGGCGGCGTCGCTGGTGCTGCCAGAGGGCGTCAGCGCACAGTCAGCCTCGCCTCGGTACGAGCTTTCTGTCGAGCGGATCCACGGCGAGGTCTACAATCCTTGGACCCAGGCAGTGGATGCAGTTGAGCTGCGTGCGTTTCAGGGAGAAGGTGGACAAGGACTGGTCGCTCCGACCATGCGGGTTTCGCCTGGGGAAATCCTGAGCCTCAGAGTGCAGAACAAGCTCGCGACATGCTCTCCCGAAGAGATCACGAAGCACGAATGCTACAACTCCACCAATATTCACACGCATGGGCTGTGGGTCTCGCCCAGCGGCAATAGCGACAATGTGATGATTTCAATCAGCCCGGGTGAGCAGTTCGAATATGAATTTGTGATCCCACCAGATCATCCTTCCGGGACATTCTGGTACCATCCCCACATGCATGGCGCGACGAGTATCCAGCTTGGATCTGGCATGGCGGGCGCGCTGATCATCGACGGCGACCGTGTTCCTACAATGACCTCGCCCGGCGACATAGATATTCTGTTCTCTCAGCGCGATGGTCAATCCTTCGGCGAGAAGATCATGGTGTTCTCGCAAATTCAGTACGGGTGTCACGATCAAGAAGGAAAGCTCAAGGCACCCATCTCGCCTGACCCGGAGGCCAGACCATGGGAGCAGCCTGCGTGGGCCTGCGAGGCGAGCGATGTAGGCACCGTTGACCGGTGGAACCAGTTCGGCGTGTCTATGGAGAACAGGTCCAAGCGCTTCACAGGGATCAACGGACAAGTACATCCGACTTTGAGCGGGCTGGAAACCGGTCGATTCCAGCGATTGCGAATGATTCATGCAGGGCTGCGGCACGCTGTTAGGATGAGCATCCGCCGCCTCGCCGATGGTGCACCACCTTTGCGCGATGTGCCAGCCCAAGACCATCGTGCATGGATCGCCCAGTATTGCACGGGCGAGCCAATCGAGCAGTTTCATTTTGCGGATGACGGCCTGACCCGTACTTCATTCAGGCGCACGACTCAGATAAGCATGTTTCCAGGCTCACGCTTGGATTCACTGGTCTATTTTGAGCAGCCCGGTCACTATTGCATGGTGGACGATCAGCGGTGGCGGATGCAGCCCGACGAGTATCGCATGCTAGGCATTTTGGAGGTGAGCGGCCGTACTGCAGCGGTTGCGAACGTGGCCGGCCATCTAGCCGAGACCTTGATGGCTACTGCAGAGCAAAAGATCACTGATAGTGCGGTGCGCGAACGGATCGTCGCAGATCTTTCTGATGGGCTTAAGATCGGTTCCTTCTCTTGGCATGAGCCTGTGTCGGATGAGGAGATCACTGGTTACCAAAAGGCTGCGATGACTATCGAGGTTCACGAAGACGGATCGGAAACCTACAGCATCGACGGTCAACCGCATGAGCATGGTCGCATCGACCGATTGTTGACGGTAGGGGATGCGGAAGAGTGGGAACTGACCTCCACCCTGGGAGGCCATCCGTTCCACATTCACGTTAACCCGTTTCAGGTGGTTGCCATCCGCGACCGCGAGGGCCGGGATGTTACCATCGAAGGTAGCGAGGCATATGACCCCGATTATGGTGGCATGATCGGTGGCTGGCGCGACACTCTTATCGTCAAGCAAGGACGGGTAGTGACCATGCGGACTCGGTACCGGCGATACATCGGTGATTTCGTGATGCATTGCCATCTCGCCAGTCATGGCGACATGGGCATGATGCAGAATGTTCGTTTGAAGATGCCGGGAAATCAGCACACAGCGAACAAGGAATTTCTTATCCTTGACTAGATACAGGCTGTCGCGATCCCACAATTCAACGGAACGGGGGAATTTGCGAACGGGTCTGCGATTGGCTCGTGAGTGGACTGGCTCTTTTTCTCGAGCGCAGCAGAGACTTGATTATTCCGGGTAAGCGGCAATGCACTCTAATTCGACGCGGGCATTAATTGCGAGGCCATTTGCTCCTAGTGCGCTTCGGGCAGGAAACGGCGGATCGAAATACTTCGTGTAAATCTCGTTGAAGGCTCCCCATTCCTCAATGTCGGCTAGGAAAACGGTGCACTTGACCACATTCTCCATTCCAAGCCCACGTCTTTCCAGAGCGCCCTTGATGTTCGACATCACTTGTTCAGCCTCTGACCCGATGCCTCCCTCAACCAGGTTTCCTTCCGAATCTTCCCCAACTTGGCCCGATAGGAATAGGAGGTTGCCGACTCTTACGGATTCTGAAAACGGGTAACCCATTCCCGCATACGGTCCATCATCGAATTTCTCGACCTGCTGGGCGTGCAGACCAGCTGAGAAGGCAATTAAAAGGGCAGCGCCGATTGCGCCGATCCACGCACGAATACGATCCATTGCTCAGATATCCCAAAGTGAACTTCAGCGGTAATTGGTAAGGATATATCCGGACGTGTCAAAGCTTCCGCTTACGGGTCGTGAGCGGACAGGCCGCTTTGGGCCAGTAGCTTGGAAAAGCCACCAGCACGCTCTCCGAATGGTTTCAAGGGCTGATGAAGGGCCGCTACTAATCGGGCGTGAACCCGACCTCGTAGCATGGCAGTAATTAGAGGAAGTAGCTTAGCTGAACTCCCCGTTTGCAAATGCTTCCGCCATAGCGAACTTCTTGATCTTGCCCGAGCCGGTTAGGGGAAACTCGTTCACCCATATCCAATAAGCAGGCGTCTTTTGCGGCGATAGTTGCTTACGCACATGGGCCCTAAGCTCGGCCGCATCAGGGGCGTCAATGCCCTCGGCCTTACGCATGAAGCAAGCGACTTGCTCTCCCCATTTCTCGTCAGGCACGCCAACAACCGCGACTTCGACGACAGCCGGGTGCTCCATCATGGTGTTTTCGATTTCGGCAGGGAAAAGGTTCTCGCCGCCGCGAATAATCATTTCCTTCACCCGTCCGGTAATCCTCAGATATCCGCGCGAGTCCATGGTCCCCAGATCACCCGAATGCAGCCAGCCTTCAGCATCAATGGTTGAATCAGTGGCTTCGGGATTGTCGTTATAACCCGCCATGACATTATAACCACGGACGCAAATCTCGCCTTGGGTGCCCAAGGGGCAAATTGAATTGTCGACGACATCGCGGATGGATACTTCCATATGGGCCAATGGCTGGCCAATTGTCTGGGTGCGATCTATTTCATTATCATGGCGCCAGCCCATGGTGATCAAGGGTGATGCTTCTGTTTGGCCGTAAACAACCTGGACTGGCACGCCGAACACTTCTTCTGCATTCCGGGCCAATTCGGGAGAGACCAACGCCGCGCCACTCATCAGTGCTTTGGCCCCGGTCATTTTGCGGCCTGAACGCCGAATTTCCTCAATCATCATCACCAGCATCGTGGGGACACCGCCGCCAAATTCGGGTTGCTCTCGTTCGAGAACTTCAACGACCATTACCGGGTCAAAGAATGGGAAGATCCCCATAGTTCCGCCAATGGCAAGACCTCCAAAGATCTGCGCAGATGCGGCCGCATGAAACAGGGGCGTCGTTACGATTTCCTGTTCGCCGGGTTCAAACCCCCAACGGGCGAACATGTCAGCAGCGTTCTGTAGCACCGCGCCTTGCTTGAGCAGTACGCCTTTCGGAAATCCAGTGGTGCCCGAGGTGTATTGGATCTGAAGAATATGGCCGGGCGTTGTCTCACGCAGACTGCCGGGCAGATCGCAAGCGTGAAGGGCGTCTAGGTCGGTGAATTCAATAACAGTTGTGACAGAGTTGAGATCGCTACAGGCCTCATCAATGATCGGACGGAGCGGCGTGCCACGCGCATCCGGCCCGTGGTAGATCGCTTCTGCGCCAGACTGTTCGACCACGTAGCGCAGCTCTCGCGAAACATAGGCTGGGTTGACAGTGACAATCGTTAATCCCGCAAGCGCGGCAGCAAACTGCGTGAGCACCCATTCGGGGCAATTCGTAGCATAGATCGCGATTCTGGCACCGGGTGCATGACGAGCAGCGAAAACGCGTCCCAGCTTTGCGCAATCGCGTTCCATATCCGCAAAGGTCCACTCCCGGCCGATCTGGCCATCCGGTAGCACTTCGCGTAACGCCTTTTCATCGGGGCGCGTCTGTGCCTGTTCACGTATCAGACCTGCGATAGTCATTTCGCGAAACGGCGTATCAGCTTGGGCAGGAAAATAGCTCTCAGTCAGCGAGACCTTGTACATTTGCACCTCTCTCGCGACCCGTCCGAGGAAGACTAACTGAAAAGGTAGATCTGACAATAGTCTGTCAGAGACGCTGCGACCCAAATGTCTGCAATTGAGTCGCAAGCTGAATGTCCGGTTTCTAGTGCTAACCAGCTACGAGCAGACAGTCTGCTTGTGGCCCAGTTCGGCTCCCCAGAATGATAATGCTATCTATGTGAACTCTGATTTTCGTACCAACCGTTTGATGGCTGGCTAAACCATGTGGTCTATTGCCACAGCACTCCTTCTCTATCTCGTGGGAACGGGAGTCTCACCCGAATAATCGTAAAATCCCTTACCGCTCTTGCGGCCAAGCCAGTCGGCCTCGACATACTTAACTAGCAGCGGTGCCGGGCGGTACTTGCTGTCACGAGTGGTCTTGTAGAGTACCTTGATGATGTCGAGGCAAGTGTCGAGACCGATGAAATCGGCCAGCTCAAGCGGCCCCATCGGATGGTTCAGGCCCAGCCGACAACCCTTGTTGATATCGTCAATATTTGCTGTCGACTGGCCGAGCACGAAGATCGCTTCGTTGATCATCGGTAGTAGAATGCGGTTGACCACGAATCCCGGATCATCCTGCGAAAGGACAACTTCCTTTCCCAGGCTCTCAGCGAATGATACAATCCGCTCGGTTGTCTCTTTAGATGTGGCAAGTCCGGGGATGACCTCAATCAGGCCCATTACTGGAACTGGGTTGAAGAAATGCAAGCCGATGAACCGTTCGGGGTCGGGCGAGTAATTGGCCATGCGGGTGATCGGGATTGAGCTGGTGTTCGACGCCATGATTGCCGCTCTTGCCAGTACCTTGCCGGCTGATTCGAAAATTGCCTTCTTGATCTCCTCGCGTTCCGTTGCCGCCTCGATAATCAGATCGGCATCGACCATCGCATGGTAGTCCCCCACAGGAGTAATCCTCCCCAGGGCAGCTTCGGCGTCAGCAGCTTCGATCTTGCCCCGCCCAACCAGCTTGACGAGGCCCTTTTCGATTTTCGTCCTAGCTTTCTCCGCAAGGGCAATGTCGACATCGCTGAGCAGGACCTTGACGCCATTCTGGGCAACCGTCTGGGCAATGCCCGAACCCATTTGTCCTGATCCAATTATTCCAATCTGCTGCATAGCTTGGCTCCAATCGCGTCAGAATTGATCGGCATCCAGAGCCATCATCGTACCTCCAACCTAGCCATAGTGGTGAATTACTTAGTCGGCTTCAGGCGCGGCCAAAGCCGCGTCTTTGAAGCCCTCATCCAAAGGCGTCTTCATGATGTGATTGGCGTAGTTGCTCAACGTCTTCCATGCGACGCCGAGTACTACGTCCAGAGATTGCGCCCGCGTAAAGCCTGCCGACAAGAATGCGTCCAAATCGCCGTCATCGAGCCTGCCGCGTTTAGTCACAACCGTAGTTACAAACACTCTAAGTGCTTCAAGGCGAGGGTCTGAGAATGACCGACCATATCTAAACGCGTCGATTACATCGTCAGGAATGCCGATTTGTCGGGCGCGATGGGAATGAGCGGCTTTGCAGTAGTCACATCCGTTCTCGTAGCTCGCTGACAGCGCGATAATCTGGGCTTCCGGCATCGTGAAACTCGATTTCGTCAGGATGGATGCGGCCAAAGCTTCATAGCCTGCCAAAGCGGCGGGAGCTTCTGCCAACATGGCCATTATGTTAGGAATAAAACCGAACTTTCTCTTTGCACTTTCAAGCGCCGGTCTTGCTGCGTCAGGCGCTGTCTCAAGCGTGTGAATTTCAAATTCCAACATGGTTGCTCCTCCCAAAAGTTGGCAAAAAAAGTGACGCCGGCCTGGGGCTTTCAGGCTTCGACGATTCCGCTGTTTTTAGTGCCAAGTTTCATCGCGACATCATCAGGCGCCCCATGGAATGCTTGGGCCGCTGCCTTTAAGATAATCGACGGCATCCATCTATCCTCATTTGGGTGATGGATGCCGTCCCAATTCTTAGTATCTAAAACTTGCGGCTACGCCAAAAGTACGGGGAGCGCCGAGATTGCAACGATGTATTCTTGTCGCGCCGGTCGGCCCGCCCAGCGGACTGTCAAATCGGCTGACGCAATAGGCTTTGTCGGTAAGGTTACGACCCCAAAGCGCCACCTCCCAATCGCCGCCATCTCCCTCAATGCCAACGCGCGCATTGAACAACGAGCGCTTTGGTTCGAGAGAAACAGGATCATTCTCGCCCGAAAGAAAGTGCTCGTCCAAGAACTGCCATTCACCGCGAGCAAACCAACCCATCTGGGAAGCGCCGGGAAGCTCATCTTCCCACACAGCGCTGATGGAAGTTTGCCATTTGGGCGAGGACTGGCGGCGTTGTCCAGTAAGATCCTGGACAACAACTCCTTCGCCGTTTGCAGCCTCTGTATCGGTGCACACCCGGGTCACGTTCTCGCACCCCAAAACTATAGTGGGAAGATCGCCTAAACCAAAGCCTGATGGCACTGGAGCGCCAAAATAGTCGGTATATTCAGAGTCAAGGTACGCCAGACCTCCTTGGACAGAAAATTGGTCCGTGAACTGCAGCTGGAAATCGACTTCCAGGCCCTGAACTCGTAAGTCACCGGCATTGAGAACCTCGAAAGACGTCGTCTCACCGTCAAATACCGTATCTTGGAAATCTTCCAATTTTGTTCGGTATAGAGTGGCGTTCACCTGAGCACGGCCGTCCCAAAATTGGCTCTTTACACCCAGTTCATAATTGGTGGTCCTTTCCTCACCGAATTCACGGCGAGAGGCATTGGGCCGGCCATTAAACCCTCCGGACTTAAATCCGGTTGAGACCGTCGCGAAGAACATCACATCATGGTTGAGGAAATAGCGCCCGTTAAGTCGCCAAGTAACGGCCTCGTCCGTACGATTGCCTTCAAATTCGTCTGCACGGATGAAGAATAGAACCGGAGTGTTGACAGAGAGGAATGTGCCTTGCTTATCGTCGCGCGTATACCGGAGCCCGCCTGTCACACTTAATTTTTCAGAAAAGTTGAGGGTCACCTCGCCAAAGGCGGCAATGCTCTCCAGATCGGTTTTGAAATCTCCGACAGAATCTGGCTCACTATCGAAGCCTTCGGCGGCGCAGCTGGCCGCGCGTCCTGCGTTGTTCGCATAGAATGGTAAGAGGCAGGTGTCAGGTCCAGCAAAAAAGATATCGCTGATGTAGTAGTCCTCTTTGTAGTAAAAAAGCCCGGCCAGATATTCGAAAAATCGCCCGGTCGGAGAGAGGACACGCAGCTCTTGGCTGAATTGCTCTGTCCCCTGTGGGCGCACGAGATCCAAAACCTCGCCCGGAAGATGCAGGACATCGCCGGTATATATATTATCCCACTTCCGATAGGCGGAGATTGATGTGAGAGTATGTTCCCCAACGTCCAGGTCGGCTTGGACTGAGAAGCCGTAATTCTCGTCGCTCCCATCGTCCGTGTTGACCAAATTTGATGTTTTGAAATCTAGATCTGTGTCGGTGATGGTCACTCCAAAAGCCGCTTCTTGCGTGGCGACAAAATTGTCAGTGAGATTAACGAACTCCGCTTCTCCGAAGGACCCATTTGTCTTTACGTAATCCGCAGCGAGATTTATCGACAAATTTGCTTTTGGTTCCCAGAGCAGCTTTAATCGTCCACCAAATTCTTCGAGATCATTAACTTTGCGGCCTTCAAGTTCGTTCTCGAAATAGCCGCTACGGTCAGTGGTAACGAAGGAGGCGCGCGCTGAAAGTGTGTTGGACAGCGCGCCGTTGATATACCCCTTTGCCGAACGTTGCTCGAAATTGCCTGCCTCTAGTTGAAGGTAAGCTTCAAAATTCTGGCTAGCTGGACGGGTCGTGATGTTGATGGCTCCCATGGGCGTATTGCGTCCAAACAGAGTGCCTTGTGGGCCGCGCAGAAGTTCAAAGGTTTGAATATCAAATAGCGTGCTGACGATCGATGCTGAGCGGGGTACGTAAACTCCATCGACGAATACTGCGGCGCTGGGCTCGATCCCACTATTGCCGGGTGAGCCGACACCCCTCACACTGATCAGCGTGTTGCCAATCGTATTCTGCGTGGTGATATTCAAATTTGGCGAATACGCCGCTATATCCCTAACGTCATCTAGGCCGTTAGTTTCTAAGTACTCGCCTGAGAATGCCGTTATGGATATCGGCACATCTTGCACATTTTCTGCGCGCTTTTGCGCTGTGACAATGATGACCCCCGGCGAGCGCGACGCTTCTCTATTTTCGCCTGTTTGCTCGGCATCTTGTGCGAAAGCAGGCGTGGTGGCCATCATACTCAATGCTATTGCAGCAGACGACGCCAGCCAGACCGCGCGGCGAAGCTGGTTCCCGTTATAATTATCGCAATCGAATCGATCATTTTTGCTGATCCGACCGGCACATATTTCAGTGCGATTCGAAGCCCTCATTGGAAATAAAAACATATTCGCCTCCCCAAGAATGTAATTTCGTTAATGCGGCCATGCGTGTGCAACTGCGTGATTCGATTGCGGCCTTTAATGGAACGAAAGTTTCATAAATGGTCAAGCGAAAAATAGATTCCTCAGATATCGGGGCCTGACTTCACTCTCCAGGGCAGTCTCATTCTGCAAATTGCTAAGATTAAAAGACGTAATATGAGATGGTTAAAGGGGGTAAGGGTCGCTCTTCGTAGAGGCGGCTGGAAAGGTATGATCTGAAGGAGAAGTTAGTGGACCTAGCTCAAAAAATGGAATAGATATTCCCGACGTTGAGTGCAGATGATGCTGCCATGGATGGTCCAGCGCGGCTGCGCTCTGCCTTTTTGGAGGGGGATATGTCTTCAAGGCGGAGTCAAGGCGTGAAGACGCCGGACATTGAAATGGTGAGCACGAAGAACTGTGCGGCGCAGAAGCTGCCGCTCTCAGCTCTTCTCTCATTTGCTGCGGCGCCCGCTGGCTACGCATTTTGTATTAGCTTCGTGCAGTTTTACTTTCTGAAATACGCAACGGATGTCCTGCTGATTGCGCCTGTAATAATCGCTTTCCTGCTTGGACCGGGCCGCATTTGGGATGCACTTAGCGATCCATTGGTTGGATATTTAAGTGACAGTACAAAGAGCAGGTGGGGGCGTCGTCGACCATGGCTTTTCATCGGAGCCCCACTGGTCGCCGTCAGTTTCGCAGTTCTTTGGTTGCCGCCTGCGAATTTGACCGAATTTGGTCAGATCGCCTGGCTCGCGGTTTGCATGTTTATATTCTACTCATGCTTCACCGTTTACTACATACCCTATATGTCGTTCGCTGCCGAGATAACGACCGATTACGATGAGCGTAGCAAGCTTTTTGGTTCTATTCGTGCCCTGCATATCCTTGGTACCTTTGCTGCCTTTGCTGCCTTGCAGCTCAGTGATACTTCCGCCGATCCGAAGGCCTTTGTTGCGACACTCGTCACCGTTTCTGGCGTTGTATGCTGCGCGATTATGCTGATCACACCCCTGACGCACCGCGAACGGACTGAGAACCAGGGCCGGGGGGCGAAAAATCCTATCGCTGCTTTTACGGACGTGTTGAAAAATCCGCACGCGCGACTGGTGCTGGTGGTCGTGCTCATCGACTATATGGGCATTGGTGTGATGGGCGCTATCACACCCTACTACGCGGAATATGTGCTCAATGAGAAGGTAGCTGGATACTCTTTTGCCAGCTACGCTCTTGGTGGCTTAACAACCATACCTTTGTGGGTTTGGCTATCGAAGCGAATTGAAAAGCGCCGCGCATGGACCATTGCCATGACTCTTACCGGAGTCGCCTTCAGTGCGCTCCTTTTTATTGATGCTGGTCAACGCGCGCTGTTCTTCGCCATGCTGTTTTTGGCTGGTGCCGGCGCCAACGCCGCTGGTTCAGCTATCGGGCAATCAATTCTGGCGGATATAATCGACGACGACGAGCACAAAACCGGTGAGCGCAAAGAAGGCGCATATAGCGCCTTATGGGGTTTCTCCCTCAAAATGGGCGTAGGCTTGGTCGTTATGGTAGCTGGTGTAATTTTACAGGGCGTCGGATATATTCCCAATGAACAGCAGTCGCCTGAGACAGTATACGCGATCCGCTTGCTCATGAGCGCTTTCCCAGCAGCGCTATTCTTCCTTGGCGCTGTCCTTTTTTGCCGTTTCACGTTAGACCGGAAAACTTGTAAGAGGATACGCGAAGAACTGGACAGGCGACATGTTTCCAAAAAGAATATCATGGGCGGATGAATTGAGATAACCCGCCATACTTGGTTTGGCGCCACAGCCACGCACGAGCCAGCAAGGTACCCCGCCGGGGCGAGATAGGTTCCCTCGTCCATAAAGAAGATTTTGCGTGCTCACCCCAGTCCACAAAGCGTCCGAAACCACTCTCACCGAGAGAAGAGAATGATAGACTCCAAGTTTGGCCAGGCCGAAGTTCTTGCCGTTTTGATCGATTGGAATGCGAATCCGGGTTGATTTTTTGCCAAATCGCCCTATTTGTATCCAGATTTTATATTCCAAATCGATGACGTCTTAGAGGCGTAACAGACAAGGTAGTGAAGGAAACTTTTGTGGGACGGCACAAGCAATTTGAACGAGATGAGGTGCTTGGTGCTGCTATAGATGTCTTCTGCAGAAAAGGTTTTGAGGGCACGGGCATTCAAGATCTAGTGGATGCAACGGGCATCAATCGTTCGAGCCTCTATGCGGAGTTTACGAATAAACAGGGTCTATTTGATGAAGCGGTCACTCACTATGTGGCAGAGAGTGTGGGGCAAAAAATTATAGACGCGCCTCGGGATGAACCAATCCTATCTCTGCTGCGGAGAATCTTGGAGCCGATCATCGAGAACGCTGTGACCGGCACTGGCCGCCAAGGATGCTTGGTGATCGCGGCGATTACGACCACAGACGATCAATTGAGTCCCTTTATGCAGCAAACCCGAGACCACATCGCACGATTTGAGGCCAATCTCTATTCTCGCATTCTAATTGCTCAAGACAGGGGTGAAATATCGAGCGATCGTGATGCGATGGCACTTGCAAGGTCGTTTATCAACGGCCTCCACGGACTGAGAGTAAGTGCCAAAGCGAGGCCCGAAGAAGGTGTTCTGAGAGATATCGTCGAGCAGCTTCTATGCCAAGTCGCCGGGAGCCCGGTCTATTTTCAGGGAAGTCAAGAGCCACAGGTATCTAGCCAGCTCAAGCTGAATTGAGACTGACGGATTAGCGATCGTGCCTACTCATTGGCTGCAGGACATTCGAACCATTGATGTTCATTTGATCCTTTATTTGGGCCAGAACGTCTGTCGAATATGCTCCACTGATCGCTTGGCGGCCGGAAGACCATTTTCCTTGTGAGCGCCGAGCATGAATAAGAAACCATGCAATGCCCCTTCCGCGCAATCATAGGTCGCTTCTACTCCGTGAGCAGCCGCCTTCGCTGCGAATTGCTCATTGCAGTCGCGGCGCGCGTCGAGACCACCGGACATGACATAAAGCGGCGGAAAGCCGCCATAGTCTGTAGCCAACAGCGGCTGGACCAATGGATTGGCTAGTTCGCTCTCATCATTGAGGTATTGCCTCCAGGTCCAAGCCTGAAGCTCCTGGCTAAGAACGAAGCCGCTTCCAAAAGCTTTGGCCGACTCTGTATCTCCGAGATCCCCGACTCCTGGATACCAAGTGAATACCTTCAGAAGCGAAGGGCCACCACGTTTTGCCAAGATATGGGCAATGGCGATCGAAATTGTTCCGCCCGAACTATCCCCACCCACAGCGATACGAGCAGGGTCGATACCGAGCCTATCTGCATTCTCATGCATCCAGCACACAACCTCTAAGCCTTGATTGATTGGAGTCGGAAACTTGAATTCGGGAGCGCGTCCGTATTCTACCGAAGCAACGCAACATTTGGCGTCTCGAGCGATTAGTCGCGTAAAACTATCTAGCATATCCACGTCGCCGAAGACGTAACCACCCGAATGAAAATATACCATCAGCGGTAGCACCGGCTCGGGCACCTCTGGCCGGTACATTCGGACATTCACCGATTTACCCCCTTTTAGTGGAACTATCAGTTCAAATATATTCTCAACGACCGGTTTCTCCTTCATGTCGAGACCCTGGCTGATTTGCGCCATTTCACTACGGATAACATCTACCGATTTTGAAAAAAAATCTTTAGAATGAAATGTTTGCAATGCACTCAATATGCGCTGAACTTCATCACCATCTACCATCTTGTTACCTCCAATTGCCTTGTACCTCACCGGAAAACCGACGGCAATCAAAAAAGAGGAATTGACATTCCATAAAATGGGGTGCATTCGTCTGTGGCTCAATCGCGCTACGCTATTTAAATAGTGAGTGCGCACAAAATTAATCTGAGCAAAAGATGGATGCATATCCATGCCATTCTGCTCGCGTTGCGATAAATAAAAAAATTGTATTCCTAAATTGTAAAATGAATAGAAGGAAGTTGAATGCCACTTAATATTTGCCGTGCTGAATACGGCGGCGACGTGATCTGGGCCGTAAAACTTGCTGATGGGCTTCGCCGAATCGACTTTGACTGTAATTCGACCGGCGAACTGCTCTATCATGGAGTGGAGAAGATTAGCGAGGCTGCGGAAAACGGACATGACCTGATCGGTTTCGACGATGTTACACTGTTGAGCCCGATTACGTCAGATCAGGCCCTGGTTTGTCAGGGTGTAAATTATAGCACTCATCTCGAAGAAGTCGGCCTGCCCAGCAAGGGCGTTGGTGCGAACGTAATATTCAGGAAGGCATCCTCGAGTATCGCCGGTCCTAACGTTGATATTATCAAGCCTCATGACGTCACCTTGCTCGATTATGAAATTGAGCTTGGGATCGTTCTAAAGCGAAACATCGAAGAGCCCATTCTTGTGACGGAGGAAACCGTCGCGGACTATGTTGGAGCTCTTGTTATCGTCAACGACATTAGCGCTCGAGAGAAGCAGTTCGGGCCAATGATGCAATGGTACAAGGCGAAGAGCTATCGGACTTTCGCTCCAACCGGGCCATTTCTTACCTTGGTTGATGCTGACGATCTAAGGAAATTCGATGATCTGCGCTTGACCTTGGCCGTCAACGGAGAGGTGCGCCAACAAGCACTTTGTAAGCAGATGATCTTCAGGCCCGCGGCCACTTTGACCGAGTTGTCTGCGATCCAGAATTTTCGGGCTGGCGACGTCATCCTGACGGGTACTCCTGGTGGGGTGGCTATGCGGCAGCCGACTGGCGATCTGGGTGAGTTTATCAAGTCTGAGCTTCAGCATCCAGAGCGCTATTTGAAGGCTGGCGACCGGATTTCCGCTTCAATTGCCACTGACGATGGAGCTCTGAACCTGGGCCTTCAGGAAAACTACATAGTCGCCGGTCAAGCAGTGGGAGGCTAGCGGATGTCAAACGCAGCGACCAATTACGATCTAACCATATTTCATTTTCCGACAGCCTGCTCGACTGTCACGCTTGTGGCACTTGAGGAGATTGGGCTCGTCTACAAGGACGTGCTCGTCAACCTTTATGAGAATGAGCAATATGGAAGCTACAGAGACCTTAACCCACGCGGGAAGGTCCCGGCCCTTCTCGTTGACGGATCACTTTTGGCCGAGAATGCGGCGATATTGATATGGCTACATCGGACAAACCCACAGGCGGCTCTGTTGCCGCCGTCATCAAGTGAATTCGTTTCAGCCAAACAATATTCTGATTTGATGTGGGCCGCATCAACCTGGCACCCGATTGTGCGATCGATCCGAATGCCCAGTCGCTTGACCGATGGTGAAGAGGAGCCCGTCAGGGCGCGCGGGATGGAAATGATCGAGCCCTTGATCAGCGACCTGGAAACGAAACTCAGCAAACAATCTTTCTACTACGGCGAAGAATGGTCGATCTTCGATGTCTATTTGCACTGGTGCTACACCTCCGCCGAAATTGGGGGTGTGGATCTTTCGAATTGTCCATCAATTAACCGACATCGCACCGACATAGAGGCTCGACCAAGCTTCGTTGCGGCGAGAGCTCGAGAAGCTCACGCGATGTCCAAAAGCTAAACTTCAAATTTAAACCGGCCGAAAAGAGCCAAAGAAATGTACGTGGCGAGGGAGGAGCTTAGAATTATGAGCACGATGTTTAAAAGGAGAGCTGCCATTTGGTGTTGTGGCACTGCATTGGCAAGCGTGCCGTTGGCCGCAAATGCGCAATCACAACCAACTCTCGACGAAATTGTCGTGACTGCACAGAAGCGCAGCGAGAGCCTTCAGGATGTTCCAGTATCCGTCGTTGCAATGTCTGGCGAAGCCATAAACAACGCCGCCCTGCCAAGCATGCAAGAGTTTTCCGGCATGGTTCCGAGCTTCAATGTCGCGACAGACCCGATCGGAGACAAGATCAACATTCGAGGCATTCAGTCAGGAAACAACGCTGGTTTTGAGCAGTCAATCGGGACCTATGTTGATGGAATCTATCGCGGTCGAGGCGTGCAAAGTAGGTTCTCGTTTCTCGACATAGAACGGGTTGAAGTATTGCGCGGTCCGCAAGGCACTCTTTTCGGGAAGAACACCGTTGGCGGCGCACTGAATATTGCGACTGCGAAGCCAACCTATGACTTCAGTGCACTCGGCTCGGTCCTGTACAATTTCGACACGGAAGAGATTGAGGCACTTGGGCACGTTTCTGGACCTGTTTCGGATACTTTGAGGGGACGGATTGGCTTCGTCTATCGGGATATCGCGGAAGGTTACGTCGAGAACGAGTTCTATGGAAATGGAGCACCGGATCTGGAGGAATGGGCCGTACGCGGTAGCCTCGATTGGGATGCATCGGATTCAACTCTCGTCAGACTGCGGGTTGAGCGAGGAGACTGGGACTCAGATGAGTACGCCATGGACACGATCAACGCTGGCCCGCTTGCCGCCCTTGGTCTGAATAATGATGTGTTCGATGGAAAGTCCCGGATGGGCAACACTTCTGGAATACCAGCAATTGACGCTGTCTTGGACTTTGGTTCGGCTCAGAAATTCGACGGGAAGAACCTCGAAGCTGCGCTCACCATAGATCATGAATTTGAGAATGGCGCTACTTTGACCGGAATCTTCGGCTACTCGGAGTACGAGTTTGACCGCTTCCTGGATGCAGACTTTTCACCCCTGCCGGGCATAAGGTTCGATGACAGTGAAGATTTTGATCAAACCAGCGTTGAGCTTCGATATGCGTCTGCGCAGGGTTCGACGATCGAATATCTATTTGGCGGTTACTATCAAAAGAGCAGCCTGTTCGCTCAGGGGCGCCTGGACCTGAATGTTCCAGCCTATGACGTTCTCTTGGATGCTGCCTGTGCAAGCATTGGAGTCCCTACCAACGCGCAGCAATTTCGGACCTGCTTTCTCGGTGCGGCCGTCTCTGGCGAACCTCCTGTCACGCGATACAATTTTTTGGATCAAAACTCTGAGATGTGGGCGGTCTTCGGACAGGCAACGGTGAACTTCACTGATACGTTCAGAATTACCGGAGGCTTGCGATATTCTCGCGAGGAAAAGGAGGCCGTACAGGGCGCGCGTGCGACGGAGTTTGGAACGTTGATTCCCGAGGACGGTGATAGCGGACCGCTCATCGTTGGTGCGCTGCTGGAGCTTCAAAACCACGAGAACCAATTGAGCCGAAAGGAGTCCAGTTGGACCTGGTCCGTGAATGCTCAATGGGACGTTGGCGATGATGCCATGCTTTATGCATCAGCGACCACAGGCAATAAATCCGGTGGCTTCAATTCTTTTGCACTGAAAGCTGATCCCGCCAACGCGGAATATGAACCTGAAGACGTCTTATCGTTTGAGGTGGGTGCAAAAACAAGACTGTTTAATAACTCTTTGGAGATCAATATCGGAGCTTTCTATACGGAATACACCGATCTTCAGACTTCAGTATTTACTGGATCGACTTCCTTCATCGTGCAGAATGCTGCGCAAGCAACGTCGAAAGGCCTAGAGATCGATACTCGATGGCAAGCAAGTGATAGGCTCACCGTTAGCGGCGGGCTGGGCTTTATCGACTTTGAGTTTGATGAGTTTCCCAATGCTGGCTGTACCGCAGACCAGCTGATTGCTTTCCGCAATGCCGTTGGCGTTGCTTCCGGTAGCCTACTCACAGGAGCATTGCAGACATTGGGGCAATGCTCCGGGTCGACACCGGTCGCCGGTGTGCCTGGCGAAAACAATAACTTAAAGGGCAGAACCTCAGCTCACGCACCCAAATTGTCGGGGCATCTTGGCCTGAATTATGAGCAGCCGATCGGCGACGATTTTGACCTCAACTTGGGTTTGACGGCGCTGTATCAAAGCGACAAGTACGTGCAGGACGACTTGGATCCGTTTGCTCTGCAAAAGGCGCATGCAAAGATAAATGCAATTGTGACCTTTGGCCCAACGTCAGGGGGCTGGGATATCTCGTTGATCGGCAAAAATCTGACCGACAAGAGAACGATAAGCTATATGAATGATACGCCGCTTATCGACACTGCGAGGCAAGCTTTACCGGAAGCGCCCCGTACCATTTCACTCAGGGCGCGCGTCCGGTTTTAGGCTTGCCTGAGCAATCGATCGCTTGAGGGCCAATGGCTAAAGTCGTGTTCAAAATCGTGCGGCGGCGCAGTTCCGATTGGCGCTAAGATATTGCCCAATCAAAACGATCGCATCCGAGTCTTGTTTCGAAACAGATATACGCTCGCCTTCTAGCGAATGGAACGGAGACTGTGATGAGCAATGGTAGCTATGAAGCCGGTCTTGAAAAGGGAGCGGCAAACTATGTTGCGTTGTCACCGGTGTCGCTGGTGAGGCGGGCAGTTCACGCATATCCGGATGCTCCCTGCATCGTTTACAAGGATAAAAGCCAGACTTGGGAGCATACTTACGCGCGATGCGTCGCACTGGCAGGTGCCCTGCAATCTGTGCAGGTGGGGGCCAATTCAACCGTCGCGGTGTTGGCCCAGAATATCCCAAGTGCCGTTGAACTAAGTTATGCGGTGCCGCTTTCTGGCGGTGTGCTCAATATGATCAATACGCGCCTCGATCCCGCTAGCATAGCCTATATAATTGACCATGGAGAGGCAGAAGTCTTTTTCATCGACGCTGCTCTTGCAGACCTTGGAAGAGCGGCGCTCAAGGCTGCCAAGCATTCACCGAAAGTCGTCTTAATCGAAGACGATGATTTCGCGGTAAGGCTGGAAAGTGGGGAGACTAGCTACGAGGCCATGATTGCGGGCGCTGAATCGAGAAAGGATCTCCACTCCTGGCTTCCGATAGACGAATGGAATGCAATTGCGTTGAACTATACATCGGGCACAACCGGCAACCCCAAAGGCGTAGTTTACCATCACCGCGGCGCGTATCTAAACGCCATAGGTAACGCCCTCGAGTGGTGTTTGCCAACTCACTTCAGGTATCTTTGGGTTCTACCGCTTTTTCATTGCAACGGCTGGTGCTTCCCTTGGACTATAGCCGCAAAGGCGGGGGTTAATATTTGCCTTCGTAGCCCTGATGCAAGCCAGATTACAGCAGCTATTGCCCGCCAAGATGTAACTCACATGTGCGGTGCCCCGATCATCCTAAATTTTCTTGTGGAGGCACTGGAAGCTGAAAATCTGCAGTTCGAAACTCCACTTGCCTTCATGACCGCCGGAGCTGCGCCGCCTGCCTCAATAATAAAGCGGGCTGAGGCGCGAAACATCGATGTTACCCACGTCTATGGCCTTACCGAAGTATACGGTCCGACGGCAATCTGCGCTTGGAGATCTGAATGGGATCAGTTGTCTCAAGAGGAGCGTGCTGAAAAGCGAGCGCGTCAGGGCGTCAACTACGCCATCCAGGAAGAGCTAAGTGTGCGCGATCCCGAAACGCTCGCGCGGACGCCTGCGGACGGCGAGGCGCTTGGGGAGATTATGTTTCGCGGTAACGCGGTCATGAAAGGTTACCTGAAAGATCCCAATGCGACCAGATCAGCGATGCACGGAGGATATTTCCGTTCCGGCGACATTGGTGTTCAGCACCCTGACGGACATATCGAGCTTCGCGATCGGTCAAAAGACATCATCATCTCTGGCGGGGAGAACATCTCGTCGATCGAAGTGGAAAATGCCATCTACAAGCACGAGGCGGTTTCGCTTGTCGCAGTAGTCGCTGGCCCCCATTCGAAATGGGGGGAAACGCCAGTTGCATTCGTTGAGCTAGCGTCGGGTAGGTCGGCTAGTGAAAAAGCCATCATAGACCACTGCCGAGACTTATTGGCTCATTTCAAATGTCCGACCAAAGTCATTTTTGGGGTCCTTCCTAAAACATCGACGGGGAAAATTCAAAAATTCGTCTTGCGAGAGAGACTATGACTGGAATTTCGTAGAGTAAAATTTAGTCGTAAATACGATTACGTCTCAATAAAAATTATTGAAGAAAAATGAGGAAAAGTCAAAATGTCTCAATTAATTGACGTATTTTGGTCTTTCAGAAGCCCTTACTCGTATCTTGTAACCTTTGACTTGTTAAGACTTCGCCAAGAATTCGACGTTGAGATCAAATTACGCATCGTCCTTCCACTTGCAATTCGGCAAAAAGGAACGCTTTTCAATCCGAGCAACACTAAGCCCTTTCGGTACATTCAGCTTGATTGGGAGCGGCGAGCAGAGTTTCTTGGTCGCCCCCATTGCTGGCCGAGCCCGGATCCAATCGTACAGGATCTGGAGACATTGAGTATCGCAGAAGCGCAACCCTACATCTACCATCTCTCGAAGCTCGGTGTTGAAGCGCAGCGGTGCGGTAAAGGTCTCGATTTTGCAGCAAGCGTGTCTCGAGAGATTTTCGGTGGGACACGAAATTGGCACGAAGGTGAGCATCTTTCTAAGGCGGCCGCTGCGGCCGGGCTTGATCTCGCGACGATGCAACAAATTATCGGCGAAGGAGATCATCTCGAGGAAATTGAGCGCAACCATTCAGCGCTCGAAAAGGCGGGCCATTGGGGTGTACCAACCATGGTCGTGCGCGGCGAGCCATTCTTCGGCCAGGATCGAATAGATTGTCTGCGCTGGCGCCTTGGAAAACTTGGGCTCTCAAGGGGAGAGCAACCTTCCTGAGACCCATCGATTATGCATCGAGCTGCCCAGTTAGGAATCAGACGCCCTTTGCTTCATTGCCTAACCCGTTGCGGCCTCTCGCCTCGTAATTGCCAAGGCTGCTCCCAATTCCAATCGAACATTCTAAGTAGGAGGGCTTGTTAGGGTGTTTGGCAAGATACTCGTCGCCAACCGTTCAGAAATCGCGATCCGGGTTTTTCGGGCCGCTACCGAATTGGGAATTGGCACGGTCGCGATTTATGCCGAGCAAGACAAGTTGTCGCTACACCGGTTCAAGGCAGATGAAGCCTATCGCCTCGATCCGAAGAAGGGACCGATCGAAGCCTACCTCGCTATTGACGACATTATTCGCATCGCGCTGAAATCCGGCGTTGATGCCATCCATCCAGGCTATGGTTTGTTATCCGAGAATCCCGACTTTGCAGACGCTTGTGCCGAGAACGAGATAATTTTCATCGGACCTCACCCAAACAGCATGCGTAGTTTGGGGGATAAGGTTTCGGCCCGACAGATTGCCATTGCGGCTGGGGTTCCAGTCATTCCAGCCAGTCAGCCACTTCCTGAGTGCCTAGAAGATGTGCGCTCTATCGCCGCCGAGATGGGCTACCCGCTAATGCTCAAGGCAAGCTGGGGCGGGGGCGGGCGCGGAATGCGTCCCATTCATGACCCCTCGCAGTTGAGCAGCGCAGTCGAGGAAGGGCGGCGCGAGGCGAAGGCTGCCTTTGGCCGGGACGAGGTATATCTCGAAAGACTGATTTCCGACGCGCGTCATGTAGAGGTGCAGCTTCTAGGAGATAGGCAAGGTAATCTGGTCCACTTGTTTGAGCGTGATTGCACGATCCAACGCCGGAACCAGAAGGTTATCGAGCGAGCTCCGGCCCCCTATCTTGACGATGCTCAGCGTGCCGATATTTGCGAGGCGGCACTCAAAATCGGGCGGCATGCCCGCTATTACAGTGCTGGAACAGTGGAATTCCTGCTCGACCGGCAAAGCGGCGAATTCTACTTCATCGAAGTCAACCCGCGGATACAAGTCGAGCACACGATTACCGAAGAGGTGACCGGGCTCGACATCGTAAAGGCGCAAATCTGTATCGCGGCCGATGGAGCCATCGGCTCTCTCGACCAAACTGGCATTCCAAGACAGGCGGATATCGAGCTTCGGGGACATGCTATCCAATGCCGGGTCACGACCGAAGATCCGCAATGCAATTTCATTCCCGATTATGGAAGAATTAGCACCTATCGTGGCGCCTTCGGCAATGGGATACGGATCGATGGTGGTACCGCCTATTCCGGGGCGGTCGTCACCCGATACTACGACCCGCTACTGGAGAAGATCATTGCTTGGGCACCGTCTGCGCAGGAAGCTCAGGCGCGCATGCTGCGGGCGCTGCGTGAATACCGTATTCGCGGCGTAGCCACAAATCTGCCGTTCCTTGACAACTTGATTAGCCACTCCGCCTTTGCCGAAGCTGATTACAATACAAGGTTTATCGACAGCCATCCTGATCTACTGGCGCCAAAGAGGCGGCGAGATCGGGCAACTCGGCTACTGACCTATATAGCAGATGTAACGGTCAACGGTCATCCCGACGTGGCAGGGCGACCGGTGCCTTCCACCGTCGACATTGCCCCGGCTCCTCCAGCTCTCGATATCAAGCCCCCTCCCGGCACCCGGCAATTACTCACTGAACTCGGGCCGGAAGGTTTTGCTGACTGGCTAAGAAGAAAGCCGCAGCTGCTCGTCACGGACACGACTATGCGTGATGCTCATCAGTCGCTTTTGGCCACGCGTATGCGTTCGATTGACATGGAACGGATCGCGCCTGATTACGCTCGAGCATTTCCGCAGCTACTTTCGCTCGAATGCTGGGGCGGGGCCACTTTCGATGTTGCCATGCGCTTTCTCCAAGAAGATCCGTGGGAGCGCCTCTTCTCGATACGCGAGAAGCTGCCTAACATTATGACCCAGATGTTGATCCGCGGCTCCAATGCGGTGGGTTACACCAATTATCCCGACAACGTAGTCCAGCACTTCATCCGCCAAGCGGCGGAAGGCATCGATATCTTTCGCATCTTTGACTGCTTCAACTGGGTCGAAAATATGCGAGTTGCGATCGATACCGTCGCCGAGTGTGGCAAGATCGCCGAAGGGACCATTTGCTATACTGGTAATTTCTTGGACCCGCAGCGCCAGAAATTTAGTCTTGGCTACTATTGCGAAGTTGCCGAGGCGCTCGATGCAGCTGGATGCCACCTGATCGCAATCAAGGATATGGCCGGGCTATTGACACCGGAAGCCGCTCGACGACTGATTTCTGCACTTCGCGACGTTACCGACAAGCCCTTGCACCTGCACACCCACGACACTTCTGGCGCGGCGGCGGCCACGCTGATCGCGGCCGCAGAGGCAGGGGTCGACGCGATTGATGCTGCAATGGACAGTTTTTCCGGACAGACTTCGCAGCCCTGCCTGGGTTCGGTTGTGCATGCCCTGCGACATGGACCGCGCGACACTGGAATCGACGAGCACGAGGTGATCCGTTTCAGCGCCTATTGGGAGACGGTTCGCGCGCAGTATGCGGCCTTTGAAAGCGATCTGCAAAGCGGTGCGTCAGAGATATACCTGCACGAAATGCCTGGTGGGCAGTTCACCAATCTTAAAGAACAAGCCCGGACAATGGGTCTTGAAAAGCGCTGGCCCGAGGTCGCGCAAGCCTATCACGATGCCAACATGCTCCTCGGCGACATCGTCAAGGTGACACCTTCATCTAAAGTGGTGGGGGATCTCGCTCTCACTATGGTGTCCCAGAATGTGTCTACCGAAGATATCGAGAGCGGAAAGCAAGTGATCGCTTGGCCTGATTCTGTTAAAGGTATGCTCCGTGGTGACCTTGGACAGCCATACCTCGGATTTCCGAAGGCTATCCAAGATTTGGCGCTTGGTGATGAGCTTCCATACACTTGCCGTCCTGCTGAGCGCCTGCCTCCCACCAATCTACAATCTAAGCGAAAAGAAATTGAGGAGATGTGCGGTCGGGAAGTAAGTGAGTTTGAGCTGGCCAGCTATACGATGTACCCGCAAATCTTTGCCGGCTATGCAAAGGCACGCAAGAAATTCGGTCCTGTTGCCCAACTGCCAACAAGAACCTTCTTCTACGGTATGCTGCCGGGGGAATCTATCGCAGTGGAGCTAGAGGCTGGCAAAACACTAAACATCGTGCTCCTCGCCATTGGCGAACTCAACGACAAGGGCGAGCGAAAGCTTTTCTTTGAACTCAATGGCCAACCGCGCACGATCAGAATGCGCGAGAAGAGTGCAATCGCGGGGCGAGAGGCCGTGCGGCTCGCAGATGGAGATAATCCAGCGCATGTTGGTTCGCCTATGCCCGGGGTGGTGTCGATGATCGCAGTTTCTGACGGGCAGAAGGTGAAAAAGGGAGATGTAATCCTTTCAATCGAGGCAATGAAAATGGAAAGTACCATCTCGGCGCCAATCGACGCCAGAATTGCGCAAGTATTTGTAAATGTTGGTGAGACTGTCGAGGCCAAGGAGTTGCTTTGTATTCTAGAGACTGGCGAATAGGCAAACGTGGTTCAGTTCAGGTGGGATCACTGTCAGAACAAGAAACCTTTCAAGTCGACCCCGCGATAACCGCAATGAGGCTCTGTCATGAGCACTCGGCCGATTGCTGAATTTTTCTCTTCCAAGGCGCAGTCGGCAAGACTTTCCCCTGAGGGTTTCCCTCAGGGGATTTTTTTGAGCGGGAAGCAGGCCAAGTTCAGCCTAGAGGAGACGAGTTAGTATTAGACTGATGATGTGGATGGCCCCTGTACCCGACATAGGTGAGTCGTATTGTGGGCTGTTGTCGAAGCACCCCACGGAAAGGACCATCCACAATGGAG
>NZ_JBTXJG010000004.1:0-1397 GCF_054957755.1 Altererythrobacter chaiwopuensis
CGGTGCTGTCATCTGTGGATGGCCCCTGCGCAAGGGTTAAATTGATTTGATGGTTGGACCTGTCAGGGTGCGGTCATCTGTCCGGCCTGTTTGCGCGGCGCAAGATAGCCGCTGGCCCTGATGGTGTCCGCTGGCAAGGTCCCACTCAGTCTAGCGAGCACGAAGCTCCGACAGCACCTCGGGTTGTCCCAGCCTTTGCGGCCGCTGTTCAGATTGTCATCATCAAATCAATGAGCACCCCTGCAGTTCAGAACGCACTGCCCAAGAGCAGCACGATTTCTTTTTCAAATGCCGATCGGTGATCGATAGTCTTCTCCGCGTTTCAGGACGGCCCACACGATCCGTGCGGTCTTGTTGGCCATGGCGACGGTAACGAGACGGGCTGGTTTGCGCTCAAGCAGGCTGCGGATCCAATTGGCGTTGGCGATATCGCTGGTCGCAGCTCGCCGCACTACTGATGTCGCTCCAACAACGAGCAGTTTCCTCAAGTAGCGATCTCCCATCTTCGAGATGCGCCCGAGCTTGTCCTTGCCGCCTGAAGAGTTCTGGCGAGGAACCAACCCTATCGAAGCGGCAAACTCCCGGCCCGAGCGGAACTGGTCTGGATTGGTCACTGAAGCCGCCAGGGCCGTTGCGCTAATCACACCAACGCCCGGGATGGTCGCCAGCCTCTGACTATCTTCATCCTGGCGGTGCCAGACCAGCAGCCTTCGATTGAGGATCTGGATTTGCAAGGCCAATGTTTCGAGCTGGTCAGCCAGAGCTTTCACGATAGCCCGCGCGAGGTCTGGAATGTCTGCGCTATCAGATTGCTTCATCCGCTCGATCAGTTCACGCGCTCCGCAAACGCCTTGCCTCGCGACCAGGCCAAACTCGGCGCAATGGCCGCGGATTGCATTGATCAGCATGGTGCGCTGGCGGACCAGCAGGTCGCGTGAACGATGCAGGGCAAGGACAGCTTGGCGCTCGGCACTCTTGACCGGGACAAACCGCATGTTCGGTCGCCGAACCGCTTCGCAGATCGCTTCGGCATCGGCAGCGTCGTTCTTCTGCCGCCTGAGATAGGCTTTTACATAGGCTGGCGGCATCAACCGCACTTCATGCCCCAGCGCGGAAATCTCGCGCGCCCAATAATGCGAGGTGGCGCAAGCCTCCATGCCAATCAAACAGGCAGGAACCTTGGCCAACGTATCGAGCAACGCTGGCCGCCTCACCTGTTTGCGCCAGACAACAGCGCCATGGGCATCGACAGCGTGCAACTGAAAAACAGACTTGGCCAAATCAAGGCCGATCGTGGTAATCTCCATTGTGGATGGTCCTTTCCGTGGGGTGCTTCGACAACAGCCCACAATACGACTCACCTATGTCGGGTACAGGGGCCATCCACATCATCAGTC
>NZ_JBTXJG010000005.1:0-289 GCF_054957755.1 Altererythrobacter chaiwopuensis
GCGCCATCGGACAGCGCCTGGGCATCGCGTCGCCGCTGCTGCTGGTCGCGGTCGGGCTCGGCATCTCCCTCCTGCCGTTCTTCCCCGCGCCGCACGTCAGCCCCGAGTGGATCCTCGCCGGCGTGCTGCCGCCCCTCCTCTACTCGTCGGCCGTCTCGCTCCCCGCCGTGGAGTTCCGGCGGGATCTGCGCCCCATCTCGCTGCTCGCCGTCGCGCTCGTGATCGTGAGCGCCGTGCTGCTCGGCTTCTTCTTCTCGGCGGTCATCCCGGGCCTGGGCATCCCCATGGG
>NZ_JBTXJG010000006.1:0-286 GCF_054957755.1 Altererythrobacter chaiwopuensis
GCCTTCTCCACGGCCTGCGGGTCCAACAGCGACAGGGCCGAGCGGCAGTGCGAGCAGGCATCCTCGCGGCGCACGTCCACGGGCGCACCGCAGCTGCTGCAATGAATCACGCCCACCTTGGCGGCGATGTCGGCGATCTCGGGCCGCGTGAGCTGGCGCACGAAGCCCTTCTCGATCATGAACGACGCGAAGCTGCTGAAGCGTCCGTGCTGCTGCGGGCAGCGGTGCGTGATGTAGCGACCGCTGCGCACGACATCGAAGCCCTGCACCAGCGTCACGCGGCATT
>NZ_JBTXJG010000007.1:0-285 GCF_054957755.1 Altererythrobacter chaiwopuensis
GGGCGATGTCTTGAAATCCTTAGCTGACCACTAATGTGGACTAGGTTTTTCGTGGCTGTGATTGGTGCGCGCGTGTCCCACTGAGGTTTACCGAGCCGATGCCCCCACCAAGGCCTTAACCCTGGGGCGAAATACGTTAACGAAGCGGTTTATGGCGTCGCCGAGGAATGCTCGCTGTGCGTCTTCCTCTCCCAGTTGTTCGATCGATCGGCTACACCGGAAGTTGTACGTGGCATCAGCGCCGCTGACGAGCGTCGTGCCCTCCGGAAGCTCGCTGAGGATTTG
>NZ_JBTXJG010000008.1:0-284 GCF_054957755.1 Altererythrobacter chaiwopuensis
GTCAGGCCTTGGCCGTCTTCTTGGCCGCGGCCTTCTTGGCGGGCGGTGCCTTGCCGGCGCGCGGCTCGAACTCGAAGATGACCTTGCCTTCCTTCTTGTCGTAGGCCAGGAAGGCCTTGAACTTGCGCCGCGTCTTGTTCGAGACGAAGTTCTCCAGCAGGTCGGTCTTGCCGGCGGTCAGCAGCTTGTGCACCTGGGCCGGCTCGATCGGCTGGGTCAGGATGACCTTGCCGGTCTTGAAGTCGCAGGTCACGTTGGCGCCCACCGAGTGCTCGCAGACGTAG
>NZ_JBTXJG010000009.1:0-282 GCF_054957755.1 Altererythrobacter chaiwopuensis
GGGTACGCCGGTGTTCGACGGCGCCCGCGAAGCTGACGTTTCGGCCATGCTTGAAAAGGCCAACCTGCCGACTTCGTGGCCAAACGCCGTGACGCATCGGGCGAGCAATGGCTTTCGGCAGGGGGCAGGGGGTTCCAGCTTGACGCGGCATCTCCGCTGGCACGCGCCGAATGGCTGGCTGCGATCCCCTTCGTGGAGATTTGCTGAGGAACTTCTCCGAACAGGTCTTCTTCCAGCCCCTGGTCGGAGGGCCGGTCGCTCTGGCCGGAAAGCAGCGCGTCC
>NZ_JBTXJG010000010.1:0-280 GCF_054957755.1 Altererythrobacter chaiwopuensis
GGAAATGCCGCGCGCGGGCGAAGGCCTCGGCCTCCGATGCCACCTCGTCATCGACCACGCCGTTGCGGCTGGCGGACTGCATGGCTTGCCAATCCTGCCTGCGCCCCGCATAATTGTGCCCGACCCGCTTCAGCTATAGGAGATGCGCCGTGAAGGGCGATGCCATGCTTGACCGGATCGTCTCCGAAAAATGGCTGACCGCACGCGGGGTGGCAGGGCTGTGGCAGCTTGAGCGAAGTGGTGGAAGCGCGCTTCTTCCCGGGCCATTCGCTGCCGATGC
>NZ_JBTXJG010000011.1:0-278 GCF_054957755.1 Altererythrobacter chaiwopuensis
TCGGCACCCACGCCCTGTTGTTCAAGGGCCTCAGATCGGAAGAGCACACGTCTGAACTCCAGTCGACACGATTCTCGGCATGTTCGAACGCGCAGGCAAGGCCGTGGGGATTATCTGATCCGCCTGGTCAGGTGCGGGTTGCCCGCCGCTGTCTGATCAGATCTGGTCGAGGTTTTTATGATTCGGGGACGAGTGTGATGTATAATTGTTGACATTGTCTTTGCTTAAATGTGTCTGTTGCTATATTCGGCAGATAAGCAGTTTTTTTAAATGGGTTG
>NZ_JBTXJG010000012.1:0-278 GCF_054957755.1 Altererythrobacter chaiwopuensis
GGCGCACGACGGCGGCGAGCGTGGCGACCTCCCGCGGCACGGTCGGCTGGTGGTAGATGTCGGGCACGTTCGTCGGTCCCACCGACAGCACGCGCGCCGCCCCCATCGTGAACGGCCCGCCCCAGGGATAGCCCTGCACCACGGCGTCGCCGCCGGCGCCGGGCGTCGCGACCACGGGCAGGGGCGTGGCGTCCAGCCCGTCCACGGCGATCACGGCCAGATCGCCGCTCGGGTCGAAGTACACCACGCGGCCTTCGCGGCCGGCCTGGCCGGGCAGC
>NZ_JBTXJG010000013.1:0-277 GCF_054957755.1 Altererythrobacter chaiwopuensis
CACGCTGACCGGAAAGAGCCCTCTTTGTGGCCACTCAAGGGCCGTAAGCTGGCGGACGATACGTGGGGGCGGGAAGGGGAGGGGCGGGGTACAGCCCTCAGAATCCATGCGACATCCGGATGCTGAGAGGCTCCGTGGAGGGGAAGTAACCGCAGACTCGGGGAGGACCCGAAAGACAACGAACTTAGTCAGTTCTTAAAGTGGTAGGCGTACAGCTCAGCGTCCCCGGGTTCTCCCCACAGATGTTGGTTCAAAAATCGGATAAAAGCAGTTTTTG
>NZ_JBTXJG010000014.1:0-276 GCF_054957755.1 Altererythrobacter chaiwopuensis
CTTCACCACGGACGTCGCGACCACAGGAAGCCTCGACGCATCGGGCCTGGCCACTGTCAAAGTGCCCCCAACAGAAACAGTGGCCGCCAATCAGGCCGCCGGCACCTATAATGGTACCTATGACGTGACGGTCAGCTACAACTGATGTCCTGACGAGACCGGCCGCCAATCTCACTCGGAGTGGCGGCCGGCCAGCCAGAGGACCAGCACGATGATCCATCAGAAACTGATCCAAGGCCTGAAAGGACTTAGCGCTGTCTGCACAGCCTGCCTGGC
>NZ_JBTXJG010000015.1:0-276 GCF_054957755.1 Altererythrobacter chaiwopuensis
TTATCATTGCTTCGGCATGGTCATGGGAAATCTCGCCGCGGTTACGACGGGCGCGGCGATGGTCTATCCGGACGAAGCGTTCGACTCCGCGAAGACTCTCGAAGCAGTGGCTGCGGAGGGGTGCACCGCTCTCTATGGCGTGCCGACCATGTTCATTGCAATGCTCAACCTGCCTGATCTAACGCAGTACGATGTCTCGACGCTTCGCACGGGTATTATGGCAGGATCGCCTTGCCCGACGGCCACAATGCGCAAAGTCATGGACAAGCTCAACAT
>NZ_JBTXJG010000016.1:0-273 GCF_054957755.1 Altererythrobacter chaiwopuensis
CGTTCAGCTCGCGGGCGCCGAGCTTGCCCATGCCGAGCACCCAGAAGGCGATGTCGCTGCCGTCGGGCGCCTGCGGGGCGCCGTGGAGGTCGTCCAGCTCCGCCCGGGCGGCGGTGAGGGCCCGGTCCAGCGTCACTTCGGCCAGGTGGGTCATGGCCAGGGTCACGTCCGCCACGGACGCCGCCTGTTCCACGTCCAGCACGGCCAGACGCTCCAGCACGAGGTGGCGGGCCACCCGCAGGCTGCTGGCCAGCGGCCGGGTCGCGAGCAGGG
>NZ_JBTXJG010000017.1:0-273 GCF_054957755.1 Altererythrobacter chaiwopuensis
TGCGGTTGACATAAATACTGTGACGCCTGGACATATGCGGAGCCTGAGCCTCCGGCAATACATAAGCCACACCCTCGATGCCAGGACCGGTGAGATCAATGACATCAAAAGGAGTTTTACCAAGGCGCTCCCGGCCGGCATACAGCCTGTGCTGCTGATCAGTATCTTTTGCAAACACCGGCGATGTAGTGATGGTGGTGTTTTTCTCACTCTGCACCACAATTGAAACCGGCAGGTAACGGCCATAATTGCTCGCAATGGTGACCACGGAAT
>NZ_JBTXJG010000018.1:0-273 GCF_054957755.1 Altererythrobacter chaiwopuensis
GGCGATGCCGCCGCCGATGACGGCGATGCGCTTGGCGGTGTCGCGCCCGGGGCCGCGCGGGTGGCCGCGGCGGCGCAGGAAGTCCAGCACGGGCGCCGCATGCGCGCCGGCAGGCCCACCCGTGAAGACCGGACCCGCGTCATCGACACGGGCCCGGGTTGTAAAAGGGACCGCAAAACGCCCCGGAGCCAACGAGGGAGGGAGGGAGGAGGAGGAGAACGGCTCCGAGATTGCTGCTCTGGACTCAGAGAGGTTGCGCGGCCCGAATTCAGC
>NZ_JBTXJG010000019.1:0-272 GCF_054957755.1 Altererythrobacter chaiwopuensis
TGTTGTACTTCGGCGCAGTCCTGTTCGCCACCGGCCAAGCAGCCATGGGCTTCATCGTGGCAGCCCTGTCTGGCTACACCGCATACGCACTTGCTGGACGCCCAGGCATCGCGCCGGGCTTCGTCGGTGGCGCCATCTCCGTCACCATCGGCGCTGGCTTCATTGGTGGTCTGGTTACCGGTATCTTGGCTGGTCTCATCGCCCTGTGGATTGGCTCCTGGAAGGTGCCACGCGTGGTGCAGTCACTGATGCCTGTGGTCATCATCCCGCTA
>NZ_JBTXJG010000020.1:0-272 GCF_054957755.1 Altererythrobacter chaiwopuensis
TCTGCGCGCCAGGCCAAAAACTCACGTTGCCGGCTTGGGACGATCCGGCTACTTAAATCCAGTCCCAAAAAGATATCCCCCGCCGACAAGCGAATTGAAGTGTCCGCACCATATGAGGAACTCGAGTCTAACGACGACAGATACTCATTGGCGTAGCGATAGGACGCCTTCCGCCCAGCCCGGACGGGGCGCACCTCAAAGCCGTCGGGGGGATTTCGCAGCAACTCCAACAAGAGAGAACGCACCACTCGCTGAATGCCAGTGCCCGCATC
>NZ_JBTXJG010000021.1:0-271 GCF_054957755.1 Altererythrobacter chaiwopuensis
GCCGCCGCTGGCTATGGCAAGACTACCACGATGCTTCAGTATTTTGATCACGCGGTCGCGCAAGGAGCCATCGTTGCATGGGTCTCGTTGGACGAGCAGGACAGAGATCCGTACAGCTTCCTTGAATCGGTGATCCTCAGCTTCGAAACAGCGCAGGCCGGGATCGGAAAGACAGCGCTCGCCTGGTTACGCAACGGCGGAACGAATGTGGTCGACGCCGTGCTTGCTGCGCTTTTTAATGAAATCGCCGCCAAGTCGACCCTGGTGGTGC
>NZ_JBTXJG010000022.1:0-270 GCF_054957755.1 Altererythrobacter chaiwopuensis
GTTCACTCCGCGTCGCATGAGCGAGGATGTTCGGGGAGGTCTCATGGGGTGGCGCAAGCGAGCCGGCATCGCCGCGGCGGTCGTCGCGGCCACGTGCGCGGCGGTCGCCGTCGCCGGCCTCCCCCTCTACGTCTTCCCGCCGCAGGCCGAGGTGCCCCCCGGCGCCGACCTCGTCTACGTCATCGGGCCGCCGCGCCCGCCGCGCGTCGCCGTCGCCGAGCAGCTGCGCGCCGACGGCATCCGCGACACCCTCGTCTCCGTCGCCGCGGC
>NZ_JBTXJG010000023.1:0-269 GCF_054957755.1 Altererythrobacter chaiwopuensis
TGCAGAACGACTTCCTCCATCCCGACGGCGCCTATGGCCGGGCCGGCCAGTCAGCGCCCGAGATCGCGGCACTGCCCGCCCGGCTGAAGCCGCTGGCCGACAGGATCCGCACCGGCGGCGGCTGGATCGTGTCGACGCATTTCACCCTGGTGCCGGCCAAGGGCGGCGAGCCCTTCATCTCGGATCACCTCAAGAAGCTCCGGCCCTTTCTCAGGAAGGGCGATTTCGTACCGGGCTCCTGGGGCCATGACACGGTGGATGTGCTCCAG
>NZ_JBTXJG010000024.1:0-266 GCF_054957755.1 Altererythrobacter chaiwopuensis
GTCTCCGAGGTGCTGCTGCGCATCCTCAATGGCAGCCTGTTCGAGCTAAACCAGCTCGCCCGCGAGCAGGCCGGGCTGAAGCCGGCCGCGGCGGATGCCGACATGCAGAGCTTCATGACCCAGGCCGTCATGTCGCTGTCCGACAGCCTCTACTACCCCTCGCCCATGCTGCTGCAGCTGCAGGACTTCGAGCAGGTGCAGGCCAGCGTGTTCCAGGTGGCGCGTGCCCCTGGCCAGAAGCTGGTCTATCTGGGCGCCCTCTTGCT
>NZ_JBTXJG010000025.1:0-264 GCF_054957755.1 Altererythrobacter chaiwopuensis
TGGCTGGCCACGGTGGGCTTCGTCGGCGCCGCTGACACCCACGCCCTCGTGCCGGGCGCCGACGGCCATCTGGCCCAGGTGTTCGCCGGCGTCGCCCACGCCGCCCACCCCTTCGCGCTGAGCGCCCTGCCGCTGGCCCTGCCCGAGGGCGTCTACAAGCTGGACGACGCCGGCCTGCCGCTGCAGCCGGAAGCCGCCGCCCTGTCCTGGGAGCTGGGCGGCTACCGGTTCGACCTGTACAAGCCCGCCAAGCGCGCCCCTGCC
>NZ_JBTXJG010000026.1:0-264 GCF_054957755.1 Altererythrobacter chaiwopuensis
CGCAGCTCGAAGCCCTCGGCATCGAGCTCATCACCGGCTTCGGGGCGGAGCAACTGGCACTCAAGCCCGACGTCTTCGTCATCGGCAACGTCGTCACCCGCGGCGAGCGCTTTCCGCTGATGGAGGCCATCCTGGATGCCGGTCTGCCCTACGTCTCGGGCCCGCAGTGGCTGGCCGAGCATGTGCTGCAGGGCCGCCACGTGCTGGCGGTGGCCGGCACGCATGGCAAGACCACGACGACCTCGATGCTCGCCCGGATCCTGG
>NZ_JBTXJG010000027.1:0-263 GCF_054957755.1 Altererythrobacter chaiwopuensis
CCACCCCGACCGGCACAGGCGCCGGACGGTCAGACCAAAGCTCAGGAAAGCAGGCCTTTTTGCCGAATAAGCCGACACGCCCGTCACTAGCATGGCTCCACCGCAGGTTCCGCGCCGCGGCGGGCGCGTTCGGTCACGTTTTTTTGGAACCCAGCGGGTCGGATCGGCCGACCGACCGCCGGATTCCCAGGTCAGGGAAAAGCCTTTGAGGCCGGCAACGGCACCGAAGGACGACAGAACACAAGGCCGCAGCGCTCTCGGGC
>NZ_JBTXJG010000028.1:0-261 GCF_054957755.1 Altererythrobacter chaiwopuensis
CGCACGAAGCCGATGTCCTTGGGCTTGATGCGGGCCTCGACCAGCACCTTCGGCCCGATGGGCGAAATCTCGAGGATGGGTGCGCCGCTGCCGATGACGCCGCCGATGGTGCCCGCCTTCACGCTCTTGACGACGCCATGCACCGGCGACTTGAGAACGGTGCGGGTCAGCGCGTCCTGGCGCACGACCATCTGCTCGTCGAGCTGGGCCATCTCGCTTTGCACGCGCACGAGTTCCTGGCTGGCTTCCTGCCGGTAGCGG
>NZ_JBTXJG010000029.1:0-258 GCF_054957755.1 Altererythrobacter chaiwopuensis
TATCAGTGTCAGCGTGCCGCCAAGGATCGAGATATAGGACAAGGGAATAAGCAAGCGCGTTGCGGCAACGCCAATTACACGAGCAAGACGGTGAAGAAGCACTTGCGCGCGCAGGAGATCGCGCAGGAGAACCGGCTGCCGTGCATCTACCTCGTCGATAGCGGGGGTGCGATAGGTCACTATCCCCGACGCGGTTCCGCCCAGGCCAAGATCGCGCATTAGGATCTCGCGCGAATCCTCCTGGGCATCGCGATCATG
>NZ_JBTXJG010000030.1:0-255 GCF_054957755.1 Altererythrobacter chaiwopuensis
CGACAAGCTGGAGCCGGGCCTGAACGAGAACGCCTTCTACGACCCGACCAATTTCACCTACCCGGCCGGCAGCTACGTCTGCGAGGTGGAGGTGGACCCGGCCACGGGCGTCGTGCGCATCGACCGCTTCAGCGCGGTGGACGACTTCGGCAACATCGTCAACCCGATGATCGTCGAGGGCCAGGTGCACGGCGGCCTCGCGCAGGGCATCGGCCAGGCGCTGCTGGAGCATGGCGTGTACGACGCCGATTCCGG
>NZ_JBTXJG010000031.1:0-250 GCF_054957755.1 Altererythrobacter chaiwopuensis
TCGCCGCCGAGCTGCCGCCGCTGTCGGACGACACGCGCTTCGAGATCGCCCACTTCTGCGCCCGAACGCTGCTGCGCGCCAGACGCCGGCGGCAGCAACTGGGCGGCGCCGCGTTGCATGGCCTGGCGAGTGATGCCGAACGCTTTGCGCGCAGCTCGCCGCTGTCACGCCAGGCCCTGCTGGCCGCGTACGTCAGGCGCGGCCGCTGGTTGCGTGGCCTGCAATGGTGGCGCAACGGGTGATCAAGCCC